>JALUXX010000041.1 GCA_027013145.1 Gammaproteobacteria bacterium | reverse complement strand
AATCCGGCATTGGTTGTGCTGAAGTCGAAGGCGACCTCTTCGTCGCCCGTAACTACTTGAACAATATTACAAAAGTGGCGCGCCCGGAGAGATTCGAACTCCCGACCGCCTGGTTCGTAGCCAGGTACTCTATCCAGCTGAGCTACGGGCGCGAATTGGGGCCGCAATTGTCCCCGAGGCTATTCCGGGGTGTCAAGGAACCCCGGCGGTGGGCGGCCTGGCGGAGAGAGAGGGATTCGAACCCTCGATGGAGTGTTTAGCCCCATACTCCCTTAGCAGGGGAGCGCCTTCGACCAGCTCGGCCATCTCTCCGGAGAGTGGGAAGAATACAGAGGCGGGAATAGCAGGTAAACCCCTATTTCCCGGTGTGCAGGTGCGGCGCCTGACCGGAACCGTTGGAGGAGGAAGGATCGGAGTGATTGTCGCCCTGCTGCTCGCGCTTGATGCGCTCGTAGATCTCCTCGCGATGGACAGCGACGTCCTTGGGGGCGTTGACCCCGATGCGCACCTGGTTCCCCTTGACGCCGAGCACGGTCACGGTGACCTCGTCCCCGATCATGAGCGTTTCACCGACCCTTCTGGTGAGAATGAGCATTTCCTTATCTCCTACAGATGCTTATGTATCACCCCAAGCCGTCCGCCCGGCAGGCGGCGCGCATCGATGAGGGTAGCGGCCGAAAACCGGAAAACCGTAGGGGGCCCGGGACGCCGGCGGCGTCGCGCCGCAGGCGGGTCGAGCCCCCTGCGCGCGTCTCTCAGCCCGCGCCCGCCGCCGGCTCCCGATCCAGTTCGAAGGCCTCGTGCAGGGCGCGTACCCCCAGTTCCAGGTACTTTTCGTCCACGACCACGGAGATCTTGATCTCGGAGGTGGAGATCATGCGGATGTTGATGCCCTCCCGCGCCAGGGTCTGGAACATCCGGCTGGCGATCCCCGCGTGCGAGCGCATCCCGACCCCGACCAGGGAGATCTTCACGATGTGCGGGTCGCCCGACACGTCGCGGGCACGCAGATCGGCCGCCACCCGCTGGAGCAGCTCCAACGCCCGCTCGTATTCGTTGCGGTGGACGGTGAAAGTGAAATCGGTGGTCCCGTCGGCGCCGACGTTCTGGACGATCATGTCGACCTCGATGTTGGCCTCGCCGATGGGCCCGAGGATGCGGTAGGCGACGCCGGGCTCGTCCGGCACGCCCACGATGGTGAGCTTGGCCTCGTCGCGGCTGAAGGCGATCCCGGAGATCTGCACCTCTTCCATGTCCGGATCCTCGTAGGTGATGAGCGTGCCCTCGCCGTCCTGAAATGTCGACAGGACGCGCAACGGAACGTTGTACTTTCCGGCGAACTCGACGGAGCGGATCTGCAGCACCTTGGAGCCGAGGCTCGCCATCTCCAGCATCTCCTCGAAGGTGATGCGCTGCAGACGCCGCGCCTGTGGAACCACGCGCGGATCCGTCGTATAGACCCCGTCGACGTCGGTGTAGATCTGGCACTCGTCGGCCTTGAGGGCCGCGGCGACCGCGACGGCGGTGGTGTCGGAGCCCCCGCGCCCGAGCGTGGTGATGCGCCCGTCGCCGTCGACACCCTGGAACCCCGCGACCACGACCACACGCCCGGCCTCGAGATCCCCGCGCAGGCGCTCGACGTCCACGCCGCGGATGCGCGCCTTGTTGAAGGCGCTGTCGGTCAGGATCTGCACCTGCGCACCGGTATAGGAGCGGGCCGGACACCCGATCCGGTCGAGCGCCAGGCTCAGCAGCGCGATGGTGACCTGTTCGCCGGTGGCGAGCAGCACGTCGAGCTCACGCGGGTCCGGGCGCGGGGCGATGCTGCGCGCCAGGGCGAGGAGGCGGTCGGTCTCCCCGCTCATGGCCGAAACGACGACCACGACGCGGTCGCCCCGCGCGCGCTGCGCGGCGACCTTCTCGGCGACGTGCAGGATCCGCTGCGGGTCGCCCACCGAGGTCCCGCCGTATTTCTGTACGATCAGCGCCATGTTCCGTGCCCGGGTGCCCGTGGTCTCGTCCGGATCGGGGTTCGCGATGGATCGGCCCGCCCGCGGGCCTGGGAGGACAGGGGGTCGGGCGCTCCGCCCGGGGGGCGAAGGTTACACCAAAACCCGCGCCGGGTGGGACCCTTCAGCCGCCGAGCCGCTCCCGGACCCAATCCGGGACCGCGGCCAGGGCCGGGTCCAGGGCCTCCGCGCGGGTCCCGCCGGCCTGGGCGAGGTCGGGGCGGCCGCCGCCGCGCCCGCCGACGCGCTCGGCCACGACGTTGACGAGGTCCCCGGCGGGGAGGCGATCGGTCAGATCGCGCGTGACCCCGGCCACGAGGCGCACCTTCCCGTCCTCGACCGCCCCCAGGACCACCGCGGCGCTGCCGAGCTTGTTCTTGAGCCGGTCGACGGTCTCGCGCAGGGTCTTGGCGTCGGCCCCGTCGAGGCGCGCGGCCACGACCCTGGCGCCGCCGCAATCGACCGCCCGATCGGCCAGCTCCCCCCCCTGGCGGCCGGCGAGCTGCCCCTGGAGCCGGGTGAGTTCCTTCTCCAGGGCCCGGGTACGGTCCTGGAGCTGCGCGACGCGCTCTACGACCTCTCCGGCCCCCGCCTTGAGCAGGGCGCCGATGCGTGCGAGGGCGGCCTCGGCCTCGGCCGCTCGCGCCACGGCGGCCTCGCCGGTGACCGCCTCGACGCGGCGCACGCCGGCCGCGACCCCGCCCTCGGCGACGATCTTGAAGAAGCCGATGTCCCCCGTACGCGCCACGTGGGTCCCGCCGCACAGCTCGGTGGAGAAATCGCCCATCGACAGGACGCGCACCTCGTCGCCGTACTTGTCCTCGAAGAAGGCCAGGGCCCCCGCGGCGATCGCCTGACGGAAGGGCATGATGCGCGTGGTGACCTCGAGGTTGGCGCGGATCTCGCGGTTCACCAGGCGCTCGATCTCCGCGATCTGCTCCGGCGTGAGCGCCTCGGGGTGGGAGAAATCGAAGCGCAGCCGCTCGGGGGCCACCAGCGAGCCCTTCTGGCGCACGTGCTCGCCGAGCACGCGACGCAGCGCGGCGTGGAGCAGGTGGGTCGCCGAGTGGTTGAGGCGCGTGGCACCGCGCCGCGCCTCGTCCACGCGCGCCTCGAGCTGCGCCCCGAGGACGATGGCGCCGGTGCGGACCAGTCCGTAGTGCGCGTGCGCGGCGCCGTGTTTACGCGTATCGCGTACCTCGAACAGGGCGTCGGCGCCGCGCAGCGTGCCGCGGTCGCCGACCTGCCCGCCGGACTCGGCATAGAACGGCGTGCGGTCCAGGATCACCAGGCCCTCCTCGCCCGCCTCGAGCCGCTCGACCGCACGTCCGTCGCGGTAGAGCGCGCGCACCTCGGCGCGCCCGGTGAGGTGCTCGTAGCCGGTGAACTCGGAGGCCTCGCCGATCTCCATGCGCTGGGTGTAGTCGACCCGGAAGCCGCCGGCCGCCCGCGCCCGCTCGCGCTGGGCCTGCATCTCACGCTCGAAGCCGGCGGTGTCGAGTTCGAGCCCGCGCTCGCGGGCGATGTCCGCCGTGAGATCGACCGGGAAGCCGTAGGTATCGTAGAGGCGGAAGACCACCTCGCCGGGGATCACGCGACCCGCAAGGCGCTCCAGTTCCTGATCGAGGATACGCAGGCCCTGTTCCAGGGTCTCGGCGAAGCGCTCCTCCTCGAGGCGCAGGGTGCGCTCCACCCGCGTCTGTGCCGCCGCGAGTTCGGGATAGGCGTCGCCCATCTCGGCGACCAGCGGCCCCACCAGCCGGTACAGAAACGGCTCCTCCAGACCCAGCCGGTGTCCGTGGCGCGCTGCGCGGCGCACGATGCGCCGCAGTACGTAGCCGCGGCCCTCGTTGGACGGGAGCACCCCGTCGGTGACGAGGAAGGCACAGGCGCGGATGTGGTCGGCGATGACCTTGAGCGAACTGCTTTCGAGGTCGGCGGTCCCGGCGAGGTCGGCCGCGGCACGGATCAGATTCCGGAACAGGTCGATCGCGTAGTTGTCGTGCACTCCCTGCAGGACGGCGGCGAGTCGCTCGAGACCCATGCCGGTGTCCACGGAGGGACGCGGCAGCGGGGTGAGGGTACCCGCGGCGTCGCGGTCGTACTGCATGAAGACCAGGTTCCAGATCTCCACGTAGCGGTCACCGTCGGCCTCCGGCGTGCCCGGCGGCCCGCCGGGCACCTCGGGACCGTGGTCGTAGAAGATCTCCGAGCACGGCCCGCAGGGGCCGGTGTCGCCCATCGACCAGAAGTTGTCGGCGGCGCCGATGCGCGCGAAGCGGGCGCGCTCGACCCCGACCTCGTCGAGCCAGATCGCCGCCGCCTCGTCATCCTCCTCGAAGACGGTCACCCAGAGGCGCTCCGGCGGCAGGGCGAGCGTGCGCGTGAGGAACTCCCAGGCGTAGTGGATGGCCTCGCGCTTGAAGTAGTCGCCGAAGCTGAAATTGCCCAGCATCTCGAAGAAGGTGTGGTGACGCGCGGTGTAGCCGACGTTCTCCAGGTCGTTGTGCTTGCCGCCGGCGCGCAGGCAGCGCTGCGCGCTCGCCGCGCGCGGCCCCGGTCCCGGTTCCAGGCCGAGGAAGACGTCCTTGAACTGCACCATGCCGGCGTTGGTGAACAGCAGCGTCGGGTCGCGGGCGGGCACGAGCGGACTCGACGGGACCACCACGTGGTCCCGCGCGGCGAAGAAGTCCAGGAACCCCTGGCGCAGTTCGCTGCTCCGGATCATACCGACAGTTTCCCGGTTCAGGGTAAAAGTTTCAAGTGCTTAGCTCAGCGAGCCGGACGTCTCGCAGCGGCCTCTCAGTCCCCGTCTCCGTCCCCGTCGCCGAGGACGGCGCGAACCTGGGCCGGGGAGAAACCGCGGTACTGCAGGAAGCGCGCCTGGCGCGCCCGCTCGCGCAGATCGCGCGGCCCGCCCGGCGCGCCGAAGCGCTTGCGGCGCACCGCGCGCGCGCGCTCGACCCACTCCGGGTCGTGCGCGTCCACGAAGCGCCCGATCAACGGGTCCGGAACCCCCCTCTCGCGCAGCTCGGCGGCGATGCGCAACGGCCCGTAGCCGCGCTCGCGGCGGCTTGCGGCATACTGCTCGGCGAAGCGCTCGTCGCTCTGCAACCGCGCCCCGGCGAGATCCCCGACCAGCTCCGCGGCCTCTCCGCTCGCCACTCCCCGCCGGGTGAGCTTGCGGCGCAGCTCCGCCGCGGAGTGCTCGCGACGGGCGAGCAGATCCAGCGCCAGGCGCCGGGGATCCCCCTCAGGCCTCTTCGACTTCGGCGGTCTCACGCGCCGCGGCCGGCTCGGGCTGCGCCAGGAGCTTGGCGCGGATGCGCTGCTCGATCTCGCGCGCCGTCTCAGGGTGCTGCACGAGGAACTCGCGGGCGTTGTCCTTGCCCTGCCCGATGCGCTCGCTGCCGTAGCTGTACCAGGCACCGGACTTGTCGACGATGCCGTTGGCGACGCCCAGATCGATCAACTCGCCCTCGCGCGAGATGCCGCGCCCGTAGATGATCTCGAACTCGGCGCGCCGGAACGGCGGGGCCATCTTGTTTTTGACGACCTTGACGCGGGTCTCGTTGCCGACGATCTCCTCGCCCTTCTTGATGGCGCCGATGCGGCGGATGTCCAGGCGCACGGAGGCGTAGAACTTGAGGGCGTTACCGCCGGTGGTGGTCTCGGGGTTGCCGAACATCACGCCGATCTTCATGCGGATCTGGTTGATGAAGATGACCAGGGTGTTCGAACGCTTGATGTTGGCGGTGAGCTTGCGCAGCGCCTGCGACATCAGCCGCGCATGCAGCCCGACGTGCGAATCCCCCATCTCGCCCTCGATCTCGGCCTTGGGCGTGAGCGCCGCCACCGAGTCGACGACGACCACGTCGACCGCGCCCGAACGCACCAGCATGTCGGCGATCTCGAGCGCCTGCTCGCCGGTGTCGGGCTGGGAGACCAGCAGGTCGTCGACGTTGACGCCGATCTGCGCGGCGTAGCCCGGGTCCAGCGCGTGCTCGGCGTCGACGAAGGCCGCGGTCCCGCCCGCCTTCTGCGCCTCGGCGATCACCTGCAGGGTCAGCGTCGTCTTGCCGGAGGACTCCGGCCCGTAGATCTCCACCACGCGCCCGCGCGGCAGGCCGCCGACGCCGAGGGCGATGTCGAGCCCGAGCGAGCCGGTGGAGACCACGTCCACGTCGCGCACCGCCTGCGCGTCGCCCATGCGCATGATGGCGCCCTTGCCGAACTGCTTCTCGATCTGGCCGAGGGCCATGCTGAGGGCCTTGCTGCGGTTGTCGTCCATCGCCTGTCTCCCCCGCTTCGCTGCCGCGCGCTGCATCCGCCGCTCCACATCCGCCGAAAATGTCCGCGGCGATTATCCCACAGATCCGCGCAGCCGGCCTAGCCCGGTGGAAAATCCGAACTAACCCGCGAGCGGCCAGCGCCGCAGCACGCGGTAGCGCGCCCCGGCGGGGTCCGTCACCGACGCGGCCAGACACAGCTCGCGGACCGGCCAGGAGACCGGATCGGCCCGGGCCCCGCCCTTCCAGCACGCGACCTTGCGCGCGAGGGTGACGTGGGGGCGGAACGGGCGCGGCTCGGGGCGGTAGCCGCACGGCACCAGCGCCGCGGCCAGCGACGCCGCCAGGGCGGCGAGCGGCGGCGGGACCTGCGTACAGCCGGCCCACAGCACCCGCGCCCGCGGCCAGTGGCCGAGGGTGTCGAGCGTCAGGGTGAACGCGGGCGCCCGCAGGGCGTCCGCCGCCGCCTCGCAGCAGCCGCGCCCGGGCGCGTCGACGCCGCCGAGGAAGACCAGGGTGAGATGGAGATTGTCTTCGGCGACCGGGCGCCCGCCGCTGTGGCGGACCGCCGCGCGCGTGGCGCGCACGAGGGCGCGGCGCGACGCCGGATCCGGCCACAACGCGAAGAACAGGCGCAGGACCGGCCCCTCAGTCACCGGCGGGACCGGCGGGGGCCGCCGCGCGGAGTACGCCCTCCAGCGCCGCGGCCACAGACCGGCGGCGCACGGCCTCGCGGTCGCCCTCGAAGCGGTGGCGCCGCGCGCGCGTCTCCGCCGCGGTGGACCAGGCGAACCAGACCGTTCCGACCGGCTTGTCCGGGGTCCCGCCTTCGGGCCCGGCGATGCCGCTCACCGCCACCGTCACCTGCACCGGTGCGCGTGCGCGCAGGCCTTCGGCCATCTCCCGCACCACCGCCTCGCTGACCGCGCCGTGGGTCTCGAGCGCCTGCGGCGAGACGCCCAGCAGTTCCACCTTGGCGCGGTTGCTGTAGCTCACCACGCCGCGCTCGAACCAACCGGAGCTGCCCGGGACGTCGGTCAGGACCTTGGCGATCCACCCGCCGGTACACGACTCGGCCACCGCCAGCATCCAGCCCCGCGCCTGCAGGGCGCCGCCGACGCGACGCGCGAGCTTCCGCAGTTCCGCATCCGTCATGCCGTCATGGTAGGAGATTGCGACGGGCGTGTCGAAACGCCTGCCGGGCGTTCGTCGGGCGGGCCTCGGGCCGCCGACCATGCCGAACCGGCGCACGGCGGCAACGATTCGGCGGCGTCGGCCGGGCAAGCCCGGCCCTACCCCGGTTCGAGGAAACATCGTAGGTCGGGCCTCGGGCCGCCGACCATGCCGAACCGGCGCACGGCGGCAACGATTCGGCGGCGTCGGCCGGGCTAGCCCGGCCCTACCCCATGATTCACGCCGCGCGGGGCACCCGTAGGTCGGGCCTTGGCCCGCCGACGACGCCGATCCAAACCCGCATCGCTCGTGATGCACGGCGTCGGGCGGGCGCGCCAGGGGTCGCGCCTGCCGGAAAGACGATTTGCTAGACTCTCGCGATGGCCGCGCCCGAGACGCCGCTCGACGCCCACACCCCGATGATGCAGCAGTACCTGCGCATCAAGGCGCAGCACCCCGACGTGCTCGTCTTCTACCGGATGGGTGATTTCTACGAGCTGTTCTACGAGGATGCGCAGCGCGCGGCGCGGCTGCTGGACATCACCCTGACCACCCGCGGCCAGTCGGCGGGCGCGCCGATCCCGATGGCCGGCGTCCCGGTACACTCCGTCGAGACCTACCTCGCGCGCCTCGTGCGCCTCGGCGAGTCGGTGGCGATCTGCGAACAGATCGGCGACCCGGGCGCCGCGCGCGGCCCGGTGGAGCGGCGCGTCGTGCGCATCGTCACGCCGGGGACGCTCACCGACGAGGGCCTGCTCGAGGACCGCGTCGAGAACCTGCTCGGGGCGGTGTACGCGCACGACGGGACCTGGGGCATCGCGGTGCTGGAACTCTCGAGCGGACGCTTCACGGTCCAGGAGGTACACGGCGAGGCGGCGCTGGCGGCGGAGCTGGAGAGACTGCGCCCGGCGGAACTGCTCCTCGCCGAGGACGCGGCGGCGGGTTCCGCGGTGACCGGACGGCCCGGCGTACGGCGGCGTCCGCCGTGGCACTTCGACGCGGCCGGCGCCCGCGCCGCCCTGGCGCGCCAGTTCGGTACCCGCGACCTCGACGGCTTCGGCTGCGCCGATCTGGGGCCGGCCCTGGCTGCGGCCGGCTGCCTGCTGCAGTACGTGCAGGAGACCCAGCGCGCCGCCCTGCCCCACCTGCGGGCCCTGCAGGTCGAACATCCCGAGGAGGCGGTGGTGCTCGACGCGGCCACACGGCGCAACCTGGAACTGGAGCACAGTCTCGCCGGCCGCCCGGAACACACCCTCGTCGGCGTGCTGGACCGTACCGCCACGGCCATGGGCGGGCGGCTGCTGCGCCGCCGGGTGCACCGGCCGTTGCGCGCGCGCGCGATCCTGCGTGCGCGCCATCAGGCCATCGCCGCGCTGCTCGACGCACGTGCCTTCACGGCGGTACACGAGACCCTGCGCGGTATCGGCGACCTCGAGCGCATCCTCGCCCGCGTGGCGCTGAAGTCGGCACGCCCGCGCGACCTGACCGCCCTGCGCACGGCCCTCGGGCGCCTGCCGGGGCTGCAGGCGCAGCTCGCACCCTTCGATTCCCCGCTGCTGCGCGATCTCGCCGGGCGCATCGGCGAGCACCCGGCGGTCCACGGGTTGCTGGAGCGCGCACTGGTCGAACAGCCGCCGGTGCTGATCCGCGACGGCGGCGTGATCGCACCGGGCTACGACGCCGAACTCGACGAGCTGCGCGAACTCTCCGAGCACGCCGACCGCTTCCTCATCGAACTGGAGGCGCGCGAGCGCGAGCGTACCGGGATTCCCGGTCTCAAGGTGGGTTACAACCGGGTCCACGGGTACTACCTCGAGGTCACGCGCGCCCAGTCGGGGCGCGTCCCCGCCGACTACGTCCGGCGCCAGACGCTCAAGGGGGCCGAGCGCTACGTCACACCGGAACTCAAGGCCTTCGAGGACAAGATCCTGTCGGCGCGCGAGCGCGCCCTCGCGCGCGAGAAGGGCCTGTACGACGAGCTGCTCGAACGCCTCCTCGACGACCTCACGGCGCTGCAGACCTGTGCGGCCGGCCTCGCCGAACTCGACGTGCTCGCGACCCTCGCCGAGCGCGCCGACACCCTCGATCACCGCGCACCCGAGCTCGAGGACACTCCCGGCATCCGCATCGAGGGCGGCCGTCACCCGGTCGTGGAGGGCGTGCTCGACGCCCCCTTCGTCGCCAACGACACCGTCCTCGACGAGTCGCGGCGCATGCTGGTGATCACCGGGCCGAATATGGGCGGCAAGTCGACCTACATGCGCCAGACCGCCCTCATCGTCCTGCTCGCCCACATCGGCGCGTACGTGCCGGCGCGACGCGCGGTGATCGGTCCGATCGACCGCATCTTCACCCGCATCGGCGCGGCCGACGACCTCGCCGGCGGGCGTTCGACTTTCATGGTGGAGATGACCGAGACGGCCGCGATCCTGCACAACGCGACCGAGCACTCGCTGGTGCTGATGGACGAGATCGGGCGCGGCACCAGCACCTTCGACGGCCTCGCGCTCGCGTGGGCCTGTGCCGTGGAGCTCGGCACCCGCATCCGCGCCTTCACCCTGTTCGCCACGCACTACTTCGAGCTGACCGCCCTCGCCGCGGAGATCCCGGGCGTCGAGAACGTCCACCTGGACGCGGTCGAACACGGCGAGGGCATCGTCTTCCTGCACGCGGTGCGCGCGGGCCCGGCCGACCGCAGCTACGGCCTGCACGTGGCGCAGCTCGCCGGCGTGCCGCGTCACGTGATCGAACGTGCGCGCGTACGCCTGGAGGAACTCGAACGGCGCGCGCCGGCGCCGGCCGACGCCCCGCAGCTCCCTCTGTTCGACGCGTCCCCGGGCGCAGCGTCGGACGCGACCCCCGCGCCGCATCCGCTGCTCGAGCGGCTGCGCGGGCTCGACCCCGACGGGCTCAGCCCGCGCGAGGCCCTGGCGCTGCTCTACGAACTCAAGGCCGCCGCCGACTGATTGCGCGCGCCCGGGCCTTCAGAACCGGTAACCGAACGAAAACATCACCACCGGATACCACTTGTACTTGCGCACGTCACTGCGCACCTGATCGGCGGCGGCCTGCACATCGGCGGCGAGCCGGGGATCCGCGGCCGCCCCCGTGGCGTTCAGCGAGACCTTGGGCGTCCCCTGATAGAGCACCCCCAGGTCGAGACCGAAGGTCCAGTGGCCGCCGCGGAATGGATTGCCCAGCCCGATCCCGAAGTACGGGTCGGCACGATTGAAGGTTGCCGTGCCGGTCAGCGCGCCGACCTGAGAGCTGGTATAGCTGGTACCGTTGATCGTATAGGTTCCGCCGCTCGGGGTGGCGGTCAGGGTGAAGCGGTTGTCGTTGTAGGCCAAGCCGCCGGTGAGGCGGAAATAGCCGTGGAACGGATGCCAGTCCGCCAGCAGGGTGAAGGACTGGAGCCGGACCGAGCCGTCGTAGTGCACGCCCCCGGAATCCAGGGCGTGACTGAACGGCAGGTAGTTGCCCCCGAAGCGTACGTCGGCATGGAATGGCAAACCCAGCCAGACGCTGCCCCCCGCGCCCAGCGTGCCCGCCTGCGCCGTCACCGCCAGCGGTGCGGCGTCCGCGGCGGGCATCGCCGCCGGCAGGGCGAGACAGAGAAAGACGGCGGTTCCGGCCGTGACTGCTGACGTTCGCATGGGATTCTCTCCTTGTCCGCGTATCGTTGAAGGTCACCACCCGCGACCTGTTGCGACTTGCGCAGACGGTGACGGCCATACCGCAGCCCGGATGCAGGCCGCAGGCCGGAATCCGGGGATCACGGTGCCGGCGAAAACGCCGTCCCCGGATTCCGCTGCGCTCCATCCGGGCTACCTCTCCCCGTAGCCCGTATATGGTCTCCTCCCATTTTGCAAGGCCGTGAGCGGGTCGATGGCAGGGACAGGTTGCGTCCGTATATTCGGCCTGTTGGTGAGGACCCGCGAGGGGTTCTCTGGCCACGATGAAAT
>JALUXX010000040.1 GCA_027013145.1 Gammaproteobacteria bacterium | reverse complement strand
TGGCAGGGCTGGCTGATGACGGCGATCCCGCCGGAGGTGATCGGCCTCGTCTGGGCCTACAACGTCGCCTGGATGGTGGCCCAGGACGCGATCAAGCTCGGACTCTACCGCGTCCTGCCGGGGGCCGACGGGCACCGCGCCGCCGCCCACCCGGGTGCCGAAGGCGTCCAGCCCTCCGCGTGATCCGCAACCGGGGCGGGCGCCGCCCGCCCCGGTATTCCTTGGACGATCCCCTTCGAGACGGACGGAATGGCCGCGTGCGGCCGGACGGTCGGAGACCGGGCCGCGGGTCGTCGGTGTGGGCCGGCTCAGGCCACCTGCACCGGCGTGTGGCGGCCGGTACGCGTGATCCGGTTGGCGGCGTCCAGATAGACGAGCGTCGGGTGGTGGGCGTGCGCCTCTTCGCGCGCGACCCCGGCGTAGGCGCAAATGATGAGCCGGTCGCCCGGGTGCGCCTTGTGGGCGGCGGCGCCGTTGACCGAGATGATCCCCGAGTCGACCTCGGCCCGGATCGCGTAGGTGACGAAGCGCTCGCCGTTTTCCATGTTATAAATATGGATTTGTTCGTACTCGCGGATCCCGGCGGCGTCGAGCAGCCGGGCGTCGATCGCGCACGAACCCTCATACTCGAGTTCGGCGTGCGTCACGCGCGCGTGATGCAGCTTGGCCTTCAATACGGTGAGATGCATGGTCGGGCGCTCCGCGTCCGCCCCCGGGCCAAGGGACGGGTGACGCCCCCTGTGCAGCCAAGGAGTTACGGACCGCCTATTATCGGGGATCCGGGGTCCGGGTTCAATCGCGTGCGCACGTTGTCGATCAGCCGCGCCCGCCCCAGACGCGCGGCGGCAAGAATTACCACATGCGAATCCGCTGGTTGCGGCAGTTCCAGGTCGTCCGCCCGACGGACCTCGAAGTATTCCGGCTCCAGACCCGCCGCGGCCAGGTCCGCCATGCCGGCGGCACTCACCGCGGCGAAGTCGCGCACCCCGCCGGCCAGCGCCGCGGCCTGCGCGCACAACACCCGATACAGCGCAGGGGCGCGGGCCCGCTCGTCGGCGGTCAGGTAGCGGTTGCGCGAACTCATGGCCAGGCCGTCGGACTCGCGCACCGTCGGCACACCGACGATCTCCACCGGGATCCACAGGTCCCGCACCAGCCGCCGGATCACGGTGAGCTGCTGGTAGTCCTTCTCGCCGAACAGGGCGACCTCGGGCGCGGCCAGGTTCAGGAGCTTGGTGACGACGGTCGCGACGCCGGTGAAGTGGATCGGGCGGGTCGCCCCGCACAGGATCCCCGAGAGCCCCGGTACGGTGACGCGCGTGTGCCCGTCCCAGCCGTCGGGATAGACGTCCGCGACCGTCGGGCAGAACAGGAGATCCACTCCGCAGTCCGACAATTTACGTCGATCTTCTTCGAACGTTCGAGGATATGCATCGAAATCCTCGCCTTCTCCGAACTGGCCCGGATTCACGAACAGGGTCGCGATCACACGCCCGGCGCGTTCGCGGGCGGCCCGCACCAGGGCCAGATGACCGGCATGGAGGTTGCCCATGGTGGGGACGAGGGCGCAGGACTCACCCGCGGCGCGCCAGCGGGCGCGGCGGGCGCGCAGGACCTGGGGGTCGCGCACGATCTCCAGACCGCTCATCGACGCTGCACTCCCGGCGGTAAGGCGCTCAATCGTAGGTGTGCTCGGGCCCGGGATATTCGCACGCCTTCACCGCTCGGACGTAGGCCGCGGCCGCCGCTTCGACGGATCGCGCGCCGGCCAGGAAGTCGCGCACGAAGCGGGGCCGCCGCCCCGGCGTGAGGCCGAGGATGTCGTAGAGCACCAGCACCTGACCGTCGCAGTCGACGCCCGCCCCGATGCCGATCACCGGGATCGCGAGGGCGGCGCAGACCTCGCGCGCGAGCGCCGCCGGCACGCACTCGAGCACCAGCAGCGATGCGCCCGCCTCCTCCAGGATGCGCGCGTCCTCGAGC
>JALUXX010000039.1 GCA_027013145.1 Gammaproteobacteria bacterium | reverse complement strand
CGGGTGACCGCCGGCATGTGGCACTGCACGCAGCCGAGTTCGGCGACGCTGTGCACCACGTACTCGCCGCTGCGCCCGTGCCACTTCCCCTCGGCGGCGGCGATCTCGGCGGCGGTGCCGCAGGGCGGAAAGCGGTAGAAGGTATCCCAGCGCCCGCCCGGAACGACGTGGCAGCGGATGCACAGCTCGTTGGGGTCGGAGAACTTCGCCACGGGGTGCGGGGCGTGCACCTGCCTCGGTCCCCAGGGTCCGAGGATCTTGCCGTCGCGCAGATGGCAGGCGGCGCAGGTGACGCCCTCGCGCTGCAGCGCCGGATCGAAGCGCGGATTCGGCTTCAGGATCGGATCCCACTTGTCCCCGCCGTGGAAACCCAGCACGAGTTGAGGCTGCTGGCGGTCCAGCGGGGTGTGGCAGTTGCGGCAGATCTGCTCGCGACCCTCGTGACGCCAGTCCGCCCGGAAATACGGGTCGGTCCACGCGTGCGCGTGCATCGTCGTCGCCCACTCGCGGTAGTTGGCCTGATGGCAGCTGCCGCACTGTGCGGCGCTGAGGTCGCCCAGCGCCGCCGGGGCGGACACGGTCGGGATCGGCCGCTCGAAGCGCTTGCCGATGACGAAGATGTGCAGGGGGCGCACCATGCGCCAGGCGAGGAAGGCGGCGAGGAACGCGACTGCGGCGCCGATCGCCAGCGTGCGTGGGCGGACGCGGTTCATCGGCGCCCCGGTTTTCGCTCTCGCCCTATGCCGCCGAATCCACCCCGACGGGACCGCGCGTCACCGGCAGGCCGGCGCCGGTCCATGCGGTCATCCCGCCGGCGACCACGTGCACGTCGGCGAAGCCCTGGGCAGCGAGCAGCCGCGCCGCCTTGAGCGAGCGCTTGTCGGTGCGGCAGACCAGGGCGAGCGGGCGCTCGGTGAACGCGTCCAGTTCCGCCAGCCGCTGCGGCAGCTCTTCGAGCGGCAGGTTGCGCGCCCCGGGAATGTGCCCTTCCTCATAGTCCGCCGCCGCGCGCACGTCGAGCACCTGGAGTTCGCCGCCGGCGTCGAGGCGGCGGCGCAGCTCCTCCACCGCCAGCGTCGGGCGCCGGCGCAGGCGCGCGATCAGCCGCGGCAGGAACGCCACCAGGGCGAGCAGACCGAGGGCCAGCAGGCCCTTGCGGATCATGTCCGCACCGCCCGCGACCGCCTCGCGCCCGGCATAGCCGAGATAGGTGTAGGCCAGCGCGCCGGGCAGCATGAACAGGTAGGAGGCGAGGACGTAGGTGAGGAAGCGGATGCGCGTGAGACCGAGGGCGTAGTTGAGGAGGTTGAACGGGAACAGCGGCACCAGGCGCACGAAGGCCACGAAGCGCCAGCCCTCGGCCGCCACGCCGCGCTGCAACCGCTCCAGCCGCGGGCCGGCGCAGCGCTCCACCCACGCCCCGCCGAGGTAGCGCGCGATCAGGAACGCCAGGGCGGCGCCGAGCGTCGCTCCGGTGAGATTGCAGAAGGTGCCCAGGACCGGACCGAAGAGCGCGCCGCCCGCCAGCGTCAGCACCGAGCCCGGCAGGAACAGGACCGTGCCGAGCGCATAGACCGCCATGAACAGCACCGGCGCACCGGCGCCGGCGGCGCGGATCCAGGCCTCCAGCGCCGCGGCGTCGAGGTGCCCGCGGGATGCGAAGGCCGCGCCGATCCCCGCGGCCAGGGCCGCCCACAACAGGGCGCGCGCGATCCGCTGCGCCCTCACTTCACGGTCCCCCAGCGCCGGTTGATGGCGTAGTCGGTGATGCGTCCGATGAACGGGATCGCGAGCATCCCGTCGAGCCAGGCGCAGCGGCGGGGGTCGCGGAACGTGCGGATGCCGATCTCCATACCGAGGTGGCCGGCGCGCGGCTGGTCGAGATAGGTGCCGAAGAGGCGATCCCACCACGGCAGGTTGAAGCCGAAGTTGCTGTTGGTCTCGTCGTCCTCGACCGAGTGGTGGACGCGGTGCATGTCGGGGGTGACCACGATCCAGCGCAGTACGCGGTCCACGGCCGCCGGCAGGCGCACGTTGCCGTGGTTGAACATCGCGGTGGCGTTCAGCAGCACCTCGAAGGCCACCACGCCGGCGACCGGCGGCCCCAGCACCAGGATCACCGCGAACTTGATCAGCATCGAGAGCAGGATCTCGACGGGATGGAAGCGCGCGCCGGTGGTCACGTCGATGTCGAGATCGGCGTGGTGCACCCGGTGCAGCCGCCACAACGCCGGCACGGCGTGGAACAGGACGTGCTGGAGGTAGATCGCGAAATCGAGCGCGACCACCGCGACGACGAGGGCGAGCGCGGGCGGCAGCGCCGCCGCGTGCAGCAGCCCCAGCCCGCGCGATTGGGCGTAGAGGGCCACGCCCACCGCCGCGGCCGGGAACACCAGCCGCAACAGGATACTGTTGAGAAACACCAGGGCGAGGTTGTTCGCCCAGCGCACCGGCTTGGAGACGCCGAGCGGGCGCCGGGGCGCCAGCACCTCCCACAGCGCCATCGCACCGAAGACGCCGAAGAAGAAGCCGAGACGGATGGGGACCTCGTGGGCGATGATGAATTCGTTCATGGCAGGATTCCTCGAATCGCGCGGCGGGCCCGCCACGAAGGCATTGACGGACCCCAAACCAGATTTTATTATTCAATTGATAGATTGATAGTCTATAGGAACCGAAGCCGATGTCAACCGCCGCCTCCCCAAAACACCGCCTGTTCGCGGAACTGGCCCGTGTCGCCAAGGCCCTGTCCCATGCCAACCGACTGGAACTGTTGGAATTTCTCGCCCAGGGGCCGCACAGCGTCGAGGCGCTCGCTAACGCCTCGGGCCTCACCGTGGCCAATACCTCGCGCCACCTGCAGCAGTTGCGTCACGCGGGCCTGGTCCAGGCCCACCCCGCCGGCCGGCATGTGTACTACGAACTCTCCGGCGACGACGTGGTGGGGCTGCTCGGGGCGCTGCGGGCCGTGGCCGGGCGCCACCTCGCGGAGGTCGACCGGCTGGTGGAGACGTATCTAAAGGTGCGCGACCGGCTCGAGCCGGTCCCGCGGCGGGAACTGCTCGAGCGCGCCCGGCGCGGCCTGGTGACCGTGCTCGACGTGCGCCCGCCCGAGGAATACGCCGCCGGCCACCTGCCCGGTGCGCGCAACGTACCGCTCAAAGACCTCGAAGCCCACCTCGCCCGGATCGAGCCGGACCGCGAGATCGTCGCCTACTGCCGCGGCCCCCACTGCGTGCTCGCCTACGAGGCCGTCCAGCGCCTGCGCGCGCGCGGCTTTCGCGCGCGCCGCCTCGAAGACGGCCTGCCCGAGTGGCGCGCCGCGGGCCTGCCGGTCGAGGGCGGCACAGGCTGACCAGTGCCGGGCCTTCAGGTCCCGGGGCGGGCGAGCGCGCGGCCGCCGGCATCGAACCAGTGCACCGCCGCCGGCTCGAAGGCCAGGTCGAGCGATTCGCCCGGCGCGAGCGCCGGGGCGGGCGGCAGGCGCGCGGCCATGCGCGGGGCCGGTGTATCAGCCGCGGCCAGCGGGTCGACCGCCGCGGCGGGGGCGTCGAACCACACCACCTGCTCGGGGCCGAGCCGCTCGACCACGGCCGCGCGCACCTCCACGGCCGGCAGTTCGGGATACCGCGCGGCGAGACGGAAGGCCTCGGGGCGCAGGCCCGCATAGGCGGGCGCGGCCGCGAGCGCCGGCACCGGGACACGCGCGGCCCCGAGACGCAGCACGGGCGCACTGCCCGCCCCCTCGAGCGCGACGCGAAAGACGTTCATCGGCGGCGTGCCGAGAAAGGCGGCGACGAAGAGATTCGCGGGCCGCTCGTAGAGCCGCTCCGGCGCCCCGAGCTGCTGGATCGTCCCCGCGCGCAGGACCGCGACCCGCTGGCCGAGGCTCATCGCCTCGACCTGGTCGTGCGTGACGTATAGCGTCGTGACCCCGAGGCGCCGCTGCAGCTCGGCGATCTCGCCGCGCACCTGCAGGCGCAGGCGCGCATCGAGATTGGAGAGCGGCTCGTCCATGAGGAACACCGCCGGCTCGCGCACCAGCGCACGGCCCATCGCCACGCGCTGGCGCTGCCCGCCCGAGAGCTCGCCGGGGCGCCGGTCGAGCAGCGCCTCCAGCCCCAGGGCGCGCGCGGTGTCCTGCACGCGCCGTGCGATCTGCGCGCGCGGCAGGCGGCGCATCCGCAACGGAAAGGCGAGGTTGGCGCGGACCGTCATGTGCGGATAGAGGGCGTAGTTCTGAAACACCATGGCGACGTCGCGCCGTTGCGGCGGGCGCTCGTTGACGCGCTCGCCACCGATGCGGATCTCCCCGGCGTCCGGCGCCTCGAGCCCGGCGACGAGGCGCAGCAGCGTCGACTTCCCGCAGCCCGACGGCCCGAGCAGCACCAGGAACTCCCCGTCCGCGACCGCGAGCGAGAGCCCGCGCACCGCCTGCACCCCGTTGGGGTAGCGCAGCTCCAGCCCTTCGAGTTCGACGCTCGCCACTGCCTCAGCCCTTGATCCCGGTGGCGGCCACGCCGCGTACGAACGCGCGCTGGAAAAGAATAAACAACAGCAGCACCGGCGCCACCATCAGGGTGCCGAAGGCAAGGATGTCGCCCCAGCGCAGCGGCGGCAGCGTGTAGAAGGTCGCGATCGCCAGCGGCAGCGGGCGCGCGTGCGGGCCGGCGGTCATCAGCAGCGGCCACAGGTACATGCCCCAGTAGAAGAGCAGCGTCACGATCGCCACCGTGGCGAAGGCCGCGCGCGCGTTCGGCACCACCACCGTGAGAAAGGTGCGCAACACGCCGGCGCCGTCCACGCGCGCGGCCTCTTCCAGCTCACGCGGCAGCCCCGCGAAGAAGACGTAGAACAGCCAGATCGACAGCGGATTGGCCACGAAGGGCACGACCTGCACCGACCAGTCGTCGCGCCAGCCGATCGCGCTCAGGCCGTAGAACAACGGCACGGCGATGGCCTCGAAGGGAACGACGAGCGTCGCCAGGACCAGGCCGAGCACGAACGGGCGCCCGGCCCAGCGCAGGCGCGCGAGGGCGTAGGCCGCGAGCGAGTTGACCGCGAGCCCGGACAGGACCATCGCCCCGTTGATCAGGAGCGAGTTGAGGAGAAAGCGCACGAAATCCACGCGCGCGAAGACATCGCGGTAGTTGTCCAGCGTCCAGTGCGCCGGGAAGAACGCCCGCCAGCTCCCGGCGTCGGCGAGGATGCGCCCCTCGGGCTTGAAGCTCCCCACGACCAGGAAGGCGACCGGGGCGAGGAAGGCGGCCGCGGACACCAGCAGCGCCGCGTGCCGCAAGCCCGTCGTCAGGGTGCGCCGCATCAGGCCAACTCCCGGCGCTCGCGCACCAGGCGCCGCTGCACCAGCGCCACGCCCAGCACCACGACGAAGAACACCACGCTGATCGCCGCCCCGCGCGCGACGTTGCCGCGATCGAAGGCGGCGCGCACGGCCTCGTAGATCAGCGTCGTAGTGGCGTAGTCGGGGCCGCCGTGGGTCATGATGCGCACCTGATCGAAGAGGCGGAACGCGAGCACCGAGGTGATCAGCACGACGAACACCAGCGGGTTACGCAGCCCCGGCAGCGTGACGTGGCGAAAGCGCGCCCACGCCCCGGCGCCGTCCACGCGTGCGGCCTCGTAGCGCTCGGCCGGGATCTCCTGCAGGCCCGCGAGCAGCACGATCATCTGGAAACCCAGGCCCTGCCAGACCGAAGTGAGCATCAGCGCCGGCAGGGCCAGCGCCGGGTCGTGAAGGAAATCCCGCGCCCGCCAGTGTCCGAGGCTCAACCAGTGCATCAGGGCGTTGACCGTGCCCTCGGGGCCGGGGGCATAGAGCAGCACCCAGACCACAGAGACCAGCGAGAGCGGAAAGACCACGGGCATGAAGAACAGCGTACGGTAGAGGCCGCGCAGCCGCGACGGGCGATCGAGCAGCAGCGCGAGCGCCAGCGCCGCGGCGGTCTGCACCGGCACCACGACGAGCGCGAACCCGGCGTTGTTGACGAGCGCGCGCAGGAACACCGGATCCTCGAACAGGCGCCGGTAGGCACGCAGCCCGACGAAGTGCACCGGCAGCGGCGATCCCAGGTGCAGATCGGTGAACGAGACCGCCACTGCGAACAGGAACGGGCCGAGCACGAACAGGGCCAGCCCGAGCAGGGCCGGGAGCGCGAACAGCAGCCCCGCGGCGGCCTCGCGCCGCGCACCGGGCGCCCGTCGCGCGGCCCCGCTCACCGCCCGCCCCCCGCCGCGGGGACCCGCCGCACCACCGCGATCGGCGGATAGTAGTCGTTGTCGCGCAGATTGCGGTCGATCACCGTCGTCGCGCGCCGCAGCGCCGCGCGCACCGGCGCGCCGTTGCGGATCGCGCGGAAGGCCTGCTGGAAGGCGGAGCTGATCACCGGATAGGCGGGCGTGCGCGGTCGCGGCTCGGCGTAGCCTTCCTCGAGTTGCACCGCGAACAGGCGCAGCGGACCGCCGGGGCGGTACAGCGGCGAGCGCGCCAGCGCCGTGCGCGTGGCCGGTACGGCGCCGTTGGCCGCGGTCATCGCCAGGATCCAGCGCGGGCGCAGGAGGAATTCGAGGAAGCGTGCGGCCAGGCGCGGGCGCCGGCAGGCGGTCGTGATCCCCCAGTTCCACGAACCGCTGTCGGTGACCAGGCGCGGGCCGAAGCGCGGCAACGGCATCAGCACGAGGTCGCGCCCGAGGGCGCGATGGTAGCGCGGGTAGTTCCAATGCCCGCCCCAGGCGAGGGCCGCGCGCCCGGAGACGAAGGCATCGCCGCGCACGTCGGGATCGACGTAGCCCCTCCGGAACCAGGACTGCACCCGGCGCATCGCGGACACCGCGCCGGGCCCGTCGAGGAAGCCGCGGGCGGTACGCCCGGTGCGCCGGTCGATGAGGTCCCCGCCCGCCGATTCGATCAGCGGCGAGAAGGCGTAGGTCAGCCACTCGCCGGGGTAGTCGAGCTTGAGGTCGAGCACGCGCCGGTCGCGGTCGTGCCGGGCGAGAGCGGCGAGGACGCGGTCGAACTGGGCCGCACTCCACGCCCCGGCCGGGTCCGTCGGGATACGAACCCCGGCGCGCTCCAACAGGCGCCGGTTGCCCCACAGCCCGAGCCCCGAGTCGAACATCGCCACCGAGTACAGCCGCCCCGCGTAGGTCCCCTGGCGCACGACCGAGGGCAGGAGATCGCGCAACAGGCGCTTGGGCAACAGCCCGCCCAGCGGGATCAGCTTGCCCTCCCAGACGTAGTTGTACACGTAGGGGCCGTCGAACTCGAGCACGTCGGGCAGATCGCCGGCGAGCGCGGCGGCCTGGACCTGACCGTTGTAGGAACCCTCGGGGATCAGCACCAGGCGTACGCGGGCCGCATCCTGCTCCGCATTGAATGCGTCCACCGCCGCGCGCATCACCCGCCGCTCGCCGGGTTGTCCGGCGTGGAACCAGACCGTCAGCGCGTAGGGCGCGTGTGCCCGCGCGGGCGGCGGCGCCCAGACGGCGAGCGCGGCGGCGAGCAGCACTCCGCCCAATATCCACCGCCGCGCTGCGGGGCGTCCGTGCCGAAACGATGTCGTCGAAGCCGGAAATGCGATGACTCCGCCTCCTCGTGCCGGTCCCCGGGCCGGCGGGTCGCCCCGCACGCCGACGCCGTGCGCGCCGCGGGGTCACCCGCAGCGCACTTCTGCGGTACGAAGGTAACACAGCCGGTGCAGCCCCCCACGCACCGGTCCGTTCGGCCCCGGCACCGGACCCCGGAACGAAACGCGCCCGCCGCTCGCACCGTCTTGTAGTGACGACTTTGACATCTCGAAGGGCTTCCGGGATACTCCGGTCAGGCACTGACCGGTTCCATGGAAGGAAGCAGGGAGGGGCAGGGACGCCCGCCACCGACGAGCCCGCGGCATACACCGTCCGAGTGCCGCGGAGAACTTCCGATCGGTGCGCCTTCCTTCCTTTTTATTCTGGCTTACGGAAATACCCGACGCCCGTGGCCCGAAGGTGATGTGGCCTGGATGAAGCGCAGCGCAATCCGGGAAGGGAAGTTCCTCGGCACCTGGATCCCCCGGATTCCGGCCTGCGGCCTGCATCCGGGCTACGAGATGGCCGTCGACCCTGCCCCACGGCGGCCGCAGTCGATCGTGAACGCCGCGAGAGGGAAACCGGACGAGACCCGCCGCACCCGCGCGCGGCACGAGCCCTTGCCTGTGGCGGGGGGCGGCGTTAGTTTGTGTCCGAATCCGGGCGGAAACGTTTGGCGGTCACGCGCCCGCCGCAACGGATGAGGCGGAACCGGAGGATTCGATGGGACGGATGATCACATTTTCGCGCCCCGACGGCGGCGAGTGCGCCGCCTACCGGGCCGATGCCGGCACCCCCGGCGCGCCCGGCGTCGTCGTGGTCCAGGAATGGTGGGGATTGAACGATCAGATCCGCGGCGTCGCCGACCGCCTCGCGGCAGCCGGCTACGACGCCCTGGTCCCCGACCTCTATCGCGGTAAGGTGACGCTGGATGCCGCGGAGGCCGCGCACCTGATGGAGGGGCTCGACTTCGTCGGCGCCGCGCGTCAGGACCTGCGCGGGGCGGCCCGTGCGCTCAAGCACGACCACGAACGCGTCGCGGTGATGGGCTTCTGCATGGGCGGCGCGCTGGCCATTCTCGCCGGCGTGCACGTCCCGGAGCTCGACGCCGTGATCTCCTGGTACGGCGTGCCGCCCGAGCACGCCACCGACGCGCGCGCGATCAAGGTGCCGGTGCAGGGACACTTCGCCCTCGAGGACGAATACTTCCCGCTGCTGATGGTCGACGCGCTCGAGAAGCGGCTCATGGAGGCGGGCGTCGAGCACGAATTCCATCGTTACGACGCCCGTCACGCCTTCGGCAACGAGACCGGGCCGAATTACGATCCCGACGCGACGCGGCGCGCATGGGAGCGGAGCCTGAGCTTTCTCGACCGCCGCTTGAAGCGCGCCGGTTGACGCGAGGCGCCCCACCCCGCCGCGACGTCCGCGCCCCGGCTGAACCGGCGTGATCGACCGGCTGCTCAGCGCGCTCGCCGCCGCGATCCTGGCGGTGATCTCCCAGTTCGGCTACGCCGGTGTCGTGGTGCTGATGGCGATCGAGAGCGCGTGCATCCCCCTGCCCTCGGAGATCATCCTGCCCTTCTCCGGCTACCTCGCCTCCCAGGGAAAGATGAACCTGTGGTGGATCGGCATCGCGGGCGCCGTCGGCTGCGTCCTGGGATCGCTGGTCGCCTACTTCGTCGGCGCCCGCGGCGGGCGGCCCGCACTGGAGCGCTACGGGCGCTACGTCCTCATCTCCCGCAACGACCTGGAACGGGCCGACTGCTGGTTCCGGCGGCACGGCGACCTCACCGTCTTCGTCGCACGGCTGCTGCCGGTGGTGCGCACCTTCATCGCCCTGCCCGCGGGCGTCGCGCGCATGGACCTCACCCGCTTCATCGTCTACACCTTCGCGGGATCGCTGCTCTGGAGCCTGGCGCTGGCGTGGATCGGGATGAAGCTCGGACAACACTGGCACACCATCGGCACCTATTTTCACCGTGCGGATACGCTGGTCGCGCTGCTCCTGGCGCTCGGTCTCGCGTGGTACATCCACCGTCACCTGCGCCGGTCCGGAGACGGGGAATCGTGAGCGCGGAGACCGCCACGCTCGCAGGACTGGCCGCGTACTGGATCGGGTACGGGCTCTGGCACTCGCTCACTGCCTCGCCCGGCGCCAAGACTTGGTTCGCACGCCGCTTCCCACGCCTCGCGCCCGCCTATCGGCTGCTCTACAACCTGCTCGCCGTACTGCTGCTGATCCCACCGCTGCTGCTCCTGTGGGGGGACCACGGGGCGCCGCTCTGGCACTGGCCCGAGTGGGGCCGGTGGCTCGCGCGCGGCCTCGCCGCCGCGGCGCTGGCCGGCTTCGCGGCGAGCCTGCGCGCCTACGACCTGCGCGAGTTCCTCGGCCTGGCGCAACTGCACGGCGCCGCCGACGCGCCGTGCGACACCGCGCCCCTGCGCCTCTCCGTCTGGCACCGCTTCGTGCGCCACCCGTGGTACTCCTTCGGGCTGGTGATCCTCTGGGCGCGGGAGATGGACGCCGCCTGGCTGGTCACGGCGGTGACACTGACCATCTACCTGCTCGTCGGCATCCACTTCGAGGAACGCAAGCTGATCGAACGCTACGGCGAGGCCTACCGGCGCTACCGTGCGGCGGTGCCCGCCTTGATCCCGTGGCCGTGGCGCCGCCTCGACCGAACGCAGGCGGCGGCGCTCGAGCGCCTGGCCGCATCGGCGGGAAACCAATAGTCTAGAAGATCCGCCGGCGGCGCTCAGCGCCACCGGGTGTCACGCACCCTCCGGACCCGGCGGGTCACGAAGCCGACCCCGAGCGGGATCGCCGTCAGCAGGCCCAGCCCGAGAACCGACCAGAGGATGCGGCGCGATTCGCCGCTCGCCATCTCGCTGCCGAAGTGCGCCAGCAGAAAGGCCGAAGGCACCACTCCCGCGAGCGTCGCCAGCGCGAAGCGCCAGAAGCGCAGCACCGTCAGACCGGCGGCGTAACTGACGATGTCGAAGGATACAAAGGGGAGCAGGCGCGAGACCAGCACGGTCCAGGTGAGCGCGGCCTGCGAACCGAGCAGCCCCAGTTTCAGGCGCTCGCCGAACCAGCGGTGCATCGTGCGGTAGCCGAGCAGACGCGCCAGACCGAAGCAGGTCAGGGCACCGAGTTCGGCCCCAATGACCACGTACAGGGTCCCCCAGCCATGACCGTAGGCGGCCCCCGAGGCGAGCGCGATGGGTGCGCTGGGCAACGGACTGACGACCACCGCCAGGACCATCAGCGCGACCACCATCGGCGGACCGAACCCGCCGAGGCGCGCGACCAGGCGGTGCGCGGCCTCCGGGCTCGCGAAGGCGGATCCGAATCGCGCGTACAGCGCCCATCCTCCCGCGAGCAGGATCGCAAACAGCACGAGAAGGGCCGCCCAGCGAAGATACGTTGCCCTTTCAATCCCCATGAGTGAACGCCGCCGACCGATCCGCCGTGTACGGAATTGCAAACGCCGGCGCACCGCCCCGGCCCCATGGTCCGCCGTCTCCGAAGAAGGCCCCCGCCGGGCGGCCTCAGTCCGCCCCCCACTGGTGCGTCGCGATGCCCTCGCCGAGGTCCGCCTCGATCAGCCGCCGCCGCACCTCCAGCAACCGTTCCAGCAACGCCGGCTCGTGCTGCTCGTAGGCGGGCGCATCGGGAATCCGCTTCACCACCACCCCGAGCAGTTCGGTGATGGCGTTGCCGATGGAGTTCTGGCTGATGGTCACCACGAGCTTGCCGGCGTCGTTGCGGTAGATGAGCTGCTTGAAGGCCGGCTGCCAGCGGATGGCGTTGGCGTATGCGGCGTCGCGGATGCAGCGCTCGCGCACCATCTTCGCGGTCTTGAGGAAATCGTTGTCGAACAACAGCACGCTCTCCA
>JALUXX010000038.1 GCA_027013145.1 Gammaproteobacteria bacterium | reverse complement strand
AAGACAACAGACTGTCGCGTGCCACCATGCCTCATCGGAAGACCTCGCGTATGTGGAAAGGTCTGTTTTTACAGCCTTTCGACCACATCCGATGCCTTCCGTTCTCCAACTTCACGAATTTTCCGGGTTAATATGTCCCCCCAGACCGCGCCCTGGCAGTGCGCAATCCCAGCATCACTTGCATATCGCGTGATAGCCGTCTCCGCAGCCCATCAGGCAAGCGGTCGCCACGGGAACCTAGGTAGTGACCTGCCAAACGCATGAAATTGTCAAACGGCGCGCGAAGTACTGCCCTAGTGTGCGATCGCCAAAGCTTATCGCGCATAGCGAAATCTATGTCACGCCGAGTGAGTGCTAACCACGATAACAGCATAGAACGGAGCCCGGAGCATAGTACATAGCCGAATAGCCGGCGGAATGCGTAAGCCTCATCGAAGCTGCGTTGAAGCCGCTCGAACAAGCTGTAGTCATGGCTATGCATCACTATAGCATCACGGGCATACGCCTTCTTGTACCCGGCCTCAATAATTTTCTGTGCCCAGATCTGATCCTCCGCAAAGTCTACGTCGGGGTAGGGAAAAATCTCCCACACGCTGCGGCGTATCAGGGCATTATTGTCCGAAAAGAAATGGAGAACCTGCCGGTAGCCCTGGTCGCGAGCATAGCGTTCGGGATCATCCAGGGACATCAGCGGCCAGGCGTCGAACCCGGCGAAGTGCATCTTCAGCTCGCGAGCGGTAAAGGGATCGGCATCCCGATAAGCAATGTGGCGCCCAAATACGCCCGCGATCTGCGGATCGGAATCTGCGGTAGCCACCATGTTGGCGAGCCAATGCTCGTTGGCAGGCATAGCGTCATGGGTGATAAAGACCGCGAACTGTCCAAAAGTCATCGATACCCCAAGGTTACGTGTGCGGCCGTGACCGAACGAATCAGGATCGATGCAATGTAACCGGATCCGCGGATCCACATGGCCCTCGACATACTCCTGCGTACCGTCGGTCGACCCAGAATCGATAACCAGCACCTCATAATCAAAACAGGTTGACTGCGATAGAACCGCAGTTAACACTTCTCGAAAGCGTGAACCTGGGTTCTTGGTTGGTATAATTACAGAGGCCTTCATTTCGCCTCCTTCATTCCGCTCACCGCGGCGGTTGTATAGCTCCCTGTTCACATTACGTGAATGTCAACAGGCCCTAGTTTCCCAGCTAGGTCCTTCGCAACCTCGTCCTGATCCTCCGCAACACCGCAGTGATGCCGCGCATCGGCGCAGTAACTCGCCACGACCTCGATCTGAGTATAGCCGCCAGTTGCGTGCGCAAGACGTCCTCATCCGCCTTAGCCCTTTCCAATTCGACCCTAACGTCCTCCGCATCCATCTTGGCCTTTTCCAACTCGTTCCTAGCGCCCTCCGCATCCACCTTCGCGCCTATCAGTCCACTCTGTTGATAAACTGCCTGCCTCATTGCTACCCTAGTGCTCCCTTCGAGCTGAAAAATCAGCTCTGCTGCACCCCGCAGATTTCTACCGACCTTCAGAATGCCCAGCCCGTTACTATGAAAAAATTGAAAGGAAGGATACCGCGTTTCGAGTTCTGCCCAAAATTTCCAAACGCCAAATTCATCACGCCTAACAACCGTATCATGGAAAAGAACGACCGACCGATCGCTAAGCTTCCGCAACCAGCAGTCGAAGTCGTGCGTGACGGCTTCGTACGTATGAAGCCCGTCTATATGCAAAAGATCTATGCTACCGTCATCGAAGTCATTCAGCGCCTCGTCAAAACTTTTGCATAAGAGCATGGAGAATTGGGAATAGCGCGGATCGTGATAGTTTTTTAGCTCGAAAAAAACCTCATCGCTATAAAACCCTGCATGCTTGTCTCCCTTCCAGGTGTCCACCCCAAAGCACTTCGTATTCAGATTACAATGTTGCACGGCCTGACAAAAGGCCAAATACGAGTCACCCCTGTGCACACCTAGTTCGACGAACACCCTCGGCTTCAGAACCTGCATCATGACCGGCACGAACGATAGATGGCCGTGCCACGATGAAATATCCGTCATTCGGTCCGGCACAAATCCCACGGCTGGCGCCAGCAACCCGCGAATCTCTTCCATGGCATTACCGCCTTTCTCGCTGCGATTCGAAATAAGTTTACGCCACTCATCTTCGTCGACCGACCACTGTCCTTTAAGCGCATCCTTCACGGAACATAACTCTTCTTCAGACAGCTGCGACTGATTTTTCCGTTCGCCACCGGCCCCCGGCACGCATGAAAGACCGATCAGCCTCCCAAAATCCCTAACCACGTCCTGACTGTACGCACGCACCCGAACATTCCTACGTCCGCCCGCCGAGTAACAGTAAGATTCGATCAATCTTCGGTAGTCGAAATCTAAAAAGCAGGGAAGCGGGTGGCCAATAGCAAAACCTTTTGCTTTGGCTATTTCCTCGGCAAACACTTCGGGATCTGTTTTTCGGCGTAGCTCCTCGACAAAATCACCTGATTTTCTTGTTTCCAAAAGCGCTAACTGCTTCTTGTATTCCGCATAAAGCGAAACTGCGTAATCAAAAGGATTACGTAGATAAACGACGACATTTACGTCGTATCCGTCTCCCCTGATTCCGTCCACGAATGCCTTAAACACATCTGGCTGATTGGATACACAATCGAAATCCTCAGATGAAAGTACGATCGCTTCATGGCAGACTGATGCAAGTTCACGCTGCAACTGGCGCTGGGTTCCGTATTCTTCCCTAAAACGGGAATCACCGCTAAGTTCCCACGCGAGATTATGATGCCCACCCATCTTCGGAAAGGGGCACCCTGTCCGTGGGACCAGCACACCCAAATCAAGCAGCATCCCACTATGATCATACAGCCATTGTTGTATTGATGTCGTTCCGGTTTTATGTGTGCCAACGTGCAGATACGCTACCTTCTTTTGCATTCCAAAACCGGCCTCTCGAGGTTGCTCACTTTCCCTGATGCAATGGCTCGTCCATTTTCCATCCAAATATAGCGATCGCAAAATTGCCTGACCTGATCTCGCGAGTGAGATACAAAGACCAAAGTCATCCCCTCCTTCCGCAGCTTTTCGATCCGCGAAAGACATTTATTCTGAAAATCAGAGTCGCCCACGGAGAGGATTTCGTCTGCCAGCAATATTTCCGGGTCCAGGTGCACGGCCACGGAAAACCCCAGACGGGCGTACATACCGGAGGAATAGTTCTTCACCGGCTCATGGATGAAGTCGCCTAGTTCGGAGAACTCCACGATCTTCGGAAATAACGACCGGATCTCGCGGTTTTTCAGGCCGAAAAGACTAGCGTTAAGGTAGATATTTTCGCTCCCGGTAAGCTCGGCGTTGAAGCCGACCCCGAGCGCGATCATCGGCACTAGCCGGCCATGCGTCAGGATATGGCCGGCTGTGGGAGGATAGATTCCTGCAATCAGACTAAGCAAGGTGCTCTTACCGGAGCCGTTGCGCCCCATGAGACCAAGTGCTTCACCACGACGCACGTTAAACGACACGTCGTCGACAGCGCGGAAGGTATGCGGCGTCGCTCGCCAGCGGCTGTGGAACAGCCCGACGAACCGCGCCTTCAGGGACTGCTGGGCGTTATGGTGGAGCACGAAATCCTTAGTGACGTGCTCGCAACGGATTGCATAGTCCTCGCTCATAGGCGTTCGATCAGCCTGGGGCTACGCCGGTGGAACATCGCCATCCCAAACCCGAGCGAGGCAGCTGTCCACAGGGCAAATGCAAGCGTCAGGTGTAAACTCGGAAGTCGACCGGACCAGAAGAGATCCTGGAATATAAGGGTAAATTCGGTCATCGGACTCATCGCAAACAGAATACGCAAGTGCGGCGGAATCATGTCAAAGCGGTATATGATAGGTGTGCTCCAGAACAGAACCTGCATCGTGACCTCGATCAAATGCTTCAGGTCGCGGAAGTCTACATAGAGGACACTGAGCACGAGGGCCAGACCGAAGCTAAAGCCTATAAAGAGCAGGAGATAGAGCGGGTACACCAGCAACACCGTGTTAAACCGCCCCCCCAGGGGAAGATACAGAATTAGGAGCACGATGAATGCCATTGTCCAGAGAACTAGATTTAGGAGCATGTTCGACGCCGGAATAAGCACGCGCGGGAAGCGGATCTTCTGGAGGAGCCCCGCGTTACCCGTCAGCAGCTCGGGCGACTGCATCACGACGTTGGAGAACAGGGTCCAGTGCAAGGTCCCCACGACCAGATAGAGGGCGAAGTGGGGCAGGTTGGACGGCATCACGTACGTGAAGATGAAGTAGTACATGGCCGTCAGGATGAGCGGATTCATCAGCGACCAGGCGAAGCCGAGGATCGCACCCTGGTAACGGACCTTGATGTCCTTGCTGACGAGGTTGTATAGAAGGTCGCGGTAACCCCACCAGCGGCGGAGTATCGCCAGGGGATTGGGTAGTGTGGTGCTCATGACGGACATTTGGAAATCCAGGTCCTCAAGGTATCCATGCTTGGGAGTCGATTACCGGGAGCAGGCCGGCATCGAGGCGGAGCCGACGGCAGAAGGCGATTCCGTGTTCATGCCGCCGCGAGCGAGTCCACGTACGCTTCCACCGTCGCCCGTATCCCCTCCGCCAGCGGGATCCGCGCCCGCCAGCCGAGGGCGTGGATCCTGCCGACGTCGAGGAGCTTGCGCGGGGTGCCGTCGGGCTTGGTGGTGTCGAAGACGACGGCGCCGGTATAGCCCACGGCCTGGCGTATCAGTTCGGCGAGTTCGCCGATGCTGATGTCCTCGCCGACGCCGACATTGACGATCTCCTCGCCCTCGTAGTGCTGCATGAGAAACAGGCACGCGTCGGCGAGGTCGTCGACGTGGAGGAATTCGCGCCGCGGGGTTCCGGTGCCCCAGACGGTGACGGATGGCGCGCCCGACTCCTTGGCCTCGTGGAACTTGCGGATGAGGGCCGGCAGGACGTGGGAGGTCTCGAGGTCGAAGTTGTCGCCGGGGCCGTAGAGGTTGGTGGGCATGGCGCAGATGGCGTCGAAGCCGTACTGGCGCCGGTAGGCCTGGCACATCTTGATGCCGGCGATCTTGGCCACCGCGTACCACTCGTTGGTGGGCTCCAAGGGGCCGCTGAGGAGGTATTCCTCCTTGATCGGCTGCGGGGCGTGCTTGGGGTAGATGCAGGAGGAGCCGAGGAACAGGAGCTTGCGCGTGCCGGTGCGGTGGGCGGCGTCGATGACGTTCGTCTGGATGAGGAGGTTGTCGCGGATGAACTCGGCCGGCCGGGTGTCGTTGGCGAGGATGCCGCCGACGCGGGCGGCGGCAAGGAAGACGTACTCGGGCCGGACTTCCTCGAAGAACGCGCGCACGGCCGCCTGGTCGGTGAGGTCGAGTTCGGCGTGGGTGCGGGTGACCAGATTCCGATAGCCGCCGGCCTCGAGGGCGCGGCAGATGGCGGAGCCGACCAGGCCGCGGTGGCCGGCGACGTAGATGCGTGCGTTCGGGTTCATGGGTTGCTGATTCTCCGGCGTAGCCTCGCGTCGATGTGGACGTTGCCGATCTTGCGTGTCCGGCGGATGGGCGCTTCCGCCGACGCCGTCCTATCCTCGCTACGATATGGTTGCGGTCGATCCCGTCGGCCGGGCAAGCCCGGCCCTACAGCGTCGGCGACGCCTGATTCGGGCGGCATCGGACCGGTCGAGGGCGTCGGCCGGGCAAGCCCGGCCCTACCCCGGCGGCGCCTGATCCGGGCGGCGTCGCGCCGGCGCCGCGGCGCTGTCGCAACACCTGCTCCGGGTCACCGCCGATACCGCCAGCCCCTGGGGCGATCCCCTCCTCTTGGCCCTCTCCCGGGCGGTGAGAGGGGAAGTTCATCCGCTCAGGGCCGATCCTATCCCCGTGTCGTTCGATCCCTTCCGACGGGGAGCGGACTCTCTCTGCGGGAGGGCGCCGGTAGCCGGGCGGTACCTCGACGGAATCACAGCATCCTGAAACCCGCAGCGCCCTTTGCGCGCCGATCGAAGCTGCCGGTCTGTCCGCAACCGTGGGCGGCGTTCCGGCGCCCGATCAGGCAGTCGGTAAATCCTGCGGACGAACGGCGATAATCGTGCAGGGCGAGCAGCGCCAAGTCCGAGTCCTCGATTTCCACTTCCTGGGTCGATAACAGGCGCTCCAGCACGCCGACAATGGCTTCCTTCCCGTATCCATACGCGGACTCGAGTACCCAGACGACCTCACTCAGCACGATGCAGTTGACATAGCTGATGCCGGATTCGATATACCGTTTCGCCTTGGCGGCCTGGGTCTCGTCATCGACGACCAGATATCGGATGAGGACATTGGTATCCAGCCCGTTCATGCCGAGCCCTTGAAGCGGCCGCGGATCGCGGCGTCCATCGCCTCGACCGAAACGGGTTCCCGGTCTTCGCGACGCAAGAGCCCGAACAGTTCGCTCACGGCGTACTTGGCCGGCTCCAGGACGACCTGTCCGTCCGGGGTGACCCTGAATCGCACCTTGTCCCCCCGCTTGAGGCGCAGCCGTTCGCGGATGTCGCGCGGAACCGTGATCTGTCCCTTGGAACTCAGTCGTGCTTCGGACATCCTGGCATTTCCTGTACGACGCTCTTCCTTACCAATAGTAAGGCGCTGCTATCCTGGAATCAAGATCGTCCCGCTGGAATCCGAACCCCTCCTCGCCAGGGCGCGGATTGATCGCCGCAGACAACCACGCCGTGGCGCTTCAGGCCCCCGCAGGACTCCATCGTCGCCCGCATTCCGCCGGGCGGAGTCCGCACCGACGTCCTTGACCTCACCCGGGGCAGCCCCGACACCTGTCATTCGCCCCCTTCTCCCGCGGGAGAGCGGAGGTGCCGTTCGGCCTTGGCGCCGCTCCTGGCGCCCCTCCGGTGCGGTCGGGCACCCAGCGCTCATTCATGGCGCTCGGGCACGGTGAAGCCGGCGCTGCGGCAGAGTTCGTCGCGGCGGGCGAGGTCGAAGTCGGCGTCGATCATCTCGCGCACCAGTTCCGCGAAGCTCACGCGCGGGCGCCAGCCGAGCTTCTCGCGCGCCTTGGCGGGGTCGCCGAGGAGGGTGTCGACCTCGGTGGGGCGGAAGTAGCGCGGGTCGACGCGCACGACGACGGCGCCGGGCGCGAGGCCGGGCGGGGGCTCGTAGCGACCCGCGGGCTCGACGGTCTCGACGATGCCGGTCTCTGCGCGCCCTTCGCCCTCCCAGCGCAGGCCGATGCCGAGGCCGCGCGCGGCGGTCTCGACGAACGCGCGCACGCTGTGCTGTTCGCCGCTGGCGATGACGTAGTCCTCGGGGGCGTCCTGCTGGAGCATGAGCCACATCATCTCGACGTAGTCGCGGGCGTGGCCCCAGTCGCGCCGCGACTCGAGGTTGCCGAGGTAGAGGCAGTCCTGCAGGCCGAGCGCGATGCGCGCCAGGGCCCGGGTGATCTTGCGGGTGACGAAGGTCTCGCCGCGGATTTGCGACTCGTGGTTAAAAAGTATGCCGTTGCACGCGTAAAGGCCGTAGGCCTCGCGGTAGTTGACGGTGATCCAGTAGGCGTAGAGCTTGGCGGCGGCGTAGGGTGAGCGCGGGTAGAAGGGGGTGGTCTCGCGCTGGGGCACCTCCTGCACCTTGCCGAACAGCTCCGAGGTGGAGGCCTGGTAGAAGCGGGTGTGCTTCTCCAGGCCCAGGATGCGGATCGCCTCGAGCAGGCGCAAGGCGCCGAGGGCGTCGGAGTCGGCGGTGTACTCCGGCTCTTCGAAGGAGACGGCGACGTGGCTCTGGGCGGCGAGGTTGTAGATCTCGTCGGGCTGCACCTGCTGGATGACTCGCACGAGGCTGCTGGAGTCGGTCATGTCGCCGTAGTGCAGGATGAAGCGTGCCCCGGAGGTGTGCGGGTCCTGGTAAAGATGATCGATGCGGTCAGTGTTGAACAGTGAGGTGCGGCGCTTGATGCCGTGGACCTCGTAGCCCTTGGCGAGGAGGAACTCGCCGAGATAGGCGCCGTCCTGGCCGGTGATGCCGGTGATGAGTGCTTTCTTGGACATATCGTTTTTTCCGGTCGGCGGGTGAAGAATCGGGTGCCGGTCGCGGGCGGCTGCCGTCTCTCCGGCGGCGCTACGACGCGGCGGTGCGGTGATCATGGTAACGGGCGCTGGATCGGGATCCCCTCTCCCTGCCCCTCCCCCCCGGCCGGGAGGAGGCACATGAATCGGCCTATGTGCAAGGTATCAGCGACCGGGGGTGGAAGCCGGCGGGCGGGTCAGACGGCGGCGGCGATCGACGGCGGCGCCTTTTCACCGTCGGCTGCGTGGGCCGGGTGCGCCACGCTATGACCACTTGAGTTTCGGCTTTCGGTGCGATTCCGCACAGTCGCGCAGATACAGGTTGATCAGCGTCTGGTAGGGAATATCCTTTTCCTCGGCCAGCGCCTTGAAATACTCAATGGTGTCATCATCGATCCGAATCGTGATCTGCTTCTTGATCTTCTTGGTGTAGGGATTCCGCCGTGATTTCGAGAAGTCGTATTCAGCTCTCATCGATAAAACCCTCGTACTGTGACCGCTCGGACCTCGTGGCTTTCCGGGCCGAAATGATTCTGACCTCTTGCGCTTTCTCACGGTAACAATGGGACACCACCAAGAGTCTGAACCTCGCGCTATAGCCAAGAAGCAGAAATCGCTCCTCCGCCGTGGAATGTTCCGGGTCCGCGATCAGGCGGGCATAGGCATCATAGAAAACGCTCTTCGCTTCCACGAAGGAAACACCATGCTTCTTGAGGTTCAGTACCGCCTTGCGCGCGTCCCAGCGAAATCTCATTCCACCCCTGCCATTATTATATTTACATTGTATGTATACTCAAGGGACGCGAATTTCCATGTTTTTCCGCCGGATAAGCTCGTTTACACCGCCCATCGGCGGCGCCACCGTCGGTTCAGCAACGCTTGTAGCGGTCCTCGAAGCGCACGATGTCGTCCTCGCCGAGGTAGCTGCCCGACTGCACCTCGATGATCTCGAGCGGGATGGTCCCGGGGTTCTCGAGGCGGTGGCGCGTGCCCAGGGGGATGTAGGTCGACTCGTTCTCGCTCAGGAGGAAGACCTCCTCGCCCCGCGTCACGCGCGCGGTGCCGGTGACGACGATCCAGTGCTCGGCGCGATGGTGGTGCATCTGCAGCGAGAGCGAGGCGCCGGGGTTGACGGTGATGCGCTTGACCTGGAAGCGACTGCCGTTGCAGATGCCCTCGTAGGCGCCCCAGGGGCGGTGGACGGTGCGATGGACCTTGTGTTCGTCGCGTCCGTCCTCCTTGATGCGCCGCACGATGTCCTTGACCTGCTGGGCGTGGTCGCGGTGGGCGACGAGCACGGCGTCGGCGGTCTCGACGATCATCAGGTCCGCGACCCCGACGGCGGCGAGCAGGCGGTGCTGGGCGATCATCAGCGAGTCGCGCACCTCCTCGGCAAGCACGTCGCCCTGGGCGACGTTGCCGTCGGCGTCGCGCGGGCAGATCTCCCACAGCGCGGGCCAGGAGCCGACGTCGGACCAGCCGGCGTCGAGCGGGACGACCACCCCGCCGGCGGCCTTCTCCATGACCGCGTAGTCGATGGAGTCGGCGGGGCAGGCGGCGAACTCGTCCTTGCCCGCGCGGTAGAAGTCCTCGTCGCGCGCCCCCGCGCGCCAGGCGCGCTCGGCTGCGGCGGCGATGTCGGGGCGATGGGCCTCGAGTTCCTCCAGCCAGCGCGAGGCGCGCATCATGAAGATACCGCTGTTCCACAGATACTCGCCCGATTCGAGGTAGCGTTGGGCCGTGCTGCGGTCGGGTTTCTCGACGAAGCGCGCGAGTTCGAAGGCGCCCGCCCCGTCCAGCGGCGCGCCCTTGCGCAGGTAGCCGTAGCCGGTCTCGGGACGCGCGGGGACAATGCCGAAGGTGACCAGCCGCCCCGCGGCGGCCAGCCGCGCCCCGGCGGCGACCGCCTCGCGGAAGGCGGCGGCGTCGAGGATGACCTGGTCGGCGGGCATCACGGCGAGCACCTCGTCCTCGCCCGCGGCGAGTGCGGCGTGCGCGGCGAGCGCCAGCGCCGGGGCGGTGTTGCGTCCCACCGGCTCGAGCACGATCGCCCCGCCCCCGCGCCCGAGGCGGCGCAACTGCTCGGCGACGAGGAAGCGGTGTTCCTCGTTGCACACGAGGATCGGCGCGGCGACCTCATCCATCCCGTCGAGGCGGCAGATCGCCTCCTGGATGAGCGGGCGCTCGGCGCCGAGGGGCAGCAGCGGCTTGGGGTAGTACTCGCGCGAGAGCGGCCACAGGCGCGTGCCCGAGCCGCCGGCGAGAATCACGGGGCGCAGCTTCACGGCCGGCGTTTCCTTCCGTTCATCGTCACGTTCACCTCCCGCCTCCGCTCCCCACCGCCGCCCGTCCCCGCGGTTCCCTGCTCATCGGCCGGTTCCCACCCTACATGAGTCCGCCCGGACCCTGCCACCGCGACGCCGCAGGGCGGTTTCAGGCACGCTACCGCCATGGGCGCACCCGCAACGGGTGCCCCGAACGCCGGCCGGGCCGGCCGTGGGGCGCGGCGCCCGCACCCCGTTCGTTCAGCCGCCGCGGGCCTCCGTACCCGCGACCGGGAGCAGGTCGGGGATGCGCAGCGGGCGCGGCGGGTGCAGCGCGACGGCGCGTTTGCGCGCGCCGGCCGGATCCGCGAGGTCGGTGAGCAGGCGCAGGTCGTGCGCGGCCACCGCCTGCGCATCGTGCCACACCGGCCGGCCGAGGAAACGCTCCGCCGCCGCGTCCGGATCGTAGGTGCCCACCACGACGAAACCGCGCTCCAGGGCGCGCAGCGAGGCGATCTCGGCGAGTTCCGAGACGCCGCACAACAGCAGGCGGCGACCGCCGCCGGCGTCCTCCGCCAGGGCCGCGTCGCAGGAGGCCGACGCGCGGCGGTAGAAGTCGAACGAGACCTGGAGGTAACGGCCGGTGAGGCGCGCCTTCTCGGCGAAGCCGGTCGGCGTCAGATAGTACAGGTAGCGGTTGGCGGGCGCCTGCTGGATCTTGACGTAGCCCTTGCGCACGCAGCGACGCAGGTAGGCGTTGGCTAGCCCGAGCGCGACCCCGAGCCGGCGCGCGAGGTGGCGCTGGGTGAGATCGGAGCGTTGCCCGACGGCCTCGAGCAGCTCCAGGGTGAGCGCGTCCTCGCGGTCCCTCGTGTTCATGGGGTGAACAATCTAGGGGCAGGGACGGTCCGCGTCAATGCGTACGGATTGGGGCCGGGCGGGGGCGCGTCAGGGCTGCCGACGCCGCCGGGATGGCGCCTCTCCTCCTGCGGGCTCCGTGGCACGGGGCGCCAGGCGATGCCAGCCGAGTAATCCTTCAACCGGCGCGGGCTCATCCCGATCCTTCCGGGTGTTCCGTGGGGTCCATGGGGTCTTCGGCCGGATCGGATCGGCGGGTTTCCGGCGTCCGGGACGACGGGGTCGGAGTCACTGCGACTACCGGGGTCAGAGTCACCGCCCGCGAGCGTCGGCCCGACCTTCTGCGGCTACCGGGGTCGGAGTCACCGCCCGTGAGCGGCGCCGGGGCTTGAAACGACTTCCTCCGGGCGGTGACTCCGACCCCTTGCAAACGGCGCGCCCCCTTGCAAACGTCGTCGGCCTGTAGCGCGGGGCTTGGCCCGCCGACACCGCTGGATCCCAACCCATCGTCCCGATCCATGCCGCCGGCCGGGCAAGCCCGGCCCTACCCCACCCCATCCCGACCCGGGCACCGGTAGGGCGGGCCTTGGCCCGCCGACGCCGCTGGATCCCAACCCATCGTCCCGATCCATACCGCCGGCCGGGCAAGCCCGGCCCTACCCCACCCCCATCCCGACCCGGGCACCGGTAGGGCGGGCCTTGGCCCGCCGACGACGCCCGTCAGGCGCGGACGACTCCCGTTACCACAACGTCCGGATCGGATACCGGCGGATCGCCTCGTCGGGCGTGAGCAGGATCAGGCCGTGCGCGACGGCCTGGCATACCAGCATCCGGTCGAATGGATCGCGGTGCCGATCCGGCAGCGCGGGCAGTTGCACGACCGCGTCCTCGTCCAGCGGTAAGGACGCGATCGCGTGCGCCTGCCGCTGGCGCTGAATGAACGGGGCGCACGGATCCGGCAGCGACAGCCGACCCAACCGATGTTTCACCAGGATCTCCCATACCGAAACGGCGCTCAGGAAGACCTCGTTGTCGGGGTCACGAAACGCCTCCCGCGCCGCCGGGGACAGGGCCGGGTCATCGTCGAGAATCCAGAGGAAGGTGCACGTATCGAGCAGCAGCCTCACGCCCCGGGCCCTTCGAACCCCGTCAGGACCTCCTCCGGGAGGGGTTCGTGGAATTCGGGCGGGACATGGATGCGCCCCTTGGCCAGGCCGATCGGTCGCGGGCCGGGGGATTTGCGCGGCAACGGGCGGATTTCCGCCACCGGCTGATTCCGGCGACAGACCACCACGGTCTCGCCGGCCTCCACCTTGCCGAGCAGTTCCGACAGCCGCGCCTTGACGACATGGATGTTCAACTCGATCATAGTTCAATAGTAGGTCTGGTTTCTGACCAAGTCAAACGTCCGGTTTCTGCGCCGCTGAAGTCGACAGCCGCTGTCGGGTTTCCAGGCCGCGCCGGGGTCTTCTATGGCCTTCCGGGTTCTGCGGGGACAGCGCCACCGTCCGCGAATCGCGGTTGAACCCTACGGCGATGACGTTCGGGGCGGCGCTGCCCCGGGGGTCGGAGTCACCGCCCGCGAGCGGCGGCCGGGCCTTGAAACGATTTCCTCCGGCCGGTGACTCCGACCCCTTGCATACGCGACCCCTTGCATACGGCACGCCCCTTGCGAACGTCGTCGGCCTGTCGAGCGGGGCTCGCCGCGCCGACGCCGCCGGATTCCAACCCCATCGTCCCGATCCATACCGCCGGCCGGGCAAGCCCGGCCCTACCCCACCTCCCATGCCGATCCGGGCACCGGTAGGGCGGGGCTCGCCCCGCCGACGACGCCCTGATCCAGACGACGCCATTCCGATCGACAGCGTCCCCCTGCGGGCCCGGTGCGGGATCGCGGTACGGCGTCTACGACAGCGGTTCGAGGTGACCGGGAGGGAGCTGGACGGGGGTGTACTGGCCGCAGACGTGGAGCAGGACGGTGACGCGGTCGCGGCCGCTTGGGGCCTGGAAGATCCCCTCGTAGCCGGCCATCGGCCCTTCGACGATGCGGACCCCCGCGCCGGAGCGGAACTCCGGCGCGGGCAGGTCCTGGATCCCTTCGGGATCCTCGCGTGAACGCAGCAATGCCACCAGATCGTCGGGCACCCGCGCGAGCGCCGCGCCGAAGCGCACCAGCTTCGAGACCCCGAGCGTCGAGCGGATCGGACCCCAGTGATCGCGCTCGGCGTCGAAACGCACGAAGAGGTAGCGCGGGAACATCGGCTCGACGCGCACGACGTAGCGCCCGCCGCGCCGGCGCCGTTGCCGCAGCATGGGCAGGTAGGTCTCGAATCCCTGCCGCTCGAGGTTCTCGCGGGCCGTGCGCTCCCGCCCCGGCTTGCCGAAGACGAGGTACCAGCCGCGCGCACCCGTGCTCATACCCCCCCCGGCGGCCGGGGCCGCGGCGTCAGGGCCGCTTCGACGCCTCCTGCCGCCCGACGCTCAGGCGCTCGCGGTTGCGCTCGAGCACCCGCGGGCCGATGCCCTTGACCGCGAGCAGTTGGTCCACCGAAGTGAACGGCCCATGCGCCTTGCGGTACGCGACGATGGCCTCGGCCAGTCGCGGCCCGACGCCGTCGATCGCCGCGGCCAGCGCCGGGGCATCCGCGTGGTTGAGGTCGACCGGGCCGGCGAACGCCGCCGGGGAGAGGACGGACAACAGCAGGATGAACAGAACGGTGCACAGTGATTTCATGGCATTTCCCTCCGTTGGAAACCGGGGCGTCCGCGCCCCGCCACACTCCGTGTGTCACTCCCTGCGCCGGCGCCCGAAGACACCGCGCCCGGACGATGCTAACACCGCGGGCGGGCATGTCAATCACGCCGGGCCCTCCGCGAGTTCCTCTTCGATCGCCGCCAGCGCCGCGAGGGGGTCGTCCGCCTGCGTGACCGGACGCCCGATCACCAGGTAGTCGGCCCCGGCGGCCCGCGCCTGCGCGGGGGTGAGGACGCGGCGCTGGTCGCCCGCGCCCGCACCCGCGGGGCGCACGCCGGGGGTGACCAGCAGAAAGTCCCCGCCGAGCGTCGCGCGCAGGGCCGCGGCCTCGGTCGGCGCGCACACCACCCCGTCCAGACCGGCGGCGCGCGCGAGCGCGGCGAGCCGCGTGACGTTCTCCGCCGGCGGACCGCCGAAGCCGACCTCGCGCAGATCGGCCTCGGCGAGGCTGGTGAGGATGGTCACGGCGATCAACAACGGGCGGCGCCCGCCCGCACGCGCCCGCGCGTGCACGGCGTCGCGCGCGGCCTCGAGCATGCGCCGCCCGCCGAGGGCGTGGACGTTGAGCATCCACACCCCGAGTTCCGCGGCCGCGGCACAGGCGGCGGCGACGGTATTGGGGATGTCGTGGTACTTGAGATCGAGGAAGACGTCGAAGCCCGCATCCGCGAGCGCGCGTACCACCCCCGGGCCGGCACGGGTGAACAACTCCTTGCCGACCTTGAGCCGGCAGCGCGCCGGATCGAGCCGCCGCGCGAGCGCAAGCGCGGGCTCCGCCGCGGGATAGTCCAGCGCCACGATAATGTGCGGAGCCGGTGCGTTCACGGCGCGCGAACCCACCGGCGGCGCCGGTTCCAACCGGCCATAGCGACCTCCATCCCCAGTCGCCCGACGGCCCCCGCCCGCCGCCGCGCGTACCCCGCAGTCACCGCCTCCCCTCCGCGTCCGCCGGCCGACCCGAGGTCTGCAGCCGCCCCGACATGCTCGCGAGGAAAGCGTTCACCGACATCCCGTGCAGCGGCTTCACGCTGCCCCAGCGCCGACAGCCGGGACACTGCCAGTGCAGGGTGCGGCCGCTGAACCCACAGTGCGTACAGTAATAGGCCGGCACGTCTTCGAACAACCGTTCCATGCACTCGCCGACGGTGGAGAGTTCGCGCTCGCATTCCCCGTGCGCGTGCGACCGGTACCAGCGCACGAGGCGCTGAATGCCGAGGAGCGAGGGGTTGCGTTCGAGCGCCTCCGCCAGGAAGCGCGCCGCCTCCGCGGCCCCGCTGCGACGCCCGCGCAACTCAGCGAGCGCGATGATCGCGCTCGTTTCCGGATGTCGAGCCAGCACCCGCTCCAGGAACGCCTCCAGCCGCTCCGGCCGTCCGAGCCGGCGGAAGCACTCGCCCAGCGGTTCGATGACCTCCGCGAGATACTCCGGCGCCTGCTCGTCCACGCGCATTAAGCTCTCGGCGGCGCTGCGATAGCGGCCGCGCTCCATCTCCAGGCGCCCTTCGAGGATGCTCGCGCGTGCGCAGCGCCGATCGTGCGACAGCGCGCGGCGCACACTGCGCAGCGCGTCGTCGTGGCGCCCGGCCGCGCGCGCGATCTCGGCCAGTTCGCAGTGATACTGTGCGATCGCGGCGCGCTGCACGCCGCCGTTTGCCGCTTCGAGGCGGCGGGCGGCGCCGATCGCCGCTTCCCACTCCTTCTCGTGCTCGTAGATGTCGACCAGGCGGCGCAGCGCCGCCGCCGTGTGCAGGCCGGTATCGGCGAGTTCGCGAAACAGGTTCTCCGCGCGATCGAGCACACCGGACCGCAGGTAGTCCTCGCCGAGTTCCAGCAGCGCCCCGGCGCGCTGGGTACGTGTGAGCGAGGGGCGGGCGATGAGGTTCTGGTGGATCCGGATCGCGCGGTCGACCTCGCCGCGGCGGCGGAACAGGTTTCCGAGCGCCAGGTGCACCTCGACCGTCTCGCTGTCCACCTCGACCATCCGTGTGAACACCTCGATGGCGCGGTCGGGCTGCTCGTTGAGAAGGAAGTTGAGCCCCTCGAAATAGCCTCCGTCGGGACGCGCCGGCGCCCGCTTCGCGCCGCGCCGGGCCGCGAACCAACCGGAGGCGGCGGCTACGGGGAGCAGCAGCCAGAGGAGGTCGAACGCCATCAGGGATCGGGCCGGAGGGGAAGCTTGCGCAGGTTCTCCAGTTCCTCTTCGGCACGACGCGCGCTGCGGCGCAGCCGCCGGGCCTCGCCGCGCGCACGCAGCACCATGGTCAGACTCGCGGCGACCCCCAGCACGGCACCGGCGACGAGCGCCAGCACCAGGGCGAGGGCCAGGGGGATCTCGCGGGTCCCGAAGTAGAAGTCGAGCGGGACCGGACGAGCGTTGAGGACCGCAAAGCTCAGTGCCAGCGTCACCACCACCACGACGATTACGAAAGCGAGAATCCGCGCCATGCCGCCCTCCCTGCACACCTTGCGAGGAGGCTCATTCTAGCCCGCATCTCTCGCCGGTGTCCTGCGGCGGGGCAGCGCGCCGTCGGCCCCTAGGGCGGGCCTCGGCCCGCCGACAACGCCAACCTGGACGACGTGGGTCCGATCGACAGCCTCGGCCGGGCAAGCCCGGCCCTACCCCGCCGACAACGCCGATGCAGGCACCCGTAGGGCGGGGCTCACCCCGCCGACGACGCCGGATCCGAACCACGCCGCCCGGATCGACGGCCCCGGCCTCGTAGGGCGGGCCTCGGCCCGCCGACAACGCCAACCTGGACGACATGGGTCTGATCGACAGCCTCGGCCGGGCAAGCCCGGCCCTACCCCGCCGACAACGCCGATGCAGGCACCCGTAGGGCGGGGCTCACCCCGCCGACGACACCGGATCCGAACCACGCCGCCCGGATCGACGGCCCCGGCCTCGTAGGGCGGGCCTCGGCCCGCCGACAACGCCAACCTGGGCGACGTGGGTCCGATCGGCAGCGTCGGCCGGGCAAGCCCGGCCCTACCCCGTCGACAACGCCGATACATGCAACATCGGGACGGCCGACGCCGTCGGCCCGGCAAGCCTGGCCCTACGCAATGAATCGGGGGAACCATCCCCGCACAGGGGGAAGCGGCGTCAGGCCTCGGTGGGGCGCCGGTCGCCGGTATTGACGCGCTCGCGCAGTTCCTTGCCCGGCTTGAAATGGGGGACGTACTTGCCGGGCAACTGCACGGAATCGCCCGTCTTCGGGTTGCGCCCGATGCGCGGCGGGCGGTAGTGGAGCGAGAAGCTGCCGAAGCCGCGGATCTCGATGCGCTGACCCGTCGCGAGCGCCTGGCTCATCTGCTCCAGGAGACCCTTGACGGCGAGTTCCACGTCGCGGTACTTGAGGTGGCTCTGCTTGCGCGCGAGCGCCTCGATCAACTCGGACTTTGTCATTCTTCGGTATCCCCTTCCAATACCGATCGTTCTCCGCCGCCGGCGACCGCCCGGCGGCGCGGCACCACCCCGTGCGCGCGCATCGCTTCGCTATTCGTTCTTTTCGAGCTGCTCCTTGAGGATGTCGCCCAGACTCGTGGTTCCGGCCGCGGACGAACGACCGTAGTCGCGCACCGATTGGCTCTCCTCCTGATCTTCGAGGGCCTTGATCGAGAGATTGATGGTGCGATTCTTGCGGTCGACCCCGATGAACTTCGCCTCGACCTCGTCGCCGACGTTGAGCACGGTGCGCGCGTCCTCGACGCGGTCGCGGGTGAGCTCGGAGGCGCGCAGGTAGCCCTCGACGCCGTCGCCGAGGTCGATCACGGCACCCTTGGCGTCGACCTCGCGCACCGTCCCCTTGACGACGGCGCCCTTCTCGTTGCCGCCGAGGAAATTGGACATCGGGTCCTTGTCGAGCTGCTTGATCCCGAGCGAGATGCGCTCGCGCTCCGGGTCCACGCTAAGCACCACCGCTTCGATCTCGTCGCCCTTCTTGTAGTCGCGGATGGCTTCCTCGCCGGGCACGTTCCAGGAGATGTCCGACATATGGATGAGTCCGTCGATATCGCCCTCGAGTCCGACGAAGATGCCGAAATCGGTGATCGACTTGATCGTACCCACGACCCGGTCGTTCTTGTTGTGGGTGGCCGCGAAGGCCTCCCACGGATTGGACTGGCACTGCTTGATGCCGAGGGAGATACGCCGGCGCTCCTCGTCGATGTCCAGCACCAGCACCTCCACCTCGTCGCCCATCTGCACGACCTTGGAGGGGCTCACGTTCTTGTTGGTCCAATCCATCTCCGAGACGTGAACCAGGCCCTCGACGCCTTCCTCGATCTCCACGAAGCAGCCGTAGTCGGTGATGTTGGTGACCTTGCCGAACAGGCGGGTGCCGACCGGGTAGCGGCGCGAGAGGTCGACCCACGGATCCTCACCGAGCTGCTTGAGGCCGAGGGAGACGCGGTTGCGCTCGCGGTCGAACTTGAGCACCTTGACCTCGAGTTCGTCGCCGATGTTGCACACCTCGGAGGGATGCTTGACGCGCTTCCACGCCATATCCGTGATATGCAGCAGCCCGTCGATGCCGCCGAGATCGACGAACGCGCCGTAGTCGGTCAGGTTCTTCACCACACCCTTGAGGACGGCGCCCTCCTCGAGCTTGTCGAGCAGGGCCTCGCGCTCGGCGGAGTATTCGGATTCGAGCACCGCGCGGCGCGAGACCACGACGTTGTTGCGCTTGCGGTCGATCTTGATGACCTTGAACTCGAGATCCTTGCCCTCGAGGTAGGTGGTATCGCGGACCGGGCGGATGTCCACGAGCGAGCCGGGCAGGAAGGCGCGCACGGTGTCCAGATCCACCGTGAAACCGCCCTTGACCTTGCCGCTGATCTGGCCGGTGACCGTCTCGCCTTTCTCGAAGGCCTGCTCCAGGTGGGTCCAGGTGCGCGCGCGCTTGGCCTTCTCGCGCGAGAGGCGGGTCTCGCCGAAGCCGTCCTCGACCGCATCCAGGGCGACCTCAATCTCGTCGCCCAGGGAGACCTCGAGGGCGCCGTCGTCGGTATAGAACTGGTCGATGGGGATGACCCCCTCCGACTTCAGGCCCGCGCTCACCACCACCGCATCGGGCCGGATGTCCACCACCTTGCCGGTGATGATCGAACCGGGCCGCATCTGCGTGTGCGCCAGGCTCTGCTCGAACAACTCCGCGAAACTTTCACTCATTCCGATTAATCTCTGCCCTGTACGTCCTGTCGACGAATGGACCCGCCGGCCGGGCCCCGGCCCGACCGCCCTCTCGCAAGCCGGGGCACGTTACAGCAACCCGCGCACGCGCGCCACCACTTCGGCGATCGCCATCCCGGTGGTGTCGAGCACGACCGCATCGGCGGCCGGACGCAACGGGGCCACGGCCCGTTGCGCGTCACGCGCGTCCCGGCGGGCGATCTCGTCCGAAAGAGCCGCTAGGTTAGCACTGACCCCTTTCTCCTTCAACTGGTTATAGCGCCGGCGGGCGCGCTCCAGGGGGCTCGCCGTGAGGAAGATCTTGAGCGTCGCGTCCGGAAATACGACGCTGCCCATGTCGCGCCCGTCGGCCACCAGCCCCGGGGGGCGGCGGAACGCCCGCTGGCGCTCCAGGAGCGCCGCGCGCACCGCCGGCAGGGCCGCGACCCGCGAGGCGCGCTCCCCGCAGGCCTCGGTGCGCAGATCGGGGCCGACCTCGTCCCCCGCGAGCCGGACACGTTCCTCGTCGGGGCCGGGACCGATCTCGAAGAGGACCTCCAGGTCACGGGCCAGGGCCGCCAGGGCCGGCGCGTCGTCCAGGGCCACGCCGCGGCGCTGCGCCGCCAGGGCCACGAGGCGGTAGAGCGCGCCGCTGTCGAGGTAATGCCAGCCCAGGGCCTGCGCCAGCCGCCGGCCCACGGTCCCCTTCCCCGAACCGCCGGGACCGTCGATCGTGACCACCGGCACCGGGCCGGAAGCGGCCGGGCCGGTCACTCCCGCGCCTCCGCCGCCGGGTCCCCGCCGCGCTCGGCGACGATCCCGAGGCCGACCCCGGCGGCGGCGGCCGGGAATCCCGGAAAGGAGGTCTCCACGTTGCTGGTGTCGGTGACCGTGACCGGCCCGGCGGCGCGCAGCGCGGCGATCGCGAAGGCCATGGCGATGCGGTGATCGCCGTGGCTGTCCACCGTGCCTCCGCCCGGCGTGCCGCCGCGGATGACGATGCCGTCCGCGGTCGGGCGCGCCGCCACCCCGAGGGCCTGCAGGCCCTCGGCCATTACCTGGATGCGGTCGCTCTCCTTCACGCGCAGCTCCTCCGCCCCGGTGAGCACGGTCTCGCCCTCGGCGCAGGCCGCGGCCACGAAGACCGCCGGAAACTCGTCGATCGCCAGGGGCACCAGCTCCGGCCCGATGGCGATGCCGCGCAGGGGGGCCGCCCGTACCCGCAGGTCCGCGACCGGCTCGCCGCCCGCCTCGCGCGGATTGAGGATCTCGATGTCCGCGCCCATGCGGCGCAGGATCTCGATCACCCCGGTGCGCGTGGGGTTGACGCCGACGTGTTCGAGCCGCAGGTCCGAGCCCGGCGCGATGCTCGCCCCGACCAGGAAGAACGCGGCCGAGGACAGGTCCGCCGGGACGTCGATGGCCCGTCCGTGCAGCCGTGCGCCGCCCTCCACGCAGATGCGCCCGCCCGCGCGCGCGGGGGCGTGACCCAGGCCCGCGAGCATGCGCTCGGTGTGATCGCGCGTGGGCGCCGGCTCGCGCACGCAGGTGTGCCCGTGCGCATACAGCCCGGCGAGCAGCAGGCAGGACTTGATCTGCGCGCTCGCCACCGGGAGGTCGTAGTCGATGCCGTGCAGCCGCGCCCCGCCCGCCAGACGCAGCGGCGCGGTACCCGCGGCGGTCGTCTCGATGCGCGCACCCATCGCCGCGAGCGGCTCGGTGATGCGCCGCATCGGGCGGCGCGAGAGCGAGGCGTCGCCGGTCAGGGTGACCGGGAACGCCTGCCCGGCGAGCAGACCGGCGAGCAGGCGCATGGAGGTGCCGGAGTTGCCGAGATCGAGCGCAGCGGTCGGGGGCCGCAGCCCGTGCAGGCCGACGCCGTGCACGGTGACCCGCCCGCCTGCGGGGCCTTCGATCTCCACCCCGAGCGCGCGCAGCGCCCGTAGGGTCGCCAGGCAGTCGGCCCCCTCGAGGAAGCCGTCGATGACGGTGACCCCCTCGGCGACGGCGCCCAACATGAGCGCGCGGTGCGAGATCGACTTGTCGCCGGGTACGCGCAGGCGCCCGACCAGGCGCCCGCCCGGGCGGACCCGGTAGCGGCCGCCGGCGCTCACCGCTCCGCCTCCACCTTCCGGTCGCGGGCGCGCTTGGCGCGCGCGAACAGCGCCTCGAGCGCCGCGGCGTCGCCGGCGCGCACGGCCCGCAGCACCGCGTCCAGCGCCGCGGCGAACTCCGCGAGCTGCGCGCCCAGCGCCTCGGCGTTGGCCGTACAGATGTCGCGCCACATGACCGGGTCGCTGGAGGCGATGCGGGTGAAGTCCCGAAAGCCGCCGCCGGCGAAGTCGAACAGCTCGGCGGCGTCGGGGCGCGCGGCGATCCAGTCGACGAGGGTGTAGGCGAGCAGGTGCGGCAGGTGGCTGACGGCGGCGAACACCCGGTCGTGGTGCGCGGCGTCCATCTCCACCACGCGCGCCCCGCACGCCTCCCATAACCCGCGCACCCGGGCCAGCGCCCGCGCGTCGGTCTCCGCGGTCGGGGTCAACACCGTGCAGCGCCCACGGAAGAGGTCCACGCTCGAGGCCTCGACCCCGCTGCGTTCGGTCCCGGCGATGGGGTGACCCGGGACGAAGGCCGGGAAGCGGCCCCCCAGCGCGGCGCGCGCCGCGGCGAGCACCGACCCCTTGACGCTGCCGGCGTCGCTGATCAGCGCGTCGTCGCGCAGCACCGGCGCCACCGCCTGGAGCAGCGCGCCGCTCGCGCCCACGGGCGCGGCCAGCATCACCACATCCGCATCGACGACGGCGCGCGCCGGATCGACCTCGGCGCGATCGATCACGCCGAGCGCGCGCGCCCGCTCCAGGTGCGCGGCGTCGCGACCGCACCCGACAATCTCGGCGCAGGCGCCGGCGGCGCGCAGGGCGCGCGCGAACGAGCCCCCGATCAGCCCGACGCCGATCACGCACAAGCGCCGCACCGGCGCCGCCGCACCCGCGCCCGGGTCGTCACCCCGCCCGCTGCGGATCCCGCTGCCGGGCCCTGCGCCCACCGATCCGCTCACAGGCTCGCGCGCGGGTAGGAGCCGAGCACCTTGAACAACGTGCACTCCTCCTGGAGTTCCGCGAGCGCCGGCGCCAGCGGCTCCTCCGCGGCGTGGCCGAGGACGTCGACGAAGAACACGTACTCCCACACCCCGCGCCGCGAGGGACGCGACTCGATGCGCGTCATGCTGACGCCGTGCCGTGCCAGGGGCTCGAGCAGCCGCGCGAGCGCGCCGGAGCGGTTGCGCGTCGAGACCAGCAGCGAGGTCTTGTCGTTGCCGCTCGGCGGCACCGCCTGCGAGCCGATCACCAGGAAACGCGTCGTATTGTCGGGCTCGTCCTCGATGTTCCCGGCCAGCACCTCGAGCCCGTAGAGCTGCGCCGCGGTGTCGCCGGCGATGGCCGCCGCCCCGGCCTCGCCGCGCACGCGCCGCGCGGCCTCCGCGTTGCTGCTCACCGCCACGCGCTCGGCCTGGGGCAGCTCGCGGTCGAGCCAGCGCCGGCACTGCGCCAGCGACTGCTGGTGCGAGTAGACGCGGCGGATCTCGCCGCCGCCGGCGCCCAGGAGATGATGATGGATGCGCAGCTCGACTTCGCCGCAGATGCGCAGCGGCGAGACCAGAAAGCGATCGAGGGTATGGTGAATGACGCCCTCGGTGGAGTTCTCCACCGGCACCACGCCGAAGCGCGCCCCCTGCGCCTCGACCTCGCGGAAGACGTCCTCGATGGTCGCGAGCGGGACCGTGCGCACCGAATGCCCGAAGTGTTTGAAGGCGGCCTCCTGGGTGAAGGTCCCCTCCGGGCCGAGAAAACCCACCGTGAGCGACTCCTCCAGCGCCAGGCAGGCGGAGATGAGTTCGCGGAAGATGCGCAGCAGGTCCTCGTCGGGCAGCGGGCCGCGATTGCGCGCCTGCACCCGCCGCAACACCTGCGCCTCGCGTTCGGGGCGATAGAAACCGTTGTCCGCACCGGAGGCGTGCTTGATCTCGGCGATGGCGCGCGCGCACTCGGCGCGCTCTGCGATCAACGCCTGGATACGCTCGTCCAGCTCGTCGATGCGCGCGCGGATCTCCCCGAGTTTTCGTTCTTCGTCCACCCGAACCGCCGCCCCGGATCCGCCCCCGGCCTCAGGCCCCGTTGTTCAACAACCGCACCGCAAGCACGCCGTCGATGGAGCGGATCTCCGCCAGCGTCGACTCCGGGACCGGCGCGTTGACGTCCACCAGATTATAGGCCACTTCGCCGCGCGACTTGTTGAGCATATCGAGGATATTGAGGCCCGCCTTGGCCAGCGCCGTGGAGATCTGCCCGACCATGTTCGGTACGTTGCTGTTGACCACCGCGAGGCGGTGGCCCTCGGTACGCGGCATGACCACCTCCGGGAAATTCACCGAGTTGCGCACGATGCCGTGCTCGAGGTAGTCGCGCACGGCGTCCGCCACCATGACCGCGCAGTTCTCCTCCGCCTCGCGCGTAGACGCCCCGATATGGGGCAGCGCGACGACGCGATCGTGTTGCAGCAGGTCCGGATGCGGAAAATCGCACACGTAGGCGTAGATCCGCCCGGCGTCGAGCGCCGCGCGGATCGCGGTGTTGTCCACGATCCCGTCCCGCGCGAAATTCAGCACGACCGCGCCCGGGCGCATCAAGGCGAGCCGTTCGGCGTTGATCATGTGCCGCGTCGACTCGGTCAGCGGCGTGTGGAAGGTCACGAAATCCGAGCGCGCGAGCAGGTCGTCCACGCTGGTCGCCTGCTGCACCTGCGAGGAGAGCTGCCAGGCCCGCTGCACGGTGATCTGCTGATCGTGGCCGATCACGTTCATGCCGAGGGCGATCGCCGCGTTGGCCACCTGGACCCCGATGGAACCGAGCCCGACCACACCCAGCGTGCGCCCCGGCAGCTCGAAGCCCACGAAGCGCTTCTTGCCCGCCTCCACCTGCCGGTGCACCGCAACCGCGTCGCCCTCCAACCCCCGGGCGTAGGCCCACGCCTGACAGATGTTGCGCGCCGCGAGCAACATGCCGGCGACGACCAGCTCCTTGACGGCGTTGGCGTTGGCGCCGGGGGCGTTGAACACGGCGACGCCGCGGCGCGTGAGGCGATCGACGGGGATATTGTTGACCCCCGCGCCGGCGCGGCCGACCGCCTTGAGCGTCTCCGGCAACTCCATCTCGTGCATGTTGAAAGAGCGCAGCAGGATGGCATCGGGCCGCCGGATCTCGGAGGCGACCTCGTAGCGCTCCCGCGGCAGCCGGTCGAGGCCCGCGGGAGAGATGTTGTTGAGCGTGAGAACCTTGAACATCCCGGGAATCGTCTCTCTGCTGAATTTGACGCCCGCGGCGCGGGCACGGCCCTCAGCCGCGGCGGCGCTCGAACTCGCGCATGAAACCGATGAGCGCCTCGACACCCGCCTCGGGCATGGCATTGTAGATGCTGGCGCGCATCCCGCCGACCGAGCGGTGCCCCTTGAGACCCACCAGGCCCGCCTCCTGCGCGCCCGTGAGAAACTCCTTGTCCAAGGTCGGGTCCGCGAGCGTGAAGGGCACGTTCATCCACGAACGGCACGCGGGATCGACCGGACTGTGGTAGAAGCCGGATTCGTCGATCGCCGCGTAGAGGCGCTCGGCCTTGCGCCGGTTGCGCTCCGCCATGGCATCGAGTCCGCCCTCGTCGCGTATCCACCGGAACACCAAGCCGGCGATGTACCACGCGTAGGTCGGCGGCGTGTTGTACATCGAGCCGTTCTCGGCCTGCACCCGGTAGTCGAGCAGCGTCGGGGTCGCCGGGTGCGCGGCGCCGAGCAGATCCTCGCGCACGATCACCACTGTGAGCCCCGCCGGGCCGATGTTCTTCTGGGCGCCCGCGTAGATCAGCCCGAAGCGCGAGACGTCGATCGGACGCGAGAGGATCGTCGAGGACATGTCGGCGACGAGCGGCACCGCGCCGGTATCGGGGACCCAGTGGAACTCCACCCCGCCGATGGTCTCGTTGGGGGTGTAGTGCACGTAGGCGGCGTCCGGGTCCAGGCGCCAGGTGTCCTGCGCCGGAACCGTCGTGAACCCCTGCGCCTCCGTGCTCGCCGCGACGTTCACGCTGCAGTAGCGCGCGGCCTCGGCGATCGCCTTCTTCGACCACGCACCGGTATTCACGTAGTCGGCGCGCTCGCGCCCGCGCAGGAGGTTGAGCGGGACCGCGGCGAACTGCGCCGTCGCCCCGCCCTGCAGGAAGAGCACCTTGTAGGCGTCCGGGACCCCCAGCAGCCCGCGCAGGTCCGCCTCCGCCTCCGCGGCGATGGACATGAACTCCTTGCCGCGATGGCTCATCTCCATGACCGACATGCCGCTGCCGCGCCAGTCCGTCAACTCCTCCCGCGCCTGCTGCAGCACGACCTCCGGCAGCATCGCCGGACCGGGACTGAAATTGAATACCCGACTCATCGCCCACGCACCTCGCAACGTCCGCCGCCGGGACCGCATGCGCCCGGCGTGTGCATTCAATCGTCCGCCTCCGACTCGCCGTCGTCGAAGATCGGTTCCACGCCGACCAGGCGCTCGCTCCCGCCGAGGCGGATCAGGCGCACGCCCTGGGTGTTGCGCCCGAGTACGGGGATCTCGGCGACCCGCGTGCGCACCAGCGTGCCGCTCTCGCTGATGAGCATGATCTCGTCCTCCTCGTGCACCAGCACGGCCCCCACCACACGGCCGTTGCGCTCGCTGGTGCGGATGCCGATCACGCCCTGCCCGCCGCGCCCTTGCGTGGGGTGATCCTCCACCGCGGTGCGCTTGCCGTAGCCGTGCTCAGTGACGGTGAGCACGCTGCCCGGTTCGGCGACCATCAGGCCGACGACGGACTCGCCCGCACCGAGGCGCACGCCGCGCACGCCCGCCGCGGTGCGGCCCATCGGGCGCACCTGCTCCTCGGGGAAGCGGATCGCCTTACCCGCGCTGGTCACCAGCATCACCTCGCGCGCCCCGTCGGTGAGCGCGACACCGACCAGGCGGTCGTCGCCGCGCAGCTCCACGGCGATGATCCCGGCGGTACGCGGGCGCGAGAAGTCCTCCAGCGGCGTCTTCTTCACGGTACCGTCGCGGGTCGCCATGAACACGTAACGCCCCTGCTCGTACTCGCGCACGGGCAGCAGGGCGTTGATGCGCTCGCCCTCCTCCAATGGCAGGAGGTTGACGATCGGCCGGCCGCGCGCCGAGCGCCCCGCCTGGGGGAACTGATAGACCTTCAGCCAGTAGACGCGCCCGCGGCTGGAGAAGCACAGGAGCGTATCGTGGGTGTTGGCGATGAACAGCTTCTCGATGAAGTCCTCTTCGCGCACGCTCGCCGCCGCCTTGCCGCGCCCGCCGCGCCGTTGCGCCCGGTAGGCGTCGACCGGCTGGATCTTTGCGTAGCCGGCGTGGGAAAGGGTGACCACCACGTCCTCCTCGCCGATGAGGTCCTCCATGGTGAGGTCCTCCTGCGTGGCGACGATCTCGGTGCGGCGCGCATCGCCGTAGCGCTCGCGGATCTCCTTGAGTTCTTCGCGGATGACCTCCGTCAGCCGGTCCGGGTCGGAGAGGATGCGCAGGAACGCGCCGATCTGATCGAGGAGTTTCGTGTATTCCTCGACCAGCTTGTCCTGCTCGAGGGCGGTGAGCTGATGCAGGCGCAAATCGAGGATCGCCTGCGCCTGCTCCGCCGAGAGCCGGTAACCGCCGTCCTGCAGGCCCAGCTCCGCCGCCAGGCCCTCGGGGCGCGAGGCGTCGGCGCCGGCGCGCTCGAGCATTGCCGTCACCATCCCCGGGTCCCAGGTCCGCGCCAACAGTGCGTCGCGCGCCTCGGCGCGTCCCGCCGCGGCCTTGATCAGCGCGATCACCGCGTCGATGTTCGCCAGCGCGACCGCCAGACCCTCGAGGATGTGGGCCCGTTCCCGGGCCTTGCGCAGGTCGTAGATCGTGCGCCGGGTGACCACCTCGCGCCGATGGCGGATGAACGCCTCGAGGATGCGCTTGAGGTCGAGGAGCTGCGGCTGTCCGTCGACCAGCGCCACCATGTTGATGCCGAACACGGTCTGCAACTGCGTGTGCTGATAGAGGTTGTTGAGCACCACCTCCGAGGGCTCGCCGCGGCGCAGCTCGATGACCACGCGCAGACCGTCCTTGTCCGACTCGTCGCGCAGCTCGGTGATACCCTCGATGCGCCGCTCCTTGACGAGCGCCGCGATCTTCTCCAACAGCCGCGCCTTGTTGACCTGATACGGCAGTTCGGTGACGACGATCGCCTCGCGCCCGCGATCGTCCGCCTCGACGTGGCTGCGCGCGCGCACGTAGATACGCCCGCGCCCGGTCCGGTAGGCCTCGCGGATCCCGGCCGCGCCGTTGATCAGGCCGGCGGTGGGGAAGTCCGGGCCGGGCAGGTGCTCCATGATGCGCCCCACCGGCAGATCGGGATCGTCGAGCAGCGCCAGGCAGGCGTCGATCACTTCGCTCAGGTTGTGCGGCGGAACATTGGTCGCCATGCCCACGGCGATCCCGGCCGATCCGTTGATCAGCAGGTTCGGGATCCGGGTCGGAAACACCGCGGGTTCGCGCTCGGTCTCGTCGTAGTTGGCGACGAAGTCGACCGTCTCCTTGTCGAGATCGGCGATGAGCTCGTGCGCGATGCGCGCCATGCGCACCTCGGTATAGCGCATGGCGGCGGGCGGGTCGCCGTCGACCGAACCGAAGTTCCCCTGTCCGTCGACCAGCGGGTAGCGCATCGAGAACGGCTGCGCCATGCGCACGATGGCGTCGTAGACGGCCGCCTCGCCGTGCGGGTGGTATTTGCCGATGACGTCGCCGACCACGCGCGCGGACTTCTTGTAGGGCTTGTTCCAGTCGTTGCCCAGCTCGCTCATCGCGAACAGCACGCGACGGTGCACCGGCTTGAGACCGTCGCGCACGTCCGGCAGCGCCCGCCCGATGATTACGCTCATCGCGTAACCGAGGTAGGACTGCTTCATCTCGTCTTCGAGATTGACCGGTAGGATTTCTTTGGCGAACTCGGCCATGCCGGGCGGGACTGGCTCCTGAATCTTTCGGTGGTACCGCGCCCGGACACCGCGGGGCCGCGCGCCCTGGGCAATCGCGCGCCCCTACGCCGGACGGAGGAATCGCGCGGCGCGGACGCCCGCCATGGGCCGTCCGCGCCGCGAAACGTGCATCATACCATAGAGACGGGCGCGATAGCGGCCGCCGGCGGCGGGTTAGTCGACGCCGGGCGCGCCCGCCGGGAATACGGCGCGCATCCGTTCCCGGTCGGGGGCACGGACCACGCCGCGTTCGGTCACCAGCGCATCGATCAGCGCCGCCGGCGTGACATCGAAGGCCGGGTTCCACGCCGCCACCCCCGGCGGCGCGACCCGATGCCCGCCCCACGCCAGCACCTCGCCGGGATCGCGCTGCTCGATCGGAATCGAGGCCCCGTCGGGGGTCGCCGGATCCACCGTCGTGCTCGGCGCCACCACCATCACCCGCACGCCGTGGTGGCGCGCGGCGATGGCGGCGGCGTAGGTGCCGATCTTGTTGGCCACGTCGCCGTTGGCCGCGATGCGGTCGGCGCCGACGATCAGCCAGCCGACCTGGCCCGAGGCCATCAGATGCGCGGCCGCCCCGTCCACCAGCAGCCGCACGGGAATGCCGTCGGTGGTGAGCTCCCAGGCGGTCAGCCGTGCGCCCTGCAGCCATGGGCGCGTCTCGTCGGCGAAGACCTCGGTCACCTTGCCCGCACGGTAGGCGCTGCGGATCACGCCGAGGGCGGTGCCGTAGCCGCCGGTGGCGAGCGAACCTGTGTTGCAGTGCGTGAGCACCCCGCACGGCTTGTCGAAGAGCGCCGCGCCCAGTTCGCCCATGCGCCGGTTGGCGGCGATGTCCTCCGCGTGGATGGCCCGCGCCTCGGCGAGGAGTGCGGCCGCCGGATCCTCCTCCCCCAGGGCCTCGGCGCGGCGCACCATGCGGGCGATCGCCCAGGCGAGATTGACGGCGGTCGGGCGCGCCGCCGCGAGCGTCTCGAGATCGGAGCCCCAGCTCCCGCGCCAGTCCGGACCGCTGCGGGCGTAGGCGTCGCGTGCCGCCAGCACCACCCCGTACGCGGCGGTGACGCCGATCGCCGGCGCACCGCGCACGACCATGTCGCGGATCGCCTGCGCGGTCGCGGTCGCGTCGTCGAGCATGACGAACTCGGTGCTCTCCGGCAGCCGGCGCTGGTCCAGCAGGACCAGACGCCCGTCGCGCCACTGCACCGCCCGCACCGTATCGAACTCCCGCTCCATTCCCCGCGCACCTCCCGTGCCGATCCGCCGATGCGCGCAGGATACACGAACCCGCCGGCGCGCGCCGTAGGCCCGGTAGCGCGCACGTTGGTATACTGCCAGCGCCCGCGGCGCCGAGTGGCCCGGGCGCGCCGAACCCCAACGCGACGAGGCCGACCCAGGTGCAGGCACGCGAGATCGACACGCTGATCGAGGCGCGGTGGGTGGTGCCCGTGGAACCGCACGGCGTGGTGCACGAGGACTACGCCGTCGCCGTCGACGCGGGGCGCATCCTCGAGCTGCTGCCCCGGGAACAGGCCCGGGCGCGCTACCGCCCCCGCGCGCGACGCGAGCTGCGGGAACACGCGCTCATCCCCGGTCTGGTCAACACCCACACGCACGCGGCGATGACGCTCCTGCGCGGCCTCGCCGACGACCTGCCGCTGATGCGCTGGCTCAACGAGCACATCTGGCCGGCGGAGGCGCGCTGGGTCGGCACGGAGTTCGTCCACGACGGCACCCAGCTCGCGATGGCCGAGATGCTGCGCGGCGGGACGACCTGTTTCAACGACATGTACTTCTTCCCCGACGTGGTCGCGCGCGCGGCCTCGGCCTGCGGCATGCGCGCCTGCGTCGGACTCATCGTCATCGATTTCCCCAGCGCCTGGGCCGCCGACTGGGAGGAGTACCTGGGCAAGGGCCTCGCGCTGCACGACGAGTACCGGGCCGACCCGCTGATCCGCACCGCCTTCGCCCCGCACGCCCCTTACAGCGTGGGCGACGCCGCGCTCGGGCGCATCCGCACGCTGGCCGACGAACTCGAGCTCCCGGTTCACATGCACGTGCACGAGACCGCCGGGGAAGTGGAGCGGGCGCTGGAGGAGACCGGCCGCCGTCCCCTGGAGCGCCTGCGCGACCTCGGCCTGGTCTCGCCCGAACTGCTCGCCGTGCACATGACCTGTCTCGACGATGCCGAGATCGATCTCCTGGCGCAGAGCGGCGCGCACGTGGTCCACTGCCCGGAGTCGAACCTCAAGCTCGCGAGCGGATTCTGCCCGGTCGAGCGGCTCGCGCGCGCCGGCGTCAACGTCGCCCTCGGCACCGACGGCGCCGCCAGCAACAACGACCTGGACATGCTCGGCGAGATGCGCACCGCCGCCCTGCTCGCCAAGGCGGTGGCCGGCGAGGCGGCCGCGCTGCCGGCGGCGGACGCGCTGCGCATGGCGACGCTCAACGGGGCCGCGGCGCTCGGGCTGGGCGCGGAGACCGGCAGCCTGGAACCGGGGAAATCCGCCGATCTCGTCGCGGTGCATCTGGGTGAACTCGAGACCGAGCCGGTCTATCATCCCCTATCGCAGCTCGTCTACGCCGCGACCCGCCATCAGGTGACCGACGTGTGGGTCGCCGGGCGTGCGCTGCTCGAGGACCGGGCGCTCACCACCCTGGATCCCGGATCGATCCGCGAGCGCGCCCGTGCCTGGCGCGGACGCATCGCCGCCTCCGACCCCGAATGAGGACCGCGCATTGAACACTCCGGCACCCAACGTCGACCCCGGCGAACTGGCGCGCTTCGACACCTATGCGGCGCGCTGGTGGGACCCGCAGGGGGAGTTCCGCACGCTGCACCGGATCAATCCGCTGCGCCTGGAATACATCGCGGCGCGGGCACCGCTGCGCGGCGCGCGGGTGCTCGACGTGGGCTGCGGCGGCGGCCTGCTCGCCGAGGCGCTGGCCGCGGCCGGCGCCCGGGTCACCGGCATCGACATGGCCGAGGCCTCGTTGTCGGTGGCGAAGCTGCACCTGCTCGAATCCGGGCTCGAGGTCGACTACCGCCGCACGACGGCCGAGGAGCTGGCGGCCGAATCGCCCGGGGCGTTCGACGTGGTCACCTGCCTCGAGATGCTCGAGCACGTACCGGATCCGGACTCGGTGATCCGCGCCTGCGCGACGCTGGTTCGCCCCGGCGGCCACGTTTTCTTCTCGACGCTGAACCGCAATCCCAAGTCCTATCTGCTCGCCGTGATCGGGGCCGAGTACCTCCTCGGCCTCCTGCCCAAGGGCACGCACGACTACCGCAAGTTCATCCGCCCCTCCGAACTGGAGCGCGCGGCGCGACGCGCCGGCCTGAGTCTGCGGGACCTGACGGGGCTCCACTACGATCCGCTCACCGGCGGTTTCCGCCTCGGGGGCGACGTCGATGTCAACTATCTCGCCCACTGCCGGCGCCCGGCCGACGATGCCGACGATGGCGGCGGCCCGGTCTGCTGATGCCGCCCCCCGCTCCGCCGCCGTGGCGTGTGCAGGCGGTGCTGTTCGACCTCGACGGCACCCTGCTCGACACCGCTCCCGACATGGCCTATGCGCTCAACCTGCTGCGCGCCGAACAGGGTCGTGCGCCCCTGCCCTACGAGGACATCCGCCCGCGCGTCTCCGACGGCAGCGCGGGACTGATCCGTCTCGCCTTCGGCCTGGAGCCGCAGGCCGCGGAATTCGAACCCCTGCGGCGGCGGTTCCTCGACCTCTACCAGGCGCATCTGGTGCGCGCGACGCGGCTGTTTCCGGGTATGGAGGCGGTCCTGCGGCGCCTCGAGGAGACCCGTATCGCCTGGGGAGTGGTCACCAACAAGCCGGCCTGGCTCACCGACCCGCTGATGCGCGCGCTGGGCCTGTGGGAGCGGGCCGCCTGCGTGGTGAGCGGGGACACCACCGCCAACCGCAAGCCGCACCCCGAGCCGCTGGAGCACGCCTGCCGCCTCGCCGCGACGCGACCGGCCGACTGCCTCTACGTCGGCGACGCGCGGCGCGATATCGAGGCCGGCCACCGCGCCGCGATGCACACGCTGATTGCGATGTTCGGCTACGTCGGCGCCGACACCGCACCCGAATCCTGGGGCGCCGACGGAATGGTCCGCCAGCCCCAGGAGCTGCTGCAGTGGATCGCCTGGGATCGCGCCGACGCCGGCGCACGACCGGCATGAGGCGGGCCCCGCCGCCCGCGACCGGGATCTGAGGTGGGCGCCGGGACCCTCGGCTGGTTGCTGCTCGCCGCGTTGCCGGCCGCGGCGCTGGGCCTGCTGGCCGGCCTCGCCCTCCAGGGACGCAAAACCGCGGCGTTGCGCGAGGAGAACGCGCGGCTCGCCACGCGCCTGGAGATGCAGGAGCGCGCCGCCGGCGAGAAGCTGGCGGCGCTGCAGTCGGCGCGCGAGCAGCTCGCCGAGACCTTCAGCGCCCTCTCGGGCGCCGCCCTGCGCAGCAACAACGAGGAATTCCTGCGGCTCGCGCGCGAGAACCTCAAGCAGTTCCAGCTCCAGGCGTCGGCCGAACTCGAGAAGAAGGAAAAGAGCATCGAAGGGCTGGTCAAGCCGATCCGCGAGGCGCTCGAGAAGACCGAGCGCCAGGTGCGCGAGATGGAACAGGAGCGCCAGAAGGCCTACGGGTCGCTCACGCGCTACCTGGAGGGCATGGCGCAGACGCAGCAGCAGCTCCAGAGCGAGACCCGCAACCTCGTCAAGGCGCTGCGGCGGCCCGAGGTGCGCGGCCAATGGGGCGAGATGACGCTCAAGCGCCTCGCCGAACTGGCCGGCATGGTGGAGTACTGCGACTTCTATCCGCAGGAGTCCACGGCCGGCGAAGGCGGGACCCTGCGTCCGGACATGATCGTGCGCCTGCCCAACGGACGCGAGATCGTGGTCGACGTGAAGACCCCGCTGGACGCCTACCTCAGTGCGGTGGAGGCCCCCGACGACGCATCGCGCGAGGGCTTTCTCGCCCACCACGCGCGCAAGGTGCGCGACCGCGTGCGCGAACTGGCGGCGAAATCCTACTGGAGCCAGTTCGAGAAGAGCCCGGACTTCGTCGTCCTGTTCATGCCCGGCGAGCAGTTCCTGAGCGCCGCCCTCGACCAGGACCCCGCCCTCCTGGAAGAGGCGCTGCGCCAGCGCGTCGTGGTGGCGACCCCGACGACGCTCGTCGCGTTGCTGCGCGCCGTGGCCTACGGCTGGCGCCAGGAGGCGCTCGCGGAAAACGCCGAACAGATCCGGCGCGTCGGCGAGGAACTCTACCAGCGTCTGGGGACCTTCAGCGAACACCTCGCCAAACTCGGGCGCAGCCTCGGCAGCGGCGTCGAGCACTACAACCGCGCGGTGGGCTCGTTCGAGCGCAGCGTCATGCCGGGCGCGCGCCGCTTCACCGAGATGGGCGTGGAGGCGCGCCGCGCGCTCGACCCCCCCGAACCGTTGGAGAAGGCGGTCCGCGAGACCACCGCCCCGGACACCGGCGGACCCTCGCCCGCCGACGAGGCCTGATCCAAACGACATCGACCGCATTCACGACGTCGGCGCCTCGCGCGGGGCCCGCTCCGCCGACGACGCCGCGGATTGCGATTTCCCTTCGGCGCGGCGGGGACCTTCGAAAACAGACAAGAGCGCCACGGAATCCACGGAACCCACGGACCGGTTCCATTCTTTCCGTGGGTTCCGTGGCCTCTTCCTACAGCGTCGGCCGGGCAAGCCCGGCCCTACCCCAGCCCCCACGCCGATCCCGGCACCCGTGGGGCGGGCCTCGGCCCGCCGACGACGCCCGACCAAAACGACGTGGCCCGCATCGTATTGATCGGGCGCGGTCGGTCCGGCCTGCGACGGCGCGCCGGGTCGCGCTATGCTGGCCGCGGGAACAGGGCCGACGAACCCACCATGCACGACGATAGCGACACCGCCGAACCGCAGCTCCGCGAGCCGGGCACGCCGTTCGGGTCCGATACCTACTACACCGTACGCTGGATCCCAGCGGCACAGCGCGCCGGCCTGGCCGCGCTCTACGCCCTCGCGCACGAACTCGACCGCATCCCGACCGAGTGCTCCGAGCCCGGGGTCGCGCACACGAAACTCGCCTGGTGGCGGGAGGAACTCGCCGCCGCCTGCGCCGGGCGGGCGCGCCACCCGGTCACGCGCAGCCTCGCCCCGACGCTGGCCGCGCGCGGCCTGACGGAACCCGGCCCCCTCCTCGACCTCGCGGCGGCGGTGGCGGCGCAGGTCGGCGCCGCGCCGCCCGCCGACTTCGCCCAGGTGATCGACTGCTGCCGGGCGGGCGGTGCACTGGCGGTCCTGGAGGCGTGCCTGCTCGGCGCCCGGGCGGACGACCCCATGGAGGCCCAGTTCGAACTCGGGAGCGCCCTCTACCTCACCACCGCACTCGCCGCACTCGGCGCAGACCGGGCCCGCGCGCGCCTGTTCCTCCCCATGGACGAACTCGCCGCCGCCGGCGTCGCACCCGATGCGCTCCGCGCGGATCCCGCCGTGCCGGCGCTACGCGCCCTGCTGGGCCGCCAGGTGAAGCGCGCCGCCGCGCGCATACGGGCCGCCCTCGACGCGCTCCCGCCGGCCGGCCGCGAGGCGCAACTCGCGACCCGAATCCGCGCCCGCCTGGCGCTGGCGCTGCTGGGGGAGATCCGCCGCGACGGCTGCCGGCTGCTGGAACGGCGCGTGGCGCTCACCCCGGTGCGCCGGCTGTGGATCGCCTGGCGCACGGCGCGGCGTGAGGGCAGGTAAAGAGGGGGAAAGGGGATCGGGCGGCGAGGTCGATAAACGGGGGTCGGAGCCACCGTAGGCGGACGGCAACGCTCAACGGGGTCGGGGTCATCGCGCCCGGACATCGGCGGAGACCCGACGCGACCCGCCCACGCGCGATGACTCCGACCCATTCGCCGCCCCGGACCCCGGCGCGACCGCCCACGCGTGGCGGCTCCGGCGATCCCGCTCCCCGGGCCTCAATCGCGTGCGCAGTAGAACGCGCGGCCGGTGACGCCCCGGCTGTCGGGCCCGAGGAGGTAGAGCAGCGCCGGCGCGACGGCCTCGGGCGCGGCGCGCACCGTGGGATCCTCGGCGGGGTAGGCCTGGTGGCGCAACTGCGTGGCGACGGGGCCGGGATCGAGGCTGTTGATGCGCAGGCTCGCCCGGTGCTCCCACTCGTCGGCGAGGATCTGCATCATACCCTCGATGCCGAACTTGGATACGCCGTAGGCGCCCCAGTAGGCGCGGCCGCGCCGACCCACGCGGTCCGAGACGAACACGACTGCGGCGTCGGGTGCCTGTTCGAGCAGGGGCAGGCAGGCGTGGGTGAGCAGAAACGGCGCGTGCAGGTTGACCTGGAGGACCTTCGACCAGGTCTCGGGCTCGGTGTGGTGCAACGGGCCGAGCACCCCCAGCAACGCGGCGTTGTGGACCAGTCCGTCCAGGCGTCCGAGCTGCTTGCCGACGGTCTCCGCCAGCTCGCGGTAGTGATGCGGCAGCGCACCTTCCAGATCCATGGGATAGATCGCCGGTTGCGGGCCGCCGGCCTGTTCGATCTCGTCGTAGAGCGACTCGACCCGCGGTACCGACTTGTCGAGCAGCACCACCGTGGCGCCGTGCGCGGCGCAGGCGAGCGCGCCGGCGCGCCCGATCCCCTCGGCCGCGCCGGTCACGAGGATGACCCGCCCGGCAAGCAGGTCGGGGGCCGGGACATAGTCGGGGATCCGCTCCGGGGCCGCAGCCGGTCGATCCCGATCCCCCGCGCCCACCGCTCAATGCTCCCCGCCGGTGCGCGTCTCCGCCAGGCGGTCCATGAGCGCGAAGAGGACGCCGGAGATGACGAAGGTCACGTGGATGCCGACCTTCCAGGCGAGCTGGCGGTCGGTGACGTCGGACAGGTTCATGAACACCTTGAGCAGGTCGATGCCCGAGATCGCGACCAGGGAACCGAACAATTTCAACTTGAGTCCCGAGAAGGAGACCTTGCCCATCCAGTCCGGGCGATCGACGTGGTCGCCGACATCGAGCTTGGAGACGAAGCTCTCGTAGCCGCTGAAGATGACGATGATGAGCAGGTTCGCGACCAGCGACAGATCGACGAGGGTGAGGATACCGAGAATCGCCTCCTTCTCGGTGCCCCGCGTCGCCGCCGGCAGGAAGTGCATCAGTTCCTGGAGGAACTTGCCCAGCAGCACGAATACCGCCAGGGCGAGTCCCAGATAGAACGGCGCCAGCAGCCAGCGGCTGCCGAACAGCAGTCTTTCGATGGCGGTCTCGAGTGTGCGCACGCGCCCTCCGCAGCCGGCCGCCGTCCCGCGGTCGATCGGCGCACGCATGATAGCAGAAGCGCCCGCGCCGCGGCTGCGGCCGCAGACTATTTCATCAGTTCGACCGGAACGCCGCGCGCGCGCAGGGCGTCGGCCCGCGCCTGGAGATAGCGCTGGAAGCTCGGTTCGGTGCGGTAGGCCCCCGAGGCCACGTAGTCGAGAGCCGACTGCAGGTGGAAGGCCTTGAGATACGCCTCGGTGCGAAACACCTCGCGCCCCTGCGCGTCGAAGAAGACCAGCGTCGGGGTATAGACGACGCCCAGCGAGCGGCCCCAGGCGGCCGCCGAGAGCGTGCGCCCGTCGGGCAACTGCACCGGCTGTGCCGACCACAGGTCGATCAGCACCAGGTCGAAGCGGCGCAACAGCCGGCGCGTCTGCGGCCGCTTCAGCACATCCTCGTGCAGTTCGTCGCAGGCGCGGCAGTGGCGCTGCTCGAAAAAGACCAGCAGCGGGCGTTCGCCGCCGCGGGCGGCCGCCGCGAGCCGATAGGGCGGCTGGAGAAACCCCGGTTCGTGATGCAGATTCCCGCTGGCCGGCGCCGGCTCCCGGGCGGCGAGGTAGTCACGCAGCGTCCCCGTGCGTTCGCCGCGGGCGGCGACGTAATCCAGAACCAGCTCGAACCGGTGCGGCGGGAAGTAGCCGTTGATGCGCACCACCTCGCGCCCCTTTTCGTCGAGGAACATCAGCGTAGGCGTGAACTGCACCCGCTGCGCGGCGGCGAAGGCCTTCTCGGTCATCCGACGCCCGTCGAGCCCGGTCACCTCGTGCGCGCCCCAGATGTTCACGGCGACGACGTCGAAGTGGCGTCGCGTCTTCTCCGCGATCGCGCGCTGGCCGAAATTGTCCTCCATGAGCTTCTTACAATAGGGACAGCCGTCCTGATAGAAGTAGAGCATCACGCGACGCCCGGCGGCGGCGGCCTCGCGCACGTCCTGGCGCAGGTCGAGGAAGGAGAGTTTGAACCAGGACGGGTGCTCCGGGGCCTCGGGGGCGTGGGCGCCCGCCCCCTCGCCCGCCGGCGCGGGACCGGCCGCCCAGGCGCCGGTGCCGGTCCAGACCAGCGCGGCCGCCAGCAACGCACCCCGCCCGAGCACCCCGGATTGCAGCCATGTGCCCATGGATGGAGTCTAGCACGCGGCGGCCGCGGGCCGTGGCGGAGGGGAAGATCGGTTCCGGAGAGCGTCCGCGGGAGCCCGAAATCCGCCGATTTTCCGTCAGAAACCCGTCGAAATAATCCTGGATTATTTGGGAAAGTTTATATCTGTTTGATTTCTTTATCCTTTCTTTCTACATGCCAGCTCCTGGCATGGTTTTGGCATGGTACCCGGCGCGAATGGACGCGAACCGGAGTATCAGACGATGGCCGCCCACCTGCAGACCGTTACGGATGACTGGTCGCCCGCCCCCGCCCCGCCCGCGAGCGCACGCGCCGCGGGCGGCCCGCGGCGCACACAGCGCATCGCCGACGCCCTGCGCCTGACCCGCGCGCTGCAGACCACGCTGGATGTGGAACGCGTCGTCGAGGTGTTCTCGACGCAGATCCGCCCGCAGGTCGCCCACGACGGGGTCGTCTATCGGAACGCCTCTCAGGCCCTCCTGTTCAAGGTGGGGGCGGAGGCGCGCCAGACCTGCACCTTCCGCCTGATGATCGGAAACCAGGCCCTGGGGGAACTCGCCTTCCTGCGTCGCACGCGCTTCAGCGGCCGCGATATCGCGCAACTGGAGGAACTGCTCCCGCTGCTGCTGCAACCCCTGCGCAACGCCCTGCTCTACCGCTATGCGCTGTGGTCGGCGTCCAAGGACCCCCTCACCGGGGTCGACAACCGCGGGGCCCTGGACACCGCGCTGCGACGCGAGGTCGAACTCGCGCACCGCCACGGGAACCCCCTCTCGCTGCTGGTGATGGACATCGATCACTTCAAGTCGGTCAACGACCGCTACGGGCATACGATGGGCGACTGCGCGCTGCGCCACGTGGCGGACTGCGCCGCGAGTTGCATTCGCGCCAGCGACATGCTGTTCCGCTACGGCGGCGAGGAATTCGTGGTCCTCGCCAGCAACACCGAGTGGTTCGGCGGACTGATGCTGGCCGAGCGGCTGCGCAATGCGATCGCGGCGATGCGCTGCACCTGCAACGAAGTCGAGCTGCAGATGACAGTGAGCGTCGGGGTGAGCACCCTGGAGGCGGAAGACGATCCCGCCGCCCTCTTCGCCCGCGCCGACGAGGCCCTGTACCAGGCCAAGGTGGAGGGCCGGAATCGGGTGCAATTCATGGATCGGGTCCCGGCCTAAGGCCCGATCAGTGACAGGATTCACAGCTTTGAGCGGGTGGACGGCCGTAGGCTGAATACCCAGGAACGGCGGCTGGGAACCGGCGCGGCCGGTTCCGGCTCCAACGGCAAGGATCAATGCGGGAGATGCAGCCATGGCACAGCGGCAACCGATCGAACAGTTGGTGCAGGCGGACTTTCGCCTGATCGCCATCGAGACCACGACCCCCGAGCGGGTCATGGAGATGTTTCGCAGCTTCAGCCAGCGCACCGGCAAGGCCGTCTACCATTGGACTGCCGAGGAGGGCATGTTCCGGCTCGGCGGCTTCGAGCACATCATCATCCCGCATACGCAGCGTCCCGTGGACGTGCTCGACTACATCGCCTCCAACAACCTCTACGGCGTCTACCTGCTGCGTGGCGTCAATCCGGCGCTCAACGACAAGCGCACGATCGCCGGTCTGCGCCGTATCGCCGAGCTGCAGGACGGCACCCCGCGTTTGATCGTCCTCCTCGACGAGAAGATCCAGATGCCCGAGGAGCTCCAGGACCTCAGCGCCCGGGTCAAGCACGGTCTGCGCAAGGTCTCCTGACATCGCCCGCGGCGCGCCCGCCGCGGACACAAACCGGTTGGACTCTCCCCCTCCACCTCCGGGCTGTCCGGAGGTTTTTTTTCGCCGCGACGCCCATGCCCGGGCGGTCGCGACGGCGCCGCCGGCGGGCCGATGACATCGATCGGACCAATGTCGTTCGAATCCGGCGTCGCCGGCAGGCCAAGGCCCGCCCTACCGGGGCCGGCGCGTCGTGGATGTGGGGTAGGGCCGGGCTTGCCCGGCCGACACCGTTGCCTGGTCCGATGTCGTTTGCATCTGGCGTCGTCGGCGGGGCAAGGGCCGACGACGCCGATCGATCAGGCGTCGGCCGTGGGACAGTGGCGGCGCAGGACGCATGCATCGCAGCGCGGCCGCGGGCGGCAGACGTCCTTCCCGTGTACCACCAGGAGGGCGTGGTATTCGTTGAACAGGGCCGCATCCGTTTCCAGGGCCCGCTCGAAGGCCGCGCGCAACGTCTCGTACGGCTCGCGGCCGCCGACGAGGCCGAGGCGCGCGAAGATCCGTCGCGTGTAGGCGTCGATCACGAACACCGGGCGTCCGAAGGCATAGAGCAGGATGTCGTCGGCGGTCTCGGGACCGACACCGTGGACGCCCAACAGCGCCGCGCGCAGGCGCCCGGTGTCCCAGCGCGACAGCCGGCGCATGCCGCCGGCGTCCCGATACCAGCGGCAGAAGCTTTGCAGGCGTCGCGCCTTGACGTTGAAGTAGCCCGAAGGACGGATCCACTGCGCCAGACGCCGTAGCGGGACCGATGCGATCGTCCCGGCATCCAGCGCGTCGGCGGCGCGCAGATTGGCGATCGCCCGTTCGACGTTGCTCCAGGCCGTGTTCTGTGTCAGCACCGCGCCGACCATGACCTCGAAGGGCGTATCGCCGGGCCACCACCGTTGGGGCCCGTGGCCGGCGAGCAGCGCGCGGTAGACGGAGCGCACGCGCCGCCGCGGCAGCCGCAACCCGTCCGCTCGCGGACCGCCCATGCGTCCGTGACTACCGGCGCCGGCGCTGGGTGCCGGCCGGGATCCGGCGGCGTCCGGCCGACCCGGTGGATCCGGTGGACTTGGTGGACTTGGTGGACTTGGTGGCCTTGGCGGGCCGGGGGAGTCCACCGGCTCCGCCCGGCGGCGCCAGTCCCGCCGCGCGATAGAGCGCGCGCAGCTCCTCCGCCGTCGCCTCGCGCCACCGCCCCGCCGGCAGTCCGCGCGGCAGCACCAGCGGACCGAAGCGCACCCGGATGAGGCGGCTCACCTCCAGTCCCTGGGACTCCCACAGCCGGCGCACGAGCCGCCGGCGCCCCTCCCGCAGGAGTACATGGAACCACCGGTTCGCGCCGCGCGCGCCGCCCGCGGCGATCGCCTCGAAACGCGCGGGTCCGTCGTCGAGTTCGACACCGCGCAGCAGCCGTTCGAGGACCAGCGCGTCGGGATCGCCGCGGACCCGCACGGCGTATTCGCGTTCCAGGCCCGTCGAGGGATGCATGAGGCGGTGCGCGAGGGCGCCGTCGTTGGTGAACAGGATCAGCCCCAGCGTATTGAGGTCGAGGCGCCCCACGGCGATCCACCGCCCACCGGGTAACGGCGGAAGACTGCGAAAGACGGTGGGACGGCCTTCGGGATCGCTGCGCGTGGTCACCTCCCCCACCGGCTTGTGGTAGAGGAGTACGCGCCCGGAGACCGCCGCGCCGACGTCGACCGGCCGGCCGTCGAGCCGGATCGCGTCCTCCGGCCCCGCGCGGTCGCCGAGGCGCGCACCGTGGCCGTTGACCTCGACCCGGCCCGCTTCGATCCAGCGTTCGATCTCGCGCCGCGATCCGAGCCCGGCGCGGGCGAGGATCTTCTGCAGTTTTTCCTTCCCCGCGGCTGCGGCGGGCTCCGCCGTCCGACCCGGCCGCGCGCCGCGGCCCGTCCGCCCGGGCGTCACTCCGGTTCGGCGTCGGCCAGCGCCGGGACGCGCGCCCTCGCGCCTGCGGCGGGCGCGTCGGCATCCGGCGCGGGCGCCGCTCCGGTCGCGCCATCTGCAGGCGCCTCCACCCCCGCCTCCCCCTCATCTCCGGATGGGGCGTCCGCGCCCGGCGCCGGCTCGACCTCGTCGAACGGCAGTTCCACGTTCACGCGGGAGAGATCGCGCAGCTCCGCGAGTGTCGGCAGCTCATCCAGGCCCTTGAGATTGAAGTCGTCGAGGAAGCGCCGCGTCGTCCCGTACATCGCCGGGCGCCCCGGAACCTCGCGATGTCCCACGACGCGGATCCAGTCGCGCTCCTGCAACGTCTTGACGATGGAGGAACTCACGCCGACCCCCCGGATCTCCTCGATCTCCCCGCGCGTGATCGGCTGGCGGTAGGCGATCAGCGCCAGGGTCTCGAGCAGCGCGCGCGAATAGCGCGGCGGACGCTCCTCCCACAGCCGGGCGATGTGCGGCGCGAACTCGCGCCGCACCTGATAGCGGTAGCCGCCCGCGACCTCCACCAGCTCGACGGCGCGTTCGGCGCACGCCTCGCCGAGGCGCGCCAGCGCCGCGCGCACCTCCTCGCGCCCGGGGCGCTCTTCCTCGGCGAACAGCGCCAGCAGCCGCTCCACCGGGAGCGGCTGTTCGGCCGCGAGCAGCGCGGCCTCGAGAATTCGATCAAGCGACGGTGGCTCCACTGGGTGCTTCCTCGTCTTCGACGTCGTCGATCCCGGCGTCCGGACCGGCATCGGGGCCGGCATCCGACCCGGCCGCCTTCACGTGAATGGGGGCGAAGGCCTCCGCCTGCACCAGCTCCAGCAGCGACTCCCGGATCAACTCCAGCACCGCGAGCAGGGTGACGACCACTCCCATGCGCCCCTCGCGCACATCGAACAGGCTGGTAAAAGATACGAATCCGCCGGCCTGCACGCCCGCCAGTACCTGCGACATGCGCTCGCGCACCGACAGCGGCTCGCGCTGCACGTGGTGGTGGGTGAACATCTCGGCACGCGCCAGCACCTCCTGGAACGCGGCCAGCAGTTCCTTCAGCGTGACCTTGGGCAACACGCGCGGACGCTCGCACTCCGGAACCGCGGCGCGGACCGGGAACAGGTCGCGGCCCACGCGCGGGAGGGCGTCGAGCTCCTGCGCGGCCTGCTTGCAGCGCTCGTACTCCTGCAGCCGGCGCACCAGCTCCGCACGCGGATCCTCCTCCTCCTCGATCTCCGTCGGTCGCGGCAGCAGCAGCCGCGACTTGATCTCGGCGAGGATGGCGGCCATCACCAGATACTCGGCCGCCAGCTCCAGGCGCAGCTCCTTCATCAGTTCCACATACTGGACGTACTGGCGCGTGATCTCGGCGATCGGGATGTCCAGGATATCCAGGTTCTGGCGCCGGATGAGATAGAGGAGCAGATCGAGGGGACCCTCGAAGGCCTCCAGGAATACCTCCAGCGCGTAGGGCGGGATGTAGAGATCCTGCGGCAGGGCCGTGACCGGCTCGCCGCGCACGAGCGCCAGCGGCAGCTCCGCCTGCTCCGGCTCCGCCGCCTCGGCGGGCGCCCCGGCCGGCTCGTTCTGCGGCACAACCCCGCTCACCGGTACACCAGCCCCATCACCTCGCGCACCTCGTCGAGCGTCTGCCGCGCGACGTCGCGGGCCGATTCGGTCCCCTCGGCGATGATACCACGGACCAGTTGCGGATCGTCCTGGAACGGGCGCGCGCGCTCGCGGAAACCCCGGATCTCCGCGACCACGGCGTCGATGACGGGCTGCTTGCACTCGAGGCAGCCGAAGGCCGCGCTGCGACACCCCTGCTGGACCCACTCGCGCGTCTTCTCGTCCGAGTAGATCTGGTGGAAGCGCCATACCGGGCACTTCTCCGGGTCCCCGGGATCGGTGCGGCGCACGCGCGCCGGATCGGTGGGCATGGTACGCAAGCGTTGCGCCACCGCGTCGGGGTCGTCGCGCAGGGCGATGGTGTTGCCGTAGGACTTGGACATCTTCTGCCCGTCGAGGCCGGGCATCCGGGCCGCCGGCGTGAGCAGGGCCTGCGGCTCCGGCAGCAGCACGCGCGAGCCGCCCTCGAGGTAGCCGTAGAGCCGCTCGCGGTCGCCGAGCGTGAGGTTCTGGCGCGCCTCGAGCAACGCGCGCGCCTCCTGCAAGGCCGCCTCGTCCCCGCGTTCCTGAAACCGGCGCCGCAGCTCCCGATAGAGGCGCGCGTTCTTCTTGCCCAGCGTGCGCACCGCCGCCTCGGCCTTCTCCTCGAAGTCCGGCTCGCGTCCGTAGAGGTGGTTGAAGCGGCGCGCCAGCTCACGCGACATCTCCACGTGCGGGACCTGATCCTCGCCCACCGGCACCAACCCCGCCTTGTAGATCAGGATGTCGGCCGTCTGCAGCACCGGATACCCGAGAAATCCGTAGGTCGCGAGATCCTTCTCCTTCAGGCGCTCCTGCTGATCCTTGTACGTGGGCATGCGCTCGAGCCAGCCCAGCGGCGTGATCATCGACAGCAGCAGGTGCAGTTCGGAGTGCTCCGCGATCCGCGACTGAATGAACAGCCGCGCGGCCTTGGGATCGACGCCCGCGGCGAGCCAGTCGATCACCATCTCCCAGACGCTCTCGCGGATCACGCCTGGGGACTCGTAATCGGTGGTCAGCGCATGCAGGTCGGCGACGAAGAAGAAACATTCGTACTGATGTTGGAGCGCGACCCAGTTCTTGAGCACCCCGTGGTAGTGGCCCAGATGCAAGCGCCCGGTCGGGCGCATGCCGGAGAGCACGCGGAGATTGGCGGCGGGGACCGAGTTCACCGGCGGCGCCTACAGTCCAGTGGTGAGATAGATGAGGTGCTCGAACCACCCGAGCGGCGGGACGATGAGGTAGGCCAGGGCGCCCGTGACCAGCAGCACGAGGAGGATCGGAAAACCGTAGGGCTCGATGCGGCTCACCTTCCACGCCAGCGGGCCCGGCAGCAGGCCGACGAGCACCCGCCCCCCGTCGAGCGGCGGGAGCGGGATCAGATTCAACACCATCAGGACGAGATTGATGGTGATCCCCACCTTGCCCATCAACACCATCGGCAGGGCGAAGGTCCCGAGGGCCGGCGCGAGCGCCAGCCCGAGCTTCGCCACCAGCGCCCAAAACAGCGCCATCGCGAGGTTGGCGCCGGGCCCCGCCGCCGCCACCAGGGCCATGTCGCGCTTGGGATTGCGCAGATTCTGCCAGGTCACCGGGACCGGCTTGGCCCAGCCGAACAGGAACGGGGCATGGAGAATCAGCAGCAGGGCCGGGATCAGCACCGTGCCCAACGGGTCGACGTGCTTGACGGGGTTGAGCGTCAGGCGCCCGAGCATCATGGCCGTGGGGTCGCCGAGGCGGCGCGCCGCCCAGCCGTGCGCCACCTCGTGCACCGTGATGGCGAACAGCAACGGCAACGCCAGGACGGCGATGGTCTGAACGAGGGTCATTCCAGGCATTCGGCCGATTATAGCGGGTTTCGGAGGACGCGCGTAAGCCTTGACGCGGCCTCAGGTTTCGATGAAACCGACCGGTCCCAGCCCCTGACGGCGCACGACCGGAACCCCGTCGACCCACTCGAGGACGGTGGTCGAGTCCAGGCCCCCGGGGCCGCCGTCGACGACCGCGTCGATTGCGTGTTCGAGCCGCTCCCGGATCTCCAAGGGGTCGGACAGCGGGCGGTCCTCCCCGGGCAGAATCAAAGAGGTGCTCATCAGCGGCTCGCCGAGTTCGGCGAGCAGCGCCTGCGCGATCGCCGCGTCGGGCACGCGGATGCCGATCGTCTTGCGTTTCGGATTCTGAAGCCGCCGCGGCACCTCACGCGTGGCCCGCAGAACAAAGGTATACGGTCCCGGCGTGTGGTTGCGGATCAGCCGGTAGGCCGAATCCTCCAGGCGCGCGTACACCGAGATCTCCGAGAGGTCGCGGCAGACGAGCGTGAACTCGTGCCGGGCGTCCAGGCGCCGGATGCGCACGATCCGATCCAGGGCCGCCTTGTCGCCGATGCGGCAGCCGAGCGCGTAGCACGAGTCGGTGGGATAGGCGATGACGCCGCCCTCGCGGATCACCTCCACCGCCCGGCGCACGAGCCTTAGCTGCGGATTCTGCGGGTGAATCTGAAAGAACTGGCTCATCGCTGCGGGACCGAACCGGCCGGGCGTGAACCGGCGCGGGAAGCGCCGCACCCGAAGCTCCCGCCTCCCCGGTGGATTCCAGTAGAATAGGCGGTTCCGGCATTGCGGCGAGTGTATCATGCGACTGCCACCGGCCGACATCCACGGACTCGCCGACGCGCTGCTCGAGGCGGCGGCCGAAGTGGCGGAGGCCTATGAGGTGGACGACGCGTCACACACCGGCGACGAGGTCACGCCGGGACTGCTGGCGCAAGCGGCCGCCCAGTTGCTCGACCTCCTCAAGCGCATCGAGGCAGGGCGCCGCGCGCCGGAGTCCCGGGCCGGAGACATGGTGCGCGAAGACCTCGCCCGGCTGGGCGACTACGGCTTCGGACTGCTCGGCGACCTCGGGGCATGGGCCGCGCGCCTGGGACTGGAGGCACGCCGCCACGAAATGGAGATGCTCGCCCTGCCGCTCGCGCTTTGGCTGGCACGCAACGGCGGCGAGCTGCAGACCCTGGAACCGGCCGTCAACGCCGCGGCCGCGGCGGCCAACCAGACCCATGACACGCGCGAACTCGAAGCGCTGTATGCGATGACGGGGGAGTTGATCGAGGCGGCCGCGCCGGACATCCGGCAGGACCTGGAAAAGGGCAATCCGGGACGACCCTGGCGGGTGCTCAATATCAATCGGGCCATACTCGCCACGCGCACCCACAATCCCGGGATCATGGAGGAGGCGTTCGAGGTCCTGGTGCAGAACCTGCCCGAAGAGGCGCCGCAATTTTTTCGCGAAGGCATGGGACAGATGGAGGCGTTGAACTATCCGCCACGGGTGCGCGAGGTCATGGAGCGCTACTACCGCAAATGGTGTCTCCAGCGCACGCTGCACTGAGCGCGAACGGCGGCGGACGGACGGCTCACGGTGAAACGGCAAAGAGGTGACGATCGACCATGAAGATGTTCTTCGATTTCCTGCCCATCGTCCTGTTCTTCGCGGCCTACAAGTGGGCGGGCATGTACGTCGCCACCGCCGTCGCCATCGCTGCCACCTTCGGCCAGGTGGGGTTCATCTGGTTGCGCCACCGCCGGGTCGAGAAGATGCACCTGGTCACCTTGGGCGTAATCGTCTTCTTCGGCGGCGCGACGCTGATGCTGCACGACCCAATGTATATAAAGTGGAAGCCGACGGTGGTCGACTGGCTGTTCGCTGCCGCCTTTCTCGGCAGCCGCGCAGTCAGCGGCAAGACGCTCACCGAACACACGATGGGCCACGCGATCACGCTGCCGCCCCCGGTGTGGTCGCGGCTCAACCTCGCCTGGGCCCTGTTCCTGACCGTCATGGGGGTCCTGAACCTGTTCGTGGCCTACCGCTACTCCAACGACATCTGGGTCGACTTCAAACTGTTCGGCTCACTCGGTCTGACGCTCGTGTTCATCGTCGCGCAGGCGCTCTACCTCGCGCGCTTCGTGCAGCAACCCGCCGAGAGCTCCGAGGAGGGGGGATGATGCTGTATGCGATCTTCGGCATCGACCGCGCCGGCAGCCTCGAGGCGCGCCGCGGGGCGCGGGCCGCACACCTCGCCCGCCTCGAGGCCCTGCGCGAGGCCGGTCGCCTGGTGCTGGCCGGGCCGCACCCGGCGGTGGACAGCGCGGACCCGGGTCCCGCCGGCTTCTCCGGGAGCCTCATCGTCGCCGAGTTCGACTCCCTGGATGCATGCCGCGCCTGGGCCGAGGCGGACCCCTACCTGGACGCGGGGGTCTACGAGCGCGTGGACATCAAACCCTTTCTGAAGGTACTGCCATGACCGACCCGTCCAATCGCGTCGCCCTCCTGCGCAGCCGCCTCACGGCCGCCCTCGCACCGGTGGAACTGGAGATCGTCGACGACAGCGCCCGCCATGCCGGCCATGAGGGAGCCCGATCAGGCGGCGGACACTACAACGTACGCATCGTCTCGGAGGTCTTCGAGGGCAAGAGCCCGCTCGAACGCCACCGCCTGGTATACGATGCGGTCGGCGACACCATGAACCGCGAGGTCCATGCGCTCAGCATCCGCGCCTATACGCCCGCCGAGGTCGCACGCGAGTAACGGAGGGCCGCGGCGGGACGGCGATCGTCAGAAACGGCGACCGATCCCGAAGCCCACCAACACCGGATCGATCTGCACGTCGACGACCCGTACCCCGCTGGTCGACGTCAACCGCGCCGTGGTGCCCAGGTCGATGTACTTTACGTCCACGTTGGCGAACCAGCCCCCCCCGAGTGCGACGTCGACCCCTCCCTGCCCGGCCACACCCCACGAATCGTCGAGATGGATGCTCGTGGTCCCCAGCGCGCCGTCGAGGCTTGTGCTCGGTTGCGGATTGAAGAAATGCGTATAGTTCACGCCGAGCCCCAGGTAGGGTCGGATCCGCCGCCCGGAGCCGAAGTGATACTGGAGAGTCAGCGTGGGCGGCAGGGTGCGCACATGGCCGATCGTCCCCAGCGCGGCGATGCTGCCGCGACCGCTGAGGTCGTGCCGGCTCGACCCCAGTATCAACTCGGCGGCCCAGTGGGGATCGAAAAAGTAGCTGATATCCAACTCGGGAATGGCGTCGGTGGAGACGCCCACCCCCGAGCCGGGGATCCCGGAAACCGCCCCACTCGAGTCGTCCGGAACCAGCACCACGCCGCGCAGGCGGACCAGCCAGTGTGGAACCCCGGCCGCCGCAGCGCTCGCAGACCATCCTGCAAACCCCGCCAGCAGGACGACCGCCAGCGCCACTCTTGCCTGCCACCCGATCAAGCCCTTGACGAATTTCATCCCCACCCCCTCGCGAGTCGGTCCGACGCAGCATCATGCGACCTTGCAACGGCTGCGTGCTCGTGCATTCAATGACACGTTAGCGGATTCTTCACGGCGGGATCTGATCTAGGACAATCCGAATCCTCGAACCGCCTGTTGGGGCCTGGGTGAACGGCCGACCCCCATCCCGCAGCCCGGTCGCAGGCCGCCGGCCGGAATCCGGGGAATGCGGTGCCGGACGAAACTCCCTCCCCGGATTGCGCCTCGCTCCATCCGGGCTACATTTCATAGTCAGATATTTCCGCAAACGCCAATCAAGAGCCGGACCCCGGCGCCCTGTGCCCGTGCGCGCCGCAGCAGCAGCCGCGCGCGGATTCCCTGCGCAGGGAACGCATCGCCGCCTCCCGCCCGCGCGCCGCCTCGCCGTGCACGGCCGGGGCGCTGATCCGTCGGCGTACCTCCGTTCGGCAATGCGGGCAGGCGGGATCCCGCTCGGAGATCCACTGCAGGCTCTCGAACCGGTGCCCGCAGGAAAGACATTCGTATTCGTAGATCGGCATCTCACGCCCCCCTCTTCCCGGAAGAGCCGCGCCGGATGCTATCTGCAGCGCCGCCCGTCAGTCTGCGATCGAGCGTCTACGCGGCGCCCATCACCCTGCTCGTATTGACCTTCTCCCCGACGCGCTCATGCGGCGGGCGCAGATGTCCCGTCTCGACCTCCCAGATCCACCCGCTCACGGTGACGTGATCCGGGATCAACGGGTGGTTGCGCACGTACTCGACCTGCCGCGCGCAGACCTCGTCGACGTCGTCGAACATCTTGATCCACTTCCCGAAGGCGCCCTTGGCGAGCGTGAGTTCCGGCAGATCGGGATCGAGCTGCAACTTGTCGACGTCGATACCCTTGTCCCTCAGCGCCTTGACAAGGGTATCGGTGCGGGCCGACATCATACCGCATTCGGTGTGATTGATGATGACGATCTCCTCGGTTCCGAAGAAGTTGCAGGTCAGCATGGCCGACCGGATCGCGTCATCGGTGATGAGGCCACCGGCGTTGCGGAACACATGCGCATCGCCCCGATCGCCGCGGATTCCGAGTGCCTCGTCCACGGGCAGGCGCTCGTCCATGCACGCGCAGACCCACAGTCTGCGGTTGTTCGGAATCTTCAACTGCCGGCGCAGGGCCCAGTGCTTGCGCTGTTCGAAATCGCTTTCCAGTTGATGTTTCAGGGTCATCTCGGCTCTCCTCTTCGTGTGCGCGGTACGCCGCAGATAGCGAAGAAGGTGATAGCGAGGATCGTGCCAAAAACTCGGACCTGTCGATTCAGTGGGTTACACGACGGCAGGGACGGGACCCGGGAAGGTCCGCTTCCCGCCTGTGGAGCGCACGCGGCGCAGCGCCGGCGCAGGCGCAGGCGCCCGCGTCACGCGCTCCATGGATAGTGCGGGGGGCGGTGCAGGTCCGGCGACCACTCCGCGCGGCCGGATACCGGCCGCGGCCGGCCGTGTCGGCGCCGCCGGAACCGTACGGTCGAACGAACTGAACGGAGCGGTTACGTGCGCCGCGAGGGACGGCGCCAGCGGTAGGGAGCGGGATCGATTCCGTGCGTTTTGAGCTTCTGGTGCACCGCCCGCCGCGATATCTCCATCGTCCGCGCGACAGCGCTCACGTTCCCGAGGTTCCTCTCGAGTGCCTCGCGGATCAGGCGTTCCTCGACCTCCATCGCCGCGGATCGCTTCATGCGTCGCAGTCGACCGCGCGAGTTGTCGTCCTCGCCATCCGCGTCGGGCTCGACTCCCACATCCTCGATGACGTCACGCGGAGCCAGAAGAAACGCGCGCTCCAGCGCGTTTTCGAGCTCGCGCACGTTCCCCGGCCACGGATAGCCGAGCATCTGTTTCCACGCCCGCTCGCTCAGCACCTTCCGGCGGCCGCCATAACGCTCCGCCAGGAGCGCCAGAAAATGATCGACGAGCGCAGGAATCGCCTCCTTCTGCGTGCGTAGCGGCGGCACGTGAATAGGCACCACATTGAGCCGGTAGAAAAGATCCCGGCGGAATCCCCCCGACTGCGCGAGCTGCTCCAGATCGCGGCTGCATGCCGCGACGATGCGAACGTCGGCCTTGAGCACCTGCCGCCCCCCGACGCGTTCGAACTCTCCCTCCTGGAGCACGCGCAGGAGGCGCGGCTGGGCCAGCAGCGGCAGCGAATCCACCTCATCCAGAAACAGCGTTCCCCGCTCGGCACGCTCGAAATAGCCGTGATGTACTTCGCATGCCCCGGTGAAGGCGCCGCGCTCATGCCCGAAGAGGAGACTTTCGATGAGCGATTCCGGTATCGCCCCGCAGTTGACCGCCACGAACGGGCGATCCCACCGTCCGCTCAGCGCGTGCACTGCGCGGGCAATCACCTCCTTGCCCACGCCCGTCTCGCCGGTGACGAGCACGGTCGCCTGCGTTTCCGCGACCCGTTCGACGCGTTCAAGCGCATCGCGCATCGCGTCGGACGCGGCCACGATGAGATTCGCCGCACCGCGGGGGCGCCGCTCCTTCGACGCCGCATGGCACCACGCCTTGCGCATCCGCTCCTCGACACGCGCCGTGAGATCCCCCGTAGCTGACGTCGCGGCGATGACACCGTCGGCGCTGCGATATTCGTCGCCGGCACGGTCCGCCCCCACCCGCGGATCCGTGTAGACGCAGACCTCGCAGACCGGATCGTGCTGCGCGATGCGCCGGCGCAGCTCGACCCGGGCGTAGCCGAAGTTTCGTGCGGCGATTCCGCCGAACACGCTCGAAGTCATGCGGCACAGCTCCGGGGCCTCCTTGACCGCCTCACCGAAGGGGCAACGGGTATTGATGACACGGATCACGCCACCCCCTCCCGAGGCGCGGGAGAAGTTTCCGCCGATCTGATTCTTTATGTGGACGATCATATCGGCGTACTGATCGGCGGTGATCGCCCCCTCGATCCCCATCTGATCGCGACAGGTCTCCTCCAGGCACGCACTCGCCGCCAGGCCGAGGTGCTCGATGTGAGACGCGGCGGAGGCGGGCCCCGGTCCCGGCGGCCCGGCGGCGACCCGCACGCTCTGGGTCACGAAGGTCTGGAGAAACGATACCGGCGTAAGCCTGCGCTTTTCGAACGTTGCCACCGACCGCTCCACTGGCGGGATGCACGACCACTTCCGGGGAGTATAGGCGAGGCACCGACACCTGCGTCGGGCCCTCCCCCCCACCGTCCGCCAGCAGGGTTCGTGCCAGGATCCGCGAATGCTGCGGCATCAGGGACTTGTCCCCATCGGCGGTTCCGGGGCGTGACCCTTCCGTTCCCGGTGCCCGTCAAGGGATGAGTGATAACTCTATGTTTTATAGTCGGTAATCGGAATACGAGCTGCGGCATTCCCACCTGGGAACCCCAACTGCGCACCTGACGTTGTGCACCTCACCGCATCACGATGCCGCGGGACCCCGGGCCGGCCAGTGGGAGCGGGGTACCGGGGAGCGGAACCGGGCCGCATCCGGGCCGCGGGCGAGTGCGCGGGGCGCGCCCGGCAGTACGGGGCGAGGGTCGTCCTAGGAGCCTGTCGGACTTAGGTGTTCGTAGCGAGGCGGTGGGAGATCGAGTTCAGTTTTCCGATCGTTTGAGGCGAATAGTGATCGCTATTCAACGAGAACGATCGGAAAAATGGGCCGATCTCCCACCGCCGCAGTAGAACATGCCTAAGTCCGACAGGCTCCTAGTGCCGGCCAATCCCGCGCGGGACCTCACGTGGCGCAAGCGGCGCGCGGCGCGGGCGGTGCGTGCCCCGGCTCAAAGCGCGTAGCCGAACGCCTCCTTGAACCGTTCGTCGAACTCGGCGCGCTCGAAGCGGTGATTCTGCGTGCCGTGACACTCGACCTTGAGGGCCCCCATCAGCGAGGCGATGCGCCCGGTGGTCTCCCAGTCGAGATCGTTCATCAGTCCGTAGAGCAGACCGGCGCGGTAGGCGTCCCCGCAGCCGGTCGGATCGGCGACCTTGCGGGGTGTCGCCGCCGGGATGTCGATCGTGCTCCCGCCCGTGTGGACGACCGATCCCTCCGCGCCGCGGGTAACCACGAGGGCGCGCACGCGTGCGGCGAGTTCCGCCGGCGAGAGGCCGGTGCGCTCCTGCATGAGCCGGAACTCGTAGTCGTTCAGGGTGACCCAGGTCGCCTGGTCGAGAAAGGTCTTCAACTCCTCGCCGCCGAACATCGGCATCCCCTGGCCGGGGTCGAACACGAACGGGATCCCCGCCGCGGCGAACTGCGCGGCGTGCTCGATCATCCCCTGGCGACCGTCCGGGGAGACCATCCCGAGGGTGATCCCGTCGCCCTCCGGCACGCGGTTCAGATGCGCGTGATTCATGGCACCGGGGTGAAACGCGGTGATCTGGTTATCGTCCAGATCCGTGGTGATATACGCCTGCGCGGTGTAGGTGCCGTCGATCTCCGTGACATGCCGCCGGTCGACCCCGTTCTTGTCCATCCACGCCGCATACGGTGCGAAATCACGGCCGACGGTCCCCATCGGCCGGCCGTCGCCGCCGAGGAGACGCAGATTGTAAGCGATGTTGCCGGCGCAACCGCCGAACTCGCGGCGCATCTCGGGCACCAGGAAGGAGACATTCAGGATATGGACCTGTTCAGGGAGGATATGGTTCTTGAAGCGGTCGTCGAACACCATGATGGTGTCGAACGCGAACGAACCGCAGATCAGTGCCGACATCGTGTGCCCCCTCCGGGCTCCGGAAACCGGCCCACACCATACCGAGGCCGCAAGGTGCACGCAACCGCGCCGCGGGGCGCGATGGGCGATACCCGCGGCGGCGCGGTTGCAGGCCGCGGGCCGGAATCCGGGGATCACTGTACCGCAAGAGACCCCCCGGATTGCGCTTCGCTCCATCCGATGGGATGGTCTCCTCCCCCTCTACTTCGGCGTCGTGATGCGCCAAGATGGAGTGGATTCTGGGACCATCGGTGAGAGTGAGGAGGAGACCATGGGTGA
>JALUXX010000037.1 GCA_027013145.1 Gammaproteobacteria bacterium | reverse complement strand
CCGCCAACCGGATCGCCTCCAGCTTGAATTCCCTCGAATAACTCCGATACTTCTTCCGGATCATCGAACACTCCTCAGGGACCATGCTAGCCCCTTTCCGGGTGTCCGTTAAACTGGGGGAGGTTCATGCCGACCCCCTTCTGTGGGATCGTTGAGGTCGCGAGGAAACGGGGTCCTGGCGAGCCATGCGAACGCCCTGCCTTCGCCCCGCCGCCTGTCCTTACCCGCGGCCCGTGAGAGACAGTGCCAACCGAACTGGCCTCAACCGATTGAAAACCTCTAATCGTGTATCTCCGGGACGTGACGAGACTACCGAATTTGTGCTTGAAAGGACAACCATCTATTCTTGAAATGGGTAGCAACTCGCGGGCGGTGGATCGTCCCGCCATTCCGCCATGCCCCGGATCGGTTTGTAGAGCGCCCCCTGGCCGCTTTGGGGTCGACCGGGAGACGGGCCCTGAGGACCATATACGAACATGCGGGAAAAGATTCTGGTGACGGGCGGTGCCGGCATGATCGGCTCCAACTTGGTGCGACGGCTGCGGTCGCAGGGTATCCGGGTACAGGTCGTCGACGATCTGTCTCGTGGGAGACTCGACAACCTTTTCGTCGATGGGGATCCCGTTATCGATTTGGACAAGGATTTTCATCGGTTGGATCTCACCCAGGTTGGAGTCCTCGACTCCGTGCTCGACGGGGTAACACACCTTTACCATCTTGCCGATGTGGTCGCGGGTATCGGATACGTATTTGAGAATCAGGGATCGTTGTTCCGAAGCAATGTACTGATCAATTCCAACGTAGTCGATTCTGCGAAAAGGTTCTCCAAATCTCTACGAGGATTTATCTACGTCGGAACGGCGTGCAGCTTTCCGGCATTCAAGCAGACGCGCGGATACGGAATTCCGTTGCGCGAGGAAGACCAATATCCGGCGGCTCCGGAGTCGGCCTACGGGTGGAGTAAGCTCATGGGCGAATATGAGAGCCTCTTGCTGGAAAAGGAATGCGGGCTTCCGGTTGCGGTCCTGAGTCTTCACAACGTCTACGGTTCGCCGTGTGATTTCGACGCGTCGCGTTCGCAGGTTCTGCCTTCATTGATCCGGAAGGCGATTCGCTATCCGGCCGAGGATTTCGTGGTATGGGGCAGTGGGGCACAGGGCCGTGCGTTTGTACACGTGGATGACGTGGTGGATGCCCTTGTTGCGGCACGACGTTCCGGGTACGGACACGGCGTAATCCAAATCGGCCCTGCGGTTTGTACCTCCATTCGCGAAATAGCGGAAATGGTGGTCGCAGTATCTGGAAAGGATATTCGCATTGAATACGATACGAGTCGCCCTGAGGGCGATGAGTGGCGATTCGCCGACTACTCGAAGGCCGAGCGGTTGCTGGGATGGTCGCCGAGGATCGGTCTGGGCGAGGGGATCTCCAGCCTGTATCGTTGGATCGAAAATCAGATCAATCGGGGGCGCCCGGGGGGCGGTGCCTATGCGGGGTCTGCGGCATGGTGACTGAGCGCCGCCGTCAACAGGCCTTGGCGTTGTTTCAGCAGCAGCGGTATGCGGAAGCCAAACGCGTCTTCCACGAGATCTGTCGGATCGACGAATCGGACTTTGAATCGTGGTGTTATCTCGGCATGTTACACGCCATGGAGGGGGAGCCCGATCTCGCTGAGCAGTGTTTGCTCCGCTCGGTAGCTATCCAGCCGAACAGCGCGATCGCACATTATAATCTTGCCCGATTGCGGGAGGCGAAGCGAGACTACGCCGGCGCGGCGGAGGGCTATGAGCAGGCGTTGCGTTTGCGCCCGGATTTCTTTGAGGCCTGCTTCAATCTCGGTGGAGTTCTACGCTGGATGGGGCGCTTTTCGGATGCGCGGTCGGTCTTTGAGCGCGCGCTCCGGATGCGGCCCAACGAGGCGCGTGTGCACAGCGCAATCGCGTCGGCGCTACTGGGGCGGGGCGAGCCTCGGGAAGCGGCCGAGGCTTGTCTCCGGGCGCTGGCGCTACAGCCGCAGGATACGAGGACCCGATCCCTTTTGCTCTTTATCTCGCTACTGTACAGAGATGACGGCCGCGGGCTGGCCGATCTCCATGGGGAGTGGCAGACCTACTGTGGGGGAGAGCCCGTGCCCGGCTGGTGGCAGCGGGTGGCGCAGGATCCGGACAGGCGGCTGCGGATCGGTTACGTATCTCCGAACTTCTATCAACACTCGGTTGCGTATTTCTTTGAACCGCTTCTCTCGCATCATGATCGAGGCGAGTTCGAAATCTATTGTTATGCCGATGTCGATCGACCGGACGCGACGACGGATCGCCTCAAGGAAATGGCGACTGCCTGGAGAGATCTTCGGGGGCGATCGGACGAGGAGGCCGTGGCGCAGATCCTTGAGGACCGCATCGACATTCTGGTCGATCTGGCCGGGCATACGACCGGGAACCGACTCCCGATGTTTATGCGTAAGCCGGCACCGCTACAGGTCGAATATATCGGCTATCTCCATAGCACGGGGATCGAGCGCATCGATTATCGTATCTCGGACCAGTGGGCGGATCCGGAGGGGGCGGCGGACGAACTCAGTGCGGAAGCGATTATTCGGCTGCCGCACGGTTATCTGTGCTACCAGCCCCCGCGGGGCGCCCCGCAGACGGCTCCGGCGTCCTGTCTGGAGCGGGATTATGTTTCCTTCGGATCGTTCAATCATCTATCGAAAACCTCCGATGGCTGCGTGCAATGCTGGGCGCGATTGCTGGAAGAGGTTCCGGAATCCCGATTGGTCTTGAAGAACGAATCGTTTCTCGACCCATCCGTGAAGCAGGAGTGGAAGTCGCGATTCGCCGCATCGGGGGTCGATCCGGGGCGCTTGCAGTTCTTCGGCATTGCCAGAAGTACCGAAGAACACCTCGGAATGTACGCCATGGTCGATCTCGCGCTCGACACGTTTCCCTATAACGGCACGACCACTACCTGCGAGGCGCTCTGGATGGGGGTCCCGGTGGTGACGTTCGCCGGTCGTACGCACGCAGGTCGCCAGGGGGCCAGTTTACTGTCGCAGGTCGGACTCGGCGACCTGGTCGCCGAGTCGGCCGACGGGTACCGTCGAATCGCCGCCGGTTTGGCTCGGGATCGACGGCGCCTCGCCAGTCTTCGGGAAGGGCTGCGTGGCCGGGTGGCCGCTTCACCCCTGTGCGACGGTCACACTGTCGCGCGCGAGGTGGAGGGTGGGTACCGGGCGATCTGGAAACGCTGGTGCGAGAAACACCGGGACGTATCGGGCTGACGTCGGCCCAACCGGCGTGTTTCACGACGGGCATTGGAGTTGCGGCAGCGGGGGCGAAAAAAAGCGGGGCAGGATACCTGCCCCGCTGAACACGGATGTCCGTGCAACTGAACCCGATAGATTACCGAGATCAGCCGAGACCCTTCTTGCGGCGGGCGATGCCCACCAGGCCGATAAGGCCCGAGCCGAACAGCCAAGCGGCCGCAGGAATCGGCACCGGCGCCGCCCCCGTCACCGCGTAGGTGCCCTTCAGCTCCCACTGCACGAAATTGTTGGCGAACCCGGCGACGGCCACCTCGTCCGCGGTCATCATGTAGGACGCATGGATGTCGAAGGTCCCCGTGTTTGTGCCCGTGGGCGTGAGGACTGCATGGAACGTCACTCCCGGCCCCGCGCCCTTGGAGAAGACATCGCCACCGGTGGTCGGATTGGGGTCCGCACCGATGATGTAGTTGCCGCCCGCCCACTGTGTTTGGAGGACCGGCATGTTGATGGTCATGCTCGTGCCGCTCATGGTCTCCGTGCCCGGGCCGTAGGTGTTGCCGGCGACCGAACCGGCGACCGGGGCGATCATCCCGAACGGCAGGAACGACTGGAGGAAGGACGCGTTCTGCTGGATTCCGGCACAGGCGCCGGCCGTCGTGCACTTCGGAAAGCCCGAGAGGCTGGAGGTGATCGGCGCGCGGCTGGTCGTGCCGGTACCCGAGCCGGGATTGCCGGCGGTGCCGCCTACGGCGGTCAAGACCCCGTTGGTGAAGGTCCAGGTCTCGCCGCCGCTGATGACGTCCTTGAACCCATTGTTCGTCTTCGTCCCGCTGGGGGTCATCACCCTGAACTCGGTGTTCGGTGCGAAGGCGATGCCGGAACCGGCGGTGCTGCCGGTCTGGGCGACGAACTGCGGGTTCGTGTCCGGGGTCGCGTTGTTGGCGAACGTCAGTGTCACCGTGGCGGCCTGGGCTGCGCCCAGTCCACCGGCGACGCCGAGCGCGGCCGTAACGGCGATCGATAAAGCCTTTTTGCTCAGCTTCATAATCGTGTACTCCTCCACAGATTTGAGGTTGTATCGAGGCTCGATTCCGGTCCCGCCCCGGATTCCGCGCGACGACTGGCTGGCGGTTGCCATCCCGCGATCCACCGAAGGCTGGGGGGCGGTTTCGGTTTTCACCATCTTGAGGAAAGCAAATTCAATGCCACATTACAGAAACTCTTTGTATTTAAATTGGTTACCATGAATTCTGCGCGTCGTCGCCCCGGCCGGAAAGGCATGTTGTAAGGAATTCCGACAGACCGTCCATATCGGCCGCACAAACCGGCGACCGCACGGTGCCCGTGATACTTCTGGAATTTCAGTGGATTGGATGGAAAATAACGAGCCCGATCGAGAGGCTTGGCCCAGATTCATCCGCCCCGCAATTCCTTGCCTTTGACCCTCGCTCGGGAGCCGAATGGCAGAGTTCGACTTAAACAACAGCATGTTAAGGAGAAAACGGCTGTAAAAAAAACCGACACGCGTCGTCGGCTCCAGGACGGTCCAGTGTGCTGGCGTTGACCGGAAAGCGCCGCGACACGCGTGAGGAGATCCTTGATCACGCGGTAAAAAGCCCGGTGACGGACCTTCTCTGACCTGTCTCGGCCGGCCCCGGTCCGTGCACGGCCCCTGCCCGTTCGACCGCCCCGTGTCGGCGTCGCCGGCGGGGCGCGCCACCCGCCTTCGACGGGCCGTTTTCGAATTGCGCTAGGCGTCTCGTTGGGCCGCGATTTTGCCGCGGGCACGATACACGGGATCCAACAGTCTCACGAGAGGGGCCAGGTCCGCTTCGTACCGTTTCCAGCGCGCGACCGACGTTCGATAGAGCGGTTTACGCACCTGACCGTAACTCGCAGTGCTTACAAACCGTTGCGTCCTGTCAAAACGGAGGCAGGCGTCGTTCCATGGCAGGTCGCAGTACGCCAGCAGGCGTCTCGTTTCCGATTCTTGGTCAGCAACCAGCGCTTCGTAATGCAGTTCGTGCAACGGGCTGGGAAGGACCGACCGCCAATGCTCCATCAGCCGTTCGTAGTCCAGGTAATAACGGCCCAGATGTTCGATGTCGTAGGTGTACGGGTTGTGGCCGGCAAAGTCATGGAAATAGCAGGACAGGCAGGTATCGAGCGGATCGCGCACGCAATGAATGATTTTCGCTCCCGGAAACATCCGGTTGATCAGCCCAAGGTATAGAAAGTTGCTCGGCATCTTGTCCGTGACGAAAGCCGAATCCGGTTCAATTTCACGGAGGTGGTCGAGATAGTCGCCGGCCAGAGCATCAAGGATCGCGCCGGTGAGCCCCCTCGCGGACGCCGGGAAGCAGAGGTCTGTCTGCAGGAGTTCTCCGACTCGATTCGAAAGTTCTCGAATCCTGTTCAGTTCTCCCGCACCGAATACATCGGGATGGCTGGCGAGCACCTGTTCTACCAGCGTGGTTCCGGATCGTGGCATGCCAACAATGAATATCGGTCTGCGAGAACGGTTCGAGCTATGAGGGATACGGGAGAAAAACGTCTCGTTAAACGTCTCGATGATATCGTTGACCCACCGGCTGTGGGCATCGGAATCGAAGTACGCAAACTTCAAATCGTTGCCGGAGCGATAATGCTCGAACGATCGGCGGTAGTCTCCGAGGCCACCATAGAGCCGGCCAAGAGAGAAATGCATCTGCCGCCGCGCTCCGACGGGAAGCCCTCGACGTTGGAAGGCCCGCTCGAGGACCTCAACCCCTTCCGAAAACCTTCCCTGTTGATGGCAGAGATCGGCGAATACGACCGCCGCGTCCGCGGTAACCGAGTTTCCCTCGATCAGCGGCGCTATCTTCTCCAGCGCCTTGTCGAGTTTCCCCATGCGCTCATAGATGTGGGCCTCGGCAATCGCTGCGCCGACATGCCCTGGCTCGATTTCCGCGGCCCGCCGGCAGGCCGCGAGGGCATCCTCCGGCGTGGCGTCCGGGACGAGACCCGAAAGGAGCGATGATGCCAAGCCCACATGCGCATCCGCGTGTTCCGGGGCCGTCTCCGTGACCCTGCGGAAGCATTCCAGCGCCCGCTGTTGATCCCCGGCCTCGTTGTACACCATCCCCAGGACCGTTCCCGCCGCGGCGTGGTGCGCGTCGAGTCCAAGAGCCGCGAGCAGGCTCTGCTCGGCGAGATCAAGTCGGCCCTGTGCGTGGTAGAGCGTGCCGAGTCGATAGCGGGATTCGGCGTCCTCGCGATGCCGACCGACGGCGTTCTCCATTGTCCGGACCGCCGAATCCAGGTCGCCTGCCTCCATAAAGCAAGACGCGAGCCGGTGATAGTCATCAGGTGAGCCGTTCCGGAGTTTGAGTACGCGCTCGTAGGCGTCGAGCGCTTCGCCGTTTCTGCCCAACGCGCGGAGTGTAGCGCCGAGATTCGACCACGCATCGGCGTATGTGGGTTGAGTGTCCAAGGCCGCGCGATACGCCCGTTCGGCTTCTTCGCTTCGCCCCATCTGGAAGAGAGTATTTCCGAGATTATAGTGCGCTTCCGCCAGTCTGGGGTTCAGGCGCACCGCTTCGGAATAGGCATCGATGGCATCGACGAGATCCCCTTTGCTCTGGAGCGCCAGGCCGAGGTTGAAATACCCCTCCGCCATGTCTGGTTGCATGCTTAGCGCGCGGCGGAACCACTGAACGGACTTCTCGTAGTCCGCCAGTTGCCCCGAAATGAGCCCGACCATATAGGTCGATTCGACATCGGACTTTGCTAGCTGCGCGGCGCGCATGAACCACGCCACCGCCTCATCCAATTTGCGCGCCTGTAGAGCCGCCCACGCTTGTGCTTTGAAGCGCGTCAGCTTGCCCGAGTTGCTTCCCATCGGATCCCCTTCTTGGAAACGAATTTGCGCACGCGCCTGATTGTTCTCAACTGGAATCGTCGCCGCGCACGCAGCCGGTCGAGCCCGCCGCAAGAACGTCGAGAAGCGGCTGGAGGTGCCGCTCATATTTCCTCCAACGCCCGATCGCGCTGGAGTAGATCGGCCGACGTACCTGTTCGTAGCTCGCGGTGTTCACGATACGGCCAGTACGGAAAAACGAAAGGCAACGATCGTCCCATTCGAGTTCCAGGAATGCGATCATTCTCCGAACCTGACTATCGAGGTCAGAGACGACGTCTTCATAGCGAACTTCCAGGATAGGCAACCGCAAGGTATGCAGCCAGTGTCGCATGAGCCGCGTATATTGGCGATGATAGATGCCGAGGTTTATGAGGTCATAGCAATACGGGTGGTAACCTTCGAAATCGTGAAAGTAACAGGAGAGGCAAGTGTCCCTTGGGTCCCGCTTGCAATGAATCACGTGAGCGTTGGGAAACAGGCTCTGGATCAGACCCAGAAACTTGAAGTTTCCCGGAAGCTTGTCGACTACTCGCGCAGCTCCACCTGACAGGTGCTCCAGGCGCTGCAGGTGTGCCGCCGCCGATTCGTTCAGGGCCTCTGAACTGATCGGCGAAATGTGCCCCTGTCCTCGGGCACGCTCCAGCCACTTCAGTGACAATGCGATGCGCGGTATGTGGGTAAGTTCCCCGGCTCCGTGGACCGCCGGGTGGCTGGCCAGGATCTGTTCCAGCAGAGTGGTGCCGGAGCGGGGCATGCCTACGATGAATACGGGCGCGCGAGACGTATTGGACGAAACCGGTGCCTTTGCGAAGTAACCGTCATCGTACGTGGAAATGATGGCATCCACGTCGGAGATGGTGGCCTCCGGGTCGTATCGGTACGGTTTTAGACGGTTGCCCTTCGTAAAATGCGAGAACGCACGGTCGTATTCTCCGGCTTGGTCGTACAGGCTGCCAAGTGCGAAGTGTGCGCGTAAACGGTCGTGCGCGTCGAGTGGGGCTTCTGTAGAAGAACGTTCGAGCAGCGCGATTGCGCGTTCCCGCATCCCGAGCCGCGGTGCGATATTCGCGAAGGTCACGGCGACATCTACGTCCGCCGTGCCATCACAAACAAACGGTTCCAGCAGTTCCGCGGCCTGCTCAGGATGTCCCAGCGTGTCCTGCAGGTCCGCCTCGCTGGCAGCGAGGACGGGCACGTGGGGATAGCGGCCACGCGCCGTGCGCAGGAGGGCGGCGGCCTCATCGGTTTGGCCGAGTCTGATCAGGGCGCCCGCCAATCCCGAATATGCCCCCGTCTGGTCGGGGTCGAGGTCCAGTGCGCGGCGAAACGCCGCGATGGCCGATTGGAATTCCTCCAACTGGAGGTAGGTGTTCCCGATATTGGTGTGAAGCCCGGCGTCGTTCGGTCGCAACCGGATTGCCCGGGAGAAAAAGTCCAGCGCCGCTTCCATCCGGGACTGCTGCTTTAGGGCGACGCCGAGGTTGGCGAGGGCGTCAGGGTGCTCGGGCTCGATGCCCAAGGTTGCACGGTACGCCGTTTCGGCGCGGTCAGGAAATCCCGTGCGGAGCAGAAGATTACCAAGGGCGAGGTGCGCGCGGGCGAACCCCGGTTGGAGGCGGGTGGCCTCCTGGTACCGGGTTTGCGCTTCATCGGTCTTCCCAAGGGAGTCAAGCGCAGCGCCGAGATAGTAGTGTGCATCGGCGGAGGTCGGATTCAGTTCAAGGGCTTGTTTGAACGAAGCTACAGCCGATGCGTATTCGCCGAGGCGCGCGTCGGCGATGCCGAGCCAGATCCAGCTTTCAGAGTCGCTTGCGGGACTCCCGCAGATCTTCCGCAACAAACTGCGCGCCTCCCGGACTCGGTTTTGCTCAAGCAGCGAGACGGCTTTGCGACGTTTGCTGCTCGGATTCGCCGGCGGTCCTTTCATGCGTAAGGCCCACGTCCGTTTACAGCCCCCACGCCGCCCCCGCGGGTGTTGCGCTTCCGTGGAAGGGTCGAAGGCGCACGGTCGACCGGGGTCGGTCGTGCGGTTGTAGCGGTGCCGGTCCGGTGCGCGCCCGACCGGCCGTAGCCGCCCGCTCGGGCCGCAGGCCCCGTGTGCCGGATTCTGGATCGGCCGTGGCACCGCCGCTGCCCCGGCCGGACGGCCCGGGTGGACCGCATGACGCTGATACGTTCCACTCTCCCTGCAGAAAGGGATGGTGGGTCGCCGACATTTCGGCGCGACCGCCGGCCCTTCGTGGGGTCGGCTTGACAATGCGATTGTCTTTCGTCCATATTTCCCGCTCGTACAAAGAATCGAATCACGGGGTCGCCGTGTGAGTTGCGGGCCGCGATCCCGCGACGCCGGCGACCGGGGTGCCGGCGGTCGGGCGGCAGGGTGCCGGGTGACGGCCGCTCTCCCGTCCTGAGTCGGAAGGCGCGCTCGATTTCATGCCAAAGGCCCAGGAGCGTGGCCGCGGTATCTGGCCGGCCGCTACCCAGAACACGGCAAAGAGCCGACCGGACACAATAATAGCGGATCGTTAATTCCGCTTGCCAATCGGAGGAGTCCTGATTATGCGCTTCCTGTCAAGGGTGGTCTACGCGTCCGTGTTTCTTGCCGCGGTCTGCCCACCGGCGGCTTTTGCTACCAACGGATCATTTCTCATCGGTTCGGGGGCCATGCAGCGCGCGATGGGCGGGGTCGGCGTCGCGCTGCCGTTGGATGCCACCGCGCTCGGAAGTAATCCGGCGCTCGCGAGCTATCTCGGGATGCGTGGCGACTTCGATGTCACCCTCTTCAGCCCCAAGCGGCTCGCGTGTACCCAGGCGGTTCCCGAATGCGCCACAAGCGGCGCCACGCTGTTTGCGCTTCCGAGTATGGGATTCGCGGCCAGTATGGGGCACCTTGCGGTCGGTTTCGTCGCCGGGGGCGTGGGCGGCGGAAGCACCCGATACGGGCGGGATATCTTCGTCTCGGGCGGTCCGTCGAAGACCCAAGGGGTCGATCTCAAGCAAATGGAACTTGCCCCAACCGTTGCCTATCGTTTTTCCGACCCCAGGGGGATCGGAGACTACAGCGTCGGGTTTTCGCCGATTTTCGGCATTCAGACCTTCAGGGCCTATGGACTAGGGACATTTATTACGCCCGCGGTGACGGCAAATCCCGGCCGATTGACCAATCAGGGTACGGATTGGGCTTACGGCTATGGCGGGCGTATCGGCTTCCTGGCGCGGTTTCTGAACGACCGCGTGTCCGTTGGTGCGGTGTATACGTCGAAGATCTATATGTCGGACTTTACCAAATACAGCGGCTTGTTCTCGCCCAACGGCCGATTGAATATTCCCGCCAATTATGCGATCGGATTTGCCGTGAAGCCCGTGGAGCGCTTGACCGTCGCGTTCGACGTCGAGCGGATTCTCTACAGCGACGTTCCCGCGTTGGGGAATTCGATCAATATCACGATCAACAACAAGCCCAACAACATCAGCCCGCGGCTTGGACAGGATGGGGGCGGCGGTTTTGGGTGGTCCGATCAGACCGTCTACAAACTGGGGGCGGCGTACAACTGGAGCCCGGCGTTGACGCTGCGCGCCGGGCTGAATTATGGGAAGAGCCCGATCCCCAATGACGACAACCTGCTTGTGGCCACTCTCGCGCCTGCGACCACGCAATGGCATGCGACGGTCGGCTTCACGTACCGGCCGAACCCGGTGTTGGAGTTGTCGTTCGCGTATATGCACGCGTTCGCGCACAGCCAGTCCACCATCGGCATCGCCAATTTCCCGATTTCGCCCGGTGGCGGCGCGAAAATCGAGATGGTTCAAAATTCGGTTGATCTTGGGATCGGCATGAAATTCTAGCCCATCTCGTTTCGATCGGGTCGGCGCTCGAAGCGCTCGCAGTGTGCCCGACGAAACCGCTCACACTTATTCCAGGAGAACAAGCCATGCGGGTACTCGACAAAATCATCAAGAGGCGAGCCCTCGCGAGCGCGGTTATGCTGTCGCTCGGCGTCGCCGCAGCCCCGGCTGCGCATTCGGCCCTTACCCTGACGTTCCAAAACAACGCTACCCCCGACACCAATCCGCAGTTCACGGACCAGACAGGGAGCACGAAGGGATCCGGTATCGCGTTCGCGCCCAACACCGAGTTTCGGGTCATGACCCCCACTGGGACGAAAACGAACAATGGATTCAAGGACGTCATCAGTGGCGGTGAGACCTGGACGTTCAGCAGCGGTAGCGGCGGGGTGTTGACCGCGGTCGGCGGCACTCCCCCAAACGTCGGGTCGGGAACAGGTACTACCAACCGGGCGCCGATCACCGCCAGCCTCAGCGGATATCCGATCTGTGCGACAGCCGGCCAAACGGGCTGCCCGACGCTGGAGCAGAACGCCTCCTTTTTGCAGAGCTTCCTCCCGTTCAATTTTCTTGCGCCGGTGTCCGGAAGCATCCCGGGCAATACATATGGTCCGGCGACGGCGAACGTGGATCTGGTTAACAAGAATATCACGATCCACTTTCCGGTCCTTCAGGCACAGTGGGCGGGTGGAAACTACATCATCGGTGCCGACCCGAATCCTTCAACCAACGGGGACGTTTTTGTCAAGGGCGCCGGGCCCGGAGTCACGATGTCCGGCCCGATCACGAATGTGGTTTCTTCCGGCGGTACCACGACGTTCGATTTTGACATGCACGGCTCGTATAGCATGACGGCCGACGAGGTGACCGTTGCGGGGTTTAAGAACAACCTCGTCCAGTGGGAGTTCAAGGGGGTTGGGAGCATGCCTACCCCCGTTGTCACGGTGCAGCCGCTTAGTGCATCGTCGGGTGTCATCGGCGCGCGGCCGGCGAGCGCTGGAGAGCCGGCGATCCCCGGGAACTCCGGTGGGCGCGTGACAGGCGCAAATCTGTTCAGTGTGTTTCCCAAGGATGACGCGCCGGGTCAAGGCGTGTTGCAATCCTGTGTGGGCGGTTGCTTCGACTATCAGGTCACCGGGATTGCCACCGGCGCGCAGATCGCGGTGGTGCTGCCGCTCTCGGCGCCAATTCCGTCGCAGCCGCGCTACCGGAAGTTTGATCCTCGAACCAATCAGTGGAAGGATTTCGATACGACCACCGTGAATGCAACGTCGGGGAAGGCGGATGAACTGCTGTCGGCTCCGGGCCCGCTGGGAAGTTGTCCTGCCGCGAACAGTGCATCCTACAAGCCGGGCCTGACGCCGGGCGATTTCTGCGTGGAGATGCTCATTACCGACGGTGGTGTAAACGACTCGGACGGCATCGCAAACAGCCAGGTCGTGGATCCAGGCGGCGTAGGGAGTGGCACCCAGCCAGCGTCAGCCGCCTCAACGGGCGGCGCTGCGAGCCTTTCAACGGGGGGGCTGGGTTGCAGCATGGATCCTACGCCGCGCAGTGCGTGGAACGGCGGCGCTTGGTGGCTATTCGGCGCGGTGATCGGCTGGCTCGGCTTCGGCCGGCGGCGGCGCGCGTCGCGGCGATCCTAGCCGGATCGCGATTCGGCGCGAGCAACACGCGCCCGGCCCCGTCATCGTACGGGGCCGGGCGTTTTTTCTGGTGGAAACGCGTTGCCGGCATCGAACGGCGGCGGTGCGTGTTCGGCGACGTCGGCCGGGCAAGCCCGGCCCTACCCCACCTCCCACGCCGATCCGGGCGCCGGTAGGGCGGGCCTCGGCCCGCCGGCGGCGTTTCATCCAAGCGACCCCTGAGCGTTTCATCCAAACGACCCCTGGTCGATCGACGGTGTCGGCCGGGCAAGCCCGGCCCCACCCCACCTCCCACGCCGATCCGGGCGCCGGTAGGGCGGGCCTTGGCCCGCCGACGGCGCATTCTCCGAGCGATGACGGTCCGATCGACGGCGTATGCCGGGGCCGTATCGTCAAATTTCCGGCATGGCGCGTATCCGTATCATCGACTAGAATTCGGGCCGGCCCAATGGGTTCCGGGGCGGTGTTAAAGTTTCGGATCCGGAAGCCGATAGTAACGGGCTGAACAATCCTGGGTTGTTTCCACGGCAGAGGGAGCGATGGAGATGAAATCACCGGTGAAAACGGTACTGGCTCTGGCGGTGGCGGCGGGGCTGGCGGCCCCGACGGCCGCGTTCGCCACGAACGGCTATTTCAAGCTCGGCTACGGCACCAAGCAGTTCGGCATGGGCGGCGCCGGGGTCGCGTATCCGCAGGATGCGATCGCGGCGGCCACGAACCCGGCGGGGATGGCCTTCGTGGGTAATCGGTTCGATATCGGGGTGCAGCTCTTCAGCCCGAAGCGCGACGCCTCGCTCGGCGGGACGACCGACGTCGACAGCGGGGCGACGCTGTTCGCCATCCCCAACATGGGCGCGGTGATCGATCAGGGGCCGTTGGCGTATGGGGTTTCGATCTATGCCAACGGCGGGATGAACACGCGTTACGCTTCGAACCTGTACGACAATGCGTTCGGTCCTTTGAACCAGGCCGCCAACGCGAAGTTCGGGGTGCCGCTCCCGGCGAATACCGGCACCTTGGGCGTCAATCTGGCGCAGGTCATCATCGCCCCGACGGTGGCCTACAAGGTGCTTCCGAACACGTCCATCGGGGTCTCGCCGCTGATCGGGATCCAGGCCTTCCGGGCCTACGGGCTGGGCGATTTCGCCAATCCGTTCTTCTCCTCGGATCCGAGCCACGTCACGAACCAGGGCAACGACTACTCTTACGGTGGCGGCGTGCGCGTCGGGATCCAGAGCAACCTGACGAACTGGTTGTCGGTCGGTGCGACCTGGGCGTCGAAGGTCTATATGTCCAACCTGGACAAGTATCGGGGGCTGTTCGCCGACGGGGGCTCGTTCGACATCCCGTCGAACTTTGCGGTCGGTCTGGCGCTCAAACCGACGCCGGGGCTGGTGGTCGCGTTCGACGCCCAGCGCATTCTCTACAACCAGGTCTCATCGATCGGTAACGCCGGATTCAGCGATGCCCAGTTGGGGGCGTTTCTCGGCGGCTTCCAGAATTGGTTGACGGGCAACGGTATGACCCCTCCGCCGCCTCAGGCGTTGCCGCGGCTCCTCGGGTCCGCCGGCGGTGCGGGTTTCGGGTGGCAGGACATCACCGTCTACAAAGTCGGTCTTGCCTATGACGTCAACGACCGGCTCACCGTGCGCGCCGGTTTCGACTACACCGACAGCCCGATCCCGAACAACCAGCTCCTGTTCAATATCCTGGCGCCGGGCGTGATCAAGTACACCGGGACCCTGGGGTTGAGCTACAAGCCGACGGCCACTCAGGAGATCAACGTCGCCTATATGCACGCAGTGCGGCACAATCAGAGCGTGGTATCGCCGCTGTTCGGGCGCACCGAGATCGGCATGTATCAGAACGCGTTCGAAATGGGCTATTCCTGGAAATTTTAACGGAAGGTTCATCGAAGACCGGCGGCGGACCGGCGCAGGGAGGCGCGGTCCGCCGTTCTTTCTTGGGGCCCCCGGGGGCTCCGTGTAGCTGCCTGTGTGTGGGGGCTTCCGCCCCCGAGATGCGTCGCGGGTTCGTTTCGCGGATGGAGGTGCGTCGTCCAATGGCGTCGGCCGGGCAAGCCCGGCCCTACGCCGGTTCGGCGGGGTACCCGTAGGGCGGGGCTCGCCCCGCCGACGACGCGAGATGTTGCGGTGTTGCCGGGTTTGTGTCGGGCGCCGGTTGCGCGGTTGACGCCCTGTCGCCGCTCTGCTGCAATGGCAGCGCTTCGCGTCGGCGGGCGTTGCGGGGCGCCGGTTTCGCCGGGTATTCGCGGCATCTATAAGGAGGACGGGGATGAAGGTCTTGCGCACGATTTTTCTGGTGCTGGCGACGGCGCTGCTGGTGCAGGCCTGCGCCGCGGTGGGCGGGCCCGGGGCGGATTCCGCGAAGGGCAAGAATGCTTCGTCGGCTTTGTCAAACTATACGCTGCATCCGGGCGACAAGCTGGAAGTCACAGTGTGGAAGGAGAAGGATCTGCAGCGTGACGTGCTGGTCGGGCCCGGGGGCGGGATCAGTTTTCCGCTGGTGGGGCACCTGCAGGCGGCCGGCAAGACGGTCCTGGAACTCCAGCACGAGCTGAGTGCGAAACTCCAAAAATTCATTCCGGATCCTTCAGTTACGGTGGCGTTGAAGCAGACTGCGGGTAACCTCGTCTACGTCATCGGCCAAGTCAACAAACCCGGGGCCTTTATGGCTTCCGGTCCCATCGACGTTATGCAGGCCCTGTCGCTCGCGGGCGGGATGACGCCGTTCGCCTCGCGTAACGACATCCATATCCTGCGCCGCGAGGGTGGGCGCCAAGTGGCGCTGCCGTTCGAGTACGGCGAGGTCTCCAAGGGCAAGGACCTGCGGCAGAACATCCTGCTCCACGCGGGCGACGTGGTGGTGGTGCCGTGACGGGGGCGTGCGGGTCGTGCGGCGGAACCGCGCGCGGGGGGAAAGCGTTTGACGGCGCCGGCGGGCCGAGGCCCGCCCTACACGGTGGTGTTTCCGAACCTCCTGTAGGGCCGGGCTTTGCCCGGCCGACAACGTTCGGGGGCGGGGATGCCGGGGTGTCGGCGCTCGATGGCGTCGGCGGGCCGAGGGCCGCCCTACGGGGTCTCCCGGGCGGCGGGGATCGGCGGTCGCGGGCGGGCGCGTCCGGCGCCCGCGGGTAGGCCGGCGCACTCTGGATGCGGGGCAGGCGCCACCCGGCTGGTCCCGTCGCGTATGCGCTCGCGGCCCTGGGCCTGTGCGCCGCAGGCGGCGTGCGTACCGCGGTCGGGGCCGAATGGTACGCCGCGCCGGCAGTGCGGCTGCAGGCGGGGTACGACGACAATCCGCGGTTCGCCATCTCGGGGGGGCGGGCGACCGAGGTTTTCGATCTGGCGCCGACACTGGAATTGGGCGCGCGGGCACCTCGATGGGGCGCGACGGTGGTTGGGGGCGCGCACCTGCGCCGCTATCCGCGCGAATCGGATTTGAACCGGAACGACAATAATGTGGACGTTTCCTCGTATTATGATGCCCAACGGCTGCGCTGGAGTCTGGACGGCTCCTTTGTCCGAAGTTCATTACTGGGCACCACGCAGGGGTCCGGGCCCCAGGCGCCCCTGGTGCAGTTCCAGTCGCAGGCGTCCACCGGCACGGCGAACCCGTCGCTGACCTGGCAGATCACTCCGACCGATCTGGTGAAGTGGTCGTATCTATTTCAGGATACCGAATATCAGGACGAGGCCCTGCTCGGCCTGTCGAGCTTCCGTTATCAGCAGGGGAGCGTCACCTACCAGCACGACTTCGGCTCGCGCCTGCAGGTCTTCGCCGTCCCGTCCTACTCGGTGTTCGACGTCCCGGCGAACGGCTTCCAGTCGCGCACTGCGAGCCTACGCGTTGGGGTGATGCGGGTCTTCTCGCCGACCCTTTCGGCCACCGTCTCGATCGGTGGACGGCGCACGCAACTGAGCGGGACCCAATCGGTTCCGCAGTTCGGCATCCGGCTGATCAAGGGGCAGCTGGTTCTGGTTCAGGTCGGGACTCGGAGTGTCCCCGTCTCTGCCCTCAATACGGGGGTGACCGTCGACGCGAGTTTCACCAAGCAGTTGGAGCGCGGAAGGCTCCGCGGGTCGTTCACCCGCAGCCTCAGCCCCAACGGCCTCGGAACGGAGGTGGACACCAACGTATTGACCCTGGCGTTGGACCATCGGATCAGCCGGCGCCTGAGCGGAAGCCTGTCGCTGAACCTGTTGCGCGCCCGGACCATCGGGGTATCGGTTCCCACCTCGGCGGACCGGGATTGGGCGCGCCTGAGTCCCAGCCTGAGCTGGCGGTGGACCCCGCGCGCAACGGTCGATCTGTCCTACGCCTATACGTGGACGCGTGTCCAGCCCGACAGCCGGATCGCGCGAGATAATGTCATCTATTTGACGCTATCCTACCGTTGGCCTAGGATAACCCTTTCCCGGTAAAAAGAGACCGTGGTACGGTCCGCCGGAGGAGCCGCAACGGAACCCCCCATGCTCGAAGAGCCGCTCGAACCCGCCCGGGACCTGAGGGATTACCTGGACGTCCTGCGCCGGCGCAGGCGCCCGATGCTGGTCGTCGTCGCGGTGCTGTTCGCGGCCGCGGGCGCGGCCGCGCTCCTGTGGCCGCCGACTTACCAATCGACGGCGACGATTCTCATCCAGGAGCAGGAGGTCCCGCCCGATCTGGTCCAGTCGACGGTGACCAGCTACGCCATGCAACGGGTGCAGGTCATCACGCAGCGCGTGCTCACGCGCGCGAACCTGATGCGGCTGATCGACAAGTACAACCTCTACACGAAGCTGCGCGAGTCCGACACCGACGAGCAGTTGGTCGATCGCATGCGCAAGGACATCGACGTCGAGCCGATCAGCGCCGACGTGATCAACCCGCGCACGGGGCAGCCGACCAAGGCGACCATCGCCTTCACCTTGTCGTTCGAGGGCTCGAACCCGGGCAAGGTGCAGCGCGTCGCCAACGAGCTGACCTCGCTCTATCTGTCGGAGAACATCAAGACGCGGACCGAGAAGGCGACCGACGCCTATTCGTTCCTCACCGGCGAGGCCAAGCGGCTCAAGGATCACCTCGACGAACTCGACCGCGAGATCGCGGCCCTCGAGCAGAAGAACATCAACCGCCTGCCCCAGCTTCAGGACGTCAACCTGCAGATGGTGGCGCGCGCCGACCGCGACCTGACCGACACGCAGACGCAGATCCAGGCGCTCGAAGGGCAGCGGGTGTATCTGATGGGGCAGATCGCGGGCCTGAATCCCTATTCGTCGATAGCCGGCGCCGACGGCCGGCCCGTGCTGGATCCGGCCGAGCAGTTGCGGGCGCTGCGCAGCCAGTACCTCAGCGCCAGCGCGGCCTACGGGCCCGAGTACCCGGACGTGGTGCGCCTGCGCCGCCAGATCAAGGCACTGGAGAAGAAGACCGGGATCCCGCCGGACGTGGACGAGCTGAAGGCGGAGCTGCGCCGCGTGCGCCTGGAGCTGTCGCAGTTGAAGGCCAAGTACTCCGACCGCTATCCCGACGTCGTGCGCCTGAAGAAGAAGGTGGCGGCCCTGGAGGCGGACGTCGCCAAATCGGAGAAGGCGGCCAAGGACCACCCGCCGGCGGACACGGACGCCGGCGGAAAGCCGACCAATCCGGCCTACATCACCCTGAAAGCGCAGCTCGACCGGGTCGACAGCCAGCTCAAGGCCTACCGCGCGCAGGCGAAGGCGCTGCGCGCCAAGATCGCGCGCATCGACAAGCGGTTGATGGAGACCCCGGAGGTCGCACGCCGTTACGAGGCCTTGCGCCTGGACCGCAACGCCACCGCCAAGCAGTATCAGCTCCTGCTCGCGAAGCAGACCGATGCGTCGATCGCGCGCCAGCTCGAGCAGGACCAGAAGGGCGAGCGCTTCGTGCTCATCGACCCGCCGCAGCTCCCGGAGCGTCCGGTGAAACCCAACCGGCTCGCGATCCTGCTGCTCGGCTTCGTGCTCTCGCTCGGCGGCGGCGTCGGCACCGCCGCGGTGCTCGAGTCGATGGATCGCTCCGTGCGCGGCGTGAAGGGGATCGCGGCCGTGCTCGAGGTCCCGCCGCTGGCGGCGATCCCGTATCTCGAGAACGACGCCGACCGGGCCCGGCGTCGAAACCGCAGGTGGTCGCTGTGGATCGCGTGGATCGTCGGGATCGCGGTGGTGCTGCTGCTGGTGCAGATCTTCTGGATGCCGCTCGACGTGCTCTGGTATCGGGTGCTCGACAAGTTCCACGGCACGTTCGGTTGACGGCGCCGGCCGGCGGCACGGCGCACGCGAATGCGGTAGGGCGGGGCTTGCCCCGCCGACGACGCACGGTGTCCCGACCCCGTCGGGGTTGAAAGGCCGCCGGCCGGGGTAGGGCGGGCCTTGGCCCGCCGACGACGCGCGACGTTCCGACGCCGTTGGGCACGGTGAGGCCGTCGGCCGGGCAAGCCCGGCCCTACAATGCCGACAACGGTGACGGGTCGGCCCGCCTCAAGGGCCCGGCCGCGGAACCCGATAGATCGACGGGGGGCGGTGCCCGCACGGGCCTCCGGCCCGAGGATTCGACCGACGGAGACGGCGCAAGCCGGTCATTGACCTATGGAACGCATCAAGGAAGCCCTCGAGAAGGCCCGCCAGGAGCGCGCGGTGGGCGGCGGCGCGGGGGGCGGAGCGGTGGGACGTGCGGGCGGCGCACCCGCCGACCCCGCCGAGATCGTCTACAGCCGCACGCGTACCGCCCCGGTGCTGCGCGGCACCCTGCGCGCCAACCGCGTGATCGCGGGCTTCGACCCGGGGCCGTTCACCGACGCCTACCGGATCCTGCGCACGCAGGTCCTCAAGCGCCTGCAGAAAAACGGCTGGAACGCGCTCGCGGTGACCAGCCCGGGGGCCCACGAGGGCAAGACCCTCACCGCGGTGAACCTCGCCATCAGCCTCGCCCTCGAGGTGAACCGGACGGTGCTCCTCGTCGACGCGAACCTGCGCGCCCCGCGCGTGCACGAACTCTTCGGCCTGCCGGGATCCCCGGGCCTTTCGGACTACCTCACCGGCGACACGCCGCTCGAGGAGATCCTGGTGCACCCCGACGGCATCGGTCGCTTCGTGCTGCTGCCGGGCGGAAAACCGATCCTCGACTCGGCGGAGATGCTCAATTCGCCGAAGATGGCGCGCCTGGTCGAGGAACTCAAGCGCCGCTACCCCACGCGCATCGTGCTCTTCGATCTTGCCCCGTTGCTGAGCGCCGCCGACGCGCTCGCCTTCGCGCCCTACGTCGACGCCGCCTTGCTGGTCGTCGAGGAAGGCGCGACCGGCACCGACGAGCTGGAGCGCGCGGCCGGCTTGCTCAAGGACACGCAGTTGATCGGCACCGTTCTCAACAAGGCGCAACAGGGTCCGGACGAGGACGAGCGTCCGGTCGGCCGCGGCTGGCTGCGGCGGCTGTTCGCCGGCGGCACCTGACCGATGTACGAGGCCTTCTACGGCTTCCGCGAGAAACCCTTCTCGCTGCTCCCCGATCCGGGCTTTCTGTTCCTGAGCCCGAAGCACCGCATGGCGCTGGTCCTGCTGGAGTACGGCCTGATGAACCAGGCCGGGTTCACGGTCATCAGCGGCGGCATCGGCACCGGCAAAACCACGCTCATCCGCCACCTGCTCAACAACCTCGACCGGGACACCACGGTCGGGCTGATCTCCAACACCCATCGCTCCTTCGGCGATCTGCTGCAATGGATCATGCTCGCCTTCAACCTCGACGACCAGGGACTCGACAAGGTCGGGCGCTATCGCGCCTTCGTCGATTTCATGATCCGCGAGTACGCGCACAACCGGCGTACCGTGCTGATCGTGGACGAGGCGCAGAACATGGCGCCGGAGACGCTGGAGGAGCTGCGCATGCTCTCCAACGTCAACGCCGACAAGGACCAGGTGCTGCAGGTGATCCTCGTGGGCCAGCCGGGCCTGCGCGACACGCTGCGCCGTCCCGACCTCGAACAGTTCGCCCAGCGCATCGCCGTGGACTACGATCTCGAACCCCTCAACGTCGAGGAGACCCGCGACTATGTCCGCCACCGCGTCGAGGTGGCGGGAGGGGACCCGGGGCTGTTCGACGACGAGGCCTGTGCCGCCGTGCACGAAGCCAGCCGCGGCGTGCCGCGGCTGGTCAATCTGGTGTGCGACACCGCCCTGGTCTACGGCTACGCCGAGCAGGCCGAACGTATCACGGCGGCGCTGGTGCGCGACGTGGCGCGCGACAAGCGCAAGGGCGGGCTGTTTCCGGGGGGCGAACCCGAGGCGCCGGCGGGAACCGCGCCGTCGAGTGACGCGTCGGCCGGTGCCGGGCCGCGTTCCGTCGCCGCGGAGCCGGCAACCGGGGCCTGCGGCGATCGCGCTCCCGACACCGATTTCGCGGCGGGCGGAAAAAAAAATTATCCGTGGTGATCGCCGCGGGCTCCGACGAGCGGCGCGAACGGCTCCGGGGGCTCATCGCCGCGAGCGGATTGCAGGTCGCCGCGGTCGTCGAGTTGGAAGCCGCCGCCCTGGCGGGTTGCCGGTCGACCGATGCGGACCTCCTCCTGCTCGACCTCGACGAGGACTGCGGACCGACACTCGAACCGCTGCTCGAGGCGGTGGAGGCGTTGGGGATCCCCGTGCTGTTCAACGACGCCACCGCCGAGCTGCCCCGAAGTGCGGTCGGCAGTGCGGACCTCGCCCAGCGCATCGGCCTGAAGCTGATGACCGACGGATCCGGGGGGTCGTCCCGCGACGGATCCTGATCCGAACGGCATCGGTTCGAACGACGCCGTCGGCCGGGCAAGCCCGGCCCTACCCCACCTCCCATGCCGACCCGGGCACGGGTAGGGCGGGCCTTGGCCCGCCGGCGACGCATCACCCCGGCGACGCCGGTTCGAACGACGCCGTCGGTCGGGCAGGCCCGGCCCTACCCCACCTCCCATGCCGACCCGGGCACGGGTAGGGCGGGCCTTGGTCCGCCGGCGACGCATCACGCCGGCGACGGCGGTTCGAACGACGCCGTCGGCCGGGCAAGCCCGGCCCTACCCCACCTCCCATGCCGACCCGGGCACGGGTAGGGCGGGCCTCGGTCCGCCGGCGACGCATCACCCCGGCGACGCCGGTTCGATCGGCGGTGTCGGCCGGGCAAGCCCGGCCCTACCCCGGTCCGGTGCGCCCCGCTACCGCTGTTTGTCCTTCGCCTCGCGCTTGAACTGCGCCAGGCGCGCCTGGATGCGCTCGCGCTGGATGGTCGTGGTCGCGGCCTTGAGGGCTTGTTCCAACTGGCCGATGGCGGGGTGCAGCGCGCCGTTGAGGTAGTAGAACTCCGCCTGGAACTCGTGCGACTCGCTGACGAAGCCCGCGCGACTGGCGGCGCGCGCAATGAGGCTGTAGAGCATCGGGTCGGGCCGGCCGGTGCGCAGGTAGGCGAGCAACAGTCGCCGTGCCCGGTCCGGCTCGCCGGCGTTGAGCAGCGCGTGGCCGTACTCGATCGTGAGCGGGTAGAAGTCGGGGTAGAGGCGCGCGGCGTAGGCGCAGGTGGCGAGCGCGGCCGCCGTGCGGCCGGCGTCGAGTTGTGCCTGCGCGCGCGCCATCAGGTATTCCACTCGGTCCGGGTCCTTGCGCAGGAGCCGTGCGATCTGGTCGAGCGCCTGCGCGTAGTCCCCCGCCCGGATCAGCGCCAGGGCGTAACCGTAGTGGGCGGCCTCCGCGCGCTGGTAGTCGCCGGCGGCGATGCGTTTGCGGAAGTGGCGTGCGGTGGCCGCAGGGTCCTGGGAGACGAGCACGTCGAGTCGGGCGCGCGCGAGATAGTAGACGAGACGGTCGCGCGGGTGCGCGACGGGCAGACGCGCGGCACGCGCGCGCGCGTCCGCGATCCGCGCCGTGGTCACCGGGTGGTCGAGCAGGAACGGCGGGAGATTGAGTCCCTGGTAGCGGGTCGCCTGCGCCATGCGCTCGAAGAAGTCCGCCATCGCGTACGGATTGTAGCCGGAACGCGCGAGCACCCCGATCCCGACCCGGTCGGCCTCCTCTTCATCGCCGCGCGTGAAGTTGATGCGGTGCTGCACGATGCCCGCCTGGGAGGCGGCGATCGCCGCACTCCCGGCCTCGGGATTCTGCGTGGCGAGCAGGATCGCCGCGAGCAGCGCGGCGGCGGTGGGAATCGTGAGGCGCTTGGCGTCGGCGATGGCGCGCGCCATGTGGTGCTGGGTGATGTGCGAGATCTCGTGCGCCAGCACCGCCGCGAGTTCGCTCTCGGAGCGGGTGAGCAGAACCAGCCCGCTGTCAACGCCGATGAACCCTCCGGGTACGGCGAAGGCGTTGATGGTCGGGTCGTCGACCAGGAAGAAGGTGAAAGTGCGGCCCGCCTCGTCGCTGTTGGAGACCAGCCGTGCGCCGAGAGAACTCAGATACTCATTGAGCAGCGGGTCGTCGAGGATGTGGAGATGACGGCGCGCCTCGCGCATGAACTCGCGCCCGAGCACCTCCTCCTGATGCGGGGAGATGGCGGTGGCGGAGGCGTCGCCGAGGTCGGGCAGACTAGGGTCGGCCGGTGCGGGCAGCATCCAGGCCAGCAACAGGGCGGCGGCGAACAATCTTGGGGCGTACACACCTCACCCCGGGCGGACGGTCGTCCAGCGTGGGCGGGGCGCAACGCAGGCCCGGCCGCGGCGGCGCCGGGACGCGCGCGCGGGTCGGTCGGGGGCCGCAACTCGGGGATCCGGGGACGCTTTCACGTCCCTCAGGATATCAGACCGGCGCCGCGAATGGCGCGCCCGCGGGGCCGGCCACGCCCCCGCCGTCCGAAACGGTGCGCGCGGCTACTTGCCGAGTGCGGGAGAGGACGAATACATCGTCAGCGACGAGCGCTCCTTCCAGATGCGCTCGTCGAGCAGGGCGGCAGGGACCATGAACCGGCGCTCCGGCGGGACCGGGATCGTACGCACGATCCGCACCACCTGATCGTAGGGAATCTTGCGCAGGGAGCCTTCGCGGTCGGTCATGCGCGCGATCATGTAGTCGTCATAGAGCCGGTAGACGTAGACGTTGGCCGGCCGCAGACGGCCCCCTTCCGGGTCGCTGAGGGTCAGCACGTAGCGGGTATCCACCGCGAAGTCTTTTTTCTCCACCCCGTCTCTCCTGTCGTACGCCCGGTGACGCCGCCGGTGCGGCGGCGGACTCGCTGAATACCACATGGGCGGGGGCCGCGACAAGGCCGCTGCCGGGGCCTGCGCCCGTTGAATGATTCTTAAGCATACGCTAATATACTGGGTCAGGCCAACCCCCTCGTCCGGGGTCCGGTTGCACCGGTGCGGTGCATGTCCTATAACCGCCGTCGAACGGCGCCGCTCCCGACCTCTGGTGGTTGCGGCGCGTTCGATCGAGTGCCCGCAGGCGCCCGTGCCCGCGGGTGGCGACCCGGACAAAAAAAGGAGGAGACGGGTATGGCCGAATACGACCAGGAGCTGGATGCGAGCGGACTGAACTGTCCGTTGCCGATTCTGCGGGCGAAGAAGGCGCTGACCGGGATGAAGAGCGGGCAGGTGTTGCACATCATCGCCACGGATCCGGGGGCGATGAAGGACTTCGACGCCTTCGCCAAGCAGACCGGCAACGAGTTGTTGGAGGCGCGCGAGGAAGGTGGGAAGTACCTCTTCCTCCTGAAGAAGGTCTGAGCCGGACGCGCGGGGCGGCGGCGCTTGCGTTCGCCGCCGCCTTCCGCGACAATAGTTGACGGATTTGCTTGGGTATTGGCCCGAGGGTCTCGGGCGCCGTTGGATCCGCGACCGGATCCGGGTGCGCACCGACCCCACCAGGACGAGGTGAAGCGGATGGCGAACTACGCAGAGATGCAGCAGATCTTCGACGATATCCGCAGCGACTTCCGCTACGATCACGAGTTGAACGGCTGCCTGAACTGCGGGGTGTGCACGGCGACCTGCCCCTCGGCCCACTTCTACGACTACAGCCCGCGCGAGATCGTGCAGTTGCTGTGGACCGAGAACGTCGAGCAGATCTACGATGCGATGCAGGAAAAGATCTGGGCCTGCGCCCAGTGCATGACCTGCGCGGCCCGCTGTCCCTTCAAGAATTCGCCGGGCGGGCTGGTCGCGATCATGCGCGAGGTCGCCATCGCCCGCGGGTTGCAATCGGCCAAGGACGTGTTGCGCCCGTTCGGGCGTGTGATGCTCAAGCTGATCACGACCGGCAACCAGCTCTCCCCGGACATGATCCAGCCGGATCACTTTCCGGACTGGGGTCCGAACATCCAGAAGGTGGAGGGCGACCTGAAGGTGTTGCGCAAGGCGATCCCGGTCAAGACGCTGCAGACTGTCGATACCGCCTGGGAGGTCTCGCTCAAGACCTCCGTGGAGATGTACACCATCTGGGAGATGACCGGTGTCCTCAAGTCCCTGGAAATGATGGACGAGAATCTCTTCGATGTAATCGAGGATTTCATCGACGAGAAGAAGGAGGACTACGAGGACTGGCTCGAGGAGCAGGACGAGGACTGACGACCGGACATCCCCGGTGCGCCGCCGAATCGATTCAGGAGGCAGATCATGAATCCGACCGACAACACCCCCGGCAATCACAACGCGAACGGCGATGGTGCGACGAAGCCTGGTTTCCACAACACCGACGGTCAGGGCATCGCGGGCCACGGCTCCTTCTTCCAGGAGACGAACCTCTCCCGCGAGGAGGCGGTCAAGGCGACGGACTGGGTGCGCAAGCACGTCGACCGCCGTACGGTCGACCTCGGCGACCGCATGGACGACATCCGCGAGCACATGTGGGAGTTGGAGCGCGAGGGCGAGATCATCGTCCACCGCATCACCGACGCCCACAAGCCGATGACCGTGCGCACGCTCTTCGGCTGGGAAAAGAAGATTCCCACCAACCAGCTCTGGCACCACAAGTCCTGCGGCCAGTGCGGCAACATCCCGGGTTACCCGACCTCGCTCCTGTGGACCATGAACCAGCTCGGGATGCAGCCGGGTCGCGACTATCTCGACGAGACCGACCAGACTTCCTGTACCGCATGGAACTACCACGGCTCGGGCATCGGCAACGTCGAGTCGCTGGCGGCCGTGTTCCTGCGCAATTTCCACCAGGCCTACATCTCCGGCAAGCAGCACGGCTTCGACGCCGGCCACTTCTTCCCGCTGGTGCACTGCGGGACCTCCTTCGGCAACTACAAGGAGATCCGCAAGTACCTGATCGAGTCGGCGGAGCTGCGCGAGAAGGTCAAGAAGATCCTCGGCAAACTCGGTCGCCTGGTGGACGGCAAGCTGGTGATCCCCGAGGAGATCGTGCACTATTCCGAGTGGGTGCACGTGATGCGCAACCGCATCGCCTCGGAGCTGCAGAAGATCGACGTCTCCAACATCCGCGTCACGGCGCACGTCGCCTGCCACTACTACAAGATGGTCCATGAAGACGCGGTCTACGACGCCGACGTGCTCGGCGGCAACCGTACGGCGATCATCACCTCGGTGGCTCAGGCGCTGGGCGCCCAGGTGATCGACTACTCCACTTGGTACGACTGTTGCGGCTTCGGTTTCCGGCACATCATCTCGGAGCGGGAGTTCACGCGCTCGTTCACGATGGACCGCAAGATCCGTGTCGCCCGTGAGGAGGCCAATGCCGACGTCATGCTGGCCAACGACACCGGCTGTGTGACGACCATGGATAAGAACCAGTGGATCGGTAAGACGCACGAGCAGAACTTCCAGGTCCCGATCATGGCCGACATCCAGTTCGCGGCGCTCGCCTGCGGCGCCGACCCGTTCAAGATTGTCCAGCTCCAGTGGCACGCCTCGCCGTGCGAGGATCTGGTCGAGAAGATGGGTATCAGCTGGAGTGAGACCAAGAAGCGGTTCCAGGAATACCTGAAGGAAGTGGAGCAGGGCAACATCGAATACCTCTATAATCCAGAACTCGCCTACGGGGGTGCGCAGTAATGCAAGGAGACGCTTCCGATACCGTCCTCGTGGTCGGCGCCGGTCCGGCCGGCCTGTCTGCAGCCGCGAGCATTGCCGCGGCCGGTTTCCGCCCGGTCGTCGTCGAGAAAGAGGACGTCCTCGGCGGGGCGCCGATTCTCTCCGGCTACGCCAAACTGGTCCCCTCCGGCGAGTGGGCCAAGGACGCCATCGGCCGCATGGTCGCGCGGGTGGAGCAGGACGCCTCCACGACCGTGTTCAAGGGCACCAAGGTGACCGGGTTCGAAGGCGAGCCGGGCGATTTCACGGCCACGCTGAGCAACGGCGAACACGTGAAAGCGGGCGCGGCCATCCTTGCGACCGGCTTCACGCATTTCGACTCGATCAACAAGCCGGAGTGGGGTTTCGGGACCTACGAGGACGTGCTCACGACCACCCAGATGGAGCAGATGGTGGCGGGGGGTAAGATCTTCTGTCCCTCGGACGGGCGCGTCCCCGAGCGCGTGGCGATCCTGTTGTGCGTCGGTTCGCGCGACCGTCAGATCGGACGCGAGTGGTGCTCCAAGATCTGTTGCACCGTCTCCACGAATCTCGCGATGGAGATCAAGGAGCTGTCCCCGACGACGGACGTCTTCATCTACTACATGGACATCCGTACCTTCGGCCTCTACGAGGACAAGTTCTACTGGAAGTCGCAGGAAGAGTTCAAGACCAAGTTCGTCAAGGCACGGATCGCCGAGGTCACGACGTCCGGCGACGGCCGTCTGCTGGTGAAGGGCGAGGATACGCTGGTCAAGCGCCCGATCGTCATCCCGTTCGACATCGTCGTGCACGCCATCGGCATGGATCCCAACGAGGACAATCCCGAGATCTCCAAGGTCTTCGGCGTGGGCTTGGAGAAGCACGGGTTCATCGATCGGGCCGAGTTCTACACGAGCACGTGCGGGACGACGCGACGCGGTGTCTTCGCCGCCGGTTCGTGCTACGCACCGGAGACGATCGACGATTCGATCTCGCAGGGCCACGCCGCAGCGGCCCGGGCGATCGCGGAACTGCATGCTCTGGCTCGGAAAAAAGCCGGCTGAGGCCGCCCCGGCGGCACGCGACGCGATCGATCCGGCGCCGCTGCCGCTCGCGCTGGACCGCGCGATCTGTGCGCGCAAGCTCGCAGCGTTGCAGGAAGAGTCCGCCCAGGCGGCGGATGCCGGTACGGGCGATGACGACGCCGGTACGGCGGGATTGGCGCCGTTTCTGGAGGCGCTGACCCGCAAGCATGAGCTGTTTGCGCGCCTGCTGGCGCCGGAGGCGCTCGGGACGATCGATCAGGAGGGACTCGACGCGCTGCTGGAGACCGTTTTCACCGCGCGGCGGCGTCTTCCGGGGGCGTTCCAGGGGCTGGACCTCGACCGCATCGCCGCGGCGATACGCGAGCTGCTGTACGGAGAGGCGCCGCTGGCGGAACGCCTGGAGGGCTTCGCGGGGGCGCTGGGGGTCAAGGGTGCGAAAGAGGCCCGCGCGGCCTGGGATTTCGGGGCGGAGCTGCTGCACTATCGCGAGCCGGTGCAGTATCCGCTCATGAGCCGGTGGGTGTGGGACGTGAACACGATGTCGGGCGCGTTGCGCGAGCTGGTACGCGGTAACGATACGATGCGCAACATCCCGCTCGACGGCCGGCCGGAGATGTTCGAAGGCGCGCGGCGGGACATCGCCGGTTTTCTGTCCGAGGAGGGCTACTACCGCGACGTCCCGTTCCTGATCGATCTCTTGCTGGCCAAGGCGTACGCGGACTACGTGCAGGACATGGCGAAAGGCGTCGGGGTGTTCGCGGCCGAGCTGGGGGCGCGTAACGACCCGCTCGAGTTCGTCGCCAAGATGCTGGGGATCGACCCGCACCGGCGCGGGGGGCGATCGCGGGCGAAAAGGGCTACGGTGCACTAGCGGCGGACCCCGGGACCGGGGCGCGGCCTGGAGTTACGGAGAGCACGATGGCAATTCACGAGAAGTCGCTGATCGACGCCGACCGGATCATGGAGCACGACTCGTTGGTGGTCGACGGCGTCGACGTGTCCGGTCACTGGAACACCATGATCAAGCCGCGCTACATCGCGGACTACGACGACGATTTCGAGAAGATCATTCAGAGCTACGGCGGCGGCGAGAACGTGCACCGTTGCTGGCAGTGCGGCTCGTGCACCAACTCCTGCACGATGTACGCGGTGAACACCGATTTCAATCCGCGCTACTGGATCTACCTGACGCGGCTCGGCCTCAAGGACGAGATCATCAAAGACAAGGACATCATCTGGCAATGCGTCTCATGCAACAAGTGCACCAACATCTGCCCCAAGGATGTGCGCCCGGAAGGAGTGATGAAGGCGCTGGCCCACTGGCTCGAGGACGAGGGGCACACTGAAGTCAAGCCCTCGCATCTGTTCGACGAAGAGTTCTGGGAACAGGTCGAGCGGACCGGGCGGATCGAGGATGCGCACGTCATCATGGGCTTTTTCAAGAAGACCAAGCAGCCCCTGATCCAGGAATGGCTCACGGCCTTCACGACCCGGATGATCAAACACCTCCCGTTCGCGCACCTGTTCCGCATGGGTATGAACTTCGTGTTCACACCGCGGACGCGCTCCTGGGGTCGCACGGGGAAGGTGTTGCGCGAGTTCGTGGAACAGCAGGAGGCCGAGGCGCGCGAGCGCCGGCAGCAGGCCCGGCAGGCGAAGGAGGCGGCGTAATGACCAAGGTGGCCTACTATCCGGGATGTGCACTCGAGGGTTCGGGCGGGCCGTACGATCGTTCGACCCGCGCCCTGGTCAAGGCGCTCGACCTCGACATGGTCAACCTGCGCGACTACAACTGCTGCGGGGCGATGGAGGTCAAGAACGTCCATCCGATGCTCCAGACCTACCTCTCCGCGCGCAATCTCGCGATCGCCAGCGAGCAGATGGGTCTCGACGCCGTCATGGCGCCCTGCAACGGCTGCTATCACAATCTCAAGAAGGCCGAGTTCGAGCTGGCGACCTCCGAGCAGGCGATGGAGACCGTCCAGGATCTCGCGCGCAAGGCCGACGACCCCGTCTACAAGGGCGACGTGCGCACGCTGCACCTGCTCGAGTGGCTCATGGAGGAACTCGGGCCGGAGGGTATCAAGCAGCGGCTCACCAAGAGTCTCAACGGCATCAAGATCGCCAACTACTACGGTTGCATGTATACCCGCCCGCGCCAGATCTTCCCCGAAAAGGACCAGGGGCCGGGCTCGGAGTCGAGCTATCAGCCGCATTTCATGGACGATCTGCTGGCAGCGGCCGGCGCGGTGAACGTCGACTATCCGCTCAAGACGGCGTGCTGCGGCGGGGCCCATACGCTCTCCGACGCGGACACCTCGACGCAGCTCGTGCTGAACCTGCTGCAGTCGGCGGAGGACTCGGGCGCCGAAGTCATCGCCACCGAGTGTCCCACCTGCCATTCGGGGCTGGAGATGCACCAGGTCCGGGCCGAGAAGGAGTTCGGCATCAAGACGCAGGTCAAGGTCATCTACTTCACGCAGCTCCTGGGACTGGCGATGGGGCTGTCCGCGCGCAAGCTCGGGATCCACGAGAACGTCAGCGACTCGATCGACTTCCTGAAGGACAAAGGCGTGATCTGAGCCCGCCGCACGCGGGCAGGGGACGCCATCCTCATGGATTGCAACGGCTGCGAGTTCCGCCCCGAACTCTACTACGACGCGGAATTCCAGATCTGGGTGCGCAGGGAATCCGACGGTACCCTGACGGTGGGCATGACAGACCTCTCGCAGACGATCGCCGGCAGGATCCTGCATGTGCGCGTGCGCCGACCCGGCACGCGGCGCCCGCCCGGGAAGCCGGTGGCGACGATCGAAAGCGGTAAGTGGGCGGGCCCGATCCCGAACTTCTTCGACTGTGAAATCGTGGAGGGCAACGCCGAGGTGCTGGAGCGCCCCGGGCTCCTGAACTCCGACCCCTACGGCGCCTGGGTGGCGCGCGTGCGCGCGAGCGCCGGCGCCGAAGCGGCGCTGGCGGAATTTCTCACCGGCGATGCGGCACGCGAGGGGTATTGCGCGCGGGCGCGCAGCGAGGATATCCACTGCCGGCGCGAACCGACGTAGGGCCGGGCTTGCCCGGCCGACGCCGTGGATCGGTGTGAAATCGTTTGGGTCACGCCGGCGGGCCAAGGCCCGTCCCACGGGTGCCCGGGTCGGCGTGGGACACGGGGTAGGGCCGGGGTTGCCCGGCCGACGCCGGTGATCGGACCGATGTGGTTTGGGTTAAACGTCGCCGGCGGGCCAAGGCCCGTCCCACGGGTGTCCGGGTCGGCGTGGGACACGGGGTAGGGCCGGGGTTGCCCGGCCGAGGTCGCAGGGAGAGGCCACGGACCCCACGGAACGCACGGAAAGAATGAAACCGGTCCGTGGGTTCCGTGGATTCCATGGCGCCTTCCTCTGTTTTTCGAAGGGCGCCGCCCGCGGACGGATATCCCGATGCCGGACGTCGCTGGCGGTTGTAGGGCCGGGCTTGCCCGGCCTGCGGGCCGACGCCGTGGATCGGTGTAAATCGTTCGGGTCGGACGACGCCGGCGGGCCAAGGCCCGCCTTACGGGTGCCCGCCGAACCGGGCGGGGCCGGACCTGCGATGCCGCTGGAGGGTGCCATGCCGGACGATCCGCAGCTCGACGTCGACGGCGACCAGATCGTCGTCATCATCATGACGAGCGGGCCGAGCGCGCGGGAGCGCTGTGCGACGCCGTTCTATCTCGGTTCGCTGTTGGCGGCGATGGATGCGCAGGTGCACATCTTCTTCACCATGGAGGGTGTGCGCCTGATGGAGAAGGGCGTGGCGGAGAATCTGACGGCCATGGAGGGGGGTAAGCGTATCATCGATTTCATCCGCGACGCCAAGCGCGCCGGGGTCATCCTGCACGTTTGCCAACCCGCTTTGCCGGGGTATAGAATCGACGCAGATTCCGCCCTGATCGGCGAGGTTGACCACGTTTCCAGGGCAGGGACACTCGCCGAACTGATCCTGTCCTGTAACAAAGTATTTTCCTTCTGACGGCCCGCAGCGACGGGGCGCCGCGCCGTTTCGCGGCGGGGCCGACTGGGTATGACGACAATCCGACTGAGGAGGCAGAGATGGGCGCCGTACGTGGTTGCAACTTCCCGGAGGATCTCTTCTACAACGTCGAGAACAACGTCTGGGCGCGGCGGGAGAGCGACGGCACGGTGACCGTCGGCCTGACCGCATATGCGGCCTCGCTGGCCGGGCAGATCGTCTCCTATACGCCGAAGAAGGTCGGCAAGGACGTCAAGAAGGACAAGTCCTGCACCACCGTCGAATCGGGCAAGTGGGTGGGTCCGGCCAAGGCGCCGGTGGCGGGGGAGATCACGGCGATCAACGACGCGGTGGCCGCCAAGCCTTCGCTGATCAACGAAGATCCCTACGGCGGCGGCTGGCTGGTCAAGATCAAGCCCGCGGACTGGGACGCCGATTCCGCCGACCTCAAGACCGGCGCCGACGCGCTCGCGGCCTTCGAGGCCAAGATGGAGGCCGAGGGCTTCGGCGGCTGCTGAGCGGCGCCGGCGGCGGATGCGCCGCCGCCGGGCCCGGGGCATGAGCATGAGCGACTGGTACGAGATCGCACGCCGCGTCGAGTCTCTCGAGGACGTGCCCCTGGAGCGCGGCCTGATCGCCGACCTGCAGGCGGCACACGCGGCGCAGACGGGTCCCGGCGCGGGTGCGATCCACTTCTACACCCCGACCTTCAAGAGCTTCCAGACCTCGGAGATCTCCGGCTGCGGGAAGAACGCCTGGCCGGCGGTATCGATCACCGCGGGCGACTGCAAGCTCCAGTGCGATCACTGCAAGGCGAAGATCCTCGAGCCGATGATTCCGGCGCGTACGCCGGAGGATCTGTGGCGGGTCGCCAACGAGGTGATCGCCGAGGGTGCGCGCGGCATGCTCCTGACGGGGGGCTCCAACCACCGCAACGAGGTGGAGTACGGCCCGTATTACTCCACGATCCGCCGCATCAAGGACGAGTTCCCGGATTTCCGCATCGCGCTGCACACCGCGCTGGTCGACGACGACATCGCCCGGTGTATGGAACAGTCGGGGATCGACGCCGCGATGATGGACGTGATCGGGGCGCAGGAGACCGTGACCCAGGTCTATCACCTGCGCCGCCGGGTGGAGGACTTCGAACGCTCTCTCGAGGCCCTGGTGGCCACCCGCATGAAGGTCGTGCCGCATATCGTCGTCGGCCTGCATTACGGACGGCTGCTCGGCGAGTGGGAGGCCCTGGCGATGGTCCGCCGCCACCGTCCCGCGGCGCTGGTGCTGGTGGTGGTGATGCCGTTCTACGCGCCCGCCAAACGCCCCTTCGCGACCCCCGACGCGGGCGCGGTGGGTCGCTTCTTCTTCGACGCGCGCACCGCCCTGCCGGGCCTGCCCCTGCTGTTGGGTTGCGCCCGCCCGCCGGGGACGACCAAGGTGCAGATCGACGCCTATGCGGTGCTGGCGGGTCTCAACGGCATCGCCCACCCCTCGGACGGTACCGTGGAGCTGGCCGCGCGGCTGGGGCGCCGGGTGCGGGTCACGCCGGCCTGCTGTTCGATCGTCGTCGGCGACGAGGTCATGGCGCTCGACGGGGCGGGCGGCGTCGAGGTGGACCTGGAAACGATTCTCGCCGACGAGCGCGCCCGCCGTGGCGGGACCGGACTCGGCCGTATCCCGGTGGTGAGCGAACCCGCCACCGCGGCCGGCGGCGGGCGATGAGCGCCGGCCGCCGCGATCGCTGGCGGCTCCTCGATACCGGGCTGCGCGGGGCGGCGGAGAATATCGCCCTCAACCGCACGCTGCTCGAGGCGCATCAGGAAGGCTTCTCGCCCCATACCCTGCGCTTCCTGCGCTTCACGCCGTCGGCCCTGGTGGGGTTCCACCAGAGCGTGCGCCAGGAGCTGCGCACGGACTACTGCGGGCGCGAGGGGATCGAGATCCAGCGGCGTATCACCGGCGGGGGCGCGATCTACTTCGATCCGAGTCAGATCGGCTGGGAGCTGTACCTGGACAAGGCGGCCGCCGGCAGCGCCGACATGGGGGCCGTGGCGGCGCGTATCTGCGAGGCGGCCGCGGAGGGTCTGCGGCGCCTCGGAGTCGACGCCCGGTTTCGCCCGCGCAACGACATCGAGGTCGACGGGCGCAAGATCTCGGGGACCGGCGGGGCCTTCGACGGCGACTCGCTCCTCTATCAGGGCACCGTGCTCGTCGACTTCGACCTCGAGCGCATGCTGCGCGTGCTGCGGGTCCCGGCGGAGAAGCTATCCGACAAGGCGCTGCGCTCCGCGCGCGAGCGTGTCACCAGCCTGCGCGAACTGCTCGGGGGGCGGGCGCCGCCGCTCGCGGCGGTGCAGGAGGCCCTGGCCGCGGCCTTCGGCACGGCCTTCGGCGTCGCCTTCGAGCCGGCCGGTCTGAGTCCCGAGGAGGAGCGCCGCCTGCGCGCGGCACACGCGCAGATCGCCGCGCCCGAATGGGTCTATCAGCGCGACCATGCGCCGACGGGGTCGGGCGTGCGCGCAGGCGTCCATCGAACCCGGGGCGGGCTGTTGCGCGCCCATGTGTGCCTGGATCCGGATGCGCGGCGGATCACCCAGTTGTGGATCACCGGCGACTTCTTCGTCACTCCGGCGCGGATGGTCCCGGACCTCGAGGCGGCCCTCAAGGACGCGCCGTGCGCGGACGTACGGGCACGCATCGAAGAGTTTTTCGCCGCCTATCCGGTGCAGATGCTCCACCTCGCCCCGGCGGATTTCGCCACCGTGGTCGAACGCGCCCTCGCCGCGCCCGCGGCGGCCGTCGCCGGCACCGGCCGTGGGTGACGCCGGCGGCGGGGTCGCGCCGGAGACGGGGCGGGGGGCGGCGGTGGAACGCGTCGACGTGCTGGTGATCGGGCTCGGGCCCGCGGGCGCGAGCGCCGCGCGGACCGCGGCCGCAGGCGGGTGCCGGGTCCTGGGCGTGGAGCGCAACCGCCGCATCGGCGAGCCGGTCCAATGCGCGGAGTTCATTCCCGCGCCGCTCGCCGCGTACGCCGCCGACGGCGTCGCGGTCCAGCGCATCACCGGCATGCACAGCGTCCTGCCATCGGGCGCCCGCGAGGCGACGCCGTTTCCGGGCATCATGATCGATCGTGCACGCTTCGATCGCGCCATCGCGGAGCGGGCGCGCGCCGCCGGCGCGCGACTGCGGGAGGCGGTGCGCCTGTGCGCACTCGATCCGCAGCGCCGTACGGCCTCCCTGGCCGGGCCTGGAGGGGCGTTCGAGGTCGGCTACGAGGTGCTGATCGCTGCGGACGGGCCGCGATCGACCGTCGCGCGACTGCTCGGGCTCGCGCCGTTGCCGATCGTGCACACGCGCCAGTATACGGTGCCGCTGCAAATTCCCTATGCGGATACGGACATCTGGCTCTCGGACGAATACCCCGGCGGGTACGGCTGGCTGTTCCCGAAGGGGGAGGTCGCCAACGTCGGGCTCGGGGCCTACCGCGACCGGGTCGATGCGGATCTCAAGACGCCGCTGGATCGGCTCCATCGCCGGCTCGTGGACACCGGGACGGTCGGCACCCGGATCCTCGCGCGCACCGGCGGGCCGATCCCCGTGGGCGGCTTGCGCCCCGCATTGGTCGCGGGTAGGGTGATGTTCGTCGGCGACGCCGCCGGTCTCACCCACCCGATCACCGGCGCCGGCATCGCCGCCGCGGTGGTGTCGGGCGAGCGTGCCGGCGCGGCGGCCGCGGACTTCGCGGCGCAGGGTTCCGACGCGCTCGCGGAGTTCGAGGAGGACGTCAGGGACCAGTACGAGGAGAGCATCGGCCGGGCCGTGGAGCGGCGGGCCTTCCTGGACCGGTGCTGGGACACGCCGCGGGCGCGCGAGGATCGTACGTTGCGCCGCGGCTGGATCGCGTTCGAAGAGTACTTTGCACAGACGGCCTGAGGTCCGGGCGGGCGCGGGTGTCCGCAGGCGGGGCCGGGAGGACAGCGAGATGAGTGCCAATCGGGAGAGCGTCGTTGCACCCTTGAACTTCTACCGGCCGAACTATCACGTCAAGACGCCGGAGATGCGCTCCCCGGAGTACGTGCAGCTCTCCACCGCGGCCGCGATCACCCTCGGGCTGGTCCCGGGGACGATGCACCGCACGGCCTGCACCCACTGCCTCAATCTCCTGGTGACCTATCCAGAAGGGTGCCGCGCCAACTGCAGCTACTGCGGACTGGCGCGCCACCGGGAGGAGGCGCGCGACTATGCGGACCGCAACTTCATCCGCGTGGACTGGCCGGCGGTGCGCTACGAGGAGATCATCGAGCGCGTCCGCCGCGACGACGATCGCGGGCAGTTCGAGCGCATGTGCATCTCGATGATCACTCACCCCAACTCCGATCACGACACCCTCACGCTCCTGCGCCGCTGGATGGCCGAGGTGCCGCGCATCCCGGTATCGATCCTCTCGAACCCGACGACGATGAAGCGCGCCGACCTGGAGACGCTGCACGCCGAGGGGGCCGACATCTTCACCGTGGCCCTGGACGCGGCGACCCCGGAGATCTTCGAGCGCACCCGCGGCAAGACGGTGGACAGCCCGCACACCTGGGCGAAGTACTGGCAGGCGATCGAATGGGCGGCGGAGATCTTCGGGCCGGAGAAGTTCGGCATCCATCTCATCGCCGGGATGGGCGAGACCGAACGCGAGATCCTGGAGGTGGTGCAGCGCATCCGCGACCTCGGCGGGCACAACCACATGTTCGCCTTCTTCCCGGAACAGGGATCGATGATGGAGGACTGGGAGCCGGTGCCGCGGGATCAGTGGCGTCGGGTCCAGCTCGCGCGTTTCCTGATCGACTACGCGGGCGTGCGCCTGGAGGACATGGCCTTCGACGCGGACGGGCGGGTGACCGGATTCGGTCTCGAGCGCGCGGAACTCGAGGCCGTCATCGCCTCGGGCAAGCCCTTCCAGACCTCCGGCTGCCCGGGCAAGACGGACGAGGAGGTCTCGGCCTGCAACCGCCCCTACGGGGACTCGAGCCCGAGCGACATCCGCTCGTTCCCGTTCGCGTTGGGCCCGAAGGACGTCGGCGTGGTGCGCCGCCAGCTCGCCGGGGAGGACGTCGGCACCCTCCACGAGTCCGTGGAGGACTGAGGGCGAACCGGATCGCCTCCGAGGGACGCCCGCGGCCGCCGGATCGCGTTGCGCGCCGCCCGGACCGCACCTCGTAGCCCGGATGCAGGCCGCAGGCCGGAATCGGGAAATCGCGGTTCGGGAGGAATTTCCTCCCCGGATTGCGCTGCGCTCCATCCGGGCTACATCATGGGTTCCATCGGAGGTTCGTAGCCCGGATGCAGGCCGCAGGCCGGAATCCGGGGAATTGCGGCGTCGGGAGATGCGCGGTCCCCCGGATTGCGCTGCGCTCCATCCGGGCTGCATGATGGGTTCCGCCGGACGGAGACGGGACGGACACCGGGCCGCGGCAGCAGCCGGCTTTTCGAGTCCGCTCGCCGGGGCGTTGCGCGGGAGCTCACAACAACAATGAAGCGGCCACGATGAACCCCGACCGGATCCGCAGCGGATGGCTCCCGGCGGTCGCCGCCGCCCTCCTGCTGTCGCTCGCGGGCTGCTCCATGAATCGGCTGGCGGTGATCGGGGCCGAGCCCATCCTCGCCGGCGGCCAGGCGGCGATGTACCGCGAGACCGACCTCCAGCTCGCCCGTGATGCGATGCCGGCGCAGTTGAGCCTGATCCGCGGACTCCTGCAGGACGACCCGCACAATACCCGACTGCTGCTCTACGCCGCGCGCGGCTTCTACGGCTATGCCTTCGGTTTCGTCGAGGACCGGGACCCGCGGCGCGCCTCGCGCCTCTACGAGCGCTGTTTCCGCTACGGGCTGCGCGCCCTGCGCGCGGAGGGGCTCGGGCTCGACCCGCTCGACGCGCGCCAGCAGCAGGTACAGGCGGCGGTGGACCGGCTCGGGCGCGCCTCGGTCCCGGCCCTGTTCTGGACGGCCTCCTGCTGGGCCAAGTGGATCGACATGAATCGCGACGACCCGGTCCGCGCCTCGGAGCTGGGCCGCACGGCGGTGTTGATGCACCGCGTCCTGAAACTGGACGAGGGCTACTTCCACGCCGGCGCCGACCTCTTCTTCGGCGTCTACTACGGGAGCCGGCCGCCGATGCTCGGCGGAAACTACGCGAAGTCGCGCGAATATTTCCGCCGCGCGCAGCGGCTCACCCACGGACGGCTGCTGCTGGTCGACGTCCTGTACGCGAAGTACCTCGCGGTCCAGACCCAGAATCGGGCGCTGTTCGCGCGCAAGCTGCATGCCGTCCTGGCGGCGGATCCCGACACCGTGCCGGATCTGGCCTTGTTCAACCACATCGCCCAGGCCAAGGCGCGTCGCCTCCTGGCGAAGGAAGGGGACTACTTCTGATGCGCCGTTGGTGGGCGGTGGTCATTCTGGGCCTGACGATGTGCGCGCCGGTGCACGCCGGCGAACGCTATGTGCTGAAGTTCGCCACGCTCGCCCCCCGGGGGACGAGCTGGATGACCGTGCTTTCGCGCTGGGCGCAGGCGGTGCGCACGCAGAGCGGCGGGCGGCTGGAGATCAAGCTCTATCCCGGAGGGGTCGCCGGGGACGAGCCCGACGTCATCACCAAGATGCGGTTCGGGCAGATCCAGGGCGCCGCCATCACCGGGCGCGGCATCAGCGAGATCTACTTCCCGGCGCGGATACTCGAGATCCCGTTCCTGTTTCGCAACTACGGCGAGATCGACTCCGTGCGCCGACGGATCCTGCCGCAGTTGCGGGCGGGGTTCCGGAAGAACGGATTCGAGCTCGTGGGCTGGGGCGAGGTCGGCCCGGTGCGGCTGTTCTCGAGCCACCCGGTGCGCGACATCGCCGATATGAAACAGCTGCGGATCTGGTTGTGGCAGGGCGATCCGCTCGCGCGCGCCTTCTTCCGCGCGGCGGGGCTTTCGCCCATCCCGCTGTCGATCACGGACGTGTACACGAGCCTGTCGACCGGGTTGATCAATACGGTGTACGCGCCCGCCCTCGGGGCGATCGCCATGCAGTGGTTCACCCAGACGCGGTACGTCTCCGGTTTTCCGATGGCCGACGCGGTCGCCGCCCTCGTGGTCACGCGCCGCTTCTACGACCGCCTCCCGGTCGATCTGCAGCGGGTCCTCGACCGCACCGGTGGCGCAGCCGGCCGCGGCCTGATCGAGGTCAGCCGCGCCGACGACGTCAAGAGCCTGCAGACGCTGCGCCGCTACGGCCTGAAGTTCGGCCCGGGTTGGGGGCAGGTCGATCACCGCCAGTTCTTCCGCATCCGGGATCGGGTCCTCAAGGACCTGGAGGGCGGGGGCCTGATGCCGGCGGCGCTGGTCGCGAAGGTGCAAAGGCTCCTGGCGGAGTACCGTGCCGCCCATCCGCACGACCGCGGGCCCGCCACCTACTTTCCCGCGGGTGTCCCGCCTTCCGCCCGATGAACCGTTGCGGTCGGTGTATGCGGGCGGCCCGTGTGTGCGGGACCGGGTCGTGATCGGGCCGTGATCCGGCTGGAGCGCATCCTGGCGCGGATCGAGGCGGGGATCGCCGTGCTTGCGTTCGCCACGATGGTCCTGCTGTCCGTACTGCAGGTGCTCGCGCGCAACCTCTTCGACACCGGCCTCCCCGGGGTCGACCTGCTGCTGCGCTACCTCGTCCTGGTGGTGACCTTCCTGGGGGCGGTGCTGGCCGTGCGCGAGCGCCGTCACATCCGCCTCGATGCCGCCGCCGGCCTGATCCCCGCGGGCTGGAGACGGCCCCTGGGCATCCTGTTCGACGGTCTCTCGGCGCTGGTCTGCGCTCTGCTGGCCTGGGCGGCGGTCCGCTACTGGATGGAGGCGTGGCGCTACGCCGCGGCCGGGCGCCAGTGGCTCACGGCGCTGTCCCTGATCCTTCCGGTGAGTCTCGCGCTGCTCGCCCTGCACTTCCTGCTGCGCGCCGCGATCACCGCCCGTCACCCGGAACCCGGCACGTGACGGCCGCCATCGCCCTGGGGCTGGTGGCCGCCGCACTGCTGGGGCTGCCGCTGTTCGTCGTGCTCGGGGCCCTGGGGCTGATCGCGAGCCGCCTGTCGGGCGTGGATCCCGCGGTACTGATCCTGGAGATGCACAGCCTGACCGCTTCGGCCAGCCTGGTGGCGATCCCGCTGTTCACCCTCGCCGGTTCGGTGCTCGCCGCGGGCGGGGCGCCGCAGCGCCTGGTGCGGGTGTTCAACGCGCTGCTCGGCTGGATGCCCGGGGGGCTCGCGGTGGTGGCCCTGACCTCGTGCGCGTTCTTCACGGCGTTTTCGGGCGCATCGGGGGTGACCATCCTGGCGCTGGGCGGGCTGCTGTACCCGATACTGCGAAGCGGCCGCTATCCGGAGCGCTTCTCCCTCGGTCTGGTGACCTCGTCCGGATCGCTCGGGATCCTGTTCATGCCCAGCCTCCCGCTGCTGCTCTACGGCGTCGTCGCCAAGGTCGGCATCGACCAGTTGTTCAAGGCCGGGGTGGTCCCGGGCCTCATCCTGCTGGTGCTCATGAGCGCCTACAGTGCATTTTCGGGGGCCCGCTTCGAGGTGCCGCGCCGGCCGTTCGAGTGGGGGGAACTGCGAGCGGCGGCGCGCGAGGGCTTCTGGGACCTGCTGCTCCCGGCCGGAATCGTGCTCGGCATCTTCGGCGGCTACGTCACCGTCACCGAGGCGGCCTCCTGTGCGGCGGCCTATGTCCTGCTGATGGAGGTGGCCGTACACCGCACGCTCAAGCTCGACCGCAACCTGTTCGCCGTGTTTCGCGACGCCGCGGTGCTCGTGGGCAGCATCCTCATCATCCTCGGCGTCGCCATGGGTCTGACCAACCTGCTGGTCAACGCCCAGATCCCGACGCGGGTGCTCGCCTACGTCGAGCACGTGGTGCACACCCCCGTGCAGTTTCTGCTGCTGCTCAACGCGCTGCTGCTGGTCGTCGGGTGCATGATGGATGTCTTCTCGGCGATCGTGGTGGTGGTCCCGTTGATCCTGCCGCTCGCTCTGCGCTTCGGCATCGACCCCGTGCACCTGGGGATCATCTTCCTGGCCAACCTCGAGATCGGGTACAGCACCCCGCCGGTGGGGCTCAACCTGTTCATCGCCAGCCAGCGGTTCGACAAACCGGTCTTCGTCCTGTTCCGGGCGGCGCTGCCGTTCCTCGCGCTCATGCTGATCTGGCTGGCGATCGTCACCTACGTGCCGGCCGCGTCGCTGTGGTGGCGCGGGACCTTCTGAGGCTCCGGCGCGGAGGTGTCGCGTATGCCCGCGGCATGAGTGGCGAGGCTTTCGTAAATCCCCGACGCCCGTAGTCCGGATGGCGCGCAGCGCGATCCAGGGCGACGGATGTCCCGGCACGGTGATTCCCCGGATTCCGGCCTGCGGCCTGCATCCGGGCTACGTAGATTGATGCCGGACCGGGTGTCGATGAAGATGCAGCCCGGATGGAGCGCAGCGCAATCCGGGAACGAAGTATCTCCCGGCGCCGTGATTGCCGGATTCCGGCCTGCGGCCTGTATCCGGGCGGCGTTGCTGCGCGACGTAAAAAAAGACCCCGGCCGAAGCCGGGGTCCGGGTGCGGCTCGAACCGTCGAATCGACCGGTCAGGAGCTGCCGGCGACTGCCTTGAGCGCCGTCTCGATCGAGCCCGGGGCGCACATGATGCTCATGAAGCTGTTGGAGCCCATCATGCTCAGGTCCGGGAAGTTGATCGCGATGCGGAATTTGGCGCGCAGCGCGTAGGCCTTGTTCCCCAGGACCAGGATGCCGTAGGGCAGGTGACCGGTGGACTTGATGTTCTTGAAGTCGATCCGGCTCATGATGTACTCGTCGCCGCTGCACTCGTTGTTCTTCGGCCCGGAGAGCGCGACGCCGAACAGGGTCTCGTCCTTGCCGGGCACCGCCACCTCGTAGACCTTGCTGGCGCCGCCCTTGTGCGCGGCGAGCCCCGCATTGATCGCCTTGAGGGCGTCCTGGTAGCTGCCGTAGCTGCCGAGGTCCCAGCGGTCGTCGAAGTAGGGCATCAGCCACTTGTAATGGTAGTCCCGCAGGGCCGAAGGGCTGAGGCCCTCGGCCGGGCCGTACTGCTCCTGGTCGCCGAGCGCCTTGGAGAGTTGTGCGAGCACGTCGGACATGTCGCTCTTGAGACGGTAGGCGTTGGCCATGTAGACGGGGTTGGTGTAGGCGACCTGGGTCTCCACCTTGCCGTTCTTGTCCACCTTGGTCACGGTCACGCGCTGGACGACGGCGAAGCCGCCGAACTTGGTCTGCGCCGCCGCGTCCTGGATCGCCTTGTCGGTGACACCGATGACCTCGGCGGACACCACCTCGCCGTTGGAGAACTTGGCGTTGGTATACGGGGCGTAGCTGCCGACGACCTGGAAGCCGGCCTTGGTGAGTTGATCCTTGACCTTCGCCGCCACCGCGGCCACGTCCCCGGAGGGTGTGGTGTAGGCGAGGATGAACGGTTTGAGCTTGGCCGCCGAGGCCTGGCCGAGCCCAAGCGTCAGCAGGCCGGCCGCGAATACGAGAGTCCTGAACAGAGATGCTGCCGTTTTCATTGTTTTCTCCTCCAATAGCACGTTCCTGCGCGTCGTCCTGTGTTGTATCGAATCGCCGTGAACGATCACCGCTCTACCCGCGAAAGCGGGCTCCGGGCACGGGGTCCGGAGCCCGGACCCTGCGCCGAAAAGTATCACAGAACCCGGGGCGCGCAAAGCGGCGCCTTGAACCCTCTGAGTGGCCGTTTGCGGATCCCGATGCGGGCGGCGGGGCGGGCATTCCGCGCCCGCTCCGCCGCCCGCCCGCTTCGGGTGTTCAGAAGGACCACACCGCCTGCGCACTGAACAGATTGACGTCCGATTCGTTGGTGCCGGCGAGGACGTGCCCCGGGCTGCCGAGATCGTTGGTCGAACTGTTGCTGACGAACAGGTGGGCGTAACTCAGATCGAAGCGCAGCGCCGGGTTGAAGGCGTAGCTCGCCCCGACCGCGAGCCAGCGTCGCGTCGCCCCTGGGATGCGCGGGGTACGGTGCGAGGGGTCGGGGATGGGCGTCGGGTCGTAGGCCAGCCCGCCGCGCAGGGTGAGGCGGTCGTTGTAGCGGTAGTTCGCGCCCACTGAGAAGCGCCAGGTGTTCTGCCACGACTCGCGCTGCACCGTCGGTCCCTGCAGGCCCTGGTCGTATTGGATGACCAGGTTTTCAAAGCGCGACCAGTGCGTCCAGGTGAACCCACCCATGACCGCCAGGTGTGAGTCGACCTCGTGGTAGACGCCGCCGGAGACCGTCTCCGGCAAGGTGATTTCGGCCTGAGCCCCGGTATTGACGAATAACCCGTTGCTCGTGAACAGCGTCGGCATGTTGGAGAAGCGCGCGGTCCCCGTCAGGGTGTGGTGGACCTTCGAGCGGTAGCTCAACCCGAAACGCGTACCCGGCACCGGCGCGTAGAGAATCCCCAGGTTGTAGCCGAGCGCCCAGTCGTCGCCCGAGACCCGGGCGAAGCCGTCGGTCGAGGGATTGCCGGGGGTGGTGAGCCCGAACAGGCCGCAGCCCGCGGCCAGGGCCGGGGTTCCGAGACACACCGCCGAGTTGTCCACCGCGTTGGTCAGGGTGGCGTCCGCGTACTGGATGTCGAGGCCGACGCCGATCGAGAGTTGATCGGTCGCCGCGAACGCCACGGCGGGGTTGATGTTGATCGTCTTCAGGTCGGACTTGACCGCCTGGTAGCGGCCCATCCAGCTCTCCGGGTAGTCCGTGCGCAGGCCGAACGGGGCGTTCAGTCCCAGGCCCACGCGCCAGCGCGGCAGCGCCTGCATCTGCGCGTAGAAGTTGGGGACGATCCCGAGGAGCGCCGGCTGCCCGCCGTCGCCGCCGCTGATCGTCCCCCCGCCGAAGGCCGGGATCAGCTTGGAGGTCCCGGTGAACTTCGTCGAGGGATCGATGAAGTTTAGCGCGCCGACGACCTGACGGTCCGGCAGCAGGGTCATGCCGGCGGGGTTGAAGTAGATCGTGCTCGCGTCCTGCGCGCTCGCCGCGGCCCCGGCGAAGGCGTTGCCCATGCCGCTGCCGCTCTGCTCGGTGATCGCGAAGCCGGCGCCGTAGGCGGTGGTCGCCGCGCACAGGGCGCCGGTGATCGACAACGCGCACAGCGCCCGGGTGGTCAGTCTGCTCATCTCCGTCCCTCCTTCCCCTGCCGTTGTTGTTGACGTTGTCCTCGCCCGCGCGCCCGTCATCGGCGGCAACGCGACCGGCTTCAACGGGTTATGTGGCATTATTGTAGCGGGTTTTGGGACCGTCCGCTGTGCGCGATCCCGGCGGTCCGGGGCGGTTCGTGACCGGGAGGGAAACCGCGCCGCCCCGCGGTTTAATTCGCGGCCGCAGTGGGGGAGAATGGCGGGATCCGGCGACCAGGAGACGGGTAACGGCCCATGAAATCCCTCAACGTCACCAACCTCAACGCGATCCGCAACGAACTCAACCGCTACAAAAAGGGGAAGAAGTTCGACATCTGGCAGTTCAACCAGGTGGCGCGTATCGCCTGGTTGGGGAAGGTGACGCTGCAGCCGCTCGCGCCCGAGGATCCCGAATGCGAATCGTTCCTGCTCCACGTCGCCGACCCCGATGAGTTCGCGGCCCACTTCCTCGACCCCGACCAGGACCTCGTCGGGCACATGCACATCGTCGACCACGCCCAGGGTGCGGCCCTGGCGAAGATCCTGGAGCAGGGCGTGCGCGACCGCGCCGCGCTCTACCAGGAGCTGCGCCGGCGGGACTTCTACTTCGAGCATTTCTTCGAGGCCGAGGACGGGGCGCACGGGGACGCGGCGCCCGATCCGACCGGCGGTGACCCGGCCGGGCACGAAGGCGGCTGATGCGGGCCGCCCGTGCGGGCGCGCTGGGTTCACCTCGGCCGGGTCGCCCCCGGGACCTTCTACGCCTCGGCGCAGGCCGTGGGCGAGTGCATGGGACCGGACGACGCCCCGGCCGTGCTGTGGGGGTGCTGCGACCGGGCGCACCTGTGCATCGGCGCGGCCCAGGACGCGGCGGCCGAACTCGACCTGGCGGCGTGCCGGGCGGCCGGCCTGCCGGTACACCGGCGCCCGCTCGGCGGCGGGGCGGTGTGGGTGGATCCATGGCAGTGGTGCTTCATCTTCGTCGTGCCGCGGCGCGCGGCGCCCGCCGCGCGCGCGCGATTCCTGGAGCGCTGCCTGACGACGGCGGCGGTGACCTGCGCGGGCTTCGGGATCGCCGCGGCGCCGGGGGGCGGTACCGACCTGTGGGTGAACGGGCGCAAGATCCTGGGCAGCGGGGCGGCGAGCCTCGGTGCGGTGTACCTGTGGGGGGCGAGTTTCCTGTTGCGCTTCGATGTCGCGGCGTTCGCGACCGCGGTGCGGGCCCCGAGCCCCGGTTTCCGCGACTGGCTGCGCCGGGAACTCGAAGACGGGATGACCGACTGGGCGCGGGAAGGGGTACGACCCGACGCGGTTGCGCTCGAGGCGCGCTTTCGCGATGTGGTGGCCGCGGAGATGGGCTGGTCGTTCGCCGCATCGGGTCTGACGTCGGCGGAGACGGCGGCGTTGCCCGCCGCCCGCGCGGAACTGGACCAGCGCGAGACTGCCGCCGGCCGGCGACGGATTTCCGGCGGAGTGAAGATCCGGGAGCGGGTCTTCCTCGTCGAGCGCGGCGGGTGTCCCGGCACGGTTCGTCTGGTCCTGCGGGACGGGCGCATCGTGCGCCTCGGCTGGTGGCCCGGGGAGAGCGGCGGCGAAGGTGAGGTCGAGATCCTCGGGGCCTGGGCCCTGCGGAGCGACGCGGTGCAGGGTGCGCTCGCCCGCTCCCCCGCGCGTGCGTGTGCCGCCCGGGTCGCGGAGGCCGCCGTGGCGTTGGCACGGCAGACGCTGGAGGAGGCGGGGGATGAACCGGCCGACGATTGAGCAGCGCCTGCGCCGGCGCCTCGTCCTGATGAGCCGGGACGAGGCCATGGAGGCGGCGGTCCGCGAGCGCATGCCGGCGGGGTGGGAGCTGCGCCGGGTCACCGAGCTCGAGGCGCTCGGGGACTGGCACGAGATCCTGCTGTACCGGTTCCTGATCCTCGATCTCGACGAGATCGACGCCTTCGATCCCCTGGATGTCATCCGCGAGCTGCGGGTGGTCCACCAGATCAACCTCCCCGTATTCTGTTTCGGGGGCGACGCGGCCCTGCGGGACGAGATGCGCCTGGCGCGGGCCGACCGCCTCCTCGACCGGGACGCCCTCCTGGAGCTGCTGCCGGCGCTCTTCGAGCGCTACGGCTGGGGCGGCCCCGCCTGACGCCGATCCGTACCCTTCCGGGACTTCACTCGCCCGCCTGCCTGCCGCTGTCCCAGGGGCTGATGGGTGGCGCATCGATGCCCGCGGCCGGGGATCCGATACTTGGGGAGACCCCCCTATTAAAGGTCCGGCCGCAGCGGCCGATGTACTGAAGGCTTGGTCTGCAAGCGCGTTGGATTTTCAGAGGAGAAGGGCGATGGAGTTCGATCCCGTTACAGTCGTGATTACGATCGCGATTGCCGCCATGCTGTACTGCATGTGGATGGTGGTCTCCTTGAAGAGTCAGATCCCCGGAGGGGTGGTCGGGAGCAAGTGGAACATCGTGATCCTGCTGGTGGCGATGTTCACCGCGGGGTACATGGCGCTGCCGTTCTTCAACCGCATCCCGGACGAGATCCTGCGGATGATCGTCTCGTTCGTGTTCCTGGGCGGCGCGATCTACGTGATCATCACGGTGAAGCTCATCTACACCATCATCCAGGAGCTGACCGAGTAGCCGCCGCGATCCGCCGGGACCCCTGACTCATGGACATCGAGACGATCTTCTTCAAGACGGAGAAGGGCAAGGACGAGATCGAGCACCGCAGTTGCGGGCTGCCGTTCAATCAGCGGCGCGTGCTGATTCTCGTGGACGGGCGCTCGTCCGTGGCCCAGCTCAAGGCACGCAGCGCCGGTATCCCGGATCTGGAGGAGATCCTGGAGGAACTGCAGCGCCAGGGTCTGGTGCATGCGGCCGGCGACGGGGTCCCCGCCCCGGGCGCATCGGTCGACGACGCCCCGGCGCCGCGCAACGGTAACGCCGCGGCGGGGGTGCGGGAGCGGCTGATCGGGCTCGCCGGGGAGATCCTCGGGCCCGACGCCGGCAAGGTCGTGCGCAAGCTGCGCGAGGCCCCGGATTCCGAGGAAGGTCTCGCGACCTGCCTGGAATCCTGCCGCAAGGTGGTGAAGCTCACCATCGACGAGGCCAAGGCCGAGGAACTGTACCGGCGCGGGCGGGAACTGCTGCACTGACGGCCCCGCCGCCGGGGGCGGTGCGGCGCCTGGGTCAACCGACCCAGGCGTGGGCCTCGACGTCCAGGCGGATGTCCTGTCGGATGGTCTCGCCGTCGCGCACGACGGTGACCGTGCCCACGCGCGTGCCCGGCCGGTCGAAACGAAAGCGGCAGTCGAAGGTCCCGGGCAGCGCGACTTCGGCCTCGCACAGCGCCGTGCCTTCCGCCTCCAGGCGGGCCTGCGCGCGTCCGCTCCCGTCCAGGAACACCTGGAGGCGGAACTCCTCTCCCACGGTGCGACGGTAGAACTGGGGGTCGCGGTTGGGGTTGTATTGGACGTTGTTCAGTAGAATCCGTTTGATCACTGCCCCTGCCCTCATTCAGGTCCCGCGCCGTTTCGCGCGCCCATTATATTAGGCGGCTGTGATATAGTCACCCGCTCCGCGGCGGGCCGCACACGCCCCGCCGGGAGGGCCCGGTCCTCCCGTTCCGTTTCGGCCCCCCGCTTCGAGGTAGATGCGCATGAAGAAGCTGCTCGACCGGGTGCGCGGCGGGGAACGCGACGCGGTCGCCGCGCCCGAACCGGGCGCGGCGCCGTTCTATCTTCCCCAGGGCAACGAGATCGCCGTCTTCGAGGCGGCCAGCCGGCGTCGGCTCCCGGTCATGCTCAAGGGCCCGACCGGCTGCGGCAAGACCCGGTTTCTGGAGCACATGGCGCACCGGCTCGGACGCCCCCTGGTCACGGTCGCCTGCCACGAGGACCTGACCGCCGCGGACCTGGTCGGGCGGTTCCTGCTCGAAGGCGATGCCACGGTCTGGCAGGACGGTCCGCTCACGCGGGCGGTGCGGGAGGGGGCGATCTGCTACCTCGACGAGATCGTCGAGGCGCGCACCGATACCACGGTGGTGATCCACCCGTTGACCGATCACCGCCGCCGGCTGCCCCTGGACCGCAAGAGCCGCGTGGTCGAGGCCCACGAGGACTTTCAACTGGTCATCTCCTACAACCCGGGCTACCAGACGGTGCTCAAGGACCTCAAGCCCTCCACCAAGCAGCGCTTCGTCGCGATCGCCTTCGACTATCCCGATGCGGCGGCCGAGCGCGCGATCGTCGCGCAGGAGGCCGGCGGTCTGCCCGCCGGGGTGATCGATTCCCTGGTCGCGGCCGGGCGCCGGGCGCGCCGGCTCAAGGACCACGGGCTCGAGGAGGCGACGTCGACCCGCGCCATGGTCTACGCCGCCCAGCTCATGCAGGCCGGACTCGCCCCGGCCGCGGCGTGCCGCGCGGCGATGGTCCATCCGCTCACCGACGACCCGGAACTGGTCGCGGCCCTGGAGGAGATCGTCGACGCCCATTTCGGCCCGGATGCGGCCCCCGCCGCCCCGCGCCCGGCGGACGATCCCCCGGCCTGAGCCGCGGCGCGCACCGGTGACCGATCGCGCGCAGCCGGACACTCCCGAGGAGGAGATCCTCGCGCAGCTCGAGGCGGTGAGCTACGTCGCGCACCGGGACGCCTGCGCGGCGTTGCCGGCGGTGCGCGCGGTCGAGGCGGCCGGCGCGGCGCGCTGGCTGGAGGCCGGGCGCGAGCTGTTCCTGCGCGACCGCGATGCCGGCCGGGCCTTCTGGCGCGGCACGCCGGCCCTGGCCGGCGCCTTTGCGGGGCTGGATCCGTGGCTCGAGCAGGCGCTGTCGCTGGGGCGCGTGCGCGGGGCGTGGCGGGCGGTCGAGGGTTTCATGGCCCAGGCCGGGGCGGTGCGCGCGCGTTGGGGCGGGGCGGGGGAGCGGCGCTGGTTCGACCTCGGGCGGCGCTGGACCGTGCGCGACGCCGGGGCCGGGGGGCGCTACTTCGAGACCCCCTTCGAGGCGCTGGCCGGGGCAGGCGCGGGCGTGGAGGCCCTCGAGGCCCTGCTGGCGCCTGCGGAGTCCCTCGGCGAGGGGGGCACGGCGCTCGGCGCATACCTGGATGCGGCCCTGCGGCTGCGCGGCACCGTCGACGCCGGGACCTTCGCGCGCTGGGCCGCGCGCGGGGCGGACGTGCTGCGCGCGGCGCGCACCCGCGGCGAGCGCTACTTCCGGCTCGAGGGCGAGGGGCTCGATTCGCTGTTCGAGCTGATGCCGGGCTTTTCCGTGCGGCGCCGCGGGCGTCTCCTGCGCCTGCTGCTCGAGGCGTGGTTCGGCGCGGCGCTGCCCGAGGCGGCGCGCGCCTGGCGCGAGAGCGACTGGCGCCCGGGGGGCGGTGCGGCGGCGGTCGAGACCGACGGGCGCCGCCTGTGGCTGCCCGCGGTCTTCCCCGATCGCGAGGCCGCGGTGCTCGGGGTGCTGCACGCGGCGGGGCACCTCGTCTACGGCACCTACGAGCCGCACGCGCTCGCCGCCGAGGCGGGTTCCGGCGGGCCCGGAGAGGGGCCTGCGGAGGCGTGGACGCGGCGGTGCGCGTCCGTCACGGGGGAGGCGGACGGGCGTTTCCGCGCCGTGTTCGACCTGTGCGAGGACCTGCGCGTGGACCTCCGTCTCGCGCGGCGGATTCCGGGCTACGCCAAGCGCTTGCAACGCCTCGCCCGCGCCGCCCCGCGCCCGTCGGGGTACGCCGGGCGGCTGCGTGACGCCCTGTGCGCGGGCCTCGGGGCGCTGGATGCCGACCACCCGGCCGATGCCCTGGGTCCGCGCCTGGCCCCGCTGGCGGCGCCGGAGGCGACGGTCGCGACGGCGTTCGCGTGCGCGCGGGCGTGGTTTCGGGAGACGGGCGGGCCCGAAGGGGCGGAAACGGACGCGGACGGCGCCGGGCCGGCTCCGGCCGCGGCCTTCCATCTGCCGGGTCGCGGCCCCAACGCGCCGCGCCCGGCCGGGGCCGTCGCCGCCGCGCACGCCGCCGCAGCGGGGGCGGGGGACGAGGGCGCCGGGGAGGCGCACACCCGGCGCCCCGCCGCCGTGCCCGCAGGTGCGCGGGCAGGGCGGAATCCGCGCGTGGAATCGCGCGGGGCCATGGGCGGCAGCGGGGCCCGGGGCGCCGGTGTGGGCTCCGTCGCCCGCGTCCCCCCGTCGCCCGCGCCCCGGGCCCCGCGCCGGGGCGGGCGTGCCTATCCGGAGTGGGACTACCGCGCGCAGGCCTACCGGGAGGGCTGGGCGCGCGTGCACGACTGCGAGCTGCGCGAGCACGATGCGGCGGGCGCCGCGCGGATGTGGGAGGCGACGGCGCACCTGCGGCGCCGGCTCCGGCGCGCGCTCCAGCGCCAGCGCCCGGTGCGCCGCGCGCCGTTGCGCCGCCGCCCCGACGGCGAGGATCTCGATCTCGACGCCGCCGTGGACTACGTCGTGGCGCGCCGCGCCGGCCTCGCCCCGCGCCCGGACGTCTACGTCCGTCGCGCGGCGCGCGGGCGCGACACCGCGGTGCTGCTGCTGGCCGACCTCTCGACCTCGATCATGGCCACGACGCCCGACGGGGGCGGGCGCGTCGTCGACCGCCTGCGCGCCGCGCTGCTGGTATTCGCCGACGCCCTTGAGGAGGTCGGCGATCCCTGCGCCGTTCGCGGGTTCGCCTCGAAATACCACGACGGCGTCGAGTACTACCGCATCAAGGCATTCGACGAACCCCTCGACGCCGACCGGCGCGCGCGCATCGCCGGGCTCACCGGGCGTCTCGCCAGCCGCATGGGGGCGGCGATCCGCCGCGCGGTGGATGAGCTGCGCGCGGCGCCGGCGCAGCGGCGGCTGCTACTGATCCTCTCCGACGGGCGCCCGGCCGACTACGACGACGGCGGCGACCTGCGCTATCTGCACGAGGACACGCGCCTGGCCATGAAGGAGGCGCGCGACGCCGGGATCCACGCCTTCTGCGTGACGCTCGATCCGCGCGCCGGGACGTACCTGCCGGCGATCTTCGGCGTCGGACACTATCTCGTCCTCGAGGACGTCGACCGGCTGCCGCAGCGGCTGCCGGAGATCTACCTGCGGCTGCGGCGTGGAGGCGCGGCGTGAGCGTGCACTCCCGGGCGCTGCCGGCCGGCGGGAGACAAACCCGTGCGGCGGCCGACGACGGTCCGGCACCGACCCGCCCGGCGGTGCTGATCGCCGCCGATCGCTACCGGCGTGCGAGCTACGGCGATCACCATCCCCTCGCCATTCCGCGGGTATCGCTTACGGTGGACCTGATCCGCAGCTACGGGGCCCTGCGCGCGGAGGAGTACCTCGAGTCGCGTTGCGCGACGGACGCGGAGCTTCTCGGCTTTCACACGCCCGAATACGTCACCGCCATGCGCCGGTGCGAGGCGCTCGGCAAGGTCCCCGACCGCTACCGGCGCCGGCACAACATCGGCAACTACGAGAACCCCTACTTCCCCGGATTCTTCCGCACCCCGGCCACCGCCGCGGGCGGCAGCGTCCAGGGCGCGGAGGCGGTGCTGACCGGACGCGCGGCTTTCAGTCCCGCCGGCGGGATGCACCACGCGCGTGCCGATCAGGCGCGCGGCTTCTGTTTCTTCAACGACCCGGTCCTCGCGATCCGGCGCCTGCGGCGCGCCGGCCTGCGCGTGCTCTACGTCGATATCGACGCCCACCACGGCGACGGCGTGCAGGAGGCCTGCGCGGCGGATCCCGGGACGGCGACGCTCTCGCTGCACATGGACACCGCCTACGCCTACCCCTTCGCCGGCGGCGGGATCGACGACTACGGCGGCGGCAACGCGGTCAACTTCCCGCTCCCGCGGGCCGCCAACGACAGCGAGTACCGGCTGGCGTTCGGCACCCTGTGGCCGGCGGTTCGCGCACACTTCCGCCCGGACGCGGTTGTGTTGCAGGCCGGTACCGACATCCTGCTGCCGGACCCGCTCGGCAAACTGCGCATCTCGACCGACGTCTTCCTCGAGGTCGTCGCGGCGGTGCTCGCCGGGGCGCCCACGGGTCCGGGAGGGGCGGCGCGGTTGCTGGTCCTGGGCGGGGGCGGCTACCATCCCCTGGCCCTGGCGCGCTGCTGGACCGGGGTGTGGGCGCTGCTGTCCGGGCGCACCCTGCCCCGTGCCCTGCCGCCCGCCGGCGCGCAGTTGTTGCGCGCCGTGGACTGGGACCTGGACGAGGATGCGGACTATTTCGGGAAACTGTTCACCCACCGCACCGACGCCCCGCAGCCCGGGCCGGTGCGGGAGGAGATCCCCGCCGCGCTCGAACGGCTGTTGGCGGCGCACCCGCTGTTGCGCGCGTAGGGCGCGCGCCGGGTGTGCGGTGCGGCCCCGGGGGCGGGGATGAGGATGCACGCGGCTGTACTTTCTCCGGTGAGCGGGGCCGCGACCCCCGCGGGCACGCGCGCATACGCCGAGTCCATGGCCGCGCTCACCGCGCCCGGGCACTTCAGCGAGTTCACGCGCCGGCGCATCCTCCTCAGTTCGATCGGTGTGGGGACCTTCCCGGGCGCCGCGACCCCGGAGGTCGACACGCGCATCGCGGCGATCGTCGAACGCGCGCTCGCCGGCGGCATCAACGTCATCGATACCGCTGCGCACTACCGCTACGGGCGCTCGCTCGCGGCCGTCGGGGCCGGGCTGCACCGTGCGCTCGCCCGTGGAATCGACCGGGAGGCGGTCTTTCTGGTCTCCAAGGGGGGATTCCTGACTTTCGAGGACGGGCCGCCCGCCGATCCCGAGGCGTGGTTCGAGGCGAACATCGCGCGCGCCGGTCTCGGCGCGCGCGAGGACCTCGCGCGCGGCGTGCACCTGTTGAGCCCCGAGTACATCGATCATCAGATCGAGTACTCGCGCGAGCGCCTCGGCGTGGAGACGATCGACGCCTTCCTCGTCGATCAGCCCGAGGTCCATATCCCGGTGATCGGCAAGGAGCACCTCAACCGCAAGCTCGCCCGCGTCTTCGTCTCGCTGGAGCGGGCGGTGCACGCCGGGCGCATCGGCTGCTACGGGATCTCCACCTTCGAGGGATTCCGGGTGGAGACCGACCACAGTATGTTCCAGTCGATTCCCTCGCTGCTCGGACTCGCCGAGCGCGCGGCCCGCGAGGCAAGCGGCGATGAGCGGGCGCGCCATCACCTGCGCATCGTGGAGTTGCCGTTCAATCAGGTCATGGCCGAGGGCTTCACGCGCTTCAACTGCGCGACCGGAAAGGGCAACGTCGCCTCCACGCTGCAGGCGTGCCACCAGCTCAACGTCTATGTGATGGCGAGCCACACGCTGATGAAGGGCCACCTCGCGCGCCAATCGCCGGACGCCGTGGCGCGCGCCCTCGCCGATCTGCCCAATGCCGCGCAGCGCGCCATCCAGTTCAACCGGTCGACCCCGGGGTTGGGTACGACCCTCGTGGGCATGAGCGATCCCGCCCACCTCGACGACGCCCTCGCCGTGGCCCGCGTGCCCCCGCTCGAGCGCAAGGCCTACCTGGCGCTGTACACGCGCGCCTGAGCGCGGGGCGGGGGCGCCGTCGGTCGAAGGGGGCACGGAATCCACGGAATCCACCGAACCGACGGACCGGTTTCATCCTAGAAGCGTAGATTCACGCTGCCGTTTCTATGTAATCTGTTGTCCTGACGACACAATCTGCTGAGGAGGCGTTCACCCGATGGGTGAGGCGAAAAGACGGGCCCAAGCGGCGATGGCGG
>JALUXX010000036.1 GCA_027013145.1 Gammaproteobacteria bacterium | reverse complement strand
TCGAGTACATCGAGGTGTTCTATAACCGTCAGCGGCGTCATTCCCATGTTGGGCAGATGGCTCCGCTGGCATTCGAGGCGGCCAACCTGGCTGCCGGCTAATGGTCCGTTAAACCGGGGAAACTTCAGCAAGCGGTGGGATATGCCGCGGCGCCAAAAACTCCGCCTCCTTCATGGCGTCCCAGTGGAACGTCGTTGCCAGTACGCAGGGGGTATCGGTCATCGGGGTCAACAACGTTTCGGAGCCGGACCGAAGGCCGCGCTCACGTCCCCGTGGAGCAGAGCGTATCGGGGGCATCCTACCCCGGCACCCGCCCTAGTATGCGGCTGGCTTTGTCGCGCTTGACCGTCACCCCCGCACCCGCCAAGAGGGACGCCGCATCCGGATTCGTTGGCTGTGAAGCCATCTCTGCCACCCGTCGAAATCTCCTCACCCCATCTACACCAATTTTCACCGGATCGGTGTCTCAACAATGTTGGCAGAGGGGGCGGCGCCGGCCGGGGGGCCGAAAGCCGAAAATAGGGATCGCCGATGCGTGCGGTCGGGGCCTGCCCCGCACCGGCGAGGAGGATCTCCGGGCGCAAGTCAACGACCAACCGGCTGGCCCGCTCCCCGCGCCATTCCGACCGAGCACCGCGGGCCTTTCGGGCGCCACGGCAATAGCGGCACCACTCACGGTTCGTTCAGCAGCACGTCAGCTTCGCGGCGTAGCACGGGCAGCTTGGTTTCGGCGACGTCCCAAACCAGCTTGTCGTCCACATTGGCGTACCCGTGAATCAGGATATTCAGGTCGAGGAGCCCGAAGTAGGTATCGGCATAGGTACCCGCAGGCAGGGGCTCGAACTCGACCAGAAGGTCGAGGTCGCTCTCGCCCGGCCGGAAGCCGCCGGTGGCGGCCGAGTCGAACAGCCCCAGGCGCCGCACGCGGAACTGCCGGCACAGGCGCTCGATTTCGGATCTCCGGCGCATGAGTTCCGGGTGCATTGCCCCTCCGTCCAGCCCCAACACCCCGGCCGCAACGTCGAATTGCCAGATCATAAGGCATGGCCCGGTCTGCGGCCCATCCCGGCTTCCGGCCCCGGCAGGTGGGGCCGAGCTTCGCACATCGGGAGGTAGAGCGGGGACCGGCGCCGTCTGCCCCCGGGCCGAAACAGCCGTCACCGATGGGTGCAGACGGGCCTTCGGATGCAGGCCAACGGCCGGAATTCGGGAGGACCTACACGTTACCCTGGATTCCGCTACGCTCCATCCAGGCTACACATGGCCCGAATTCAGGCGGCCCGGACACAGGTCGCAGACCGTAGTCCACCGGATTGCGCGTCACGCCGGATTGCATTGCGAACGTGGCGGCTCGCCGACGGTATGCCGGCCCGGTTCGACCTCGACTCCCGTCGTGAATCTGTCGAGAACGCCGCCAATCTCCACCGAACTGGACAGGTTACGCGGGGCATTGCTATGATCCTCGCGCCGCCCGTGAATCCGGCCGTTGCCCGTGCACCGGCAAGGGGCACCGGGCACACAGAAAGCCACCGCTGGCAAACATGGCCAAGATCCTCGTCCTCCACGGACCCAACCTCAACCTGCTGGGCGAGCGCGAGCCGGCGCACTACGGGGCGACGACGCTGGCGCAGATCGACGCGCGCCTGGCAGCGGCCGCGAAGTCGGCGGGCCACGAGGTGGCAAGCTTCCAGAGCAACGCCGAGCACGAGCTGGTGGACCGGATCCAGCGGGCGCCGGACGAGGGGGTGGCCTTTCTGATCTTCAATCCGGCCGCCTTCACGCACACCAGCGTGGCCCTGCGCGACGCCCTGCTGGCGGTGGGCCTACCTTTTATTGAGGTCCACCTGTCGAACGTGCACGCGCGCGAGCCGTTCCGCCGCCAGTCCCACTTCTCGGACATCGCCCTCGGCGTGATCACGGGCCTGGGCGCGCTCGGCTACGAGCTGGCGCTGCAGGCCGCCGTCGCCCATCTCGCGCGGCCGGCCCCCGACCCCAACGGGACCGAATGATGGATATCCGAAAAATCAAGAAATTGATCGAGTTGCTCCAGGAATCGGACCTCGCGGAGCTGGAGATCCGCGAGGGCGAGGAGTCGGTGCGAATCAGCCGTCACGGGCCACCCGGGCCGGCCACGGCCTTCGTGACGCACGCGGCCCCGCCCCCTCCGAACCCGGGAACGGCACCCGCCGTGACGGCCGCCGCGGCCACGGCGCCGGAGGAGGAGCCCCTGCCCCCGGGCCACGTGATCCGATCGCCGATGGTGGGCACCTTCTACCGCGCCCCCTCGCCCGGGGCCAACCCGTTCGTGCAGGTGGGCCAGGAGGTCCAGGCGGGGGACGTGCTCTGCATCATCGAGGCCATGAAGATGCTCAACCAGATCGAGTCCGACGTCGCCGGGGTGGTCAAGGCGATCCTCGCCGAGAACGGGCAGCCGGTGGAATACGGGCAGCCGCTGTTCGTGATCGGTTGAAGCCGTAGGGCGGGCCTTGGCCCGCCGACGACGCGTAGCCTCCGGCGCCGGCGGGGATCGTGACGGTGTCGGCCGGGCAAGCCCGGCCCTACCCCCGCCAACGCCTCCGCGGGCGCCCGTAGGGCGGGCCTTGGCCCGCCGACGACGCCCGGCTTCCGGCGCCGCCGGGGATCATGGCGGTCTCGGGCGGGTACGGTCGCCAGTGCGCGTTGGACGGGCATTGGCGCGCCGGCGACGTTGCGGATATACACGGCGGGCCTCCACGCCCGCCGGCACCGGAAAGGGATCGGATGCTCGATAAGATCGTCATCGCCAACCGCGGGGAGATCGCGTTGCGGATCCTGCGCGCGTGCCGCGAACTCGGGATCAAGACGGTGGCGGTGCACTCGACCGCCGACCGCGACCTCAAGCACGTGCTGCTCGCCGACGAGGCGGTGTGCATCGGCCCGCCGCCGTCGGACCAGAGCTACCTCAACATGCCCGCGATCATCAGTGCCGCCGAGGTGACCGACGCGGTGGCGATCCATCCGGGCTACGGCTTCCTGTCGGAGAACGCCGATTTCGCCGAGCGGGTGGAGAGCAGCGGTTTCGTGTTCATCGGACCGCGCCCGGAGACCATCCGGTTGATGGGTGACAAGATCTCCGCCATCCGCGCCATGAAGGAGGCGGGCATTCCCTGCGTCCCGGGTTCCGACGGGCCGCTCGGCGAGGACCCCGAGGCGATCCTCGCGCTCGCGCGCGCGATCGGCTACCCGGTCATCATCAAGGCGGCCGGCGGCGGCGGGGGCCGCGGGATGCGCGTGGTGCACGCCGAGGGCGCGTTGCTCAATGCGGTCTCGCTCACGCGTACCGAGGCGCAGAACGCCTTCGGCAACGCCACCGTGTACATGGAGAAGTACCTCGAACACCCGCGCCACATCGAGTTCCAGGTGCTCGCCGACGAGCACGGCAACGCCCTGTGGCTGGGCGAGCGCGACTGCTCGTTGCAGCGCCGCCACCAGAAGGTCATCGAGGAAGCGCCGGCGCCGGGGATCAGCGCCGAGCAACGGCGCGCGATGGGCGAGCGCTGCGCCGAGGCCTGCCGCGCGATCGGCTACCGCGGCGCCGGCACCTTCGAGTTCCTCTACGAGGACGGCGAGTTCTACTTCATCGAGATGAACACGCGCATCCAGGTGGAGCACCCGGTGACCGAGATGGTCACGGGCGTGGACCTGGTGAAGGAGCAGTTGCGCGTGGCCGCGGGCGAGCCCCTCGCGCTGCGCCAGGAGGACGTGCAGATTCGCGGGCACGCCATCGAGTGCCGCATCTGCGCCGAGGACCCGGAGCGCTTCCTGCCCTGCCCCGGGACGATCACCCAGTTCCACCCGCCGGGCGGGCCCGGCGTGCGGCTCGACTCGCACATCTACGCGGGCTACACCGTACCGCCCTATTACGACTCGCTGATCGGCAAGCTCATCACCCACGGCGCCGACCGCGCCTCGGCGCTGGCGCGCATGCACACCGCGCTCACCGAGATCGTCATCGAGGGCATCCGCACCAACGTGCCGCTGTTGCTCGATCTCATCGACGACGACGCCGTGCGCCGCGGCGGCGTGGACATCCATTACCTGGAGAAGAAGCTCGGGTTGTAGGGACGGCCCGCCGACGACGCCGAACCCGAACCACATCGCCCGTGATCGGCGCCGTCGGCCCTTGTAGGGCGGGCCTTGGCCCGCCGACGACGCCGAACCCGAACCACATCGCCCGCGATCGACGCCGTCGGCCCTTGTAGGGCGGGCCTTGGCCCGCCGACGACGCCGAACCCGAACCACATCGCCATCGATCGACGCCGTCGGCCGGGCAAGCCCGGCCCTACCCCGCCTCCCACGCCAATCCGTGCACCCGTAGGGCGGGCCTCAGCCCGCCGACGACGCCGAACCCAAACCACATCGCCATCGATCAACGCCGTCGGCCGGGCGAGCCCAACCCTACCCCGTCCCACACGGAGAGGAACCCCTGTAGGCCGCTCTTGGCCCGACGGCCGGAAAATGGGATGCTGATGCAGGGACGGCAAGGATGCCGCAGGCGCTCCCGCGCGATCGGTATTGCGGGACCGCGGTTCAGGGAGGAACGCCATGACCTACGACGCGTTGCGGCGCGGTCGCGTGTCCGAGCGCGGCCGCTGTTACAGCGTCACGACCGTGACCAGCCGCAGGATTCCGTGGTTTCGCGCCCCGGCCTGCGCGCGCGCCGCGATCCTCGTGCTCCGCGATACCGCGCGGACGTGCCGGGTGACGACCGTCGCCTGGGTGCTGATGCCCGATCACCTGCACTGGCTGTTCGCGCTCGACTGCGACGTCGCGCTCGCCGACGTCATGCGCAGATTCAAGAGCCGTTCGGCGCAGGCCGTAAACCGCGTACTCGACCGCACGGGTCCCGTCTGGCAGCGGGCCTATTACGACCACGCCCTGCGCAGGGACGAGGACCTGCGCCGGGCGGCGCGTTACGTGATCGAAAACCCGCTGCGGGCGGGACTGGTCCCGCGGCTGGGCGATTATCCGTATTGGGATTCGGTGTGGGCTTCCAGGCACGGCGTCGAGGTGTAACGCGGCGGTCGCGGTCATACCGCACCGCCGACGCCGATGGAAATGGCGGTGGCCCAATTGATGTCGTCGGCCGGGCAAGCCCGGCCCTACCCCGCCTCCCACGCCGACCCGGACACCGTAGGGCGGGGCTCGCCCCGCCGACGACGCCCGATGCGAACGCCATCGCCCCGATCCGCGGCCTCGGCGTTCGGCCGGGCAAGCCCGGCCCTACGCTACCGCCGACGTCGATGGGTACACCCCGCGGACCCGCGGGTTCAGCCGCGCGTCAGGGCGCGGTGGCCGATGTCGCGCCGATAATAGATGCCGTCCCAATGGATCCGCTCCGCGAGGGCATAGGCGTGCGTGCGCGCCTCGGCGACGCCGGCACCGAGGGCGCACGCGCACAGGACCCGCCCGCCGGCGGTGACGACGCGGCCCTCGCGCAACGCGGTGCCGGCGTGGAAGACCTTGGCGTCGGGCGGGTCGCGCTCGGGCAGCCCGTCGATGGGATCGCCCTTGCGGTAGGCGCCGGGGTAGCCGCCCGCGGCGAGGACCACGCCGAGCGCCGTGCGCGGGTCCCACTCGGCGCGGGCGCGATCGAGGCGGGCGTCGAGCGCCGCCTCGATCAGATCGAGGAGGTCCGAGCGCAGGCGCAGCAGGATGGGCTGGGTCTCGGGGTCGCCGAGGCGCACGTTGAACTCGAGCACCCGCGGCGTGCCGTCGGGGCCGATCATCAGTCCCGCGTACAGGAAGCCCGTGAACGGCCGGCCGTCGGCGGCCATGCCGCGCACCGTCGGCTCGATCACCTCGCGCAGGATGCGCGCGTGCAGCTCCGGGGTGACGACCGGGGCCGGGGAATACGCGCCCATGCCGCCGGTGTTGGGCCCGGTGTCGCCCTCGTCGCGTGCCTTGTGGTCCTGCGAGGAGGCCAGCGGCAGGACATGCGTGCCGTCGACCAGGCACATGAAGCTCGCCTCCTCGCCCTCGAGCCATTCCTCGACCACCACGCGCCGCCCGGCGGCGCCGAAGGCGCCCTGCTCGAGCATCTCGTGTACGGCGGCCTCGGCCTCGGCGGTCTCGCGCGCGAGGATCACGCCCTTGCCGGCGGCGAGGCCGTCGGCCTTGACCACCAGCGGCGCGCCGTGCGCGCGGATCCAGTCCAACGCGTCCCCGGGATCGGTGAAGGTGCGGTAGGCGGCGGTCGGAATCCCGTGCCGGGCGAGAAAGTCCTTGGCGTAGGCCTTGGAGCCCTCGAGTTCGGCGGCGGCGCGGCGCGGTCCGAAGCAGCGCAGGCCGGCGGCCTCGAAGGCGTCGACGATGCCCGCGACCAGCGGCGCCTCGGGACCGACGACGGTGAGGTCGACGCCTTGCGTCTGCGCCGCGCGCAGGAGTCCGTCGAGGTCCTCGGCGCCGACGTCGAGGTTACTCACCTTGGGCTCGCGCGCGGTGCCGGCGTTGCCGGGCGCGATGAGCACCCCGTCCACGCGCGGGGAGCGGGCCAGGGACCAGGCGAGGGCGTGTTCGCGTCCGCCGCCGCCGACGACCAGAATTTTCATTGCTGTCTTCCCGTGTTCAACGGTGCCGGAACATCGTGCGTCGTGCCGATTGTGGGACCGGAATCGCCCGGCCGACGACATCGCGCGATTCCGACGGGTTCGGAAAAGCCCGCGCCGTCGGCCCGTAGGGCCGGGTTTGCCCGGCCGGCGACATCGCGCGATTCCGACAGGTTCGGAAAATCCCGCGCCGTCGGCCCGTAGGGCCGGGCTTGCCCGGCCGGCGACATCGCGCGATTCCGACAGGTTCGGAAAATCCCGCGCCGTCGGCCTGTAGGGCCGGGCTTGCCCGGCCGACGACATCGCAATTCCAACGGCATCGGAACATCAAGCGCCGTCGGCGGGGCAAGCCCCGCCCTACCCGATTGTATGCGTCGTGCCACCCGTGGGGCCGGGATCGCCCGGCGGACGGCCTCACAATCGCGGCCGCATCGGAACATCCCGCATCATGCCCCCGTGGGGCGGGGCAAGCCCCGCCCTACCCGATTGTATGCGTCGTGCCGCCCGTGGGGGGCGGGATCGCCCGGCGGACGTCCTCGCAATTGCGGCCGCATCGGAACATCCCGCACCATGCCGCCCGTGGGGCGGGCGAGCCCCGCCCTACCCGATCCGTGCGCCGTGCCGTTTGTGGGGCCGGCGCGTTCGCGCCGGGGCCGTCAGTGGCGGAAGTGGCGCATGCCGGTGAACACCATCGCCATGCCGTGTTCGTCGGCGGCGGCGATGACCTCTTCGTCGCGCACCGAGCCGCCGGGCTGGATCACGGCGCGCACCCCTGCGGCGTAGGCGGCGTCGACGCCGTCGCGGAACGGAAAGAAGGCGTCGGAGGCCATCACCGAACCGGCGACCTCCAGGCCCTCGTCGGCGGCCTTGAGCGCGGCGATGCGGGCGGAGACCACACGGCTCATCTGCCCGGCGCCGACGCCGATGGTCTGCCCGTCGCGCGCGTACACGATGGCGTTGGACTTGACGAACTTGGCCACGCGCCAGGCGAACAGCAGGTCGGCGAGTTCGTCGGGCTCCGGCGCGCGGCGCGTGACCACCTTGAGGTCGCCCTCGCCCACGCGGCCGATGTCGCGATCCTGGACGAGCAGCCCGCCGGTGACGCGCTTGAAGTCGAGCGCGGGGGCCGGGGCCGCCGGCAGCGCGCCGCAGGCAAGCACGCGCACGTTGGGCTTGGCCCGCAGGGCGCGGAGCGCCGCCTCGGTGACCTCGGGGGCGACGATGACCTCGACGAACTGGCGCGAGACGATGGCCTGCGCGGTATCGCCGTCGAGCGGCCGGTTGAAGGCGATGATGCCGCCGAAGGCGGAGGTCGGGTCGGTCTGATAGGCGCGCTCGTAGGCGACCAGGGGACTGGGGGCGAGGGCCACGCCGCAGGGGTTGGCGTGCTTGACGATCACGCAGGCGCAGTCGGCGAAGGACTTCACGCACTCGAGTGCGGCGTCGGTATCGGCGACGTTGTTGTACGACAGCGCCTTGCCCTGAAGCTGGCGCGCGGTGGCCACCGAGGCCTCGCCGGGTTCGGGTTCGCGGTAGAAGGCGGCGCGCTGGTGCGGGTTCTCGCCGTAGCGCATGTCCTGGAGTTTGACGAACTCGAGGTGCAGCGCGTCCGGGAAGGCGGCGGCATCGGCGCCGGAGGCGGACGCGAGATAGTCCGCGATCGCCCGGTCGTAGGCGGCGGTGTGCGCGAAGGCGGCGGCGGCCAGGCGCCGGTGCGTCGCCGCGCTCAGGCGGCCGTCGTTGCGGGCCATCTCTTCCAGCACACGCTCGTAGTCCTGCGGATCGACCACCACCGCGACGTCGGCGTGGTTCTTCGCCGCGGCGCGCAGGAGGGTCGGGCCGCCGATGTCGATCTGCTCGACGGCCTCCTCGAAGGTGCAGTCGGGGCGCGCGACGGTGCGGGCGAAGGGGTAGAGGTTGACCACCACGAGATCGATGGGCTCGATGCCGTGCGCGTGCATCACCGCCTCGTCGCGGCCGCGGCGCGCGAGGATCCCGCCGTGGATCTTCGGGTGCAGGGTCTTTACGCGCCCGCCCATGATCTCGGGGAAGCCGGTGTAGTCGGAGACCTCGCGCACGGGCACGCCTTCGGCCGCGAGCAGTTTCGCGGTGCCGCCGGTGGAGAGGATCTCCACCCCGGCCGCCGCCAGGGCGCGCGCAAAGGCGGCAATGCCGGTCTTGTCCGAGACGCTGATCAGGGCGCGGCGGATGGTCATTGTCGTAATTGCCTCCCGAAAGGTCGTCGGCGGGGCAAGCCCCGCCCTACCCGATGGTCTGGGTCGCGCCGCCCGCGGGGGGATCGCCCGGCGGGCATCGTCGCAAACCCGGCGACGTCGGAACACCGCGCGTCGTGCCGCCCGTGGGGGCGGGATCACCCGGCCGGCGCCTTCGCAATTCCGACGGCGTCGGAACATCGCACGTCGTGACGCCTGTAGGGCCGGGCTTGCCCGGCCGGCATCGTCGCAAATCCCGGCGACGTCGAAACATCCCGCGTCGTCGGCGGGGCAAGCCCCGCCCTACCCGATCGTGCGCGTCGTGCCACCCGTTGGGGCGGGGTCGCCCGGCCGGCGCCCTCACAATTCCGACGGCGTCGGCAGACCGCGCGTCGTCGGCGGGCCAAGGCCCGCCCTACAGGCCGTGTTCCTGCAGCTTTTTGCGCAGGGTGGTGCGGTTGAGGCCGAGCAGCTCGGCGGCGCGGGTCTGGTTGCCGCCGGCGTGGCGCATGACCACTTCGAGCATGGGGCGCTCGACCTCCTGGATCACCATCCGGTAGAGGTTGTTGCCCGGGCGGTTGCCGTCGAGGTCGCGGAAATAGCGCTCCAATGCGACGCGCACGCAGTCCCGCAGGGTCTTGTGCGGGAGGCGCGCGGTGTCGTCGGCGGGCGCGGTCATGCCGCGCGCGTCCACCCGTCGGGGCGCGCCGCGAAGTGTTCCCTCACAAGGGCGAGTTGCTCGGCCGCGCGTTCGGCGCGGTTGACCCGTACGCGCAGCGCCGCACCGTCCGGGTGGTGGCGCACGTACCAGCCGATGTGCCGGCGCGCCACGCGCACGCCGGTGTATTCCCCGTAGAATCCGTAGAGACGCTCGAGGTGTTCGGCGAGGATCGCGCCGACCTCGGCCGGGGCCGGCGGCGCCGGGACGCGACCCGTGCGCAGGTAGTGGTCGATCTCGCGAAAGATCCACGGGCGCCCCTGGGCCGCACGCCCGATCATGACCGCATCCGCCCCGGTGCGCGCGAGGACCTCGCGCGCGCGCTGCGGGCCGTCGATGTCGCCGTTGGCGATTACCGGGATCGACACGGCCTCCTTGACCTCGGCGATGGTCTCGTACTCGGCCTCGCCCCGGAAGGCGTCCGCGCGCGTACGCCCGTGCACGGCGAGGGCGCGCACGCCAGCGGCCTCGGCGATACGCGCGACGGCCACCGCGTTGCGGCGGGTGCGGTCCCAGCCGGTGCGGATCTTGAGGGTCACGGGCACCGCCACGGCCCCGGTCACCGCCTCCAGGATCCGTGCGACCAGCGCCTCGTCGCGCAGCAGGGCCGAGCCGCACCAGGCGTTGCACACCTTCTTCGCCGGGCAACCCATGTTGAGGTCGACGATCTCGGCCCCGCCGTCGACCGCGTGCCGGGCGGCCTCGGCGAGCAGCGCCGGATCGGCGCCCGCGAGCTGCACCGCCACCGGGCCGGGTTCGCCGCGGTGGTCGGCCCGGCGCCGGCTCTTGACGGTGTCGCGCAGGCGCGGGTTGGCGGAGATCATCTCGGAGACCGCGAGCCCGGCGCCCAGGGCGCGGCACAGGCGGCGGAAGGGGCGGTCCGTCACCCCGGCCATCGGCGCCAACAGGACACGGCTCTCGAGTTGGTGGGCACCGATGCGCATTCCGCCTGCACTCACGGAGACCGCGCCGGGGCCGGCGCGAAAGGGCACTCATCTTACCCGCAAACGCCCCGGACCGCCAAGCGGGCGCAACCGCTCGCCGCGCGTGGCTCAGCGGAACTCGAAGTCGTAGGAAACCGCGTCCTTGCCGGGATCGACGATCTGCAGGGTCACCGGAATCGAGCCGTGCGCCGGGAAACCGGCGGCGGGATCGGTGCCCTGCGGGAGATACTGCCGCGGTGCAAAACGCCGCAGCGCGATCACACGCCCGGCGAGGTCGAAGAAGCGCACCTGAAGCCGCGGATAGGCCTGCCGGAAGCCGGCGTTGTTCTGCAGGATGAGCGAGATCACCAGCGCGTGCGGCGCGGAGGGATCGTCGTACACGCGGCGGTCGAGGATGTCGAGCTGCCCGAGATCGCGCGGCAACGGTACGCGGCAGCCGGTAACCGCGCAGAAGCGTTCCAGCCAGGGATGGAGAGCCGGATAGTAGGCGAGATTGGCGCTCTGAAAGTAGACGAACTGTCCGGCGAGGGTGACGAGCAGGAGGAGGATACCGACGCTCCAGGCCGCCGTGGCGATGGGGCGGGCCGGTGCCGCCGGGGCCTCGACCTCCGGCCACAAGACCGCGGGGAGTTCGTCCCCGGCCCCTGCGGCTCCCGGCGCAACGGCCGCATCGGGGGCCGACTCGACGGCGGCGGCCGCGGCCTCCTCCAGCACCGGTTCGACCCGTCGCGGCTCCGCGTGCGCCCCGTGCGCGTGCGGCGATCGGGCCTCGTGCTCCTCCGGCTCAGTGGCCGTCGCCGACACCGCCTCGTCGCCCTCTTCGGCGGCCTCCGCGGCCGCCGGGCCGACGCCCGGCAGCGTCTCCTCCGGCTCGAGCACCGGGATCCGGGCGAGGATCGGCGCCTCCTCCTCGTCCGCCGCCGCGTCCGGCTCGACGAGGACGTCCACGACCCGCTCCGGCGTGTCGACCCCCGCCTCGGCCTCCGCATCGGCCTCCTCCGCGCCCGCCTCCGGGCTCCAGCCGTCCGCGACCGCCTCCGCCCCGGCGTCGGTCCCGCCGGCCGTCGGGCCCGCCTCCGCGCGGTTCGCGGCCGGCGCCGGCGCGGCGGCCCCCGCCGCCTTCGAGGGGGAGGAACGCGCAGCGCCGGCACTCTCCGTCACCGGGATCGCGTCGAGGATGGGGAAGCCCGGATCGCCCTCCTGCAGCCGCTCGAGGGCGTTGAACTCGCTGCGGCAGCTGGTGCAGAAAACCGCGCCCTGTCCGACACGCAGCGTCACCGCCCGTACCCGGAAATAGGCCCTGCAGTGGGTGCACTGGGTGAACCAGCCGGCGGGGGCGCTCATCGGTCCCCGGCGCCACCGGTGCGCGCCGCGCTCCCGGCGCCTCTTTCGGCCATCCTCAGGCGTTCCATTCCCGTCCTACGTCCCCCGGCGGCGCCCGGTCAGCAGGACCCATTCCTCGCGCCGGCGCCGGGGTCCCATGGTAAACCACGCCTCGTAGGCCCGCATCACGTCGTCCGCCTGCGTGTCCAGGATGCCGGCGAGCGCGATCTCGCCCCCGGGGACGACGAGACGGGCGAACCGCTCCGCAAGGGTCTGCAGCGGGCGCGCCAGGATGTTGGCCACGAGCCGGTCGGCAGCGATGTCCGCTGCGGACACATCGTCGGGTGCGCAGACGCGCACAGTCTCCCGCACGCCGTTGCGCGCGGCGTTCGCCGCGCTCGCCTGCAGGGCCTGCGGGTCGTGGTCCACCGCCCAGACCGGTGCGGCGCCCAGGCGGGCGGCGGCGATCGCGAGGATGCCTGAACCGCAGCCGTAGTCGATCAGCGCCCGCGCGCGCAGATCCGCGCCGTCGAGCCATTCGAGGCACAGGGCGGTGCTGGGGTGGGTGCCGGTGCCGAAGGCCAGACCGGGATCGAGCACGACCGTGACCGCGGCCGGGTCCGGCGCACGCGCGCCGCCGGGGCACACCCACAACCGCCGGCCGAAACGCATCGGATGGAAGTCCGCCAGCCAGGCGCGCTCCCAGTCGCGGTCGGGCAGCGGCACGGCCCGTATCCCCGGCTCCCGGCCGTCCAGCGCCCGCGCCAGGGCCGCGCGCACCGCCCCGACCTCGGTACCGGCCGCGAACAGCCCGACCACGCGGGTGCGCGCCCACAGCGGCGTCTCCCCCGGCGGGGGCTCGTAGAGCGGGTCCGCGACACCCGCCTCGAAGGTGACCGCCACCGCCCCGGCCGCCTCGAGCGCGGCGCCGAGCCGCTGCGGGTCCTCATCCGGCAGGTCGACGGAGATCTGGAGCCAGGGCATGGTGAATGGGACGGCGGGTGACCGGAGGCGGCGGACGCCGGGCCATGATGGACCACACGCCGCGCCGCTGCCAAGTGCCGGCGCGGTTTGCCTCAAGTCGGCGCGCAGGCGTCGAGCCAGCGCCGGACCGCGGGGACGAAGTGCGCCAGGCCCTCGAGCACGCCCGCGCTGTAGCAACCGTTCATGCCGAGGAAACCGCCGCGCGCGAGATAGAGGCGGTCCAGGTAGCCGTTGGCCTCCACCAGACGCAGCGCCTCCTGGCGCACCTCTTCATCGGCATTGGCCACCAGCACGGCCCGGAGCCCGCCGGTGAGGGCGGCGAGATCGTTGCCGCTGTCGCCCGCGAACACGGTCTCCTCCTCGCCGAACCCCCCGCGTTCCATCAAAAAACGTACCGCATGGAGCTTGGTCGCGCCCGCCGGCAGGACATCGAGCAGTCCCGTGCCGCGCGGTTCGTCCACGCTCCAGACGAGGCTCGCGCGCACGTGGCGGGCGGCGAGCCGGCGGTGCATCTCGGCGAACAGCGGTCCGCGATCGACGTCCAATGCGACCTCGTAGCTGAGCTTGAAAGTCCCCTGCTGGTCGGGCGACTGCAACACCAGCGCATCGAGGTCCGCGAACAACGCGGCCAGCTCGTCGTGCCCGAGGCCGTTCCAGTCCGGGGCGATCTCGCGCCGCCAGTCCTCCCACTCGCGCCAGTGCCCGTCGCGGACCTCGTAGATCGTGGTGCCGACGTCCGCGATCGCGTAACCCGGAACGGGCAGTTCCCACTCCCGGATCGCCTCCTCGATGCGCGCGCGTTGCCGCCCGCTCACATAGGCGATGGTCAGCTCCGCGCGCCGGGCCAGGGCACGCAACAGCGCGCGCGCGCGCGGCGACTCCGGCTGCGCGCCGTTGGGGATGAGGGTACGATCGAGATCGCTGCACAGCAACAGCTTCATGGCGGATTTCCGGCGCCCGGTGCCCCGGGATTTTCCAAGGACACGGCGGCTTGCTTTTTACCGGGCGGAAAATAACATGGTCCGCATCCGCTGTGCAGGGTCGCGGTGGAGGGCCCCGTGAAACCCAAGGCGAGCCCGGTCAAGGGCGTGCTCAAGTACGACTACCTCGGCCTGGACGCGGCGTCGATCAAGCGCTCGCTGGCCAACCGCCTCGTCTACTCCGTCGGCAAGGACCCCTACACGGCCACCGACCGCGACTGGTTCTACACCCTCGCCTACCTCGTCCGCGATCGGCTGATCGAGCGCTGGATGGAGACGCAGCGGGCCTGTTACCGCGAGGACGCCAAACGGGTCTACTACCTGTCACTGGAATTTCTCATCGGGCGCTCGCTCGCCAACAGCATCCTCAACATGGACTTCTACGAGGAGTGCCGCAGCGCCCTGGAGGAGGTCGGGCTGGACCTCGCGCACATCGAGGCCCTGGAGACCGACGCGGGCCTCGGCAACGGCGGACTGGGGCGTCTCGCCGCCTGCCTGCTCGATTCCATGGCCACGCTGCGCCTGCCGGGTTACGGATACGGCATCCGCTACGAATACGGCCTGTTCAAACAGGAAATCCGCGACGGGCGCCAGGTGGAACATCCGGAGAACTGGCTGCGCTACGGCAACCCGTGGGAGTTTGCGCGCCCCGAGGTCCTCTACCCGGTGCGCTTCGGCGGTCGCGTGGAGGTCTCGCACGACGCCCGCGGGCGCCTGTGCCATCACTGGGAGGGCGCCGAGGAGGTCATGGCCATGGCCTACGATACGCCGATCCCGGGTTACCAGACCAACACGGTGAACAACCTGCGCCTGTGGGCGGCGCGCGCCTCGCGCGACTTCAATCTCCAGTACTTCAACGAAGGCGACTACATCGGCGCGTTGCAGGCGCAGATCGAGTCCGAGAACCTCTCGCGCGTCCTGTATCCGGACGACACCGGCGCCAGCGGGCGCACGCTGCGCCTGAAGCAGGAGTATTTCTTCGTCAGCGCCTCGCTGCAGGACATCCTGCGCCGCTTCGTGCAGCACCACGAGCGCCTGGATGAACTCCCGGACAAGGTCGCGATCCAGCTCAACGACACCCACCCCGCCGTCGCCATTCCCGAACTGATGCGCCTGCTTCTCGATGAGCACGGCCTCGAGTGGGAGCGCGCCTGGGACCTGACGACGCGGGTGTTCGCCTACACCAACCACACGCTCATGCCGGAGGCGCTCGAGACCTGGCCGGTTCCGCTCCTGGCAGACGTGCTGCCGCGCCACCTGCAGATCATCTTCGAGATCAACCGCCGCTTCCTCGATACCGTCGGCCACCGTTGGCCCGGCGACGGCGAGCGCCTGCGGCGCATGTCGCTGATCGACGAGACGAACGGGCGGCGCGTGCGCATGGCGCACCTGGCGATCGTCGGCAGCCGGAGGGTGAACGGGGTATCGCGGATCCACACCGAGCTGATGACCCGGACCGGTTTTGCGGACTTCTCCGCCCTGTGGCCGGAGAAATTCCTCAACATCACCAACGGGATCACGCCGCGCCGCTGGCTGCACCACTGCAACCCCGCCCTCGCCCGGCTGCTGATCCACCATCTCGGGCGCGGCTGGATCACCGATCTGGAGCAGCTCGCGGCGCTGCGCGAGCTGGCCGTGGACGCCGGGTTTCGCGACGCGTTTCGCGAGGTGAAACAGGAGAACAAGAACCGCCTGGCGCGCCTGATCGGCGAGCGCCTCGGCCTCAGCGTCGACCCCGGCTCCCTGTTCGACGTGCAGGTCAAGCGCATCCACGAGTACAAGCGCCAGCTCCTCAACGTGCTGCACGTGATCGCGCGCTACAACCGGCTGCGCGACGGCGCCGCGGACGACGCGGTCCCGCGCACGGTGATCTTCAGCGGCAAGGCGGCCCCCGGCTACCGGATGGCCAAGCGCATCATCGAACTCATCCACGGGGTGGCGGACATCGTCAACCGCGATCCGGCGGTCGGCGACCGGCTGCGCGTGGTGTTCATTCCGAACTACGACGTCACCACCGCCGAGGACATCATCCCCGCGGCGGAACTCTCTGAGCAGATCTCCACCGCCGGCACCGAGGCCTCGGGGACCGGCAACATGAAGCTCGCGCTCAACGGGGCCCTCACCATCGGCACCCTGGACGGGGCGAACATCGAGATCGGCGAGGCGGTGGGCTGGGAGAACCTGTTCATCTTCGGCCACCGCAACGACGAGGTGGAGACGCTGCGGCGCGAGGGCTACGACCCGGGGGCGTACCTCGCGCGCAGTCCGGAACTGGCGCGGGCCCTGGAGATGATCGACACGGGATTCTTCTCGCCGTCGGACCGGCGCCGGTTCCGCCCGTTGGTCGAGTCCTTGACCCGCGGCGGCGACACCTATCTGGTCCTCGCCGACTTCGAGCCCTACCTCGCCGCCCAGGCTCGCGTCGACGCCCTCTACCGCGACCCGCACGAATGGAACCGGCGCGCGATCCTCAACGTGGCCGGCATGGGCCGCTTCTCGAGCGACCGCACGGTGCAGGCGTACGCAAGCGAGGTCTGGGGCGTTCACCCCGTCGCGCACGAGTGACGGGCCGACGCAGGCCGGACCGGCGCAATCGATCGATCCGACGCGGCCCGAATCAGACGTGATCGGCGGGCCAAGGCCCGCCCTGCAGGGCGACGTCGTCAATCGAAACCATGGCGTTCAGATCAAACGTCGTCGGCGGGCCAAGGCCCGCCCTACGGGGCGACGTCGTCAATCGAAACCATGGCGTTCGGATCAAACGTCGTCGGCGGGCCAAGGCCCGCCCTACGGGCGCCGGGATCGGCAGGGGGGGCCGTAGGGCCGGGCTTGCCCGGCCTACCGCTTCATGGAATCGAAGAACTCGGCGTTGGTCTTGGTCGCCTTGAGTTTGTCGAGCATGAACTCCATGGCGGCCAGCTCGTCCATGGGATGCAGCAACTTGCGCAGGATCCAGAGCTTCTGCAGCTCCTCGGGATTGGTCAGCAGCTCCTCGCGACGCGTACCCGAGCGGTTGATGTTGATCGCAGGGTAGATGCGTTTCTCGGCGATCCGCCGGTCGAGGTGGATCTCCATGTTGCCGGTGCCCTTGAACTCCTCGTAGATCACGTCGTCCATGCGCGAACCGGTGTCGATCAGTGCGGTGGCGAGGATCGTCAGGCTGCCGCCCTCCTCGATGTTGCGCGCGGCGCCGAAGAAGCGCTTGGGCCGCTGCAGGGCGTTGGCGTCGACGCCGCCGGTGAGCACCTTGCCCGAGGCGGGCACCACCGTGTTGTAGGCGCGCGCGAGGCGCGTGATCGAGTCGAGCAGGATCACCACGTCGCGTTTGTGCTCGACCAGCCGCTTGGCCTTTTCGATGACCATCTCCGCGACCTGGACGTGGCGGGTGGCCGGCTCGTCGAAGGTACTGGAGATGACCTCGCCGCGAACCGAACGCTGCATCTCGGTGACCTCCTCCGGGCGCTCGTCGATGAGCAGCACCATGAGGTGGATCTCCGGGTGATTGGCGACGATCGACTGGGCGATGTTCTGCAGCATCATCGTCTTGCCCGCCTTGGGCGGGGAAACGATCAGTCCGCGCTGCCCCTTGCCCACCGGGGCGATGAGGTCGATGACGCGCGCGGTGATGTCCTCGGTGCTGCCGTTGCCGCGCTCGAGCGTCATGCGCTCCATCGCGTGCAGCGGCGTCAGGTTCTCGAACAGCACCTTGTTCTTCGCGTTCTCCGGCGGCTCGAAGTTGATCTGCGCCACCTTGAGCATCGCGAAGTAGCGCTCGCCCTCCTTCGGCGGGCGGATGGTCCCGGAGACGGTGTCGCCGGTACGCAGACTGAAGCGCCGGATCTGACTCGGGGACACGTAGATGTCGTCGGGGCCCGCGAGATAGGAACTGTCGGCCGAGCGCAGGAAGCCGAAGCCGTCCTGCAGGATCTCCAGCACGCCGTCCCCGAAGATATCCTCGCCGTTGCGGGCCTGGGATTTCAGGATCGAAAAGATGACGTCCTGTTTGCGTGAGCGCGCCATCCCCTCGATGCCGAGGGACTGGGCGAGATCGATCAGTTCCGATGCGGTTTTCTGCTTGAGTTCCGTAAGATTCATGTTCGGGTGCCAGTCGGCCGCAGGCCGGGCGGGTGAGCGGAGCTAACGAAGGGTTTGGAAGACTGCGAAACGGATCAAGCGGCGGCCGGCGCGGCGCGCGCCGGACCCGCTATTGTTCTCCCGCGGACTCTACCACCTCGTGCGACTCCGATCCAGAGGCGCCGCGGGCGTCGTGGATTCACAGATTGCTGTCCAGAAACGCGGCCAACTGGGACCGAGACACGGCACCCACCTTGGTCGCTTCGACGTTGCCGTTCTTGAACAGCATCAGGGTCGGGATGCCGCGGATCCCGTACTTGGGCGGTGTCCCGGGATTCTCGTCGATGTTCAACTTCGCGATGCGCACCTTACCGGCGTACTCCGCGGCGATCTCGTCGAGGATGGGCGCGATCATCTTGCAGGGGCCGCACCACTCCGCCCAATAGTCCACGAGCACCGGCGTACTGGATTTCAGGACCTCCTGCTCGAAGCTGTCGTCGGTCACGTACACGATGTTCTCGCTCACGTCGTCTGCCTCCGGGATGCGGTTCGTCTTCGTCCGAACTTGCACGGCGTGCGGCCGCCGGCGGGGCCGGAAAGGCCCGATACTGCCGAAGAGTCCTGGGGGGTCCGAAACGGCTTCTCCCGTTGCGTCCGGGCCGAATGCACCCCCCGACCGGCCGGTCCCGTCCTCGAGACCTGCGTGCCCCGGCGACCATGCGGCGATACTGCCGGTCTCCCGGGCGTTTCCGACACTTCCCCGCTGCAATGGGCCGATATCGGAAGGGAACGGCGCCCGGCGGATCCGGTGCGCGGGACGGGATTCTTACTAGGGTCTGGGGTAACCGGGGCCATTTCAACTCAAAGTCGGCCCTTTTTCAAGTCCACTCCCCCGCCCGGTTGCGGTATGCTATTCGGCCCATGAGCCAGAACCCGCTGACGGACACCCCCTTCTCGCGCTTCGACCTGCCCGCGCCCATCGTTCAAGGCATTGAAGATGCGGGGTTTGCGTACTGTACCCCGATCCAGGCCCGGACGCTGCCCCTGGTCCTCGCCGGGCGCGACGTCGCCGGCCAGGCGCAGACGGGTACCGGAAAGACCGCCGCGTTCCTGATCGCCGCGCTGAATCATCTCCTGCGCAACCCGCGTGCGCAGGCGCCGGCGACCTCGCAGCCGCGTGCGCTGGTGCTCGCGCCGACGCGCGAGCTGGCGATCCAGATCCACCGCGACGCCGAGGTGCTGGGGCGCCACACCGGGTTGCGCCTGGGCCTCGCCTACGGCGGCACCGGTTACGAGAGCCAGCGCGAGGCCCTGAAGGCCGGGGTCGATATCCTCATCGGGACGCCCGGGCGCATCATCGACTACTTCAAACAGCACGTCTTCGACCTCAAGGACGCGCGGGTGGTGGTCCTCGACGAAGCCGACCGGATGTTCGATCTCGGGTTCATCCGCGACATCCGCTTCCTCCTGCGCCGTTGCCCGCCGCCGGAACGGCGCCTGAGCCTGCTGTTCTCGGCGACGCTCTCCTACCGGGTCATGGAGCTGGCCTACGAGCACATGAACAACCCGGAACTGGTGCAGATCGAGCCCGAAAAGCTCACCGTGGACCGGGTCCGGCAGCGGATCTACTACACCGCCAACGAGGACAAGATCCCGCTCCTGCTGGGCCTGCTCGGGCACACGGACCCGGGGCGCAGCATCGTGTTCGTGAACACCAAGCGCGACGCCGAACGCGTCGCGCGTTATCTCGAGGCCAACGGCTTCCAGACCGGCGTCCTCTCCGGAGACGTGCCGCAGCAGAAGCGCCAGCACCTGCTCGCGCGCTTCCTGGGCGGGAAGCTGCCGCTGCTGGTGGCCACCGATGTCGCCGCGCGCGGGCTGCACATCCCCGACGTCACCCACGTGTTCAACTTCGACCTCCCGCAGGACGCGGAGGACTATGTCCACCGCATCGGGCGCACGGCACGCCTGGGGGCCGAGGGCGACGCGATCAGTTTCGCGTGCGAGCGCTACGCCTACTCGTTGCCCGAGATCGAGGCCTATATCGGCCAGAAGATCCCGCAGGAACCGATCGATCCGGCGCTGCTGGTGGTCCCCAAGCATCCGCCGCGCCGCGAACGCCGCAGCCAGGACGGCGAACGCGGCGGGCCGCGCCGGCGGCGCCGCCCGCGCACCTCCTCGGCCTGACACCCCATGCTGCCCGCGACCTGGAACGAGACGGTGCCGGAACTCCTGCGCCGGCTGCAGGACGCGCGCCGCCTGCGGGCCGTCCTGAACCTGCTGCTGATCCTGGCCGTCGCCCACGGCCTGGCGACCCTCACCTGGCTGCTGGTGCCGGCGCCGCGCCTGGTACCGCCGCCGCCCGTATCCGTCGCCGCCCCGGCGTCGGCGGCCGGCGCCGATGCGGGCGCGCGCATCGCCGCCATGCACCTGTTCGGCACCGCACCCGCGCAGGGCGCGGGCGGCGCCCCCATCAACGCCCCCGAGACCACGCTCAAGCTCGTGCTCAACGGGGTCCTCGCCGCCACCGACACCCGCGACGCACGCGCCATCATCCGCGCGCCCGGCGGCAAGGAGAAACCCTACCGCGTCGGCGACCTGCTGCCGGGCAACGCGATCCTGCGCGAGATCTTTCCGGACCGCGTCCTGCTCGAACGCAACGGGCGCTACGAGACACTGCCGCTGCCGCGCGCGCGCGGCGGCGGCATGGCCGGGCCGGGCGCGAACACCTCCTATGCTCCGCAGGCCACACGCGCGAGCGTGGCGCGCCGGCTGCGCGCCTACCGTCAGGAACTGGTCTCCAACCCGAGTTCGGTCTTCCAGCTCCTGCGCGCCATTCCGACGCGCCAGGACGGCCAGTTCGTCGGCTTCCGCGTCTATCCGGCGCGCGACCGGGCCCTGTTCCGCGAGGTCGGACTGCGCCCGGGCGATCTGGTCACCGCGATCAACGGCATCCCGCTCGACGACGCGCGCAACAGCATGCAGGCGTTGCAGGCCCTGCGCAGCGCCAACAACGTCCAGTTGTCGGTCCTGCGCTCCGGCCAGGCCGTCAGCGTCAACGTCAACCTCAACCCCTGATCGGCCCGATGACGAGGTTCGATCCGAACGCCGTCGTCCCGACCGACGCCGTCGGCCCGTAGGGCGGGGCTTGCCCCGCCGACGACGCTCGGTCCACACGATGTCACACCGTTCCACGGCATAGGCCGGTAGGCCGGGCAAGCCCGGCCCTACCCCGCCGCCGACGCCGCGGATTGCGGTTTCCCTTCGGCGCGGCGGGGACCTTCGAAAACAGACCAAGGCGCCAAGGAATCCACGGAACCCACGGACGGGTTCATTCATTCCGTGCGTTCCGTGGGTTCCGTGGCCTCTTCCCGCGGCGTCGGCCGGGCAAGCCCGGCCCTACCCGCCGCCGACGACGCCCGATCCTGACGACAACGGCCGGATCGCCCCCCCGCCCCGGCGCGGGCACCGTGCGGGCGCCGCGAGGCTCACGACGCGCCGCCGCGCGCGCCTTCGAGGATGCGCACGGCGAGCGGCTTGGTGGCCTCGCCGACGTAGAGCGAACGGTGCGGGAACGGGATCTCGATACCCTCGCGATCGAAGGCCTGCTTGACCCGGCGCAGGAACTCGCGCCCGACCTCCCATTGCTTGATCGGCCGGGTGCGGATGCGTCCCTTGATCACGACCGCCGAGTCGGCGAGCTTGTCGACGCCGAAAATCTCCACCGCGTCGACCATCAGCGGCCCGAAATACTCGTCCGCGCGCAGCCCGTCGGCGACGCGGCGCAGGACCTCGACGACCCGGTCGGTGTCCTCCTTGTAGGCCACCCCGATATCGAACACGTACGCCGACCATTCCTTGGTCAGGTTCGCGAGATTGTTGATGGTGCCGTTCGGGAAGATGTGCACGGTCCCCGACAGGTCGCGCAGCACCAGGGTGCGGAAGTTGATCGCCTCGACCAGCCCCCCGGTCCCGTTGACCACGGCAACGTCGCCGACCCGCACCTGGTTCTCCAGGATCAGGAAGAACCCGGAGATCACGTCGCGCACGAGGTTCTGCGCGCCGAATCCGACGGCGAGACCGGCGACCCCGGCGCTTGCCAGGACCGGGCCGATGTTGATGCCGATCTGGCCGAGGACGATCAACACGGCCATGATCCAGATCAGCAGGAGGACCCCCTGGCGCAGGAGCCGCACCAGCGTCTCGGCCCGCTTGCGTGCCTCCACCGCCCCCTCCCCCTGCGCCTCGGCGCGCTGCTCGAGTTCGCGCTCGAGCCGTCGAAAGACGGAGTGGAGGACGGCGATGAGCACCCGCGCGATCACGAGGATCAGCAGCACCCGCAAAAAGCCGGCACCGACCGACCCCCAGTCGATTCCCGCGAGGTAGTGTGTGAATCGTTCGATCGGCCGGTCCATACGCATTCCCCCGCGTCGCGTCGTGTGAGGGCCCGAATCGGGCGCCTCCACCTTAGCGAACCGCGGGGCGCGGGTGCAAACCGCATCGGCGCCGAGGCGTCGTACCGCCCTCAGGAAAGACGCAGGGTGACCTCGACACGCCCGGCCCGCGGGTGGCGGGCGCGCACGCGCACCTCGGCCCCGACCGCGCCGCGCACCAGCCATTCCACACGCACGCGATCGTCGGTCGGGTCGCTGCTCCAGTCGTTCGGCGCCGACGGCTTGCCCGAGCGGCCCTCGAGCTGCCCCGGTTCCACGCGGGGGAGGCCGCTCACCAGCTCCGCGTCGGGGCCCGTATCGATCTCGCACACGACCCCGCGCACCAGCCGCCGGTCGCGGGCGCGGCGCGTGACGTCCGTCGGCAACCAGCCCGCGTTCTGCACCACCACCCGGACCCGGTACACGCCGCCGCCCAGGGGCACGACGGCCGCCTCCCGGATCTCCAGCAGCGGCGAGATCAGGGCGTGCCACACCAGCCACTCGGCGAACGGGGCGATCTCGCGCGCGAGCAGGGCGGGCGGCGGGTTGCGCCAGGCGTGGAGATAGTCCCAGCCGCCCAGTTCCACCGGGCCGAGCTGCGGATGATCGAACGGGTACCAGTCGACATGGCCCGCACCGCCGAGCGTCTCGTCGCTCCAGCGCAGCAGGCGCAGGTCGTCTTCCAGCGGGTGCTCGCGGAACCAGTCGATATAGCGGTAATTCTCGATCCCCGCCTGCCGCTGCGGGCTCCAAAGCTCCACCGTCCAGGCGAACACGCCGAGATCCTCGTAAGCCCAGTCGTCGAAGGTCCCGGTGATGACCTCGCGCGGGTGATAGCGGAACTCGTGATAGCAGGAGATCGCGGGGTAGCCGGTCAGGGCGCTGCCGCGCGCGCCGATCTTCTCGTACGCCCACAGGTCCTCGGCCGGCATCGACTCGTCGGGCTGATGCGAGTAAGGTCGCAGGAGCACGCCGCTGTAGGTATGGAAGGCGACGGCCGCGGTGATGTTGGGGTGACGGGCGATGAAGTCGACCGCCGCGCGCACCTCCGGCTCCGAGGCCGGGTACGGGCCCGCCCCTTTCTGCTCGCTCTCCGGGCGCCAGTGGGCGGGATAGTTGCGGTTGAAGTCGAGTCCTTCGCGCGGGCGCACCGGCGGCAGGCAGGTCCCGTCGTAGCCCTCCACGCGGCCCTCGGGCAGCAGGCGGAAGTACTCCCCGCCGGTCTCCGTCGGCTCGCGGCGCACCAGCAGGCGCGGTTCCTGCGCGCAGACCTTCCACGGGCCGTTCGGATCGCGGATGCGCATCGTCAGCAACCGCCCGTCGCCGTCGATGTCCTCGGGCACCAGACCCTCGATCACGGGCTCGTCGTAGGGGTACGGGCGCGTACCCGAACGGATCAGGCGCGGGCGCTCGGCGAGCGCGCATTCGGCCCCGTCCGGATTGAGCCGCGGGCAGACGTAGAAGGCGCGGGTATCGAGGCAGCGGGTGATCTGCGGATCGTGCCCGTAGCCGCGCGTGAGGGCGTCGATCAGGTACAGGCAGGCGCTCGAACCCGCAAGCTCGGTGGCGTGCAGGTTCCCGTCGGCCCACAGGGCCGGGCGCCCTTCGGGATCCGGGGCGGCGCAGACGGTGACCACTTCGATGGCGCGCCCCTCATGGCTGCGACCGATGGTCTCCAGGCGCACCAGGTGCGGAAAGCGCTCCGCGAATCCGCGCAGCAGCGCCGTCAGTTCCTCGTAGCGGTAGTAGCGATCGTGCATACAGATGAATCCGGCGCACGGAGGGTCCGGCTCAACCCGGCCGCGGCACGAGAAAGCGCCGGCCCGCGAAGTCGACCACGAGACCGTCGGCGGTGATCCGGTCGAGGGTCCCGCCGCCCGGCAGCGCCTGCCCCTCGCGGTACTTGTGCATGTCGATCAGCACCCAGCGCAGCGCGGGCTGCGGGGAGTAGACGTAGACCTCGATATCGAACTTCGGGAGCTGCGCCCGAAACGCCGCGGACAGATCGTCCAGGCGCGGGATCGGCGCGCGGGTGGGGGCCGCACCGGGCCTCGCCGGCGGCGGCGGGGCCGCGGCCGTCGCGGGTGCGGACAAGGCGGGGGCAGGAGCCGGGGACGGCGCGACGGGCGTCGCGGGCTCGGGTGCGCTCGTGGATGCCGCCGGCGCGCGCGGCACCGGGGCGGGTTGCTGCGCCAGCGCGACGGCGGGCGCCGCCGGCGCATGTGCCGGCCCCGCCGGGGCCGGGACCGGGGCCGGCGGGTTGCGCGTCACCGGCCCGGCCACGCGCGCCGGCTCGAGCGCGCGTCGGCCCGACGTCAGCCACCACGCCCCGGCGAGCACGAGCACGCCGGCCAACGCGGCGAGCGCGCCCAAGGCCCACGGCCGGCGCGCCCGCCCGGCGGGCCCGGCCGCGTCGGGCACGCGCAGGTCCGTGGTCAGGGGCGAGACCGCGCCGCGTCCGCGCTCGCGCTCGGAGCGCTTGAGCGCCTCAAGGATGTACGACATCCGCCCCCCCGGCGAGGTGGCCGGGCGCCGCCGACGACGGTGCGTAGACATGAAAGGCCCCGCCCGCCAGCGCCCCGGTCCCGGCCGCGAGCACGAGCGCCGCCACCCACGGGCGCCAGCGACGCCGCGGCCGGGCCCCGTCGAAGACCTCGCGCGCGGCGCGCCGCACGAGGCGCGGACCGATCTCCGAGGTCTCGCGCGCGTAGGCGCCGAGCAGGGCGCGGTCGCAGACCGCATTGATCAGCCGCGGGACGCCGCCGCTCACGCGGTGCACACGTACCTGCGCGCGCGGCGTGAACAGGCTGCGCCAGGCGCCGCTCACCGCGAGCCGGTGGCGGATGTAGGCCCCGGTCTCGGACCGATTGAGCGGCTGCAGGTGGTAACGTGCGGTGATGCGCTGGGCGAGCTGGCGCAGGTCGCCGCGCGCGAGCAGCGTGCGCAGCTCCGGCTGACCCACCAGGATCACCTGCAGCAGCTTGTGTTTCGCCGTCTCCAGGTTGGTCAGCAGGCGTACCTGCTCGAGCACGTCCGGCGAGAGGTTCTGGGCCTCGTCGATGATCACCACCGTCCGGCGCCCGCGCGCGTGGGCCGCCAGCAGATGGGTGTTCAGGGCGTCGACCAGCTCCTTCGGGGAGCGGGTCCCGGGCGCGACCGGCACCCCGAGTTCGGCGGCGATGGCGGCGAGCAGCTCGCACGCCGACAGCCGCGGGCTGAGGATCAGTGCGGCGTCGACGTGCGCGCCGACCTGATCGAGCAGGGAGCGGCACAGCGTGGTCTTGCCGGTGCCGACCTCGCCGGTGAGCTGCACGAACCCGCCCCCCTGCTCGACGCCGAAGAGCAGGTGCGCGAGCGCCTCGCGGTGGCGCGCGCTGAGGAACAGGAAGTGCGGATCCGGCGTCAGGGAGAACGGCGGTTCCCGCAGGCCGAAGTATTCGGTATACATTAGGGAGGGGCCGGGTCACCGTGGGCAGATGGGTCCATACTACGGCCAAACGCCGCGGCCGGACAATGTCGGAACGGTTGCAACGGTGCCGGCGCGCCCGGAGGGCGGCATCGCGGGCCCCGAGGCCGCGGTGACCGCACCGCCGGCCGTTCCGGCCGCGTCGGAGGAGAGCCGTGAAATACTGCAGTCAGTGCGCGCATCCGGTGTCCCTGCGGATCCCTCCGGGGGATGCCCTGCCGCGCTACGTCTGCGACCACTGTCAGACGATCCACTACCAGAACCCCAAGATCGTCGCCGGCTGCATCCCCGAGTGGGAGGACCGCATCCTCCTTTGCCGGCGGGCGATCGAACCGCGCTACGGTCTGTGGACGGTGCCCGCGGGGTTCATGGAGAACGGCGAGACCGTCGCCGACGCGGCGGCGCGCGAGACGCTCGAGGAGGCGCGCGCGCAGGTGCGCGACTGCAGTCTCTATGCCCTGTTCAACCTCCCGCACATCAGTCAGGTCTACGTGTTATTCCGCGCACGTCTGCCGAGACCCGAGTTCGGGCCGGGCACCGAGAGCCTGGAGGTGGATCTGTTCACCGAGGCGCGGATCCCGTGGGATCGGCTCGCCTTTCCGGTCATCCGCGAGACCCTGCGCCGCTACTTCGCCGACCGCCGCAACGGCACGTTCCCCGTCCACACCGGGGATATCGCGCCGCCGCCCGGATGGCGCGGGAACCCGGCATAGGGGAGACGCGGCCGGCGGGTGCCCCCGTCGCCGTCGGCGGTACCGTAAGGCCGAGGCCGTGGATCGACGCGACCGTGTTCGGATCCGGCGTCGCCGGCGCGCCGAGGCCCGCCCTACGGAACCGGTGCGGACGTGGGGGGTGGGGTAGGGCCGGGCTTGCCCGGCCAAGGTCGCAGGAAGAGACCACGGACCCCGCGGAATGCACGGAAGGATGGCAATCGGTCCGTGGGTTCGGTGGGTTCCGTGGCGCTGTTATCCCATCCCCATGCAGGCCGCAGCGGCACCCCGGCCGGAATCGTGATTCCGGGCGCCGCCGGCGGGCCAAGGCCCGGCCTACGGGCGCGCCGTTGCGCCTTGGGAGGCGGTGGGCGCGGGCTCGCCGGGCAGCGGGGCCGGGCTCGGCGGCGGGCGCGACGGCGCGCGCTCGGCCGCGGGCAGATAGCACACCACGGTGTCGCCCGCGCGCGGCTTGAGCGGACTGCGCGATGACTGGAATGCCACCTCGCCGCCTTCGCGCACGAGCAGCATGATCAGCGCATCGCTTGGGCAGTCGCGCCGGAAGGCCTCGTAATCGTAGGTCTCCGTGAGGCGCGTCTTCTGGAAGCGCCAGCCCTGGTAGTGACGGCGCATCAGCTCCTCGTAGGTCGCACCCTCGTCGAAGACCACCTCTCCGCGCAGGGTCCGCGGCAGCCCGCGCGGGTCGTCCTCGTCCCCCCCGTGCAGGCGCAGCTGGAACACGCGCCGGCGCCCGAGTTCCGGAGCGAAGCGCGTGCACACCAGGGCGTTGTAGGCGTCGTTGTAGGTGGCGGCGAGCAGCCAGCCGATGTCGTTCAGCTCGAGCGACTCCTCCGCGCTCTCGGAGAGCAGCTCCCCGAACGAGACCCGGATCCCCGAGAGCCGGGCCGGCTTGAGGCGGTCCCACGACTGATCGACCATCAGCACGGGGACCTTCAGGTCCTGGAGCACACGCGCCAGTTCGACTCCCCACGGCGAGGCGCCGACGATCAGGACCCCGTTGCGGCGGGTGGAGGCCAGCCCGAGCCACGAGGCCAGGCGTTGGATGCTCAACCCGTGCAGCAGCACGGTGACGAGGATGAGTCCGAAGACGAGCGGGACGAGCAGCGCGGCATCGGGATAGCCGCGCGCGGCCATCTCCGGCGCGAACACGGCCGCCACCGCGGCCGCGACGACGCCCCGGGGAGCGATCCACGCCACCAGCGCGCGCTCGGGCCAGGTCATGCCGGCGCGCCAGGTCGCCAGCAGCACGGATACCGGGCGCACCGCGAACACCAGCGCCGCCAGCAGCAACCCGCTGCGCCAGTCGAGCCGCGCCAACACCGCCGGGTCGAGATCCGCCGTCAGGACGATGAAGACCGCGGAGACGAGCAGCACCGTCATGTATTCCTTGTAACGGCGGATCTCGACGATGGACGCCAGACGGCGATTGCCGAGCGTGACGCCGAAGACGGTCACCGCCAGCAGGCCGGCCTCGGCCTGCGCGAGGTTGGCGACGATGTAGATCAGCAGCACCGCCGCGAACAGGACCGGGCCCTTGAGGAACTCCGGGATGTAGCCGCGCGCGAGCGCCGCGGCGGTCAGGAGACCCGCGCCCACACCGAGCGCGGCCGCGGCCGCCAGCCCGAGCGCGAGCCCCGCCGCCACCGCCGGGAACGACGCCTGCCCCTCCGAGGAGATGAAGTACTGGAACACGACGACCGCGAGGAGCGCGCCGAGGGGATCGTTGATGATCCCCTCCCACTTGAGATAGGAAGCGGGACGGCGGTTGAGGCGTGCGTGGCGCAGCAGCGGTAAGATGACGGTTGGCCCGGTCACCACGGTGATGGCACCGAAGACCAGCGACACCGGCCAGGAGAGCCCGCCGATCCAATGCGCGGCGAGACTCCCGAGCACCCAGCTCAGCACGACGCCGATCGAGACCAGGCGCTTCACGCCCGTGGCCGCCTCGCGCAGCTCGTGCAGGTGCAGGTTGAGCCCGCCCTCGAACAGGATCACGGCCACGCCGAGCCGGATGATCGGATGCAGCAGCGCACCGAAGTCGCGGGACGGGTGCAACCAGCCGAAGACCGGTCCGGCGAGCAGACCGGCGACGAGCAGGAGCACGATGGTCGGCTGATGCAGCCGCCACGCCACCCACTGGGCGCCGATCCCCAGGGCCGCCACCAGGGCCAGCGCCAGGGTGAGATCCTCGTGCATGTCCCGCACTCCCGTCCGGACGCGCCGGATGACCGGCCCCTTTATACCGGTCGCCCGCCCCCACCACCAGCGACCGCCCCCGAACCAGCCCTTACGCCGGCGGACTTTACATTTCGCGGCGCCGGCGTGGCCGCGCCGCACCCGTGGACGGGCGCCTGCGCCGCTCCGTGCCCCGGACTGTCAAAATTCTTTACACCTAGAGTTCACATTACTCATTGAATTACCAAAAATTTACGTTCCATTCGCTCCGTACCCGCATGATGGCGGATTTTCGACACCGACACCGAAATGGCACCGGGCGCACCCAAAAACTTCATAGGTTCAACCTGTTAGATCACCCTACGGGCGCAATCCCGGGGACCGTGGCGTCGAAACTCTTTACACCTCGACCGCCAGACCCCGCCCGACCCGTCATCACGAGGCCCAGTGGGCCTGCAGTCCATTGTAAAATAAATATTATTTCGGCTTGGCATCGAAGTTGCTCGGATTTCGGCAAAGACGGGGCACACCGCCCGCCGAACCCCGGCCTTCCGGGGCCACGGGCGGCCGGCATCGGCGCTGCGGCCGCTGCCGGGGAGCGCAAAGAAGAACAACCGCACGCCCCGCGGAGGCGATTGCGATGGATGTATCGAGAACGATCAACGGGCACACGGTGGTTGCGCGGCCGGTCTTCAAGGGCGAGGCGTTGCCGGCGTACTGGGTGGGGGCGGTAAACGATCGACCGGTGCGCCGTACGTTCCGGTCGCCGCGGGAGCTGTTCCGCTTCGTCGCGCGCGGCGTGCGCAACGACTGACCGGAGTCCCCGACCACCCGATCGTCGAGGCCTCCCGCCGCGACCGAGCCGCGTCACGGCGACGCACTCCCGATACCCCCGCGGGATCGAGGCGTCCCCACGATGGCGGGCGCATCACCCGTCCCTCCCGCCCGGCCAATTCCCGCTGCGGCCGTCACGCCGCCCTCGCCGGCACGGCATCCTGTTATATAGTACCCGGTCATCCGGTAGTACTTCGTCCCCTGCGAACGGAATCCGAGCGATGCGGCGGTATCCGCGGTGTATCCGCACCCTGGCCGGCCTGCTGGCGGTGCTGGCGTTGTGTGCGTGCGCCACGGTCCGTGCGGCTGCGGTCGCCGTGGTGGCGGCCGAGAGCACCTACGGCGTGATCGCCCGGGCCGTCGGCGGCACGCACGTACGGGTCTACAGCATCATCGGCGCACCCAACGTCGACCCGCACCGCTTCGAGGCGACGCCGGCGGTCGCGCGCGCGGTGGCCGCGGCGCGCATCGTGATCCTCAACGGGCTGGGCTACGATGCATGGATGCAACGGCTGGCAGCCGCCGCCCCCGTGCCGGACCGCACCGTGATCGTCGTCGCGGACCTCGATCGCGGCGCGATCCTCGCGAACCGCAACCCGCACGTCTTCTACGATCCGGCCTTCGCGCGCGCACTGGCGCGGCGGCTCGCGACCCGCCTGCGCGCGCTCGACCCGCACCACGCAGGCGACTACACGCACAATCTGCGGGTGTTCGAGGCGGCTCTGGATCGCGTCGATGCGGCCATCGACGCCCTGCACGCGCGCCATCCGCGCCTGTCCGTCGCGGCCACCGAGCCGGTCCTCGGCTACCTGCTCCACCGGCTGGGGTGGCGCGACGTCGATCCCGCCGTGGAGGACGCGGTAATGAACGGCACCGAGCCCGCGCCGGCGGCGGTCGCCCGCCTCGAGACCCGCCTGCGCGAGCACCGCGTCTCGCTGCTGGTGTTCAACCGTCAGGTCGGCGACCCCCTCACGCGCCACCTGCGTGCGGTCGCGCGCCGCGCCGGCGTCCCGGCGTTCGGCGCGCGGGAGTTCCCGCCCCCGCACACCGGATACGTCGAGTGGCTGCTCGCGACCGTGCGGGGACTCGACCGTGCCCTGGCCGGGGACGCGCGATGAACGATCCGGCCGCGGCCGCGGTGCAGCGGTGGGCGGTGGAGGCCGAGGGCCTGAGTTGCACGCTCGGCGGGCGGCGCGTACTCGACGGCATCGACCTGCGCATCCCGCAGGGCAGCTTCGTCGGCGTGTTCGGGACCAACGGCGCCGGCAAGACGACCCTGCTGCGCGCCCTGCTGGGGCTGCAGCCGATCGACCGCGGACGCGTCCGCCTGCTCGGCGCCGACGATCTGCGCACGCGCGCGCAGGTCGGGTACGTGGCGCAGCGCGACCCGGCGGGCGCCGACGGCTTCCTCTCGGTGCGCGCCTATCTCGGCGCCGCCTGGCGCGCCGAGCGCTGGGGCGTGGGCCTCGACCGCGGCGCCCGCCGCCGGGCGGTGGAGGCGGCGCTGGCGGCGCTCGAGGCCGGCGATCTCGCCGATCGCGGGATGGACACCCTCTCGGGGGGTCAGCGCCAGCGCGTGCGCATCGCCCAGGCGCTGGTCAATCCGGTGCGTGTACTGCTGCTCGACGAGCCGCTGTCCAACCTCGATCCGCAGGCGCAGCAGCGCATCCTGCTCACCGCGCGGCGCCTGTGCCGGGAACGCGGGCTCACCGTACTCATGACCGCGCACGACCCCAACCCCCTGCTCCCGCACATGGACCGGGTCCTCTATCTGGCCGGCGGCCGCGGCCGGATCGGCACGGTGGAGGAGGTCGTCAACGGCCCCGCCCTGTCGGAGCTGTACGGGCTGCCGATGTCGGTCACGCGCGTCGACGGCTACGTGTTCATCCACCCGGTCTCCGGCTTCATGCCCGAGGGCGCCGGGCACTGCGGACACGAGCACGCGCACGGCCCGCACCGCGATCGGGGCCGCCCATGATGCTCGGGCTGGAGTACGGGTTCATGCGCCATGCCTACGCCGCCGGCGGCGCGATCGCCGTGGTGAGCGCGGCGGTGGGCTACTTCGTCACGCTGCGGCGCCAGGCCTTCGCCGCGCACGCGCTGTCCCATCTCGGCTTCACCGGCGCGGCCGGCGCCCTGCTGCTCGGCGTGAGCGCCTACGCGGGGCTGTTCGTCTTCACGCTGGCCGGCGGGCTGGCGCTCGCACTGGCGGGGCGGCGCCTGCGCGAGCGCGACGTGGGTATCGGCATGGTGTTGATGTTCGCCCTCGGGCTGGGGGTCCTGTTCCTCAACCTCGCGACCGGCAACTCGCAGTCGGCCATGGGGATCCTGTTCGGCAGCATCGTCGGGATCACCTCCGCCCAGGTCACGTTGTCCGTGGCGGTGGCCGCGGCCGGTCTCCTCGGCCTCGCCCTGCTCTACCGGCCGCTGTGCTATGCGAGCCTCGACCCGGAGGCGGCGCAGGCGCGCGGGGTGAACACCCGCCGGCTCGATCTGCTGTTCATCACGCTGGTGGCCGCGACCGTGGCCGTCGCCGTGCCCGTCATCGGTGCGCTGCTCATCTTCGCGCTGCTCATCGGCCCGCCGGCGGCGGCGCAGGCGCTGAGCCGCAGCCTCGCCGGCGGTCTGCTGTTGGCCGTGGCCATCGGCGTGGCCGTGACCTGGGCGGGACTCGCGGCCGCCTACGCGATCGGCTACCCCGCCAGCACGTGGATCGCCGGGCTGAGCTTCGCCCTGTACCTGACCGCGCAGTTGCGGCGGATCCCGATCAGCCGCACTTCGACTCCCCGCAGTTGAGGCAGGTCAGGCAGCCGTCCATCATGATCGCGGCCTTGGTCTGACACTTCGCGCACAGTCGCGCGCCTTCGGGGAAGGCGGCTTCCCTTCCGCCCTCCGCCCCCTCGCCCCCGGCATCGGCGCCGCTTCGGCCCCGCGAGGCCTCGTACTCGGCGCGCTTCTCCTCCACGAACCGCTGCTGGTGCTCGTCGAGCCCCTGGTCCTTGAGCAGCCCGATCATCCGCAGGTGGCGCTCGATCACATCGCCGATCTCGGCCACCAGCGAGGGCATGAACACGCCGCCCTTCTTGAAGTAGCCGCCGCGCGGATCGAAGACCGAGCGCATCTCCTCGACCAGAAAGGTCACGTCCCCGCCCTTGCGGAACACCGCCGAGATGATCCGCGTCAGCGCAACGATCCACTGGAAGTGGTCCATGTTCTTCGAGTTGATGAAGATCTCGAAGGGCCGACGCAGTTCGTACTCGGTACCGGCATTGAGGACGATGTCGTTGATGGTGACGTAGAGGGCGTGCTCGGAGAGCGGCGTCTTGACCTTGTAGGTCGAGCCGAACAGCGCCTCCGGGCGCTCGACCTTCTCGTGCATCTGGATGATGTTCGACTCCGCCGCCTGCCCCGGCGCCGGCGCACCGGCCGCGGCGGGCGCCGCGGCCTGGGTCTCGGCCGCGTCGTTGACGACTTCGTAGTCGGTGATCCTGCCTTCGATCTTGATGGTCATATCCGTTCTCCCCGGGGGCGCCGTGCGGCCGCGGTCTCAGAACTTGCCGTAATACCCTTCCTTGAGCGCGTCGTAGAGATTCGCGGCGGTATGCACCTCGCCGTCGTACTCGATCTCCTCGTTGCCCTTGGCCTCGACCATCGTCCCGTCTTCGAGGGTGAAGCGGTAGGTGGTGTTGGCGAGGTCCTTCTCCTTGACCAGCACGCCCTGGAAGGCCTCCGGATTGAACCGGAAGGTGGTGCAGCCCTTGAGGCCCTGTTCGTAGGCGTACAGATAGATGTCCTTGAAGTCCTCGTAGGGGTAGTCGGTCGGCACGTTGGCGGTCTTGGAAATGGAGGAGTCGATCCACTTCTGCGCCGCGGCCTGGATGTCGACGTGCTCGCGCGGCGTGATGTCCTCGGAGGTGATGAAGTAGTCGGGCAGCGCGTCCTGCGGGGACGGCGCGTCCGGCGCGGCCGCCGGGTTCACCAGCGCGCGGTAGGCGAGCAGCTCGAAGGAGTAGACACTGACCTTCTCCTTGGTCTTGCGCCCCGGGCGGATCACGTTGCGGAAGTAGTGGTGCGCGAAGCTCGGCTCGATCCCGTTGCTGGCGTTGTTGGCAAGCGAGAGCGAGATCGTCCCGGTGGGCGCGATCGAGGTGTGGTGCGTGAAGCGCGCCCCCTCCGCCGCGAGCGCCTCCACCAGCTCCGGGGCGGCCTCGGCGAGGCGGCGCATGTAGCGGCTGTAGCGCGCATGCAACACGCGCCCCGGCAGGCGGTCGCCGACGCGCACGCCGTCGGCGCGCATCTCCGGGCGCTTGGCGAGCATCTCTTCGGTGACCGTGAACTCCTCCTCCATGATCGGCGCCGGTCCCTTCTCGCGCGCGAGCTCCAGGCCCGCCTCCCAACCCGTGACCGCCATCTCGCGCGTGACGCGCTCGGTGAAGGCGACCGAGTCCGGTGCGCCGTAGCGCATGCGCAGCATGGTGAGCGTGGAGCCGAGCCCGAGGTAACCCATGCCGTGGCGGCGCTTGCGCACGATCTCCTCGCGCTGGCGCTCGAGCGGCAGTCCGTTGATCTCCACCACGTTGTCGAGCATGCGCGTGAATACCGCGACGACCTCGCGATACTCGTCCCAGTCGAAGCGCGCCCGCTCGGTGAACGGCTCGCGCACGAACTTGGTGAGATTGACCGAGCCCAGGAGGCAGGAGCCGTAGGGCGGAAGCGGCTGCTCCCCGCAGGGGTTGGTCGCGCGGATGTCCTCGCACCACCAGTTGTTGTTCATCTCGTTGACCTTGTCGATCAGGATGAACCCCGGCTCGGCGTAGTCGTAGGTCGAGGACATGATCAGATCCCACAGACGCCGCGCGCGCATCGTGCGGTAGACGCGGCAGGCGACCAGCCCCTGGGCGTTGGTGATGTAGCCCTCGTGCACCGGCCATTCGCGCCACACCACCTGTTCGCGGTCGCCGAGGTCGATGCCCTCGCTCTCGACCTCCTCGCGGCTGAGCGGGAAAGCCGGGCGCCACGGGCCGTCCTGCTTCACCGCCTCCATGAACTCGGCGGTGATCAGCAGCGAGCAGTTGAACTGGCGCAGCCGCCCGTTCTCGCGCTTGGCGCGCACGAACTCCGCCGCATCCGGGTGCGAGATGCTGAAGGTCGCCATCTGCGCCCCGCGCCGCCCCCCGGCCGAGGAGATGGTGAAGCACATCTTGTCGTAGATGTCCATGAACGAGAGCGGGCCGGAGGTGTAGGCGCCGGCGCCGCTGACGTAGGCGCCGCGCGGGCGCAGCGTCGAAAATTCATAGCCGATCCCACAGTTGTGGATCACTACCAGACCGCCGTCGCCGGCGAGGTAGTTGTTGTGGCCTTCGACGGTGAAATCATAGAACGTCTCGGGCAGGTCGAGCGCACGGCGCACGGAGGTGACCGGGCGCAGGGTGCGTGCGAAATCGATCAGCCCGCGCAGATGAGGGAACCGCGCGGCCCAGCGGTCGAGCCACACGCGGCTGACCACCGCCCGCGCCGGATAGCCGTGGTAGAAACCCAGTTCCTGGCGTTCGCGGTGATCGAGCCCCGCGGCCTCGGCGCTGAGCGCCGCGATCAGGTCGTCGGGCAGGCGGTAACGGTCGTACTGCCCGGACTGCGAGGCGCACTCCCGTATGCGCCTGCGCTTGCCGCTGTCCGCCATGAAGTCCGCGACACGCGCCAGAAACGCCGAGTCGGAGATCTGCAGCATCGCCCCGCCGGCGTCGCGGATTTCGTGGCCGCGATAGTGATGCGACCGCGGGCCGCGCCGCGTGAGTCCGGCATCCACTCCGAAGATGCCGAGCAGGGAGCGCAACTCCGCGGCGAACCCGAAGTTCGCGGTCGCGATGGTCGCCGCCCCCCGCTCGCGCGATACGGTGCCGTCCGTGTCGATCAGGCCCGCGAGAAACGGCAGGAAGTATGCGTCGGGCGCGCTGCGGATCCACTCCGGGACATGCAACGCAGCGGTCTTGCGGCCGATCTGTCCGTCGATCAGTTCCTCCGCCGCGCTCGCCGCGAAACCGGCGACCTGGAAGTCCCAGACCGGAACACCGTTGGCGGTCAGCGCTTCCGCCACCGCGGCGCGGGTCCCGAAACGGCTGTGGAAGAATGCCGCGTAACGTTCGACCACTTCGCGCTCGGCGGCGCGGATCTTGAAGACCAGCCGCCGGCCGCAGGCGCGCGCACGCTGCGCCCACCGGGTGCGCGAGGCCTTGTACTCGAAGCGCTTCTCGTACGCGCAACCGTCGCCGAGGTGCGCACCCGCGAACCACGCCTCCGGCGCGCGCCCCGTATCCGCCTCCCAGGGATACCGATGGCGTACCAGGGCGTCCCCTTCCCGGACCTCGTCGGCGCGCACGTAGCGCAGGGCGCCCTCGCGGTAGACCAGGACCGGGTGCTTGACCGAGGTGCGCAACGACACGCCGCCCGCGGCGATCTCGATATTCTCGCGGCGCGGCACGTGGACCGTCATGTGGCGGAGGATCTCACGCATCTCGAACCGCCGCCGTTCGCGGTCGTAGCTCAGGATGCGCCGATGGCGCTCGGCCACGGCGCGCTCGACCGGCACCAGGCCGCGTTCGGTCCGCACCCGCGTGCCGGGGGCTACGCACCCCGCCTTCAGCGTCAGGCCGGCCTCGTGCACCTTCTGCAGGATGTCGTCCATCGAGTCGCGGATGGTGCCCGAGACGGTGCAGTTGATGGTCGAGGTGGAGGGCTTGTAGGCGAGGGCGCCGGCATTGGACATGATGCGCCCGGCGGGGATCGCCCCGCGGCGCAGCGCCCACAGGAAGCGCTCGAACCAATGCTCGCGCGCCTCGGGCGTGGCCTCGACGTCGGCCAGGGCGCGGGCCACGCGCCGGTAGGTGTCGTCCATGGTCGCGTCGACGACGGTGCCGTCCTTGGCCTTGAGCCGGTATTTCTTGTCCCAGATATCCAGGGAGGCCTCCTGGTACGGGATCTCGGCGGCGGCGCCGGTGGCTGCGTTGGCCTGCGCGGGTTTCATCGTGGTGGTTCCCCCTCCGGTCGTTATCTATGGGCGAGGCGGCCCCGCATGGGGTGCCCCCGGCGGCCCGGACGCGGTCTCCGGATCACCGGCACAACATCTTGTGCATTCCCAAAACGTAGACCTTCCCTCCCGGTACTGTCAACCCTCGGTTGCGCCAAAATACAACTATATTACACTTTCATAATCATATAGTTATATGTACGTTTTTGGATTCATTCACGTTTTTTATGGACTCGTGCCGCGGCGGCCGCACGGGCCCGCCCACTACATCTTGTGCCGGTGCCGGGCGGGGCCGGCCGCCATTCGGGGCCCCTTGAAAACCCCCGCCCCGCCTATATCTATTCGACAGCCGCACCGGTGTCCGGTGCCGAACGAAATCGGAGGATACGACCATGGCCCTGACGCGTTATGAACCCTGGAGCCTCGTGAACCAGCTCCAGAACGAGATCAACCGGCTGTTCGACCCGCGTGTGCTCGGCGATCGCGACGAGGCGACCGCGGCGACCAGCGACTGGATCCCGGCGGTGGACATCCGCGAGGAGCCCGACCGCTACGTCCTGCACGCCGACGTCCCCGGCGTCGACCCCAAGGACATCGAGATCACGATGGAGAACGGGGTGCTGACGTTGCAGGGGAGCCGCAACGAGGAGAAGGAGGAAGAGCGCAAGAACTACAAACGCGTCGAGCGGGTGCGCGGGACCTTCTACCGCCGCTTCACCCTGCCCGACACCGCCGACTCCGAGCGCATCGCCGCACGCGTGCAAAACGGGGTGCTGGAGGTGACCATTCCGAAGCAGGAGCCCGCGCGCCCGCGCAAGATCGCCGTGGAGGCGTGATGCCCCGCGCGGGTAATACGACCGCCCGCGGCCCCGGCCGGGATTCACGGCCGGGACCGCGGGCCGCTTTGTGATCGCCGCCGATGGAATTCAAGGACTATTACCGGACCCTCGGTCTCGAACGCGACGCCTCGCAGGAGGACGTCAAGCGGGCCTACCGGCGTCTGGCGCGCAAGTTCCACCCGGACGTCAGCAAGGAACCGGACGCCGAGGAACGCTTCAAGGAGGTCAACGAGGCCTATGAGGTCCTCAAGGACCCGGAGAAGCGCGCGGCCTACGACCGCCTCGGCAGCGAATGGAAGACCGGGCAGGAGTTTCGGCCGCCGCCGGACTGGGACGCCGGCTTCGAGTTTCGCGGCGGCGGCTTCACCGACGCCGGCGCGGGCGGCTTCAGCGACTTCTTCGAGGCCCTGTTCGGGGCGCGCGGGCCGTTTGCGGGCGCCCATGGCGCGCGCGGGCGGGGGTTCCAGGGCGAGGACCACCACGCCAAGATCCTGATCGGGCTCGAGGACGCCTACCATGGGACGACGCGCCAGATCCAGCTCGAGGTGCCGGCGGTCGACGCCCACGGACGCCTCGTACGCAAGACCCGCACGCTGCAGGTGCGCATCCCCAAGGGCGTGACCGAAGGCCAGCAGATCCGGCTCGCGGGTCAGGGCGGACCCGGCGCCGGCGGCGGACCGGCCGGGGACCTGTATCTCGAGATCGCCTTCCGCCCGCACCCGCAGTTCGAGGCGCACGGGCGCGACATCCACGTGACCCTCCCGATCACGCCCTGGGAGGCCGCCCTCGGCGCCCGCGTCCAGGCCCCCACGCTCGGCGGCCCGGTGGACCTGCAGATCCCGCCCGGCTCGCAGTCCGGCCGCAAGCTGCGGCTCAAGGGGCGGGGACTGCCCGGACGCACGCCCGGGGACCAGTACGTCACCCTGCAGATCGTCACACCGCCGGCGGACACGGAGCCGGCACGGCGGATCTACGAACAGATGGCGCGCACCTTTCGCTTCGACCCGCGCGCCCGGCAGGGAGGATGAACGATGCCGCGAGGCGATCCGGTGACGCTGCCGACGCTGGTACTGGACGAGGAGTCCACGGTGGGGCTCGGCGAACTGTGCCGCGCCGCGCACATCTCCGCGGAGCGGCTCATGGCGATGGTGGCCGAGGGGCTCGTCGAGCCCCTCGGCAAGGGCCCGCCCGCCGAGTGGCGCTTCGCGGCGGTCGCCGTCACCCGCATCCGCACCGCGCTGCGCCTGCAGCGCGATCTCGAGGTCAATCTCGCCGGCGCGGCGCTGGCGCTCGACCTGCTCGACGAGGTGCGGCGCCTGCGCGCGCAGGTGCGCACGCTGGAACACCGTCTGCGCTGCGGATCGGACTGAATCGTCCGCCGCCGGCCCGTCCCGGAACCCCCCGCGCGCGCGCCGGTCCGTATAATGACCCGCCCGCGGATCGGACACCCCGTGTCCGATCCGTCGGAGCCGCGCACGGACACGCGCCGGGCGCGGCGAAGTCGGGAAGGGCCGCAGGGCCCCTCGCCCCCTCAATAGCGGCGGGGCGATAAGCCCCGCCCGCGGATCGGACACCCCGTGTCCGATCCGTCGGAGCCGCGCACGGACACGCGCCGGGCGCGGCGAAGTCGGGAAGGGCCGCAGGGCCCCTCGCCCCCTCAATAGCGGCGGGGCGATAAGCCCCGCCCGCGGATCGGACACCCCGTGTCCGATCCGTCGGAGCCGCGCACGGACACGCGCCGGGCGCGGCGAAGTTGGGAAGGGCCGGAACGGCCCTTCCCAACCACTAAAAAGGAGCTTACATGTGACCGCATCCGCCCCGCGCGGCACCGTACGCGCCGCACGTCTCGCAGCGTGGCTGTTGTGCGCGCTGCTCCCGGCGCAGGCCGCGCTGGCCTCGATCCCGCCGATCGTCGACGGACGGCCGCTGCCCTCGCTCGCACCGATGCTCGAACGCGTGACCCCCTCCGTGGTCAACGTCACCGCGCTGGGTCACGTGCAGGTACAGAACCCGCTCCTGCTCGACCCGTTCTTCCGCCGCTTCTTCAACCTGCCCCGGCTCCCGCAGGAGGAGCAGCGCCAGGACATCGGCTCGGGCGTCATCGTCGACGCCGGCCGCGGCTACATTCTCACCAACAACCACGTCATCGCGGGCGCCGACCGGATCGTGGTCACACTGCGCGACGGGCGCCGGCTGCCGGCGCGTCTCGTCGGCACCGACCGCGCCTCGGACATCGCCGTGATCCAGGTGCACGCAACGGGGCTGCGCGCCATCCGGCTCGGCGACTCCAACCGCCTGCGCGTGGGCGACTTCGTCGTCGCCATCGGCAATCCCTTCGGGCTCGGCCAGACGGTGACCTCCGGGATCGTCAGCGCGCTGGGGCGCAGCGGGCTGGGACTGGGGGGCTACGAGGACTTCATCCAGACCGACGCCTCCATCAATCCGGGCAACTCCGGCGGGGCACTCGTCGATCTGGCCGGCCGGCTGGTCGGCATCAACACCGCCATCCTCAGCCCGCAGGGCGGCAACATCGGCATCGGCTTCGCCATCCCCATCAACATGGCGCGCGAGGTCATGGAGCAGCTCATCCGCTACGGGCGCGTGCGCCGCGGGGTGCTGGGGATCACCGTCCAGAACCTCACGCCGCGGCTGGCCCGCGCCTTCGGCGTGCGCGGCGACCACGGCGCGGTCATCACCCAGGTCGTGCCCGGTTCGCCGGCCGCGCGCGCCGGGCTGCGCGTCGGCGACGTGGTGATCGGCGTGGACGGCAGCCCGGTGCGGCGCACGCGTGACCTGCGCAACGCCGTCGGCCTGCTCCCGGTGGGCCGCCATGTGCGCCTGACCGTGCTGCGCGGCGGCCGCGAGCGGACCGTCGAGGCGGTGATGGCGGCGCCGTCGCATCGCACCATCGAAGGGCGCCGCATCGACCCGCGGCTCGCCGGCGCCCGGTTCGCGGACGTCCCGCCCGACCCCATCGGCGGCGGCCCGCGCGGGGTGCGTGTCGTGCGCGTCGCCCCGGGCAGCCCCGCCTGGGAGGCCGGCCTGCGCGACGGGGACGTGATCCTGGCGCTCAATCACCACACCCTGGCCGGGGTCGGCGACCTGAGCGCCGCCGTTGGCCGCAACCCGCGCGCCCTGGTGCTCAACCTGCGCCGCGGCGACGCCTCGCTCTATCTCGTCATCGAGTAGGCGCTGCGGTGGGCGCGGCGGCGTCTTGGTTTTGGGCCCCGCCGCCGGTATAGTGCCGGGCACGACCGCCGGCCCCCGCCGTAGCCCGCGCGGCCGTGGGGGATCTCCCATCGCGACGGAACCCGGACGCTGCCTCATGGGCCGACACACCGCACTGCACTCCCGCCACCTGGATGCCGGCGCGCGCATGGTCGACTTCGGGGGCTGGGACATGCCCCTGCACTACGGGTCCCAGATCGAGGAGCACCACCGCGTACGCCGCGACGCCGGCATGTTCGACGTCTCCCACATGGCGGTGCTGGACCTGGACGGCGAAGGCACCCGGGCCCTGCTGCGCCGGCTGCTCGCCAACGACGTCGCGCGGCTGAGCACGCCCGGCAAGGCGCTCTACAGCTGCATGCTCAACGAGCACGGCGGGGTGATCGACGACCTCATCGTCTATTTCCTCGGCGACGGCCGCTACCGCATGGTGGTCAACGCCGCCACGCGCGACAAGGACCGCGCCTGGATCGAACGCCAGGCGAGCGGATTCGACACGACCGTGCGCGAACGCACCGACACGGCGATGATCGCCGTGCAGGGACCGCAGGCGCGCGCGCGGGTCCTCCCGCTCCTGCCCGCGGCGTTGCGCGAGAGTGCGGGGGCGCTGGCGCCGTTTCACGGTGTCGGGGCCGGCGACTGGTTCGTGGCGCGCACCGGCTACACCGGCGAGGACGGCTTCGAGGTGATCCTGCCCGCCGACGCGGCGCCGGCCTTCTGGGACGCACTGCGCGCGGCCGGCGTGACCCCGTGCGGCCTCGGCGCGCGCGACACCCTGCGGCTCGAGGCGGGCCTGAACCTCTACGGCGCCGACATGGACGAGTCGACCACCCCGCTCGAGTCGGGACTGGCCTGGACCGTGGCCTGGGATCCGCCGGAGCGGGCCTTCATCGGCCGCGCCGCGCTCGAGGCGCAGCGCGGGACCGACCACGCCCGCCTGGTCGGTCTGGTCCTGCAGGGCAAGGGGGTGTTGCGCAACCACCAGAAGGTCCGGGTGGGCGGCGTCGCGGCCGGCGAGGTGACCAGCGGCGGATTCGCCCCGACGCTCGGGCGCGCCGTCGCGCTCGCGCGCCTCGCGCAGACCGGGGACGGCTCGTGCGAGGTCGAGATTCGTGGCAAACTGGTGCCCGCGCGGGTGGTGAAACCGCCGTTCGTACGCCACGGACGCCCGTGCGTGGCGGCAGAGTGAACACCCAACCCGACGGGGCGGCACGATGAGCGAGATTCCCCAGGACCTCAAGTACACCAAGACCCACGAATGGGTGCGCCTGAACGACGACGGCACCGTCACGGTGGGCATCACCGACCACGCCCAGGACCAGATGGGCGACATGGTCTACGTGGAGGTCCCGGAGGCGGGGCGCACGCTGCAGGCGGGCGAGGCGTGCGCCGTGGTCGAATCGGTCAAGTCCGCCTCCGACGTCTATGCCCCGGTCTCGGGTGAAACGGTCGAAGGCAACGCGGCCCTCGCCGATCACCCCGAGCAGGTCAACCAGGAGCCCTACGGCGCCGGCTGGCTGTTGCGCATCCGCCCCGCCGCGGGCGCCGCCCTCGATCACCTGATGGACGCGGCGGGCTACGGCGCATTCCTCGCCGACGAGGAACACTGAGGCCGCGCGCCGCCGGCATCGCCGATGCCCTTCATCCCCCACACCGACGACGATGTCCGCGAGATGCTGCGTGCCATCGGCGCCGCCCGCATCGAGGACCTGTTCGACGAGATCCCGCAGCCGTTGCGCTGCCGCCCGCTCGCGGGCGTCCCGGAGGGGCTCGACGAGGCGGCGGTCACCCGCATCCTCGCCGAGCGCGCCGAACGCGACGGGCGCCCGGCGTGCTTCGCCGGCGCCGGCGCCTACGATCATCACATCCCCGCCGCGGTATGGGAGCTGACCACGCGCGGGGAATTCTACAGCGCCTACACACCCTATCAGGCCGAGGCCTCCCAGGGGACGCTGCAGGTCCTCTACGAATACCAGACGATGATGGCCCGCCTCCTGGCGATGGACGTCTCCAACGCCTCGCTCTATGACGGGGCCTCGGCCCTCGCAGAAGCGGTGCTGATGGCGGTGCGCAGCAACCGCAAGGTGCGCTCCGGACGCGTTCTCCTGCCGCGGACCGTGCACCCGACCTACCGCGCGGTGGTGCGCACGCTGGTCGGCCGCCAGGGCATCGAGCTGATCGAGATCCCCTACGACCCCGCGCGCGGCGACACGCCGCCCGCCGCCCTCGACGCGCACGCGGGCGACGCCCCCGCCGCGATCGTCGTTCCGCAGCCCAATTTCTTCGGCGTGCTCGAGGACGCCGACGCCCTGACGGACTGGGCCCACGCCCGCGACGCCCTGGCCGTCGCCGTGGTCAACCCGCTCGCCGCGACGGTGATCGCCCCCCCGGGGCACTGGGGTCGGGACGGCGCCGACCTCGCCTGCGGCGAGGGCCAGCCGCTCGGCGTGCCGCTGTCCTCCGGCGGGCCCTACTTCGGCTTCCTGTGCTGCCGGCAGCAATACGTGCGCCAGCTCCCCGGGCGGCTGGTCGGACGCACGCTGGACCTCGAAGGGCGTCCCGGCTTCACCCTGACCCTGCAGGCGCGCGAGCAGCACATCCGCCGCTCCAAGGCGACCTCCAACATCTGCACCAATCAGGGTCTGGCGGTGACCGCGGCCACGATCCACATGGCCCTGCTCGGCGCCGAGGGCCTCGAGCGCACGGCGGCCCGCTGCCACCGCAACACCCGGACCCTGGTCGACCGCCTGTGCGCCGTGCCGGGCGTGGAGCGCATCTTCGCCGGCGCCGCCTTCCACGAGGCGGCGTTGCGGCTGCCGGTACCGGCGGCGGACGTGCTGCGGGCGCTCGCGGCGCAGGACATCGTCGGCGGCTACGACCTGTCCGGGGACTACCCGGAGCTCGGCCACGCGCTGCTCGTATGCGCCACCGAACAGCGCACCGACGCGGAGATCGACGCCTACGCGCGGCATCTCGGCCGCATCCTGTCCAAGCAGGGCGCACCGCCCTGCCCGGTGCGGCCCAAGATCTGAGGAGGAACGCCATGGCCACCGTCACTCTGAAGGGCAATCCGATCCACACCAACGGCGAGCTGCCGGCGGTGGGGACGCCGGCGCCGGACTTCCGGCTCACCGACGTCGAACTCAACGACCGCACGCTGAGCGACTACGCCGGCAAGAAGCTGTTGCTCAACATCGTGCCGAGCCTCGACACACCGGTGTGCGCTGTCTCCACGCGCAAGTTCAACGAGGCCGCCAAGGGGCGCGACGACGTGGTGGTGCTGATCGTATCGGCCGATCTGCCCTTCGCCCAAAATCGGTTCTGCACCGGCGAGCACCTCGACAACGTCGTGCCCCTGTCGCTGATGCGCGGGCGCACCTTCGCCAAGGACTACGGGGTGCTGATCACCGACGGCCCGCTGGCGGGGATCACGGCGCGGGCGGTGGTGGTGATCGGCGCCGACGGCAAGGTCCGCTATACGGAGCTGGTCCCCGAGATCGGGCAGGAACCGGACTACGAGCGCGCGCTCGCCGCGCTCTGACCCCGACCGTACGGTGCGGGTCCCGCGCGTCCACCTCGCGCAGCCGCTGGCGCCGGGTGTGGAGGTCGCGCTCGATGCCGCCGCGGCGCGACACCTCACGCGGGTCCTGCGCCTGCGCCCGGGCGGCGCGCTGGCGCTGTTCAACGGCGACGGGTGCGAATACCGCGCGCGGCTCCTCGATGCGGCGCGTGTGCGCGTCGAATCCGCCGACCGTCCGCGCACCGAATCCCCGTTGAAGATCACCCTCGCGCAGGGCATCGCGCGCGGCACGCGCATGGACTACATCGTCCAGAAGGCGGTCGAACTCGGCGTCCACGCGCTCGCACCGCTGGCGACGGAGCGCAGCGTCGTGCGCCTGGACGCGACGCGCGGTGCGGCGCGCCTGGCGCATTGGCGCGCCGTTGCCGTCAGCGCCTGCGAGCAGTCCGGACGGGTGCGCGTCCCCGAGATCGGCGCGCCGCAGACGCTCGCGCAGTGGCTCGACACGGCGCCCGCGGGGCTGCGCTGGCTGCTGGACCCGCAGGCCGCGGAGGGACCGGCGGCGGGAGAGGCCCCGGCCGGGGACGGCGTCGTGCTGCTCATCGGTCCGGAAGGGGGGCTGAGCCCCGCGGAGATCGAATGCGCACGCGGGGCGGGCTTTCGCGGCATACGCCTGGGCCCGCGCGTGTTGCGCACGGAGACCGCGACGGTGGCGGCGCTCACGACCCTGCAGTTGCAGTGGGGCGATCTGGCGACCGGGGGCTGAGCGCCACCGTCGCGCTCAGGCGATGACGTTGCGCAGCATGCCCTCGAGCGTGTCCAGCGACGGGATGTGGGCGGTCTCGCCGAGCACGTCCACCGTGCTGCGTACGGCCGCGTGGGCCGGTCCGGAATCGTCCAGCGTGCGGATGCCGTCGCGCCCGACCTGCACCAGGTGCGGCAGGTCGCGGATCACGAGGGCGTAGAACGGCGGATCCAGCCAGCCGGAGAGGGCGTTGATCACGGCCACACGCGCGCGCGCGCCGGCCGGCGGCACCGGACCGCCGCACACGGCCTCGAAGGAGAGCGTCGGCACCCGGCGCTCGCGCCACTGGAACAGACCCAGCATCCAGTCGGGGGCCCGCGGCAGCGGCTCCGGGTCGGTATAGGGGACGATCTCGGCGACGGCGGCGTTGGGCAGCAGGAGCTGCCCGTCGACGATCGGCAGCAGCAGGCTGCGTACCCGCACCTCGGCGGTGGCGGTTGCGGTTGCACTCTGGCTCATCTCGAAGCTCCTCGGTCCTGGGTTCCTCGTCCGGCCCGCGCCGGCCCGTTCAAGCCTTCTTTACGACGCCGCATCGACGTCGTTTCCGCCCCCTGCAACCGGGGCGGGCGGTCACAGCGCCGCCGACGCCCCGGGTGCCGCGAGGGTGCGCACCAGTTGCTCGGCCAGGCTCTCGGGCGGACCGCTGAGGCTCACCACCCCCGCGCGGCGCGCGTGATCCGGCATGCTGCTGATGACCGCACTCGCGGCGTCCTGGGCCCATACGGTTCCGCCCTCCGCGGCGATCGCGCGGGCGCCCTCGATCCCATCGTCGCCCATGCCGCTGAAGACGATCGCACCGGCGAGGGCGCCGTAGCAGCGCGCGACCTCGCCCATCACATCGTCGATCGACGGGCTGTAGATTCCGCGCTCCACCCGCGGCTCCAGGCGCACGGCCCCGGATCGGTCGAGGCGCAGCGACTGGTCGAGCGGCGCGAGCAGGACCTCGCCGTGGCGCAGGCGGGCCCCGGCGCGGGCACAGCCCACGCGCAGGGCGGTCTCGCGATCGAGCTGGCTCGCCAGCAGCCGGTCGAAGCCCTCGCCGATGTGCTGCGCGAGGATGAACGCGACCGGCAGATCCCCCGGCAGGCGATGAAGGAAGGCGCGCACCGCCTGGGGTCCGCCGAGAGAGGCGCCGAGCACCCACACGCGCCGTGCCCGGTCCCCGCCCGCCGCGGCCGGCGCGTCCGCCCGCGCCTCCCGCGCGGGCGCTTCGACCGCCGGCCCGGAACCGCCCGACGCGGGTGCGCGCCGCTCGAGTGTGCGCCCCCCCGGCACCGGATCCATGGGCGCCGGGGCCGCGTCCTCTGCCGGGGCGCGGTCCTGCGCGTCCGTCCCGACCCGGTCCGCGTCCGCGCCGCGCCCGGCCGGGTCCCCATCGCGCGGCGCCGCGGCGCGCGGCTCGCCCGCGGGTGCGGCCGGCGCCCCGGACAACGACAGGCGCGGCGGGCGCGTGCCGCTCAGGAGGCGGAACTTGCGGGTCAGTCGCGGGCCGAGATCGGCCTGGCCGGCGGCGCCGGCATCGTTGAACAGGACCGGGACCCTGCTGTGTTCGAGCAGCGGCAGCAGCGCTCCGGGGTCGGCGAGGCTCTCGTCGTCGAGGTCGACCAGGAGCAGGTCGATCTCCGGCAGCGCGAGCACCTGCGCGATCGCCTCCGCATCCGCGGCGGCGACCGCCGCAAGCTGAAAGCCCTGGCGCTCGAGCTGCCGCCCTACGGCCTCGCGGCGTGGTCCGGATTGCGCAAGGACCGCGACCCGCAGCGGAGTCCGCTCATCGCCCGCCATGCCCGGCACGCTCGTCGAGCAGCGCGTGGATGTTCTCGAGCAACTCGCCCTCCTGGTACGGTTTGCCGAGATATCGGTTCACGCCGATCCGCATGGCGTGTTCGCGGTGCTTCTCGCCGGTGCGCGAGGTGATCATGATGATGGGGATGTCGCGCAGCCGCTCCTCGTTGCGCATGTGCGTGGCCAGCTCGAAACCGTCCATGCGCGGCATCTCGATGTCGAGCAGCATGACATCCGGGATATGCTCCTGGAGCAGGGCGACGGCGTCTACACCGTCCTTCGCCGTGATCACGTCCATGTCGTGGCGCTCCAGGAGCCGCGTGGTGACCTTGCGCACCGTGATCGAGTCGTCGACCACCATGACGGTGACGCGCCCGCTCGACTCCGCCTCCGGCTCCGGCTCCTCCTCGGCCGGGGCCGCCCCGTGCACCGCAGCCGACAGGCGCAGCAGGGTGCCGGCGTCGACGATCAGGACCACGCGCCCGTCGCCGAGGATGGTGGCCCCGGAGATGCCGCGCACGGTGCTGAGCTGCGGCCCCACTGACTTGACGACGATCTCGCGGCTGCCGACCAGCCCGTCGACGAGGACCGCGCTCTGGTGATCGCCGCTGCGCACCAGCAGCACCGGCACCTTGCGGTCGGCCTGTACCGGCGGGGCCGCGAGCCCGAGCAGCGCGCCCATGTGGATCAACCGGTAGCGCTGGCCGGCGTAGTCCACGGCGGGATCCTCATCGCCGAGGCAGCGCGAGATCTCGTCGTAACCCAGGCGCACGATGCCCTCCACGCTGGAGAGCGGGATCGCATAGACCTCGTCGCTCACGTTGACCAGCAGCGCCTGGGTGACCGCCAGAGTGAACGGGAGGCGCACCGTGAAGGTCATGCCGCGCCCCGCGCGAGAGTCGATCTCGAGCTGCCCGCCGAGCTGCTTGATCTCGCTGTTGACGACGTCCATGCCCACGCCGCGGCCCGATATCTGGGTGAGCGTACGTGCGGTGCTGAAACCCGACTCGAGGATGAACTGCATGACGTCGTGATCGCTGACCTCGGCGTCGGCGGCGAGCAGCCCGCGTTCGATGGCCTTCGCGCGGATCGCATCGAGATCGATGCCGGCGCCGTCGTCCGACACCCGGATGACGACCTCGGAGCCCTCGCGCCCGAGACTGAGCAGCACCGTCCCGGCCTCCGCCTTGCCGGCGGCGCGGCGCACCTCCGGCGTCTCGATGCCGTGGGAGATGGCGTTGCGCAGCATGTGTTCGAGCGGAGCGACGAGGCGGTCGAGCACGGTGCGGTCCATCTCGCCCTCGGCCCCCTGCACCTTGAGTTCGGCGCGCTTGCCGAGCGTCGTGCAGGTCTGGCGCACGATGCGCCGCAGGCGCGGCACCAGCCCCGCGAAGGGCACCATGCGGGTGCGCATGAGGCCTTCCTGGAGATCCGTGTTCACGCGCGACTGCTGCAGCAGCAGGGTCTCGGATTCGCGCGCCAGATGGTCGAGCAGCCCCTGGATGCTGACGAGGTCGTTGACGCTCTCGGCGAGACCGCGCGAGAGCTGCTGCACCTGCGAATAGCGGTCCAGCTCCAGCGGATCGAAGTCCGCCCGGGCCTCCACTTCGACCTCGTGACGGTAGAGGATCTGCGCCTCGGTCTCGATCTCGAGCCGGCGCAACTGCTCGCGCAGGCGCTCCACCGTCTGATCGAACTCCACCAGGTTGAAACGGATCGCGGCGGTCTGCTGCTCCATGCGCGAGCGGTAGATGCTCACCTCGCCGGCGTAGTTCACCAGGTTGTCGAGGAGGTCCGCCCGCACGCGCACGTTCTCGGACTGCACGCGGGGCGCCGAACGGCGTTCCACCCGCATGGCGGCACGGGCCGGCGTCTGCGAAAGATCCGCCGCCGTCTGCGCATCCAGCGCGGGATCCTCGAGGTCCGTCTCCACCTCCGCCGCAACGGCCACCCCGGCCGGGGCGGCCGGCGCTGCATCGGCCTCCGTCCCGAGCGGCGCGGGTTCCGTAGCCGGATCCGGTGCCGCCGCCTCCCCGGACACCGGCGCACTGCGACCGCTGCGGGCCGCCTCCAGGTCGGCGACGAGGTCCGGGGCGGGTTCCGGGGCGGCGCCCGCACGCACGGATTCCTGCATCGCATGGAGCTGGTCGACGGTCGCGTGCAGGGTCTGGAACAGGTCCCAGGACGCCTCCACGTGGCCGTCGACCACGGCGCTGAGCAGCGACTCCATGGCGTGACTGAGGTCGGCGATCGCCGCGATGTCGGCCATGCGCGCCCCGCCCTTCAGGGTATGCAGCGCACGCTGCAGTTCGGTGACGCGACGCACCTCCTCGGGGTGCCGCTCCCAGGCCTGCAGGATGTCGTCGGCCGCATCGAGGAGCTCCTCCGCCTCCTCGAGGAAGATCTCCACCAGCTCCCCGGCCAGTTCGTCGCCCGTTCCGGCGGCGGGTACGGACGCCGGTTCCGGTTCCGGTTCCGGCTCGGGCGCCGGGGCCGCGCGGGCGGGCGCCGCCTCGGAGTTCGCCGGGGGCGGCGCGGCGTCACCGGCCGGTTCGACCGCGGGTCGCTGCGCCGCGAACGGTTCCGGCCAGCGACCTCCGCGCGCCCGATGCTCCTCGGCGAGGCGCGCGATGCGTTCGAGCAGGGGTCCGGCGTCCGGGGCCTCACCGCCGGGCGCGGCCAACGCCGCGAGTTGCGCGCGCACCGTGGCGGCACCCTCGGCGATCAGCGGAACCAGCCCCTGCGCCCCGCCCGCCTCGGCGGCCGCCGGCAGACGCAACAGCCGCTCCAGGGCCTCGGCGACGCCCGCGATCTCCGGGACTCCCGCCATGTAAGCGCTGCCGTGCAGCGTGTGAAACGCGCGGACCAACTCCTCGGTGACGTGGCACGAGCCGTCCGCCTCGTCGCAGGACTCGACGAATGCCTCGACGGTCGCGAGATGGTCCTGCACCTCCTGCGAGAAGGTCTCGTAGAGGACCGGATCCGCGAACCGCCCCGCGGGTCCCGCCTCCGCGGAGGCATCGGGCGACTCTGATTCGGACTCCGTTCGCGTGCGCGCCTCTTCCGCCTCCCCGGCCACCGGGTCCGCTTCGAACTCCGCCGCCGGTTCCGCCGCCGGCTGCGCCTCCGCGGCCGCTTCCGGTTCCGGTTGCGCCGTCTTCGCCACAGGCGCCGCCGCCCCCGCATCCTCTCCGCGCGCCAGCGCCTGCGCGCGCCCCATCAGCGCCGCCACCGCCGCCGCATCACATCCCTCGCCCCCGCGCAACTCCTCGATCAGCCCCGGCAGCAGCTCCACCGCCTCGCCGACCACCCCCACCGCCGCCGCATCCGCCCCTTCCCCCTCCAACACCCGGTTCAGCAACGACTCCAGCGCCCAGGCGAACTCCCCCACCCGCAACGCCCCGCTCAGCCGCCCGCTGCCCTTGAGCGTATGGAACGAGCGCCGGATCGTCCCCAGCGCCTCCCGGTCCTCGCGATCCTGCACCCATCGCGGCACCTGCGTGCGCAGCGACCCCAGCTCCTCTTCCGCCTCCTCGAGAAAGATCGCCAGAATCTCCGGATCCCCGTCCTCCGCCAGCACCGGCGCCAACTCCACCGCCCCGGCCTCCGGCCCCTCCCCCGCCTCCGGTTCCGGCCCCCCGGTCTCCGCCGCCGGCTCCGCTTCCGCCTGCACCTCCGCGGCCACCTCCAGGCCCGGGCCCGCCTCCGCCCCGGTCTCTGCCGCCGGCTCCGGTTCCGCCAGCGCGTCCACTTCCGGCTTCGGTTCCGGTTGCGCCGTCTCCGCCACAGGCGCCGCCGCCCCCGCATCCTCCCCGCGCGCCAGCGCCTGCGCGCGCCCCATCAGCGCCGCCACCGCCGCCGCATCACATCCCTCGCCCCCGCGCAACTCCTCGATCAGCCCCGGCAGCAGCTCCACCGCCTCGCCGACCACCCCCACCGCCGCCGCATCCGCCCCTTCCCCCTCCAACACCCGGTTCAGCAACGACTCCAGCGCCCAGGCGAACTCCCCCACCCGCAACGCCCCGCTCAGCCGCCCGCTGCCCTTGAGCGTATGGAACGAGCGCCGGATCGTCCCCAGCGCCTCCCGGTCCTCGCGATCCTGCACCCATCGCGGCACCTGCGTGCGCAGCGACCCCAGCTCCTCTTCCGCCTCCTCGAGAAAGATCGCCAGAATCTCCGGATCCCCGTCCTCCGCCAGCACCGGCGCCAACTCCACCGCCCCGGCCTCCGGCCCCTCCCCCGCCCCCGGTTCCGCCTGCACCTCCGCGGCCACCTCCAGGCCCGGGTCCGCCGGCGCCGGGGAGAGGACCGCCGCGTCAGTCGGCGTATCCCTGTCCTCCGCCTCCGCCGGCGCATACCCGTGCGGATCGGACGCGTCGCCGGACGCGGCCCGCTCCCCGAGGTGGGGGCCCGCGTCGACTTCCGGCGGCGCCGTCTCCGCGGCCGGCGCGGAGAGGGGGAAGACATCGGGACCGGCGGCGTCGACCCCGCCGTCGGCAACCGGCTCCCCGCCGCCCGGACCGCCGCTCGGCTCGTCCGGCGAAGATCCGAGGCGGCCGAGGTCCGCATCGACGCGGTCGAGGATCGCCTCGCGGTCGGCGCGGTGCTCGACCACGGCTTCGAGGTAGTACTCGATCCCCGCGATGACGTCGGCCAGGGTGTCCTGCTCGCCACTCGGCGGCGCCTCCGTGCGCCCGGCCAGGGACGTGCCCACGTAGTCGGTCAGCGCCTGCACCGCCTGCGCCGCGCGCGGCAGATTCAGGATCTGGAAGCTCCCCTTGACCTCGGCGAGCCATCGCGGGACCTCGTCGAGGCCCGACGCGCCGGCCGCCGGTGCGCCCAGCCACGCGACCACCGCCTCCTTGATGCGCGCCATGTTCTCCGCCGCCTCGCGCGCCATGGCCAGGACCAGGAGCCGGAATTCCGAGTCGCTGACGCGCCCCGGGTTGACCGCCGGCGCGGTCTCCTCCGCCGCCGGCGCCGCCTCGGTCGCGCCCGCCGCATCCCCGCCCGGCACCCCGACCGCGGAGACTGCGCCGCCCGCGGCCATCTGATCGAGGGAGGCCTCGATCTCGAGGATGGCGCCGGCGATCGCCGTGAACGTCTCCTCGTCGGGATCGCTGTCGCCTTCGGCGATCGCCGCGATGCGCTCGGCCTGTTCCTGCGCCAGACGCCGCTGCGCGCCGAGACTCAGCATCCCGAAGGTATCGGCGGCGCGCCGCAGGATGTCCGGCAGCGGCGCCAGGCCCGCCGGGTTGCGCGGCTCGCTGCGCACGTAGAGGTCCAGGCCGTCCTTGACGGCGGCGAGGTCCTCCTTGACGGCCTCGGCGACGGCGCGCAGCGAATCCACCCCCGGTCCGAGCGCGGCGCCCGCGCCGAACGCCTCGCCGGGGAGCAGCCGCTCCAGATCGAACGCAGTCTTCAGGGCGTTCACGCGTTCGCCGCCGCCTGCGGCGCGGGCGACGTAATAGAGCATGTTGCGCAGCAGATCGGGCGCCAGATCCGCGGCGAGGACCGCCTCGCCCCCGTCGATGAGCTGCTTGAGTCGCCGGTCCACCTGCCCCAGGAGGAGCTTGACCGAGACGCTGGCCTCCAGCGCCTCGTCGCGCAGCGCCTCGACCAGGCCCGCGCTGATCCACCACAGGCGGCGCACCGGCTCGAGCTGGGTGAGCTGATCGAGGTGCTCGATCACCGCGAGGATGCGATCCAGACCCGCCCGCGGGTCGCGTCCCCGGTACCATCCGAGCAGGCCGAGCTGCAGGTCGTGGCGCAGGCGCCGCAACAGCCGCCGCAATTCGCCCGAGTCGCGCGCGAAGGACTCGCGCTCGCGCGGCGGCGGCACCGGCACGGTCAGGTCCGGGGTGAACAGGGCGTTCTCCGAGAGCAGCGACTCGCCGCGCAGGGCGCGCAGGTCGTTGAGCAGCGGCAGCAGGACGACCGGGATGTCGGGATGACCCGCCTGGACGTGGTCGAGATAGTCCGGCAGTTGCAGGATCCCGCGCATGAGGACCTCGTAGGCCTCGTCCTTGCGCTCGATCTCACCATCGATCAGCGCACGCCCCAGGACCTCGAGTTCCTCGGCGAGCAGCGCCGCGCCGTCGACCTCGACCATGTGCAGCGTCCCGCGGGCCTGATGCAGATGGGTCACGCAGAACTGCAGTTGCGAGGCGTCGCTGGGGTTCTCGACGAACGCCTCCAGTGCCAGCCGCGCCTGCCGGATGGTCTCGTCGAGTTCCTTCTTCACCCAGTTCAGGGCGCTGTAGTCCATTCCTTCGCTGCGCGGCATCATGCGCTGGTTCCTTGTCCGTTGTCGGCGGCGCCGTCAAGGCGCCGGTAGGCCAGGGTGTCCGGGAAGGAGATGCGCTCCATCCCGGCGGGACGCCAGGAGAGCAGATCCCCCGGCGCAAGCACCAGCCCGCCGCCCGGGCGCAGGCGTGCGGCCAGGCGTTCCACCAGGTCCATGCGCCGCCCCCGATCGAGGTAGATGAGCACGTTCTGGCACAGGATCAGGTCCATCTTCGGCAGCGGCGAGGCGTCGAGATCGAGCACGTTCATGTGCGCGAAACAGACCCGACGGCGCAGCGCCCCGCAGACCCGTGCGCTGTGGTCGTCCTGACGCTCGAAATAGCGCGCGCGCAGGCTCGGGGGTACGTCCTTGAGCCGCTCCGGCCCGTAGACCCCGCGCCGGCCGACGTTGAGCGCCGCGTAGCTGATGTCCATCGCGGTCACGCCGAAGTAGTACTCGCCGCCCAGCCCGGAGAGGTGCTCGTCGATCATCATCGCCAGACTGTAGGGCTCCTCGCCGGTGGCGCAGCCGATGCTGAGCGCATTGTAGGCGCGCGGTCCCGGGCCCGGATTCTCCCCGTAGGGAAGAAAGTGCGCCCGGATCATCCGGAAACTCGGCGGATGGCGGAAGAAGCGCGTCTCGTGGACGGTCAGCCGGTCGAGCAGCACCGCCCACTCGATCGCCCCCTCGCGGCCGGCCTGCACGAAATCGAAGTACTCCTGAAAGTCCTCACAGCCGATCTCCCGCATGCGCAGTGCGATGCTCGTCGCCAGGAACGACTTGCGCTCCGGAGGCACGACGATTCCGGTGCGCTGCTCGAGTATGCGCGCCCACTGTTCGAACTGCCCCGCGGGCATGGCGGGCAGCGAACCGCGGCGTGGCGATTCCCCGAACTGCACGTTTTCACTCGCCGCCATCACCGATCGGCACCTGGGGCTTACCCGGGAAGCTTGAAGCCGGCGACGGACTTGCGCAGCTCGTTGGCCAAGTCCGCCAGGTTGCCGATCGAGGTCGCGGTTTCGTTCGTACCCGTGGCCGTCTGGGTGGTGATATCCAGGATCGAGTTCATCGTATCGGAAATGTTCACCGAAGCCTGGGCCTGCTGGCGCGCCGCATCGGAGATGTTCTGGATGAGGTCGGCGAGCTGGTCCGACACGCTCTCGATCTCGGCCAGTGCCTCGCCCGCGCTCTCGGCGAGCTTGGCGCCGCTGACCACCCCGGAGGTGCTCTCCTCCATCGAGATGACCGCCTCGTTGGTGTCGGTCTGAATGGTCTTGACCAGCGCCTCGATCTGCTTGGTGGCGTTGCCGGAGCGCTCGGCGAGGCGCTGCACCTCGTCGGCGACGACCGCGAAACCGCGCCCGGCCTCGCCCGCCATGGCCGCCTGGATCGCGGCGTTGAGCGCGAGGATGTTGGTCTGGTCGGCGATGTCGTTGATCAGCTCGACGATGTCGCCGATCTCCTGGGAACTCTCGCCCAGACGCTTGATCCGCTTCGAGGTCTCCTGGATCTGCTCGCGGATGGTGTCCATGCCCTGGATGGTGCGGCGCACCGCCTCGGCGCCGGTGTGCGCGATGCGCACCGAGTGCTGGGCCACCTCGGCCGACTCGGCGGCGTTGCGCGAGACGTGTTCGATCGATGCGGTCATCTCGTTGACCGCCGAGCTCGCCGCCGTGATCTGCTGTGCCTGGCGGTCGCTGGCCTCGGCGAGGTGCATCGCCGTCGCCTGGGTCTCCTGCGCCGCCGAGGACACCTGGACGGTGGTCTCGTTGATGGTGCCGACGAGGTTGCGCAGGGCGTCCACGGCGTAGTTGATCGAGTCGGCGATCGCCCCGGTCATGTCCTCGGTGACCGTGGCGTGCACCGTCAGGTCGCCGTCGGCCAGGGTGCCCAGTTCGTCGAGCAGGCGCAGGATGGCCTGCTGGTTACGCTCGTTCTGGGCCGCCTCCTGCTGATACTGGCGCTCGGCGGACTTCTTCAGCTCCCAGCCGAGGATACCGAGCATGATCAGCGCGACGCCGCCGAGTTCGAAGGGCAGCTGGCTGGAGATCAACCGCTTCTTCGGCGCCAGGTCGTAGGCGGCGGCGACGTCGTCGGCAGACTTCGACAGGCGCGTGGACAGCGCGGCCACGCGCGCGGCGGCGTCGCGGATCCGGAACAGCTCCGAGGTCCGGGCCAGTGCGCCGGAGAGTTCCTGATCGAGGCCGTTAAAATACTTGACCGCGGCGACCAGATCGGCGCGCGCCTGGGGATCCGTGAGCGGTTTGATCCTCAGCCCCGGGTCACCGTTGAGCAGCGCCTGCTGGACGCGGCTGAAGCGGGTGATGTCGCGCCCGAAGGCGTCGGCGGCGAGGGCACCGGTCTGCCCGCCCTGGAAGATCTTGCGCAGGGTGTTCTGGATCCGCTCGAGCAGCGCCGTCTGGCGCGTCACCGCGACCACGACCCGCTCCGGCGCCTTGAGCGCCAACATCCGGTCGACGATCTGCTCGTAGCGCGCGGAGATCTTCGGGATGGTCTCGTCGACCTGCTTGAGGGACTGGTCGACGGAGGTCACCGTGATCCCGCCGGCGAGGATGGTGGCGACGTTTCCGCGCACCGTCACCCAGTTCGTGGACAGCGAGTCCAGCGCCGGACGCACGCTCGCCGGCGCCGGCGGCATGCCGGTGTCCGGGTCGCCGTTGCGCAGGCGGTCGAGGTTCTCCTGAAACCGGTCGCGGTCCCGGCGCAACTGCGCCATGGCGTCGGCCTTGCCGTTGGCCGCCTCCAGCGACTCGATCGCCAGGCCCTGGGCCAGGATGCGCTCCTGGTTCACCCGCCCGACGGCCAGCTTGTCGAGGCCGTTCTGGCGGATCGTGTACAGGATCGACGCCACCATGGCGACGAACAGGATGACCACCAGGGCGATCAGAGAGGTCAGGGACCGGTTGGCGCCCAACCCTCCGAGATAGCCGCCGCTTCGTGCCTTCATCGTTGCTCTCCTTTAAACAAACAATGTGTTGAAAAAGTCCGGGACGGACTTTTTCAACTCGCCGGACTCAGACCGCCACCTGCATGAACCGCGGGGTCCGGGCGAGCGCATAGAGGCTGAAGACGGCCCAGTGCTCCCCCCCCTTGCGGTATGCGTAACTCACGTAGGGGCGCACCGCCTCGTCCAGTTCCGGCAGCTCGGACGTGCGCTCCTCCTCGAGGAAGTGGCGGATCCCCAGGACCTCGTCCACCAGCAGTCCGGCCAACACCCCTTCGTGGTGTACCACGAGTACCCGGGCGGTCCGCTCCTGCGACGCATGGCCGCGCCCCAGGTAGCCCTGCAGGTCCATGATCGGCAACAGATTTCCGCGCACGTTGGCGATCCCCTTGACCCAGGACTTGGCCAGCGGCACCCGCGAGAGCGCCGGGTGGGTGAGGATCTCGGCGACCTCGTCGAGCGGCGCCACGAGGGTGGCGGCCCCGATACGGAAGCCGATGCCGTTCCAGACCCCCTTGACCTCGGTCTGACGCGGGAGTCCCGCGGCGTTCGCCCGACTGCGCCGCTCGATCTCGAGCAGCAACGCGAAGGGGTCGCCGGGGCAGTGCTCATCCGGGAGCGTTCCCTGCTGCATGATCCTACCCGCCCAGTACGGTCTTGATCTTGCTCACCAGTTCCTTTTCGGTCACCGGCTTGGTGATGTACTCCTTCGCCCCCTGGCGCAGGCCCCACATCTTGTCGGTCTCCTGATCCTTCGTGCTGACGATGATCACGGGGATCGAGGCGGTGTCCGGGTCCTTGCTGAGCTGGCGCGTCGCCTGGAAACCGTTCAACCCGGGCATGACGATATCCATGAGGATCACGTCGGGTTTCTCGGAATGCGCCTTGGCCACGCCGTCCTCGCCGTCGGTGGCGAAGGAGGCCTGATAGCCGTTCTTCTCCAGCATGGTCTTGAGGACATGCACCTCGGTGGGCGAATCGTCTACGATCAACACGTGTGCCATTGATGGGTCTCCTGTTAAGTTCCTGCCCCTGCCCTTGCCCCTGCCCTTGCCCTTGCCCTTGCGCCCGCCCCGGTCACGCCGGTTCGCGAACGACGTAGTCGCGTATCGCCTGCAGCAGCTCCTCGCGGGTGAACGGTTTGGTCAGATACTGTTCCGAACCCACGATGCGCCCGCGGGCGCGATCGAACAGGCCGTCCTTGCTCGAGAGCATGATCACCGGCGTCGACTTGAACGCCTGGTTGTGTTTGATCAGCGCGCAGGTCTGATATCCGTCCAGCCGCGGCATCATGATGTCCACGAAGATGATGTCGGGACGCTCGTCGGCGATCTTGGCCAGCGCCTCGAACCCGTCCGTCGCCGTCACCACCTCGCAACCCTCTTTTTTGAGCAGGGTCTCCGCGGTGCGGCGGATGGTCTTGCTGTCGTCGATCACCATGACCTTCAGTCCCGCAAAGGCGTCCGCGCTCACTTCGCCTCCTGCCACGGTGTGCTCCTGTGTGAGTATGCTCATGCCGCCGCTCCGCTCCCCTGCCCCGCCCGCGTGAGTCCGTCGCGGCGGCCCGCTTCGCCGTACCGGCGGAGTGCGCTACCATGGCGGCTCCGGCCGGGTCACCCTACCGGCCCCTATCGGCGTGGTTTCACCAAACTTTATCCATGGCCTCGAACCCCGGATCCCTGCCGCCCCCCGCCCCGGGGCGCCGCCCGGCCGCGGCGCCGGACCCGGATCCCCGGGCGGGGCGCCACGTGCAGCGTATCGGCCCGCACGGGCGCGGCCTTGAACGCCGCTCCCGCCCTTCGGTCGGAGGCCCCTGAATGGGCCCGCGGCTGGGGGTGGTCATGGATCCGATCGGGTCCATCAAGCCCGCCAAAGACAGCACCCTGGCGATGCTGCTGGCGGCCGCGGCGCGCGGCTGGGCGCTCGAGTACCTCGAACCGGGCGACCTCTACGTGCGCGACGGGCGCACCTTCGGACACGCCCGCCCCCTGCGCGTGCGCGACGACCCCGGGAACTGGTACGAGCTGGGCACACGGCGCACCGTGCCCCTGGCCGATCTCGCGGTCATCCTGATGCGCAAGGATCCGCCGCTCGACCTGGAGTATCTCTACACCACGCAGATCCTCGAACGCGCCGAGCATGAAGGCTGCCTGGTGGTCAACCGCCCGGCGGGCCTGCGCGAGGTGAACGAGAAGCTCTACACGGCCTGGTTTCCCGAGTGCTGCCCGCCCACCCTGATCACCCGGGACGCGGCCGAGGTCCGCGCCTTCCTCGATGAGATGGGCGAGATCGTCGTCAAGCCGCTGCACGCCATGGGCGGCGCGTCGGTGTTCCGCATCCGTCGCGGCGAGCCCAACACGGGCGTGATCCTGGAGACGCTGTTCGATTACGGGCGCCGGTTCGCCGTCGCCCAACGCTTCCTGCCGGAAATCGCGCAGGGGGACAAGCGTATCCTGCTGGTCGACGGCGAACCGGTCCCCTACGCGCTGGCGCGCCTGCCGGCCCCGGGGGAGTTCCGCGGCAACCTCGCCGCCGGCGGTCACGGAGAGGGGGTGGAACTGACCGAGCGCGACCGCTGGATCTGCTCCCGGGTCGGGCCGGCGATGCGCGCGAAGGGAATGCTGTTCGTCGGCCTCGACGTCATCGGCGACTACCTCACCGAGATCAACGTCACCAGCCCGACCTGCATCCGCGAACTCGACGCGCGCTACGGCCTGGACATCGCGGGCGATCTGATCGAGTGCATCGCCGCGCGCCTGCCATGATCGTGCGGCGCACCGGCGCCGCGGCGGCGTGGATCGCCGCGGCCCTGCTCTTTTTCCCGCCGGGTGCGCGCACGGCCACCGTCACCGCGGACATGCCGGTGTTCGGTACCCGGGTCGAGATCACCCTGTACGGCGTGGAGCGCGCGCGCGCCGCGCGCGCGCTCGAGGGCCTGCGCACGCTCTTCGCGCGCATGCACCGGGAATGGCACGCCTGGGAGGAGAGCCCCGTGGTCCGGCTCAACCGCCGCCTCGCCGCCGGCGGCTGGGTGCCCGTGCCACCGGACCTGCGCGCCCTGATCGTCGCCTCCAAGCGTCTCTACCGCGCGAGCGGCGGGCGGTTCAACCCGGCGATCGGCCGCCTCGTCGCCCTGTGGGGCTTCCACCGCCAGGACTGGACCGACGCGCGCCCGCCGCCGCCCGCGGCGGTCCGCGCCCTGCTGGCGCGCCACCCGGGGATGGACGACGTGCGCGTGCGCGGGAACGCGGTGCGCAGCCGCAACCCGGCGGTCGCCCTCGACTTCGGCGCGATCGCCAAGGGCTACGGGCTGGACCGCGCCGTCGCCGTGCTGCGCCGGATGGGCATCCGCAACGCCCTCCTCAACGCCGGCGGTGACCTGCGCGCCATCGGCCGCCACGGCGGGCGGCCGTGGCGTATCGGCATCCGCAACCCCGCCGGGGGCGTGCTCGCCACCCTGGAGGTGGACGGCGACGCGAGCGTGTTCACCTCCGGGGACTACGAGCGCGGCTACACCTACCGCGGCCGCCGCTACCACCACATCCTCGACCCGCGCACGGGCTATCCCGCACGCGGCACGCGCTCGGTGACGGTCCTCTTTCACGGGGATGCGGCGAGCGCCGACGCGGCCGCGACCGCCCTGTTCGTCGCCGGACCGCGCGACTGGTACCGGGTGGCGCGGCGGATGGGCGCCGCGGGCGTACTCCTGATCGCAAGCGACGGCACGATCCACATGAATCCCGCGATGGCACGAAAGGTGCACTTTCTGCAGCGACAGGGGGCAATCGCCCTGAGCGCCCCGCTGGGGCGGCGCGCGCCGGGACCCTGACGCCGGCGTCGGTCCGCCGGCGTGCGCGGCGTCACGCGCCGCCCGCCGCACCGGCCGTATACTGTCGCGGACAGCGAACCGAGGACGTCGCAGCGGACTGCGGACCATGCAGAACCCGGCCACAACGATTCCACCGGGACCCGCCGTCGGCGCGGGCGACCGCCTGGGGCTGACGCTGTTCCTCTCGGTGGCGCTGCATGCGATCGTGATCCTCGGCATCGGGTTCCACGGCGTCCTCGCCCAGGGCCGCGACCCGACCCCGCGGCTGGACGTGATCCTGGTGCAGGGGCATTCGCCGGCGGCACCGAAGCGACCGGACTATCTGGCCCAGGCCAACCAGGACGGGGGCGGCAACGTCGCCCGGCGCGTGCGCCCGCGCCGGCCGATCGCCGGCACCTCGCCGCTGCCGCGCCCGGGCGTGGCGCCGGTGGCGACCGCCCCGGCACCGGCGGCGCCTTCGGCACGCCACCCGCGGCGGGTGTTGACCGCCAGCGCCTCGCCGCGGCAGGTGGACAGCGCCACCGACCGGCCGAAACAGCCGCGCACCACGACGCCCAGCGCCGCCGAGCTGGTCAGCCGCAGCCTGCGCATCGCCAGCCTCACCGCCGAACTCGACCGCTCGTTCGAGGCCTATGCCCGGCGTCCGCGCCAGACCTATATCTCCGCACGCACCCAGGCCTACAAATACGCGAGCTACATGGAGGCCTGGGTGGCCAAGGTCGAGCGCATCGGCAACCTCAACTTCCCCGACGCCGCGGCGCGCCGCGGGCTCACCGGCACCCTGCTGCTCGACGTGGCCCTGCTGCCGGACGGGAGCGTGAAAAAAATCACCCTCCTGCGCTCCTCCGGACACCCCGTGCTCGACCAGGCGGCGATCCGGATCGTGCGTCTGTGCGCGCCCTTCGCGCCGTTCCCCGCGGACATCCGCAAGGACACGGACATCCTGCACATCACCCGCACCTGGCAGTTTCTGCCGGGCAATCAGTTCGCTACCCGCTGACCGGGGCCGCGCGCGGCCCTTGCGGGGGCTGGGCGGCTGCCGGATACTATGCGCATGGTCGGAACCGCGGACCTCACCAATCACTTCCTGATCGCCATGCCGCAGCTCGCGGACCCCAATTTCTCACAGACGGTGACCTACGTCTGCGAGCACAACGGGGAAGGCGCACTCGGCATCGTGATCAACCGGCCGCTCGAGCTGCGGCTGGGGGAGGTTCTCGCGCAGTTGGACCTCAAGACCGAGAGCGACGCGGTCGCGGCGCTGCCCGTCTACCTGGGCGGTCCCGTACAAACCGACCGCGGCTTCGTGCTCCACCGCGGCGGCGGACCCTGGGAGGGGACGCTCGCGGTGGGCGACGGCATCGCGGTGACCTCCTCGCGCGACATCCTGGCCGATATCGCCCGCGGCCACGGGCCCCGGCAGCTCCTCGTGGCGCTCGGCTACGCCGGCTGGGGCGCCGGCCAGCTCGAGCGCGAGATCGCCGAGAACTCCTGGCTCAGCGGCCCGGCCGATCCCGACATTCTGTTCGAGACGCCGGACGAGACGCGCTGGGCCGCCGCCGCGGCGCGTCTGGGGGTGGACCTGAGCCTGCTGCCCGGACAGGCGGGCCACGGATGAGCGGCACCGACCCCGAGGGGGGACGAGCGGCCGCGGACCCCGCCACGCTCCTCGGCTTCGACTTCGGCCGGCGGCGTATCGGCGTCGCCGTGGGCCAGACGCTGACGGGAACCGCGCGCGCGCTGCGCACGGTCGCGGCCCGCGACGGGGAACCGGACTGGGAGGCGGTCTCCGAACTGATCCGTACCTGGCGACCCGATGCGCTGGTGGTCGGGGTCCCGCTCCACCTGGACGGTGCGCCGCAGCCGATGACGGCGGACGCGCAGCGCTTCGCGCGCCGCCTCGAGGGGCGCTACCGCCTGCCGGTGCACCGCGTCGATGAACGCCTGAGCAGCGACGAGGCGCGGCGCGAACTCGCCGCGCACGGCGTCGCCGGCCGCGCGGCGCGCAGCCGGATCGATCCGGTCGCGGCGCGGCTCATCCTCGAGACCTGGTTCAACCGTACCGCAGGCGGTGCCCATGACGCAGACGCTCGACGCTGAAGAGATCGGGACGCTGATCGCCGCCATGGGCGATCGGCTCGAGGCCCTCATCGCCGAGCGCCGCCTCGAACAGCCGGCGATGATCGGCATCCATACCGGCGGGGCGTGGGTGGCACGGCATCTCCACCGCCGCCTGGGACTGGGCGATCCCCTGGGGCTGCTGGACATCTCCTTCTACCGCGACGACTTCACGCGCATCGGCATGAACCCCCAGGTGCGCCCCTCGGAGCTGGCGTTCAACGTCGACGACCGTCACATCCTCCTGGTCGACGACGTGCTGCACACCGGGCGCACCATCCGCGCGGCCCTGAACGAGATCTTCGACTACGGGCGTCCGGCCTCGGTCCTGCTGGCGGTATTGGTGGAACGCAGCGGCCGCGAGCTGCCGATCGAAGCCCAGGTGGTGGGCCGCCACATGGATCTGCGGCGGGGCGAACACGCCAAGCTCAACGGGCCCGAACCGCTCGGCCTCAGCGTGATCCGCAAGGACGCATGAACAGGGCCGATCTGCAGGTCGACGGCGACGGCCGCCTGCGCCATTTCCTCACCGTCGAAGGGCTGCACCGGGACCTGCTGGTCGAGATCCTGGATACCGCAGAGTCGTTCCTCGGGGTCGTCGAACAAAGCGTCAAGAAGGTCCCGCTGCTGCGCGGCAAGACCATCGTCAACCTCTTTTTCGAAGCCAGCACGCGCACGCGCACCACCTTCGAACTCGCGGCCAAGCGCCTCTCGGCGGACGTGCTCAACATCCACGTCGACGCCTCGGCCACGATCAAGGGCGAGACCCTCCTCGATACGCTGCGCAACCTGGAGGCGATGCACTGCGACATGTTCGTGGTACGCCACGCCGACAGCGGGACCGCCCATTTCTTCGCACAGCACGCCGCGCCCCACGTCAGCGTCATCAACGCGGGCGACGGCCGCCACGCCCATCCCACCCAGGCGCTGCTGGACATGCTGACGATTCGCCGGCACAAGGGCGATTTCGGCCGCCTGCGGGTCGTGATCGTAGGCGACATCCTGCACTCGCGCGTGGCGCGCTCTCAGATCCACGCGCTGAACATCCTCGGCGCCGGGGAGGTCCGGGTGGTCGCGCCGCGCACGCTGCTCCCGGTGCAGGCGCACACCCTGGGGGTCCACGTCTTCCACGATCTCGAGGCCGGCATCCGCGACGCGGACGTCATCATTATGCTGCGCCTGCAGCGCGAGCGCATGCGCGGCGCCCTGCTTCCGAGCGCACACGAATACTTCCGGCTCTACGGGTTGACGGCGCAACGCCTGGGCCTCGCGCACCCCGACGCCATCGTCATGCATCCGGGACCGATCAACCGCGGCGTCGAAATGGACTCGCAGGTCGCCGACGGTGCGCACTCCGTGATCCTCGAGCAGGTTCATTACGGCATCGCGGTGCGCATGGCGGTGATGTCGCTGGCGATGCGCCGGCGCCTGCCCGGCGCCGAGGTGCGCGAACAGGAGGCCGGGTGAGCGCGCCGGCGGCGGGGAATGCGGGCGGGGCGGTCGGGGTCGCCATCACCGGCGGGCGCGTGATCGATCCCGCCAACGGGATCGACGGCCCCCACGACCTGTTCCTGCACGCCGGGCGGGTCGCGGCGCTGGATCGCCCGCCCCCGGGGTTCCGGGCGGAGCGGGAGATCGACGCCCGCGGCAAGGTGGTATGCCCGGGGATCGTCGACCTGTGCGCGCGCATGCGCGAGCCCGGCCACGAACACAAGGCCACCATCGCCAGCGAGACCGCCGCGGCGGTGCGCGCGGGGATTACCACCCTGTGCTGTCCGCCGGACACCGACCCGGTGATCGACACGCCGGCGGTGGTGGAGCTGATCCGCCGGCGCTCCGGGCAATGCGGCGCCGCGCGCGTCTTCGCCGTCGGCGCCCTGACCCAGGGGCTGGGCGGCAGCCAGTTGAGCGAGATGGCAGCCCTCAAGTCGGCCGGCTGCGTGGCCGTGTCCAATGCGCTGGCACCGCTGTCCGGGATGCTGATCCTGCGCCGCGCGCTCGAATACGCCGCGACCTTCGACCTCACGGTATTCCTGCACCCCGAGGATCCGGCGCTGCAGGACGGGGGCTGCGTCCACGAGGGCGTGGTCGCCACGCGCCTGGGACTGCCCGGCATCCCCGAGGCCGCCGAGACCGCCGCGGTCGCGGCCTCGCTGGCGCTGATCGAACAGACCGGGGCACGCGCGCACTTCTGCCGGCTTTCGACCGCCCGCGCCGTGCGGATGGTGGCGCGCGCGCGCCACGACGGCATCCCGGTCACCGCCGACGTCTGCGCCCATCAGCTCTTCCTGACCGAGACCGACGTCGGCGGCTTCGACGGCCTCTACCATGTGCGCCCGCCCCTGCGCACCACGGGCGACCGCGACGGCCTGCGCGCAGGGCTCGCCAAGGGTACGCTGGACGCGGTCTGCTCCGACCACCAGCCGCACGAGGCCGACGCCAAGCTCGCACCCTTCCCGGCCACGGCCCCCGGGATCTCCGCGCTCGAGACGCTCCTTCCGCTGACGCTGCGGTTGGTCGGCGAGGGCGTGCTCGATCTGCCCGCGGCGCTGGCGCGACTGACCTGCGGTCCGGCGCGGATCCTGGGGCTGCCCTTCGGTACGCTCTCGCTCGGGGCGTCGGCCGACGTCTGCGTGTTCGACCCGGAGCGGCACTGGCGCCTGGAGGAGGGCGAGATGCTCAGCCGCGGACACAACACGCCGTTTCTCGGCTGGGAGTTCACCGGGCGCGTGAGTCACACGCTCGTCGGCGGCCGGCTCGTCTACGAGGCTCCGGCGTGAGCGGGCGCCGCCCGCGAATGCCGGGGATCGGAGTGGACCCGTGACCGGCGCCGGGCGCGTGCCGATCCTCCTCGAGGACGCACCGATCCTCTCCCACGAGGCCCGCCCCGCGGACCAGTACGTCCTGCGCGTGCACGCCCCGGGCTGCGCGCGCCATGCGACCCCTGGCAGCTTCGCCCACCTGCGCTGCGACCCGGCGCTGCCGATGCGTCGCCCGCTATCCATCCTGCGTGCGGACCCCGCGTCGGGCCGGGTCGAGTTCCTATATAAGGTCGTCGGTGCCGGCACGCGGATGCTCGCGGCACGCCGCGCCGGGGAGACGATCAGCCTGCTCGGGCCGATCGGCCGCGGCTTCGAGACACATCCGGAATACCCGCGACGGCTCCTGATCGGCGGCGGCGTGGGGATCCCTCCGATGATCTTCCTGGCCGAGACCCTGCGCGCGCGCGGCCAAGGCGCCTCGGCGCTGGTGCTGATGGGCTCGGAGGTCCCGTTCCCGTTCCCGGTGCGCCCGTCGCGGATCCTCGTCCCGGGGATACCGCCCGACGCGATCGCCGCCCTGCCCCTCCTCGACGACCTCGGCATCGCCTCGCGTCTGGCGAGCGGGCGCGGTGAACCGGGTTGCCACCCCGGCCATGTCACCGAACTGGCGGCGCACTGGCTGGCGGCCTTGCCGCCGGAGGCGCTGGCGCAGGTCGAGGTCTTCGCCTGCGGGCCGACGCCGATGCTCGAGGCCTGCGCCGCGCTCGCGGCCCGCTACCGTGTCCCGTGCCAGGTCTCGCTCGAGGAGTTCATGGCGTGCGCGGTCGGCGGCTGCGCCGGCTGCGTCGTTCCGGTGCGCGGGCCCGCGGGCGTGGCGATGAGACGCGTCTGCGTCGACGGCCCGGTGTTCGACGCACACGCCGTCTTCGGCGGCCCGTAGGGCCGGTGACACCGCCGATCCCCGGGCGGCGCCGTTGGCATCAAACGTCGTCGGCGGGCCAAGGCCCGCCCTGCCGGGACCGGCGCGGCATGGTTGCGGGGTAGGGCCGGGCTTGCCCGGCCGGGGCCGTGGATTCGGGCGAGGCGTTCGGATCCAGCGTCGTCGGCGGGCCGAGGCCCGCCCTACGGGGGCCGGCGCGGCGTGGATGCGGGGTAGGGCCGGGCTTGCCCGGCCGGGGCCGTGGATTCGGGCGACGGCGTTCGGATCCAGCGTCGTCGGCGGGCCGAGGCCCGCCCTACCGCGGAGGCATCGACGCCGGGGCGACCGTAGGCCGGGGCTCGCCCGCCCTATTCCTCGACGAGCGAGATGCCGTCGAGGGCGGCGCCGTATTTTTCGGGGCTGGTCTTGCCGAGCTTGATCATCAGGCGCACCTCGTTGGCCGAGTCGGCGTGCTGCACGGCGTCCTCGTAGGTGATCTCGCCCGCGGCGTGGAGTTCGTAGAGCGTCTGGTCGAAGGTCTTCATGCCCTGCTGGGTCGACTTCTTCATCAGCTCCTTGAGCTTGTGGATCTCGCCCTTGCGGATGAGATCGGCGGCCAGCGGGGTGTTGATCAGGATCTCCACGGCGACCCGGCGACCCTTGCCGTCCGGCGTCGGGATGAGCTGTTGCGCGATCAGCGCGCGCAGGTTCAGTGACAGGTCCATGAGGAGCTGGTCGCGGCGGTCCTCGGGAAAGAAGTTGATGATCCGGTCGAGGGCCTGATTGGCGTTGTTTGCGTGCAGGGTCGCCAGACAGAGATGCCCGGTCTCGGCGAAGGCGATCGCATAGTCCATGGTCTCGCGCGTGCGGATCTCGCCGATGAGGATCACGTCCGGCGCCTGGCGCAGGGTGTTCTTCAGGGCCACCTCGAAGGACTCGGTATCGATACCGACCTCGCGCTGGGTGACGATGCACCCGGCGTGCTGGTGCACGAACTCGATCGGATCCTCGATGGTGACGATGTGCCCGCTGCTGTTGTGGTTGCGATAGCCGATCATCGCCGCGAGCGAGGTGGACTTTCCGGTCCCCGTGGCGCCGACGAAGATGATCAGACCGCGCTTGGTCATCGCCAGGGTCTTGATCACCGGCGGCAGTTTGAGGTCCTCGATCTTCGGGATCTTGATTTCGATACGGCGCAGCACCATGCCCGCGTGGTTGCGCTGCTGGAAGGCGCTCACCCGGAAGCGGCCGATGCCGGAGGCGCTGATCGCGAAATTGCACTCGCGCGTCGCCTCGAACTCCTCCCGCTGGCGCTCGTTCATGACGCTGAGCACCACTTCGCGGGCCTGGTCGGGCGTCAGGGTCGTCTGCGAGACCGGTGTGATGCGCCCGTTGATCTTGAGGCTCGGGGGTAACCCTGCGGTAATGAACAGGTCCGAGGCGTTGCGGTGCACCATCAGTTTCAGCAGCGATGTGAAGTCCATGATCGACCTCGTTGGCTCGTCGGGGGATCCGCCGCTCGGGGCTTCCGGCTCAGCGGAACAGCTCCTTGTTGGCGGCCTTGCTGCGGGCGTCGATGCGGCTGATCAGCCCGCGCCGGACCAGTTCCTGCAGATGCTGATCGAGGGTCTGCATCCCCTGGGCCTGACCGGTCTGGATCGCGGAGTACATCTGGGCCACCTTGTCCTCGCGAATCAGGTTGCGGATGGCGGGGGTCCCGATCATGATTTCCCAGGCCGCGGTGCGTCCGCCGCCGTTCTTCTTGAGGAGTGTCTGCGATATGACCGCGCGCAGCGATTCGGACAGCATCGAGCGCACCATGGACTTCTCGCCGGCCGGAAACACGTCGATGATGCGGTCGATGGTCTTGGCCGCGGAGCTGGTGTGCAGGGTCCCGAAGACCAGGTGGCCGGTCTCGGCGGCGGTCAGGGCTAGGCGGATGGTCTCGAGGTCGCGCATCTCGCCGACCAGGATGATATCCGGGTCCTCGCGCAGGGCCGAGCGCAGCGCCTCGCTGAACCCCAACGTGTCGCGGTGCACCTCGCGCTGGTTGACCAGGCACTTCTTGCTCTCGTGGACGAACTCGATCGGATCCTCGATGGTCAGGATGTGGGCGAAGTGGTGATCGTTGACGTAGTCCATCATCGCCGCGAGCGTGGTCGACTTGCCCGAACCGGTGGGCCCGGTGACCAGGACCAGCCCGCGCGGCTGATCGGACACCTCCTTGAAAACCGGGGGGCAGCCGAGATCCTCGAGGCTGAGGATCTTGGTCGGAATCGTCCGGAAGACGGCCCCGGCGCCGCGATTGTGGTTGAAGGCATTGACGCGGAAGCGCGCCAGGCCCGGCAGTTCGAAGGAGAAATCGGTCTCCAGGAATTCCTCGTAGTCCTTGCGCTGCTTGTCGTTCATGATGTCGTAGACGAGCGCATGGACCGTCTTGTGGTCGACGGCCGGCACGTTGATCCGGCGGATGTCCCCGTCCACGCGTATCATGGGCGGCAATCCGGCGGAGAGGTGCAGATCGGAGGCGCTGTTCTTGACGGCGAAGGCAAGCAGTTCGGCGATATCCATGCGTATCCCTCGGGGGTCCCCCGTGACGAGCGGGCGGGCGGTCCGCGGCGGTCTCGGCCCGCTGCCTCGGTTATCGTCCGCCCGCGCCCGGGTCTTGAGCCGGCCTGCGCCCGGGCCCGACGGAGGGCCCCGTGATCGTCCCTGACCCGCCTACCATACCCACGCGCGTGGCCCGGATCCAAGCCCGGATCCGGGCCGCCGAGGCGCGCTACGGTCGCGTATCCGGATCGGTGGCGCTGCTCGCGGCCTCGAAGGGGCACGGACCCGGGGCCGTGCGCGAGGCATTCGCCGCCGGGGTGGTCCGCTTCGGGGAGAGCTACGTGCGCGAGGCCCTCGCCAAGCGCGCCGAACTGGGCGATCTGCCGCTCGAGTGGCACTACATCGGCCCGATCCAGGCCAACAAGACCCGGGAGATCGCCGCCCGCTTCGACTGGGTGCACGGCGTGGACCGGGAGCGGACGGCGCGGCGCCTCTCCGACCACCGCCCCGCGGACGCCGGACCGCTGCAGGTCTGCGTGCAGGTGAACATCAGCGGCGAAGCGACCAAGTCCGGAGTCGCACCCGCGGCGCTGCGCGAACTGGCCGAGCGGGTGCGCGCCCTCCCGCGGCTGCGCCTGCGCGGCCTGATGGCGATCCCGGCGCCGGCCGACGGCCTCGCGGCGCAGCGCGCGGCCCTGCGCCCGCTGCGCGAGGCCTTCGCGGCCCTCAACCGCGCCGGCTTCGGTCTCGACACCCTGTCGATGGGCATGACCGCCGATCTCGAGGCGGCGGTCGCCGAAGGGGCGACCCTCGTCCGGATCGGGACCGGCATCTTCGGGCCCCGCGCCTGATCCGGGGCGCGTCGGATCGCCTCCGCCTCTGGAGGTGCCGGCCGCGTTCGTGAATAATGCGGGGGTCCACCCAGGCCCGGAGCGGATGGCGCACGATGATCGACGCCACGATCACCTTCATCGGCGGCGGAAACATGGCCCGAAGTCTGATCGGCGGCCTGCTCGCCGACGGCGCGGATCCCGCGCGCATCCGCGTCGCCGACCCCGATCCGGCCCGGCGCGAGGGCCTCGCCGCGCTGGGACCGGTGAGGGTCTTCGCCGACAACCTCGAGGCCGCCGCCGGCGCCGCGGTCCTCGTGTTCGCGGTCAAACCCCAGGTCCTGCATGGCGTCGCGCAAACGCTGGCCGCCGCCGTCGCCCGGGAGCACCCGCTGGTGGTCTCCATCGCCGCGGGCATCCGCAGTGCCGATCTCGACCGCTGGCTCGGCGGCGGCGCGGCCGTGGTGCGCGCGATGCCCAACACGCCCGCCCTGGTGCGCAGCGGCGCCACGGCCCTGTATGCGAACGCGGCCGTCGACGCCGCCGGGCGCGACCGCGCCGAATCGATCCTGCGCGCGGTGGGCATCACCCTGTGGCTCGAGGACGAGGCGCTGATGGACGCGGTCACGGCGCTTTCCGGCAGCGGTCCGGCGTATTTCTTCCTGGTCATGGAGGCGCTGGAGGCGGCCGCGACATCCCTCGGCCTGGCCCCCGCGACCGCGCGTATGCTCACCCTGGAGACGGCGATCGGCGCCGCGCGCGTCGCCCTGGAGTCGGACGAGGACGTCGCGGGGCTGCGCCGCCGGGTGACCTCGCCCGGCGGCACGACCGAGGCCGCCGTGGCGGTGCTCGAGCAGGCCGGGCTGCGTGAGCAGTTTCGCCGCGCGTTGGTCGCGGCGCGCGACCGCTCGCGCGCGCTCGCCGAAGAGTTCGGGGCGTCCTGAGCGTGGGCAGCCCGTACGCCGCCAACGCCGCGGAGTTCCTCATCCGGGTCCTATTCGGCCTCTACCTGCTCGCACTGATGCTGCGCTTTCTGCTGGGCTGGTCGCGCGCGGACTTCTACAATCCGATCTCCCAGTTTCTCGTGCGCGTGACCAATCCGCTGCTGGTCCCGCTGCGGCGCGTGATTCCGCCGTTGGCGCGGATCGACCTCGCATCGGTAATCCTGCTGCTGGGCCTGAGCGTACTGGAGCTCTGGCTGGTGGGACTGGTGCGGGGGATCGCGCTCGCCCCCGCGGGCCTGCCGGTCCTCGCGCTGGCGAGCCTCATCGACCTGGGGCTGCACATCTACCTCGTCGCCATCCTGATCCAGGTGATCCTGAGCTGGATCAGCCCGGGGGCCTACAGCCCGATCACCGCATTGCTCTACAGCCTCAACGAGCCGCTGCTGGCCCCGGCGCGCCGCATCGTTCCGCCGATCGGCGGGCTCGATCTCTCCCCCATCGTCGTCCTCGTCCTGCTGCAACTCACCTCCATGCTCCTGGTCGCGCCGCTGCGCGACCTGGGCGTGGGGCTCGCCGGCGGCTGACCGCTTCGCCGCCCCCATGAGCGGCGATCCCGCGTGGTACCGCTGGGACGGCACCGACCTGATCCTCAAGGTGCACGTGCAACCGCGCGCCGCACGCGACGGGTTCGCCGGCGTCCTGGGCGACTATCTCAAGGTGCGCCTCACCGCACCCCCGGTCGAAGGTAAAGCCAACGAAGGCCTGCGCCGCTATCTTGCAACGCGCTTTCGCGTGGCGCTGAGCGATGTCACCTTGATCAGCGGCGCGCGCGGTCGGCGCAAGTGCGTACGCCTGCACGGTGTCCGCAGCCTGCCGCCGGAACTGGAACTGCGCACACCAATGTGAAGCCGCGCACGGTACGTGCGCGGCCGCTCCCTATACTCGGGAGAAGACGACCACTGCGGAGGGAGCGATCCGCCGCGGCCCGCGGCCGTGCGCTGCGGGCGGCCGACGCCGCATCCCGGGGAGAACGGTCATGGTACCGGAACTGTTGCCCGCCCAGATCGCCGCCTACGACGCCTGGAAGAGCGAGCTGCGCGGCGCGCTCGCACGCTACCAGCGCTGGCTCGACGACTGCCGGCTGAGCCCCCCCGACGTGGACCTGCGCATCATCGACTGCCTGGAGACCCTCGACGCGGACCGTCTCGTGGTCGCCTTCGTGGGCGAGTTCTCGCGCGGCAAGACCGAACTGATCAACGCGCTGTTCTTCGCCGACTACCGCCGCCGACTCCTGCCCACGGAGGTCGGGCGTACGACGATGTGCCCGACGGAGCTGTTCTTCGACGCGGAGAACCCCGAACCCTGCTTGCGGCTGCTGCCGATCGAGACACGGCTCAAAGACACCTCGATCGCCGAGTACCTCCGCGACCCGCTCGCCTGGAACACCGTCCCGCTCGACCCCGCGCACCCCGACCGGATGGCCGCGGCGCTACGCGAGATCAGCCGCGTACGCCGCGCGACCGTCGCCGAGGCACGCAGTCTCGGCCTCTACGATCCGACGGCGCACACCGAACTCGAGCGTCGCGGGGTCCCGGTGACCCACGTCGAGATCCCGGTCTGGCGGCACGCACGCATCAATTTCCCCCATCCCCTGCTGCGCCGGGGGCTCGTCATCCTCGACACCCCGGGCCTGAACGCCATCGGTACCGAGCCGGAGCTGACCGTCGGGCTACTGCCCAAGGCCCACGCGCTGGTGTTCGTGCTCGGGGCCGACACCGGGGTCACCCGCAGCGACCTCGAACTCTGGCAGAATCACGTCCGCACCTACCGCTACCGCAAGGACGGCTGCCTGGCGGTCGCACTGAACAAGATCGACTCGCTCTGGGACGAGCTGCGCGACGAGGACGAGATCGCCGCCAGCATCGAGCAGCAGCGCCGCCGCGTGGCGCAGCAGCTCGGGCTCAGCCCGGGCAGCGTCTTCCCCGTCTCCGGCCAGAAGGCGCTGACCGCCAAGATCCGGGGCGATGCGCGCCTGCTGCACGCGAGCCGGCTGTCCGAGCTGGAATCGCACCTGGGTGCGCGGATCCTGCCGGCACGGCACGAGATCCTCCAGGACCACGTCGCCCGGCGGATCGACGAACTGCTCGCGGAGAGCCGCAGCACCCTGCGCGCGCGCATGGCCGACGCGCGCCGGGAGGCCGAGGAACTGCGCGGCCTGCGCGGCCGCAGCAGCGACGTGGTCCTGCACCTGATGCGCCGCAACCGCGAACAGCAGGCCGCCTACCTGCAACACGTACAGCACTTCAATCGGGTACGGCGGGAACTCGGCGACCAGGGGCGCACCCTGACCGCGCTGCTGGAACTCGAGACGATCGACGCCCTGATCGAGAACGCCGCCGCCGCCATGAAGGGGAGCTGGACGACGCCGGGCCTCAAACGGGCGATGAAGTCCCTGTTCGACGCGTTTTCCGAACGCATGGCAGGCGCCGCACGCGAGGCCGCCGCCGTGGAACGGCAGGTGGCCCGGGCGTTCGAGGATTTCCGTGCCCGCCTGGACTGCGAGCTGCCGCCTCCGCGGGCGTTGCGGGTGCGCGAACACCTCATGGGCCTGCAACGCCTCTACGCCGAGGCGGAGGCGTTCCGTAACAGCCTGCTCACCAGCATGACCGAGCAGAGCTTCGTCATCCGCGCCTTCTTCCGCACCCTCGTGACCGCCGCGCGCCGCCTGTGGCTCGATGCACATGAGGACACCGATACGTGGCTGCGCGACGCCCTCGGGCCTCTCGTGCGCCGACTGCGCGAACACAAGGCCGATCTGGATGAGCGCCGCGCCAACCTGCAGAAGATCCAGCGCTCGCGCGAATCGCTCGACGCGCGCATCGCCGAGCGCGAGGCGCGCTATCTCGACCTCGAGGCCCGCCTAGGCGAACTCGACTGGATCCACGACGCGCTGCACCGCCCGCTGCCGGCGGGCGCCCCCGCCGCGCCCCGGGAATCGGCCGCGCCCGCCGACCGGCCCCTTCCGGGCGCACTGGCCGGCTGATCCCGCCTACCCGGGCCGGTACCGGCCGCACGCCGCGGCTTCGCCGGATCGGCGCCGGCGGGCGGCGCGGCCGCGATCTCCCGCCGCGCCCCCCGCAGTCGCGCCTATCGGGGAACCGCGCCCGCAGGGACCGGCGGCGGCATCCCGCCGCGCACGGCGTGATACAGGGTCAGCGCACCGAAGGCGAGGACCAGCGCCCCGGCCGCACGCCGTACCCACGGGTTGGCGACGAAGGCCGACAGGCGTGCGGCGAGCACCCCCATCGCCAACAGCGCCGGCAGCGTACCGGCGCCGAAGCTCGCCATCAGGAGCGCCCCGCGCGCCGCGCCGCCGGCGCTCAGCGACCACACCAGTACGGTGTAGACGAGGCCGCAGGGCAGCCAGCCCCAGAGCAGTCCGAGAAGCACGGCGCCGCCGGGGGAGCGCACCGGCAGCAGGCGCGCGCCGAGCGGCTGCAGGCGCCGCCACAGCACGGCGCCGAGACGCTCCACGGGCGCGAGCGCATTCCCCCACCCCCCCAGATACAGCCCCATGGCCGCGAGGAACACGCCGGCGAAGCCCATCAGCACGAGCCGCCCGCGGTGCATCCACAGCAGGTCCGAGGCCCACGCGCCGGCGGCCCCCGCCAGTGCGCCGGCGAGCGTGTAGCTGGCGAGCCGCCCGCCGTTGTAGGCCAGCAGATAGGGCAACGCCCCCGGCAGGCGGCGTACCCGCTCGGGCAACCCGAGCGTGAGCGCCCCGACGATGCCCCCGCACATCCCGGCGCAATGCACGCCGCCGAGCAGACCGACCAGGAAGGCGGCGATATAATCCGCGCCGCCGTTCACCGCCGCGCGCCGCCGCCCGTCTCCGGCGTCAGGTCGTAGTCGATGATCAAGGGCGCATGATCGGAGAAGCGCTGTGCCTTGTAGATGCGCGCGGCGCGCACCGCCGCGCGCAGGCGGGGCGTGATGACCTGATAGTCGATGCGCCAGCCGACGTTCTTCTCCCAGGCGCGCCCGCGGTTCGACCACCACGTGTACTGCTCCGGGCGCGGGTCAACGACGCGGAAGGCATCGACGTAGCCCAGCGGGCCGAACAGCCGGTCCATCCAGGCACGCTCCTCGGGCAGGAAGCCGGAGTTCTTCTGGTTGGAGCGCCAGTTCTTGAGGTCGATGGCGCGATGGGCGATGTTCCAGTCGCCGCACAGGATGTAGTCCCGGCGCCGGCGCCGCAGCGCACGCAGGAAGCCCTCGAAACGCTCCAGGAAGTCGAACTTCACCGCCTGGCGCTCGGGACTCGAGGAGCCGGAAGGGACGTAGACCGAGGCGACGCTCAGGCGGCCGAAGTCGGCCTGCAGATAACGGCCCTCGGCGTCGACGTCGGGCCAGCCGAAGCCGCGGACGACGCGGTCCGGCTCGTGCCGGCAGTAGAGCGCCACGCCGCTGTAGCCGGGCTTCTCGGCATCGAAGAACCAGGCGTGCCACCCCTTCGGGCGGAAACCGCCGCCGTCGAGCTGATGCTCCTGGGCCTTGGTTTCCTGGAGACAGACGACATCGGCGCGCTGGCGCGCGAGCCAGCGGAAAAAGCCCTTGCGGGCGGCGGAACGGATCCCGTTCACGTTCAGGGTGATGACGCGCATCGCACGGCCCCCGGCGGTCGCTTCGGCACCGGCGCGCCATCCGCGTTTCCGCACGCCGCCGCGCACGGTATGATACGCGAAACCGCCGCGGCGGGCGTTCCCGGCCGCAAACCGACAGCCGCGACCGCCGGCCGGACCCGTCCATGCACGCCTACCAACAGGACTTCATCCGCTTCGCCCTCGAGACCGGCGCCCTGCGCTTCGGCCGGTTCACCCTGAAATCGGGGCGCATCAGCCCGTATTTCTTCAACGCGGGACGGTTCGCGAGCGGCGGGTCGGTCGCCCGCCTGGGGCGCTGCTACGCACAGGCGGTCGTGCGCTCCGGCATCGCGATCGATATGCTCTTCGGCCCCGCCTACAAGGGGATCCCGCTGGTGACGGCCACCGCCGCGGCGCTCGCTGACCACCACGCCCTCGACCTCCCCTATGCCTTCGACCGCAAGGAGGCCAAGGACCACGGCGAAGGGGGTACGGTGGTGGGCGCGCCGCTGCGCGGGCGCGTGCTGATCGTCGACGACGTGATCACCTCCGGGCTCTCCGTGGAGCATTCAGTGGCGATCATCCGCGAGGCCGGTGCCGAACCCGCCGGCGTCGTGATCGCCCTCGACCGCCAGGAGCGCGGCCGCGCCGGGCCCTCGGCGATACAGGAGGTCGAGGAGCGCTATGGGATTCCGGTGGCGAGCATCGTCACGCTCGCCGACCTGATCGCCTATCTGGAAGACGACGCCGATTTCGACCCCGAGGCATTGGCGGCGATCCACCGCTATCAAACCGAATACGGGATCCGCATCACCTGATCCCGACGGACCGCCGGGCGCAACGGGTGCCCGCAAATGACGCGCGACCGTTGCGCGGGAATCCGCCGGCCCCAGAAAAGGCGCCCCCGGATTGCGCTGCGCTCCATCCGGGCTACCTGTCTCCTAGTCTCGTAGCCCGGATGCAGGCCGCAGGCCGGAATCCGGGGAATTACGGTGCCGGGGAGCTTCCTCTCCCCGGATTGCGCTGCGCTCCATCCGGGCTACATTTTCAGCGTTCGCCGCCCGACGGCGCGGTTCACCCGAGCATCAATTTGATCCCGATCACCACCGTCACCAGCTCGAAACCGCGCTTGATCCAGCGATTGCCTTTGACGATGGCGAGGTGCGCCCCGAGATAACCGCCGGCGAGGGAGCCCGCCAGCAACGCCGGCAACCACGACCACCGGATGTGGCCCAGCGTCCCGAGCACCAGCGCGCCGGTGCCGTTCCAGAACAGTCCCACCAGCACCAGCGTATAGGCGACCGCGCGCCGGTAATCGAGGCCGAACCAGCGCACGAGCCACAAGGTCACGAACAGGCCGGTGCCCGAGGTCAGGGAGCCGTTGAGCACGGCGATCAGAAACAGCACCGCACCGCCCGTGAGGTAGCCGCGCCGGTCGCGATGCCGCGGGGCGTGCTCCTGGCCGAGACCGCTCCGCCCCCAGGAGTACAGGCCCAGCCCCAGTGTCAGGACCCCGAGCGCGATCTCCGCGAGACGCCCCGGGACGTGCAGCACCACCCCGGCCCCGAGCACGACCCCCGGGATCCCCACCGCCAGCATGAACAGCGCGAAGCCGCGCTCCAGACTGCGCTCGCGCGCGTGACGCAGCGTCGCGCCGAGGCCGAGCGCCACGGTGGCCACCTTGTGGGTCGCCAGGGCGACCGCAAACGGCAGGCCGAGAAAGATCAACGCGGGAAACTGGACCAGCCCGGCGCCGCCGCCGGAAAAGGCCGAGAAGGTGTTGGCGCCGAGGGCGATCGCGAACAGCAGCCCCTGTTCGAGGACGTTCACCCCCGCGCGCCCCGCGCCCGGTCGGACCGCCGCCCCACGGGGCCGCTCACTCGCGCCGGATCAGGGTGCCGACGCCCTCGTCGGTGAACAGTTCCAGCAGCACGGCGTGTTCCAGGCGTCCGTCGATGATGTGCGCGGCGCGCACGCCGCCCGCCACCGCGCGCAGCGCACAGCGCACCTTCGGGAGCATGCCGCCGTGGATGGTGCCGTCGGCGATCAGGGCGTCGACCTGCGCCGCGCCCAACCCGGTGAGCAGGCCCCCGTCGCGGTCGAGGACCCCGCGGGTATTTGTGAGCAGGATGAGTTTCTCGGCCTCCAGGACCTCGGCCATGCGCCCGGCGACCAGATCGGCGTTGATGTTGTAGGAATGGCCGTCGGCGCCCACGCCGATGGGGGCGATCACGGGGATGAAGTTGCCGCCCACGAGCATGCGCACGACCTTGGGGTCGATGGCCTCGACGTCGCCGACGTGGCCGAGGTCGACGATCTCCGACGCCTCGACCTCGGCATGGTTGCGGCTCACCGTGAGCTTGCGCGCGCGGATCATGTTGTCGTCCTTGCCCGAGAGGCCGACCGCATTGCCGCCGTGTCCGTTGATGAGGTTGACGATCTCCTTGTTGACCAGCCCCCCCAGGACCATCTCCACCACGTCCATGGTCTCGCGGTCGGTCACGCGCAGGCCGTCGACGAAGCGGCTCTCCTTGCCCAGGCGCGTGAGCAGCGAGCCGATCTGCGGCCCGCCGCCGTGCACCACCACCGGATGGATGCCGACGAGTTTCATGAGCACGACGTCGCGCGCGAAGCCGCTCTTGAGGGTCTCGTCGACCATGGCGTTGCCGCCGTATTTGATCACCACGGTGCGACCGGTGAAGCGCCGGATGTAGGGCAACGCCTCGGTGAGGACGCGGGCCACATTCATGGCGGAATCGGAGTCGAGCGTCATGGTCGTGCGTTCCGGTGGCGGGCGGGTCGCGCCGCCCTCAGAAGGGCAGGGTCAAGCCGGGCTCGACCGCCAGCATCTGCCGGCGGAAGGCCTCCTGGATGCGCCGCAGCCCGGCCTCGTCCTCGGCCTCGAAGCGCAGCACCAGGCACGGCGTCGTGTTGGAGGCGCGCACCAGGCCCCAGCCGTCGGCGAAGTCGGCGCGCACCCCGTCGATGGTGTAGAGCCGCGCGCCCTCGAAGCGCGCCTCGCGCGCCATGCGCTCCATGAAGCGGAAGTGCTCGCCCTCGCGCATGTCGACGTGCAGCTCCGGCGTGTTCACGCTGTCGGGCAGCGCCGCCAGCACCTCGCCGGGCGGGCGCGGGTCGGCCGCCAGGACCTCGAGCAGGCGCGCGGCGGTGTAGAGGGCGTCGTCGAAGCCGTACCAGCGTTCCTTGAAGAAGACGTGGCCGCTCATCTCGCCCGCGAGCAGGGCGCCGGTCTCGCGCATGCGCGCCTTGATCAGCGAGTGCCCCGTCTTCCACATCTCCGGCTCCCCGCCGGCGGCACGGATGGCGGCGTCCAGGTGGCGGCTGCACTTGACGTCGTAGAGGATGCGCGCGCCGGGATTGCGCGCGAGCACGTCGGCGGCGAGCAGCATCAGCACCCGGTCGGGCCAGATCACGCGCCCGTCGTGCGCGAGTACGCCGAGGCGGTCGCCGTCGCCGTCGAAGGCGAAACCCAGGTCCGCGCCGCCCTCGACCACGGCCGCGCGCAGCGCCTCGAGGTTCGCCGGCACGCTCGGGTCGGGGTGGTGATTCGGGAAGCGCCCGTCGATATCGCAGTAGAGTTCCGTGACCTCGCAGCCGAGTGCGCGCAGCAGCCGCGGGGCCGCGACCCCCGCCGCGCCGTTGCCGCAGTCGACCACGACCCGCAACGCCCGTGCCGGGCGCACGTCGCGGGTGATGCGTTCGATGTAGGCCGGCAGGACGTCGCGCTCCGCGTAGGAGCCCGCACCACTGCGCAGATCCCCCGTCTCGATGCGTCGGCGCAGGTCCTGGATCCCCTCCTCCGCCAGCGTATCGCCCGCGACCATGATCTTGAGGCCGTTGTAGCCGGGCGGGTTGTGGCTGCCGGTGAGCATCACGCCGGTGCCGGTGCCGAACTCGCACGCCGCAAAGTAGAGCACCGGCGTGGGGACGAGCCCGATGTCCACCACCTCCATCCCGGCCGCCTGCAGGCCGGCGGCGAGCGCCGCCGACAGCTCCGGACCCGACAACCGCCCGTCGCGTCCGAGCAGCGCCCGTGCGTCGCCGCGCGCGGCCGCGGCGCTGCCGATCGCCCGGCCGATGGCGCGCACGCCCTCCGCGGTGAGCGTCTCCCCGACGACGCCGCGGATGTCGTAGGCGCGAAAGATCGACGACGGGATTTCGGTAACGGCGTTCATCGCCAAGCCTGCCCCCTGAATACCAACGGCGCGCGCCGCCCGCTCACAGGCGCCCGGAGTGGCCGAAGCCCCCGGCCCCGCGCGCGCTCTGCGCGAATTCCTCGACGCGCTCGAAGCGCGCCTGCACCACCGGCACGAACACCATCTGCGCCACCCGCTCGCCGACTTCGATGGTGAACGGCGCGGTGCCGCGGTTCCAGCAGGAGACGAACACCTGCCCCTGATAGTCGGAGTCGATCAAGCCCACGAGGTTGCCGAGGACGATGCCGTGCTTGTGCCCGAGCCCCGAGCGCGGCAGCAGCACCGCCGCCAGCGCCGGATCCTCGATATGGATCGCGATCCCCGTGGGGATGAGCGCGGTCGCGCCCGGCACGAGCGTGAGCGGTGCATCGATACAGGCGCGCAGGTCGAGTCCGGCGGCGCCGGCGGTGGCGTAGTCCGGCAGCGGGAGGTCACGCCCGATCCTGGGATCGAGAATCTTGAGCTGTACGGTTCTTGTCATGATAACGTTCCGCGACGAGTGCGATCAGACTGCGGGCGAGGCGCGCCTTCGGGGCCTGCGGCAACGAGGTCCCCCCGCCTTCCCAGACGACCTCGAGGGCGCTGTCGACATCACCGAAGCCGCGTCCATCCCCGACGAGGTTGGCGGCGACCAGGTCGAGCCCTTTGCGCATGCGCTTGGCACGCGCATTCTCCACCACCCGCTCGGTCTCGGCGGCGAAGCCGACCGTGAACGGCGGGTGCGGCCGGGCCGCGACCTCGGCGAGGATGTCCGCGGTGCGCGTCAGCCGCAGCGTCCAGGGCTGCGCGCCCTTCTTGATCTTGTGCGCCGCCGGCGCCGCCGTGTAGTCGGCCACCGCGGCGGCGGCGATGAAGATGTCGGCCGCGGCCACATGCTCGAGCACCGCGGCGTGCATCTGCGCGGCGCTCTCGACCTCCACCCGCCGTACGCGCGCCGGCGGCTCCAGCGTCGTGGGGCCGCTCACGAGGATCACGCGCGCGCCGGCCTCCGCGGCCGCCGCGGCCAGTGCGTAGCCCATGCGCCCGCTGCTGCGGTTGGTCAGGTAGCGCACCGGATCGAGCGCCTCGCGCGTCGGACCCGCGGTCACCAGGACCGTGGTCCCGGTGAGCGCCCCCCTGGCGAACAACCCCGCCAGGCGCGCGATCAGGTCCGCGGGCTCCAGCATCCGGCCGGCACCCTGCTCGCCGCAGGCGAGATCGCCCTCGGCCGGCCCCCACAGATGCACCCCGCGCGCGGTCAGGGAGGCGCAGTTGGCCTGTGTGGCCGGGTGCGCCCACATGGCGTGGTTCATCGCCGGCGCGAGCGCCAGCGGGGCGGTGGTCGCCAGGCACACGGCCGCGAGCAGGTCGTCGGCGCGCCCGTGGGCGAGACGCGCCACGGTGTCGGCGGTGGCCGGGGCGACCAGGATCGCGTCGGCCCAGCGCGCCAGGCGAATGTGGCCCATGGCGGCCTCGGCATCGGCGTCGAGGAGGGCGCGGTGCACCGGATGGCCGGAGAGGGCCTGAAAGGTCAGCGGGGCGACGAATTCGGCGGCCGCCGCGGTCATGACCACGCGCACCTCGGCCCCCGCCTCGCGCAGGCGCCGCACCAGATCGCACGCCTTGTAGGCGGCGATGCCGCCGCTCACCCCGATCAGGATCCGCTTGTCGGCCAACACGTCCATCGCCGCCCCCGTCCGCGCCAGAGAGTGTACCAGAAACCCCGATGGGCGCCGGGCGGCGCCGTAACGCGACCGGCGCTGTCGCCCGACCGTGCCCTGCGGCTACAATCGCGGTTCGGGAACCCGGCCACAGGGAGGTGGCGCCGATGTCGATCCGCGACTGGCCGGCGGCCGAACGGCCGCGGGAAAAACTCCTGTTGCGCGGCGCCGGGGCGCTCTCGGACGCGGAACTGCTCGCCGTGCTCCTGCGCACCGGGCGCCGCGGCGGCAGCGCCGTCGATCTCGCGCGCGCCCTGCTGAGCGAGTTCGGCGGCCTGCGCGCCCTCCTCGACGCACCGCGCGGGCGGCTGTGCGCCGCGCCCGGCCTCGGCGACGCCAAGTTCGTCCAGTTCCAGGCGGCGCTCGAGCTGGCGCGCCGCTACCTCGAGGCCGGCCTCGCCCGGGAGGCGGCGTTGCGCAACCCCGCCGACACCCGCCGCTACCTCCTGGCGCGGATGTGCGGGCACCGGCGCGAGGTCTTCGCCTGCCTGTTCCTCGACACCCGCCACCGCGTGATCGCCTACGAGGAGCTGTTCTTCGGCACCCTGGCCGCCGCCAGCGTCCACCCGCGCGAGGTCGTGCGCCGGGCGCTCGAGGTCCACGCCGCGGCGGTGATCCTTGCGCACAACCATCCCTCGGGGGTCGCCGAACCGAGTCGCGCCGACGAGGCCCTCACCCGGCGCCTGCGCGAGGCCCTGGACCTGGTCGACATCCGCGTCCTCGATCACCTGGTGATCGGTGACCGCGAGGCGGTCTCCTTCGCCGAGCGCGGCCTGTTGTAGGGCGCGGCTCGCCCCGCCGACGACGCCGATAAATGCGACGTCGGGACGGCTAACGACCTCGGCCGGGCAAGCCCGGCCCTACACCACCCCCCCATACCGACGCGGGCACGCGTAGGGCGGGCCTCGGCCCGCCGGCGATGCCGATAAATGCGACGTCGGGACGGCTAACGACCTCGGCCGGGCAAGCCCGGCCCTACAACCCCCCATACCGACGCGGGCACGCGTAGGGCGGGCCTCGGCCCGCCGGCGACGCCGGATCCGAACCATGTCGCACCGACCCGCAGCGCCGGCCCACCGGCGCGCGGCTTGTCCCGCGGCCGCCCCTCTGCTATAAAGACCGGCTCACGCAGCCAGCGGAAATCGGGGTCGGCAAGCATGTCCAGGGTCTGCCAGGTGACCGGCAAGGGTCCCACCACCGGTAACAACGTGTCGCACGCGAACAACAAGACGCGGCGGCGCTTCCTGCCCAATCTCCACTACCAGCGCTTCTGGGTGGAGAGCGAGCGGCGCTGGGTGCGCCTGCGGGTCTCCAGCCAGGGCATGCGGGTGATCGACAAGCTGGGAATCGACCGGGTGCTCGCGGACCTGCGCGCGCGCGGCGAGAGGGTCTGAACCCGGCGCAGCGGCCGGCGATCGAGCTTCCGCCGAACGTTTTCCCAACGTTTTCTTTTATCTTTCAGGAGTCTGCGTCGTGCGCGAGAAGATCAAACTGGTATCCAGTGCGGGCACCGGGCACTACTACACCACCAACAAAAACAAGCGCAACACGCCGGATAAGCTCGAGCGCAAGAAGTACGACCCGGTCGTGCGCAAGCACGTCCTCTACAAGGAAGCCAAGATCAAGTAGGGCTCAGGCTGTAGCCGCGCAGGCGCGCGGCGAACTCCTGCAGCGCCTGGATCCCCGTCTCCTCCGCCTGGCGGCACCAGTCCTGCAGGCCCCGCAGCAACCCCTCCGGCGCCGCGTTCGAGCGGCCCCACAGCGCCTGGAGGCGGCGGCGGTACTCGCACACGACCTGAAGCGTCTGGCTGCGGCTGAAGACCTCCCCCAGACTGGCGCGCTCGCCGGCGTCGAGGAAGGCTTCGTCGCGCAGCAGCGCCCCGCGCGCACGCCGGTAGAGCCCGCGGCAGGAACGGTCGGCGCGGCGCACCTCCTCGCGCAGTATCGGCAGCACCACGCGCGAGCCGAACTCGGCCATCACGCGGTAGCGATGCGCGATCACGGCGCGCAGGGTCTCCATGTCGACGCGTCCCTTGGCCCAGTTCACGTGCAGCCGCGGCGCAACCTTGCGGATGCGCGCCAGGCGCAGCAGGCTCAGGGTGCGGATGTACCACCACCCCAGATCCACCTCCCAGCGGCGGCTGGAGAACTTGGCCGAGGCCGGGAAGGCGTGGTGGTTGTTGTGCAGTTCCTCGCCGCCGATCAGCAGACCCACCGGCGAGAGGTTGGTGGAGGCGTCGGCGGTCTTGAAGTTGCGGTACCCCCACCAGTGCCCGAGGCCGTTGATCACGCCCGCAGCCCAGAAGGGGATCCAGATCATCTGCACCCCCCAGATCGGGATCCCGGCGAGACCGAACAGCAACAGATCGATCGCCAGCATCAGCGTCGGTCCCAGGCTCGGGTAGCGCGCGTAGAGCCGGCGCTCGAGCGCGTCGGACGGCGTCCCGTGACCGTACTGGCGCAGCATGTCCTCGTCGCGCGCGGCGCGCCGGTACAACTCCGCCCCCTGGGTGAGCACCCGGCCGACCCCGAGGACCTGCGGGCTGTGGGGATCCTCCGCCGTCTCGCAGCGGGCGTGGTGCTTGCGGTGGATCGCCACCCACTCGCGCGTGACCATACCGGTCGTCAGCCACAGCCACAGCCGGAAGAAGTGACTCGCCAACGGGTGGAGGTCCACGGCGCGGTGGGCCTGATGACGGTGCAGGAAGATGGTGACGCTGGCGATGGTGACGTGGGTCAGGAGCAGCGCGACCAGGACGTAGCCCCAGACCGGGAGCGGGAAGAGTCCGAATAGCATAAGAATACCTCGACGGAATCACTGCGTCGGGACGGTGCGCCGCCGCACGCGGGCCGACTACGCCAGGATAGCCGATCGGCGGTCCGCCCTCCAGCGCCGCGCAGCGGTGCCTATCGACCACCCGGTCGGCCGGACCGCCCTTCGACTTGAGCGGCCCCGGGCTCGGGGCCGGCGAGCGCCCGGGTCACTCCCGCGCCAGCGCCAGATTCCCGAAACCGTCCACCCGCGCCGTCCAGCCGGGAGCCACCCACGTGGTGGCCACCGTCTCGGTGACCAGCGCGGGACCGGGGAACCCCGCCCCCGCACCGAGCGCCTCGCGTGCGTACACCGCCACCGGTTCGCCGATCCCGTGGACCGCGGCCCACGCGCGCGGGCGCGCCGAGCCGGCGGGATCCGCGGGGCGCTCCTCCAGGCCCACCGGCGGGGCGGGACCGAAGGTCGCGGCGCGCAGATTCACCAGTTCCAACGGGAGCGCGAGGCGATGGCCGTAACGGCGCTCGTGCGCGGCGTGGAACGCCTGCGCCGCCGCGCGCAGTCCCGTCCACGGGACATTCAGCGTGTACGACTGCCCGGCGTAGCGCAGGTCGAGGCTCATCTCGCAGCGCACCGCTTCGGGCGCCACCCCCTCGCGCACCAGTTCCCGCCGCCCGCGGGCGGCGAGGGCGTCGAGTGCCGCACGCAGCTGCGCCGCGTCCGTGTCTTCGAGCCGGCGGCGCACGGTGCGCGAATGGCGCCGCGCACGCGGCGCCACCAGCATCCCCAGGGCGGAGAGCACCCCCCCGTGGACCGGAACCAGGGCGCGGCGCATGCCGAGCGCCTCGGCGAGCGCACACACGTGCAGGCCGCCGGCCCCGCCGAAGCACATCAGCGTGAACCCGCGCGGATCCAGGCCACGCTCGACCGAGATGAGACGCAGCGCGGCGGCCATCTGCTCGTTGGCGACCGCCACGATCCCGAGCGCGGCCGCCTCCACCCCGAGTCCGAGCCGTTGCGCGAGATCGCCCACGACGCGCCGCGCCGCCGCCGCGTCCAGGGTCATCGCCCCGCCGAGAAAGGCATCCGGGCGCAGCCGGCCGAGCACCAGATTGGCGTCGGTCACCGTGGGCTCGCGTCCGCCGCGCCCGTAGCAGGCCGGGCCGGGATCGGCACCTGCCGAGCGCGGCCCGACCTGCAGCAGTCCGCCCGCGTCGACGGCCGCCACCGATCCGCCGCCCGCACCGATGGTGTGGACGTCGACCATCGGGACCGCCACCGGATAGGGCCCGATGCGGCCCTCGCCGGTGAGGCGCGGGGCGCCGTCGACGAGTGCCACGTCGGTGGAGGTCCCGCCCATGTCGAAGGTGAGCAGACGGCCGCAGCCGGCGGCGGCCCCGACGTAGCCCGCCCCCATGACCCCGCCCGCCGGACCCGAGAGCAACAGGTGCACGGCGCGCGCGCCCGCCTGCGCGGCCTCCATGGTCCCGCCGGAACTCTGCATCAGGGCGACCGACGCCGCGGGCACCTGCGAGCGCAGCCGCCCGACGTATCCCTCGACCAGCGGGCCGACGTAGGCGTTGAGCCAGGTCGCCACACCGCGCTCGTACTCGCGGTATTCCGCCAACACCTCGGAGGAGCGCGCGACGAAGATCCCCTCGGGAACCGCCGCGGCGAGGGCGCGCTCGGGCCCGTCGTCGAGAAACGAGAACAGCAGGCTGATCGCCACGGCGCGCGGTGCGAGCGCACGCAGGCGCGCATGCAGTTGCGCGAGGTCGGCGTCCGTCAGCGGCTCCACCACCGCGCCGTCGGCCGCCAACCGCCCGCCGGTCTCGAGGCACAGCTCCGGCGCAACCGGCGGCGCGACCGGCGCGGGCTGCAGGTCGTAGAGCGCCGCGCGCGCCTGCCGCCCGATGGTGAGCACGTCGGCGAGCCCGCGGTTGGTCACGAACGCCGTGCGCACACCCTTGCCCTCGAGCACCGCGTTGGTGGCCACCGTGGAGCCGTGCACCAGGTGCAGCCCCGCGGGGTCCAGGCCCAGTTCGCGGATCCCGCGCAGGATCGCTGCCTCCGGCGCATCCGGCGTGGACAGGACCTTGTGGATGCGCAGGCGCCCGTCGCGGTAGAGCACGAAGTCGGTGAAGGTGCCGCCGGTGTCGACGCCGAGCCAGTACGGTGCGCCGTCGGGCTTCACGGCCGCAGACCCGCGCCGGCCGGGAACCAACGCCGGCACGTCCGGTCGAAGCCTTCGACCCCGCGGGGCGAATTGCACCGCCTCGTGAATGATGTCACCATCCGTCCGACCCCGCGCGGACGGCGGGCGCGCCGCCCCGCAAGCCATTCATCAGGAAGACACGGAACGATTTCCATAATAAGAAACATGCCCAGCGATGTCCTGATCCGCGTCGAGAATCTCCATCGCTACTACGGCGATCTGTGCGCCGTGCGCGCGCTGAGCTTCGAGCTGCGCAAGGGCGAGGTCCTCGGCTTCCTCGGCCCCAACGGCGCCGGCAAGACCACCGCGATGCAGGTGATCAGCGGCAACCTCGCCCCGAGCGCGGGCCGCGTGTGGATCGGCGGCGTCGATCTGCTCGACGAGCCGCGCCGCGCCAAGGCGCAACTCGGCTATCTGCCGGAGCAGCCGCCGCTCTACCGCGAGTTCACCGTCGACGAGTATCTCGCCTTCTGCGCCCGCATCCACGGCGTACCACGCCGCGACGTGGTCGCGGCCGTCGCGCGGGCGCGGGCGCGCTGCGGACTGGAGGCGGTCGGCGCCCGTCTCATCGGCAACCTCTCCAAGGGGTATCAGCAACGGGTCGGTATCGCGCAGGCGATCATCCACACCCCGGCGGTGGTGATCCTCGACGAACCCACGGTGGGCCTGGATCCCATTCAGATCCTGGAGATCCGCGCACTGATCCGCTCGCTCGGCGAGGCCCACAGCGTCATCGTATCCACCCATATCCTCCCCGAGGTGCAGGCGGTGTGCAACCGCGTACTGATGATCCACCGCGGCGAGCGCGTGCTCTACGGGAGCCTCGAGGAGGTGACGCGCGACGCGGGCGAGCACGGCGTCACCGCCGCCTTCCGCCGTCCGCCGCCGGAGGAGGAGATCGGTGCGCTGCCCGGCGTGGCCGGCGTCGAGGCGCTCGGGGACGGGCGCTTCCGCATCCGGCCGGCGGCGGGCGCCGACCCGCGCGAGGCGCTCGTGGAACACGCGGTCGCGCGCGGCTGGGGCCTGTACGAACTGGCCGCGGAGCGGGCCTCGCTGGAACGGCTGTTCGTCGAGCTGGCCTATCGCGACGCGCGCCCGGACATGGAGGCCGGGGACCCGGTCCCGACGGAGGCGGCATGATCCGCACCCTCGCCCTGCGCGAGCTGCGCAGTCTGTTCCTCTCCCCCCTCGCGTGGGCGATCCTCGCGGTGGTCGTGTTTCTGCTCGCCTGGCTGTTCCTCGCCCAGGTGGAGTATTTCCAGCGCATCCAGCCGCAGCTCGTCGCCATCCCCAACGCCCCGGGCCTGACCGCCATCGTCGTCGCCCCCATGCTCGGCGACGCCGCGATCATCCTGATGCTGGTCACTCCGCTCCTGACCATGCGCCTGATCGCCGACGAGCGGCGCAACCGCACGCTGCCCCTGCTGCTGTCCTCGCCGGCGTCGATGACCGAGATCGTCCTCGGCAAATACCTCGGGCTGATGCTGTTCTTCCTCGTGCTGCTGGCGCTGATCGCGTTGATGCCCCTCTCGCTCCTGATGGGCGGGGGTCTCGACTTCGGCACGCTGGCGGCGGGGTTCCTCGGCCTCGCCCTGCTGCTCGCCGCTTATGGGGCGGCGGGTCTGTTCATGTCCGCGCTCACGCGCCAGCCGACGGTGGCGGCGATCAGCACCTTCGGACTGCTCCTGCTGCTGTGGGTGATCGACTGGTCCGGCAACGCGCGCCCGGGCATGAGCGGGGTGTTCGCCTATCTGTCGCTGCTGCAGCACTACAGTTCGCTTCTCAAGGGGATGTTCGACACCAAGGACGTGATCTACTACCTGTTGTTCATCCTCACCTTCCTGGTCCTCAGCGTCCGGCGCCTCGACGCCGACCGCCTGCAGCACTGAGGTCCCGGCGGTGACCGCTCTTCGCGAATGCAGGGTCGACCGCGCGCCGGGCGTCGTTCCGAGGGAGGCGGGCCGATGGAGGTGAGCGCCCGCTCGCGCCGCTACCTGCGCGCCCAGAACGCCGCCTTCCTGGTGCTCTTCCTCGGCATCGTGGGGCTGCTCGCGTGGCTGAGCACGCAGTACACCTACGAGGCCGACTGGACCGCCGGACACCGCAACACCCTGACCCGGGCGAGCGTGCAGGTGCTCAAGAAGATCCACGGCCCGGTGACGATCACCGCGTACGCGCGGGAGAACCCGCAGTTGCGCGCGCAGATCCGCAGCCTGGTCGACCGCTACCGCCGCGTGAAACCGGACCTGCGGCTCGATTTCATCAACCCGGACACCGTCCCCGCGCAGGTGCGCGAACTCGGCATCACGGTCGACGGCGAACTCATCGTCCAGTACCGGGGCCGCACGCAGCAGGTCACCCAGCCCACCGAGCAGAACCTGACCAACGCCCTGTTGCGGGTGGCGAGCGGCGGCAAGCGGCTCGCCGTCTTTCTCACCGGACACGGCGAGGCCGACCCGCTGGGCCGGGCGAACTTCGACTTCGGCACCTTCGGCCACGAACTCGAACGCAAGGGCATCTCGGTGCAGACGCTCAATCTGGCCGACGTCTCGAGCGTCCCCGCCAATACCACCGTGCTGGTAATCGCCAATCCGCGCGTGGACCTGCTGCCCGGCGAGGTGAAGACGATCCTGGCCTACGTCCGTCGCGGCGGGAACCTGCTGTGGCTGCAGGACCCGGGCCCGCTGCACGGCCTCGCCCCGCTGGCCGCGGCGCTGCACCTGCGCCTGCTCCCCGGGACCATCGTCGATCCGGCGGCGGTGCGCCTGTTCGGCGCGCCCTTCGCACTGGTGACCGACTATCCGCCCACCCCACTCACGCGCGGCATGAACCTGCTCACCCTGTTCCCGCAGGCAGGCGCCGTCGCCATCGACAAGGATCACGGGGGCTGGCAGGCCGCCGCCTTCCTGCTGAGCAGTCGCGCGAGCTGGGACACCACCCAGCCACTCAAGGGCGAGATCTCCTTCGTCGCCGGCCGCGACCGGCGCGGTCCGCTCGACATCGGCGTCTACCTGACGCGCCCGGCACCGGCCGCGGCCGCCGGGCCGGGCAAGACCGCCGGCGCGGACAAGGCGAAGGATGAGGGACGCAAGGACGGAGCGCGGCCGCGCACCCAGCGCGTGGCGGTGATCGCCAACGCCGACTTCCTGTCGAACACCTACCTCGGCAACGCCGGCAACCTGAACCTCGGGCTCAAGGTGTTTCAGTGGGTCACGCACAACGACCGCTTCGTCGACGTGCCCGCACGCACGGCCCCGGACCGGTCCCTGAACCTCTCCCCGACCGCCGAGGGGGTCATGGGCTTCGGGCTGCTGCTCGGCCTGCCGGCGCTGCTGCTCGCCGGCGGGGTCGTGATCTGGACCCGCCGCCGCCGGCGCTGATCCCGTGCGCAGCCGCACGCTCCTCAACCTCGCGCTCATCGTGTTGGCCGCCGTGCTCGGCGCCGTGGCCTACTTCCGTCCGGGCCACCATCCGGCGCCGAAGAAGCCCACGCTTACCGCGCTCAAGCCCGCGGACATCACCCGCATCCGCATCGAGCGCCCCGGGCACGCGACCATCCGGCTGCGGCGCGAGCACGGGGTGTGGCGGATCACCGCACCCATCCGCGCGCGCGCCAACACCCTGCGCGTGGAGGGCATCGAGGACGCCGCCGACGCGCCCAGCCTCGCCGGCTATCCCGTGCCGGGCCTCCAACTCAAACAGTTCGGCCTGGCCCCGCCGAAGGTGCGCCTGTGGCTCAACGGGCACGAACTCGACTTCGGCGACACCGATCCCATCCACCAGTGGCGTTACGTGCGCGTCGGCGACCGGGTCCACATGATCGGCGACACCGTCTATCCCTTTCTGACCATGCCCCCGACCGCCTTCGTCAATCTGGCGCTGTTGCCGCCGGGGGCCGACATCGAGGCGCTGAATCTGCCGCACCTCTCGCTGCGCCGCGGGCCCAAGGGGCACTGGACGCTCACCCCGCCGCGCAAGGAGGCCGACCCCGTGCGCATCGACGCCCTGCTCGCGCGCTGGCGCGACGCCCGGGCCCTGTTCATCCAGCGCGATCACGGCGGCCCGGACAAGGGCCGCATCACCGTGCGCCTGGAGGGACGCAAGGCGCCCCTGGTGTTCGTCATCCGCCGCACTCGGCCCGGCCTGGTCCTGGCGCGCCCGGCCGCGGGCCTGAGCTACCACCTCGGGAGCGGCGGTTCGCACGGGCTGCTGCGCCTGGAGACCCCGGCCCACCGCGACGCGGCAGCGGCGCCCAAACGCCCCCGGGGCGACGCCGGCATCCGCGGGCGACCGGCGCACTGAACCCATCCCCCGCCCCCTTTCCGCACGCCCCGGAATAAACCCGCGACAGGCCGCGTCCCGTCCCTGTCCACCCGAGTCGTTTATCGGGGAGACCATGACCACAACAACCGTCGAACCACCCGGACCGCGGGGGGAGGAATCCATCATGAATCAATCCGCTATGAGAAATCCGGCACTCGGGCTCGCGCTCGCCCTCACCACCGCCCTCCTGGCCGCATCGGGCCCGGCGACGGCGGCGAAGAAGGGTGCCGGCCTCGGCCACGACTACCGAACCTTCCACAGCGACGGGAAGATCGACTACGGGCGCATCGGCGACTCCTACAAGGCCGACCTGGTGATGTACCTGGCGGGCAACCAGTTCATGGTCATGGAGGACCTGATGCGGGACTTTCAGAAGAAGAACCCGGACATCCGCTCGGTGTACGTCGAGACGATTCCCCCCGGGCAGATCCTCAAACAGCAGATCCTGCGCCAGGGGACGATCAACGGGCGGCGCACCTCGCGCACCCCGGATCTGTTCGCCAGCGTGAACCTGGGCCACCTGAAAAAGCTCCGCGCTAAGGGGATCATGCACGACTACATGATCTACACCCACAACCAGCTCGCGCTGATGGTGGCCGCCGGGAATCCCAAGGACATCCGGGGACCGAAGGACCTCGCCCGCAAGGACGTCGTATTGTCGCTGCCCAATCCGCTGACCGAGGGCATCTTCAAGTTCTACGGCTCCAGGATGCTCAAGCAGGTCGGGATCTACGAGGCGGTCACGCACGACAGGAAGTGCAAGAGCTGCTGGGCGATCCCGGGCAAGACCTGGTTCACCTCGCGCCACCACCGCGAGACGCCTTACCGCATCGAGCACGGGCAGGCCGACGCCGGGATCGTCTGGGCGACGGAGGTGGTCTACGGCAAGGAGAGCGGGCGCAAGATCGACGGGGTCTCCCTCGCGGCCCCTTACAACATGGCCTCGGAGGTAGGCTACGCGATCGGCCCGCTGGTCAAGGCCCGCAACCCGCGCAACGCGCGGCGCTTCCTCGAATACCTGCAGACCGACGCGGCGCAGGGCATCTACGGGAAACACGGCTTCGTGCGCGCGACTCGCGAGGAGCTGCGCCTGCGGGCCATCCCCGTCCCGGGCCGCTCGTAGCGAGGTGCCGGCGGGGGGGCGCTTCCCCCCGCCGGCACCGCCGCGGCGGCGCCGATCTGCTACCCTCACCGCTAGCGCCGCCCCACACCGTTCCGGAGCGGAGCGATCGGGAACATCGTTGCGTCGCGCACGCGGCGCGGGGAGGTCCGGGATGATCGGCAAGAAGAACGTGGTCTTCGGCTTTCTCTACCTGGTGCTGACCGCGGCGCTGGGTCCCTACATGGTCACCCAGTTCGGCACCGTGGCGACGGCGGAGGGCGCGCGCCAGAAGGCGCTCGCCGCGCTCCAGGGGATGGCCGCGAGCGGCTTCACCGACCCGGCGACGCTCGAGACGCTGACGCCCGCTCAACTCGCGCGGATCAACGCCCGCGCCCTGCTCGCCGTCAACGACGCGCTCACCGCACGCGCCCCCATCGACGCGATCAAGGGCGGCCCGCACACCCACGGCAACCTCGAATCGCTCCTCAACATCGCCGTGGGCCTGACGCTGTGCTTCACGGCCGGGGCGGTGTGGCTCCGGCAACTGGTGAGCTGGGCGTTCATCGCCGGGGCTTTGCTGCACTCCGGAATGCTCTACCTCGGCATCGTGTTCCAGTTCGCCTGGGCGCGGACGGTACTCGACACCGGCATCGGACCGGCGCTCATCCTCGCCGGGCTGCTGCTCGCGGGGATCGCGACCGCGATCGGCCTGCGCGGCGAGCCCGTGCGCGACACCTGAGCCCGTCCGGCGGATGATCGGACTGCTCCAGCGCGTGAGCCGCGCGCGCGTCCACAGCGAGGGGCGCACGCTGGCGGCGATCGAAGCGGGGCTGCTGGTGCTGGTGGGCGTGGAGCGCGGCGACACGGAGCGCGAGGCGGCGCGTCTTGCCGGACGCCTGCTCGGCTACCGCGTGTTCGCGGACGCGGACGGACGCATGAACCGCAGCGTCCGGGACAGGGGCGGCGCGGTGCTCCTGGTACCGCAGTTCACGCTGGCGGCCGACACCCGCAAAGGGACCCGCGCCGGCTTCAGCACCGCGGCCGACCCCGACACCGGCCGGCGCCTGTACGAGGCCCTGTGCGCCGAGGTGCGTGCGCGCCATCCCGCCACCTGCAGCGGGCGCTTCGGGGCGGACATGCAGGTCGAGCTGACCAACGACGGTCCGGTGACCTTCTGGCTGCGCGCCGCCCCGCGCTAGCCGCCGCCGGCGTCAGTCCCGCCGGCCCCCGCCGCAGGGACGCCGGAACCAGCAGGTCAGCGCCGAGGAGGCGAATGTCGTCAGCCAGAACAGGAAAAAACCGCCGGTATACGCGCCGAGGCGGCAGTCCTGGAGGCGGCCGCTGCAGTGAAGCAGTTCGACCGGATCGAACCACATGAAGAAGGCCGCCGTCGCCAGCCCCGCCACCAGAAACGACGGCCAGAGCACCGAAGCGCAGCGCTGGATGCGCGGCATCTCCCCCACGCCCGTCGAACCGTCCATACCGTGAATCCCCCATGCTCCCCGCCGGCTCCGTCCGGCTCCCCTTGCACCCCGTGCCGCACCGCCGCCCGTGCGCAGGTGCGACCCTCGAAAAAATGCGGCGCCCCCCGCCCGGCCCGCGATGACGACGGCCGAACCCTCCGGTCGCCGTCAGGATCCGTTCCCGTGACGCGGCTGGGCGACCGGCTCGCAGGGCCGCACGCCCGCCAGCGCGCGCAACCGCTCCGGATCGGCAATGCGTATGAGCTTGCGCTCGACCTCGATACAACCCAGCGTCTGCAGCCGGGTGAACAACCGGCTCACCGTCTCCACGGCCAGGCCGAGGTAGTTGCCGATGTCGCCGCGCGACATACTCAGCCGGAACTCGGTGGGCGAGTATCCGCGCTCCTGGAAGCTGTTGGAGACACTCACGAGAAAGGTGGCCAGCCGCTCTTCGGCGCCCTTCTTTCCGAGCATCAGCAGATGCTCGTGGTCGCGCAAGACCTCGCGGCTCATCAGGCGGTGGAGCTGCTGCTGCAGCCCTGGCACCTGTGCGGACAGCGTCTCGAGCTGACCGAAAGGTACCTCACACACGCTGGTCGTCTCCAGGGCGACCGCCCCGCAGCGGTGCTCGCCCACGTGGATGGCGTCGAGCCCGACCAGTTCGCCGGGGAGATGGAAGCCGGTGACCTGCTCGTGGCCCTCGTCGGTGGGCGCGCAGCTCTTGACCGACCCGGAGCGCACGACGTGAACGGCGTGGAACCGGTCGCCCGCGCGATAGAGATACTCGCCGCGGCGCAGCGGCCGGCGGCGGCGGATGATCGCATCCAGGCGTTCGACATCCTCGCGCGAGACGCCGACGGGCAGGCAGAGCTGCACCAGGCTGCAGGCGCGGCAGGCGACCTTGAGGCCCTTGAGGCTGACAACCTTGTCCCCGCCGCCCGTGTCCTTCATACCACCCCCTCGCCCGCAGAACCGCGCTCCGATCAAGGATTTCAACAGATTCCGGGGCCGCGGGCAAATTGCGCCACCGCCGGGGCGCACGGCGCATCGCCGGCTCCCGGGGCCGCCCCGTCGGGCCGGCCGCGCCCGCGCCCCCGGATCGGGTCTCGCGCACCGGCCCGCCGCCGTCGCCGCCCGCCGGCCGGCGCATGTTCCCCGTTTTGAACCGCTTACGGTTTTCCCGGGGGGGCGTTCCCGGTATCATGGCCGGGCCGTCCCGACCCCCGTCCCTGACCCGGAGCCCACGGCCGTGTCGCGCAGCGCCAGCATCGAACGCAACACCGCGGAGACGCGCGTGCGGGTCCGCGTCGAGCTCGACGGCGAAGGGCGCAGCGAACTGCACACCGGCCTGCCGTTCTTCGAGCACATGCTCGACCAGGTCGCACGCCACGGGCTCCTCGATCTTCACATCGAGGCCGAAGGCGACCTCGAGGTCGACGCGCATCACACCGTCGAAGACGTGGGCATCACGCTCGGACAGGCGCTCCTCGAGGCCCTCGGGGACAAACGCGGCATCCGCCGCTACGGGCACGCCTACGTCCCCCTGGACGAGGCGCTCGCGCGCGTGGTGCTCGACTGCTCCGGCCGCCCGGGCCTGGAGTACCGCGTGCGTTTCCCGCGCGCACGCATCGGCGATTTCGATGTCGATCTCTTCCACGAGTTCTTTCAGGGGTTCGTGAATCACGCGCGCGTGACGCTGCACGTCGACGCCCTGTACGGCGACAACGCCCACCACGTCGCCGAAACGGTGTTCAAGGCCTTCGGGCGCGCCCTCCGGGCGGCGGTCGAGGCCGACCCGCGCGGCGCCGGCGCCGTACCTTCGACCAAAGGGAGTCTGTAGGCCGGACCCTCCCGCGTCGCCGCCCGCCCCGCGCCATCCGCCGCCATGAACAGCGTCGCCATCATCGATTACGGCATGAGCAACCTGCGCTCGGTCCACAAGGCCGTGGAGCACGTGGCCCCGCATGCCCGCGTGTGGGTCACCGGCGACCCGCAGCGCGTCGCGAGCGCCGCGCGGGTCGTGTTCCCGGGGCAGGGGGCGATCGGCGAGTGCATGCGGCGGCTGCGGGACACCGGCCTCGACGAGGCCATCGTCGCCGCGCTGCGCTCGCGCCCGTTCCTGGGGATCTGCCTGGGACTCCAGGCGCTGATGACGTTCAGCGAGGAGGACGGCGGCACGCCGGGCCTGGGGGTATTTCCCGGATCCGTGATACGGTTTCCGGAGGACGCACGCGCGGACGACGGCACGCGGCTGAAGATCCCCCACATGGGCTGGAACGAGGTCCACCGCACGCGCGAACACCCCCTGTGGTCGGGAATTCCCCAGGACAGCCGCTACTATTTCGTGCACAGCTACCACGTCGCGCCGGAGGACGAGGATCTCGTGGCCGCGACCACGCCCTACGCCCGGGGATTCGCATCGGCGCTGGCACGCGATAATATCTTCGCGGTGCAGTTCCATCCCGAAAAGAGCCAACTCGCGGGCCTCGCGCTGCTGGGGAACTTCCTGCGTTGGGACGGCGCGGCGTAACCACGCCCGCGGCGACGATGCAATCGAACAACCGGTCAACCGCCAAGGTCAAACCATGCTGCTGATACCCGCCATCGATCTCAAGGACGGCAAGTGCGTGCGGCTGCGTCAGGGTCGCATGGAGGATGAGACGGTGTTCTCGGACGACCCCGTGGAGGTCGCCGGGCGCTGGGCGCAGGCCGGAGCGCGGCGCCTGCATATCGTGGACCTCAACGGGGCGTTCGCCGGACGCCCGGTCAACGCCGAGGTCATCCGCGAAATCGCCGCGGCCCACCCCGATCTCGATATCGAGGTGGGCGGCGGCATCCGCGACGAGGACACCGTTCAGACCTACCTCGACGCGGGCGTGCGCTACGTGATCGTCGGCACGCAGGCGGTCAAGACGCCGCATTTCGTCAACGACCTGTGCCTGGAATTCCCCGGCCACATCCTCGTCGGCCTCGACGCGCGCGACGGCCGCGTGGCGATCGAAGGCTGGTCCAAACTCTCCAATCACAACGCCGCGGAACTGGCCCAGCGCTTCGAACAGGACGGCGTCGAGGCCATCATCTACACCGACATCGGCCGCGACGGCATGATGAGCGGCGTCAACGCCGCGGCCACGGCTGAGCTGGCGCGCGCCGTCCAGATCCCGATCATCGCCTCGGGCGGAGTGCGCAACCTCGATGACGTGCGCGCCCTGTGCGAGGTCGCCGAAGACGGCGTGGCCGCCGCAGTGATCGGGCGCGCCCTCTACGAGGGGACGCTGGACCTCGCCGCGGCGCAGCGCCTCGCCGATGAACTCTGCGGCGCCGGCTGAACCCATGTCCGCCCCCCGGCGGGCGCCGCGGGGCGTGGCCGGACGCGGACGATGAGCCTCGCCAAACGCATCATCCCCTGCCTCGACGTCGACGCCGGCCGCGTGGTCAAGGGCGTGCGTTTCGTGGAGATCCGCGACGCCGGAGATCCGGTCGAGGTGGCGCGGCGCTACGACGAGCAGGGCGCCGACGAGATCACCTTCCTCGACATCACCGCGAGTTCCGACGAACGCGACACCATCGTCCACGTGGTCGAGCAGGTCGCCTCCCAGGTGTTCATCCCCCTGACCGTGGGGGGCGGCATCCGCAGCGTGGACGACGTGCGGCGCATGCTCAACGCCGGGGCGGACAAGGTCGCCATCAACACCGCCGCGGTACGCGATCCGGAACTGGTGCGCGCGGCGGCGCGACGTTTCGGCGCCCAGTGCCTGGTCGTCGCCGTGGACGCCAAGCGCGCTGGAGGCACGGAGGCGGCGCCGCGCTGGGAGGTCTACACCCACGGCGGGCGCCGCGCCACCGGCCTGGACGCGGTCGAATGGGCGGTGCGCATGGCCGACTACGGCGCCGGGGAGATCCTGCTCACGAGCATGGACCGCGACGGCACCCGCGCCGGTTTCGACCTGGCGCTCACCCGGGCCGTGAGCGACGCCGTCCCGATCCCCGTGATCGCCTCCGGCGGGGTGGGCGACCTCGACCACCTCGTGGCGGGGGTCCGCGAGGGCGGGGCCGACGCCGTGCTCGCCGCCAGTATCTTCCACTACGGCGAGTACACTATCGCCCAGGCCAAGGAATACCTCTCCCGGCACGGGGTGACCGTGCGGCTCTAGGAGCCCGTCGGACTTGGGCATGTCCTACTGCGGCGGCGGGAAATCGGCCCATTTTTCCGATCGTTCTCGGTAAATAGCGATCACTATTCGCCTCAAACGATCGGAAAACCGTCCTCGCTCTCCCGCCGCCTCGCTACGAACACCCAAGTCCGACAGGCCCCTAGCGCGCCGTCGCGCCTTGCAACCGGAGGGCGTTAGCCGGAAACTGATCCGATGGGTAACGACTGGCTCGAAGAGATCCGCTGGAACGCCGACGGGCTGGTCCCGGTGGTGGCCCAGGATGCGTCCACCGGGACGGTGCTGATGCTCGCGTGGGCGAACCGCGAGGCCCTCGAGGCCACACTGGCCGCCGGGCGGGCGGTCTACTGGTCGCGTTCGCGCGGGCGGCTGTGGCACAAGGGCGAGTCCTCCGGGCATGAGCAGATCGTGCGCGAGATCCGCCTCGACTGCGACGGCGACACGGTCCTGCTGCGCGTGGAACAGAAGGGCGGGATCGCCTGCCACACGGGACGCCGCGACTGCTTTTTCCGACGCCTGGAATCCGGCCGCTGGGAGACGGTCGAGCCGGTCCTGAAGGATCCCGGGGAGATCTATGGCTGACGTCCTGGAACGACTCGGCGCGACCCTGGAGGCCCGCAAGGGCGCCGACCCGGAGACGTCCTACGTCGCCTCGCTCTACCGCAAGGGCCGGGACGCGATCCTGCGCAAGATCGCCGAGGAGGCCGCCGAGACGCTGCTGGCCGCCAAGGACGGAGACCGCGACCAGATCGTGCACGAGACCGCGGACCTGTGGTTCCACACGCTCGTGCTGCTCGCCAGCGAGGGTCTGGGCCCGCGGGACGTGTACGCGGAGCTCGAGCGACGCTTCGGCGTCTCGGGCATCGAAGAGAAGGCCGGGCGCGGCGGTTGAATGGCGCCCCGGCGCCACCTGCGAGGAACATAGCAATGGGATTCGGGTTCAAAGAGCTGCTGATCATCCTCCTGATCGTGCTGGTGCTGTTCGGCGCCAAGCGTCTGCGCAACCTGGGCTCGGATCTGGGCTCGGCCATCCGCGGCTTCCGCAGCTCGCTGCGCGAGGGGGAGGAGGAGAAAACCCCCGCGGCCGACGATCCGGCCGCCAAGGGGCAGGCGGCGGCCGGCGGAGAGCAGGGCCGGGTCATTGAGGGTGAGGCGCAGCGACAGGGCGCGCCGCAGGAGAGGCACAAGGTCTGAAGCGGCCCGGCCGTTCCGGTCCGGGCACGCCCTGAGTCTGCACCATGTTTGATTTCGGTTTCTGGGAACTGGTCGTCGTGCTGGTCGTGGCGCTGCTCGTCGTCGGGCCGGAGCGGCTGCCGCAGGTCGCCCGCACCGCCGGCCTCTGGATCGGGCGGCTGCGGCGCATGGCCGACGGCATGCGCGAGGAGATCCGGCGCGAACTCGAGGCCGAGGAGCTGAAGAAGAGCCTCCAGGATCTCAAGGACGAGAGCGGCTTCGACGAGCTGGAACGGGAGCTGCACGCGACCGACGGTGAAGTGCGCGACGGGCTCGAGTCGGCGCGACGCGCGGCGGACGCGCCGCAGCGCTACGAGATCCTGGAGGGAGAACCAGCGGAGGACGGCGGTGGGGCGGGGGTCGCGGCGGGCGAGGCCCAAGCCGCGCCGCGCGCGGGTGCCGAGGGCGCACCCCGGCCCGCGGACGCCGCCCCCGAACCCGCGGCGCAACCCGCGGGCGCACCGGAGCCCGCACCCGCGCATCCGGCGGCGCACCGGGACGGAACCCATGACGGCAAGGCCTGAGGGCGACGCGGACAAGGGAGACGGGGAACAGCCGTTCGTCTCCCACCTGATCGAGTTGCGCAGCCGGCTGCTACGCGGCATCGCCGCGGTGGTGGTCATCTTCATGGGCCTGTCGGTCTATGCCGACCAGCTCTACACCCTGCTCGCCAAGCCGCTGATCCGCCAGCTCCCGAAGGGGAGCAGCATGATCGCCGTCGACGTCACCTCGCCGTTTCTGGCGCCGTTTCATTTCGCCCTGGTGCTGTCGATCTTCCTGGCGATGCCCTACCTGCTCTACCAGATCTGGGCGTTCGTCGCCCCGGGGCTCTACCGTCACGAACGGCGCTTGGTCCTGCCGCTGCTGGTTTCCAGCACCGCCCTCTTCTACGGCGGCATGGCGTTCGCCTACTTCGTGGTCTTCCCGCTGATGTTCCGCTTCTTCACCCACGCCGCACCGCACGGCGTGGAGGTGATGACGGACATCAAGAGTTATCTCGATTTCGTGCTCACCATGTTCTTCGCCTTCGGGGTCGCCTTCGAGGCCCCCGTCGCCACCGTGCTGCTGGTCTGGACCGGGGTGATGACGCCGGAGAAACTGGCCCACATCCGCCCCTATGTCATCGTCGGCTGCTTCGTGGTCGGCATGCTGCTCACGCCGCCCGACGTCCTGTCCCAGGTCTCGCTGGCGGTGCCGATGTGGCTGCTCTACGAGGTCGGCGTATGGTGGTCGCGCTTCGTCGCGCGCCGCCGCACCAGGCCGGAGGAAGACGCCTCCGGCACCCCGGGGGAAGACGGCGCCGGCTGACCCTCGACCGTGCCCCCGCGCGCGCCGGTCACGGGCCGCGCGGCGGGATCTGCGGCAGGAATTCGCGTTCGGCGAGCGGCGCCGGCACCACGCGGTAGTCGAAGCGGGCGAACGAGCCGGTCGATTCGCGCATGCGGGTCAGGCGCACGTAGAGCAGGCGCGTCGTCAGGTTGACCGCGAGCACGCTCCCCACGTCATACACGGCCGCCGGCACGACGATGCCGGCGATCGCCCCGTCCCCGTCCGCCCCGGGTACCCCGAGGGCGCGGAAATACTCGGTCCCGCCGCCGGTCCCCGCGACCCCGCGCGTGGCGACCGGTTGCGCGCGGTCGGCGATCCGCTCGATTCCAAGCTCCATGTGCCCGTCATCGTGGATCCGGAGCCAGCGCACGATTCCGAGCGTCCAGGCGGATGCGTCCGCGCGCGCGGGTTGCGCCTCGAGGTCGAGGTAGGCGGCGAGCTGTCCCACGCGCACGCGCGCGGCCCGGGGCGGACGCCCGCGCACGGCGAGGCCGCCGGAGCTGGAATCGAAGCGCTCCCAACGCAGCGCGACGAAGCCCGGGGCGGTCGCGATCTCATCCACCGGATGTGCGTATACCTTGTCCCAGACGTCACGCTCGCGGTCCTCGGGGTCGAAACGGGTCTCGCGCGGGCGTGCGATCCCGTTGCGCAACCGCTCCACCGCCTCGTGCCGCTTCCACGGCTCCAACTCCTTCGGCACCAGGCTCAAATGGGGCGACACCTCCGACAGGGGCCCGTTGCGGATCTCGACCTCGTCGCGCTCCGGATGGAAGTCGGCCCCGCGCGATAGGAAATGGTGGCAGCTCCCGATTCCGATCGCGATCCGCACCGGCGCGGGCGCCGGCAGTCGCGCCGAACCGCGCGCCGTACGCGCCGACCAGGTGCGGTGCAGGCGCAGCCACATCGCCCGCTCCAGGCGTTGGGCGAGCGACGACCGACCCGCCGCGCCGGCGGCGCCGCGCCCGCCGAGGGCGGCGATCCGCGCGGCGACCTCGTGCAGCACCCCGTCGACCGGCACGACCCGCACACCCCCCGCGGGGGCGGCACAGCCCGGCACACCGAACGCGGGCGCCCCCGCGCCTTCGAGCGCGACGTAGAAGCGTCCCTCGACACCGCCCCGGTCCGGCGGCCGCAGGGGTTGCGCCTCGACCCACCCGCCCAGTCCCCGGTGCACCTCCGCGACCTCGCCCGGTACGAGGTGATAGGGATCGGCCAACGCCAGGAGGGCCGCACGGCGATACTCGCGGAACAGCTCCCCCAGGGCGCCGGCCGCCGGACCGTTGCGCCCGGCGGCGGTCCATAGCGCCTCGGCGTGGCGATAGAGGCGGTGCAACTCCCCCCATACACCCCGCGGCTCCACCGCGTACAGGCGGTAGTGTTCCAGCAGCAGCCGTGCGAGGGCGGCCGCGCTGCGCGCGAGCGCCCGCGGAAAGGCGGGCTCGCGCGGCCCCGCGGCCACGGGATGCAGCAACAGGAGTTTCTCGGCGTAGGCGCCTTCCTTCGCCAGTTCGAGCACGAGCCCGGCGCGGCGCCGCTCGGGTTCGCTCAGCGGCAACGCGGAACGGACGTATGAACCGGCGAGGGCGTCCATGACCGTCCCTAGCGGCGGGCGCAGCAATGCCACCGCGGCGGCGCGCTCGCCGGCGTCGATCGACGTGCGGTTCAGGGCGCCGAGCACCTCGAGCAGGAGGCCGGCCGCGCGCGGCGGATCGGCCAGCGGCAAGGCGGCGACCCGGGCGCCGATCGCCTTCGCATGGAGATCGGAGCCGGCGCCCGGCGCCCGATCCCGGCCCCGGTCCGGAACTTCGAGGGCGCTCTCCCCGATGAAGGGTTCCGGCTGCCCCGGGTGGTCGGTCCTCATCGACTCCTCCTGCACGCCCGCCGGTGACCGGCCCCGCCGGCATCACCCCCCCCCGCGCGGGGAATCCGGGGCGGGGCGCAGCTCAGAGGCAGGCGTCGGCGGCCTCGCGTGCGGCGATGTTGCGCAACGCGTAGCTCTTGTAGACGAGCGTCTCGTGCCCCCAGTAGGGGAACACGCAGGTGCCGGGCAGACCCCGGCACACGCGGATGCGCACCGTCTCGAGGTGCTCTTCGATGATCTCGTAGACGGCGCAACCGGCGAGCGTCACCTGCTGCAGGTACCTGCCGATCAGCGTGCCCGCCGCCTTGGAGCGCCGGTCGCACTCACGGATTCGGCTGCAGTCGTTCATGGTCGAAGACTCCGGATTCATCCGGGCCCGCAACCCCGCCCGCGGCCGATCCGCGGGCCGCGCGGGCCCTGCCCCCGGTTAGCGTCCGCGTGCGCCGCCACCTTTAGCCCGGCCTCAAGTTCCCGGGCGGGCGGCCGAGAAACTGGCGGGATATTGCGCCCCCGGAGGCCCGCGGCCCGGGGATACTGCGAGGGCACCCGCGGCCCGGAGACGTCGGCGGATGAGACTGCAGCGATCCACCCGACCGGCCCGCCGACCACCGCCCCCGGCGGGGCCGGCGGCCCCGAGACCGCGGCGCGACTCGCGCCTCCTCGCCAGCCGGCTCGACCTGCTGTTCGCGCGGCGTCGCGCCGAGTGGGTCGTGATGCCCCTGCTCGCGGCGCTGCTGTACCTTCTCCTCGCGGGTACGGTCCCCGGCAAGTGGCTCGCACCCTGGGCCGCGCTGACGGCCCTGCTCGGCCTGGTCCGCGCCGCCCTGATCCACGGCTACTGGAATCGCGAGCGCGCGTCCGATCCCGGAGTCTGGTTCCGGCGCTTCAACGCCGCGACGCTGGCCGCCGGCGCCGCGTGGGGGGCCGGCGCCCTGCTGGTCGCCCACTACGGCGGCCTGCTGCACCAGGTGTTCCTGGTCCTGGTGCTGTGGGGTCTGGGCGCGGCGGCGCTGGCTACGCTGGCCGCCTCCGCCGTTTCGGTCTTCTGCTTTCTCCTGCCGGCCTTCGCTCCGGCGGCATTCGAACTGATCCTGACGGGGGGCGCCGTACCGGCGGCGATCGGGGCCATGACCTTCGCCTTCGCCGGGCTGCTCGGTGTCACCGCCCGCCGCCTGGAGGCGACCCTCGCCCATTCCTTTCAGGCCGGCATCGAGAACACGGAGCTGATCGACCGCCTCGCCACCGCGCGACGCCAATCCGAGGATGCGCGTACCCAGCTCGAGCACGCCAACGCCGCGCTCAGCGACCAGATCCGCGAGCGCGAGCGCGCCGAAGAGCAGATCCGCAACTCCGAAACCCGGCTGCGCTCGATCCTGCACAACCTGCAGGACGTCGTCTATCGCACCGACACCGCCGGACGCATCGTCTGGATCACGCCCTCGGTCGAGCGACTCCTCGGTTACTCTGCGACGGAGTTGACGCACACGGCATTCGCCGGACTCTACCGGGATCCCGACGACGCCGGGCGTCTGACGGCGGCGCTCGAGGAACATTTCGGCATCGTGGAGAATTTCGAGGTCGCGCTGCGCACGCGCGCGGACACCGGGATCTGGGCCTCGATCAACGCCCACTTCTACCACGATACCGCAGGTGCGATCGCCGGCGTCGAGGGCAGCATCCGCGACGTCAGCGGGCTCAGACACGCGCGCGACGCGTTGCACAAGGAAAAGGACAAGATCCAGGTCACCCTTCAGTCCATCGCCGACGGGGTCCTCACCACCGACGTCAAGGGCGTCGTCGAGTACATCAACCCCACGGCCGAGCGGCTCACCGGGTGGCGCCTGCGCGAGGCGCGCGGGCTTCCGCTGGCGAACGTGCTCAAGCTCGTCGATGAGGCCACCCGGCGCCCGGTCCCCGACCCGGTCGCCCGCTGTCTGCGCGACAACCGGGCGTCCGCGGTACCCGGCAACACCTCCCTGCTGGGTCGCGGCGCCGCGCGCGAGTTCTCGATCGAGGTCACCGCAGCGCCGATCCACGACGGCGGCGGCGAGGTTATCGGGGCCGTCGTCGCCCTCCACGACGTCACCCGCCTGCGCGGCCTCGCCCGCCAGATGACCCACCAGGCGACCCATGACGCGCTCACTGGCCTGATCAACCGCCGCGAGTTCGAGGCACGCGTGAAGAACGCGCTGATCACCGCACGCAACGACGGCAAACATCATGCCCTGTGCTACATCGATCTCGACCAGTTCAAGGTCGTGAACGATACCTGCGGGCACGGCGCCGGGGACGAGCTGCTCAAGCAGCTAACCCGGCTGTTCCGCGAGAAGATCCGAGAGAGCGACACCATCGCCCGGCTGGGCGGCGACGAGTTCGGCGCGCTCCTGGAAGGCTGTACCGTCGAGAACGCCCAACTCGTGGCCGAAGATCTGCGCCGTAGCGTCGAGGCCTTCCGCTTCGCGTGGGAGTCCAAAACCTTCCGCGTCGGCGCCAGTATCGGGCTGGTCCCCATCACCGCCGACAGCGGCACGCTCTCCGACGTGCTCAGTGCCGCCGACGCCGCCTGCTACGTCGCCAAGGACCAGGGCCGCAACCGCGTCCACCTCTACCAGCCCGACGACGGCGCCGTGGCGCAGCGTCAGGGCGAGATGCAGTGGATCCAGCGCATCCAGCTCGCGCTCGACGAGGACCGCTTCCGCTTGTACTACCAGCCGATCCTGCCGATCTCGCGCCAGAGCGCCGCCGGGCGTCACTGCGAGTTGCTGCTGCGCATGCTGGACCCCACCGGCGAGGTGATCCCGCCCTACGCCTTCATCCCTGCCGCGGAGCGCTATCACCTCATGCCCGCCATCGACCGTTGGGTCGTGCGCGCGGCCCTCGGAGCGATGGCGCGCGGCACGGGCGCCCTCAAGGACATGGCCAGCGTATCCATCAACCTCTCCGGCCAATCCCTCTCGGAAGAGGAGTTCCTGGCATTCTTCGTGGACCTGGTCGAGACCTCGGGCGTCGATCCGCGCCGCCTGTGCCTGGAGATCACCGAGACGGCCGTGATCGCCAACCTGACCAGCGCCGGGCGGTTCATCACCAACCTTCGGGAGATGGGCTGCCGCTTCGCGCTCGACGACTTCGGCAGCGGCCTGAGCTCGTTCGCCTACCTCAAGAACCTTCCGGTCGACCTGCTGAAGCTGGACGGAAGCTACGTCAAGAACCTCGTCCACGACTCGACCGATCGGGCGATGGTGAAGGCCATCAACCACGTCGCCCACGTCATGGGGATCCAGACGACCGCGGAGTTCGTCGAGTCCGAGAACATCCTCAAGATCCTGCAGATGTTCAAGGTCGACTACGCCCAGGGCTACCACATCGGCAAGCCGCAGCCGATCGACGCGATCCCCGCAGCGCCCGCGCGGATGGGCACCCGGGGCGCCTGATCGCCCGTCCACGCCGCCCCGCGCCCGCCGAGTCCGCGGTGGCGCGGTTTACAGCGTCATCGGAAATGTAATACGCTGCCCGGCATCATGCGCGTCCCCAGCCGGAACCGATTGAACCTCGGTAAATTTTGCCGCGCGGCCCGCCTGGTCGCGGCGCTCACCGCAGCCGTTCTGGCCGGCTGCGCGTCCTCGGGCCACGGGCCGACCAGCGGCACCACGTCCGCCGCGGCCCACCCCGCGGCCGCGACCCTCGCCCAGGCACGACAGGCCTACGAGGGCGGGCGCTACGTCGAGGCCCTGCATCTCCTCCTGCCGCTCGCGCGCGCGGGCAATGCCGATGCGCAGTATAGCGTCGGCTACCTCTACTTCTACGGCTTCGGCACCAACCGCAACCAAAGCGAGGCGCTGACCTGGATCCGGCGCGCCGCCGCCCAGGGCAACCCCCGCGCCGTGAGCGCCCTGCGCTCCCTGCTCGCCGCCAACGCCATCACCGTCACCGGCGCCGGAGACGGCCCCCTGAACGCCGCGGCCGCCGCGTTCCGCGCCGGCGATTACCGCAGCGCGCGCCGCGAGTGGCGGAAGCTGGCCGAGGACGGCGATTGCCGCGCCCAGCTCGCCCTCGCCCGCATGAATGAGTTCGGCGTCGGCACCAAGGCGAGCTTCGCCGCGGCCAGCCGCTGGTACCGCCTCGCCCTGGCCCACAAATGCCCCGGCGCCGACGCCATTCTGCAGCTCGTACGCCCGCCACCCGAAGGGAAAGCGGACCACGGCCGGTAGCCCGACGATTCCCCGCCGCTAGTGAGCGCAATGAGCCCTTGGGTAACGGGTTGACGCCCAACCCGAGGCCCGGATGAAGGCCCGGCGGACCGGAATCCGGGGAACCCACCCGCCTGCTCCCGGATTCCGCTTCGTTGCATCGACACTACGGATACCTGGTATCCGTGCAGGCCTCAATAAAGCGCCGGCCTCCGGCGCCGCTAACCTTGCAGCCGACGCGCCGGGTACACCGACCCGGCGCGCGGACTCGGGGAAACGGGGGCGGGCATGGAAGCGCTTCGCAGGATCGATACGCACGGGCTGGCCGGCGGTGGAACACCGGACCTGGTTCCCGAACGCGGGCGCGTGCGCAGCTATCTGGACGCGGATCCCGCGCTGCGGGCGCTCTATACCCGGATCCGCACCGAGGTCTACCCGATCGTCAGCTCCAACTACGATCTCACGCGCCGCTGCAATCTGCGCTGCGAGGGCTGCCTGTTCTTTTCGGGGTCGGATTACGAGGACCATCCGGAGGAGTCCTCGGTGCGGCGCTACGACTCGCTGTTCCGGGCGGAAGCCCGGCGCGGCGTCAATTTCCCCTACTTCGTGGGCGCCGAGCCGTCACTGGCACAGGACCGCCTGCGCGCGGCGGCACGGCACTTCCGCCGCGGCGTAGTCTTCACCAACGGCACGATCCGCATCCATCCCGAGATCCCCTTCGCGATACACGTCTCGCTCTGGGGAGGCGAGGCACGCACCCGCAGCCTTCGCGGCGGCCGGCTGCTGCACAAGCCGTTGCGCAACTATCAAGGGGACCGGCGTGCGACGTTCATCTACACCATCAACCACCGCAATATCGGCGATATCGCGGAGGCCGTCTCGCTCTGCGACGCGCACGGGACCCGCATCTCCTTCAATCATTTCTCCGCCACCACTCGTTACCTGCGGAACCTGGAGACCGGCACCCCCAACGACCGCCGCTTCTTCCGCATCAGCAACGCCGACGACAACCTGCGCCTGACCGGCGACGACCTCAAACGCGCCCACGACATCGTGGAACGGATGATGGAGGACCATCCGGAAACGGTGATCTATTCGCGCCGCTTCAACGACTGGATCAGCCGCCCCGAGGGTCTGTACCGGCTCGACCCCGCCTCCGGCTGGGCGCTCGATTGCGAGACCCGTAACGCCCCGTATCACCGCCACTACCACACCGACCTCACGGCCGACGGCGGGAAGTGTTGCGCCCCGAACCTCGACTGCGCGGACTGTCGCGCCTACGCCATGGCCTATGCGACCTTCCGCCGGCGCCTGCGGCGGTTTCTGGGCTCGAAGGAGGCGTTCGCCGGCTGGCTCGAGGCGGTAGATACCTGGTGCCGGCTGTTTCTCGTCGGGTGGGACCGCTGAGGAGGCGTCGCCGCGACCCGCCGACCGCCCGACCGCAACCGTGGAGGCGTAACCGGCCCCAGGGGCTGCCGCCCGACGAGACCGGGCACGCGGCGCGCTAAAGTCCTGTCGGACCGCGCCGAATCCACAGATTGGGGAAGGGATCCTTCCGGCTCCGGTGCCGCTGGGGATAGCGGAGGGGCACCGTGCGCGTCCCCGGAAGGGATTCGCCACTTACGGCTTCAGGGAACCGAAAATGGACAGGGACGCGAAACTTCGTGAACCGGCCGCCGGGGGGGCGGGACCGAACGCGCTGGCGCTGCGCTGCTCGCCGCACTTCCTGGCATGGCTCGAAACGGCGGGCGTCTCGCTCGCGGTCAGCACCTACCGGACCAACCGGCTGTTTCTGCTGGGGCGCAGGCCCGACGGCGGGCTGTCGGCCTTCGAGCGGCTGTTCGACGGCGCCATGGGCCTGCACGCCGCCGTCGATGGGCTCGCGCTGGCGGGACGCTGCCAGATCTGGCACCTCGGCGCCACCGCCCCGGGTGCCGGGCGCTATATCGACTACGACCGCTTGTATGTCCCCCGTATCGCGCACATCACCGGGGAACTGCGCATCCACGATGTCGCCGTCGGCGCCGACCGGCGGACCTGGTTCGTCAACACCCTCTACAGTTGCATCGCGCGTACCAGCGAAGAGGCGAATTTCGAGCCGGTGTGGCGACCCCGGTTCGTCTCCCGGCTGGTACCCGAGGACCGTTGCCACCTCAACGGCCTCGCGATGCGCGGGGACCGGCCGCGCTACGCGACCGCGGCCGCCCGCTGCGACACCGCATACGGCTGGCGCGACCGTCGCAACGCCTCCGGGTGCGTGATCGACATCGACTCGGACGAGATCCTCGCCGCCGGACTCACGATGCCGCATTCGCCGCGCTGGCACGACGGGCGGCTGTGGGTACTGAACTCGGGCGCCGGGGAACTCGGTCGCATCGACACACAGTGCGGACGCTTCGAACCGGTCGCCTTCTGTCCAGGGTATCTGCGCGGGCTCGCTTTCCACAGCGGCTACGCCGTCGTCGGCCTCTCGCTCCCGCGTGCCAACGGACTCTTCGCCGGCCTGCCGCTCGACGACCGGCTCCGGGACCGCCGAACATCCCCCCGCTGCGGCCTCTGGATCGTGGAGCTTTCCACCGGACGCGTCGCGCATTGGCTCGAGTTCGAGGGACCCGTCCGGGAGCTCTACGATGTCGCCGTACTGCCGGGCGTTCGGCGTCCGGCCGCCATCGGCCTGCGCACCGACGAGATCGCGCGGGTCATCCGCTTCGTCGAGGGCGGCGCGACGACGATCCACACGATCTCCGATAGCCCGCCGCCCTCCGCGCCCACGCCCGCGCCCGAAGGCGCCGCGCCGCCATCCCGACGGGCCGACGTAGCGTACCGTTCGGAACACCTGACGCTTGCCGCCGCCCTGGAACGGTTCGAGGCGCTCACGTTCCCAAGCCTGTCGCGCCAGGCCGCGGCGCATACAATCAACGAGCCGTTGCTCGCGGCCTGCGCCCGGCGTCGCGGTGAGCCGGTGAGCCTGGCCCTCGCCGAGCGCTCCGCCGACGGGCGCGCGGCGCGCCTGCTGTCGCTATTCGTGCGCCCCGCCGACCGTCGCCGGGGGATCGCCGCCGCACTCCTGTCGGAACTCGCCGCAGCGGCCGGGCGCGAAGGCGCACGCCAGATGGAAGTCGCGTTCCGCTCCGACTGGCCCGCCACGGCTACCCTGGAACACCTGCTGGGGCGCCTCGGCTGGACCTCTCCGCAGCCCGTGATGCTGCTGTTCAAAGGGACGATGGACGACATCGCCGCCGCGCGCTGGATCCGCCGCTGCCCGCCGCCGCCGGGATACGAGATCTTTCCGTGGGCCGAGCTGCGCACCCACGAGCGCCGCGACCTCCTGGCGCGCGAGCGCAGTGCGCCGTGGTACCCCCGTACGCTGAGCCCGTTCCAGGAGGAGGCGCGTCTCGAACCGATCAACAGCCTCGGGCTGCGCCATCGCGGCGAGGTCGTGGGCTGGATCATCACCCACCGCCTCGTCGCGGACACGATCCAGTACACCACCCTGTTCATGCGCCGCGACCTGCGGCGGCTCGGGCGCGCGCTGCCGCTGCTCGCCGAGGCCGTACGCCGCCAGATGGTCAGCGGCGTCCCCAAGGGGACCTGCGCCGTGCAACCCCACAATCGCGCCATGGCCGCGTACATGCGACGCCGGTTCGTCCCGTACGGCATCTCGCTGAGCGAACTGCGACGCTCGCGCAAGGAACTGGCACACGCCGCCGGCCGCCTCCGGCCGCGCATCGCCTGAATCGCCGGCCGATGGATACGATCCACCCCCCCGTTCAGTACCGGCGCCGGCCGCGTGGCGTGCCTGCGGTCCCGTTCCGAAGATCCGCGCTGGCGCGGGAGGTCGCGCGCGTCACGATGCTGGCCGCACTCTGCGCGGCAACGCCGGCCGCGCCCGCCGCCACCTCCCAGCTCGTGTTCACCAACCCGGCGGTACTCCCGGGGCTGCGGGTCCCCGCCAACGGCGCCCCGACCTTCGTGGACATCGACGGGGACGGGAAGACCGAGGCCTTCGTCGGCGCGGCAGACGGCAGCATCCGCTTTTTCCGCAACGTCGGCACCGCCGCGCGCCCTGCCTATCAGGAGCAGACCGGGAGCGCCAACCCATTCAACGGTATCACCGTGGGAGGCTTCAGCACACCCGCGTTCGTCGACATCGACGGCGACGGTGACCTCGACGCCTTCGTCGGCGCGAACGACGGCACGATCCGCTTCTTCCTCAACACCGGCTCGCCCACCCGACCGGTGTTCGTCGAGCAGACCGGAACCGGCAACCCGTTCGCCGGCGTGAAGGTCGGCGGCTGCTGCGGACGCAGCGCGCCGGCCTTCGTGGACGTCGACGGCGACGGAGACTACGACGCCTTCGTCGGAGACTTCTTCGGCACGATCTCCTATTTCCAGAATACGGGCAGTGCGACCAATCCCGTATTCACGCAGCGCACCGCCGGTGCGAATCCACTCAACGGCGTCGACGTGGGGTTCTTCAGCGCCCCGACATTCACCGATTTCGACGGCGACGGGGACTACGACGCCTTCATCGGCACCAAGTACGGCACCGTGCTCTACTACGAGAATACCAGCACCGCCTCGAACCCGGTCTTCACCCCGCGCACCGGGGCCGCCAATCCGGCCGCCGCCGTCCACGTGGGCAACGACGCGGTGCCGGTCGTGGCGGACGTCAACGGCGACGGCGTCCCGGACCTCGTGGTCGGCGATCGGGGCGGAAACGTACGAGTGTTCCCCGGGCAGCGGACGGCCGCCGGCGTCGTCTTCACCGACCCCAACCCGCTCGGCGACACCTATGGGATTTTCGCCGCGGCCCCCGCATTCGCCGACCTCGACGGCGACGGCGCCGTCGATGCCCTCGTCGGCGCCCTAAACGGCACCGTGCACTACTTTCACAACGACGGCAGTGCAACCAAGCCGGATCTCGTCGAACGGACAGGCGGCGCCAATCCCCTCAACGGAGTGGACGTGGGACGATACAGCGTCCCGGCCGTCGCCGACCTCAACGGCGACGGCCTCCCGGACGTCGTGCTCGGCGCCGCGGACGGCACGCTGCACTACTTCGTCAACACCGGGGCCGCAACCACGCCCGCGTTCATCGAACTGACGGGGAGCGCCAACCCGTTCAATACCCTCTCCGTGAGCGCCTACAGCGCTCCGTGTCTCGCCGACATCGACGGGGACGGGCTGCCCGACCTGGTGCTGGGCGCCGCCGACGGGACCTTGCGCTACTACCGCAACACGGGGACCGCGACCAACCCCGCGTTCACCCTCGTCACCGGCGCGGCCGACCCGTTCAACGGCATCGACGTCGGCGGTCGCAGCCGTCCGTACCTCGTCGACATCAACCACGACGGCGCCCTCGACCTCTTCGTGGGCGCCGGCGACGGGAGTATCCATCTGTACGAGAACGTCGGCACGAAGACCAGCCCCTCCTTCGTCGAGCGCACCGGCGCGGCCAACCCCTTCACCGGCGTCGCCCTCGGATCCGACACCTCACCTGCCTTCGTCGACATCGACGGGGACGGAGACTACGACGCCTTCATCGGCTCCTACCAGACGGGGCTGACCTATTTCCGCAACGATACCCCGCAGGCCGATCTCGCCCTGACCCAGGTCGCCGCGCCCGATCCGGTCTTCGTCGGCCAGCGGCTGAGCTACACGATCACGGTATCCAACGCCGGCCCCGACACCGCGACCGGCGTGGTGGTCACCGACACCCTGCCGAGCGGCGTCGACTTCGTATCGGCCTCGACCGGAAGCGGCGGTGCCTGCACTTTCACGAACGGGGTGATCAACTGCAGCCTCGGGAACCTCGCACCGGCGGATTCCGCGGTGGTCACGGTCATCGTTACACCGACGGCGACCACACCGCCCCTCAATCAGGCGACCGTCAGCGCACGGGAATTCGACCGCAACCCGATGAACAACCGCAGCGCCGCCGATCCGTCGATCGGCGTCCGTGCCAGCGCCACCGGCGGCGGCGGGGCGGCCGGGCCTCTCGATGTCGCGCTCGCACTCGCGTTCGGGGGGTTGGCCGGGCGCAAGCGCCGTCGCGGCGCCGGGACGCGATGAGATTGAAACCCGAACGCCTCGGGGCCGCGCTCGCGGCGGTCGCGATGGCCCTCGCGCTCAGCGGCCGCGCCTCCGCCGCGGGATGGTACCTGCGAGCCGCCGTCGGCCGCGCCTCCGCGGGGGTGAATACGGCGGAACTCACCGGGGCCCTGGACGCCGCCGGCCTCCCCGCGACCGCTCAGGTCCATGGGGCCGACGCCGCCTGGACCGTGGTCGGCGGCCTCCAACTACAGCGTCACTGGGCCCTGGAAGGAGGTTATCTCGATCTCGGCCGCGCCCGGACGACGGTCGACGCCGTCGGCATCCGCGATCCCGCGGCCTTGCTGCGCGCCATCGCCGACGACGGCCCCATCCTGCCGCATGGTTGGACCGTCCAGGCCGTCGGCCGCATCTCTCCCCTACCCCGCCTGCACGCGTTCGCCCGCATCGGCCTCCTGCGCTGGGCAAGCGATGTCAGTGTCGCGGCGGCACCCCTCGCAAACCTGCAGCGCACCGTCTCCGGCGTGGCCTTCACCTACGGCGCCGGGGTTGAATACCGTCTCCTCGAACGCATCAGCGTCGGTGTTTCGCTGCAACGCTACGACCTGCGTGGCGGCGCGGTGGACTTTGCGGCGCTGGGTTTCCGCTACGATTTTCACGCGCCCTGGACACCCGGCACCGCCCCGGCCGCCGCACCGTAAGGTCCCCCCGCGAAAAACCGATTGGATGGGCCCGCCAGGACTCGAACCTGGGACCGAGGGATTATGAGTCCCCTGCTCTAACCGACTGAGCTACAGGCCCGTTTGGAGGGCGTTTGGCCGCCCGGGGATAGACGCGGGCTAGTATATAACCCTTGGACGGGCCTCGTCTCCGATGGGGGGAGGCGCCGGCAGGGAGCGCTATCGAGGTGCAAACCGAAGAATGGCGGGAACTTTTGGTGCGTTTCGCGGACTAATTTCGGTTGAGCAGGCTCAAATCTTCGTTGAAGCAATCGATGTAGATTTCGGGCTATCCCGATCCGCGGGGGACGGTCGGGCGATTTCGCGCCTGCGCAGGGCGTCGGGACCGGTGCACCTTTCGCGCGCGGGGAAGCGGCCCGGCGGGCGGGGCGATCCGTCCCTGCCCGCCCCGTTTGGTGGCAACGCGAAGAGAAGGGACCGCCGGTCGTGACGCATCGTCCCGGGGGTCTTCCTCGCGCCGCTCCCAGGCATCGATCCCGGGCATCGCGCCCGCGCGCCGGCCTCGGTGGCGACCCGGGCCGGATCGGGACCGCCCGCCGGCCCGTCGGTCGGGCGGTCGCTGCCGGCACGGCCGCTTCAACGAACCGCCGCCTGCTACATTCGAAACGACCGAAGACCAAATATAAAGGATCGCCATGCGTTGGCTGCTGCGTATCGACCGTACTCCGAGACTGATGATCCTGAGCGTGTTCCTGGGCGTCGTGGGCGCCCTGGGGGCACAGGTGTTCCTGTGGATGCTCGATGTGGGCAACCGTTACCTGCTCGAATGGATCAGCGGCTATCACCCGATCGACGTCGCCGAGGCCCACCTTCTGGGGACGGCGCCGGCGCTGGGCCACTGGTTCTGGCTCGTCCCCGTGGCGACCACCCTGGGCGGGCTGCTGTCGGGCTTCATCGTCTACACCTGGGCCCCGGAGGCAGAGGGACACGGCACGGACGGTGCGGTGAAGACCTTCCACCGCACCGCCGGGCGTATGCGCTACCGGGTGCCGCCGATCAAGGCGCTGGCCAGTGCGATCACCATCGGGTCGGGCGGATCCGGGGGCCGCGAGGGGCCTACCGCCCAGATCGCGGCGGGCGTGGGCGCGATCACCGGCGGCCTGCTGAAGTTGCCCGACGCCGAACGCCGCTACCTGGTCCTCATCGGCATGGCGGCGGGGCTGTCGGCGATCTTCAAGAGTCCACTGGGGACGGCCTTTTTCGCCGTCGAGATCTTGTACTCGGGGATGGCCTTCGAGGGTGAGGCGCTGATCTTCACGCTCGTGGCCTCGGCGGTCGCCTACGGACTCACGGGGCTCTTCGACGGCTGGACCCCCCTGTTCATCCTCCCCAAGGGGGTGACCTTCGGTCAGCCCCTGGACGTGGGCTGGTTCATCGTGCTGGCGGTGTGCGCGGGTGTACTGGGCGCGATCCTGCCGACGGTGTTTTATTTTATTCGCGATGCGTTCCATCGGCTGAAGTTGCCCAATCAGCTCAAACCGGCCATCGGCGGGCTGGCACTCGGGCTGATCGGTATCTTCGTGCCGCAACTGCTGAGCGGTGGTTACGGCTATACCCAGTTCGCCCTTCAGGGCGGCGGCGGAATGGCTCTGTGGTTGCTGTTCGCCCTGTCCATCGGCAAGGTGTTGGCACTCTCACTGACCATCAGCTCCGGCGGATCGGGCGGCGTGTTCGGGCCGAGCCTGTTCGTGGGTGCCCTCCTCGGGGCGGCCTTCGCCTCGCTGCTGCACACGGTGGGGATTACGGGGGTCAATCCCTCGGCGCTCGCCGTGGTGGGCATGGCGGCGCTGTTCGCGGGCGCGGCCCGGGTGCCGATCGCCTCGATGCTGATGGTGGTGGAGATGACCGGCGGCTACGACCTCATCATGCCGGCGATGCTCGCGGTTACGGTGAGCTACCTGGTGCAGTCCTTCCTCACGCGCAACGCGCGCTACCCGACGCTGTATGAGGCGCAGGTACGCAGCCCGGTCGACAGCCCGGCGAACCTGGAGACCTATCGACGCATCGTCGCGGACTTCCTGCGCGAGCGGCGCGTCAAGGTCGACATGGGAATGCTCGACAAGCACCTCGACAACGCACTGGAAGGCGGCGAGGGGATCCCGCTGCTCGGCGGGCGCGAACACCTGGTCAGTCTGGCGCTGCGCGCGGGCACGCCGGTCGCCGGTCAGGAGGTGCGCGCGCTGGGCTGCCGCGACGTCCTCATCGCCGGGGTATTGCGCGGCGAGAAGCACATCGTGCCGACCGGAGACACGCGCCTGCAGGTCGGCGACCAACTGCTGGTCGCGGGGACGCGGGAGGCGCTGGAGCGGTTCCGCGAACAGGTCGCCTCGCGCGAGGACCCCGCAGAGGCGGTTCTCGAAGTGAACGAGACGACCGAGGCCCGGTAAAGACGACCCCCCCGCCCGCGAACCGGCGACCCCGGCGGCCCGGGGCCCCGGTTCGCGGGCGGGGGTCTATTCGAGATCCAGGAAGCTGCGCAGCGTCTCCGAGCGCGTCGGGTGACGCAGCTTGCGCAGGGCCTTGGCCTCGATCTGGCGGATGCGCTCGCGCGTGACGTCGAACTGCTTGCCGACCTCCTCCAGCGTATGGTCGGTGTTCATGTCGATGCCGAAGCGCATGCGCAGGACCTTGGCCTCGCGCGGCGTGAGACCGGCGAGCACCGATCGGGTGGCCTCGCGCAGTCCCTCCATGGTGGCCGAGTCGACCGGCGAGTCGATGTTCGGGTCCTCGATGAAATCGCCGAGGTGGGAGTCCTCGTCGTCGCCGATCGGCGTCTCCATGGAGATCGGCTCCTTGGCGATCTTGAGCACCTTGCGCACCTTGTCCTCGGGCATCTCCATGCGCTGCGCCAGCTCGTCCGGGGTCGGCTCGCGGCCCATCTCCTGCAGCATCTGGCGGGAGATGCGGTTGAGCTTGTTGATGGTCTCGATCATGTGCACCGGGATGCGGATGGTGCGCGCCTGATCGGCGATCGACCGGGTGATCGCCTGGCGAATCCACCAGGTCGCATAGGTCGAGAACTTGTATCCGCGCCGGTACTCGAACTTGTCGACCGCCTTCATCAGCCCGATGTTGCCCTCCTGGATCAGGTCCAGGAACTGCAGACCGCGGTTGGTGTACTTCTTGGCGATCGAGATCACCAGGCGCAGGTTCGCCTCGACCATTTCCTTCTTGGCGCGGCGCGCCTTCGCCTCGCCGATCGACATCTGGCGGTTGATCTCCTTGAGATCGGCGATGCCGATGCCGCCCGTTTTCTCGATCTCGATGAGCCGGTGCTGGGCCTTGAGGATCTCCTCGCGATGCCGCTCGAGGACCTTGGCGTACTCGCGGCCGCTGCGGATCTGCCGGTCGAGCCACTTGAGGTCCGTCTCGCTGTCGGGGAAGCTGGTGATGAAGTCCTTGCGCGGCATGTGCGCCTGATTGACGCAGATGTCCATGATGATCCGTTCCTGCGTACGGATCCGCTCCACCACCTCGCGCAGGTTTTCCACCAGCCGATCGGTGAAGCGCGGGACCAGCTTGAGGCGGACGAACTCCTCGGCGAGCTGGGCGCGCAGCTTGCGCGTGCGCGGATGCCCGGGGCCGTGGCGCGCCGCCGCAGCCTGGCTCTTCTCATAGAGGCTGCGCAGCTCCGCGAACCGGCGCCGCGCCTCCTCCGGGTCGGGTCCGGCGTTGAGGGGATCGTCCTCGTCGTCCGAATCGTCCTCCTCGTCCTCATCCTCATCCGCGCCGGCGGCGCGTGCGGGGGCGGGGCTCTGGCGCGCCGGCGCCGGCGTCGCCGGGGCCGCGTCGGCCTCCGCGTCGAGGAACCCGGTGATGAGGTCGGTGAGCCGCAACTCGCCGGCCTCCACGCGTTCATACTCACTCAGCAGCAGGGCGTTGGACTCCGGGTAGTGGGCAAGCGCCGTGAGCACCTGCAGCAGGCCGTCCTCGATGCGCTTGGCGATCAGGATCTCGCCCTCGCGGGTGAGCAGCTCCACCGTACCCATCTCGCGCATATACATCCGCACCGGGTCCGTGGTCCGGCCCAGTTCGCTGTCGACGGTGGACAGGCTCGCGGCGGCCTCCTCCGCCTCGTCGGCGGAGGTGGCGGAGGAGCCGCTCAGCAGCAACACGTCGGCATCGGGGGCCACCTCGTGGACCTCGATCCCCATGTCGTTGATCATCCCGATCACGTCCTCGATCTGCTCCGGATCGACGATGTCGTCGGGCAGGAAGTCGTTGACTTCGGAATAAGTCAGGAATCCCTGCTCCTTACCCTTCGTAATCAACTGCTTGAGCTGGGACTGCTGTTCCTGATCGGCGATGGGACTCGGCTCGGCCATACGATTCCTGTTCCACAAAACGTTAGGACAAAGTTAACGCACCAGTATAGTCGATAAGACTGATATTCACCAAAATAATTCCGCCCTACCCCTCTCCCCGGTGCCGCGCCGCGCGCCGCGCGAACAGCGCCTGAGCCTCCTGCCGCTCGGCCTCCGACCACTCGCTCGGCAACCGCCCCGCGAGCTGCGCGGACAATTCAGCCCAGCGCCGGTCCCAGGCACGCGCACCGCCCTCGGCCTCCAGCTTCGCCAGGGTATCCCGCAATTCCTGTGCCAGACCCGCTTCGGGCACTTCCAGCGGCACCGCCGCCAGCCGCTCGAGGTGGCGACCCGCCTCGGTCCCGCGCCAGCGCTCCAGCACCGCGGCGGTATTGAGATGCGGGTGCTCCCGCAGCATTTCAAGCAGTTGCACCAGCAGGTCGATCCCCTTGCGCTCCAGCCCGCGAAACCGCTCCGGCTCCGCGCCCACCTCGGCCGCGAGTCCCGGCCGGTGCAGCAAAAGCGCCAGGGCCCGTCGTACCGGGCTGCGCGCATGCACCCGGGCGAGGCCCGACCCGGGCGCCCGCGGTGCGGCCGGGGGGCGCCCCTCCTGCAGCCAGCGGCGGGCCTGCGCCCGCTCGACCCGGGCCCGCTCCGCCAGCCCGTCGACCAGGAGTTCGCGGAATACCCCCTCGGGGACCCGCGCCAGCAGCGGGCGGGCCAGCTCCACGAGTCGCGCACGGCCGTCCATGCTGGTGGTATCGGCCCGCCCCTCCAGCTCTTCATAGAGAAAACGCGAAAGTGGTACGCACTGCGCAATCCGCCGCTCGAACGCCTCTCCACCCTCGCGCCGTACCAGGGTATCGGGATCCTCCCCTTCGGGGAGGAAGAGAAATCCGACCTGACGCCCGCCGCGCAGTGCCGGCAGAGATGCCTCCAGCGCACGCCAGGCGGCCTGCCGACCGGCGCGGTCGCCGTCGAAGCAGAATACGACCTCGGGGGTCACGCGGAAGATCCGCTCGAGGTGTTCCCCGGTCGTGGCCGTACCCAGCGTCGCGACGGCATAGCGGATCCCGTGCTGTGCCAGGGCGATCACGTCCATGTATCCCTCGACGACCAGGAGGCGCGGCAGCCGCCGTAGGGCGCGCTGGGCCTCGTACAGGCCGTAGAGTTCGCGCCCCTTGTGGAACACGGGCGTCTCGGGGGAGTTGAGGTATTTCGGCGTGCCCTCGCCGAGCACGCGCCCGCCGAAGGCGATGGTGCGGCCGCGCCGGTCGCGGATCGGGAACATCACCCGGTCGCGGAAACGGTCGTAGGCCCCGCCGCCGTCGCGCGCGACGGCGAGCCCGGCGGCCAGCAGCCGCCGCCGTCCCTCGGCGTCGGCGCCGAGAGCGCCCAGGAGGTGGTCCCAGCCCGGCGGGGCGTAGCCCAGGCCGTAGTCCTCGGTCACCGCCGCGTCGAGGCCGCGAGCCTCGAGGTAGGTGCGTGCGCGCCCCGCCGCGGGGTGGGCACGGAGCGCCTCGCGGTACACGCCGGCGGCGCGCTCCAGCACTGCGTAGAGATCCGGACCGGGGCCGCCGCGACGGCTCGCGGCCTCGCGCGGGACCGTCAGCCCGACGCCGGCGGCCAGCTCCTCGACCGCCTCGACGAACTCCATGTGCTCGTACTCGAGGAGAAAGCCGATGGCGTTGCCGTGCGCGCCGCAACCGAAGCAGTGGTAGAACTGTTTGACCGGACTGACCGTGAACGAGGGGGTCTTCTCGTTGTGGAACGGGCAGCAGGCGACATACTCGCGCCCCGCCTTGCGCAGCGGCACGCGCGCCTCGATGACTTCGACGAGATCGACGCGCCCGAGCAGCTCGTCGATGAACTCCTGGGGGATGCGTCCCGCCATCGGTCGCCCGTCACCTGCCCGCCTGTGGGGGACGGCCGGGTCGGGGAGGCCTCCGCCGGCCGCACGTCCCAAGCATAGTCGTTCCGGAATACGTGAAAAGCCCTGGAACCGCACGCCGGCGCACGCCGGCGCGCGCCGGGCGGCGCGGCCCGGCTCAGGCCAACCGTGCCTTGACCCGTGCGCTGACCGCGCCGAGGTCGGCGCGCCCCTGCAGACGCGGCTTGAGCTGCCCCATGACCTTGCCCATATCCCTGGGCCCGGCCGCGCCGGTGGTTGCGATCGCCTCGTCGATGAGGGCGTCGATCTGCGTCGCGTCCAGCGGCGGCGGGAGATACTCGCGGATGCGCTCGATCTCGTAGGATTCCTGATCGGCCAGGTCCTGACGACCGGCGGCTTCGTACTGGGCCAGCGAGTCGCGGCGCTGCTTGAGCATGCGGTCGAGCACCGCCAGGACCTGCGCGTCGTCGAGCTGGATACGCTCGTCGATCTCGCGCTGCTTGAGCGCGGCGAGGATCAACCGGACCACACCCAGGCGGCGCCGGTCGCCGGCGCGCAGCGCGTCCTTCATGTCCTGTTCGACCCGCCGGCGCAGCGGGGATCCTTCGGCGTTCATGGCAACATTCATGGCCCGCGCGGAGCGGCTCGTCGCCGCGGGCTTCAGAACGGGCGCGCGCGCCGGGCCGCTTCCCGCGCCAGTTTCTTGAGGTGGCGCTTGACCGCCGCGGCCGCCTTGCGCTTGCGCATTACGGAGGGCTTTTCGTAGAACTCCCGGCGGCGGATCTCGGTGAGGACCCCCGCCTTCTCACAGGCGCGCTTGAACCGCCGGAGCGCCACGTCGAAGGGCTCGTTTTCGCGTACTTTTACGTTCGGCATGAAACCCGTGACCTCGAATTCCGCAGGGTGGTAGGCTGGGCTACCCCGGAAAACGGGTAATGCTATACGGGCGGGCCGCCAAATGCAAAGCACGACAGCCGCCGGCGACAGGCCCCTGCGCCGCGTGCTCGGGATCGAGACCTCGTGCGACGAGACCGGCGTGGCGATCTACGAGATCGCCGCCCGGGCTGGGGACGGGGAGACCGTCGCCGGGCCGGCGGGCGGGCGCGGGCTGCTCGCCCATGCCCTGCACAGCCAGATTCCGATCCACGCCGCCCACGGCGGAGTGGTGCCGGAGCTGGCCTCCCGGGACCACGTGCGCCGGCTGCTGCCGCTGGTACGCCGCGTCCTCGCCGCGGCCGACCTCCCGCCGGGGGCGATCGGCGGCGTGGCCTATACCGCCGGGCCGGGGCTCATCGGTGCCCTGCTCACCGGTGCCGCCCTCGCGCGCAGCCTCGCCTGGGCCTGGCGGGTGCCGGCGATCGGGGTCCACCACATGGAGGCCCATCTCCTCGCGCCCCTGCTCGAACCGGATCCGCCCGCGTTCCCGTTCCTGGCGCTCCTGGTCTCCGGGGGGCACACGCTCCTGGTCGAGGTCGCGGGCCTCGGGCGCTACCGCACCCTCGGGCAGAGCCTGGACGATGCGGTCGGGGAGGCCTTCGACAAGACCGCCAAGCTGCTCGGACTCCCCTATCCCGGCGGCCCCGCACTGGCGCGGCTGGCCGAGGAAGGCGACCCGGCGCGCTTCCGCTTTCCGCGCCCGATGACCGACCGCCCCGGGCTGGACTTCAGCTTCAGCGGGCTGAAGACCCACGTGCTCCAGACGCTCAGCGAACTGCCGCGCGACCGCGCCACCCGCGCCGACGTCGCCCGCGCCTTCGAGGACGCCGCGGTGGACACGCTGGTGATCAAGTGCCGGCGCGCGCTGCGCGCCACCGGCCTCAAACCCCTGGTGGTCGCCGGCGGCGTCGGCGCCAACCGCGCGCTGCGCGCCGCGCTCGCCGCGCTGGCGCGCGCCGAAGGGGCGACGGTCCATTATCCGCGCCCGGAGTTCTGCACCGACAACGGCGCCATGGTCGCGCTGGCCGGGGCGCTGCGCCTGGCGGCCGGGGAGCAGGAGGGACTCGCGATCGAGACGCGCGCCCGCTGGCCGCTCGATACCCTGCGCCCCCCGGCGGGCGCGGCGGATCGCGCCCCGCGGGGGGCACGGTCCTGACCGGCGCGCACCCGAGCGGCGGGAACGCGATGTTCAGCGGCCGATGCGCCGTTCGGTGCCGGAGAGCAGCTTGCGGATGTTGCTGCGGTGACGCCAGAACAGCAGCAGGGTGATGACGCCGGTGACCGCGGTGAGGACCGGATCGTGCTCCAGCCAGGCCACGGCGAAGGGCGCCGCCAGCGCCGCGCTCAGCGCGCCCGCCGAGGAGATCCGCACCGCGACGGCGACCGCCAGCCACACCGCGGCGAGCCCCAGCCCGAGCCGCCAGTCGGTCCCCAGCCAGACCCCGAGCGCCGTCGCGACCCCTTTGCCGCCCTGGAAACCGAAGTAGAGTGGGTAGAGGTGACCGAGGAACGCCGCCAGTCCCACCACCCCGAGCACGGGGGCGCCCAGCCCCAGCGCCTTGGCCGCCGCGACCGGGATCAGGCCCTTGGCGAGATCGCCGGCGAGCGTCGCGGCCGCCGCCCCGCGCCCGCCGAAGCGCAGCACGTTGGTCGCCCCGGGGTTGCCCGAACCCATGGTCCGCGGATCGGGGAGGCCGAGCGCGCGGCATACCAGCACCGCGCTCGAAAGCGAACCCAGGAGATAGGCGCAGAGCACGAAGGCGGCGTCGAGCGGCATGGCGGTATTGGACGGATTCGCGCGCGCCCGGTCAAGGGGAGGCGGCGCTTTGCGTCCGCACCCCCCGATTCTCTATAGTTCCGGCATGGATATCATCTACCTGCGCGATCTGCGCATCGACACCGTCATCGGGATCTACGAGTGGGAGCGGCGCATCCGCCAGACCGTGCGCCTGGACCTGGAGATGGCCGCCGATATCGCCGCGGCGGCGCGCAGCGACGCCATCGAGGACACCCTCAACTACAAGGCCGTCGCCAAACGGCTGATCGAGTTCGTCGGCGCGAGCCGTTTCCGGCTCGTCGAGACCCTCGCCGAGCGCGCCGCCGAGGTCGTCCTCACGGAGTTCAAGGTCCCGTGGCTGCGCCTGAGCGTGAACAAGATGGGTGCCGTGCGCGGCGCGCGCGACGTCGGCGTCGTCATCGAGCGCGGCACGGCGCCCTGACCGCCCCGCGTCCGCCGGACACCGCACCTTGCCCCGCGCCTACGTGAGCATCGGCAGCAACGTGGAGCCCGAGCGCAACGTGCGCTCGGCCCTGGCCGCGCTCGGCCGGCGCTATCGGGCGCTCGCCGTGAGCACCGTCTACGAGACCGACGCGGTCGGCTTCGAGGGTCCGCCGTTCTACAACCTGGCGGCCGCCTTCGACACCGACGAGACTCCCCGGGCGCTCATCGCCGCGCTGCGCGCCATCGAGGACGCCCACGGGCGCGTGCGGACCGGCCCGCGCTACGCCTCGCGCAGCCTCGATCTGGACCTCGTGCTCTACGACGATCTGGTGATCCGCGAACCGGGGCTGGAACTGCCGCGCCCCGACTTGCTGCGCTACGCCTTCGTGCTCGGGCCGCTGGCGGAGATCGCCGGCACCCTGCGCCATCCGGTCGCGGGGAAGACCCTCGCGCAGCTGTGGGAGGAATTCGGGGCCGCCGCCCGCACCGGCCTGCGCCCGGTGCCGCTGCGTCCGGAGCCCGAGACCGCGCCGGGCCCGCCGCGGGCCTAGGAGCCTCTCGGACTTAGGCTTTTCTACTGCGGCGGTGGGAGATCGGCCCATTTTTCCGATCGTTTTCGTTAAATAGCGATCACTATTCGCCTCAAACGATCGGAAAACTGTCCTCGACCTCCCGCCGCCTCGCTACGAACACCTAAGTCCGACAGGCTCCCAGGAGCCGCCGGACTCAGGAAACGGCCCCCTCCTGCGCCGCGAGGCGCGCCAGGAACTCCGGCTCGGGCATCGGGCGCGCGAACCAATAGCCCTGCGCCTCGTCGCAGCCCAGGCCACGCAGGTAGAGCGCTTGGCGTTCGGTCTCCACCCCTTCGGCCACCACCGGCAGGTCGAAACCGTGCGCCAGGGCGATCACCGCGGAGACCACGGTCTGGTCGCGGTGGTCGGCGTGGACGGATTCCACGAAGGAGCGGTCGATCTTCAGGCAGTCGGCGGTGAATCGCTTGAGATAGTCCAGCGACGAGTAGCCGGTCCCGAAGTCGTCGATGGCGATCGACACGCCGAGCGCGCGCACCGCAGCGAGCGCCTCGCGGGCCTGCTCGGAGCCGTGCAGGTCCGCGGATTCGGTGATCTCCAGCTCGAAGCAGCGACCGCTGCGCGGGCACGCCGCGCAGCCCTCGCGCGCCGCCATCGCATCGCGGAGGAAGGGGATGAACGAGGCGTGCGCGAGCTGCGAGGGCGAGACGTTGACCGAGAGCCCGATATCGCACAGCCCCTCGGCGCACCAGGCCAGGCGCGAGCGCAGCGCGCGGCGGATGACCCACTCGCCGATCGGGACGATCAGACCGGTCTTCTCGGCGAGCGGGAGGAAGTCGCCGGGCGGCGTGAGGCCCAGCCCCGGGTGGCGCCAGCGCAGGAGCGCCTCGGCGCCGACGATGCGCCCGCCGGCGAGTGCGACGCGCGGTTGATAGTAGAGTTCGAGTTCCTCTTCGCGCAGGGCACGGCGCAGGGCGCGTTCGGTCTCGCGCTCGCGGGCCGAGACGCGCGCGGCGCCCGCGTCGTAGCGGCGCAAGCGGTTGCCGCCGCCGCGCTTGGCCCGGTACATCGCCGCATCCGCGTGGCGCAGCAGCGCATCCAGATCGGAGCCGTCGCGCGGGAACAGACTGAGGCCCACGCTCACCGTGGCACGCACCGTCTGCCCGGTGATGCGGTAGGGGCGCGCCGTCTCCTCGATCAGCTTGACGGCGACGCGTTCGGCGTCGTCGGCGTCGTGGATGCCGGCCAGCAGCACGCAGAACTCGTCGCCGCCGAAGCGCGCCACGGTGTCGTCCTGGCGCACGCAGCGGCCGATGCGCTCGCCCATCTGCCGCAGCAGCTCATCGCCGGCGAGATGGCCGTAGTGGTCGTTGATCTCCTTGAAACGGTCGACGTCGAGGTAGAGGACCGCGCTGGTGCGCCCGACCGCCGCCGTCGCGCGCAGGAGGTGCTCGTTGAACAGCGTGCGGTTGGCGAGCCCCGTGAGCGGATCGTGGGTCGCCGAGAACGCCGAGTGGCGTACCTCCTCGGCGAGCCGGTTGTTGACCTGATGCAGCTCGCGCAGCAGCGTCGAGAAGAACAGCGGCAGCACGCCGATGCCGACGAGCAGACCGACACCGGCGTTGACATGGGCGTTCCAGTACTCGCTGGCGGCGATCACCGCACCGAAACCGGCCACCGACAGGAGCAGGGCGTAGGTCAGGTAGGGCAGCCCGAAGCGCAGGCCGTTGCCCATGATGATCCACAGGTACACCGGATAGAAGGCCGCGCCGACCGGACCGGTCAGGTAGAGCGCATAGGAGGTGATGGCGACGTCGCCGGTGATACCGAGGCCGCGGCGCAGCACCGAGGGTCGCGGATCGAGGCGCACGACGAGGAAGAGCGCCAGCGCGAAGGCGAGGAACGCGAGCGCCACGCCCGCGGCGCGCCACAGCTCGGGGGCCGGCGGGTCGCTGTGAGCGGCCATCAGCGCCAGATAGATCACCGCCAGCGAGACGATGGCGATGCGCGCGATGGTCTGCGATCGTTCCGCACCCCGACGAAAGCGCTCGAATTCGAAGTAACTCATCGCGCGGCCCGGGTGCGTCGGCTTGGGTTGCGGGTCGGGGCATCGGGGCCGGCGTGCATCGCGCCTCCGGGACCCTGAATTGCATCGGCCGCCGACAGGAATTCTTTAGAAAACGCCCCGGCGTGGTTGCCACCGCAGCGCCGGAACGAACGGCGGAGGATAGCAGGGGCCCCACCGCCTTGCCAGCCGCCTTCGCGCCCCCTATTCTCGAACCTCGCCGGCGCAATCCCCCGTCGCCGACGCGGGATCCTTGGCCGCCACGAGCACGGGCGCGAGCGGCCCGCCCCGTCGCCCCGGACCGCAAGCATGTCATCGCCCTCGCATCGAACGCACCCGCTGCCCGAACCGGATGCCGCGTCCGCGGCGCGCAGCGCCGAGATGCTCGCACGCATACGCGCGCACATCGACCGCCACGGGGGTTCGATCGCCTTCGAAGAGTACATGCGCATCGCGCTCTATGAGCCGGGCCTGGGCTACTACGCGGGCGGGTTGCGAAAATTCGGCGCCGAGGGCGACTTCGTCACCGCGCCCGAGAACGCACCGCTGTTCTCACGCTGCCTCGCGCGCCAGTGCGCCGAGATCCTCGACCGGCTCGGCGGCGGCGAGATCCTCGAGTTCGGCGCAGGCGGCGGCGCCATGGCGGCCGACGTGATCACCGAACTGCACGAGCTCGGGTGCGCGCCGGCGCGCTACTCCATCCTCGAAATCAGCGGCGAGCTGCGCGCCCGCCAGCGCGAGACCCTGGAGGCCCGCGCCCCGGCCGCCCGCGGCCGCGTGCGCTGGTGCGAGCGCCTGCCGGCGCGGCCGATCCGCGGGGTGATCCTCGCCAACGAGGTCCTCGACGCCATGCCGGCGGTGCGCTTTCGCGTCGCCGCCGACGGCGTGCGCGAGCTGCGGGTGGGGTGGGACGGCACGCGGCTGCACTGGGTCGAGGCCGCGGCCCCACCGGCGCTGGCCGCGGCGGTCGCGGAACTGCAACGCGACCTGCCCCAACCGCTCCCGCCCGGGTACACCTCGGAACTGAACCCGATGCTCGCCGGCTGGATGCAGTCGGCGGCCGATACGCTCGCCGCCGGCGCGATGATCATCATCGACTACGGCTACCCGCGGCGCGAGTTCTATCACCCCGAACGTCGTGACGGCACCCTGATGTGCCACTACCGCCACCGTGCGCACGCCGACCCGCTCGTGCTGCCCGGCCTGCAGGACATCACCGCACACGTCGACTTCACGGCCGTGGCGCGCGCGGGGACCGCCGCCGGTCTGCGCCTCGCCGGCTACACGACCCAGGCGCATTTCCTGCTCGGGACCGGGCTCGATCGCATCCTCGCCGCCTCCGACCCCGACGACGTGCGCGCGCATCTCGCCCTCACGCGGCAGGTGAAGCAGCTGACGCTGCCGGGGGAGATGGGCGAGCGCTTCAAGGTCATCGGCTTCACCCGCGACTGCGACGCCCCGCTGGCCGGCTTCGCCTTGCGCGATCTGAGCGATCGATTGTAGGCTTGCGGCCGAGGCGGCGCGCCGCGCGCCGGTCCAGCCCGACGCGAGCGAAGCGTGCCGACGCCCACCATCACCGCGATTTCCACCCGCCCATATCGTCCCCGGTGGCCGCGGCGTTGATGGATCCCGTGCACGCCGCCTGGCTGGCGCTGCTGCAGGGCGTCACCGAGTTCCTGCCGATCTCGAGCGACGCGCACCTGATCCTGGTCCCGCGCCTGCTCGGCTGGCCCGACCAGGGCCTCGGCTTCGACACCGCCGTCCACCTCGGAACGCTCGCGGCGGTGATCGCCTACTTCCGGCGCGAACTCGTGCACATGGCGCGCGCCTGGCTGCGCGGCCTCACCGGCGCCGGCCTCACCCCGGACGCGCGCCTCGCCTGGGCCGTGCTGTTCGGAACGATCCCGGCCGGGCTCGCCGGCCTGTTGCTGCACAAGGTCGTGGAGACACAACTGCGCACGCCCTTGGTCATCGCCGCCGCCACACTCGCCTTCGGCCTGCTGCTCGGCTGGGCCGACCGGCGCGGCGGCGGTCCGCGCGACGAGTTCATGCTGCGCTGGCGCGACGTCGCCGTGATCGGCTGCGCCCAGGCCCTCGCCCTGATCCCGGGCACCTCGCGCTCCGGGATCACCATCACCGCGGCGCTGTTCTGCGGCCTGAACCGCACCGCCGCGGCGCGCTACTCGTTCCTGCTCTCGATCCCGATCATCGCCGCCGCCGGCGCGCTGGAGGTCGGCACCCGGCTGCTCACCGCCCCCCATGCGGCCCTCGGCGTCCTGGCCATGGGGGCGGCGATCGCGGGCGTGAGCGCATATCTCACGATCCACTTCTTCCTGCGACTGCTGGATCGCATCGGCATGATGCCCTTCGTCGCCTATCGCCTGGTCCTGGGCGCGGTACTGCTCGTCTTGTTCCTCTGAGCGCCGCGCGGGAAGTGCCTCCGGATTCCGGCCTGCGGCCTCCATCCGCGCTGCATCGGATGCTCCCTGCGCGGGCCGGATGAAGCACGGCGCAGTCCGGGAACAACGGTCGGGACTACGCCGGTTTCGGTTGCCCGTCCGGGTCGCGCTCCGGGAGGGCGCGGCGGATCGCGGCCACGCGCAGGCGGTGCAACTCGCGCCCGATGTCCGCCCCGCGCAGACCGCGTGCGGCGATCGGTGCGGCCTCGACCGCGGCCGCCGCCGCCAGCGCCGCACGCAGCCACCCGGCCTGGGGATAGGGCCGGTCCTCGAGCCCGGCGCGCCCGCGGGCGTCGGCCTCGCACGCGAGCAGGAACTCATCGAGGCGCTCGGGACGGCGAAAGGCGCCCAGGGCTTCGAAGAGCTTGAGCAGGGTGGCGGGGCGCAACTCCGCGGCGCGGTGTGCGTGCCCGTGCCAGCGCGCCACCAGCACGGCGAGGTCGCGGTAGTCGTTGGGGATGCGCAGCCGGCGGCACAACTCCTCGACCAGGCGTACGCTGCGCTCCTCGTGCCCGCGGTGGCTGGGCCACTGCGCCGGGGGCGTCTCGCCCTTACCGAGGTCGTGGGTCAGCGCCGCGAAGCGCACGCGGGTATCGGGCGAGAGCCGCGCGGCCGCATCGAGAACCATGAACACGTGTACACCGGTATCGATCTCCGGATGGTAACGGGCCGGTTGCGGGACGCCGAACAGCCGCTCCAGTTCCGGAAACAGGCGTGCCAACGCACCGCAGGCCCGCAGCGTCTCGAAGAAGCGCGAAGGCGAGGCCGTCTCGAGAGCGCGGCGCAACTCGGCCCAGACACGCTCGGGCACCAGGGCATCGACCTCGCCGTTGTCGACCATCGTGCGCATCAGCGCGAGGGTCTCCGGCGCCACGGTGAACCCGAGCGGGGCGAAGCGCGCGGCGAAACGCGCCACGCGCAGGATGCGTACGGGGTCCTCGACGAAGGCCGGAGATACATGACGCAGGATGCGCCGCTCGAGGTCGGCGCGCCCGCCGTAGGGATCGATGAGGGTACCGTCGGCGGCGCGGGCCATCGCGTTGACGGTGAGATCGCGGCGCAGGAGGTCCTCCTCGAGCGTGACGTCCGTGTCGGCGTGGACCGTGAAGCCGCGGTAACCCGGCGCACTCTTGCGCTCGGTGCGTGCCAGCGCGTACTCCTCCTTCGTCTGCGGGTGCAGGAACACCGGGAAGTCGCGCCCGACGGGGCGGAAGCCCTGCGCCTCGAGTTCCTCCGGCGCGGCCCCCACCACCACCCAGTCGCGCTCATGCACCGGGAGTCCCAGGAGTTCGTCGCGCACCGCCCCGCCGACCAGATAGACGTCCATGCCGCCATGGTACCGGCGCGTGCTATCGTTCACCAACCATGCCCCGCCGGTCCCTTCCCCTGCCAGCGGTCGTGCTCGCGGCCGCCGCCCTGCTCCCGGGTTGTGCCGACCTCGGCTACTACGCCCAGTCGATCCGCGGGCAGGCGGCGCTGCTTGCGCGGCGCGAGCCGATCCCCCGGCTGCTGCATGCGGCCGATACCCCGCCGGCGCTCAAGGCCCGCCTCGCGCGGGTCCTCGAGATCCGCGCCTTCGCCGGCCGCGAACTGGCGCTGCCCGACAACGCCAGCTACCGCAGCTACGTCGCCGTCGACCGCCCCTACCTGACCTGGGTGGTGTTCGCGGCCCCGGCGCTCTCCCTGAAACCGGTGCGCTGGTGCTACCCCATTGTCGGCTGCGCCGTCTACCGCGGCTATTTCCACCGCAGCGCGGCGACGGCCTTCGCCGCGCGCCTGCGCCGGGACGGTGACGACGTCTATGTCGGCGGCGTCCCGGCCTACTCGACGCTCGGCTGGTTCGCCGACCCGCTGCCGAGCACCGTCATCGACTGGCCGGTCCCGGAGCTGGCCGGGCTCATTTTCCACGAACTCGCCCATCAGGAGCTGTTCGTGCCCGGTGACAGCCGCTTCGACGAATCTTTCGCCGTGGCCGTGCAGGAGGCCGGGGTCCGGCGCTGGCTCCAGACGCACGGCACCCCCGCCGCGCGCGCCGCCTGGTGCGCCGCCCGGCGCCGGCAGACGGCGTTCCGCGCCCTCATCGACGCCGCCCGCGCCCGCCTCGCCGCCGTCTACGCGGGCGCGCGCCCGAACGCCGCAAAGCGCGTAATCAAGGAGCGAATCTTCGCGCGGCTGACCCGCGACTACCGCGCCTTGAAGCGTTCGTGGGGAGGTTACGCCGGGTACGACCGATGGTTCGAGGGCGGGATGAACAACGCCAAGCTCGTCGCCCTGCAGACCTACGACGAGTACGTGCCGGCGTTCCGCCGCCTCCTGGCCGCGGCCCACGGGGACTTCCCCGCGTTCTATGCCACCGCGCGCGCCCTCGCGAAGCTCCCCAAGGCACGCCGCGACACCGTGCTCGCCGCATTGGCGGAGCAGGCCCGACCGAAACAATGTCGCACCGATCGACGCCGCCGGCCGGTAGGCCTCGTAGGGCGGGGCTTGCCCCGCCGACGACGTTTGATCCAAACAACGTCGGGCCAGGCAACGACGTCGGCCTGTAGGGCGGGGCTTGCCCCGCCGACGACGTTTGATCCAAACACCGTCGGACCAGGCAACGACGTCGGCCTGTAGGGCGGGGCTTGCCCCGCCGACGACGTTTGATCCAAGCAACGTCGGGCCAGGCAACGACGTCGGCCTGTAGGGCGGGGCTTGCCCCGCCGACGACGTTTGATCCAAGCACCGTCGGGCCAGGCAACGACGTCGGCCCGTAGGGCGGGGCTTGCCCCGCCGACGACGTTTGATCCAAGCACCGTCGGGCCAGGCAACGACGTCGGCCGGGCAAGCCCGGCCCTACCCCATGATTCACACGCCGACGGGCCATCCGTAGGGCGGGCCTTGGCCCGCCGGCGACGCATAACCCGAACCACATCGATTCATTCGGCGACGTCGGCCGGGCAAGCCCGGCCCTACCCCATGATTCACACGCCGACGGGGCATCCGTAGGGCGGGGCTTGCCCCGCCGACGACGTTTGATCCAAACAACGTCGGGCCAGGCAACGACGTCGGCCGGGCAAGCCCGGCCCTACCCCACCTCCAACGGCGATCCTGGACCCCCGTAGGGCGGGCCTCGGCCCGCCGGCCACGCCGATCCGAACAATGTCGCGCCGATCCGCGCCGCCGACCCGTAGGCCGGCCCGGTCCACCGCGGTCAACGGCGGCGGTAACGGTCGAGGGGATTGGAGCGCGCACGCTCGAGGAGGTGGGGCATGATCGCCTCGAGGGCCGTGGGCTCGATGCCCAGCCGCCCCAGCGCCGGCTCGCGGCAGACGCTGTCGGTACGCAGGGAGAGGTAGTTGTCGTAGGTGAACGGGCGCCCGGGCGCATGGTCGAGGAGGCGCGCCTGCAGCCGCGAGAGGCGGTCGCCGAGGCCGAGGACACGACGGCGCAGCCCAAGCATGCGCGCGATCCACTCGACGATCTCGCGCAGGGTGTAGACGCGGGGCCCGCATAGCTCGTAGCGGGCACCGAACGCCGCACGCAGGTCGAGGCTGCGCCGGAACGCCTCGACGACGTCGCCGACGTAGACCGGAGCGAAGCGCGCCTCGGGGCAGGCGAGAGGCAGGACGCCCGGTGCGAGCCGCAGAAGACCGGCGAAGCGGTTGATGAAACTGTCGTCGGCGCCGAAGATGACCGACGGGCGGAAACTCGTCACCCGCAGGCCCTGACCGGCGGCCAGATGGACCAGGTCCTCGCCCTCGCCCTTGGTGCGCAGGTACGCGCTCGAGCCGCGCGCCGCGTCCGCGTTCAGGGCGCTCATGTGCAGGAGCCGGCGCACACCGTTCGCGGCGCACGCCTCGACCAGCTTGCGCGGCAGTTCGACGTGGGCCGCGCGGAAGTCCCGGCCGCGACGGCGCTCGTTGAGGATCCCGACGAGGTTGACGGCGGTATCGCAGCCGGAGAGGGCGCGCCGCAGGGTGTCCGGGTCGTGCACGTCGCCGGGGCGCAGTTCCACGCCCGGCAGCACCCGCAGCTCCCGATGGCGTTCCGGATCGCGTGACAGGATCCGCACCCCGTGGCCGGCGCCCGCCAGCGCAGCCGTCAGATGACGGCCGACGAATCCGGTCCCCCCCAGGATCAAGATGCGGTGCAGCGACATCCCCAGGCTCCCTGTATGTTCGCAGGCAACCGGGATAGTGGGGACGGTCGCCGGCGCGGTCAAGCGCCCCGCGGGCTTCGGGCGGCGGCGCCGGGCGGTATACTGAACGTATGGCGGGAGCGCCGCGACCGGCCCCGGGAGGCATCATGGGACGCATGAAATCGATCAACCCACTGGACGGGACCACGCTGCGGGAGTTCGAGACCTGGGAGCAACCGCGCCTCGAACAGGCGCTCGCCGACGCGGCCGCCGCGGGGCCGGTCTGGGCCCAGACCCCCCTGGCGGAGCGTTGCGAGCGCCTGCGCGTCGCCGCTCGCGTGCTCGGGGAGCGGCGCGAGGATCTCGCGGCGACCATGACCCGCGAGATGGGCAAACTGATCGGGGAGGCGCGCGCCGAGATCGACAAGTGCGCCTGGGTCTGCAACTACTACGCCGACCGGGCCCCGGATTTCCTCGCCGACGAGCCCGTCGAGACCGACGCCTCGCGCAGCCTGGTCGCCTATCAGCCGCTGGGCACGGTGCTCGCCGTGATGCCGTGGAACTTCCCGTTCTGGCAGGTGTTCCGCTTCGCCGCGCCGGCGCTCGCCGCAGGCAACACCGGCGTCCTCAAGCACGCCTCCAACGTGCCGCAGTGCGCCCTCGCCATCGAGGCCGTGTTTCGCGATGCCGGCTTCCCGGAAGGCGTTTTCCAGACCCTGATGATCCCGGCGCAGTCGGTCGCGCGCGTGATCGCCGACCCGCGCGTGCGCGCGGTGACGCTCACCGGCAGCGAGCCGGCCGGACGCGAAGTCGCGCGGGAGGCGGGCCGAAACCTGAAAAAGACCGTGCTGGAACTCGGGGGGTCCGACGCCTTCATCGTCCTCGACGACGCCGATCTCGATCTCGCGGCCAAGACCGCGGTGACCTCACGCTACCTCAACGGCGGCCAGAGCTGCATCGCCGCCAAGCGCTTCATCGTCGTCGAGGCGGTCGCCGATGCGTTCGTCGAGCGCTTCCGCGCCGGGGCGGAGGCGCTGGTGCCGGGCGACCCGATGGACCCGGCCACCACGCTGCCGCCGATGGCGCGCCACGATCTGCGCGACGAACTGCATCGGCAGGTCCTCGACAGCCTGCAGCAGGGGGCCGTCGCCGTCACCGGCTGCGCGCCGGGCTCGGGCCCGGGGGCCTTCTACCAGCCCTCGATCCTCGACCGGGTGGCCCCGGGAATGCGTGCCTATGAAGAGGAACTGTTCGGCCCGGTCGCGAGCGTCATCCGCGCGCGCGACGAGGAGGATGCGGTGCGCATCGCCAACGACTCGCGCTTCGGGCTCGGGGGCAGCGTGTGGACTGCGGACCCGGCCCGCGGCGAGCGCGTCGCCCGGCGTCTGGAGTCGGGCGCCGCCTTCGTCAACGGCCTGGTCAAGAGCGATCCGCGGCTGCCATTCGGGGGCGTCAAGGACTCGGGCTACGGGCGGGAACTGTCGCACCACGGGATCCGCGAGTTCGTCAACGTCAAGACCCTCTGGATCCGCTGACCGCGGGCGGCCACACCCGTCGGGCGCCAGTAGGGCGGGCCTTGGCCCGCCGGCGGCGCCGACAAATGCGACGTCGGGACGGCCAACGGCCTCGGCCGGGCAAGCCCGGCCCTACCACCCCATCTCACGCCGACCCGGGCGACCGTAGGGCGGGCCTTGGCCCGCCGGCGGCGCCGACAACAAATGCGACGTCGGGACGGCCAACGGCCTCGGCCGGGCAAGCACGGCCCTACCACCCCATCTCACGCCGACCCTGGCGCCCGTAGGGCGGGCCTTGGCCCGCCGGCGGCGCCGACAAATGCGACGTCGGGACGGCCAACGGCCTCGGCCGGGCAAGCACGGCCCTACCGCCCCATCTCACGCCGACCCGGGCATCCGTAGGGCGGACGACCTGGGCCCGCCGGCGGCGCCCGTGCCAACTGGCGGAAACGCCTCGCGGGCCCTAATATTGAATCGCCGGGCGGCGCGCGATCCCGCGTTTCGGGGGGTGTCCCGGGGTATCCATGTGCCCGGCGCTTGGCAGGAGGGACCGAGATGGCGCGGGAGGTCCATTTTCGCATGCGGTGGGCTCACGCGAGGGACGGCCTGCTGGTGGCGTACCCGGCGCAGGCCACCGGCGCGGATGCGGACGGCGTCGTCCTGGCGCTCGAGCGGCGCGAGGGCGCCGAGCGGCGCCACGCCGAGCGGCGCCGGGACCGGACCCGTTGCCTGAGTTGCCGGCGCAAGGTGACGCGCCGGAGGGGGGAGCGCCGCAACGGCGGCCTGAGCGGGCGACACTGAGACCCGGTCCAGAATACCGCCCATCGTCCGGGAACTTCAGGAATCGGCATACGGACGCCGGCGCGCCCGGCGGGCGCGCCGCGTAACACCAGTCAATAAGCGGTTTTTATAGCGCGTAAAGGCAAGTTTGGTTGGCTTTTCGCACGGGTTTTCATTACCGTATACGGCTCTCCGAGCCACCCGTCCGTAACAAGGCGGGCGCGGGTCCACACCAGAACGATCGCCCCCCGGTTCGGCTTCTGAATCTTCGATAATTCAGGAAGGAAGGAACACCATGTCGAGGCTAGTGAAACCCCACGGCGGCGGTCAACTCAAACCCCTACTGCTTCAAGGTTCGGCCCTCGAAGAGGAGCGCAAGCGCGCGCAGGGCCTTCCCCAGGTCCCGATCACCTCGCGTGAGGCCGGCGACCTGATCATGCTCGGCATCGGCGGCTTCACCCCGCTGGACGGCTTCATGACCCATGCCGACTGGCAGGGCGTCTGCGACGGCATGAAGCTCGCAAGCGGCGTCTTCTGGCCGATCCCCATCACCCTGTCCACCGACCGCGCCACCGCCGACGGTATCCCGACCGGCGGCGAGATCGCACTCTTCGACCCCGAGCGCGGTGAAATCCTGGCGACCATGAAGGTCACCGAAAAATACACCATCGACAAGGAACACGAGTGCATGGCCGTGTTCAAGACCACCGACGCCGAGCATCCGGGCGTGCAGATGGTCATGAATCAGGGCGAGGTGAATCTCGCCGGACCCGTGAAGGTGCTTTCCCAGGGCGGCTTCCCGGAAAAGTATCCGGGCCTCTACATGACCCCGGCCGAGACGCGGGCGCTGTTCGAGAGCAAGGACTGGGCGACGGTCGCCGCCTTCCAGACCCGCAACCCGATGCACCGCTCCCACGAGTACCTGGCCAAGATCGCCGTGGAGATCTGCGACGGCGTGCTCATCCACTCGCTGCTGGGCAAGCTCAAGCCGGGCGACATCCCGGCGGAGGTCCGCACCAAGGCGATCTCCACCCTCATCGACAAGTACTTCGTCAAGGACACCGTGGTGCAGTCGGGCTACCCGCTCGACATGCGTTACGCCGGACCGCGGGAGGCGTTGCTGCACGCCCTGTTCCGGCAGAACTACGGCTGCTCGCACCTGATCGTCGGTCGCGACCACGCCGGTGTCGGCGACTACTACGGTCCGTTCGACGCCCACCACATATTCGACGAGATCCCGGCCGACGCGCTGGAGACCAAGCCGCTGAAGATCGACTGGACCTTCTGGTGCAACAAGTGCGAGGGCATGGCCTCCATGAAGACCTGCCCGCACGAGGCCGCCGACCGCCTGCTGCTGTCCGGCACCAAGCTGCGCAAGGCGCTGTCCGAGGGCGACCCGGTCCCGGACCACTTCAGCCGCCCCGAGGTCCTGGAGATCCTGCGCGCGTACTACGGCAGCCTCGCCGACGACCAGAAGGTGAAAATCAAGCTGACCGGCCACTCGGCGAAATAGACGACTCCGGAGACCGCCGGGCGCATGAAGCGCCCGGCGGATGTTTTCAACTGCAGTTAAACGTCAAGGTGGAGAGAGAACCATGCCTACTTTCGTCCGCACCGACAAATGCGACGGCTGCAAGGGTCAGGACAAGACCGCTTGCATGTACATCTGCCCGCACGATCTGATGCTGCTCGACAAGGACGGCTCCCATACCGGCCACGCGATGAAGGCCTTCAACCAGGAACCCGAGCAGTGCTGGGAGTGCTACTCCTGCGTGAAGATCTGCCCGCAGCAGGCGATCGAGTGCCGCCACTATGCCGACATCGTCCCGCTGGGCGCCTCCGTACAGCCGCTGCGCGGTACCGACTCGATCATGTGGACGATCAAGTTCCGCAACGGGACCATGAAGCGGTTCAAGTTCCCGATCCGCACCACGCCCGAGGGCTCGGCCGATCCCACCGTGGGCAAGGGCAAGCCGGACGGCGCCGAGATCGGCAAGCCGGACGTGCTGTTCGATCACGACCTGCATGCCTGCGACATGAGCCAGTTTGTCAACGGCTGAGTCGCGGCCGAGACCGGTCCATACGCGGACGAACGGATTACAGAAAGAGACCAGAGGGTAACAAGCAATGGCCGATTACGCATTTGGGAATCCCGAGATCGTCGAGGAGGAAGTCGACATCCTCATCATCGGCGGGGGCATGGCCGCCTGCGGCGCTGCAGTGGAGATCGTGCAGTGGGCCGACAGCGACATGAAGATCAAGCTCGTCGACAAGGCCGCCATGTCGCGCTCCGGCGCGGTGGCGCAGGGCCTCTCGGCGATCAACACCTACATGGGCGAGAACGACCCGTCGGACTACGTGCGCATGGTCCGCACCGATCTGATGGGCATCATCCGCGAGGATCTCGTCTATGACGTGGGCCGCCACGTCGACTCCTCGGTGCATCTGTTCGAGGAGTGGGGCCTGCCGGTGTGGAAGCAGCCCGGGGACGAAGGCAAGAAGCTGACCGAGGGCGGCAAGCCGGTGCGCTCCGGAAAGTGGCAGATCATGATCAACGGCGAGTCCTACAAGTGGATCGTCGCCGAGGCGGCGAAGAAGGCCCTCGGGATGGAGAACATTCAGGAGCGCGTCTTCATCGTCAAGATGGTCAACGACAAGAACGACCCGGAGCGTGTGGCCGGCGCCATCGGCTTCTCGGTGCGCGAGCACAAGCTCTTCGTCTACAAGTTCAAGGCCTGCCTCCTGGTGTGCGGCGGTGCGGTCAACGTCTTCCGTCCGCGCTCCGTCGGTGAGGGCACGGGTCGCGCCTGGTACCCGGTGTGGAACGCCGGCTCCACCTACGCGATGGCCGCCGAGGCGGGTGCCGAGCTGACCATGATGGAGAACCGCTTCGTCCCGACCCGCTTCAAGGACGGCTACGGCCCGGTCGGCGCGTGGTTCCTGCTGTTCAAGGCGAAGGCCCAGAACGGCGCCGGCGAGGACTACCAGACCAAGAACGCCGACATGCTCAAGCAGCACAACTACGGCAACCACGCCAAGGGCCACGTGATGGGGACCTGCCTGCGCAACCATCTGATGATGCACGAGATGCGCGAGGGCCGCGGCCCGATCCTCATGGACACCCCGACGGCGCTGGCGAAGCTCGCCGAGACCATGACGCCCAAGGAGATCAAGCACCTCGAGGCCGAGGCGTGGGAGGACTTCCTCGACATGACCATCGGCCAGTGCGGCGTCTGGGCGGGCGAGAACATCGAGCCCGACAAGGAGATGTCCGAGCTCATGCCGACCGAGCCCTACCTGCTGGGCTCCCACGCCGGCTGCGCGGGCATCTGGGTCTCCGGTCCGACCGACCTGCCGGGCGTCCCCAAGGACTGGAGCTGGGGCTACCGCGGCATGACCACCGTCAAGGGCCTGTTCACCGGCGGTGACGGCGTCGGGGCCTCCGGCCACAAGTTCTCCTCGGGCTCGTTCACCGAGGGGCGCATCGCGGCCAAGTCCATGGTCCAGTTCGTGCGCGACAACAAGGACTGGAAGCCCGAGCTGGCGACCCCGGTCTCCGAGCTGGTCGAGGAGATCTACCGCCCGGTGAAGACCTACCTGGAGCACAAGGACTACACCACGGCGGAGGACGTCAACCCGCACTACATCACGCCGAAGATGCTGCAGTTCCGCCTGCAGAAGATCATGGACGAGTACGTGGCGGGCGTGTCCACCTGGTACCAGACCAATGCGCGTATGCTGAGCATCGCCGAGCGCAAGCTCCAGATGCTGAAGGAAGACTCCCTGAAGATGCGCGCCAAGGACCTGCACGAGCTGTTGCGCGCCTGGGAGAACTACCACCGCATCATCGCCGCCGAGGCGCACATGCGGCACATCCAGTTCCGTGAGGAGACCCGCTACCCGGGCTACTACTACCGGGCGGACTTCCTGGACCTGGACGACGACAACTGGCGCGTGTTCGTGAACTCGAAGTACAACAAGGCCAGTGGTGAGTGGACGTTCCGTAAGGTGCCCTACGTGCAGCTGATCAAGTAAACAGCCGCCGCAGGCGCCAGTACCCGGCCGTTCCGAAGGCCGGGCGTCCACTCCCGGGCGCCCGGCCTTCGTTTCTCTGCGAGGTGGTGTATGAAGGACATCAAGACGTTGGTACAGAACCCCCCGCGCGGGCCGGTCGAACCCGTGCAGCTCGGACTCGAGGATACGATCCGGTTCCGCTGCCACAAGGACATCGACTGCTTCAACCAGTGCTGCATGGACATCGACATCACGCTGACGCCGTACGACATCGTGCGGCTGTCGCGCCGGCTCAGCATCGGCACCGCGGAGTTCCTGGCGCTCCACGCCGTCCCCTTCGAGATGGACCAGCACGGCATGCCCGGCTACAAGCTGCGCACCCGTGAGGACGCTCCCGCCTGCCAGTTCGTCACCGCCGAGGGCTGCGGCGTGTACGAGGACCGCCCCGCGGCCTGCCGCTACTACGCGCTCGGCAGCATGGGGCTGCGGCGCAAGGATTCCCCGGTCGTGGACGACATCTACTTCCTGGTCAAGGAGCCCCACTGCCACGGCCATCTCGAGGATCGCACGCTGACCGTCGGCGAGTACCGGCGGGAACAGGGCGTGGAGATCTACGACGAGATCAATCGCGACTGGCGCGATATTGTGCTCAAGAAACGCTCCAGCGGCCCGACCGTCGGCAGACCGAGCGAGCGCAGCCTGCAGCTCTTTCACCTGGCGAGCTATGACCTCGACGGCTTCCGGCGCTTCGTGCTCGGTTCCAGCTTCCGCGAGACGTTCGACCTCGCTCCCGAAATTTACGCGGAACTGGAACGCGACGACGAGGCCCTGCTGCGCTTCGCGGCACGCTTCCTCAAGCAGGTCCTGTTCGGGGAGCGCAGCATCCCCCTGCGCGAAGGCGTGCGCGACCAACGCATCGAGCGCCGGCGCCGCCGGCTGGCGCAACGGGCCGAAGACGGCGGCGCGCCGCCGCACGACCCGCGCTACGACGACGCCGAGGAAACGGACTGAAGCCGGCGCGTCCCCGCGCGGATCGCCACCCACCGACCGGCGCCGCGGCGTTCGTGCAGGCTGCCGTCGTCGCCGATCCGAAGGACGGTCAGCCATCGGTTGTCAACCAGCCGGCGCAGCGGCTCGTTTTCGCAGATGATGCGGTCCATGGCCTCTGCCGGGGCTTCGATGAAGGCCGACAGACGCAGGGGCTCGTGTTGCAGGCGACCGCTGCTGTCGCGCAGCGACTGTTCCGACAGGCCGACGCGCAGGTCGCCGCCGTTGCCCTCGAGGACGCCCACGGTGCCGCCGACGACGTTGTGCAGGACCTTGTTGCCGCAGCCTTGGCGCTCGTTGTCCACGGTGGAGCCGTAATACTGCAGGTTGATCCAGTTGGCCACCACGAGCGGCGCGGTCATGATCAGAGCCAGGAGCGAGAAATCCGGGTCCTTCGCCGCGTCGTAGTCGTGCAGGAACGCCCGCCCGGCGAGATTCATCCCGCGCGTGCGCCAGCGGGGGGCGGCGATGAAGGCTGCGTTACCCGCCAGCGCCCACTCGGGGCGCACCTCGGACCAGTCCCCGGCGCGCGAAGCCACATTCCTCGCCGCGCCGTTGGGATCGCGCAGCCCCGGCTCCAGACGCACGATCCGCTCCAGCCGGGTGAGGTCACCGGCCCGCGCCAGCGCCGCGCGCAGTTCCACGAGCGTTCCGGCGTACGGATACGAATCGTCCGGGCACTCCAGAAGCTCCACCCGATCGGTGGTGGTATCGTGCAGCGCGGGCAGGAAGCGGCAGTGTTCATCCAGCTCCCAGCCGCGGCCCGCCAGCGCCTTTCGCACCTGCGGGTCGTTCAGGAGCGCGGCCGCCGCCCGCGCGTTGACCTCACCGGTCTGGCCGGCACACGCCCCGCAATCGAGCGCCGCCCGGTGCGGGTTGTTGGTCGTGGAACCCCCATGGCCGACGAGGAGCACCACGGGCGCGACCCGGCGCGTCAGCCCCAAGCCCGTGAGGATGGATTCGGCCATGCGCACCCGTTCCTCGAGCGTCAGGGAGGTCGAGAACTCGCACTCCACGCCGGCCCGTTCCCACGCCGTGAGTCCGGCGCGGTCCGGCTGAAGCGAGGGACGATGCCAGCCCAGGGCGTCGAGGAGCAGTCGCCCCACGTAGAAAAGCCCGGCCGTTTCGACGAAGGAGAAACACGAGGCCGCCGAAAGCTTGAAGTGTTTCCAGACTGCGCTGCGCCGCAAGCGGCGCAGGCGCCGCCGGAACACCGGCGCCGGGATCCGCTCATGCACATGGACCTGAGGTCTGAGCAGCACCGGCGTCTGCGGCCGGGGCACCGCGTCCCCGTGGCGCCGATAGTCCAGCATCACGCCGAAGAAGCCCGCGAAGCCGATCGTCTCCAACCCCGGCATGGCGCTCTCCAGATGCCGACGGTAGACCTCCGAGCGCACGTCGATGCAGAAGGCCGCCTGCACCCTGGGCCGCGCCGCGGCCGCGGTCGAGACGCGCCCCCGCCGGATGCCCGCCGCGAGCCGGCGCCGGAAGGCGATCTCCGAGGCGCGGAGCAGGACCTCGCCGCGACGGGCCGCTTCGGCCTCGGCGCCCCGGTCGGCCGCGATCCACCCGTGAAGTTGGCGCCGCCACCGCTCCAGGACCGCGGGCTCCGCCGTCCTGTGCAAAAGTGCCTCCCAGGCCATGCGGATGGCGAGCAGGTCCCCCAGGTCCGGGTGAGTCTGTCCCTCCAGCTCGGCCTGCCAGAGGAGGTGGCGACACCAGCCGGCCCATCCCCCGACGGATTTCAGCAGCACCAGGAAGTAGGCCTCTTCCGCCGCCCCGGGGATCCCCAGGGTCTGCCGCGCCCACGCCCGGGCCGCCGCGGCGTCGGCGGGCAGCTGCAGCAACCGGGCCCGTACGGCCTTGAGCCCCATCGGTCCGAGGCTGCGGTCATGCAGCGTGTAGTGTCGCCACGCCGCGAACAGCCCCGATCCCGGCCTTCTCGGAAACGCCCAGGTCGCCTGCCCGCGATCGTAGTAGGCCGCGAGGAGCCGGCTGATCTGTTCGACGACATACCTTGAGACCGGCGCCCGCCCGCGCCGGTCCAGCAGTTCCGGCAAGGTCCGCAGATGTGCGACCGGGCCGCCCGGGGTCTGCCCCAGATAGGCCCTCCACGCGGCCTCGTCGGCGTCGAGCCCGAGCGCCTGCGCCGCCTCCAGGATATCCGCCAGCGTGAGCCGCCCGTGCTCGACCTCCTGCGCATACCACCGGCGGTCCATGATCAGCCGCTCACCGACGGTTCCGTGCAGATAGGCGGCCGCCTCGGAGAACGGCAGTTCGGTGAACCCCAAGTAGGGGTTGACGGCGACGTAGCCGCTCAACGGCCAGACGGGGGCGATCCGGCGCACGACCCGATCGAAAAGATCGCCCGTGCCCTGCGCGAGCGGGGCGCTCATCGCACGACCCCCGACTCGACCAGGACCTCGCGGTTGCGGGCCATGCTCTGCAACGATTCGAGCGCCAGGTTGCGCCGCCGAGGTTCGACGCCGACCTTATCCGACCAGAAGCGATGGGAGAATTGCTCCACCCAGTAATCGACGTACAGCCCGTTGTACAAGTGGATGTACAGCGCCACCTGCAGCCGCTCGGGCAACCGCGCGCGCCCCGGCCCCTGGAGCCAGCCGAGGAGCAGGAACCCCACCGCCGCGGCTGCGGCAAGCCCAAACCCAAGCCCGGGCCCGGGCCCGGGCCCGCCGCCCGCTTCCAGCGCAGCCGCCAAGTCCGGCGCGAACCAGCCTGAGAACAGCCGGTGCAGCAGGAAATAGAGCACTCCCATGCCGGTCGCGATCGCTACGGCCGTGGCCCGCTCGACCATGCCACCGAACTGGAAACCCTTGAAGAGGATCTGGGACACCGCCACGGCGACGATGACGACCAGCGCAATCGGGACGGCGCCCACGAACGGATCCTCGCCGATGAACCAGGCACCGGCGACCGAGATGCACAGGCCGAGAATCACCATTGCGAGCCACGCCGCCGGACCAGGGGTCTCCTTGCCAGCGGCGGGGACCTGGCGCAGCTGGTCCGTGACACTGCCCGAGGACAGAAAGGCGTGGGCTTTGTAGAGCGAGTGCCCCACGAGATGCATGAGCGCCAGGGGAAAGAGCCCGAGGCCCAGCTCCAGGGACATGAAACCCAGTTGCGCGGTGGTGGACCACGCCAGCATCGATTTGACCGCCGTCTGTGTGGTCATGACCAGGGAGGCGATCATGATCGTCAACAGGCCCACCGCCCCGAGAAAGAGCAACGCCTCGGGTTCTCGAACCAGCAGCGGACTGGTCCGCAAGGCCACGATTGCACCGCTGTAGACCACGCCGGCGTGCATCAGGGCGGAGACGGGCGTCGGCGCCTCCATGACCTGAATCAGCCAGCCCTGAAACGGGAAATGCGCGCTCTTCAAAATCACCGCCCCGACGATCAGCCATGCGGCGACCTGCAACGAAAGCGGGAGGGTGCCGGAGCGCTCCGCGGCCCGGGCGATGGCGTCGAACTGCAGGCTTCCCACGCCCTGGCCCACCGACAGGGTCGCCAGCGCCAGGAGCAGATCCGCCGTCCGGCTGAAGATCGACTTCTTGTGGGCCGCCATGACGGCCTTGGGCCGGTCGCCGTAGAAGGCGAGCAGCCTGTGCAGGCTGAAACCGGTGGCGATGATGGCCAAGGTGAAGAGCCCGAGGTTGCCGGCGATCACCGCGACCAGAAAGCCCGCCGCCGTGAAGGCGAGCAAGCGGAAGAACCGGGCCTGCTGGGGGTCCCCGTCCAGGTAGCGCACGCTGTAGTGGGCGATCACGGCGACGACGAAGGACACCAGCGTCGCCAACACCATGGTCAGGCCGTTGACGGCGATCGACAGGGGCAGGTCGAAGCCGAATCCGGGCAGGGGCAGCCGCACCGGCACGAGGTCGAGCCGGGCCCCCAGGCCGAAGGCCAGATCCCCGAGCACCGCGCCCGCCAGCGCGAGCAGGGCTGCGCGGCGCACCCGCCTGCGGGCGGCCAGGGCCGCGCCTCGCGTGGCCTTCACGCCCGGGAGCGCGGCCAGAAGCAGGACGGCGGGCATCATCGCCAGGCAGGCGCCCGTCAACCAACCCGGAGGCAATATTCCGTCCATTGCTTTCTCCTCGCATGGAATCGTCGCGGGAGACTCTAGCGATGGAGAATTATTTATTCAAATTTAAATAGTCAATTTGTAACATTTATAAATATAAATTTACCGGACGGTTGGAGACGCGTACCGGGCGCGTGGTACGCACCCGATCCCGCCCGCTCAGAGATAGCGGGACAAATCCGGCCACAGCGCCACCAGCCTGCGGGTGATGAAGTCCTCCTGGGCGATGGAGAACTCGAGGAATTTCTGTGCCGTCAATGACAGGCGCTTGCCACGCGGACGGACCAGATACCACTTGCGGAGGATGGGGAAACCCTCCACGTCCAGGATCTGGATCGGTCCGCCGGCCCCCTCCAGAGCCAGGGAGTGAACCGAAAGAATCGAGATCCCCAGGCCGCTGGCGACGGAGTGCTTGATCGCCTCGTTGCTCCCCAGCTCCATGACGATGTTGGGCTTGAGCCCTTTCTCCGCAAAGAGTCTCAGGTAGGCATGACGAGTCCCCGAGCCGGCTTCGCGGGCAAGAAACGGTTCTTCGACGATGGCCGCCAGGGGCAGGGGCGGCGGCCTGCGGGCAAAGGGGTGGCCGTGCTGGGCCATGACCGCGAGCGGATTGGGCGCGAAGGGAATGGCTTCCACTTCGACCTCGTCATCGGGCACCTGGCCCATGACGTAGAGGTCGTCCTCGTTGCCCTGAATCCGCTGGATGATCTCGTCGCGGTTGCTGACCTTCATGGCGAACTGAATCCCCGGATAGCGCTCGCCGAACGCGGCGAGAAGCTCCGGGGCGATATACTTCGCAGTGGTCACGACGCCGAGACGCAATTTGCCCCGTCGCAGGCCCTTGTGATCGGCGACCTGCGTTTCGAGATTCTCGAAAACGCGGATCACTTCCTGGCAGGCCGCGAAGAGATCCTGGCCGGCGTCGGTCACTCGCACATCCCTACCCTCCTGCTCGATGAGAGGGAGGCCGAGGACCTGCGCCAGCTTCTTCATCTGAAGCGAGATCGTGGGTTGCGCAAGAAAGAGTTCGTCCGCCGCCTTGGTGAAGCTTGCGTTACGAACGACCGCCTCAAAGATCTGGAGCTGGCGAAAAGTGACGTGACGGAAGAGAGGCTTGGAGAAAGTCGTTTTCATCTTCGACCAGCGCCCGAAACCACCGCACCGGTGTCGCCCTATGCTTGGCTGCACGCCATTGTCCGCCACCCCCGGCACGGTGTCGACCCGTGGTGGAGCGGAGTACCGGGCGCGACGCCTGCTCGCCGGAGCGCGAGGCGGGGACGGGGCGAGCCGCCACAGGGAGGCGAAAACGGAAAACGGCCCGCGCCGCGGGCGCGGGCCGTCCCCCGGTACACCGCTGAGGGATCGTCAGTGCCGGTACAGCCCCATGGCGCGCGCCTGCTGGTCCTGGGCGACCTGCTTCATCACGAGCTGCAACGCGTCCATGTACGGCACTACGCCGTTGGCGCGGATGACCCGGCGCCCCTCCGGGCTGTAGATGAACTTGACGAACTGGTTCACCTCCGCGATTTTGGGGCTGTCCGGATTCACGACCAGGTACAGCGGCCGATACAGGACGTACTTGCCGTCCTTGATGTTGTCGTAGGTCGGCCGCTTCCCGTTCAGCGCCAGGATATCGACCTTGCGCTTGCGGGCGCTGCTGATGCCCGTGATCGCGATCGCGTCCGGGTCCTTCTCCACCGCCTTCTCCAGCGGTCCGGAAGAACGGAAAGTCTTATACGCCACGAATTGCTGATCGTAGTTGCCGAATACCAGCTTGCGGATGGTGCGCCCGACCCCGGAGATATCGCCCTTGCGCACGAACAGGTGGATCGGCTTATCGGGCCCGCCGAGTTGCTTCCAGTTCGTGATCTTTCCCAGGTAGACGCCGCGCACCTGGTCCAGGGTGATGTTCTTGACCGGGTTCCCCGGGTGGGTGATCACCACGAGCGCGTCCCAGGCGACCGGCTTGAGGATGTCGCCCATCTCGGCGCGCACCCCGGGGATAATGAAACGGCAGGAACCGCCGAAGTCGGCCTTGCCGTCGGCCACGTCGCGGATCCCGCGCGTCGCTCCGCCGCCCTCGACCTTGATCTTGATGCCGGTCTTGGCGGTGAAGGCCTTGGCGGCTGCGATCATGTAGGACTTCTTGCTGATCCCGCAACCCACCCACAGCAGGGGGCCCTCGCGACGCGCCGAAGCGGTCACCTGAACGGTCGCCGTACCCGCCGGAGCGGCCGTCCGCGCCCCCGCAGCGGCGTCCGTCTTGGCCCAGGCAGTGCCGGCACAGAGCGCCGTGACGGCGGCCGCGGCCAGCATGCGTCGGAAAATCTGAGTGCTCATGGCATCACTCCCTCCTGGTTACAGACCTCCCTATCGGCCACGCGGCCAACGCCTTGAGGGGGGCGCGCGCGCGCCGCACCGGCGCAACCGGGGATCCGCACGCCGACATAAAAAACCCCCGGAATTTCCGGGGGTTGTTGGTTTCGAAGGGTCCGCGGGACGGGGGGGCGGGGACTACTTCTTGTCCGCGAGCTCCTCGAGCTTGCGGGCGCGGATGACCTGGCCGTCGAGGCCGACCTGCTTGGCGCTCTTGCCGTAGGCGACGCCCATGAGCTGGCTATAGTAGACCACCGGCATCTCGAACTTGGTCCGATACTTCTTGTTGATCTGCCCCTGATAGACCTCGACGTTGAGCTGGCACACCGGGCAGGGAGTGACGATCATGTCGGCGCCGCCGTCGTAGGCCGCCTCGATGATGTCCTTGATCATCGCCTGGCTCTTCTCGGGTTCGGAAAACGCCAGGGCCCCGCCGCAGCACTGGACCTTCTTGTCGTATTTCTCGACCGGTTCCGCCCCGACCGTCTCGATCATCTTGTCGAGGTACTTGGGATTCTCGAAGGATTCGCCCTCGATTCCGAACGGCCGGTTGGTCTGGCAGCCGACATAGCCCGCGATCTTCATCCCGCTGAGCGGCTTCTTCACGTGGCTGCCGAGTTCCTCGTAGCCGATATCCTCGATCAGCACTTCGACCATGTGCCGCACACGCTGCTTGGCCTCGTACTTGAGCCCGGCCTCGGCCAGCGCCTCGTTGGTCTCGCGCATCAGCGTGCTGTCCTCTTCCAGGCGGTCCTTGGTCTCCCGGGCGCCGAGCCAGCAGGCCGCACAGGTGGCGACGATGTCCTGTTCCGGGTGTTCCTGCTCGGCGATCGCGAGATTGCGCGCATTCAGGGCGAGGCGCGGCAGCTCGCCGCCTCCGGCGTAGCCGATCGATGCGCCGCAACAGTTCCAGTCCGGGATCTCGTTGAGCTGGATGTCGAGCACGTCGCACATGGCCTGCACCGAGACCTCGTAGTTCGAGGCGGAGGCCAACCGCTCGGCCGAACATCCCGGATAGAACATATATTCCTTCTTGGCCATATCGACTACCCTCCTAGCCGCCGAACTTGGCGGCCTTGGCAAGCTCGAGCTCGCGCGCCTTACGGATGATCTTGTGGATGTCCTTCTTCCCCTTGCAGCCGCGATGGAACAGGAAGGCGAAGGGGTTGAACCGTTTGGTCCTGAGCATCCCCAAGCCGACCGGCGCCATCCGCAGCGCAGTCCGAATCCCTTCCTTGATCCCGTTCATGAAGTAGAGCCCGACGCCGAGCACCGGCTCGTTCACGCGACCGGTCTTGGAGAGGTTGTCCCAGAACATCAGCGCGAACTTGCGCGTCGGATTCTGCCTCGGGGCGATCCCCAGACGCTCGGCGTAATGGGCAAGCCCATGCATGATGTGGGTTATGGGCAGTTCACGCGGACAACGCACGATGCAGTTGTAGCACGAGGTGCACATCCACATGGAGGTGGACTTCAGGACCTCGTCGCGCTCGCCCGCGCGGATCATCATGAAGATCTCCTGGGGAGGGTGCTCCCAGTAGGGCCCGAGCGGACAGGACCCCGAGCACACGCCGCACTGCATGCACATCTTCACCCATTCGCCTTCCTCGACATTCGCCTCCACCTCCTTGAGGAAGCTGTTGCGGTACTTCTCCACCATGGCGGTGTTGAGATCGCTCATCGCTCCATCTCCTAGAACTTGAACGGGCTGAGGCCGACGCGCTTGACCGTTTCGGCCATCGCCTCGATGAGCTGCGGTGCGCGCTGGATGTCGGTGATCGCCACCTCATGCGTCTCGACCCGATCCTTCTCGAGCTGCAACTGCTCGAGCGTGTCGTAGACCTTACTCATGCGGTAGTGGGCCAGTTCCGAGCCCTTGACGAAATGGCATTGATAGTTGTCGCCCTTCTGGCAACCCATCAGCATCACGCCGTCGTAGCCGCCGTTGAGGGCGTCGGTCACCCAGATCGAATTGACCGAACCGAGACAGCGCACCGGAATGACACGCGCGTAGGCGCTGTAGCCGATGCGGTTCATGGCCGCCATGTCCAGCGCCGGGTAGGCGTCGTTCTCGCACGCGAGGACCAGGATGCGCGGCTTCTCCTGACTCTCCTCCGGCATGTCCACGGCTTTGATCTGCTGACCCACCGTATCGATCGAGTAGTTGTCGAAGTAGATCACGCGCACCGGACAGGCCCCCATGCAGGTGCCGCAGCGCCGGCAGCGGGCCTCGTTGAACATCGGATAGCGCTGCTCGTCTTCGTCGATGGCGCCGAACGGGCACTCCACCGTGCAGCGTTTGCACTGGGTGCAGCCGTCGCGATGGAAGCTCGGATAGCTCAAGTCCCCGGAGCGCGGGTGGGCGGCGCGCCCGAGTGCCGCGTTCTCCAGGGCCTGAATCGCCTTGAGCGCCGCGCCGGTCGCGTCCTCGAGGGCCTGCGCGATGTCCATCGGCCGACGCACCGGCCCGGTGGTGTAGATCCCGGTCCGCCGCGTCTCGTAGGGGAAGCAGATGAAGTGGGAGTCCTGGAATCCATGCATGAGCTTCGGCAGGTCCGGACCCTGGCGATAGTCCAGGTTGAGGATCGAGACCTCCTGGACGGGCGCCGCGTCGGCATCGGCGGCCGCCTCCCCGTCCGCGCCGCCTTCGGCTCCGGCCGCCTCCTTCTTGAGGGCGGCCTCGATGTCCACGCCGGAGTTGGGCACCATGCCGGTGGCCAACACGACGAGATCCGCATCGACCTCGACCTCCTGATCGAGGATCAGGTCCTTGAAGCGGACCTGCAGACCCCGCCCGCCGGGCTTGACCTCCTGGGCGACGCCCTTGGTGAAGATCACGCCCTTGCGCTGGCCGCTGCGGTACAGATCCTCGCCCTTGCCCGGCGTACGCAGGTCGGTATACAGCACCGTCGTATCGATGTCGGGGTTCGAGTCCTTGAAATACATCGCCTGCTTGATCGAGGTGTTGCAGCAGTGCCCGGAGCAGTAAGGCAGATGTCCCTTGGCCGTGCTGCGCTGACCCGCACACTGGATGAACAGCACGCTGCGCACCTCTTTGCCGTCCGACGGACGCTTGATCGCGCCGCCGTCGGCCGCGCGCGCCAGGGCCTCCAGCCCCAACTGATCGACCACGTCCGGGCTCTTGCCGAAACCGAACTCGGGCAGCCGGTTCGCGTCGTAGGGGGTGAATCCGGTCGCCTGGACGATGGCACCGAAGTTCTCGGTCGCCGTCCCGCCGCTCTCGGCGGTGATGTCCACAGCGAAACGCCCGGGCGCACCGCTGGTGCGGGTCACAGTCGAATTCAGATAGACGGTGATCCCGGGATCGGCTTCGACCTCGGCGACGAGTTCGGCGACGCCGGTGTCCTGCGGATCGGCGTACGGGGCCCGCGTCGGCACGCGACGCCACAACTGCGCCGCCCAACCTCCGAGCGCGCCGGACTTCTCCACCAGGGTTACCGGATAGCCCGCGCGCGAGGCCTCCACCGCGGCGGTCAGGCCGCTGATGCCGCCGCCGACCACCAGTACATGGCGGTTGCGTTCGGCCAGCTCGTTCGGATGCGGCGGGATCATCTGCTTGACCTCGGCACAGGACATGCGCACGTAGTCCTCGGCCATCTCCTGCGTCAGTTCACGCGCCTCCTCGGTGTCGGGCTGCGTCCAGATCACTCCCTCGCGCAGGTTGCAGCGCGAGACGGCGACGGTATCGAAGCCGAAGGCATCGGTCTTGGCGCGCCGCGAGCAGGCGGCCAGCACGATGCGGTCGACCTCGCCGGCGTCGATATCCTTGCGGATCATGTCGACCCCGGACTGCGAGCAGAGCACGTCGTGCTCCTTGGCGAACGCCGCCTTCCCCTCGCGCGTGGCGATCGTCGCCAGCGCCTGGGTGTCCAGGCGCTCACCCAGCCCGCAACCCTTACAGATGTACGCTCCGATCTTCACGTCCGCCACGACTCAGCCCTCCACTCCGGCGACCCGGTTGACCACCTGTATGGCCCGCAGCGCCGCCGCGGTCGCACTCTGCACCGAACGGTTCACGTCCAGCGCATCGGACGAGCAGCCGGCGGCGAAAATCGCGCCGTTCTCGGGGGCCGCCTCGATGAACCCGTTCTGGTCCACCGCCACCTCGACAGGGAAGGCGGAGCGGTCCACGCTCGGCTCCATACCGATGGCCAGCACGCACAGGTCGTGCGGGTTGCTGTAGCGGTGGTAACCCTCCGTATCGACACCATTGAGGATGACGTTTCCGGTCTGTTTGTCCTCGGTGATGCTCGCAACCTTGGACTTTACGAAACGCACGTTCTCGTCGGCCTTGACGCGCGCGTAAAAGTCCTCGAGCCGGTCGATGGCGCGGATGTCGATGTAGTAGATCGTCGCCCGCCCCTCGTCCCCGAACTGCTCGCGCAGATAGGTGCTCTGCTTGAGAGAGGCCATGCAGCAGATGCGCGAGCAGTGCTTGAGATGGTTGCGATCGCGCGATCCGGCGCACTGGATGAAGGCGACGTCCTTCGCCGGCTTGCCGTCGGAGGGGCGCAGCAGCTTGCCGCCGGTGGGCCCGAACGGATCCATCATGCGCTCGAACTCCACGCTGGTGATGACGTTGGCGAAGCGGTCATAGCCGTAGGGCTGGATGCGGGCCGCGTCGTAGGGGCGCCAGCCGGTGGCCCAGATCACCGCGCCTACGTGCAGATCGACCGTCCGCTCCTGCATGTCCAGGTCGATCGCCCCGTACTTGCAGGCCGCCTTGGCACGCTCGGCGTCCTCGGTGCCGAGGATGCGCGGATCGAGGACGTAGCGCGGCGGATAGGCCATGTTGAACGGGAGATAGGCGCCCTTGCGCTTCTTCATGCCGTAGTTGTATTCGTCGTCGAACTCCGCCTGCACCGCCTCGGCGCATGCACCGCAGCCCGTGCAGTTGTCGTTGACGTAGCGCGGCGCGATTCGCAGGGTGGCGGTGTAATCGCCCGGCGTCCCGCTCAGACCCACCAGCTCGGTCTGCGTCATCAGCCGCAGATTGCGGTTGGCGCGGATCCGCCGCAGGTTGATCTCCAGGCCGCAGCTCGGGTAACACAGCTTGGGGAAATACTTGTAGAGCTGGCTGACGCGGCCGCCGATCGAGGGGTTCTTCTCCACCAGCACCACCTGCTTGCCGCACTCGGCGGCCTCCAGCGCCGCGGTGATGCCGCTGATCCCCCCGCCCACCACCAGGATGGACTGGCTGGTCGCCACTGCGTCCGACATGGATTGCCCTCCGTTTCGGCCCGGCCACCCGTGCTGCGCGGGACCCGCCCCCCGGGCCACGTCCGCGGGGCGTGTGCACTCCGCGGCGGTCCCTTCGGGGGTGCCGGGACGGAACCGTTTCTAATTGATGAAGCTTCGAAGTGGCGCAAAAGGATACCGCCAACCGTGGGGCGGCGCCACCGAAGGCCCCGTCCGTACGGATCGAATCTGCCGATGCGCGGATAGACCTGCCCTATAGCCCTTATGGGCCGTGTGGATTGTTGCGGCGCGACCGGCCCGGCGGGTACCTTACACGCAGGATCCGGCAGGCGGCGAGGCGACCCCGGTGCAGGCGAAGGCGCTGAAACCTGAAGAATACTTCATCGAGGACGAGCCCTACTACGAGCCCGTCGGCGACGAGATCGAGGTCTTCGAGGCCGCCTACCGCAACGGGCTCCCGGTGCTGCTCAAAGGACCCACGGGCTGCGGCAAGACGCGGTTCATGGAGCACATGGCCTGGCGCCTGAAGCGCCCGCTGATCACCGTCTCCTGCCACGACGACCTCACCGCCTCGGATCTGGTAGGACGCTATCTCGTCACGGGCGGCGAGACCGTCTGGGTCGACGGTCCGCTGGCGCGCGCCGTGCGCAGCGGCGGCATCTGCTACCTCGACGAGGTCGTCGAGGCGCGCAAGGACACCACCGTGGTGATCCATCCGCTGGCCGACGACCGGCGCGTGCTGCCGATCGAGAAGCGCGGCGAGCTGCTGGCGGCCTCGCCCGAGTTCTGCCTGGCCATCTCCTACAACCCGGGCTACCAGAGCGTCCTCAAGGACCTCAAGCAGAGCACCCGCCAGCGCTTCGTCGCGCTGGAGTTCGACTACCCCGAAGTGGAGCTGGAACAGCGCATCGTGCGCAGCGAAACCGGCGTCGAGGCGGCGGTGGCCGAGAAGCTGGTCAAGTTCGCCCACATGACCCGCAACCTCAAGGGCAGCGGGCTGGACGAAGGCGCGAGCACGCGCCTGCTCGTACACGCGGCGAAGCTCATCGCCGGCGGCATCGCCCCGGTGACCGCCTGCCGCACCGCGGTCGCCCAGGCCCTGACCGACGATCCCGAAATGCTCGCCGCCGTCAACGAACTGAGCGCGTCGCTGTTCTGAGAGCGCGCCGGGCTCGGGACGTGTCTCCCGGGCCCGCAAGCACCTTCCGGGATCCCCATGGACCTGCCCGACGGCATCCTGGCCACCCCCGCCGACGACTACGAGTTGCTGGACTTCGGCGCCGGCCGCTTGCTCGAACGCCTCGGGACCCGCACGGTCGACCGGCCGCATCCGGCCGCGGCCGGATGCGCACCGGCACGCCCCCCCTGGCGCGCCGACTGGACCTTCACCGCCGGCGGGGAATGGCGCCCGCGCGCGGACGCGGGACGCGAGTGGGGGGTGCGCATCGCCGGGCGCGCGCTGCGCTGCACCCTCGGCGCGGCCGGCGACATCGGCCTGCGCCCCGACCAGGCCGCCTGCTGGCGCTGGCTGGAGGATCGCCTCCGCGCCGCCCCGGGCGCCGCCCCCGCGGTCCTGAACCTCTTCGCCGGCCCCGGTACCGGCACCGCGCTCGCGGCCTCCCTGGGCGCGCGGGTGGTACACGTGGCCACCGACGCGGAACAGCTCGAGCGCGCCCGGCGCAGCGCCGGGGAGGCCGCTGAGCGTGTGACCTGGGTCCTCGAGGACATCCCGACCTTCGTCCAGCGGGCCGGGCATCGGCGCGAGCGCTACGACCTGATCCTGGCCGACCCGCCCGGCTTCCAGCGCGGGCCCGGGGCCCACATCTGGGACCCGCAGCGCGACCTCCCGCGCCTGTTCCCGCGCCTCGCCGCCCTCCTGAACCCGGACGCGCTGGGCCTGTGGGTCTCCTTTCGCAGCCGCGACTGGTCCCCCGAGAGCCTCGCCCAACTCCTGCGCCAGGTCTTTCCCGGCCGCGCGCTGCGCATGCACGCCCTCGGGCTCGCCACCGCCGACGGGCGCATCCTCGAGACCGCCGCGGCCATGCACTGGGCGCGCGAGGCGCCCGCGGCGCAGCAGCGGCGGCTGGAGGCCGAGGCGGTCGAAGAACGCCTCGACGCGCACCTCGACCCGGTCCTGTCCTCGCGGCGCACCGCCGCCGAACCCGCGCGGGCCATCGCCGGCCTGGAACGCCCGCAACAGGAGTTCGCGCTGCGCTGGACCGGCATCATCGCGCACACCAACGCCGAACTTGCGTTCCGCTTCGCCTCGCGCGTCTCGGCGGCCCTGGCGCGAATGAGCGAAGCGGACGTCGAGGCCTGGCTCCTCCAGGCCGTCGACGCCTACGACACCGCCGGCCTGCACGCCGGCCTGGCGGCGCTGGATGCGGTCGAGGCCTTCTCCGAGCGCCGGGCGCAACGGGCCCACGGCGTCGCCCTGGAGGAGGTCGCCGGCGTCCTCGAGGCCTTCGTGCACGGCCTCGCCGGGCGCCCCCTGCGCCTCGCCGCCGGGACACCGGCCCGTACCGACACCGAAACCCTGTTCCTGCCCCCGCTGCTCGCGCGCTTTGCGCAGCGCGAGGACAACTTCCGCCTCTACAAGGCGATGGCCGCGCACCAGTGGGCGCAGACCTGGTACGGCACCTGGCGCATCGACGTGGCGGACGCGATCGCGCGCCACCCCGACCCGGCCCGTGCCCTGCGCGTGTTCCACGCGCTCGAGACGCTGCGCCTGGACGCGTGCATCGAACGCGACCTGCCCGGGTTGCACCGCGACATGCAGGCCCTGCGTGCGGCGACCGGGAGCGCAACGCCGCCCGCGCCCTGGCAGGCGGCCGCAGCACGCCTGCGGGCCCCCGGCGCCGGACCCGACGACAGCCTCGCGCTCCTCGGCGGGCTCTACGACGCCCCGCTGCCCGAGCCGGCCGGCTATGAAGGCGAACTCGACCCGCAGGCGGTGGCGGCGGTGCGCGCGGCGCGGCTCGAACGCGACCGCGACGGGCTGCGCATCGCGCTCGCGCGCCTCGCCGAGGAGCAGCGGCGCCGCAGCGAAGCGGCCGGCGCGGGCGCCGAGCCCGCACCGCCGCCGTCCTTTCGCGCCGTGCGCGAGGTCGACCCCGCGACCCCGGACGGTTTCACCGTGCGCCTCGAACTCGACGGTCGCCCGGTCGCTCCGCCCGACGACGTCAAGGGCACCATGGCCTCCATCATCCAGGACCTCGGCGACGTGCCCGACGACTGGCTCGTGCCCGCCGGCGACGGCGCCTACGCGCGCCGCGGCGCGCCCGACGAGGCGCGCGACCCGCGCGACGTCTGGAAGGGGATGTACCACGAGGAGGGGGCGTGGCTGTACAACGAATGGGACTATGAGCGGCGTCACTACCGCAAGAACTGGGCGGTGCTGCGCGAGATCGACGTACGCCCCGGCGAGGACGACTTCGTCGCCCGTACGCTGAGCCGTCACCGCGGCCTGATCCTGCAGTTGCGCCGCATCTTCGAGGTCCTGCGCGGCGAAGACAGGCTGCTCAAACGCCAGCCCTACGGCGACGACGTCGACATCGACGCCCTGGTCGAGGCCTACGCCGACGCGCGCACCGGGCGCGAGATGAGCGATCGCCTGTTCACCAAGATGCACAAGCTCGAGCGCAACATCGCCGTGATGTTCATGGTCGACATGTCCGGCTCGACCAAGGGCTGGATCAACGACGCCGAGCGCGAGTCGCTGATCCTTCTTTGCGAGACCCTGGAGACGCTCGGCGACCGCTACGCCATCTACGGCTTCTCGGGCATGACCCGCAAGCGCTGCGAACTCTACCGCGTCAAGCGCTTCGATGAGCCCTACGGCGAGGAGGTGCGCCGGCGCATCAGCGGGATCCGCCCGCAGGACTACACCCGCATGGGCGTGGTCATCCGCCACCTGAGCGGCCTGCTGCAGGCGGTCGATGCCCGCACGCGCCTGTTGATCACCCTCTCCGACGGCAAGCCCGACGACCTCGACGGCTACCGCGGCGACTACGGCATCGAGGACACACGCATGGCCCTGATCGAGGCCAAGCGCATCGGCATCCACCCCTACTGCATCACCATCGACACCGAGGCGCGCGAGTACCTCCCGCACATGTACGGCGCGGTCAACTACACCGTGATCGACGAGGTCCGCAAACTCCCCCTCAAGGTCTCCGAAATCTACCGCAAGCTCACGACCTGAGCCCGGCCCGCCGACGCCGACCCAAACGCCGCCGTTTCCATCGACGGTGTCGGCCGGGCAAGCCCGGCCCTACCCCACCTCCGACGCCGACCCGGGCGCCCGTAGGGCGGGCCTCGGCCCGCCGACGACGCACGACCCAAACCATGTCACACCGACGCACGGCGTCGATCGGTAGGCCGGGCAAGCCCGGCCCTACGGGCGGGTGGCGAGGTCGATGCCCTCGGCGGCGACGGCGGCCATGAGGTCGATCTCCTCGTCGGTCACGACGTACGGCGGCATGAAATAGATGACGTTGCCGAGCGGGCGCAACAGCACGCCGCGGCTGAGGGCGTGGCGGTAGACGGCGAGCCCGCGCCGCTCCTGCCAGGGGTAGGGTTCGCGGCGCGCCTTGTCGCGGATCATCTCGATGGCGAGGATCATGCCGGTCTGGCGCACCTCGGCGACGTGCGGGTGATCGGCCAGATCGGCGACCGCCTGCGCCATGCGCGCGGCACGGCGGCGGTTGTCGGCGATCACGGGGTCGCGCTCGAACAGGTCCAGCGTGGCGAGGGCCGCGCGGCAACCGAGCGGGTTCCCGGTATAGCTGTGCGAGTGCAGAAACGCGCGCAGGCTGGCGTAGTCGTCGTAGAAGGTCCCGTAGACCGCGTCCGTGGTCAGGACGACCGACAGCGGCAGGTAACCGCCGGTCAAGCCCTTGGACAGACACAGGAAGTCGGGACGGATACCGGCCTGCTCGCAGGCGAACATCGTCCCGGTGCGCCCGAAGCCCACGGCGATCTCGTCGGCGATGAGATGCACGCCGTGACGGTCACAGGCCGCGCGCAGCAGTTCGAGGTAAACCGGGTGATACATGCGCATGTGCCCGGCGCATTGCACCAGCGGCTCGACGATGACCGCGCAGACCGAACCGGCATGGCGCGCCAGCGCCTCCTCCATGTGCCGGAACATCGCGCGGCTGTGCGCCTCCCACGACTGACCCGGCTCGCGCAGGAAGCAGTCGGGCGACGGCACCGTGAGCGGCTCGAGCAGGAGCGGGCGGTAGGTCTCCTTGTAGAGCGCCACGTCGCCGAGCGCCAGCGCGCCCAGGGTCTCGCCGTGATAGCTGTTGGAGAGGTTGATGAAGCGCGTGCGCCCGTGCTCGCCGCGGTTGCGCCAGTAGTGAAAACTCATCTTGAGCGCAACCTCGACCGCAGACGAGCCGTTGTCCGCGTAGAAGCAGCGTGCCAGACCCGGCGGCACGATCCGCAGCAGCCGCTCGGCCAGCTCCACCGCCGGCGCGTGCGAGAATCCGGCGAGCAGCACGTGCTCGAGCGTGTCGAGCTGCTCGCGCAGCGCCGCGTTGATGTACGGGTTGCAGTGTCCGAAGAGGTTCACCCACCACGAACTCACCGCGTCGAGGTAGCGACGACCGTCGAAATCTTCGAGCCACGCGCCTTGGGCGCGGCGCACCGGCACCGGCGGCAGGGCCTCGTGGTCCTTCATCTGGGTGCACGGGTGCCAGAGTACGGAGAGATCGCGGCGGATGAGCTGTTCGTTGTCCATGGCGCTGTGACATATGCGAACTGCGTCGGGCCGTCGCCGGCCGCGACCCGGGTCGAAGGGCAGCCGCCCCGAGCGGGGATCGTCGCGCACGGCCCGCGTCCCGGGCGGGACGGGGGTACGGCGTTACGCGGGCCCCGCCTGCCGCCCGGCCGCCGCGTCGGGACGTGCGAGTCCCAGATTCTCCCAGATCGCCAGACTCGGGGCGGCCTGGTTGAGCGTGTAGAAATGCAGGCCCGGGGCGCCGGCCTCGAGCAGGCGGCGGCACAGATCCGTGACCACCTCGACGCCGAAGGCACGGATCGACTCGCGATCGTCGCCGTACCCTTCGAGGCGCTTGCGGATCCAACGCGGGATCTCCGCGCCGCAGGCGTCGGAGAAGCGCGCGAGCTGGCTGTGGTTTGTGATCGGCATGATTCCCGGCACGATCGGCAGATCGAGGCCCAGGGCCTCACACTCGTCGACGAACCGGAAATAGGCGTCCGCGTTGAAGAAGTACTGCGTGATCGCGCCGTTCGCGCCGGCCGCGACCTTGTCGCGGAAGTGCAGCAGGTCCTCGCGCGCCCCACGCGCCTGCGGGTGCACCTCGGGATAGGCCGCGACCTCGATGAAGAAGTGATCCCCGGTCTCTTCGCGGATGAAGGCCACCAAGTCCGCCGCGTAACGGAAATCGCGCGGGCCGCCGCTCCCGCTTCCCGACGGCAGGTCGCCGCGCAAGGCAACGATGTGGCGGATACCCTCCTCGCGATAGCGGCGCAGGATCGCCTGCACGCTCTGACGCGTGGCCTCGATGCACGAGAGGTGGGGCGCGGCCTCGATCCCGGACTCGCGTTGGATCTCGGTCACGGTTTCGAAGGTGCGCTCGCGCGTCGAGCCACCCGCGCCGAAGGTGACGGAGAAGAAGCGCGGCCCGAGCGCGGCGAGGCGTTCGCGCACGCGGCGCAGCTTCTCCGCCCCTTCCGGCGTCTTGGGCGGAAAGAACTCGAAGCTGTAGACCGGTGGGTGTCGCCGCTGGGTTTCCATCGCGCGCCCGCCGCCGCGGCGGCCCCGACCCTCAGTAGCGGTAGTAATCCGGCTTGTAGGGGCCCTCCACGGGCACGCCGATGTATTCGGCCTGCTCCGCGGTGAGCGTCGTCAGGTGCGCCCCGATCTTGCCCAGATGCAGCCGCGCGACCTTCTCGTCGAGATGCTTGGGCAGCACGTAGACGCGGTTCTCGTACTTCTCTGGGTGGTTCCAGAGCTCGATCTGCGCCAGCACCTGATTGGTGAAGGAGTTGGACATCACGAAGCTCGGGTGCCCGGTGGCGCAGCCGAGGTTCACCAGCCGGCCCTCGGCCAGCAGGATGATGCGCTTGCCGTCCGGAAAGATGACGTGGTCGACCTGCGGCTTGATGTTCTCCCACTCGTAGCGGCGCAGCTCCGCAACCTCGATCTCGGAGTCGAAGTGGCCGATGTTGCACACGATCGCCTGGTCCTTCATGCGCTTCATGTGCTCGTGGGTGATCACGCTCTTGTTCCCGGTCGCGGTGACGAAGATGTCGGCCACCGGCGCGGCCTCCTCCATCGTCACGACCCGGTAGCCCTCCATCGCCGCCTGCAGCGCGCAGATCGGATCGATCTCGGTGATCCACACGGTGGCCCCGAGCCCGCGCAGCGACTGCGCACAGCCCTTGCCGACCTCGCCGAAACCGAGGACCACGGCGATCTTGCCGGCGATCATGACGTCGGTGGCGCGCTTGATCCCGTCCACCAGCGATTCGCGGCAGCCGTAGAGGTTGTCGAACTTGGACTTGGTGACCGAATCGTTGACGTTGAAGGCCGGCACCTTCAGCGTACCCTCGCGCTGCATCTCGTAGAGGCGATGCACGCCCGTGGTCGTCTCTTCCGACAGGCCGCGCACGTCCTTGAGCAGTTCCGGATATTTCTCATGCATCACCAGGGTGAGGTCGCCGCCGTCGTCGAGGAGCATGTTCGGCCGCCAGCCGCCGGGACCGAAGATGGTCTGATCGACGCACCACCAATAGTCCTCCTCGGTCTCGCCCTTCCAGGCGAACACCGGCACGCCGGCCGCGGCGATGGCCGCGGCGGCGTGATCCTGCGTCGAGAAGATGTTGCACGAGGACCACCGCACCTCGGCCCCCAGCTCGACGAGGGTCTCGATCAGCACCGCGGTCTGGATGGTCATGTGCAGGCAGCCGGCGACACGCGCGCCCTTCAGGGGCGCCTTGCCGCGATACTCCTCGCGCAGCGCCATCAGCCCCGGCATCTCGGTCTCGGCGATGCGGATCTCCTTGCGACCCCAGTCGGCGAGTCCGATGTCGGCGACCTTGTAATCGGGGTCCAGATTTTCGATCGGTTGGCTGCTCATGGGTGGAACGCTCCTCGGAAATTCTGAGTGTAAGTCGAATCGATGCGGCCGCGTGGCCCCGACCGGCGGCCGGGGCAAGAACGCGCGGCCCGGCCGCCGTGCGGCCGTCGTCCGAACGGTAGCCGGCCTCAGCCGGCGGCTTTGACGGCAGCCGCGTCGCGCAACAGCTCCGCCCGGTCCGTCGCCTCCCACGGGAAGTCCGCGTCCTCGCGGCCGAAGTGACCGTAGGCGGCGGTGGGCCCGTAGATCGGGCGCAACAGGTCGAGCATGCGGATCAGTCCGCCGGGGCGCAGGTCGAAGTGCTGGCGCACCAGCTTGACCAGGGTCGCGTCGTCGACCCGGCCCGTCCCGAAGGTCTGCACGCTGATCGAGGTCGGCTCGGCGACGCCGATGGCGTAGGAGACCTGGACCTCGCAGCGTTCGGCCAGCCCCGCCGCGACGATGTTCTTGGCCACGTAGCGGCAGGCGTAGGCGGCCGAACGATCGACCTTCGAGGGGTCCTTGCCGGAGAAGGCGCCGCCGCCGTGGCGCGCCATGCCGCCGTACGTGTCGACGATGATCTTGCGCCCGGTGAGACCGCAGTCGCCGAGCGGACCGCCGACGACGAAGCGTCCGGTCGGGTTGATGTGATAGCGGATGGACGGCCCGACCCATTCCGCGGGCAATACGGGACGGATGATCTCCTCCATCACCCCCTCGTGCAGATCCCGGTCGGAGACGTCCGGGCTGTGTTGCGTGGAGAGCACGACCGCTTCGATCCCCACCGGGCGGTCCTTCTCGTAGCGCAGCGTCACCTGGCTCTTGGCGTCGGGGCGCAACCACGGCAACGTCCCGTTCTTGCGCACCTCGGCCTGGCGCTTGACGAGGCGGTGGGCGAGCGTGATGGGCGCGGGCATCAGGACGTCGGTCTCGCGGGTGGCGTAACCGAACATCATGCCCTGGTCACCTGCCCCCTGATCCTCCGGAGTCCCGCGGTCGACGCCCTGATTGATGTCGCCCGACTGCTTGCCGATGGCGGTCAGGACCGCGCAGGTATCGGCGTCGAACCCCGTCTCCGAGCCGATGTAGCCGACCTCGCGGATGGTCTTGCGCGCCAGTTCCTCGGCGTCGAAGACGGCGGTGGTGGTCACCTCGCCGGCGAACAGGACCATACCGGTCTTGACCAGCGTCTCGCAGGCCACCCGCGCGTGCGGGTCCTGGGCGAGGATCGCGTCGAGCACGGCGTCGGAGAGCCGGTCGGCGAGTTTGTCCGGGTGCCCTTCGGACACCGATTCCGATGTAAACAAATAATTATTCAATTTCAACTCCTTGGATCATCTCCGCTCGGATCCGGACGGGTCGGACGGGGGCCTCCGGGATGGGTCGGAGCAGCGGGCCGGCGCGACGGCGCGGCAGCGGAAACCGGAACGCCCGCAACGTGCGCGGACACATCCTCTATGGAGTACGGCAACTCGAGGCGCATTGTCCCCGATCCGTCCCCGGCTGTCCAACCCCCGGCCCCCGGATTGCGCCTGGGATTGCGGCCGACCGCGATCGCGCTACTCTAAGGTACGGCCGTACGGCCCCGGGGGGTATGGCCCCAGGGATACGACCCCAGGACGCGAGGTAGAGACCCGTGCAGATCCGGGAGAGTTTCCACCGCCCCCAGGCCCTGTCGCGCGAGCCGCGCCGCCTGCCGGCCGCGCTCTACAACCTGGCGTTTCGGCTGCGGCACCGGGCCGGGGGTTCGCACCTGTTCGTGCCGATCCGCAGCATGCAGTATCTGGCGGTGCTCGACGAGGAGGAGTTCATCTTCGTCGACGGGATCGGGCGGCGCGTGATCGAACTGGCGTGGCGTGCGTTCCGACCCTTCGACCGCAATGCCCTGAGCGACCCGGTCCCCTACGAGCTGGTCTACTACCTGCCGGGCGCGGCGGACACGATGCTGCGCCTGCAAAGCGAGTTCGCGCGCGCGCTCGAACTCCTGGCCCGCCGTGGATCCGGCGGCCCCGCCGGTGCGTCGTCGCCGGTCGTCCCACTCAAAAAACCATAGAAAACTATAGAATAGCGTCCACGGCTCAAGCGGCTTCCGGGGATATCCGGTAACCCTCGGAATCCGACTCGGGAAGCGCGGGCGCGCAAGAATTAACGGTTGCCCCCCGAGGGCAAGTCGGGGAAAATAACGCGCCTGCGTACCCAGGGCTCCGGGAACGGTCAGCGGCCGGGAACACGGCCGACACTCCTCGCACCCCCACCCGTCAGGCGCGCGGCCCCGTGGCCGCCGGGGCGATGCGTCGGGGCCGCGGCGCGCGTGCGCGCCCCAGACAACACGGTTTTTCTTTTCGGTTTCCTGACGGTTTCGTCTTTACGGGGATCTGAGTCATGAAAATGAGCCAGCCGCAGCAATCCGCGCCTTCGCGCCGCGAACTCGCCAACGCCATCCGCGCCCTCAGCATGGACGCCGTCCAGAAGGCCAACTCCGGGCACCCGGGCATGCCCATGGGGATGGCCGACATCGCCGAGGTCCTGTGGAACGATTACCTGCAGCACAACCCGGCGAACCCGAAATGGTTCAACCGCGACCGCTTCGTGCTGTCCAACGGGCACGGATCGATGTTGATCTACTCGCTGCTGCACCTCACCGGCTACGATCTCGGGATCGAGGATCTCAAGCAGTTCCGCCAGCTCCATTCGCGCACGCCCGGACACCCCGAGTACGGGTACACCCCGGGCGTCGAGACCACCACCGGCCCCCTCGGCCAGGGCTTGGCCAACGCCGTGGGGATGGCCTTGGCCGAACGGGAACTCGCGGCGCAGTTCAACCGCGACGGCCACGAGATCGTCGACCATCACACCTACGTCTTCCTCGGTGACGGCTGCCTCATGGAGGGCGTCTCCCACGAGGCCTGCGCGCTCGCGGGGACGTGGGGCCTCGGCAAGCTCATCGCCTTCTACGACGACAACGGCATCTCCATCGACGGCAACGTCGAGGGCTGGTTCACCGACGACACCCCGATGCGCTTCGAGGCCTACGGCTGGCACGTGGTGCGCGGCGTCGACGGACACGACCCGCAGGCCGTGGACCGGGCGATCGCCGAGGCGCGCTCGGTGACCGACCGCCCGTCGCTGATCTGCTGCAAGACCGTGATCGGCTTCGGCTCCCCCAACATGTGCGGCACCCATGACGTCCACGGGCAGGCGCTGGGAGAGAAGGAAGTCGCCGCGGCGCGTGAATACCTCGGCTGGACCCACCCCCCGTTCGTGGTGCCCGACGAGATCTACGCGGCGTGGAACGCGCGCGAGAAGGGCGCCCAGTTGGAGGAGGCCTGGAACGCCAAGCTCGCCGCCTACCGCAAGGCCCACCCGGAGCTGGCCGCCGAGTTCGAGCGCCGCATCGCCGGGCGCCTGCCGGAGAACTGGGAGGCGACCGCCGGCGCGCTGATCGACAAGCTCGCCGCCGAGGGCAAGGACATGGCCACGCGCAAGGCCTCGCAGGCGGCGATCGAGGGTCTGGCCCCGGCGCTTCCCGAGCTGTTCGGGGGCTCCGCGGACCTCACCGGCTCGAACAACACCAACTGGTCCGGCTCCAGGACCTTCGGCCGCGACAACCCGGGGGGCAACTACATCCACTACGGGGTGCGCGAGTTCGGCATGACCGCCATCATGAACGGCATCGCCCTGCATGGCGGGTTCATCCCCTACGGCGGCACCTTCCTTGTGTTCTCGGACTACGCCCGCAACGCCGTGCGCATGGCCGCGCTGATGAAGGTGCGCAATCTCCTGGTCTACACGCACGATTCCATCGGCCTCGGCGAAGACGGGCCCACGCACCAGCCGATCGAACACGTCGCCAGCCTGCGTATGATCCCGAATATGCACGTATGGCGCCCATGCGACACGGTGGAATCCGCGGTCGCCTGGAAGACGGCGATCGAGCGGGCCGACGGGCCGAGCTGCCTGATCTTCACCCGCCAGACCACCCCCTTCCAGAAGCGCGGCGCCGGCGTCATCGGCAACATCCGGCGCGGCGGCTACGTGCTCTCCGATTGCGAGGGCAAGCCGCGCGCGATCCTCATCGCCACCGGCTCCGAGGTCGGGGTGGCGATGGGTGCGGCGCGCATCCTCGCCGACAAGGGTATCCCCGTGCGTGTGGTATCGATGCCCTGTTGCGAGATCTTCGACGCCCAGGACGAATCCTACCGCGAGTCCGTGCTGCCCAGGGACGTGGCCGCGCGCGTCGCCGTCGAGGCCGGCGTGAGCGGATTCTGGCAGAAGTACGTCTGCCCGACCGGCCGCGTCGTGGGCATCGACCGCTTCGGCGAGTCCGCCCCCGGCGGGGCGCTGATGAAGGAGTTCGGCTTCACCGCCGAGCACGTCGCCGACGTCGTCGGGGAGATCCTGTAAGGCGCGGTCCGCCGCGCCCCGCGCGCGGCGGACCGCGCCCGCGGAACCCGGGAGGGAGGGGTCCGCCGATTTTCGCGCCCCGCGGGGTGCAACCCACCCTTATCACTAAAACTGTACGGAGATCGGGACATGGCGATCAAAGTGGCTATCAACGGCTACGGCCGAATCGGACGCAACGTGCTGCGCGCGCTCTACGAGGCCGGGCGCACCAATGAAATCCAGATCGTGGCGCTCAACGACCTGGGCGACGCCAACACCAACGCCCATCTCACCCGCTACGACACGGTGCACGGCAAGTTCCCGGGTACGGTCGCGGTCGAGGGCGAGTACCTCAACGTCAACGGGCACAAGATCCAGGTCGTCTCCGAGCGCGATCCGAGCCGCCTGCCCTGGGGCAAGCTCGGCGTCGACGTCGTCATGGAGTGCACCGGGCTTTTCACCAGCAAGGAGAAGGCATCGGCGCACCTCAAGGCCGGCGCGAAGAAGGTGATCATCTCCGCCCCGGGCGGCAAGGACGTGGACGCGACCATCGTCTACGGCGTCAACCACGACACCCTGAAGGCCTCGCACACGGTGATCTCCAACGCCTCGTGCACCACCAACTGCCTGGCGCCGATGGTCAAGCCTCTGCACCGCTCCATCGGTCTGGTGCGCGGCCTGATGACCACCATCCACTCCTACACCAACGATCAGGTCCTCACGGACGTCTATCACAAGGACCTGCGTCGCGCCCGCTCCGCGACGATGTCCCAGATCCCGACCAAGACCGGTGCCGCCGCGGCGGTCGGCCTGGTGCTGCCCGAACTCAACGGCAAGCTCGACGGCTTCGCGATGCGCGTGCCGACCATCAACGTGTCGGTGGTGGACCTGACCTTCGAGGCCGCGCGCGAGACCTCCAAGGACGAGATCGACGCGATCATGAAGGAGGCCGCCGACGGGGAACTCAAGGGCATCCTCGCCTACAACGAGGAGCCCCTGGTCTCCATGGACTTCAATCACTCCTCCGTCTCCTCGACCTACGACGCCTCGCTCACCAAGGTGATCGACGGCAAGCTCGTGAAGGTCCTGTCGTGGTATGACAACGAGTGGGGGTTCTCCAACCGCATGCTGGATACGACCATCGCCCTGATGAAGGCGAAGTAGGATCGGAGCGGCGCCCGGCGCGCAGTCGCCGGGCGCCCGCCTCCATCGAGAGGCATTGGTTGAGATCCGCGTCTCACCCAATCCCTTTTCGCACCGCATAACTTTCGAACGCAGGAGACCGCCCATGTCCGTGGTCAAGATGACCGATCTCGATCTCGCCGGGAAACGGGTGCTGATCCGTGAAGACCTCAACGTGCCGCTCAAGGACGGCAAGGTCGGCGACGACACCCGCATCCGCGCCAGCCTGCCCACGATCCGCGCGGCGCGCGACGCGGGCGCGCACGTCATGCTCATGTCGCACCTGGGACGTCCCGAGGAAGGATCCTTCGACGAGAAGGCCTCGCTCGCCCCCGTGGCCGCACATCTCGGCGAACTCCTCGGTACGCCCGTACGCGTGGTCCGTGACTATCTCGACGGCGTCGAGGTCGGCGCGGGCGAGGTCGTGCTGCTGGAGAACGTGCGCTTCAACAAAGGCGAGAAGAAAAACGACGACGCCCTCGCGCGCCGGCTCGCCGCCCTTTGCGACATCTTCGTCATGGATGCCTTCGGCACCGCGCACCGCGCCCAGGCCTCCACCCACGGCGTGGCCAAGTACGCGCCGGTCGCCTGCGCGGGACCGCTCCTGGCGGCCGAACTCGAGGCCCTGGGCAAGGCCCTGGACAAGCCCGCCCGTCCGATGGTCGCCATCGTCGGCGGCTCGAAGGTCTCCACCAAACTGACCGTGCTCGAATCGCTCTCGCGCAAGGTCGACCGGCTCATCGTCGGCGGCGGCATCGCCAACACCTTCATCGCCGCGGCCGGGCACGGCGTCGGCAAGTCCCTGTACGAAAAGGATCTGGTGGACGAGGCCAAACGCCTCACCGAGCAGGCCGCCGCGCGCGGCGCCGAAATCCCGGTACCCGAGGACGTCGTCGTCGGCAAGGAGTTCTCCGAGACGGCGAAGGCCGAACTCAAGGCGGTCGACGAGGTCGCCGACGACGACATGATCTTCGACGTGGGCCCGAAGACCTCGGCGCGCTTCGCGGAGATTCTCGAGACGGCGGGGACCATCGTCTGGAACGGCCCGGTCGGGGTGTTCGAGTTCGACCAGTTCGGCGAGGGCACCCGCCACCTGGCGCTGGCCATCGCCAAGAGCCCGGCCTTCTCGATCGCCGGCGGCGGCGATACACTCGCGGCCATCGCCAAGTACGGAATCGCCGACGACGTCTCCTATATCTCCACCGGCGGCGGCGCGTTCCTGGAATTCCTCGAAGGCAAGAAGCTGCCCGCCGTCGAGATCCTGGAGCAGCGCGCCAAGGGCTGAGCCCCGGGGACGCGCGCCCCGCCTGTGATCGTCCCGCGCCCGCCGATGCGGCGGGCGCGGGACCGGAAACGACCCGCCATGCTCAGACGCACCAAGATCGTAGCGACCCTCGGCCCCGCCACCGACAACCCGGGCGTCCTGGACGCCGTGATCCAGGCGGGCGTGGACGTGGTACGCCTCAACTTCTCCCACGGCACGCATGAAGAACACCTGCGCCGCGCCGAGGAGGTGCGCGCCCGCGCGCGCGCCCATGGGCGTCACGTCGGGATCATCGCCGATCTGCAGGGCCCGAAGATCCGCATCGAGCGCTTCCGGGGCGGCCGCCCCGTCGTGCTCGAGGAAGGCGGCTCCTTCGTACTCGACGCCAACCTGGGCCCGGACGAGGGCAGCCGCGAGGGCGTCGGCATCACCTACAAGGCGCTGCCGGGCGACGTCAAGCGCGGGGACACGCTGCTGCTCGACGACGGACAACTGGTGTTGTGGGTCGAGGACGTCTCCGAGGGGCGCATCCACTGCCGCGTGGTGGTCGGCGGCGAACTGTCCAACCACAAGGGGATCAACCGCCAGGGCGGCGGCCTGTCGGCAACCGCGCTCACCGAGAAGGACCGCGTCGACATCCGCGCCGCCGCGGAGATGGGCGCGGACTACCTGGCGGTTTCGTTTCCGCGCAACGCCGAGGACGTCGAAGAGGCGCGCCGCCTGCTGCGCGCCGCCGGCGGCCACGGCGCGATCATCGCGAAGATCGAGCGTGCCGAGGCCGTGGAGGCGCTCGACGGCATCCTCAACGCCGCCGATGCGGTGATGATCGCCCGCGGCGACCTCGGCGTGGAGATCGGGGACGCGGAGCTGACCGCGGTCCAGAAGCTCATCATCCGCCAGGCGCGCGCGACCAGCCGGGTCGTGATCACCGCCACGCAGATGATGCAGTCGATGGTGGAGAGCCAGATCCCGACGCGGGCCGAGGTGTTCGACGTCGCCAACGCCGTCCTCGACGGGACCGATGCGGTGATGCTCTCCGCGGAGACGGCCACCGGGAAATACCCCGCCAAGGCGGTCGCCGCCATGGACCGTGTGTGCCGCGGGGCCGAGCGCTACCGGATCCACCGCCCGATCGCGGACCCGCGCGCCGACAGCCAGTTCAGCCGCATCGACGAGGCCATTGCGATGGCCTCGATGTACACGGCGAACCACCTCGGGGTACGCGCGATCGCCGCCCTGACCGAGTCGGGCTCCACTTGTCTGTGGATGTCGCGCGTCAGCTCCGGCATCCCCATCTACGCCCTCACCCGCCACGTGGAGACCCGCCGCAAGGTCACGCTCTACCGCGGCGTCTACCCGATCACCTTCGACGTGACCACCAAGGACCACGCGCTGGTGAACAAGGAGGTCATCGACGAGCTGATGCGTCGCGGCGCCGTGCGCGAGGGGGATCTGGTCATCATCACCAAGGGGGACCTCACGGGGGTGAGCGGCGGGACCAACGCCATGAAGATCGTCCGCGTCGGCGACATGGTGTTGCCGGAAGATTGACGCGCGGGCGACCTGCACCCGCATCGATTTCGGGGTTATTGCCGGCGGGCGCGACGAAGGGCGCCGCCGCGGCGGGCTTTGGGCGCCCGCGGCCATTCCTGCTAGAATACGCGCCTCGACTTTCGACCCCATCCGCTTCCGAAACCCAACGACGAACCCCACGGGAGAGAGATCACCATGGCCCTGATCACGCTGCGACAGCTCCTGGACCACGCCGCCGAGCACGGCTACGGCGTGCCGGCCTTCAACGTCAACAACATGGAACAGATCCACGCGATCATGGAGGCCGCCGACGAGACCGACAGCCCGGTGATCGTGCAGGCCTCGGCCGGCGCCCGCAAATACGCCAAGTCCCAGTTCCTGCGCCACCTGATCCTCGCCGCCGCCGAACAGTGGCCGCACATCCCCATCGTCATGCACCAGGACCACGGCGCCTCCCCCTGGGTGTGCCAGCGGTCCATCCAGCTCGGTTTCACCTCGGTGATGATGGACGGCTCCCTGCTCGAGGACATGAAGACCCCGGCCACCTACGAGTACAACGCCGACGTCACGCGGCGCACGGTGGAGATGGCCCACGCCTGCGGCGTGTCGGTCGAAGGCGAGCTGGGCTGTCTCGGGTCCCTCGAGACCGGCATGGCCGGCGAAGAGGACGGCTCCGGCGCCGAGGGCAAATTGTCCCACGACCAGCTCCTCACCGACCCCGAGCAGGCCGCGGACTTCGTCAAGCAGACCGGCGTCGACGCCCTCGCCATCGCCATCGGCACCAGCCACGGCGCCTACAAGTTCACCCGCCCGCCGACCGGCGACATCCTCGCCATCGACCGCGTCAAGGAGATCCACGCGCGGATCCCGGACACGCACCTGGTGATGCACGGTTCCTCCTCCGTACCGCAGGACTGGCTCGAGATCATCAACACCTACGGCGGCGACATGGGCGAGACCTACGGCGTTCCCGTCGAGGAGATCCAGGAAGGCATCAAGCACGGCGTGCGCAAGGTCAACATCGACACCGACCTGCGCATGGCCTCCACCGGCGCGGTGCGCAAGTTCCTCGCGGAGAACAAGAAGGAGTTCGACCCGCGCAAGTGGCTGACCGCCTCGACCAAGGGCATGAAGGCGATCTGCAAGGCCCGCTACGAGTCCTTCGGAACCGCCGGCAACGCCTCCAAGATCAAGGTCATCGGCCTCGAGGAGATGGTGCGGCGCTACGAGAGCGGCGAGCTCGACCCGCGCGTCAACTGACGCCTGCGGCACCATCGGCGCGTCGCGAAAGGGCGGGGAAACCCGCCCTTTCCTTTTGGCCCGGCGGAGGCGGGCGCTTGACAGGGGTGCGACGCCCGCGTTATGTAACTTGGGCATCGCCCGTGGCGGACACCCCCGCGCGAGAGTGGGGCAGGCGCCGTCGGGCACCTGCGAAAGGAATCGCGATGTACGGATCCGGCCGACCCCACAGCGCCCGCCGCCGGCTCGCCCGCCGGGTGCGGCTGTTGCGCATCGCCCGCGGCTGGTCGCAGGAGACCCTCGCGGCCCTGAGCGGGCTGCACCGCACCTACATCGGCGCGGTCGAACGCGCCGAGCGCAACATCAGCCTCGACAACATCGAGAAGATCGCCGGCGCCTTCGATCTCCCCGTCTCCGTCCTCCTCGACGACATCGAACCGGCCGTGCTCCGCGCCCTGGCGCCGCACCGGATCGAAGAACGCCGCCGGGCCTACGCCCTGCGCCCCGCCTCCTGACGCCGGGTCTCGATCGGCGCAGGACCGGGGTCGGAGTCAGCGCCCGGTGGAAAACGTCACAAGACCCGGCAACGCCCGCGGGCGGTGACCCCTGACCCCGACACCCACCGCCGCCTGCGCGCCCCCGATCCACGGCGGCGGCCGGGCAAGCCCGGCCCTACCCCACCTCCCACGCCGATCCGGCCCCCTGTAGGGTGAGCCTCGGCCCGCCGACGAAACCGGATCCGAACCACATCGCTTCAGGGGTCGGAGTCAGCGCCCGGCGGGAAACGTCGCAAGGCCCCGCAACGCCCGCGGGCGGTGACTCTGACCCCGGCACCCGCCGCCGCCTCCGTGCCCGGGGGTCAGAGTCGTCACGCCCCTCGCCCCGTAGCACCCCGCCGCTTCCTCCTCCGCGCGACGACTCCGACCCCAGCTCCAACGCGCCGCACGACAGGGGTCGGAGTCAGCGCCCGGCGGGAAACGTCGCAAGGCCCCGCAACGCCCGCGGGCGGTGACTCTGACCCCGGCACCCACCGCCGCCTCCCGCATGCCACTTATCTACGCCAGATTGATACGTTTTTCCCGTCGACAGGGAGGGCCATTCTCCCTGGAATACAGCCTATGGAGGATCGCGCCCGAACCCGCCTCGCCCAACGCATCCGACTCCTGCGCCGTTGCCGCGGATGGTCCCAGGAGGTGCTCGCGGAACTGAGCGGACTGCACCGCAGCTACATCGGTTCGGTCGAGCGCGCCGAGCGCAACATCAGCCTCGACAACATCGAGCGGATCGCCCAGGCCCTCGGCGTGCCGATCCGCGACCTGCTCACGGAACCCGACACCGCACCGCCGGGGGAACCCGGGCGGTGAAACCCGCACCGCCGCCGGCAGGCCCCGCGCCGCGCCGCTGGGCGCGTCGGACCCTGGAGAGCACCGCCGAGGCCGTCGCCGCGGAGTCGGACGGACGCGCCGTCGACTGGGCGATCATCCTCGACCCCCACGCCGCCGAACCGGCAGCGCGGGCGCGACTGCATGTCACCGTCGCCACCCGCCACGGATCGAGGCAGGTCGCCGCGACCCTGAGCGGAAACCTGCTCCCCGGCCCGGATCCGCGACCCGAATGCGACGCCCCGTCACAGGCGGCCATCCGTCGGCACAGCTTCGAGCACCTCTTCTGGCGCTGCCACAGCGCCGACCCCGAGCCGCTCATCGAGTACCTGCGCTGCTGCGGCGTGTTGGTCCTCGACGACCCGCCCCGCGCCGGATAGCGTAGCCCGACGCCCGCCCCGATCCGCGGCGCCGGCCGGGCAAGCCCGGCCCTACACCGACACCCACCGCCGCCTCCATGCCCGGGGTCAGAGTCGTCGCGCCTCACGCCCCGTAGCACCCCGCCGCCGCCTCCTCCGCGCGACGACTCCGACCCCAGATCCAACCGTGCCGCACGACAGGGGTCGGAGTCAGCGCCCGGTGGAAGAGGCCCCAAGGCACCGCGACGCCCGCGGGCGGTGACTCCGACCCCGACATCCACCGCCGCCTGCGTGCCAGACCGCATCGGCCGGGCAAGCCCGGCCCTACACCGCCGCCCACCGCCACCTCCGTGCCACGCCGCATCGGCCGGGCAAGCCCGGCCCTACACCGCCGCCCGCCGCCGCCTACGTGCCACGCCGCATCGGTCCGGCAAACCCCACCGCCGCCCCCATCCCGCGCGGGCCCGGCGCGCGTGGACCGTACCCCCGATCCCCGATACACTGGCCGCGGTCTCCGCAACCCCCTGAAAATGCGATCCGCCATGGCCGAAACCGCCGAAAACCGGGACGAACAGCGCGACGTCGTCCGGCTCGCCGCCGAGGCCCTGGAGAGCGGCACCCTGCGCAAGCTCCAGCGCATGGTCAACGACCTGCACCCGGCCGAGATCGCCGACCTGCTCGAGTCCATGCCCGGTCCGCAGCGCCGGATCGTGTGGGAACTGCTGCGCCCGGAGAGCGAGGGCGACGTGCTCGTGCACCTCAACGACGAGGTGCGCGCGGGCCTGATCCGGGGCATGGAGACCCACGAGCTGGTCGCCGCCACCGAGGGCCTCGACACCGACGACCTCGCCGATCTGTTGCAGGGCCTGCCGAACGCGGTCATCGGCGAGGTCCTGCGCTCCATGGACCAGCAGAACCGCCACCGCCTGGAGAAGGTGCTCTCCTACCCCGAGGACAGCGCCGGCGGGCTGATGAACACCGACACCATCACGGTGCGCGCCGACGTCACTCTCGACGTCGTGCTGCGCTACCTGCGCCTGCGCGGTGAGCTGCCGGAGGCCACCGACAGCCTGATGGTCGTCAACCGCTTCGACCGCTTCCTCGGCGTGCTGCCGCTGAGCACCCTGCTCACCCAGGACCCCGACCTCACCGTGGCCGAGGTCATGGACCGCGAACTCGAACCGATCCCGGCGACGATGCCGGCGCGCGAGGTCGCCGCCCGCTTCGAGCGCCACGACCTGGTCTCGGCGCCGGTCGTCGACGAGGAGGGCCGGCTGCTCGGACGGATCACCATCGACGACGTCGTCGACGTCATCCGCGACGAGGCCGAGCACTCGCTGCTCAGCCTCACAGGTCTCGGCGGCGAGGAGGACCTCTTCTCCCCCGTGCTGCCCGCCACCCGCCGGCGTGCGATCTGGCTCGGCGTCAACCTCGCCACCGCCTTCCTCGCCTCCTCGGTGGTGGGCCTGTTCGAACACACCATCCACCAGGTCGTCGCACTCGCCGTGCTGATGCCGATCGTGGCGAGCATGGGCGGCATCGCCGGCAGCCAGACGCTCACCGTGGTGGTACGTGGCCTGGCGCTCGACCAGTTGCGCGACGCCAACGTGCGCTGGCTGCTGGTTAAGGAGATCCTCGTGGCGGTGGCCAACGGCCTGCTTTGGGCGGTGGTGGTGGGCGCCGTCGTGGTCGCGTGGTTCGACGACCTGCGCCTGGCCGTCATCATCGGCGCGGCCATGATCATCAACCTGCTCTGCGCCGCACTCGCGGGCGTGGCGATCCCGCTGATCGAGCGGCGCATGGGCATCGACCCGGCGCTGGCCGGCGCGGTGGTGCTGACCACCGTCACCGACGTGATGGGGTTCTTCTCCTTCCTCGGCCTCGCCACCCTGTTCCTGACCTGACCCGCCTGCAAGGAATCCGCCCGTGGCAGAGCAGACCTACGACGTGGTGATCATCGGCTCCGGGCCCGGGGGCTACCGCGCCGCCGTGCTCGGGGCGCTGCGCGGCCTGCGCACGGCCGTCGTGGAAGACTCGGTGTGGGGCGGGTGCTGCCTCAACCGCGGCTGCGTACCGAAGAAGGACTGGTACCGCAGCGCGCGCCTCCTCGAGGCGGCCGGCGCCGCCGACGCCGCGTGGACGGGCACCCTCACCCCCGACCTCGCCCGCGCCTGGGAGCACCAGCGCGGCGTCGTGCAGCGCGTACGCGACAGCTATACCGACTACATGAAGCGCCTCGGCATCCGCGCGGTCGCCGGACACGGGCGCCTCGACGGGGCGAACCGGGTGATCGTCGAGCGCGCGGGCGAGCGTACGCAGCTCGATACCGCCCACGTCATCCTCGCCACCGGCTCGACCCCCGCCCTGCCGCCGGACGCCGACATCGCCACGGCGCCGGGGCGCATCCTCGACACCGACCTGCTCTTCGAGCGCCCGCCCCCGGCCGGGCGGCGCGTGGCCGTCCTCGGCAGCGGCGTGGTCGCCACCGAGTTCGCCTACATCCTCAAACGGTTCGGGCGCGAGGTCCTGTGGCTGCCGCGCTCCGAGCCGCTGCACCGCACGCGCTTCTCCCCGCAGGCACGGCGCGCCCTGGGCGCGGCGCTGGAGCGCCACGCCATCGACACCCGGCCGGGCGCGGACCTGCGCCGCGCCGCCCCGGACGGCCCCGGCGTGCGCCTGACCCTCACCGACGGCAGCCAGGAGACCGTCGACTGGCTCCTGCTCGGTACCGGCCGCCGGCCGCGCACCGCCGACCTGGGCCTCGAGACCGCCGGCATCGAGACCGACGCCGAGGGCCGCATCCGGCGCGACGAGTTCCTGCGCACCGCGGCCCCCAACGTCTACGCCATCGGCGACTGCGCCGGGCATGAGATGACCGCCAACCAGGCCCTCGACGACGCCGGCGTGGCGATCGAGAACCTCCTCGGCGGCGAGCCCCGGCGCAAGGACCCCGACTGGATCCCGTTCGTCGTCTACAGCGCGCTGGAACTCGCCCGCATCGGCCTGGACGAAGACCGCGCCGAGGACCTCGGTCACGAGCCGGCCGTGGGTTTCGCCGCCTTCGAGACCTCCCCCTGCGCCCTGGCCGAGGGCGATGCCGCCGGCTTCGTGCGCCTGCTCGCCGACCTCGACACCGGCACCCTGCTCGGCGGCGAGATCACCGGCGCCGAGGCCGGGGAACTCATCCACCTCCTCGCGCTCGCCCCCGACCGCGACACCGCTTTGCGCCTGCTCGCCGCCGGCCGCTACAATCACCCCGCCCGCGCCGAGGAACTCCTCAACGCGACCGAGACCCTGGCCGCCAAATGGGGCCTGGCGGAGCGGGTCTTCGGGTGAACGCCTGCAGACCGGCGGGATCCCGGCCAACGGCCGCTACCCCGGCGGGTCTCGTCGGAACGGCCGCCGAACCGATGCGCGTAATCCTCACCGCCAACTACTCGCCCTGGTCCGCCTACTGCGGCGGGGGCCAGCGCGCAACCCACGCCCTCGCGCTCGCGCTCGGGGCGCGCGGGCACCGGGTGAGCGTCGTCTACACCAAGACCCCATGGGAGCGGATCGCGGTCCCCGACGCCCTGCCCTACGATGTCCGCTGGTCCCCGTTCGTCGGCTGGCACGGTCGCGGGGGCGCACCGTTGCGGACCCTCAATGCCGTGCCTTTGGCCCGGACCGTGGCGCGCCTCCTGGTGCCGGGCGAGGCCACGGTCCTGCACGCGCAAGGCGAGGAGGGCGCCCTGCTCCCGCGGCTGCGCCGACGCGTCGACGGCGCCGTGCGTTGCGTCCTGACCGCCCATCATCCGAAGTACCCCGGCCCGCGGCTCGCCGCCGTGCACCCCAAGTTTCGCGCCCTGCGCCGCGTCGCGCGCGAGGCCGATCTGTGCTGCGTGCCGAGCGCCGCCAGCCGCGACACCTTCGCCCGGGCCGCAGGTCTCGATCCCGCGCGCGTGGCGGTGGTCCCCAACGGCCTCGATCCGATCTTCAGCGAGATCAGGCGCTCGCCCGATGCGGCCTGCGGTCCGCTCCTGTTCTTCGGGCGCATCGACCGGGACAAGGGCGTGCTGACCCTCATCGACGCCCTCGCCCGCCTCGGCCCGCAGGCGCCGCCGCTGACGATCGCCGGCCGCGGCCCCCTCGAGGCCGCGGTCCGCGCCCGCGCCGCCGCCGTCGGACTCGCCGACCGCGTGCGCCTGATCGGCTGGCAGCAACCCGAGGCACTGGCGCAACTCCTCGCCGGGGCGCGGCTGGCCGTCCTGCCCTCCTTCGACGAGAGCTTCGGCCTGGCGATGATCGAGGCCATGGCGGCGGGCGTACCGCTCGTCACCACCCGCACCGGCGCCCTGCCGGAAGTCGTCGGCGACCCGCCCGGCGCCGCGCTCGTCCCCCCCGGCGACGCCGCCGCGCTCGCACAGGCGATCGCGGAGCTGCTGCGCGACCGCGACGCCGCCGAGCGCATCGCCGAGACCGGGCGCCGTCAGGCGAGGCGCTACTCCTGGGAGGCCACCGCGCGCACCTACGAGGATCACTACCGGAGCCTGTACGCGCAGTGAACCCGCCGCAGACCAAGCCCCGGAACTCTTCGGCCGCGGCGCACCCCCCGGTCGCAGTCGTCATCCTCAACTGGAACGGCCGGCGCGACACACTCGCGTGTCTCGACAGCCTCTCCCGCCTCGACTACCCGAACCGCGAGATCATCGTCGTCGACAACGGTTCCACCGACGACTCCGTCGCCCGCATCCGCGCAGCCCATCCGGGCGTGACGCTGCTGGAGACCGGTGCCAACCTCGGTTTCTCCGGTGGATGCAACGCCGGGATACGTGATGCGCTCGCACGCGGCTTTCGCTACGTCTGGCTGTTGAACAACGACACGCAGGCGGACCCGGCCGCACTCTCCGCGCTCGTCGAAACCGCCGAGCGCGATGCGGACACGGGCGCCGTCGCCTCCGTCGTCTACTGTCTGGACCGTCCCGGCACCGTGGAAATCTGGGGCGGGGGGCGCGTCAACCTCCGCACCGGAAAGCTGCGCATCCTGAGGGCACCCGCCGAACCCAACTGCCTGTTCGCGTGCAGCCTACTGCTCCGGGACGACGCGCTCCACCGCGCCGGGCTCCTGGACGAGCGCTTCTTCCTCTACTGGGAGGACACCGACCTCACCCTGCGAATCCGCCGGGCCGGCTACCGCCTCGCCGTCGCCCCCGACAGCCGCGTCCACCATCGCGGCTCCGCGAGTACCGGGCGCAACAGCCCGACCCAGGCGCTGCACTATCATCGTTCGGCCGCGCTGTTCTACCGGCTCCATGCCCCCTTCCCGACCCTCACGACCGCCGGGATGATCGCGATCCGCACGCTACGCTGGATAATCAAAGGCAAGCCCGAGAATATCCCGCCGACGTGGCGCGGGGCGTGGTCGGGGATGCGGGCAACGATTCCGGCGGACGCTCTCCCGAAACCGCTTAACCGTCACGAAGACCATTAAACGGCCGAAACACCGACTCCCTGTCCCTACACATTGGCCGAAGCCTTACGTCCGCTCTCCCGTGATCCCTTCCACGCGACCACCGTAATCGACTCCCCGCGCTGCGGATTACGAGCCGCCTCCCGGTCGCAGGCCCTGGACACCCGCGCCAACTCCGGCGACGGCTTGAATTCTCCGTACGGGTCGAGGCCCGAGGCGATCGCTTCGCTCGACTCGAAATAGAAATCGGCCTCTGGTTCCGGTGCGATGAGCTCGGCACCTACAAACCCGGAGGCACGCAGTGCCCGCATCAGGGCCTGAGGCCCGAACAACACCAAATGCCGCGGTGGCTCAAGCCCCCGCCAAGCGGATCCATAGCGGGAATGGCCGGCCGAGTCAATGTTAGGGGTCTTGATCCACAGCCTCCCGCCGTCCCGAAGGAGGTTGCGGCATTCGACCAGCGCACCAAGAGGATCATGCAGGTGCTCGATAACATGATTCAGCGTGATAACGTCGTACCTCTCCGGGTCAAGAGCACTTCCTGGAACCCGCCCATCGACCACCTCGAAACCCCCGGCGCGTGCGACTTCGGCCGCCGCCGCATCGAACTCCAGTCCCGTTACGTCGTAGCCCAACTCCCGCGCGACGGACAAAAATGTCCCGTTTCCACACCCGATATCCAGCACACGATTCCGGCCGGGGCGCGGCGGCGGCAAATGTCGGATGCGGTGTTCGGCCTTGCGACCCGCGGATGGTAATATCCGGCGAAGCACCGCGCCCCCGATTACAGCGGGTTTAAGCTGGTGCCCGTAACGCCAGTTGAGAAAACGGCGGTCAAATCCGTACTTGAACCAGCGAAGAGCCTCCCGCACCGCCGAAGACCCCGAACTCGCCGACACGCTGGGGGAGTGCGTGTAATATTGCTTGTAGGCCATGGCAATCGAGTCTCGGTCCGGTCGCGGATCCAGAAAGCCGCACCCACAACCTCTGCAGCGCCAAAGGTTCCATTCCCCCGGGGCGGTAAAAAAAACTCGATCCTGAATTCCTACATGCAGTGGCGCCCTTTTCCCCGACCCGCAGAGTGGGCAGACGCGTACGGCTTCCAGCCCGTCAGGATCCCACTCCCCGTCGGGCGGCACGCGGCCGCGATCAAAGTCCGCAACTCTCATATCACCGCGGATCACGGACATCATTTCCGAGACAGAATTCGCGACATCGCCAAATTCCGGACCACCCGGCTCGTCAACATAGACCATGCAACGGATCCGATGATCAAGGTGGCGCCCGCCACCACGCGGGTACTGCCGGAGCCCGCCACCGCCACCACGAGCCACGCCGCCACCACCATTCCCGCCGGCCCCCACAATGACAGCGCCTGTCTCCACATCCCAGAAGCCCAAAACAACAAAGCGGCATCGGCAGCGACTCGAAGGGTGTAGGCAAGTGCGGCTCCAGCAAGTCCGAGAAAGGACACGCCCAACCACAGGATCCCAACGAATGGCAGAATTTCGAGAAGGTGAAATTTTGCGACGAGGTCGGGTCGCCCCTGGGCCTGGAGCTGCGTATACGGAAGAAACGCATGGCTGTTGATCCAGATACCGATGAGAATCAACTGGCCGACCGGAGCCGCTTTCAGGGCGAAGTCGTGACCGATCCACAAACCCAGAAACGGTCCGATCGCAAGTATCCCTAGAACAACCAACGGCGTCATGACGGCGGACAGAACCGCGAGCGATTCACTGCCCTGGCGCGACGCTTGCGCGGGTGATTGCGCGGACATACGCGGGAACAGGCTTCGCGCAAGGGCCCCCGGCAAGATACGAAAGCGGCTGGAAAACTCAGCCGGAACGGTGTAATGCGCAACGGCCGCCGCGCCAAGTACCCCCCCGATCAACATTCGATCGAGGGTATCGAGAATCGGAGTAGCGAGGCTGGTGACGGTCACCCAGCCGCCGTAGCCCAGTAGCGGGCGAACCAGCGAGCGCCGCACGCCGCCGGACAGCCGTAGCGGAACCGCCCATGCCGCTGCCACGGCCAAAGGGAACACGGAAACCGCTCGTGCCAACACGGCAGCAGGGATAATCCAGGAGAGCTGTGGCCCGTGAACATACGCAACGACAAGCGGAACGGATTGAAACAGGATACTGCCGACGACCTGGAGAAAGTTCACCACGGCAAACCGCTCCCGCCCTTCCAACGCGCCGACAAGGACACCGGAAACGGTAGCCAATGGCACGGCTGCGGCCAGCCATGGGAGGCTGGAGATCACCTCCTGGCGCATCGAATCCGGAATGCTGAATATCGCGTTGAACGCATAGCCGGACACTCCATAAAGGACGACCCCCCCTAGCATTCCGAATATCGTATTCAATACCAGGGCGGTCCAAAACACAGTCTCGCGTTCCGCGTCCGCCGCATCCCGCAGCCGGGCGATCCGGTTCGCCGTTGCCCGCGCCAAGCCCATGTCGAAAAAGTTGAAGTACCCGAGCAACAGTAGGACAATCGCAAGTACACCGTACCGGGCGTCCCCGATGCGATGCAGAAACAGCGGCACGATGGCCAGACTGACCGCTGCAAGCGACAGGCTGCCGGCTACATTGTAGAAGGTGTTTCGGCGAATGCTCATCAAGCCTAGTCTTCGCCGTCGGAATTGGACCGGGTCGGCGGTATCTCCGGACCGGCGCACCACACAGGAGGCCGGCGGCATTCGTTGCGCGGCCATGCCCGGCCAGACCGCACCCAATCGCTGTTCCCGGAGTTCTCGGGCAACCGCCTGGCACCGTGACGACCGCTGCGCCAATCGCCATCACCTGCCGCTAAAGGCAAGCAAGCGGGGAATGTAGCGCATTTCCCCGGATGCCGCCAGCAAGAAGGTAGGACTCAATGCGTTTGGACGTGGAATAGGCGTCGAATAGAATCTGAATCTGAGCCCTCGGTAGGACGAAAAACGGGGCGCCTCGGCCATCCAAATATCCGCCCCGCCCCCTGTTCAGTTCACTTTACTCCAATGCCCGATACCGCAGCCTCGCGTACTCCTGAAACCAAGGTCGATCAGACACAGCCGGAATATCGGCTCAGTCCCGTCCGCGCGCCAGACAGCGACATCGGCGTTGCGCTTGCGACCTTCAATTCCGCACGTTACCTGAAACAGCAGATTGAAAGCGTCCTCGCACAAACACTCCAGCCCCGGCAGATTGTCGTAAGCGACGACGGATCTACTGACGACACGATTGAGATTATAGCCAGTTACGCACAAAGAGACGAAAGGATCGTCATCACTCGCAACGGTACTCACCACACAACCAACCGCATCAACCGGAACTTCGAGAATGCCGCGCGTCACTGCACCACCCGGTGGATCGCGTTCTGCGATCACGATGACGTATGGCTGCCGCAAAAGCTGGACCTCCTGTACCGGAACCGCAACGGGGCCTCCTTGGTTTACGGACGAAGCCAACCAATAGACGAGCGCGGAGTGATCATGCCGGTACGAACTGAAGATCTCCTCGGGTTTACCGCGCACCTGTCCGGAAACGTCCCTCCCTTGATCTTCATGCACGGGAATACCGTATCCGGGCATGCACTTCTAGTCCCGCGCGAGATTCTGGACCAGGCATTCCCTTTTCCGTGCGGAATGATGTATGACCAGTGGATCGCGCTCGTCGCGGCATGCAAGGGACCGATTCGATTCGTAGATGAAACCGTCGTATTGCACCGCGTCCATGAGGACAACAGTGTCCACCGACGAATTGGTCCGGGCACCAAATCCTTGCACCGCATACCGGAAATTATTAGTCGTCGGGAAAAACTGCTGCTGAAGCAGGAAATTGCGGACCGCGTTTTCGACTTTCGCGCTGATCTTACAGAGAAAGAGCGTTTGTTCCTGAATGAGTACAGAAGCCATTTGCATCGGAAGTCGCGCTACCAAATCAATTGGCGCCTTTTCCTCGCTGGATATGGAATTCGGCGTCGGCTGTATATGAAGAATAGCGCTTGGCGTCTGCTGAAACAGAGCACCCTTGTCTAGCCGGGACGTTTAGTGGCGGGATCCCATCTGAACCCGCGAACCTACGTGAAATCTCGTTGAGCGGCGGGCTGACGCTCGGATTGAAAACCGTCCGCAGTAGGTGCCCTCATTGTTTCCCCGGGGTTACTCCCCGGCGACCGTCATGCGCTCGATGAGGATCGAGCCGGTGCGCACGCCGCTGCGCAGGTCGACGTCGTTGCCGACTTCGGCCAGTCCCAGGAACATGTCGCGCAGGTTGCCGGCGACGGTGATCTCCTCGACGGGGTGGCGGATCTCGCCGCCCTCGACCCAGAAGCCGGCGGCGCCGCGGGAGTAGTCGCCGGTGAGCAGGTTGAAGCCGTGGCCCATGAGTTCGGTCACGAGCAGGCCGGTGCCCATCGCGCGCAGGAGGCCGTCGAGGTCGTGTGGGCCGGGCTCGATGATGGCGTTGTGCACGCCGCCGGCGTTGCCGGTGGTCTCCATGCCGAGCTTGCGTGCGGAGTAGCTGTCGAGGAGGTAGCCCCGCAGCACGCCGTCTTCGACCAGCGTGCGCTCGCGCGTCGCCACGCCCTCGGCGTCGAAGGGGGCGCTGCCCAGGGCCTTGGGCAGGTGCGGGCGCTCGTCGATGCGGACGAACTCGGGGAAGATCCGCTTGCCGAGGTGGTCGACGAGGAAGGAGGCCTTGCGGTAGAGGTTTGCGCCGCGGATGGCGCCGAGGAACAGGCGCAGGAGCCCGCCGGCGACGTCGGCCGCGTAGACCACGGGCACCTCGCGGGTCTGGACGCGGCGGGCGTCGAGACGGCGCACGGCGCGCTCGGCGGCGCGTCGGCCGACGGCCTCGGCGGCCTCGAGCTCGGCGGGGTCGCGGGCGGTGGTGTACCAGTAGTCGCGCTGCATACCCTGGGCGGAGCCGGCGATGACCGAGCAGCTCACGCTGTGGCGGGTGCTGGCATAGGCGCCGAGGAAGCCGTGGGTGTTGCCGTAGACGCGCAGGCCGCGGTGGCTGTCGACGCCGGCGCCCTCGGAGTTGGTGATGCGCGCGTCGTGCGCGCGCGCGGCGTTCTCGCAGGCGAGCGCGGTCTCGATCGCGCGTTCGGTGTCGATGCCCCAGGGATGGTCGAGGTCGAGGTCGGGGATCTCGCGGGCCATGCGCTCGGGGTCGGCCAGGCCCGCGCAGGGATCTTCGGCGGTGTGGCGGGCGATGTCGCAGGCGGCCTGTACGGTCTCGCGCAGCGCCTCGGGGCGCAGGTCGGCGGTGCTCGCCGAGCCCTTGCGGGTGCCGAAGTAGACGGTGACGCCGAGGCCCTGGTCGCGGTGGAATTCGACGGTCTCGACCTCGCCCATGCGTACGTTGACCGAGAGGCCGGTGTCGGCGCTGACGCCGACCTCGGCGGCGCTCGCCCCGCGCCGGCGGGCCTCCTCGAGCAGGTCGCTGACCAGGGATTCGAGGCGCTGGGGGTCGGGCGGCGCGGCGGCGGGCTGGGGCTGGCTCATGGGCGGCGGTTCTCCTCGGGGTCGGGTCGGCGGCGGCGGCGGCCGCCCGGGTATTGGAACGAAACCTGGGCGGCGGGGCAAGCCTGATTCGGCGGTGCGCGGGTGTGGGGGATGTTTCTCCAGGGTCGCCGCGGTGCGAGGGGTCGGAGTCACCGCCCCTACGCACCGGCGGGACCCCGAAACGGTTTCCTACGGGCGGTGACTCCGACCCCTGTCAACGTTCGACGCATGATCCGAACCACATCGGTTCATTCGGCGACGCCGGCCGGGCAAGCCCGGCCCTACCCGATGATTCACGCCCCGGAGGGACATCCGTAGGCCGGGCCTCGGCCCGCCTGCGGCGCATGGTCCGAACCACATCGGTTCATTCGGCGACGTCGGCCGGGCAAGCCCGGCCCTACCCGATGATTCACGCCCCGGAGGGACATCCGTAGGGCGGGCCTCGGCCCGCCTGCGACGCATGATCCGAACCACATCGGTTCATTCGGCGGCGTCGGCCGGGCAAGCCCGGCCCTACCCCATGATTCACACGCCGGAGGGACATCCGTAGGGCGGGCCTCGGCCCGCCTGCGACGCATGATCCGAACCACATCGATTCATTCGGCGACGTCGGCCGGGCAAGCCCGGCCCTACCTCATGATTCACACGCCGGCGGGGCGTCCGTAGGGCGGGCCTCGGCCCGCCTGCGGCGCATGGTCCGAACCACATCGGTTCATTCGGCGACGTCGGCCGGGCAAGCCCAGCCCTACCCGATGATTCACGGCCCGCAGGAACATCCGTAGGGCGGGCCTCGGCCCGCCTGCGACGCATGATTCGAACCACGCCGGTTCGTTCGACGGCGTCGGCGGGACGTCGTGCGGGCGGGGTCAGGCGCCGGAGTGCTTGTTGATCGCGAGCCGGTTGCCCCAGCGTTCGAGGTCGTCGACCCGCACGCCGACCCACCACAGCGGACCGATGCTGTCGCTGGAGCGTCCGCCGACGAGCTGCTGGCCGGGACCGAGGCGCACCGCCGGGACGAAGCGCTCGGCCTCCTCGCGGCTGCGGAAGACGTGCCACTGCACGATGTTGCCCTCGCCGCGCACGGCGGGCAGCGGGCGTTCGTCCAGGAACAGGTGGTCGTGCGTCGATTCGTTCATCGCCGTGGTCCTCCACAACGCGGCGGCGATCCGCGGCCCATCAGGCCTGGGTGCCGCCGACCGTCAAACCGTCGATGCGCAGCGTCGGCTGGCCCACGCCGACCGGTACGCTCTGCCCATCCTTGCCGCAGGTGCCGATGCCGGCGTCGAGTTCGAGGTCGTTGCCGACCATGGCCACCCGCGTGAGTACGTCGGGCCCGTTGCCGATGAGCGTGGCGCCCTTGACCGGGCGCGTCACTTTCCCGTTCTCGATCAGATAGGCCTCGCTCGCGGAGAACACGAACTTGCCCGAGGTGATGTCCACCTGCCCGCCGCCGAAGTTGACCGCATACAGGCCGCGGTCGACGGAGGCGAGGATCTCGGCGGGGTCGTGCGGACCGGCAAGCATGAAGGTGTTGGTCATGCGCGGCATGGGCAGGTGCGCGTAGGACTCGCGCCTCCCGTTTCCGGTGGGCGCCATGCCCATGAGCCGCGCGTTGAGCTTGTCCTGCAGGTAGCCCTTGAGGATACCGTTCTCGATGAGCACGGTGCGCTGCGTCGGCGTGCCCTCGTCGTCGACGTTGAGCGACCCGCGCCGGCGCTCGATGGAGCCGTCGTCGACGACGGTGCAGCCGGGCGCGGCGACGCGCTCGCCGATGCGTCCGCTGAACGCAGAGGTACCCTTGCGGTTGAAGTCGCCCTCGAGCCCGTGACCGATGGCCTCGTGCAGCAGCACGCCCGGCCAGCCGGGGCCGAGGACCACGGTCATGGTGCCCGCCGGGGCGGCCACCGCGTCGAGATTCAGCAGTGCCTGACGCACCGCCTCGCGCGCGTAGCCGAGCGCGCGGTCCGACTCGGTGAAGTACTCCAGCCCGAAACGCCCGCCGCCGCCGTAGGATCCCTGCTCGCGGCGCCCGTCGCGCTCGACGATGACGGTCACGTTGAGGCGCACCAGCGGACGCACGTCGCCGGCCAGGGTACCGTCGGCGGCCGCGATCAGCACCACGTCGTGCACGGCGGCGAGGCTGACCATGACCTCGCGCACGTGCGGGTCCAGGCGCCGCGCCTCGGCGTCCACCGCGTGCAGCAACGCGACCTTGTCGGCCGCCGGCAGGGTGCCGATGGGATCGATCGGCGCGTACAGGTCGTTGCCCGTGCGCGGGCGGCGCACCGGTACGCGCCCCTCGCCGCCGCTGCGGGCGATGGCGCGCGCCGCCTGGGCGGCCTCCAGCAGCGCCGGCAGCACGATCTCGTCGGAATAGGCGAAGCCGGTCTTCTCGCCGCTGATCGCGCGCACGCCCACGCCGCGCTCGATGCCGTGGCTGCCCTCCTTGACGATACCGTCCTCCAGCGACCACGACTCGTGGCGGCTGGCCTGGAAGTAGAGGTCGGCGTTGTCGACCGACGGCCCCAGCAGCCCGCCGAAGACGCGGTCGAGGTCGGACTCGGCCAGCCCCGAGGGTTCGAGGATGCGGCTCTTGGCGATCTCCAGCGTATTGCTCATGATCCGGCTCCGGTGCCGCGCTCCGGCGGCAGTTCGCAGTGCAGGCGGCGGTGGTCGACGACCGGGAAGCTGCGCCGCGTCGCGCGCAGCCAATCCACATCGAGGTCGGCGTAGACGACCCCCGAGCCGCGCGGCAGGTGATCGAGGACGGTACCCCAGGGGTCGACGATCATCGTGTCGCCGTGGGTCTCGCGCCCGCTGAGGTGATAGCCGCCCTGCGCGGCGGCCACCGTATAGCAGAGGTTCTCGATGGCGCGCGCGCGCACCAGGGTGCTCCAGTGCGCGCGGCCGGTGGCGGCGGTGAAGGCCGAGGGCACCGCGAGCAGCTCCGCACCCTCGTCGAGGAGGCGGCGGAACAGCTCCGGGAAGCGCAGGTCGTAGCACACCGCCAGACCGAGCCGGCCGAAGGGCGTATCGACGACCACGGTGCGCTCGCCCGGTTCGATGGTCTCGGACTCGGTATAGCGCTCGCCGGTGGCGACGACGCGCACGTCGAACAGATGCAGTTTGTCGTAGCGCGCGACGCGACGCCCGTTCGCGTCGAAGACGAGGCAGGCCGCGCGCACCTTGTCCGCCGCGTGCGCCTCCAGCGGGACCGTGCCGCCGACCAGCCAGACGCGGTGGCGCTTCGCCTGCTGGGCGAGAAAGTCCTGCATCGGTCCGGCGCCGTCGCGCTCGCGCTGGGCGACCTTGTCGGTCTCCTCCAGCCCCATGAGCGCGAAGTTCTCCGGCAGCACGACCAGCCCGGCGCCGCCGGCGGCGGCCTCGGCGATGAGGCGTCCGGCCTCGAGCAGGTTGGCCTGCACCTGCGGCCCGGAGGCCATCTGGATGGCGGCGACGCGCCGCGTCCCGGACACGGATCAGCCCTCCCGGATCGCACCGGGGTCGCGCCGGCACCGGGTCGCCACGAAGCGGTTCATACCGGCAGAATATCACACGCGGCTCAGGGCCGGCCGGAAGACCCCGGCCCCGCCGCGGGCTGTGGGGGACCTTTCGCCCCGCCCGCCGCCTTGGCGGCCGGCGGCGCCTCCGGGCCCGGCAGGAGCCCGCCGAGGCCCCCGGAGACGCGGGTGACGACGGGGTCTTTCCATGGGCCGGTGACGGTGTAGCGGTAGCGGGTGAGCTGGCGGATCGGGCCGCGGAACAGGTGCTCGGCGAGGAACAGCGCGGCCCCCACCGCGGGCCCGCCGGCGAGCGTGCCCGCGATCGGCAGGGTGCCGCCGAGGTCCGGGATCACCGTCACCTTCTGGTCGTAGTCGCGCGTGACCAGGCCGGTGCGCCCGGTGACGATGATGTCCCCGGCGGGCCCGGTCATGGTCAGGTCGTTCGTGTAGGCCTCGCCGTCGCGCAGGCGGAACGACCCCGCGATCCGATCGAAACTGAATCCCTTCTTGAAGAGGTCGCTGAAGTCCAGCGACAGGCGCCGCGGCAGGGCCTGGAGGCTGAAGAGCCCGAAGATGCGCCCGGCGCCGGGATTGACGTCGAGCAGGCGCCCGTCGGTGATCTTGCCCTTGAGCGTCCCGCTGAGGGTGGCCAGGCGCGGGGCGGTGGGCGGACCGGACCAGCTCAGATCGATCGACACGTCGGCCTTGCCACCCTTGAGCGCCTGGACGAAGCCGAACTCGCCGAGGAGGCGGCCGGTATCGTCGCTCTCGAGCGTGCCCCGGAACCGGGTCACGACCCCCGCGCCGGTACGCAGCCAGGCCCCGCTCCCCTTCAGGTGCAGATGGGCGGAGGCGAGCGAGAGTTCGGGAAGGGTCAAGCCGTCGGCGACCCGCACCGCGCGCAGGCGCAGGCGCCCGAGTTCGTCGTCGCCCAGGCGCAGCTTGGTCACATCGAGGCGCAGGGCCGGCAGGGTGCGCGGATCGGGCACCGCGCCGGCCGCCGCGCCGCGCCCGGCCGCAGGCGCCGGCAGCCGCAGGTGGACGAGGTCCAGCACCACGGGCGGGCCGTCGGGATAGACCTCGGGGATCCAGGCGCGGCCGGCGGCGACCGGCCCGGAGAGCTGCGCATACCACCACCCGCCGGGGCCGGGCCCGGTGCGCTCGCGCCGGATCGCCGCGTCCACGAGGTCGCCGTAGCGCAGGTGGAGCAGGGTGTCCGGGCGGCGCGGCAGGTCGAGGCGCACTTCGAGCGCGCGCGCGACGGCCGCGGGCTTGCCGAAGGGCGCCGGCAGGTCGAGCGCCAGGCCGCGCAGGTCGCTGCGCAGCGTCATGGCGACCGGCGGCGGGCGACCGTCGCGTTCCTGCCACGGGATGGCCAGGCGCGCGCTCCAGTCGGTACCCCCACTGCAGCGCTGCGCCAGGGTGCCGGAGACGAACGCCGCCACCGTCGCGGCGTCCGCGCGTCCGCGTACGGTCACCACGCTCAGGCGCTGCGGTTCCGGCGTCGCCACCGCAACCGTCACCGGCGTGCCGCCGACGCGCGCCGTGAGGCGATCGGCCGCGAAGCCGTTGCGGTCGAAACCGAGCGCGCCGTCCAGCGCGGTCACGTGCAGCCCCCAGTCGGCGCCCGTGAGCGTCGCTCCGGAGAAGGCGACGCTGCCCGTATAGGTCTCGTCGCGCGCATCGGCGAGCGGCAGACGCAGATCGAAATCGAGCGCGGCGTTACCGGTGAGGTCGAGGGCCCCGAGCAGCGCGGCGTGGCGTGCACCGACCGGGCTCGCGCGCAGCACGCGCAGGAGATCGCCCGCCGGCCCCTGCGCGTGCAGTTCGACGTCGAGTTCCTCGTCGTGGCCCAGGCGCGGGATGTGCGCCTGCGCGCCGGTGACCGCCACGCCGTAGATCTTGCCGCCTGTCACGTTAACCGTGAGGGCGCGGCCGCGAAACGCCACCTGCCCGTCGACCGCCTCCAGGCGCGGCCAGTCGGGTGCGTACTTCAGGGGGACGTCGCGCACGTCGAAGCGCGCCGCGAATACACCCTGCGCCGCGTCGTAGGGGAAGTGCGCGAGCGGACCGCGCAACAGCACCCGCCCGGATACGATGCGCCCGCCCGTCAGCGCCTGCTCGATCCACGCGCGCCCGCGCGCCGGGACCCCGTGCAGCGGCAGGTAGCGGCGCACCGCCGCGACGCGCCCGCGTTCGATGTCCACCTGCAGGTCGGCGATCGGCGCGCCCCGCTGCGGAAACTCCAGGAGCACGCGCGCGCGCGCGGCGAGATCCGGGTTGGCGAAGGCCAGCTCGGAGGTGCGCAGGACCCAGCCGACGCCCGCGCGCCGGCGCAAGGTCGCCGCCGCGCTCAAGCGCGTGAGCGCAACCGGCGCGGCGAACATCCGCGGGAGGTCCAGCCGCGCGCCGCGGCTGTCGAGAGCGAGCCGCACGGCCCCGCCGGCGAGGTCCACCCGCCCGTCGAGCCCCGCGGCGCCCGGCAGGCGACCCCACGGGCGGAACGAGAGCCCCGCGAAGCGCGCGCGCAGGGCGAGAGCGGCCGGAAGCCGCGGCGCGGGCCGGGCCGCGGCCGTCCCGGCCGCGGGCGTCGGCGCCGCCGGGCCCGGATCCGCGGACGCGGCGGCGAGCGGATAGCGCAGCGCGAGCTGCGCGAGCGTCCCGCCGGGGCGCAACGCGTCGAGTCGCTGTGTCCACGGCGCCGGCAGCGCGGCACGGCGCAGCAACGCGGTCCACACGCCCAGGTCCAGGTTCCGCGCCCGCACCGAGACGGCGCCGGGTCCGGCGCCGCCCCCCGGCGACGGATCGTGCACGATCGCCAGATCGGCCGGCGCCCCGGTGGAAGCGCCATCCCCTGACCGGCGCAGGATCAGGTCCTCGATCCGCAGCCACCACCCGCCCGCCCCGCGACCGAACCCGAACCGCGCGTCCGCCTCATGCAGGGTCACGGGGGACACGCCGGCGCGTCCCGCGAGGCGCAGATCGTGTGCGCTCACGCGCCCCCCGAGCGCGACCAGCCGCCCCGCATCCCAACCGCCCCACGCCAGCAGGTCGACGCGACCGGCGTCGGCGGAGAGCCCCATCCAGCGGCGCCCGGCGCCCCAGCGCGCCGCCGCGAGATCCGTACCGTGTACGTAGAATCGTCCGCGCCCCTGCAGCGGGGCCGCCGGCGACCCGCGCCATTCGGCGGCCACGCTCAGCGCGCGGCCGAACGCGGCGGGCAAGGCGGCATCGAGGCGCAACACGCGCATGCCGCCCGTATGGCGCAGGTCGATGCGCACGGAGGAGAAACGCACCGGCGCGGCGTGGCGCAGCCGATCCCACCAGAGGAGATCCCCGGCGCTCACCCGCACGCGCGCGAACGCCCCCAGGTGCGCGAGCAGCGCGCGCAGCGAGAAGTGGTGCCCCGGAGGGACGCCGGCCGGATGGATGCGCCCGTCGGGGTCGCGCACCAGCGAGAGGACCGGCGCCACGATGGTCAGGGTGACGGGCCGGAAGCGGCGCTCGAACAGCGCCGCGAGGTCGAGCCCGAGGCGCACCTCGCGCGCGCGCAGGATCACGCCGCTGCCCTCGGGATCGTGCAGCGTCACGCGATGGAAGACGAGTTCGGGATAGCGGCCGGTCCAGCGCGCGTCGATGCGCGCGCAGTTCAGCGGCAGGCCGAGATCGCGCTGCGCCTGCGCGAGGATCGCCTGCTGGTAGCGCGGCACGAACGGCAGCAGCAGGCGCACCGAGCCGATCCCGACCGCCGCCAGAATGATCAGCGCCGCCGCCGCATACCACAGGCCGCGTAGCATCCGCTGCAATCGCAAGAGTCTCTCCCGGCGCCGGTCAGGGACCGCCGTGAACGCGTAGTCCGGCGCCGCGCGGGACGCGGGCGCTCACATCAACACCACGTCGAACTGCTCCTGCGTGTAGAGGGCCTCGACCTGGAGCCGCACCGGCTTGCCGATGAACTCCTCGAGTTCGGCGAGACTGGTGGACTCCTCGTCGAGGAGCAGATCGACGACCTCCTGCGCGGCGAGCACCAGCAACCGCTCGGCGTCGAACGCGCGCGCGGCACGCAGGATCTCCCGGAAGATCTCGTAGCAGACGGTCTCCGGCGTCTTGATCGTACCGCGCCCGCCGCAGGTTGGGCACGGCTCGCAGAGCACATGCTCGAGGCTCTCGCGGGTACGCTTGCGGGTCATCTCCACCAGGCCGAGCGGCGAGACCTCGCAGATCTGGTTCTTGGCGTGGTCGCGCTCGAGGCTCTTCTCCAGGGCGCGCAGGACCTGGCGGCGGTGCTCCTCCTGCGCCATGTCGATGAAGTCGATGATGATGATGCCGCCGAGGTTGCGCAGTCGGAGCTGGCGTGCGATCGCCTGCGCGGCCTCGAGGTTGGTCTTGAAGATCGTCTCCTCGAGGTTGCGGTGACCGACGTAGGCCCCGGTGTTGACGTCGATCGTGGTCATCGCCTCGGGCTGGTCGATGATGAGATAGCCGCCCGACTTAAGGTCCACGCGCCGCTGCAGCGCCTTCTGGATCTCGTCCTCGACGCCGTAGAGATCGAAGATCGGGCGCTCGCCCGGGTAGTACTCGATGCGCCCGGCCATCTCCGGCACGAACTGCGCGGCGAAATCCAGCGCCCGGTCGCAGGTGCGGCGCGAGTCGATACGCACCTTCTCCACCTGGCCGGCGGCGAGATCGCGCAACGCGCGCAGCGCCAGCGGCAGGTCCTCGTGCACGACCGTGCCGGGCGCGGCGCGCGCGGCGCGATCGCGGATCGAATCCCACAGCCGGCGCAGGAAGCGCATCTCGGCGCCGATCGCCTCGGCGTCCGCCCCCTCGGCCGCGGTGCGCACGATAAAGCCGCCGGTCTCGCCCTCTCCCAGGTGTGCGCGCACGGCCTCGCGCAGGCGCGCGCGCTCGGCCTCGTCGTCGATCTTCTGCGAGACCCCGACATTGTGCGCGTCGGGCATGAACACCAGATAGCGCGCCGGGACCGTGATGTGCGTGGTCAGGCGTGCCCCCTTGGTGCCGAGGGGGTCCTTGACCACCTGCACCAGCACCTCCTGGCCCTCGTGCAGAAGCTGGCTGATGGAGCGGGTGACGTCGCCGTTGACGCGCTCCTCGCCGGCGATCGGATGGATGTCGGAGGCGTGCAGGAAGGCGGTGCGTTCGAGGCCCACGTCGACGAACGCCGCCTCCATCCCGGGGAGCACGCGCGAGACGCGCCCCTTGAAGATGTTTCCGACGATGCCGCGGCGCCGCTCGCGCTCGATGTAGAGTTCCTGGAGCATGCCGTTCTCGACCAGGGCGACCCGGGTCTCCTGCGGCGTGACGTTGATCAGGATCTCTTCGCTCATACCCCGGGCTTCCCCGCCGGCGCCGCCCACGGCGCGACGCCGAATTCTCGCAGCAACTGCGCGGTCTCGAACAGCGGCAGCCCCATCACGCCCGAGTAGCTGCCCTCCAGGCGGCGCACGAACACCGCCGCGCGCCCCTGGATGGCGTAGGCACCGGCCTTGTCGGCCGGCTCTCCGCTCTCCCAGTACGCCGCCCGCTCGGCGGCGGCGATGCGCCGGAAGCTCACCCGGCTCTCGTTCAGACGCACGGCGCTGCGCCGGCCCTCCACCAGGGCGACCGCGCTCAGCACCCGGTGGCGGCGCCCGGACAGGCGCGCGAGCATGGCAAGCGCCTCCTCGCGACCGGCGGGCTTGCCGAGGAGCTCGTCCCCGAGCACCACCACCGTATCGGCGCCGAGGACCGGCCCGGGGCGGCGCCCGGCGAGCCCGCGCCACCCGGCCCGCGCCTTGGCCAGCGCCAGGCGCCGCACGTAGTCCTCCGCGGCCTCGCCCCGCCACCGCCGCTCGTCCACCGTGCCGGCGACGACGCGGAAGGGCACGCCGATCTGCGCGAGCAGCTCGCGCCGCCGCGGCGAGGCCGATGCCAGGTAGAGCGGCGGCGCGGCGGCGGACTTCACCGCCACCGCCCGCGCGCCGATCTCAGGCGCGATGGTAGGGATGCCCGCGGAGCAACGTCCAGGCACGGTAGAGCTGTTCGGCCACCAGCACGCGCACCAGCAGGTGCGGCAGCGTCAGGCGCGAGAGCGACCAGACGCCCTCGGCGCGCGCGCGGCAGGCCGGGTCGAGCCCGTCGGCACCGCCGACCAGGAGCGCCACCTCGCGCCCGTCGGCCATCCAGCCCGCCAGCCGCCCGGCCAGCTCGCGCGTGGTCCAGGCCGCGCCGCGCTCGTCGAGCAGCCACACCCGCGCGCGGCCCGCGGCGGCGAGCAGCCGCTCGCCCTCGACCCGGACCGCGCGCGCCGGATCGGCGCCCTTCGCCCGGCGCCCCGGGGGGATCTCCTCCACCTCCAGCGCGCACTCCGGAGGCAGCCGGCGGCGGTACTCCTCGGTCCCGGTGCGGATCCACTCCGGAACACGGGTGCCGACGGTGATCAGGCGCAGACGCATGGCTTCGCTCCCGCCGGCCCGCGGGGACGGCCCCGGCGGGGCTGCGGGCCGCGTTCATTCGCCCGGCTCGCGCGCCTCGCGCGGGCGGGCCGGTGCGTGGTCCGGCGACCACAGGCGCTCCAATTGATAGAAGTCGCGCGTGCGCGCCAGCATGACGTGGACGATCACGTCCTGCAGATCGACCAGGATCCATTCCCCCTCGCGCTCGCCCTCGACCCCGAGCGGGCGCACCCCGAGCGCCTTGGCGCGCTCGACCACGCGCCCGGCGAGGGCGCGCGCGTGACGGTCGGACGTGGCGCCGGCGATGATCATGTAATCGGCGATCGCCGTCAGCCCGCGTACGTCGAGGACCTGGACGTCGACGGCCTTGAGGTCGGCGAGGACCGTGCCGACCGCCTCGCGCAGCGCCTCCGGGTCGACCGCCGCGGCGGCGGGCCCGGGCGCGCCGGGTTCGGTGCGCGGGTGTTTCAACGGTAGAGCCCCTCCGTTTCGATGATTTCCAGGACCGCCTCCGGGAGCAGGTAGCGTGCGCTGCGCCCGGCGCCCACCTCGGCGCGGATCTGCGAGGCGGAGATCTCCAACTGGGTGACGGTGCAGCGCAGCACGCGGCCGGCCCCCGGGGCGCGCAGCGCGGCCGGTTCCGCCGCCGACGCCGCGCGCAGCATCCGCGCGGCCTCGCCCGCGCCGGGCGGCTCCCAGCCGGGGCGCTGCACCACGACGAAGTGGCACAGGCGCGGCAGCTCGCGCCACTCGTGCCAGGCGGGCAGGCCGCAGAAGGCGTCGCCGCCGAGGATGAGCGCGAGCGACCGCTCCGCCCCGAGTTCGGCGCGCAGCTCGCGCAGGGTGTCCACGGTGTAGGAGACGCCCGCGCGGCGCACCTCGCGATCGTCCACCGTCAACCCCGGGACGCCCGCCACCGCCGTGCGCACCATGCGCAGGCGCTGCGCCGGCGCCGCCGCCGGGGCCTCGCGGTGCGGGGGGGTGTGGCAGGGGATGAGGCGCACCTCCTCCAGGCGCAGAAGCTGGAGCACCTCGAGGGCCGCGCGCAGGTGCCCGAAGTGGACCGGATCGAAGGTTCCGCCGAGGATCCCGACCGGCATCAACGGCGGCGGGGCGCGGCGGCCCGGCGGGTGGCGCGGGTCCGGCGCATCAGGTGCGCACGTGCCCGTCGCCGAGCACCACGTACTTGAGCGTGGTGAGGCCCTCCAGTCCGACGGGTCCGCGCGCGTGCAGCTTGTCGGTGCTGATGCCGATCTCGGCACCGAGCCCGTATTCGAAGCCGTCGGCGAAGCGCGTCGAGGCGTTGACCATCACCGAGCTGGAATCGACCTCGCGCAGAAAGCGCATCGCGCGCGTGTAGTCCTCGGTGACGATGGCGTCGGTGTGGTGCGAGCCGTAGCGCTCGATGTGGTCGATCGCCGCGTCGAGGTCGGCGACCACGCGCACCGAGAGGATCGGCGCGAGGTACTCGGTCTCCCAGTCCTCTTCCGTCGCGGGCACCACCTCGGGCAGCCACTCGCGGGTGCGCTCGCAGCCGCGCAGCTCCACGCCCGCGGCGCGGTACTTCGCCCCCAGCTCCGGCAACAGGCGCGCGGCGATACCCTCGGCCACCAGCAGCGTCTCCATCGTGTTGCAGGTGCCATAGCGCTGGGTCTTGGCGTTGTAGGCCACGGCGACGGCCTTGTCGGGATCGGCGCGATCGTCGAGATAGACGTGGCAGACGCCGTGCAAATGCTTGATCACCGGGATGCGCGACTCGCGGCTGACGCGCTCGATCAGCCCCTTGCCCCCGCGCGGGACGATCACGTCGATGACGCCCTCCATTGCGAGCATCTCGCCGACCGCGGCGCGGTCGGTGGTGGCGACGACCTGTACCGCGTCCTCGGGCAGGCCCGCGGCGCGCAGCCCGGCGTGCAGGCAGGAGGCGACGGCCTGGTTGGAGTGCAGCGCCTCGGAGCCGCCGCGCAGGATCGCGGCGTTACCCGACTTCAGGCACAGGCCGGCGGCGTCGGCGGTGACGTTGGGGCGCGACTCGTAGATGATGCCGATGACCCCGAGCGGCACGCGCATGCGCCCGACCCGGATGCCGGAGGGGCGGTAGCGCAGATCGGAGATCGCCCCCACCGGGTCGGGGAGCGCGGCGATCTGGCGCAGGCCCTCGGCCATGGCCGCGATACGCGCCGGCGTTAATTCCAGGCGGTCGAGAAGCGCCGCGTCGAGGCCGCGCGCGCGCCCCGCCTCCAGGTCGCGCGCGTTGGCCGCGGCCAGATCCTTCGCACCGGCCTCGATCGCCGCGGCGATCGCCTCGAGGGCGCGATCCTTGGCCGCGGTCTCAGCGCGCGCCATCGCCCGCGCCGCCGCGCGCGCGCGCGCGCCGACGTCCGCCATGTAGGCGGCCACGTCGGCGACCGGATTCTCCCGTGGGGCCTGCAGCATATTCCTCACCGTCCGGTGATCGGACGCCGCGCCCCGCCGCGGGCGCGGCCCGCGGCCGCGGCCCCGAAGGGCTCGGCGCCCGCCACCGCAAGGGCCAATTGTAACAATTCCTGCCACGCGTCGCCCGCCTCGGCCCCCTTCACGATACGGTCGATGCGCGCACAGGCGCGCAGCAGCCGCTGCCAGCCCGCCGCGGGCAGGCGGCGCAGGGCACGGCCCACCAGGGGCTTGCGCCGGTCCCAGACGCGCTCCTCGGCGAGCGCGCGCGCCGGCGTCGCCCCGGCCTCGACGGCGTGCGCCACGCGCGCCAGGGTGCGCACCTCACGCGCCAGCGACCACAGCACCAGCACCGCCTCCGTGCCCTCGGCGCGCACCCCGGCGAGGATACGCGCCACGCGCGCGGGATTGCCCTCGAGCGCGGCGTCGGCGAGGTCGAAGACGCTGAAGCGCGCGCTGTCAGTGACCGCCCGCGTGACCGTCTCCAGGTCCGGGCGGCCCTCGCCGTGGAGCAGCAGGAGCTTCTCGATCTCCTGCGCCGCGGCGAGGAGGTTGCCCTCGACGCGTTCGGCGAGGAAAGACACCACTTCCGGCGTGGGTTCCAGGCCGCGCGCGCGCATACGCCGGGCGATCCAGTCGGGCAGCCGCGCGCGCTCCACCGGGTAGACCGCGATCGCCGCGCCGGCCGCCTCCAGGGCCTTGTACCAGCGGGTGCGCTGCGCGGCGGCGTCCAGGCGCGGGCAACGCACGACGAGCAGCGTCTCCTCCGAGGGGTGCTCGGCCAGGCGCATCAGCTCGCGGGCGCCGGCGTCGCCCGGCTTGCCGCCGGGCAGGCGCAGCTCGATCAGCGTGCGCCCGCCGAACAGCGAGCGGTTGCCTGCGACGGCGGCGAGCCGCGACCAGTCGAAGCCGGGCTCGGCCGCGAGCACCTCGCGATCGGTGAACCCGCGCGCGCGCGCGGCGGCGCGGATGCGGTCGACGATCTCGGCCTCGAGCAGCGGCTCGTCGCCGCTGATCACGTAGACCGGGGCCAGCGTCTTCGCCAGGTGGGCATCGAGCTGCTCGGCACGCAGCTTCATGCGCACGCACTCACTGCAGCGCCAGGCGGCGCACGATGTCCTGGACGATGTCGCGCCGCATGTCGTCGAAGAGGATCTGCTGTTCCCGGTCCATACCGAGGACCGCCGCCTCGTCGAAGAGGAAGTCACGCGTGCGTTCGACCGGCGGCAGCCGGCGCAGCACCTTGCCCTTGGGGTCGAGCAGCTCCACCCGCACCGTATAGATCAGCTCGTACTCCTGGGGGCGGCCGTCCGGGCCGACCGACAGCACGCGCCGCCCGGCGCTGTCCTGCAGCACCGCGAGCACCGCGTGCGCCTGCGCGGGTTTGCGGGTGACACGCACCCCGTTCGCCTGCAGCGCGCGGCGCAGGTCCACGGCGAGGGCCCCGTAAGGGTCGGGCGCGCGGATGTAGGTCACCGCCATCTGCGGCGGCAGGCGGTCGCCGCCGAGGCTGCCGCGCAGGTGGAAACCGCAGCCGCCGAGCGCCAGGGCGAGCGCGGCGACGAGGACGGCGGCCGCGGCGCGGGCGCGCGGGCGCACGTGACGTCGTACGCGGATGGCGGGGGATGCGTTCACACCACCACGTTCACCAGCCGGCCGGGGACCACCACCACCTTGCGCACCGGGCGCCCGTCGATGAAGCGCTGCACGTTGGGCTCCTCCAGGGCCGCGGCCTCCAGCGCGGCGCGGTCGCCGTCGGCGGGCACGCGCACACGCGCGCGCAGCTTCCCGTTGACCTGCACGACGATCTCCACGCTCTCGCGCTCCAGCGCCGCCGCATCGGGCCGCGGCCACGGCCCCTCCTCGAGCGGCTCGCTGCGGCCGAGCTCGCGCCACAGCGCGTGGGTGATATGCGGGACGATCGGGTGGAGCAGGCGCACCACGACCTCCAGCGCCTCCTGCACCACCGCGCGCCCGGCGGGCGATTCGTCCTCGAACTTGTAGAGGGCGTTGACCAGCTCCATGACCGCGGCGATGGCGGTGTTGAAGGTGTAGCGGCGGCCGATGTCGTCGCCGGCCTTGGCGATGGTCTCGTGCACCCGGCGGCGCAGCGCGCGCGGCCCCGCCTCGAGCGCCGCGGGAACCGGTCCGGCCGCGGGTCCCGCGGTCACGTGCGCCGCCACCCGCTTCCACAGCCGGCGCAGGAAGCGCGATGCGCCCTCCACCCCGGCGTCGGACCACTCCAGCGACTGTTCGGGCGGGGCGGCGAACATCGTGAACAGGCGCACGGTGTCCGCACCGTAGCGCTCCACCAGCTCCTGCGGATCCACGGTGTTGCCCTTGGACTTCGACATCTTCGCGCCGTCCTTGAGCACCATGCCCTGCGTGAGCAGGTTGGTGAACGGCTCGTCGCCCCGGACCAGGCCCTCGTCGCGCATCAGTTTGTGGAAGAAGCGCGCATAGAGCAGGTGCAGGATGGCGTGCTCGATGCCGCCGATGTACTGGTCCACCGGCAGCCAGTAGTCCGCACGCCCGTCGAGCATGGCGCCGTCGGCGTCGGGGCAGGCGAAGCGCGCGTAGTACCAGGACGACTCCATGAAGGTATCGAAGGTGTCGGTCTCGCGCTCGGCCTCGCCGCCGCATTCCGGGCAGCGCGTGCGGCGGAACCCGGCCATGCGCTTGAGCGGCGAGCCGGCGGCGTCGAGCGCCACGTCCTCGGGCAGCACCACCGGGAGCTCCTCGTCCGGCACCGGTACCGCCCCGCAACGCTCGCAGTAGACGATGGGGATCGGCGCGCCCCAGTAGCGCTGGCGCGAGACGCCCCAGTCGCGCAACCGGTAGTGCACGCGCCGGCGCCCGCGCCCCGCGCGCTCGAGGTGTTCGGCGATCGCGGCGAAGGCGGCCTCGGAACTCAGGCCGGTGAACGGGCCGGACTCGCGCAGCACGCCGCGCTCGGTGTACGCCGCGGCCTCGAAATCGGGCGCGGCGCCGTCGGCCGGGAACACCACCGGGCGCACCGGCAGACCGTGGCGGCGCGCGAACTCGAAATCGCGCTGGTCGTGGGCCGGCACCGCCATGACCGCGCCGGTGCCGTAGCCCATGAGCACGAAGTTGGCCACCCACACCGGCACGCGCTCGCCGGTGATCGGGTGCACCGCCTCGTAGCCGGTCGGGCGCCCGCGCTTCTCCAGCGTCTCCAGCGCCGCCTCGGCGACCTGGGTGTGGCGGCACTCCTCGATGAACGCCGCCAGCTCCCGGTCGGCGCCCGCCGCCTTGAGCGCCAGCGGGTGCTCGGCCGCGAGCGCCACGTAGGTCACGCCCATGAGCGTGTCGGGCCGCGTGGTGAACACCGTGAGCGGCGCCTCCTCGCCCGGGATGTCGAACTCGAGCTCCACACCCTCCGAGCGTCCGATCCAGTTGCGCTGCATCGTGCGCACCTGCTCCGGCCAGCCCGGCAGCGCGTCGAGCCCCGCGAGCAGCTCCTCGGCGTAGGCGGTGATGCGCAGGAACCACTGCGCCACCTCGCGCTGCTCCACCGCGGTCCCGCAGCGCCAGCAGCGCCCGTCGATCACCTGCTCGTTGGCGAGCACCGTCTCGTCGTTCGGGCACCAGTTCACGGGCGCCGTACGGCGGTAGACCAGTCCCTTGCGGAACAGGCGCGTGAACAGCCACTGCTCCCAGCGGTAGTAGGTCGGGTCGCAGGTGGCCAGCTCGCGCGCCCAGTCGTAGCCGAACCCGAGGCGGCGAAGCTGGCCGCGCATGTAGTCGATGTTGGCGTAGGTCCAGCGCGCCGGCGCCACCCGGTTCTGGATGGCGGCGTTCTCCGCGGGCAGCCCGAAGGCGTCCCAGCCCATCGGTTGCAGGACGTTGCGCCCGCACATGCGCTGGTAGCGGGCGATCACGTCGCCGATCGTGTAGTTGCGCACGTGGCCCATGTGCAGGCGCCCGCTCGGGTAGGGGAACATGCACAGGCAGTAGAATTTCTCGCGTGCGGGGTCCTCCGCCGCGCGGAAGACCCCGCGCCGCTCCCAGTCCTGCTGCGCCGCGGCCTCGACCTCGGCCGGGCGGTAGAAGTCGTCCATCGCGTCCGGGTTCCGGAAAAAAGGAGATGAAAAGCGCGAGCATAGCGCGGAAGGCGCGCGGCAAACAACCGCCCGCGCACCTATGACTCGGCGCCCGGATGGGGCACACTAGGGGCGACCGGCATGAACGCCCCCGGTCCGCGAGGCCCCCATGAGCCCACCCCGCAAGCCCTCCCCCCCGACCCCCGAAGGGACGCCCGCGGACGCCGGGCACCACACCGGCGCCTACAACCGCATGCTCGAGCGCGTGCGCTCCTTCCTCGCCCGCGGCGGGGAGGCCGGCGGCGACGAGCAGCCGGCGCTGCAACGCGGCATCGAGGCGGCCAAGGAGACGGCGGTCGAGCTGGGCGAGCTCACGCGCGACGAGGCCGAGCGCATCGGCTACTTTTTAAAGCGCGACCTCGAGGACGCCTCGCGCTACCTCGCCGATTCCGGCCATGAACTCGCCGACTGGCTGCAGATCGACGTCGGCCTCATCGAGAGCCAGATCCTGGAGTGGTTCGCGGAGGCGGCCGACCGCACCGCCCTCGACTGGGTCCGCCTGCGCGCCGACCTCGCGCGCAACGCCGAGTACCACACCGGCGAGATCGCCGGCCCCGGCGTACTCGAGTGTACCGAATGCGGCGAGCGCATCCACTTCCACGCCACCGGCCACATCCCCCCCTGCCCGCGCTGCAAAGGCACCGTCTTCCGCCGTCCCTGAAATTCGGGGACAGTTTACTTTATTCCGCCGTCCCTGAAATTCGGGGACAGTTTACTTTATTCCACGAACACATTTAGCGGGGACAGATTTATTTGACTCTCAAATAAATCTGTCCCCGTTGATGTCGTTGAGTCCGTTGAGTCGCCAACACCACGGTCTGGCACTTGACCGGTGGCAGGGCCGTGGCCGCTTCCCTGCGGCCACGGCCTTTGGATACCTGCGGTGCGCAGCACCCATACGACCCTCCCTGTCGATCCCCCGGCATCCCCGCCAGCACTCAATGTAACATGCCCGACCGGCCTTGGGACGAATCGCAAAAAGATGAGGGACATTTTAATAATTCCCGCCGCCTGTCCATTGCGCCGCGACTTTCGTCCGCGCTGAGGGCGGGCGAAGGGCGAGCGACGAATCCCCGGCGCTTGATCGGTGGCGGGACCCGTGGATACCTGTGATACACCTCGCCCGTATCACGGCCTGTCGCTCTTCCGGAAGCCCAGCCGGGACCCGTGGGCACCCCCATCCAGCTTGCGTGCCCTCGCACGAATCGCCCCTCAACCATCAAGGCGTGCGCTGATGGTTGAACAGTCAGCCCGTAGCCCGGATCAAGATCCGGCAGGTGGTAGTCGGCGGACCCGCCGACCGGCCCCCGGATTTCGCTTCGGTGCACCCGGGCTGCGGGTGCGCGGCATTCTCAAAAGCCGCGGTAAGTCTGTGCGCGCTCACTCACCCATCGGATCGCGACTGGCCGACGGGCGTGCCATTGAGTCACGCACGCGCCTCTCAAGCAGCGGCCGGGCATCACCTACGCAGCCGATCGGCCGCGATCCGATGCGAAAAAAGTAAACTGTCCCCGAAAAGCGGACTTTGCGTTTTGTAGTTCTTCCTGTTGCATGTTGACTCGCGAGCCGCCTGCGGGAGGCGGGCAGCCCGGGGGTCACGCCTGAGCCGATTGCATCGCCCGGTGTACCCAACCGGTCGCGCCGGGCTGCAACGCCGGCAAGCCACAGAATCGAGAGGCCGCGTTTGTGATTGCCGCAGCGCAGGCCGACGTCGCCGGCTCTTTGCTGACGGCGCACAACAAGGAGATACACATCTTCTTTCGGATCCCTTGAGACCACAGGGGGGCATATGGATATGCACGCACGTCACGCCGTTTCGGCGTGGTGGTGGTTGATCCTCACGCTCGGCGGCTGCGCGGTCATTCAGCCGCTTCCCAACGCGGCCCGGACCGGGGACACTCTCGTGGTGGGGATTGGCGCCACGGAAGCCGACGTGGTCCTGCGCGCCGATTCCGCCCACGTGGCGGTGACGGATGCAGCAGGTTCCTCGGCGACCGTGCGCCTGCGCCGCTTGTTTCGCCTGTATCCGGATCCAACCAGCGCATACGCCGTGCGCGCCGGCGGTCGCTGGAGCGGATCGAGCCCCCCGCTGGAGAGTTACGCGGGTCCCTACCAGGGGCAATGGATCGCCGTGGTCGACTTGGTGGACCCAGCTACGGGAACGGCGCCGGCGCTGGCACCCGGCGCGGCGACATTGCAGTTCGCCTCAGGCGCGCTGAACCGCACCGTGCGCTTCGAGATCCTTTCCGGCATGGGCACGCCCAACCCATTGGATGGGGAATACCACCTGGTGGGCTACTCCGCTGTGGCCACGCTCGAACCCATGCCCCAGGTCGTCGCGCGCGTTCAAGGCATCCCCTCGACGACGGTCGGTGGTGTGGCCTTCGCCTTTCAATATACGACCGATATGACGCGAGCGGAAACCTCCAATCGCGCACCGACCGCCGCCGGACGCCGGCCTTGAACGCGACCTTCGCTTATGACCCCCTCGACCGCCTGGTGAGCGCGGCGGCCGGCTCCGTCGCACGCGCCTACGCCTATGACGCCAACGGCAACCGCACCCGCCGCGACATCGGTACGGGGAGCACCCCCTATGCCTACGAAGCCCGTAGCAATCGTCTGCACCAGGTCGGGCCGAATACCGTCGCGCTCGATCCCAACGGCAACACCGTGCAGTCGGGGACATCGACTTACCGCTATACCACCCTCAATCGCCTGCGCGAAGCCCGCGTTGGTGGGACGCTCGTCGCCACCTACACCTACAACGGCCTCGGCCAGCGTAGCGCCAAGATTCTGGCCGACGGCACCCGCCGCGAGTTCGTCTACAGCGCCGCCGGAGCACTGTTCGCCGAGCGCGACGGGGCCGGGCATATCCTGGCCGAATACGTCTATCTGAACGGGGGACCGCTGGCCAAATACGAGCCCGACACCGACCACGACGGACTCACCAACCTACAGGAGAAGCGGCAGTTCGGCTCCGACCTCGACCGCGCCGACACCGACGGCGACACCCTCCCGGACGGGACCGAGGCCCTCGTCTACGCCACCGACCCCCTAAAGGCCGACACCGACGGCGACGGTATTCGCGACGACGCCGAAATCACCGCTGGCACCGATCCCCTTCTCGCAAGCAGCTATCCCGGCGACGGCGACGTCACCGAAAACGGCGCGGTCGATGCCGGCGACTACCTCGTCCTCACTCGGATCGTGCTCCACCTGCGCGCCCCAAGCGCCTCCGAGCGGATCCATGGCGACCTCAACAGCGACGGCCTCCTCGATACCCGCGACCTGCTCCTGCTCGCACGCCGCATCCTGCATCTGGCGACGTCACCAACACCAGCGCCCACGACGGTCCACCGCACGCGCCGCTCCCCGCTGCGCCTCGCCGCCGCAGGAGCCCCCACTGCCATCGCGCCCCCTTCCGGCAACGGGCGCATCTACTTCTACCACAACGACCACCTCGGCACGCCACTCGTCCTCACCGACGAGAACGCCACCCCCGTCTGGCGCGCCGATTACACCCCCTTCGGACACGCCACCTTCAACGAGGATCCCGACGCAAATGCGATCCGCGTCACAAACCCCGTAAGGTTCCCGGGGCAGTATTACGACAGTGAAACCGGACTCCGGTACAACTACTATAGGTATTACGATCCGCAGTTGGGAAGATACGTGTCGCCTGATCCCATTGGTCTTGCGGGTGGACTAAATGCATACGCCTATGTCGGTGGAAACCCAATAATGTTTTTCGATTCTCTAGGTCTTTTTCCGACCTGTGATTCCACTATTATTGGTGTGTTCGACGTAGTCTCAACTCGCACTGCAGAACAAGTGCTTTCTCGAGACTATGGATTTGCGTTTGTTATAACAGGACCATCCGTGTCTCCCAACCTTGATCCTAGATCGTCGAGGAGACCACCGATTAAACCTTCACTGAGGACCGAGGTCTGGTGGGCGTTGAAAGAGCTGCTATCGATCAAGACTTTTGAACTACGGAAAACGTTCCAGAGGTTGAAGGTCTTCTGTACCGAGACATTGACGGACGAGTGCGGGAATACCAGGGGGTTTAGAACGAACTTCGAGCGCACAGAGTTGATCAATGAGATCGAGCGGCTCACCGGTGAGAGGATAGAAACCCGTGAACAGTTGTTACGCCCGTTGTTCGTATTGGATTTATAGCCGGATATCTTATGAAAAAAGCACTGACCTACTTTCTAGTGGCTCTAACCATATCATTACTCGGGTGTGACTCGAACAATGAACAGGGAATAAGAGACAGCCGAGAAGATTTTATGATTGGGTTCAAAAAGGCGCTCACGGATAATAACATCCCATTTACTGTGGACGATGAAGGCTACGTCAGGTACTCAAAAGACAACAAGGAAGCAGTAGAGCAGATAAAGCGGCAAGTAGACCAAAGGCGCGCGACCGAGATCGGTTCCAAGTTCAACGATGCGCTGTCAACCAATTACTTCAGGAAGCTGCTCGATGAAAACGGGATCCGCTATCGTACTGAGAGCCGGGACGATGGCGAATGGACATACTGGAATCCGGCCAGCAAGGAACAGCAAGAAGAGCTTGAAATGAAGGTCATTACGCATGCCTTTGAACATCAGAAGCAGCGCTCGATGGAAAGCCATGAATAGTGAATACGGAAAACTTCTGGGGAAAAATTCTGGGACAGTGTACTTTATTCAGCGCGGCGGATCCGCCCCCCTCGCAACGTGGGCTGCATCCGCCGCCTCCAGAAACTGGCGGGCGGGATGGCATCGTTAAATGGGTATACTGTCCCCGTCTTTCAAACTCCGGCATCTCGCATGTTGATGAAGTCGAAATTGAAAAATGCCGCTGTGAGGAATAGTTGACCTATGGACCTCGTAGGAAGAGCATATTTTTTCGGTGGGCTAGTCGTCCTCGTGTTTTTTCTAATCCTAACGATGATTGCAGACCCATCGCAGGACGATTATGCGGCAATAGAGAACTGGGGAATACTTGGTATGATGGCTGCCTGTATTTCAATAACACTTGCGCTTGAGCATTTTCTTGCTAAAAGGGGTCGGGTAACAAGTTGGCCGTTAGTGGACACGTCAGTATTTGCTCCGTCACGTTTCGCCTGGAAGTTTGTCGTTAAATCATTTGTCCTTGCCGTGGTGTGCCTGATTGCCGCGGGGCTAGTTGTAATTTGGATTTATGGCGACAATGCATACCGGACAATCATCGTCGAAAATGCTTCTCTGTATGTGGTGGTGAATTTCTTATTTTCATTAGCATTAATAATTCTTGCAGAATCGGTTCGTAGACAGTCGAAAGAACATAGACAAATCAGCTAATGTAAAGCCCCCGAAATGCTGGACACTGTTTTGCACAAAAGTCACGCTGCCTGCGCCGTAAGCTCCCCCGTCAAGTGGACACATCAAAAGTAGACTTGCTGGCGTTCTCGTAGAACTCGACCGGGGTCATTCTCCCCAGCGAGTCGTGTCCGCGTTCCTCGTTGTACTCCTGCATCCATTGCCAGGTGATCTGATGACGTACGATTTCTTTCGCACATTTTGAGGGGCGGTGGTCTCGATCTGGTTAAATGGTAAGCGACCAAGCACACCAAGAACCGTAGAAGGAGACCACCACCATGGCAGAGGATACACCAAAG
>JALUXX010000035.1 GCA_027013145.1 Gammaproteobacteria bacterium | reverse complement strand
ACGTGCCTTACTACATCGGCGTGCTGCGCGACGTCACCGCGCGCGAGCAGGTGCGCGAACGCGAGCGCCTCGCCGACGAGATCTTCCAGCACAGCCTGCAGGCCATCGTCATCTCCGACGCGGACAATCGCATCCTCGCGGTGAACCCCGCCTTCGAACGCATCACCGGCTATCGCAGCGACGAGGTCGTGGGGCGCGATCCGCGCCTGCTGCAGTCGGGTTGTCACGACGAGGGCTTCTATCGTGCGATGTGGGAGGCGATCGCGCGCGACGGCGCCTGGCAGGGGGAGATCCGCGACCGTCGCCGCAGCGGGGAACTCTACGACGAGTGGCTCTCGATCGCGGTGTTGAGAGACGGCGCCGGCGCCGTCACCCATCACATCGGTGTGTTCTCGGACATCTCGGAACTCAAGGAGGCGCAGCGGGCCCGGCAGCGCCTGAGCGACCTCTACGCCGCACTGAGCCGGACGAGCCAGCTCGTGGCCGGTACGCCCGAGGAAGGGACGCTGTTCCCCGAGGTGTGCCGTATCGCGGTGAGCCTCGGGGGCATGCGGCGGGCGTGGGTCGGACTGCTCGCCGACGACCGGCTGCACATCGCGGCCGACTTCGGCGCGGGTGCCGGCGAGGCCGCCGCGGCGGTCGCGGCCGAGTGTGCCGCCGGGCGCGCGGGGCGGACCCTGGCCGGCGAGGCGCTGCACACGGGCGGGGCGGTGCTGGCCAACGACTACCGGCGTCACGCCGAGTACGGGCGCGGGTCCGAGCCGTTGGCGGGCGAGGGAGAGGCGGGGGCGGCGGCGGCCTTCCCGCTGTTCCGCGGCGGGGCGGTGACCGGCGTGCTCGTGGTCCACGCCGACCGGCGGGGGTTCTTCGATGACGCGCTCGCGGCGCTGTTGCAGGAGATCGCCGACGGCGTCTCCCATGCCCTCGACAACCTCGACCGCGCGCGCGAGCACCGCGAGGCGGCGGCGCGGCTCGAGCGCCTGGCGCGCTACGACACCCTGACCGGCTTATACCGGCGCGAGGTGTTGGAGGACGCGCTGCATCGGGTGCATGCCGGTGCGCTGCGCCGCGGCGGCGGCTACGGGGTCGTGCTGGCCGACCTCGACCGCTTCAAGGTGATCAACGACACTTACGGACACGCCGCCGGCGACCGGGTGCTGGTGGGGGTCGCCGGCGCGCTGCGCGCCCTGGTGCGCGACATGGACTGGATCGGGCGCTGGGGCGGCGAGGAGTTCCTGCTGCTCGTACCCGAGGCCGACGCGGCCGACGTCGGTGCCGCCGCCGAGCGCGTGCGGCGCGCCGTCGCGCAGTTGGCGCTGCCCCTGGACGGGCGCACGCTGCACATCACCCTGAGTGCGGGGGTGGCGAGCTACCCGGACGACGGCGCCACCGTCGAGGCGCTGCTGGCGCGCGCCGACGCCGCGCTGTATCAGGCGAAGGATCTGGGCGGCGATCAGGTCGTCTACGGCGGCCGTGCGCCGGACCTGTTCCGGATCGGGGCGCGCATCGAGGAGGCGCTGGAGGAGGGGCGCGTGATCCCCGCCTACCAGCCGATCGTCTCGCTCGCGGACGAGACCGTGGTCGCGGACGAGGCGCTTGCGCGTATCCGCCTGCCGGGCGGCGGGACGGCCGTCGCGGCCGAGTTCATCGATGCGGCCACGCGCCTGCAGCTCGTGCACCGCATCGACGCGGCGATCGCGCGTGCGGCGATGGCGCGCTGCGCGACGCGGCTGGCGGGGGGCGGGCCGGCGTGCCTGCACTTCGTGAACTTCTCCACGGCACTGCTCAGCCGCCGCGGGCACCTGGAGCGCATCCTGGCCGAGGCGGGTTGCCACTGCCGCAATCTCGACCTGCCGGCCGACGGTCCCAAGCCGCTGGTCATCGAGATCACCGAGCGCACGCTCCTGGCCGACCGGGGCGCGGCGCTCGCGGTGCTGCGCCCGCTGCTCGACTTCGGCTTCCGCCTCGCGCTCGACGACTTCGGCAGCGGCTACTCCTCGTTCCTCTATCTCGCCGACCTGCCGGTGAGCTTCGTGAAGATCGAGATGGACCTGGTGCGGCGGGTGACGCGCGACCGGCGCGCCGCGGCGA
>JALUXX010000034.1 GCA_027013145.1 Gammaproteobacteria bacterium | reverse complement strand
GCCGCCATCGCCGCTTGGGCCCGTCTTTTCGCCTCACCCATCGGGTGAACGCCTCCTCAGCAGATTGTGTCGTCAGGACAACAGATTACATAGAAACGGCAGCGTGAATCTACGCTTCTAGGATGAACCGGTGGACGGGACCGGGACCGAAGCTGGGGGGTGTCGACTACTCCCGCGGCCGAATCCGCCGGAGGTGGCCGCCGGGTGCCCACGGGCCCAGCCCGAGAATCTGAAGGACAGGCTTCCAGACGCTCATGCAGGACCTCTTCGTCGGCCGCCAGCCCATCTACACCCGAAACCTCGAAATCTTCGGCTACGAGTTGCTCTACCGCAGCGGCCCCGAAAATCGCGCCGGTGTGACGGACGGAGACCAGGCGACCTCGCGTGTGATCGTCAACGCATTCCTCGAGATCGGGCTCGAGCACGTGGTCGGCGACCGTATCGCATTCCTGAATCTGACGCGCAGCTTCCTCCTCGACGGCGGTCCGGTGCCCTTCCCCCGCGATCGCGTGATCCTGGAGGTCCTCGAAGACATCGAAATCGATCGGCGCCTTCTCGAGTCGGTGCAGGCGCTGGCGGGCGCGGGCTATCGCATCGCACTCGACGACTTCGTCTTCCGGCCGCAGGCGCGTGAACTGCTCGCGGCCGCGGAGATCGTGAAGCTCGACGTCCTGGCGCTCGGACGCGAGGGGATCGAACGGGAGGTCCGCCAACTGCGCGGATTCCCGGTGCACCTGCTGGCGGAAAAGGTCGAGACGCGGGAGGAGTTCGAGTACTGCAGTGGGTTGGGGTTCGAGTATTTCCAGGGCTACTTCCTGAACCGCCCGCATATCGTTCGCGGTCGCGAGATCCCGGCGAACCGGCTGAACGCGCTGCGGCTGCTGGCACGCCTGCAGGACCCCGACGCGGGCGCAGCGGAGATCGAGCGGATCGTCGGCCTCGACGTCACCCTCAGCTACCGGCTGCTGCGTTACATCAACTCCGCCTTCTTCGCGCTGCCGCGCAAGGTGGATTCCATCCGGCAGGCGGTGATCTACCTCGGCACCCGGGCGATCCGCACCTGGGTCAGCCTGCTGGTGCTGGCTGGGCTCGGAGACAAGCCGGTCTCTCTGATGACGACCGCGATGATCCGGGCACGCATGTGCGAACTTCTCGCGCTGGAAAGCGGTGCACCCCACCCCGACACGTGGTTCACCGTCGGGCTTTTCTCCGCCGTCGACGCCCTCATGGACCTTCCGATGGAGGAGGTGCTCACACAACTGCCGTTCACGGACGACATCGTCGCCGCGCTGCTCCACCGCGAGGGCCCGGCCGGTTCGGCGCTGCGCTGTGCGCTCGCCTACGAACGCGGCGCGTGGGAGGAGGCGGATTTCCCCGCGGTGACCCCGGGACGATGCACCGAACTCCATCTCGATGCGCTCGCGTGGGCGGACGCAGCGACCCGAACGCTGGGGACCCAACGGGGGTAGGCGCCGGCCCTTCGATCAGGCCGCAACGGCCGTGCGAAGTCCGGGCAGTGACCGTCCCCACCCGGGTGTTCCGCGCGATTCGGGTCCCGACCGGGCAACGCGACGCCTCAGCTCGAACGCCGTATTCGCACGAGAACGTCGCAGGTTTCCACCCCCTCCAGCCCCCATTTCCCCGCGTCCCGCACCGTCACGGCCCCCATGTCCACATCGACGATCGAACCCGTCCGGGCATCCCAAATGTGGCAGTGCTCCTGGATATTGCTGTCGTAGAGGGTTCTACGCGGATCCACGACAAGCTCCTTGAGAAGTCCCTTCCGAACAAACAGGTTCAAGGTGCTGTAGACCGTCGGCATCGACACCGCGAACCCCGAACCCTTCGCCAACTCCCCCAGGTCTTCCGCCGCGAAATGCCACCGACGGGAGAATACCAGCCGCGCCAGCGCCACCCGTTGCTCCGTAGGGCGAATCCGCCGGGCCTTCAGAAGGCGCACCAACAGATCCTTCGCGGGCGGGCCATCGTACAAGCCGCTTTCGAACTCCTCCTCCAGTCCCATTACCCCTCCTGACTCCGATCGTCTCAACACAAAACACCACCCCAGGCGAGATACGCCCGCTCCGCCTGTCACCAAAACCGTGCCCCAACCGCAGGTAAAGCGACGACACGCGCACCTGTTCGATGCGGATTCGTTGGCTGTGCGCCCCCTTCCGATCCGCCTTTCCGTCAGCCGTTTCGCCGGACTCGAGCCGCAAACGCACGACGTACGCCGGCCGCCCGCAATGTTTCCCTGTGACCTCCGAGCCTTGTGAGGGTTCCGTGATCCGGACTTGGACTGCCATAAAGTTTTTCACTGGCTGACAGAAAAATTTTTTTTTCAATGCGTCTTATTTTTCCGCTATCCTGCGCAACCATTCCGAGTCCCGGGTGTCGTACCCGATCGGAGACCGGCGGGACAGTCGATTCCTCCGAGCAACTACCCGGGGCGGATGAACACACCGCAATGCGCGAAATTCCGATTGGGGTGGTCGGTGATTTCGCTGCACGCGGGACGGCACTGTGCGGCCCGCGTGACGCCCGGAACACCCCGAGGAATATCGAGCCGAATGCCCGATGATGCTTCCGGGTATTGCGACGTGCGGTCCGTGGTCTGCAGCCGACCGCAATCGTTGCCTGGTCCCTCGCGCCCGTAGACAACCGGCGGGGGGGAATTGCACACGCCGTAGCCTGTCGGCCCGCCGCCCGCGAAATCGCGAAGCGGCGCGCAAGTCCCCCGCCCGTCGCGGGAGCGACTTGGCGTGCACGCGACTGGCGGACTGGAGCGGAGGTACGCATCCTATCCGCCGGCGGTCATGGTTGAATCGTTACGGGGGTACCGAAAGGTGGCTGGAATCCGATACATGAAGGCGTCCCGTTGGCTGCTGTTCTCCTCCTTCCTCTTCCTCGGCGGGTGCAACCTGTCCAGCTACCCGTTGCTCGACCCCGCCGGCCCGGTCGGCCGATCCGAACTGCACCTGATCGTGATCGCCTTCCTGCTGATGCTCATCCCCGTCGTGCCCGTGATCTTCATGACCTTCTGGTTCGCCTGGCGCTACCGCGCAAGCAACCGCTCGGCGACCTACAAGCCGTTCTGGTCCCACTCGAAGGCGATCGAAGCGATCGTTTGGGGAGTCCCGATCCTGATCGTCACCGGGCTCTCGATCCTGTCCTGGATCACTACCCACCAGCTCGATCCGTACCGACCGCTCGCAACCGCCTCCGGCACACACAAGCCACTCCGCGTCGATGTGGTGGCGCTGAACTGGAAGTGGTTATTCCTCTACCCGGATCAAGGCGTCGCCACGGTGAATCAACTGGTCGTCCCGGTCGATACCCCCATCGATCTGCGCTTGACGGCGGACGATGCCCCGATGACCGCGTTCTTCATCCCGCGCCTCGGAACGCAGATCTACGCCATGGCGGGTATGGTCACGCGCCTGCACCTCATGGCGACGAGCCCCGGAACGTTTTTCGGGGTGAACACCCAGATCAGCGGCAAGGGGTACTCGAAGATGCACTTCCACGTGATCGCAGCCCCCTATCGTAGCTACGAGGCCTGGCTCGCGAAGGTGCGTTCCTCGCCGCACCGGCTCGATATCGTGACCTACCGGAGACTTGAAAGGCCCAGTCTGAATAACCCGGTCACCTATTATTCCACGGTGGCGCCGGACAATCTGTTCGCCGATATCGTCCGCAAGTATATCGGCGGTGTGATGCTCGCATCGGACCCGCTGCATAATCCCGCCACCCCGCACTTCGGCGGCTGAGGAGGGCGCACCCATGTTCGGAAAACTCACCCTTTCCGCGATCCCCTACGACAATCCGATCATCATGGGCGCCGTCGGTTTCACGCTCGTCGGTGCGGCCATCGTCTTCGGATTGATCACCGTCTATGGGAAATGGGGCTACCTGTGGCGGGAGTGGCTAACCAGCGTCGATCACAAGAAGATCGGCATCATGTATATCGTCCTCGCGCTGATCATGCTGCTGCGCGGCTTCAGCGACGCCATCATGATGCGCACACAACAGCTTCTGGCCTTCGGTCCCGATCACGGCTATCTCCCGCCGCAGCACTTCCAGGAGATCTTCACGGCTCACGGGACCATCATGATTCTGTTCGTGGCGATGCCGTTCATCGTCGGCCTGATGAATATCGTCGTCCCGCTGCAGATCCGGGCGCGCGACGTGGCGTTCCCGTTCATGAACTCACTCAGCTTCTGGCTGACGGCCGCCGGCGCGATGCTCATCATGGTGTCGCTGGGGGTCGGCGATTTCTCGCGTGCCGGCTGGATCGGCTACCCACCGCTGTCCGGCATCCATTTCAGCCCCGATACCGGCGTCGACTACTGGGATTGGGCGCTCCAGCTCAGCGGTCTGGGCACGACCCTCACGGGGATCAACTTCGTCGCGACGATCCTGCGGATGCGGGCGCCCGGGATGACCCTGATGAAGATGCCGATCTTCACCTGGACGACTCTGTTCACCGCCATCCTCATCTTGCTCGCCTTCCCACCCCTGACGGCGACTCTGGCGATGCTTTCCCTGGATCGCTACCTCGGCATGCATTTCTTCACCAACGGCATGGGCGGCGACATGATGCTCTACGCCAATCTGTTCTGGGTTTGGGGACACCCGGAGGTCTATATCGTCATTCTGCCCGCTTTCGGCGTGTATTCCGAGGTCGTCGCGACTCTCTGCGGCAAGCGACTGTTCGGCTACGCCACGATGGTTTGGGCGACCGGCGTCATCACGGTCCTCTCGTTCAGCGTCTGGCTTCACCACTTCTTCACGATGGGGGCCAGCGCCACGGTCAACTCGGTATTCGGCATTTCATCGATGCTGATCGCCATTCCGACCGGGGTGAAGATCTTCAACTGGTTGTTCACGATGTACCAGGGGAAGGTGCGGTTCGAAACGCCCATGTTGTGGACGATGGCCTTTCTCGTTCTCTTCCCGATCGGCGGCATGACCGGCGTGATGCTGGCTCTGCCGGGAGCCGATTACGTCCTGCACAACACCGAATTCCTGGTCGCACACTTCCACAATATGCTGATTCCAGGCGTCCTGTTCGGAATGTTCGCAGGATATGAGTACTGGTTTCCGAAGGCGACGGGGTTCGGGCTCGATCCCAAATGGGGACGGCGCGCCTTCTGGGCATGGACGATCGGGTTTGTTCTCGCGTTCGTGCCGCTCTATGTGCTCGGTTTCCTCGGCATGCCGCGCCGGCTCGACCACTATTCCAACCCGGCCTGGCACCCCTGGCTCGAGATCGCATTTGTCGGTGCGGTAGTCATCCTCTACGGCATTATATGCCAAGTCATTGAATTGATTGTAAGTATCCGCGATCGGGAACGCTTGCGCGACTTCACGGGCGACTACTGGCAAAACGGCCGAACCTTGGAGTGGGCCACCTCGTCGCCGGCTCCGGTGTACAACTTCGCGCACATCGACCCCGTGCACGATATCGACGAGTTCATGTACCTGAAGGAGCGGGGCCTCGCCTACAAGCGGCCTGCCGGCTACTCGGACATTCACATGCCCAGGAACACGCCGGCCGGACTGGTCATCGGCAGCCTTGCGTTCGTGCTCGGCTTCGCGCTCATCTGGCACATATGGTGGCTCGCGGGTGCGATGGCCTTCGCGATCTTCACGACGTTGCTCGTACGATCGATGAACGACGACGTCGACTACTTCATACCGGCGGCTGAGGTCGAAAAGACGGAGGCCGAACGATTCCGGATGCTCGAAGAAGGCGAACGCCGGCTCTCCGAAGGTCGTGGGGGCCCGGCACAGACCCCCGTCATCCTTGTTCATCAGGTGCAACAATCATGAGCACAGACATCGCCATCCACGATTCCGGCGCCGCGTCGCACGAGGCACACGGGCCCGAGGAGTCGGTCTCCCGAACGGTGTACGGCTTCTGGCTGTACATCATGACCGATTGCATCCTGTTCGCGACGGTGTTCACCGCGTTTGCCGTCATGAGCCACCGGTACGCCGGGGGGCCCACCGGAAGGGAGCTGTTCGACCTCCCGTATGCATTCGGCGAGACGATGTTCCTGCTCCTGAGCAGCGTTACCTACGGCTTCGTGGTCCTGGCCATGAACCGCATGGACAAGCGCGGCGTTCTCATCTGGCTCGGGGTCACGTTCGTGTTGGGGCTGGGATTCATTGGTATGGAAATCAATGAGTTCCACCACATGATCACCCATGGGTACGGGCCGGATCGGAGCGGATTCCTAAGCGGATTCTTTACGCTTGTGGGGACACACGGGACCCACGTGACCCTGGGTCTGGTCTGGATGGCGGTGATGATATTTCAGGTTTTGCGCAAGGGACTATCCGTGCCTGTACAGTCGCGGCTGATACGCCTGAGCATGTTCTGGCATTTTCTGGACGTCGTGTGGATCGGCGTGTTCACCGTAGTCTATCTGATGGGGGTGCTCTGAAATGGACCAACAGGCGATCCATATCCCGGGAATCAGCCACGCGAGCTTCAAGGGCTACGTCGTCGGATTCACCCTGTCGGTCCTTCTGACGATCATCCCCTTCGCCCTGGTGATCTACGGGCGCGGGGTCATTGCGACCACGTGGATCTATGCCGGAATCGCCGCCGCGGCGATCGCTCAGATCGTAGCGCAGCTGCACTACTTCCTCCATCTGGACCGCTCTTCCGACCAGAGCTGGAACCTGAACGCGATCCTGTTCGCGGCCCTGATCATCGTCATCCTGGTGGCCGGCTCGCTGTGGGTGATGACCGTCCTCCATGGCCGGACGGCCTTGTAGGCCTCGCGTGGACTATTGAGGCCGGCGCAACCGGTTGACGGCCGCCTCGTAGCCCGGATGCGGACCGCAGGCCGAAACCCGGGAATCACGGCGTTGGAAGACATTTCATCCCCGGATTCCGCTCCGCTGCATCCGGGCTGCGGGTGGCGGCTCGTCACGCGGCAAGCTCTTGGCAGAGCTCGGGCAACGAAACGGCTTCGACGCCCTCGGCGAGCGGGAAGCGTTCCGTACCGGAATACACCACGCGCCGGTACGCCGGCCCGACCGTCTCGCAGGCCAGATGGAAGCCGCGCTCGATCTTCGGCGCAAGCCCCCGCTTGATCTCGATCGCCCACGGTCTGCGCTCACCGGGACGCTTGAGCAGCAGGTCGATCTCGGCCCCGGCCGCGCTGCGGAAAAAATGGGCCTCTGTGCCTTCCGGGGCGGCGGCAATCAGGGATTCGATCGCCATCCCTTCCCAGCTTGCGCCGGCAATGGGGTGCGCGAGCAGCGCCTCCTGGTCGCCGATCCCCAGCAGCGCGTGCACCAGCCCGCTGTCGCGCACATACACCTTGGGCGATTTCACCAGCCGCTTCTTCACGTTGCCGTGCCACGGTGTGAGGCGGCGCACCAGCAGCAGGTCTACCAGCAGATCGAGATACGAGGCCACCGTCTTGCCGTCCACGGCCAGCGAGCGGGCGAGCGCCGCGGCATTGAGCAGGCCGCCCTGCTGATGCGCGAGCATGGTCCACAGCCGCCGCAGGGTCTCCGCCGGGATGCGCGGGCCGAGCTGCGGGATGTCGCGCTCCAGATAGGTGCGGATGAAATCCAGCCGCCAGCGCAGGCTCGCCGCGTCCGAATCGGCGAGCAGGCTCTCGGGAAAACCGCCGCGCAGCCACAGGGCGTCCAGCCGCTCCCGACCCACCTCGCCGGCATCGAAGGGACCCAGCTCCAGGTAGCGGATGCGGCCGGCCAGCGACTCGCTCGACTGCTTGAGCAGATCGATGGACGCCGGGCCCAGGACGAAGAAGCGCCCCTTGCGCCGCCCGCCCCGGCGGCCGGCGTCGATCAGCCCGCGCAGCGGGCGGAACAGCCCCGGCGTGCGCTGGATCTCGTCGAGGATGACGAGCTTGTCCGCGTGCTGCGCCAGATACAGCTCGGGCTCGGCGAGCTTGGCGCGGTCGGCCTCGGATTCCAGGTCGAGATAGACCGACGGCCGCGTCCGGGCCACCTCCAGCGCGAGTGTGGTCTTGCCCACCTGGCGGGGCCCCAGCAGCGCCACGGCCGGGGCTTCGGCGAGGGCGGCGGTGATTTCAGGCGACATCCGGCGCGGGATCATTCCTTGCAATTATGGGGAAAAGCTCCATAATTACAAGGATAACGCAGACGAGCCTTGCTACGAAGGGTGTTTCGCAAGCATTCCGATACGGGTTGGCTCCTGCACCGCGCCGCGGTTGTTTCGGGGACCCCGTTCCCGGGACCACTCCCCTTACGTCCCGGTCAGAACGGGGGGGTCGGTCTCGCGTCGGCAAACAAGCGCGCAGCGTTTCGGGCTCGATCGTTGTGGCCCGTTCCGCGGCTTCCGATTGCAACCTTTGCGGAATCAGGACGTACCTCTCCCTTCGCCTGCCCGCCGCTCGCGCAAGGCTGAAGGATCCAGGATAGGGGAACGGTCAACCTGTGTTTCTTAATGGTGGGCCGTGCAGGGGTCGAACCTGCGACACACGGATTAAAAGTCCTAGAAACCGGGGTCCGCAGTAGTCCGTCAGTGTCCCCGAAAGTGTTGTAAGTTGCTGTACCGTAATCTATAATCCGTTCATCATCGTCCGCTAATGTCCACCGTGAGCCAGCTACAAACGGGGACAGAACGGGGACGAGTTTGGGGACACACACGGATTACGGGGACGCGACCATGCCCACCCTGACCGCCCGCAGCATCGAGACCCTCCGCAAACGCGCCCAGCAGGAAGGGCGCGCAGTCACCGCCAGTGACGACCGGGGACGCGGCGCCGGCGTCCTGCGGGTCCGCGTTCACCCGAGCGGCAACGTGGCGCTTTTCTACCGCTACACCGACCCACGCGGGCGCCGCGACGACCTGCCGCTGGGGACCTACGCGCCGGACGGACGCGGCGGCCTGAGCCTGAAGGACGCCCGGGACCGCGTGGACGCGTTGCGCCTGCTGTACCGGGGCGGCGTGCGCGACGTGCGGGCGCACCTGGAGGCCGAGGCCCGACGGGAAGCGGAGGCCCGACGCCGGGAGGCCGAAGCGCGGGAGAAACAGCAGGCCGGCTCCCTGCGGGCGCTGCTGCTGGCCTATGTCGAACACCTGCGCGAGCAGGGGCGCGTGTCGTGGCAGGACGTGCAAAGTGCGGTCACCCTCCACGTTCTCGACCCCTTCCCCGACCTGGCCGAGCGGCGTGCGAACGAGATCACCGCCGCCGACCTGCGGATCGTTTTCGACCGTCTGGTCGAGCTGGGCCGCACGCGCGCGCTCGGGAAGGTACGCGCCCACCTGCACGCGGCCTATACCCTGGCCGCGCGCGCGCCGTTCAAGTCCACGATCCCGGCGGTGTTCCGGGGATTCGTCGTCACCGCGAACCCCGTGGCCGCGTTGCCGACCTACAGCGAACTTTCCATCCCCGGGGACCGCGTGCTGTCCCGCGCCGAACTGCGGGAACTCCTGCGCGCCCTGCACGCGAGCGATACCATGCCCGCCCGGGCGCTCCTGACGGCGATTTACCTGGGCGGCCAGCGTCCCGCGCAAGTCCTGCGAATCACGGCGGCGGACGTGGACCCCGACCGCGGCACGATCACCCTGCACGACGGCAAGGGGCGCCGGACGCGCCCGCGGGCGCACGTCCTGCCGCTCGACCCCGTGGCCGACCTGATCCGCGAACCCCTGGCCGCCAACGCCGGCGCACCGAGCCTGTTCAGCAGCGACGGCAAGCGCCCGCCGAGCCTGACCACCCTCAGCGTCCTGGTGCGCCGCATCGGGGAAGGCGCCTACCAACTGCGCGACGTGCGGCGCACCTGTGAAACCGAACTCGCGGCGCTGGGCGTGAGCAAGGACGTGCGCGCGCAACTGCTCAGTCACGGACTCGGCGGCGTGCAGGACCGTCATTACGACCGCCACGACTACATGCGCGAGAAGCGCGAGGCCCTGGCCCGGTGGGGCGCGTATCTGGAGGGCTTGCGCGCTGGCGGGGACGTGGTGCCATTCGCCGGCCGACTGAACCGGGAGGTTGAGTCGTTATGAAGAAGCGAGACATTGGGCGGGAAATCCTGTCGGGGCTGCGCGAGATCAGAGGCGGGAAAGGCAAGCGCCGCAGCGTGGAGGCGCCGAAAGACGTGAAGGCGATCCGCGAACAGATGGGGCTTAGCGAGTCCGCATTCGCCGCGCTGCTCGGCGCGAGGGGCGCGCGCCGGAAGGGGGATACCTGACTAAGGCCTGAGCCGAGATCGCGGCTCCTGCGCGATTCTACGCGGCCGAATCTGCGCGAAGGGGCTAGAATGATCGGCGGACCCCGGGCGGTGGCACGCCCGGGGCCGCCTGACCGACAGCGCGAGGTGGCGCGCCGTGGCTGTGAAAGATTGTACCGAAGAACTTACCCCGATGGCCGTTCGGGAAATCGCGCTGGAGATTCAATCCGGAACGGCGGACCCCGGCGCCGTAAGGGATCTGCTGACGGCTTTTGGTAATGGCGTCAGCGATTCGCAGGTGGACGCTGAAATAGTCTCTTTCTTGCGGGAAGGATTTTCCAGATACGCGGCCGGCGAGGGTTCGCTGGAGTCATGCCTGGGGCTGAGACGAAAAAAGGGCCGTCCCGGGGCGTCGGAACAGATGCAAGTTGAAATCGCCCTTCATGTCCTGGAATTGCGGCTCGCCGGCGAGAAACAGATCGATGCTGTCGCCGATGCGGCTATCGGTTTCGGCAAAGAACGAACGGCAGTTGAGGACGCCTGGCACAACCGCAAGGAATCCGCGCTGCTGGCAATGAGGCTTGGTCGCGCCGCGGCGGGCGCCCCTTGGACGCCGAAAGAAGCGGCCGCCCTTCGCTCCATATTCAAGCGATCGGTTCTCGATCCGGAAAAATAGCGACATTAAACCGGATTGCGGGCAATCCTGTCCGTGCCATCGTGACTCCGTAATGAACGCTAACGGAGGTCACGAAACATGTCTGCTACCCCAGAAATTTTACTTCGCCTCCCGGAAGTCGTGCGCCGGACGGGGCGCCGTAGGTCTTCGATTTATTCCGACATGCGGGCCGGGCGTTTCCCCTCCCCCGTAAAGATCGGTCCGCGAGCGATTGCGTGGCCGGAAAGCACCGTGGAGCGCTGGATCGCGGAACGCGTCCGGGCGCAGGATGTGGAGAGGGGCCGATGACCGCGCGGCGCGACTGGAGACGCCACAAGGCGCACGGCGGCGCAACGATGGCCGCACTCAGTCGCCTATACGGCGGCCCACGCCGACGCGAGGGGTTGAGGCGCGATCTGCTCCCGGCCCCCGAGCAGTTTTATGCCGAGAGGCTGAAGCTGCTTCCAGGGCGTGGCCCGTGGCGTAGTGCCTCGTGCTGCTTTCACGCAGACAAGACGCCTTCGCTGCGGGTGAATGTCGAAACCGGGGCCTTCCGTTGTTTCGGCTGCGGCGCCAAGGGCCGCGATGTTGTCGCGTTCACCGAGAAGGTGCACGACGTTGGCTTTGTGGACGCCGCGCGGCTGCTCGGCGCCTGGGGGACATTGTGATGAGCGCCCCGGCCGGTGTAGTAGGGCGCGAGACGCCGCGCGACGCCGAAAGCCCGCAGCAGGCCGCCCAGCGCCTGGCCGAAAAGGCTGGAGCCCTACGCGACGGGTTCCGGCTGGAGTGCCTGTTTACTTACAGAGACGCGGACGGCTCCACTTTCTTCTGGCGGATTCGTGCAAAGCACCCTGACGGCCGGAAGTGGATTCGCCCCATGCGGCGCACCGCCGGCGGCGGATTCGAGATCGGTGAACCGACGTTCCCGGCCGGGGGCAAGCCTCTTTTCAACTTGCCCGGAATCGTTGCCGCACCGCCTGACGCGCCGGTGTTCGTCGTGGAAGGCGAACTGTGCGTTGTGGAGCTGGTACGGCTCAAGATTGCCGCCACCACGAGCGGCGGGGCGAATTCCGCCGCTGGCGCGGACTGGGCGCCGCTGCGGGGCCGCCATGTTGTCATCTGGCCCGACGCCGACGAGCCGGGCGCGAAGTATGCGCAGGATGTGGCGCGCGTTCTGCAAGGCCTGGGGTGCAGTATCGAGATAGTGGACGTGGAAGCACTGGGGCTGCCGAAGGGCGGAGATTGTGTCGATTGGCTGACGGCGCACCCCAGCGCCACCGCTGCGGACGTGATGACGCTCCCGCGAAACACTATTTCTGCGAATTGTGCGAATTCTGCGGAAGAATCGAGCGCCCAGGAATGGCCGGAGCTGGTGCCGCTGGATGCACCAACGTTGCCGCGCATTGTGCCGGAAATGCTTCCGGGCTGGGCTGGAGACTTCGCCCGCGCGCTAGCGGAACACACCGAAACGCCTTTAGAGCTATCCGCCGCAATGGTGCTGGCTGCCTGTTCAGTCGCGGCCGCGCGCCGCCTGCGCGTGCTGGTGCGGCCTGACTATTTTGAGCCGTGCAACCTGTGGTGGCTTGTGGCGCTGCCGTCGGGTAGCCGGAAAAGCGCCGTGCAGAAGTGCGCGACGGGGCCGCTGCTCACCTGGGAGAGCGAGCAGGCCGCGGCTCTGGCGCCGGAAATCAAGCGCATAACGAGCGCCCGTAAGACAATGGAAGAGCAAATCAAGGTGTTTCGGAGAATGGCCGCCGCACCGCGGAAGAAGGGGCCGAATCCCGCCAATCCCGAAGAGTGCGCACGCCGTGCCGCCGAGATGGAAGCGGAACTTCCCGAGATACCGATACCCCCCCGGCTCTGGACGTCGGACGCGACACCCGAAAAACTGGGGGTGCTGCTCGCCGAACATCATGAGTGTATGGGCTGGCTATCGTCCGAAGGCGGTGTCTTCGACTTGTTGGCCGGCCGCTACTCTAATGGTGTCCCAAATCTCGACTTGGTTCTCAAGGCGCACGCGGGCGATGCCGAGCGCGTGGACAGGGGCAGCCGGCCGCCGGTATTCGTTCAATGTCCCCGGCTCACAGTTGGGTTAAGCCCGCAACCGGACGTGTTGCGCGGGCTGACGGCTAAGCCGGGGTTCCGGGGGCGTGGGCTACTGGCCCGGTTTCTTTACTTGCTCCCGCCGTCGAACCTGGGTTTCCGAACGCTGCGCGGGGCCGCCATCCCCGAAGGCGTGCGCAGCGCCTACGCGGCCGGGCTGGGCGCCATGCTGAACTGGAAACCTGCCGCGGACGATAACGGACGCGAACGGACACACCTGCTGCGGTTGAGCGCGGGGGCTCTCCAGGTATGGGAAGAGTTCTCTCGGGCTGTAGAAGTGCGGATGCGTCCCGGTGGTGACTTTGCGCACTGCATGGATTGGGCGGGAAAGGCGCCAGGGGCCGCGGCGCGACTGGCCGCAGTGCTGCACGGCATCGAGCACGCGCACGGGCAGCCCTGGGATACGGAGATTACGCCCGAGACGATGGGGGCCGCGCTCGACATTCTGGCCGTCGTGAGTCGGCACACACTCGTCGCGTTGGAGCTGATGGGGGCCGATGAAACAGTCGCCGCCGCCCGGACTATTTGGGGGTGGATTCAGGGCGGGCGCCTGGAGCGGTTTACGGAGCGCGAAGCCTTCAACGCCCTGCGCGGGAGCTTCCCGCGTATGTCAGCGTTGCGCGAGGCCCTGGGCGTCCTGGTGGAACGGGGCTACATTACCGTCCAGGAGCCGCCGCGGGATAGCCGGGGGCGGCCGCCGTCGCCGGTGGTGGTGGTGCGCCCGGAGCTGGTGGGGGGCTGAGCGATGAGTTGGCGCGAGATTCTGAACGGCAATTTTGAGTCCCGAAATCGTTACGCACAATTCGCACAATACGCAAAAATAGGGGAACCGGCGATTTCTGCGTATTGTGCGTATTCTGCGTACGCCACCGACGCCCCAATTTTTCACAAACCGGAGCCCCCGCCCGGGCGGGAGGTGGCGCGGGAGCTGGACGCCGACGCCACGCCGACGCCGGAGTTGGCCGAAGCCGTCGAGGACCTGGCCGAGCACTTCGCCGAGCGGGCGGCCATCCTGGAATACGACGCCCACCTGCCGCGCGAGCAGGCCGAGGCCGAGGCCGCCGCCATGACGGCCACGCTGGCCCGCAACCGAGGCTATCCGTGGGGTGCCCTGCGCCTGGCGCTAGCGTCGAGGCCTGACTTGGCCGCCGAGGTGCCCGACAGCATGGCGGTCGTGGATAAACTATTGTGGGGACCTGCGAGGCTGGCGGTTATCCCCGGCCGGCGCGTCGTCCCGCAGGGCGCGCATTTCGGGAGGGTGAACGATGAAGACGGCGAGCGTGGTTAGGGCTGGGTTGTTGTTCGCGATGATGGCAGCCGCGCCGGCCGCGTTCGCTGCTGGCGGCTGGTATCTGCTGGTGCCGCCAGTCGGCATTCACGGCCGAGTTCTGGACGGTAAGCCCCTATCGGCGTGGAGACAAGTCTTTGCCTTTGATTCGGCGCTGAGTTGCGAGAACGCCATGACGTCCCTAATTGAGGTGGATGGTGAGGTCCTAACTCAGACTGAGAAGGACCCGCGGAGCCAGATCGACTTGGTGAAGAGCAGGCGAGCCCGCTACGAAGCGGCACAGGAAGGCCGCTGCATAAGCGCCGACGATCCGAGGCTGGCGAACTCGAATCGCCGGTAGCTGCTGCTCGCGGCGATTCGGCTGGATTAAAATACGGGCAGATAGCGAGGTCGTACATGTCCACGCCCACGAAAACCCGTGTCCCGCCTAATCTTCGGGGCCGCGCCGGTAAGGGCCGGCCCAAGGGGGCCGTGAACAAGACGACGCGCGCGGCGCGGGAGGCCTTCATGATGGCGGCCGAGGGCATCGGCGGCGTGGCGGCGCTGACTGACTGGGCGAAGCGGAACCCCACCGAGTTCTGGAAACTCTACGCGCGACTCATCCCCGCCGAGCACCATATCGGCGTCGGCGAGGGCGCGGAGCCGTACGAGATCCGCGTTCGATTCGTTGATCCGCCGGAGCGCGAATAGGCCCCTAGGCCCCGGAATCTGCCTCAAGCCGCCGACAAACGGGGACACAATGGGGACGAATGAGCCTCCCGGCGCACCTATCCTTCCGGCGTCCTGCCGTAACTGACTGTTTTTAATGGTGGGCCGTGCAGGGGTCGAACCTGCGACACACGGATTAAAAGTCCGGTGCTCTACCGACTGAGCTAACGGCCCGCTGGCGTGCAGCCTGTCATGATACGGGCTCCCGGGAGGATGGCAAGCGGCCCCCGGCGGGATGTGGAGGGCGCAGCCGCGCCCGCAGCGCGGTCCAGGGGGCGTCGTGGTTCATGCAGTAGACGGCCCACCAATAGGGCAGCCGGTAGGTCAGCGCGGCCCCGAGCAGGATCCCGGCAAAGGCCAGGGCCGAGCCTACGGCCAGGGTCGACACGCCCGTAATCCCCTGCCCGATGGTGCAACCCATCCCGGTGACCCCGCCCACCCCCATGAGGACGCCGCCCGCGAGCGCGCGGCGCAGATCGCGCAGGCCGCGGAAACCCTCCCAGCGAAAGGTGCCGCTGTAGAGGGACCAGGCGAACGAACCCAGGACGACTCCCACCACGCCGACGATTCCGAAGGTGAGGCGGAGCGACGCGTCCGTATAGAGCATGAGCAACTCCAGCGTATACGCCACGGGGCCGACGAAGGTCCAGGACTCCGGGGCGCCGGTACCGCCGCCGTAGGCGAGCAGGTAGTGGACCTGCAGGCCGTCGTCATAGCGGGCGAAGTGGCCGGTCAGATACCATCCGGCGGTGACCAGCGCACCGACCACGACGCCGGCGAACAGGTTGCGGCCGTCGTGAACGAAGCCGCGATCGCGGAAGACCCACCACAGCAGGGCGCCGCTCACCGCAACCGTGAACAGCGCCTGGATCGTGTGCCGGCCGAGGCCGAAGGCCCCGGCGAACAGAGCGCCGAGATCCTGACCGCTGCGCCCGAAACCGTGTGTGTTCAGCGCGACCGGGTCGAGCCACTCCACCCGCCACTGTCCGAACAAGCCCTTGAGAGTCATGTAGGCCGAGACACCCATCACGAGGACGATCACCAGGGAGCGCAGGCTCCCGCCGCCGATGCGGACGAGATTGCGATGGGCACAGCCGGTCGCGTAGGTCATGCCCACACCGAAGAGCAACCCGCCGAGGAGATTGGACAGCCAGTGAATCTGAGCCGCTTCGTAGAAGGTTCGTGAGAGATCGACGCAGCCCGTGAGATCGAGGAGATTGGCGCCGATCACCGCCACCGCGATCGCCAGCAACCACGCGCGCATGCGCCCCCATCGCCCCAGCATCAGCCCGTCGTAAACGGCCCCCAGGGTACAGAAATCCGTGCGCGCAGCGACCGCCCCGAAGATCAGTGCCAGCAGGAAGGCGAGCGCCAAGGCGTGATGAGCGAGCGTCTGCGGATCCATCGACCTCTCCCCGGAGGGGTACATGGATCCGTGCGGACCATCCCTGGGCCGCCACAAGCGGACCCGACCGGGGCGGCTCCGACCCCGGTCGGGCTAGCGGCGGATGCGCGAAAAAGTTGAGGGCGCCTCAGGCGGGCGCGAACTTGCGCACGCGCTGGGGCAGTAGATGCAGGTCCGCGAGCGCGCTGATCAGGGCGTCGAAGTAGCTCGCCTCACCCTCATAAACGAGCTTGTAGTACTCGACCTTCATCGTCAGCGCGCTACCGAACACGATGGACAGGAACGCGAGGATCGACCCCAGCGAAAGTGTGGAAAACCCGGTGACGCCCTGACCGATAGTGCAACCCATCCCGAGGACCCCGCCGATCCCCATCAGCGCCCCGCCGACGACATGGCGGACGAAATCCCCAAAGGACCGGAACCACTCGAAACGGAAGTTTCGCGTCACCACCGAGTAGACCAGCGAGCCGAAGATCACGCCCACCAGCGACACGACGCCGAAAGTGATCAACGCCGGGTTGCGCGGCGACATGAGGAAGGCCAAGGTCTCACCGGTGGGGTTGACGAAGGTGAACGACTGCGACATCACGTCCTTCGGAGGCGTATCCATGAACATGACCGCGTCCTTCCAGGCATGGCCCATAGGGCCCGCGGTCACGTACCACGCCGCGATCACCGCGAGTCCCACCACCGCCCCGGCAAGAATATTGTCGAAACGCGTGCGGAAATCCGCCCAGCGCAGGATCATCACCAGGAGGGCGAGCGCCAGGATCCCGCCGATCCAGTATTCCAGGACCGTACCGTCCCCGACGTGCAGGATCCCGCTGATCAGCGGCCCGAGTGCCTGACTCGAAATGCCGTGATTGGAAAGGCTGATGGTGGTGGCACTGACCCAGCCGTAGAACACCTTTTCGTAGAACGAGGTCTGGGTCATCAGGTAGGCGAATATGCCGATCGTGATCAGCACCACGACGGACTTGAGGTTGCCCGCACCGGCGCGAACCATGGTGCGGTAGGCGCAGCCGCTGCCGAGGGTCATACCGATCCCGAACAGCGCGCCGCCGACGATATAGCGCAGCACGGCGAAGTTGGGCGTCCGGTAGGGGGGGAGCGTCGAATTCAGGCCGATGCCTTTCCAACCCTCGAGGACCAACACGCCGACGATGGCGATGGCGATCGCGAACAGCCAGGCACCGAGCCGTCCGCGGTCGTTCATGTTGACCCAGTCCGAAACCGCGCCCATGGTGCAGAAATTGGTGCGATACGCCACCGCCCCGAGGACGGCGGCGAGGACGAACACGGACAGCAGAACCTGATTGGCGATGGAAAGGTGCATGGTGCCTCCGCAACGGATGACCGACCCCGGGCGGCCGCATGGGCCGGTCGGGCGGGGCGGAAACGCCCCGTTCGCGAATCAGGCACGAAAGTGCTTGATTCTACAGCGCCGCGCGCGGACCCGTGCCGGACGCGGCTCGAAGGGGCCCCGCTCGGGACCCTTTCACCGCACCGATAGACGCACCAGGCGCGCCCTTTATTTCGCCGCCGCGGCCGGCCGGGGGGAATTATAGTCCGTCCGGCGGCCGGCGGCCGGGGCGGTAACGGGTCGGATCCGCCACCCCCGCAGCGGCGAATCCCGCACGTCGCAGCCGGCAGGCGTCGCAGGATCCGCACGCCCGCCCGTGCGCGTCCGCCCGATAACAGGAGACGGTCAGCGCGTAGTCGACTCCCAGACGCAGCCCTTCGCGGATGATTTCGGCCTTGGAGAGATCGATCAGCGGGGCGTGGATGCGGAACTGCGCCCCCTCTACGCCGGCGCGCGTCGCGAGTCCCGCCAGCGTCTCGAACGCGGCGATGTATTCGGGGCGGCAGTCCGGGTATCCGGAGTAGTCGACGGCGTTGACCCCGATGTACAGATCGCGCGCGTCCAGCACCTCCGCCCAGCCGAGGGCCAGCGACAGGAACACGGTGTTCCGCGCCGGGACATAGGTCACTGGAATCCCGTCCGTGGGCGCGTCCGGTACCGCGATTCCGGGATCGGTCAGCGCGGAGCCGCCGATGGCGCCGAGGTCGACGCGCACCACCTTGTGGGTCACCGCGCCGAGTGCGGCGGCGATGCGACGCGCCGCATCGAGCTCGGCGGCCTGACGCTGCCCGTAGTCCAGACTCAGGGCATGGCAACGGAAACCCCGCTCGCGCGCCAGCGCCAATGCGGTGGCCGAGTCCAGCCCCCCCGAGAGCAGGACCACCGCCGTACGACCACGACCCGGGGACGGCGCCGCGTCGGCACGATCGGGCATCGCGCCCCCCTCAGCGCCCGGGGACATCGCCCCAGAGATACTTGTGCAACTGGATCTGCAGGCGCACCGCGAGGCGGTCCTCCAGGATCCAGTCCGCCAGCCGTCCCGGTTCGAGCACGCCGTGGCTGGGCGAGAGCAGCACCTCGCAGCGCCCGGTCAGCGCGTGGCGCGCGATGCGCTCGCGCGCCCATTCGTAGTCGGCGCGATCGCAACAGACGAACTTGACTTGGTCGCGCGGCGCGAGCAGGTCGAGGTTCTCGTAACGGTTGCGCGCGCACTCCCCCGATCCCGGCGTCTTGAGATCGAGGACACGGACGACGCGCGGGTCGACGCCGCCGATGTCCAGGGCGCCGCTCGTCTCCAACGAGACCTCGTGGCCGGCGTCGCACAGCGCGGCGAGCAGGCCCAGACAGCCGCGCTGGGCGAGCGGCTCCCCGCCCGTGACCGTCACCCGAGACACGCCATAGTCGCGCACCGCCTGCACGATCGCCTCGCGCGCCATGCGCCGCCCGCCGCGAAAGGCGTACGCCGTGTCGCAGTAACGGCAACGCAGCGGGCAGCCGGTAAGGCGTACGAACACGGTGGGCCAACCCGCCGTCCGGGATTCCCCCTGGAGCGAGAGAAAGATCTCGGTCACGCGCAAATCCGACGCGGCAGGCGCCGGTTCGCGCGCGCGCGGCACGCTGCTCATGGCCGTATGGTAGCAGGAGTCGGGTCCGATGACCGCCGGCGGGCGTCAGTGGCCCTCGACCTTCATCCGCTGGCGGCGCTGTTCCGCCAGCCGGGCGGCGGCGCTGTCGGGGTAGCGCGCGATGACCTCGGTCAGGGTCTTGCGGGCCCCCTTCCAGTCCTTCTGTTCGTACTGGATGTACCCGATCTTGAGCAGGGCGTCGGGCACCTTGGCGCTGCGCGGATAACGCTGCACCACCGCCTGGAAGGCCTTGAGGGCCGGAGCGAAGTTGCGCGTCACGTAGTTCGCCTCGCCCAGCCAGTATTCGGCGTTGGCGGCATAGACGCTCTGCGGGTGCGCCTTGAGGAAGGCTCGGAATGCCGCGTCCGCCTGCGGAAACTTGCCGGCGCGAAGCAGCGCGAGTGCGTTCTCGTAGTCGGTCTGCGCCTGCAACTGCGCGCCGGTCGCAGCGGCGCCCGCGGCCGCGCCCGGGGAGGTACCTGGGACCGCCGCGCCGGGCGCAGCCCCGGGGCTCGCCCCGGCGCCGGCGGCTCCCGGCGGCGCGGCACCCGCCGCGCCCGACTGCAGCTCCAGGCGCCGCAGGCGCTGATCGATGTCGAGGTAGAGGTCGCGCTGGCGGCGCTGGAGATCCTCGAGCTGGTGCTGCAGCTCGTCCTGGCGCCCGTTGAGCTGCTGAATCTGCCGCTGGAGCGACTGGATCTGGCTGTACATATCGGCCATCCCGGGCCCGTTCACGATGCGCTCGAGCCGTTCCACGCGCTGTTCGAGCGACAACTGCTGGGCCGGGGCCGACCCCGGCGCGGCGAACGCAGCCGCGGCGAGCAATGCGACCCCCGTCCGCCGCGCGATCCCCCACCTTGTCCGGCGCACACCCATCGCGATCCTCACTGCTTCGAATAGACGATATCCACGCGCCGGTTCAGCTTCCAGCAGGCCTCGTCGTGGGCGGTGCAGACCGGGCGCTCCTTGCCGAAGCTGATGGTCCGGATCTGCGCCGGCGCCACCCCCTGGACCAGCATCATCTGTTTGACCGCCTCGGCCCGGCGCTCGCCCAGGGCCAGATTGTACTCCGCGCTGCCGCGCTCGTCCGTATTGCCCTCGAGCGTCACGCTCTCGTTCGGATGCGCGACCAGGTTGGCCGCGTGAGCGGCGATGATCGGCCGGTACTTGGCTTCGATCGCGCTGCTGTCGAAGGCGAAATAGATGGTCCGCTGCTCGAGCGGGTTCTGCTGCGCACCGCCCATCCCCTGGCCCTGGATCGATCCGGAGCCGCCCGCGCCGTAGCTCTGCGCACCCCCGCCGGCACCCGCGCCCGCGCCCCCGGCCGCCCCCGGACCCCCGCCGGCGCCGCCCGTGCCCGCGCACGCCGCAAGGGCCAACGCCGCCACCGCCGCCAACCCGATGCTCACTATCCGTCTGGTCATTGCGCGATTCTCCCCTGATTGTGAACCGATGAAACCGCCGCGTCCGTCACTTGCGGTACGGGCCCCAAGCCGGGGACTGGACGTCCCCCTGCTGCGAAGACAGGCGCTGGCCCGCGCGGCCGTCCACCGTCACGGTGGCGAGCACACGCCGGCCCTGATATTGCGCGGAATACAGGATCATCTGCCCGTTCGGCGCAAAGCTCGGCGAGTCGTCGAGCGGTCCGTCCGTCAGGACCTGAAACAGGCCGCTCTTGAGATCGAGCACGGCGATCCGGTAACCGCCGCCCTGGCCATGGACCATCGCGATCCGCTGGCCGTCGGGCGAGACGGCCGGCGCGGCGTTGTAGGAACCGTCGAAGGTGAGCCGTGTCACCGGCCCGCCGGCCGCCGGCACCTCATAGATCTGAGGGCCGCCGCCGCGGTCGGAGGTGAAAACGAGATTGCGCCCGTCCGGCGTCCACACCGCGCTCGTGTCGATCGCCGGATTGTGCGTCACGCGGTGGAACTTTCCGGTCTCCAGGTTCAGCGTATAGATCTCCGGATTGCCCCGGCGCGAGAGGGTCAGCGCCAGTTCCTTCCCGTTGGGAGACCATGCCGGTGCGCTGTTGAGCCCGGAGAAAGAGGCGACGAGCTTTCGCGCCCCGGTCGCGAGATCCTGGATGTAGACCTCGGGGCGGCCGTGCTCGAACGACACGTAGGCCAGGCGGCGACCGTGGGGAGACCACGCCGGAGACATGATGGGCTCGGGCGACTCGAGCACCGTACGCGGATCGTAGCCGTCGGAATCCGCCACCTTGAGCGCGTAACGGTGGACCTTTCCGGTCCCCGACATGGTGACATAGGCGATCCTGGTGTCGAACGCACCCGGCAGGCCGGTCAATTGCTTGAAGATCATGTCGCTGATCCGGTGCGCGGTGCGCCGCAACTGCGCCGGAGCGACCACGAAGCGCTGCCCGAGCAGTTGCGCCTGCGCCGGCGGCTGATAGACGTCGTAGAGATATACCTCCACCTGATAACGCCCCGACGGCAGCACCCGTACGCTGCCGATGACCAGGTCGTTGACCCCGAGCACGCGCCAGTTCTGGAGTTTCACCTGATCGGGCGCGGTGGGATGCGCGACGAGATCCTTGTCGGCGAGCGGCGCAAAGCGCCCGCTGCGGGCGAGATCGGCGGCGACGATCGCACCGATATCCTGCGGCGGTGCCGGGGTCGGCCCGCTCCAGGAGAACGGCACCACCGCGATCGGGACCGCACCCGCGACCCCGCGCGTGATCTGTATGGTGAGACCGGCCCACACCGGAGAGACGGCACAGAGCAGCAGCAAGGCGACCACGTACCGGCGCAGTATTCCCATCAGGACCCACCTCCCTGTCCCGGCGGATGAAACACGAACGTGATCTCCCGGAACTGCCCGAAGAGACTGGGATCGGAAGGCATCGGCAGCGGCGAGGACTTGCGCACCGCCGTCTCCACCGAACGGTCGAATACCGGGTCTCCGCTGCTCTTGACGATCTTCACTCCGGTCACCTCGCCGCCGGGGATCAACTGCACCTGCACCGTACACGTGAGCCCCGCGACCGATTCGGGAGGCTGCAACCAGTTCTGTTCCACGCGGGCGGCTATCGCCCGGGTGTAGCGGGCCACGATCGACTGGATCGCCCGTGCGCGCGCGGCCTGGACCTGGGCCTGCTCCGCCGCGGCCTGTGCCTGCAACGCCTTCTCGGCGGCGGCCTGGGCGGCGGCCTCGCGGCGTTTGCGCGCCTCCTCCGCGCGCCGCCGCCGCTCCGCCTCGGCCTTGCGCTTCGCTTCGGCCTTGCGCTTCGCTTCGAGTGCGGCGGCGCGGCGGCGTTCGGCCTCCTGCTGCTGTTTACGGGCCGCAAGCTGCGCCTGCTCCTTGCGCTGTGCCGCGAGCCGCGCGGCCGCGGCCGCGCGTGCGCGCTCCTCGGCCTGCTTGCGTTTCAGAGCCGCCGCGGCGCGCGCCTGCCGCTCGCGCTGACGCTGCAGGGCCTGTTTCTCGGCCGCGAGCCGGCGGCGCTCGGCGGCGCGGCGGGCGCGTTTCGCCTCCTGCGCCTTGCGCAGCCGCTCGACCTCCCGGTCGACCTGTTTGGCGTCGACCGCGACCGCCTGGATCACCGGTTTCCCCGATCGGCCGCCGGGCTCGACCCGCGGCATCCGCTGCAGACTCACCACCAGCAGCCCCAGGAGGAAGACGTGAACGGCCAGGGCGCCGAACAGCGCCGCCGGATCGCGCCGAAGCAGCTGCCACATGCTCACCGGCGCCGCGGCGGCGGCTCCGTCACCAGCCCGACGCTGGGGACGCCTGCGCCCTGCAGCAGCGCCATCACCCGAACCACGGTCCCGTAGTCGACGCGCTCATCCGCCCGCACCATGACGCGGGTGCCCGGACGGAGCTTCAATACCGCCGCCACCCTAGTAGTCAGGACGCCGGCATCGACCGGCCGGTGCGGATGGTCGCCGATGTTGACGAAATAGCGGCCCTGGCGGTCCACCGTCACGACCAGGGGCTCCTTGGCCTCGGGCGGCAGGGAGCGCGCGGCCGCCTGCGGCAGTTCGACCTTGACCCCCTGCGTGAGCAGCGGCGCGGTAATCATGAAGATCACCAGCAGCACGAGCATCACGTCGATATAGGGTACGACGTTGATGTCGGACATCAGCCGCCGGCGGGTCATGGAGGCGCGCGCCATGGGAAGCGTTCCGCTGTCAGACCTGTTCCGCCGCCTGCCCCACGGCCGGGGCCTGCGGCGCGGCCGCCGGCTCCCGCCGCTGGCTCAAGGCGTGACGCTGTAGAATCGTCGAGAACTCCTCCATGAAATTCTCGTAGCGGTTGACGAGCCGGTCGAGCGCGGTCATATAACGGTTGTAGGCGATCACCGCCGGGATCGCCGCGAACAGGCCCATCGCCGTGGCCACGAGGGCCTCGGAGATACCCGGCGCCACATGGGCGATGGTCGCCTGCTGGACACCGCCGAGGTTCTGGAACGCGACCATGATGCCCCACACCGTCCCGAACAGGCCCACATAGGGGCTGGTCGATCCGACGGTGGCGAGGAACGGCAGATGCGTCTCGAGTTCGTCGACCTCCCGGGAGAGCACCACGCGCATCGCACGCTGCGCCCCCTCCACGACCGCCCGGGGCTCCGCGCCCGGCTGTTTGCGCAGGCGTACGAACTCCTTGAAACCCGCCTCGAAGATCCGCTCCATCCCGGCGAGTTCGTGATTGCGGCGCCCGAGCTGCTGGTAGATCGCACCGAGGTCGGTGCCCGACCAGAAGCGATCCTCGAACGCGTCGGCGGCCAGACGCGCCCGTCGCAACGCCTTGCGCTTCTGCAGAATCACCGTCCAGGAGAAGATCGACGCGAGCAGCAGCACCACGAGCACGGCCTGCGCCAGCGGGCTCGCGTTCATCACCAGATGCAGGATCGACAGATCGCTACTCACGCGCCATCTCCTGAAACAGGGACCGCGGCAGGGCGCGGGGGTTCAGCGCCCGTGCGTCGAGGCAGGCGATCCGCACCCGGCCGCGGCACAGGGTGAGCGCGGCCTGCGGTCCGGACGCGCGCCGTACCTCCTGGTCGAGCACCAGGCTGGCAGGACGCCGCTGCGCGGGCCGCACCGAGACCTCCAGGAGATCGTTGAAACGCGCGGGTTTGAGAAAATCCAGACATACCGAGCGTACCGCGAACAGCACTCCCTCGCGCTCGCGCAGCGCGTCCTGCTCAAAACCGAGGGTCCGCAGCCATTCGGTACGCGCCCGCTCCATGAACTTCAGATAGTTGGCATAGTACACGATACCGCCGGCGTCGGTATCCTCGTAATACACCCGCACCGGCCAGACGAATACGCTCACGATCGTGACGGGGCCCCGCCGAGTCGCGACTACTGTACGGGCCCCGGGACGGGCGGGCAAGTCTCCATGTCCGGATACAACACCCGCGGGCCGCCCGCGCGTCTCTTGCGGCCGGCCCGCGGCCCCCGCCTACGGCCGGCCCGAAGGCGACTCCGACGGCGCGGGCGCACCATGCGTGGGCGGCACCCCGGGAGAGGCATCGCCGTCGGACGGTGGTTGACCCGAGCCGGTGGGGGGCGGGGATCCCGGTACTGCACCGGGACTCGCCCGCGAGGGCGATGGGTTGCGATCGGTGTGGTTCCCACACCCGGTCAGAAAAAGAGGTAGCGCCAGAAGCAGCACCGCTGCGGCTCGTTTCGTCATCTCGGGTTCTCCTCGGGTCGGCCGTCGGCAAACGAGGGCCGCCGCCGGGCCCCGGGGCCCGGCGGCGGCAGCGGGCACGAGTGCTACTCCCCGTCCGCTGCGGGGGCCGCGCCGCCCGGCTGGGTTGCATCTTCTCCGTCCTGCGCCGCCGGCACGGTCGAGTCATGGGACGGTTCCGCGGCGTTTTCGTCCGCCGGGGCCGGTGCCGAAGGCTGCTCCTCACGCGGCTCTCCGGCAGCCGCGCCGGATCCGGACGACGCGGCCTCGGCCGCCACCACGGCAGGCACCGGCGCCGGATCCGCCGCCCAGGCGGCCGTCGCACCGGTCAACAGCAGCGACAACACGACGATTGCACGCGATTTCATCTCTGCCTCTCCTCACACGCTGGAAACGCCCACCCGAGGGGGGCGGGATCGCGCGGGCGTAGCGTCCGCACCGCATGCACGCTGTGCAAACCCGGTGCCACGAGGATATGGGGCAGAGGATTCAGGGGGTTGGCGTGGCACCACGCCCCCGCGCGGGCGCATGCGGCGATGGGCGCCCGGAAAAGCGTCGCCCCGGGGCTACGGCGAGGCCTTCAGAACCGACAATCGATTGAGCGTATGGGTATTTTTGTGTCGCCGGCGGGGGACGCACCGGGTCAGGACGCGCCCTTGAACTCGGTGGGATTCAACCGGTGGCGGTGCAGGAGCCGGTAGAACTCGGTGCGGTTGCGCTGCGCGAGTCGCGCCGCCTGACTCACATTGCCGCGGGTGATCTTGAGCAGGCGCGCGAGGTACTCGCGCTCGAACTGCTGGCGGGCGTCGGCGAAGGAGGGGACCTCGCCGGGATCGGAGCGCAGCGCCTTCTGCAACAGCCCCAGAGAGATCACCGCCGTGGGACACAAGGCCACGCACTGTTCGACGACATTGAGGAGTTGGCGCACGTTGCCGGGCCACGGCGCGGCCAGCAGCGCCTCCAGGGCCTCGGGGGCGAAGGTCCGGGCCTTGCGCGCGTGTTTCCGCGTCAGTTCCTGCAGGAAGTGACCGGCGAGCAGCGGGATGTCCTCGCGGCGCGCGGCCAACGGCGGAATCTCCAGCGAGACGACGTTCAGCCGGTAGTAGAGATCTTCGCGGAACCGGCCCGCCTGCATCTCGACCTGCAGGTCGCGGTGGGTCGCCGACAGCACGCGCACGTCGACCGGGACGCTCGCGGTGGAACCCACCGGGCGCACCTGGCGCTCCTGCAGCACCCGCAGCAGCTTGGCCTGGAGCGCCAGCGGCATATCACCGACCTCGTCGAGCAGCAGCGTGCCGCGGTGGGCAGCCTGGAACAACCCCTCGTGCTCGCGGGTCGCGCCGGTGAACGCGCCCTTGACGTGCCCGAACAGCTCCGACTCGAGCAGGGTGTCGGGGATGGCGCTGCAGTTGACGGCCACGAAGGGGCGGCGGGCGCGCGGGCTGGCGCGGTGGATGGCGCGCGCCAGCACCTCCTTCCCGGTGCCGCTGGCGCCGTAGAGGCAGACGCTCACGTCGCTTGCCGCCACCATGCGCGCCTGCGCCAGCAGGTCCTCCATCAGCGGGCTGCGGGTGATGATGCCGCTGCGCCACTCGGCATCCTCCCCGTCGCCGCGGGGCGCGGTGTCGGCCGGGCCCGACAGCTCGAGCGCGCGCCCGATGTGCTCGAGCAGCACGTGCCCGTCGAACGGCTTGGTCAGAAAGCTGAACACGCCGCCGCTGGTCGCGGCGACCGCCTCCGGGATCGAGCCGTGCGCCGTGAGGATGATCACCGGGAGCGCGGGATTCTTGGCGTGAACGGCCTCGAACAGCGCCATCCCGTCCATCCCGTCCATCCTCAGATCGGTGACGACCACCCGCGGACGGGCCACTTCGATGGAGGCCAGGGCCTCCTCCCCGCTGCGTGCCACGGCGACCGCATAGCCCGCCGACTCGAGCCGGATCGAGAGCAGGCGCAGCAGATCGGTGTCGTCGTCCACCACGAGGATACGGGCACGTTCGGCTGTCATTTCTTCCCACCCTCCGGGACCGGCGCCTTCGGCCGCCGGTCGATGCTCTGCTCGATGTTCAACAGTTCGTCGATCTTGTGCTGGAGAGCCTCGCTGCGCGCCTGCGCGGCACGGAGCCGCCGGTACTGGGCCTCCCGAACGTCGATGTCGTGGAGCAACCAGCGCGCAAGATTCCCCATCGCCGCGGGCGGCGGGACGGGCCCGCCGAGGTAGTCCTGCAACAGCGCGCGCGCCCGGTCGTCGTCCGCGGGTGTGCCCGGCAGCGTCAGCAGCAACGCCAGACGGAGCCGCTCGGTCCCGTCCGGGTGCGCGCGCAGCCGCGCCTCGACCCGTTGCGCCTCCTCCTGCCAGCGGTCTTGCAAGCCCTGTGCCGGGAGGGCCTGGAGCTGCGCGGCGTAGGCGAGCAGGCGGCCCACCTCCGATGCACCGCTGCCTGCGGCGTCCCCCTGGCGGGCCGCGCCAACGCCGCCCGGCCGGCACAGCCCGGCGCAGCCGCCCGCCACCACCGCCGCCGACAGGGTAACCCAAAGCAGGGCGATGCGCGCGCTCATGCGGCATCCCTCCGGCGACGCGACCGGCGCTCCCGCGCGGGCTGCAACGGGAGACGCACCTGGAAACGCGCCCCGCCCGCGGGTGCGTCCAACAGGCGGATCTCGCCGCTGTGCGCCGCCGCGTATTCGCGCGCGATCGCCAGCCCCAGCCCGGTCCCGCGGACCCGCCCGCGCTGGGCGATACGCCCCTGATAAAACGCCTCGAAGATCCGCTCGCGGTCGGCCGCATCCACGCCGGGCCCCGCATCGTGGACCTCGATCACCACCGCGCCGTCCTCGCGCCGCAGGACGATGCGGATCACGCCGCCTGCGGGCGAATACTTGACGGCGTTCGACAGCAGATTGTCCACGATCGTCCTCAGCTTCGCCTCGTCACCTTCGAACGGAACCGCCTCGACCTCGGTGCGAAGCTGCAGCCGCTTGGCGAGGATGACCGGCTTGTGGTTGGCGGCGACCTCCCCGAGGATGCGTACGAGATCCACCGGGCCGAGCTGGAGCGTCGAATCGCGTCGATGCAGCAACCCGAAACTCAACAGGCCCTCGATGAGCCGCTGCAACTGCACCGCATTGTCGCGCAGGATGGTGATGATCTCGCGCTGCGCCGGATTCACCCGGCCCACCGCCTCCTCGGCCAGCAGCTCGGCGCTTTCGCGGATCGCCGTCAACGGAGTCTTGAGCTCATGGGACACGTTGCGCACGAACTTGTTTTTCTCCCCTTCCAGTTCCAACAACCGGCCGCGCAACCACTCGAGCCGCCGGCCCAGATAGCGCAGGTCCTGCGGACCGGCGACCTCGACGGCGCTCTCGAACTCCCCGGCGCCCAAGCGGCGGATGGCCTGATCGATCTGCCGGATCGGCCGCGCGAGGAGGAACGCGAACACCACGCCGAACAGCACCGTGGCGGGCACGAACGCAACCGCCGTCCACAGGAAGCGGCGCTGCGCCCGCAGCGCCTCGTGCTGCAGCACCGCCACCTCCCGGTCGATCAGCCGGCTGCTGTCGACGAGGATTCCGCGTGCCAGGGTGGCGAGATCGTTGAACGCGTCCGCGGCCTTCGTCTCATCGCCCTTGGCGGCGAAGGCGTGCGCGCGCATCGCATCGTACAGGCGCTGCTCGCGGCGCGTGAGCGTCGCCAGCTCCGCCTTCTGCGCGGCGCCGAGCGGCAGCGCGGCGAGAGCGACGGCGGTGCGCTGGAACTTGAGGTGCTTCTGGGTGTAGGCCCGCAGCAGCGCCGGGTCGGCGACCACCAGCCACTGCCGCGCCGGGCGTTCCATCGCCGGGATCTGCTCCACCAGTGCGCGACTGGTCCGGGTGATGCGCACGGCCTGGTAGATGGCGTGCTGGCTCTGATCGGAGATGCGCTCGACGTCGAGCGCGGCGAGCCCGAGGGCGATGATCAGGGGCAGGGCGACGAACACGAAGCCGACGAGAATCAGCTTGAGGAACGACTTGGGGGCGAAGAATCTCATGGCCTCGACGGGCGGCACGCGCGGTACCGGGCGCCGGAGGGCGCGGGCCGCCCTCTCCCCTCACTCATCCGCGCCGCCGGGCGGGGCGGCGAACAGGTCCGGTGCCGCGCCCGCGCGCGCCGGCGGCAGACGCCCGAAGTGCTCGTAGCAGGCGCGCGTGGCCACCCGCCCGCGCGGGGTGCGCATCATGTAGCCCTGCTGGATCAGGAACGGCTCGACCACGTCCTCGATCGTGTCGCGCTCCTCGCCGATCGCCGCCGCCAGGCTGTCGATGCCGACGGGACCGCCGTCGAACTTCTCGATCAGCGTCCCGAGGAGCTTGCGGTCCATGACGTCGAATCCGTTCGCGTCCACCTTCAGCCGGTCCATGGCGTGGGCGGCGCTCTCGCGCGTGATACGACCGTCACCTTCGACCTGCGCGTAGTCGCGCACGCGGCGCAGCAGGCGGTTGGCGATGCGCGGGGTGCCGCGCGCGCGATTGGCGATCTCGGCGGCGCCGGCGGCGGTGACCTCCACTCCGAGGATCCGCCCGGAGCGCACCACGATCCCGGCCAGATCCTCGACGTCGTAGAATTCCAACCGCTGCACGATCCCGAAGCGGTCACGCAGCGGCGAGGTCAGCAGTCCGGCGCGGGTGGTCGCGCCGACCAGGGTGAACGGCGGCAGGTCGAGCTTGATGGATCGCGCCGCCGGCCCCTCCCCGATCATGATGTCGAGCTGATAGTCCTCCATGGCCGGGTACAGGATCTCCTCCACCACGGGACTGAGCCGATGGATCTCGTCGACGAACAGGGCGTCGCGCGGCTCGAGGTTCGTGAGCAGCGCCGCGAGGTCGCCGGCGCGCTCCAACACCGGTCCCGAGGTATGGCGCAGGTTGACGCCCAGCTCGTTGGCGATGACGTGGGCCAGCGTGGTCTTTCCCAGCCCCGGGGGCCCGAAGATCAATACGTGGTCGAGCGCCTCGCCGCGTTCGCGGGCGGCGCGGATGAACACGTCCATCTGTTCGCGGACCGGCGCCTGACCGACATACTCCGCCAGCGTGCGCGGGCGTATGCTGCGCTCGATCGCATCCTCGCCCCCCGCCAGCCGCGGGCTCACCAGCCGGTCCGTTTCGGTCATCGCTTCCATCCCGTGCGCCCCGGCTATCATACCGCGGCCGCGCGCCGCCCGCCTGCGCAACCGCCGCCCCCGGCCTGCCCGGTCGGGGAGCTTTTTGTGACGCAGGTCTCGTTTTATCCTATGGCGGGGATCGGTATTGCGAAGCGGAATCTTGTCCTGGCGGCGATCGATGACGGCATGGCGGCGGGCGGCGCGAGGCGCGGCGCGCGTGGGGTTCATCGCCCTGCTCTGCGCCGGCGCCGCGCGCGCGCACGCCCAGGGTGCGGCCTGGCTGCTGGTCGACACCCGGACCGCCGTCCTGTCGGTGATCCGCGACGGTCACGTGGAGGCGCGGTTCCCGGGCATCTCCATCGGCCGCGGCGGCGTGACGCGGCTGCGACTACGCAATGACGACGCCACCCCGCTCGGGACCTTCCGCATCGCCTGGATCAACGATCATAGTGTATTTCATCGGTTTTTCGGCTTCGACTACCCCACCCCGGCCTACGTCTGGCGCGCCTTCGACCACGACCTGATCGGCCCCCGGACGGTGCGCCGGATCTTCCGGGCGTTGCGCGGCCACCGCCTGCCGCCCCAGGACACGGCACTGGGCGGCGACCTCGGCATCCACGGCCTCGGCGACGCCAGCCCCTGGGTCCACCGCCGGATCAACTGGACCAGCGGATGCATCGCCCTGACCAACGCGCAGATCGACCGCCTGGCGCAGTGGGTACATATCGGAACGCGGGTGGTCGTGCGCTGAACCGGACCTGCGGCCGCGGCCGCGCGGTTCCCTTGGAAGTGTACCCGCCGAATCCGATATACTTGCGCCCCGTTACGTCCTGTCCATCCTCGCAGAAGGAGCGATCGATATGCGCAAGTCAGTAGGGACGCCGGTCAAGGTCGCAGGTCTGGCGCTCGCCGTCGCGCTCGTCGGCGGCTGCGCCACGACCGATCAGTTGAACGCCGTCAAGGCAATGGCCCAGGATGCGCAGAGCACCGCGCAGGCCGCGAAGACCACCGCGGATCAGGCCAACCAGAAGGCCGACGAAGCGCTGCAGCAGTCGGCGGCGAACAAGAAGGCCATCGACGCGACCAACGAGAAGATCAACCGGATGTTCAAGAAGTCGATGTACAAGTAAGGGCGCGCCGGCGGCCGCGCGCCGCCGTCACGACCCGGTGTTGTTCACGCCCCGCACCCGCGGGGCGTTTTTTTTGTCTTTCGAGACCGTCGCCGATGCGCCGGGGGCCGCCGCCGGGACGGCCGCCGCCAGCGCCGCCTGCAGTCCAGGCTCCCCGAGCCCCACCGCCACGGGAATGCCCGGGGGGTGCTCGAGCAGCCTGCGAACGCGCGCCCAGTCGATGCGATAGCCCGTGTGCCGGCGCGCCGCCCGCATCAGCCGGCGCACCACCGGCGTGAGATCCCGCGCCTGCTCCGCGCCCTGTGCCGTGACCGGCCGGTGCGCCTCGAGGTAGAGTTCGCCGTCGTGCCAGCCGATCTTGTAGAGTTCGCGCACGAGCCGCACGCGGGTGCCGACGCGCACCGAATGGAACAGCGGCCGGATGTCCTCCGGATACAGGCGCACGCAACCGTGGCTGACCGCCATGCCGACGCCGTAGGGTTTGTTGGTCCCGTGGATCAGATAACCGGGGACACCCAACTGCAGGGCGAACTGCCCGAGCGGGTTGTCGGGACCCGGCGGGACATAGCGCGGCAGGGGATCGCCCTCGGCGCTGTGCTCATCCCGGATCGATGCCGGCGGATACCACGCCGGGTGCGGGATGCGCGCCACCACGCGCGTCTCCCCGACCGGCGTCTGCCAGCCCTCGCGGCCGATCCCCACAGGATAGGTGATCACCTCACGCGCCTGTCCGGGCCGCGCCGGCGGGAAGTAGTACAGGCGCATCTCGGGCACGTTGAGGACGATACCGCGCCGCGGCCCCGGCGGCAGGATGAACCGGGTCGGCAGCACCACGCGCGTACCGGTACCCGGCAGCCACGGATCGACGCCCGGATTGAGCTCACGCAGCTCGTCGTAGCCCACGTCGTAGCGGCGCGCGATGTCGGGGAGCGTGTCCTGCGCACCCGCGGCGACCCATTGCAGCCGCCCGACGACGGCGTCGCCCGGCGGCGGCAGCGGGTAGGTCGCGGCCGCGGCCGGCGCCGCCGCGACCGCCGCGAGCAGCGCCGCCGCCCGCGCGCAGACGAGGACCGCGCCGTTCACGGCGCCACCGCCTGCAGCGCGCGGCGGATGATCTCCTCGCTGCCCAGGCCCCGGGTATCGATCGCGCGCACCATGCGTGCGGCCTCCTGCGGCTTGTACCCGAGGGCGACCAGCGCGCTCACCGCCTCCCCGGCCGCTCCCGCCGCCGCCTCGGGGGAGGCCCCCGCGCCGGGCGCGCCCGCCCACTCGCCGAGGCGGTCCTTCATCTCCACGATCAGGCGCTCGGCGGTCTTGCGCCCCACGCCGGGAAGCCGCGTCAACGCGCCGGTGTCGTGCTCCTGGATGCAGCGCACGAAGTCATCGGCGCTCACGCCGGAGAGGATCGCGAGCGCCAGGCGCGCACCGACGCCGTTGACGCGCAGCAGCGCACGAAACAGCCGCCGCTCGCTCTCACGCGCGAAGCCGAAGAGCGCATGGCTGTCCTCGCGCACCACCAGGTGCGTATAGAGCGTGACCTCCTCGCCCACGGCCGGCAGCACGTAGAAGGTGGACATCGGCGCCTCGATCTCGTAGCCGATGCCGCGTACGTCGACGAGCAGGTGCGGCGGGTGCTTGTCCGCCAACACCCCGCACACGCGCCCGATCATCGCCGCCGCCCGCGGCGCGCAGCCGCCCCCGCGGCGTGGAGCCGCCGCAGCGTGGAGCCGGTGTGGCCGTGGCACAGGGCGACGGCGAGGGCGTCGGCGGCGTCGCTCTGCGGCGCCTCCCGGAGCCCGAGCAGGTGCCGGACCATCTGTTGCACCTGGCTCTTGGCGGCCGCACCGGTTCCCACCACCGCCTGCTTCACCTCCCGCGCGCTGTATTCGGCGACGCTCACGGCCCCGCGGGACGCGGCGCAGATCGCCGCACCGCGCGCCTGGCCGAGCTTGAGCGCGGAATCCGCGTTGCGATGCATGAACACGCGCTCGACCGCGACTTCCTGGGGTTCGTAGGTGTCCACGATGCGGCGCACCGCCTCGAAAATCTCCGCGAGCCGGGCGGCGAGATCCCCCTCCTGCACGCGGATGCAGCCGCTGGCGACATGGAGCAGGCGTGCACCGCCGACGTCGATGACGCCGTATCCGGTGATGCGCGAGCCGGGATCGATGCCGAGGATACGGGTCACGGCACCGGCCTGCGGGCGCGGCGCGGACAGGCGTGCCGGCGGACGGTGCGGGGCGTCACCGGCGGATCACCGGCCGAACGCCGCCTCACGAAGCGGCGAGCGCGTCCTCGTCGATGTCCGCATTGGAGTACACCTGTTGCGTGTCATCGAGGTCCTCCAGCAGTTCCAGCAGGCGCAGCAGCCGCGACGCATCCTCCCCCTCCACCGGAACGGCCACAGAGGCGCGCATCGTCACCTCGGCATATCCGGGCGCGAGCCCGGCCGACTCCAGCGCCTCCTTCACGGCGAGAAAGTCCTCGGGGGCCGTCACCACTTCGAGCGAGCCGTCGTCGGCCGCGGCGACGTCCTCGGCCCCGGCCTCGATCGCCGCCTCCATGATCCGGTCCTCGTCGCTGCCCGGGGGATACCCGAGCACGCCCTGCTTCGAGAAGAGATAGGCGACCGAACCCTCGGTCCCCAGGTTACCGCCGCACTTGGAGAAGGCGTGACGTACCTCCGCCACCGTGCGCTTGCGGTTGTCGGTCATGCAGTCGACGAGCACCGCCACCCCGCCCGGGCCGTAGCCCTCATAGCGTACTTCCTCGTAGGCCTCACCCTCCTGGGCACCGGAGCCGCGCTTGATGGCGCGTTCGACCTTGTCCTTGGGCATGTTCGCGGCCCAGGCCTTGTCCACCGCCAGGCGCAGGCGGGGGTTCATCGCCGGATCGCCGCCGCCGGCGCGCGCCGCCACCGTGATCTCGCGGATCAGTTTGGTGAAGAGCTTGCCGCGCTTGGCATCCTGCGCGTTCTTCCGATGCTGGATGTTGGCCCACTTGCTGTGACCCGCCATAACCCGCCCCGTGCCGCCGTTTCGCCGCGAAGTGTATCACGCGCCCGCGTCGGCGGCCGCGCCATCACCCGCTATGCCCCGGCGCCGACATCGTCCCGCGCGCCCGCCGCACCCCACGCCCCGTCGCGCAGGAAACGGCACACGCACCGCGCCACCCGCGGCGAGAACACCAGCCCCATGTGGCTCACGGAACAGACGCGGTGGCGCGGGCAGTCCGGGGCGCGGGTCTCGGCGACGGCGACCGTCCCGTCGTTGGGGCGCGGGAGCCCGCCGAGCAGCCAGCCGAAGCCCCAGCCGCGGTCACCGGCGATCACCACGAGGTCGACCCCCGCGGGCGCCGCCGGCCGCCCGCCGATCAGACCGCGCTCCAGGCTGCGCCCCAACAGCCACCGCCCCGCGGCCCGGCGCGCCAGCCGGCGCGCCACGACGGAGCCGTCCAGCGGCGGACCCAGCAGCACCACACGCCGCACGCGCCGGCGTGCGTCGCACCGCGCGAGCAGGTGCAAGGTCACCAGGGAGCCGAGGCTGTGGGCCACGAGATCCACCTGCGGCGCCTGCAGGCGCTCGATGAAGGCGGCGAGATCGGCGGCGTTCTCCGCCGGGCTGCGGCGACGGGTCGGATAGGAGAAGATCGCGGTGCGCAGCCCGCAGCGGCGCAAAGCCCGCGCCAGCCACCTCATCACCCACCCGGAGAGGAACAGCCCGTGCAACAGGACCACCGGCACGGCGCCCGCACCTGCCCCCGGGCGCGCTACGGCGAGACCTCCAGCATGCGCTCGAGGGCACGACGTGCCGGATCGGCGACCGCCTCGGGCACCTCGATCCGGTTCACGACACGGCCCTCGACGAGGTTCTCGAGCGTCCAGGCCAGGTGCTGGGGATCGATGCGGAACATGGTCGAGCACATGCACACCGTCGGCGACATGAAGTGCACCGACTTGCCCTGCGCGCGGAACTGCGCGTCGAGGCGGTCGACGAGATTGAGCTCGGTACCCACCAGCCAGCGCGTGCCCGGGGGCGAATCGGCGATGGTGCGGATGATGTACTCGGTGGAGCCGACGTGGTCGGATTTCGCGCACACCTCGAACGAACACTCCGGATGCGAGATCACGCGGGTGTCCGGGAAACGCGCCTTGAAGGCGTCGATGTGCTCGGGCCGGAACATCTGGTGCACCGAGCAGAACCCCTTCCACAACAGTATGCGCGCGGCGCGGATGCGCTCTTCGGTCAGCCCGCCGAGCGGCCGGTCGAAGTCCCACACGGCCATCTGCTCCGCGGGAATCCCCATGCGGTGTGCGGTGTTGCGCCCGAGGTGCTGATCCGGGAAAAAGAGGACTTTCTCGCGGCGCGCGAAGCTCCACTCGAGCACCGCGCGGGCGTTGGTCGAGGTGCACACGATCCCGCCGTGACGCCCGCAGAAGGCCTTCAGATCGGCGGCGGAGTTGATGTAGGTCACCGGGGTGACGTGTGCGTCCGGATCGAGCACCGACCCCAGTTCCCGCCACGCCCGCTCCACCTTGGCCAGACTGGCCATGTCCGCCATCGAGCAGCCGGCGCCGAGGTCGGGCAGGATGGAGACCTGGTCGGGCCGCGAGAGGATATCGGCGACCTCGGCCATGAAGTGCACGCCGCAGAAGACGATGTACTCGGCGTCCGATCCGGCCGCAAGGCGCGAGAGCTTGAGCGAATCGCCGGTGAAGTCGGCGTGGCGGAAGACCTCCTCGCGCTGGTAATGGTGCCCGAGGATCACCAGCCGCTCGCCGAGGGCCGCCTTCGCGGCGCGGATGCGCGCCTCGCAGTCCTCGTCGTCGAGGAGCGCATAGGTCTGCAACGCCAGGGGATTGGCCGCCATCGCCTCAGTCCCCCGCGCCGCCGCCGGCACTGCGGGTGATCGCCGCGCGGTCGGTCCACGAGGCCGCCAGCTCCCGCGCCTCGCGCCAGGGGAGCCAGCGGTAGGCCACGTGCTCGCGGGCATCGAGTCGGATCGTCGGTGTCATCGGGTATTCCACGGAAAAGGCATGCTCGACATTATATCGCACCCCCGGCGCGTAACGGGCCCGCCACGCCGGCAGGATGGGGAAGCGTACCGGCCCGGGGTGCGCGCGCAGCCGTCCCTGCGCGTCCAGCCCGGTCTCCTCCCGCAGTTCGCGCAGCGCCGCGGCGGCGGGCGTCTCGCCCCACTCGAGGCTGCCGGTGACCGACTGCCAGAAATCCGCCGGCGCGCGCCGACGCAGCATCAGCACGCGGCCGGCGACCGTATACACCACCACCAGGACCGACTCCGGGCGCTTCCACGGGCCGCCGGACGGCGCCGCCACCGGGCCGCCCTCACGAACCCCCGCCGGGCGGGCGGCGCAGCGCGAGGCCCAGCTCCCGAAGCTGCGCATCGGCCACCGGCGCCGGCGCCTGGGTGAGCGGGCAGGCCGCGGTCTGGGTCTTGGGGAAGGCGATCACGTCGCGGATCGACTCCGCCCCGGCCATCAGCATCACCAGGCGATCGAGGCCGAAGGCGATCCCGCCGTGCGGCGGGCAACCGTAGCGCAGGGCCTCGAGGAGGAAGCCGAATTTCTCCTGCGCCTCCGACTCGGAAATCCCCAGCAGGCCGAAGACCGCCGCCTGCAGGTCCGCTCGATGGATGCGGATCGAACCGCCGCCGATCTCGGTGCCGTTGAGGACCAGATCGTAGGCGCGCGAACGCGCCGCACCGGGGTCGGCGGCGAGGGCCTGCGGGTCGGTCTCGCTCGGTGCGGTGAACGGGTGGTGCAACGCCGTCCAGCGCCGCTCGCGCTCGTCCCACTCGAACATCGGGAAGCCGACGACCCACAGCGGGCGCCAGCCGGGCTCGAGCAGCCCGCGGTCGTGCCCGAGGCGCACGCGCAGTGCCCCGAGCGATTCGTTGACCACCCGCGCGCGGTCGGCGCCGAAGAAAACCAGGTCGCCGTCGGCCGCGCCGGTGCGCTCGAGTACCGCCTCGATCACCGCGTCCGGCAGGAACTTCAGGATCGGCGACTGCAGGCCTTGGCGCCCGGCGCCGCGCTCGCTGACCTTGATGTAGGCGAGCCCGCGGGCGCCGAAGCGCCCGACGAAGGCGGTGTACTCGTCGATCTCCTTGCGCGAGAGCGTCGCGCCATGCGGCAGGCGCAGCGCCGCCACCCGACCCTCGGGATCGTTCGCGGGGCCGGCAAACACCTTGAAGTCGACGCCGCGCATCCGATCCGTCAGCTCGGTGAGCTCCAGCGGGATCCGCAGGTCCGGTCGGTCGCTGCCGAAGCGCGCCAGCGCCTCGTCGTAATCCATGCGCGGGATCGGATCGGGCAGCCGCACGTCGAGGACCTCGGCGAAGAGCGTGCGGATCATCTCCTCGATGAGCGGCAGGAACTCACCTTCGTCGAGGAACGAGACTTCGATGTCGAGCTGCGTGAACTCGGGCTGACGATCGGCGCGCAGGTCCTCGTCGCGGAAGCAGCGCGCGATTTGATAGTAGCGGTCCAGCCCCGAGACCATCAGCAACTGCTTGAACAGCTGCGGCGACTGCGGGAGCGCGAAGAACGACCCGGGATGGGTGCGGCTCGGGACCAGGTAGTCGCGGGCACCCTCGGGCGTGGCGCGGGTGAGGATCGGGGTCTCGGTGTCGATGAAGCCGCGCGCGTCGAGGAAGGCGCGCAGCGAGCGCGTCACCCGCGCGCGCAGCCGCAACCGCTCCAGCATCGGCGCCCGCCGCAGGTCGACGTAGCGGTGGCGCAACCGCGCCTCCTCGCTCACGCTCTCGTCCTCGAGCGGGAACGGCGGGGTCTCGGAGGCGTTGAGGATCTCCAGTTCCCGCCCCAGCACCTCCACCGCACCGGTGGGCAGCGCCGGGTTCTCGGTGCCGGCCGGGCGCCGGCGCACGCGCCCGTGCACGCGCACCACGAACTCGCTGCGCACGCGTTCGGCGACGGCGAAGCTCTCCGGGGCGTCGGGATCGAAGACGACCTGGACCAGGCCCTCGCGATCGCGCAGGTCGAGGAAGATCACCCCGCCGTGATCGCGGCGCCGGTGCACCCAGCCGCACAGGACCACGTCGCGATCGAGCAGCGACTCGCCCACCTGCCCGCAGTAATGGCTGCGCATGCGCCCGCAGACCCCTTGAGAGGATCCCCTGAGGGGACCGGGAAACGATCTGGAAATGCCCGCAAAACCACGGGCTTCCGCGAGCCCGCCATGTTACGGCGCCGGCCGGGGCGGCGCAACTTCGGCGCGGGCGTTCAGTCGCTGCCGGTCGGGGTCGAGGTCTTCTTCTGCGGATCGCGTTTGGGCTCGGCCTTGGATTTGGCCTTGTCCCCCGATCCGGCGCCCGGTTTCGCCCCGGCGTCGGACTCGACGACGTTGCGCCGCTTGGAGGATTTGAAATCGGTCTCGTACCAGCCCCCGCCCTTGAGCCGGAAGCCCGCGGCGGATATCAGCTTCTGCAGCGTCGCCTCGCCGCACACGGGACACACCGTGAGCGGCTCGTCGCTCATCTTCTGGATCGCCTCCAGCTCGTGGCCGCACGCGGTACAACGGTATTCGTAGATCGGCATCGGTGCTGTCCTCGCAAGATCCGGGCCCGAGGTCACCTCATGGGCGGTCGGGGGCGGTCTGGGGGCGATTTTAGCAAAATCAAGGGCTCCTCCGACTACGCCGGTCGCGGCCGCTCGCCGGGCCGTGCGCCGCTGTGGCATCATGGCGGCCTCTCCCGTCCACCGCCGGCCGCCCGGGGGCCCTCGCGTGCGATCGCCGTTCTCCCCGCTGTACCTGCTCCTGTTCGTACTGGCCCTGGGGTTCCTGCTCGCCTTCGTGCAGGTGGGCCTGCTGACCATCGCCTTCGACAAGCTGGGGCTCTCCCCCGGCTCCGCCATGCTGCTGCTGTTCGCCTCGCTGTTCGGCAGCGGCGTGAATCTGCCGCTGTTCGCGGTCGAGGCCGACCCCCGGGGCCCGGACGCGCGCCCGTTCCCGGTGCGCGGTCTGTTGCGCGTGCCGCAACATCCCTTCATCGGGCGCACCCTGATCGCCGTGAACGTGGGCGGCTGCCTGATCCCGGTGAGCTTCTCGGCCTACCTGCTGATGCATCACCCGCTCGCCCCGGTATCGGTGGCGCTGGCGATCGGGGTGGTGACCGCGGTCTCCTACCACACCAGCCGCCCCGTGCCCGGCCTCGGCATCGCCATGCCGATCCTGGTGGCGCCGGTGACCGCCGCGCTCACCGCCCTGCTGCTGGACCCGGCACACAGCGCGCCGCTCGCCTACATCGGCGGCACGCTGGGGGTCCTGCTCGGGGCCGACGTCCTGCACCTGCGCGAGGTGCGCCGCCTCGGCGCCCCGGTGGCCTCGATCGGCGGGGCGGGCACCTTCGACGGGATCTTCGTCACCGGACTGGTGGCGGTACTGCTGGCGTGAGCGCCGGGGCGGTCCTGATCACCGGCTGCTCGAGCGGGATCGGGCGCTGCTGCGCGCTGGGCCTGGCGGCGCGCGGCTATCGGGTGCTGGCCACGGCGCGCCGCCCGCAGGACCTCGCGGCGCTCGCGGACGCCGGCCTCGACGCGATCGAACTCGAGCTGGCCGATCCGGATTCCGTGGCGCGTGCCGCGGGCGAGGCGCTCGAGCGCACCGGCGGGAGCCTCCACGGCGTCTTTCACAACGCCGGCTACCAGCAGCCGGGGGCGCTCGAGGACCTCGACCGCACGGCCCTGCGCGCGCAGTTCGAGGCCAACGTCTTCGGCGCGCTCGATCTGACCCGCCGGCTCCTGCCGGCGCTGCGCGCGCGGGGGGCGGGGCGCATCGTCTTCAACAGCTCCGTGCTCGGGCTCATCGCCCTGCCCTACCGCGGGGCCTATAACGCCACCAAGTTCGCGCTCGAGGGGATCGCCGACACCCTGCGTCTGGAACTGGCCGGCAGCGGGGTGTTCGTCTCGCTGATCGAACCCGGGCCGATCGCCAGCCGCCTGCGCGCCAACGCCCACACCGCCTTCCGCGCGCATATCGACCCCGCCGGCAGCGTCCACCGCGACGCCTACGAGCGGCTCGAGGCGCGGCTCGCGCACCCCGGGCCGGCGGCGCCGTTCACCCGGCCGCCCGAGGCGGTCCTGCGCCGCCTGTGCCACGCCCTCGAGGCGCGCCGCCCGCGTCCGCGCTACTACGTCACCGTCCCCACCTACCTGTTCGCGACCCTGCGCCGCACCCTGACCCACCGCGCCCTCGACCGCATCCTCCTGCGCATCGGCGCACGCGGCTGAGCGGATCGGTCACACGGTGTCGGCCGGTAGGACGGGGCTCGCCCCGCCGACGACGTTCGACCCGAACCGTATCACCCCGCCCCACGTCGTCGGCCGGTAGGTCGGGCAAGCCCGACCCTACGGTGCCCTCCCATGCCGACCCGGGCACCGGTAGGGCGGGCCTTGGCCCGCCGACGACGCCGGGGATTGCAATTTCCCTCCAGCGCGGCGGGGACCTTCCGAAACAGACAAAAGCGCCACGGAATCCACGGACCGGTTTCATTCTTTCCGTGGGTTCCGTGCGTTCCGTGGCCTCTTCCTGCGACGTCGGCCGGGCAAGCCCGGCCCTACCCCCGCCGACGACGCCCGGGATCACGATTTCCGCCGACCGTGGCCGCGTCCCTCGGAGACGGAAAAAGGCGCCACGGAATCCACCGAACCCACGGACCGGTTTCATTCATTCCGTGCGTTCCGTGGGGTCCGTGCGTTCCGTGGATTCCGTGGCCTCTTCCCGCGGCCCCGGCCGGGCAAGCCCGGCCCTACCCCACCCCCTACGCCTCATCCCGACGACGTCGGCCCGATCGACGCCGTCGCGCTCAACACTGCGCCAGCACCAGCGGGATCGACAGCTCCGCGGCGCTCGATCCGCCGTGCACGCCGATCTGGCGGAACTCCGGCTCGCCCGGCAGGCGGTCCTTGATCACCCGGTTGCCCTTCATCCGCAGCACGTAGTCGCCGACCCGCTCGGCCAGCGCGGGGGCCGGCTCTCCGGGTCCGAACCAGCCCGCGGCCACCAGATCGGAGCTGGGGTGGAGGTCGCATTCCGCGGACAGCCGCTCCGCGACGTAACGCTCGAAGCGACGCACCATTCCCGGGCGCAGGTAGCAATACGCGGTGCGCGGCTCCCCGCACAAGGGCAGGCGCAAGCACTCGGCGAGTTGCGGATGATCCTCGAGGCGGACGACGTCTCCGGGGCCGATGTCCACGAAGCCGTGGTCGGCGATCGCCACCACCAGCGTGTCGGACCCCCGCAGCGCGGCGAGCAGGCGGGCGAAGGCCGCATCCAGGAGCTCGAAGTGCGACTGCACGGCGGGTGCGCCGATCCCGTGGATGTGCGCGAGACGGTCGAGTTCGGGCCAGTAGGCGTAGACGAAACGCCGCCGCGGGGCGGACCCGTCGAGCAGGTGCGCGGCGCGCGCCACGAGGTCGTCCAGGCCCCGGTAGCCGGCACGGTGCGCCGTGCCGGCCAGGGCGCGGCTGTAGGCCGAGTCGACGAGATCGGCGGGCAGCAGGCACCACGCCTCGGCGTCGAGGCGGTCGAGGAGCGGCGGCGCGGGGACGAGGTCGGCGACCGACAGCCCCGCCCGCTCCAGCGGCGGGCCGCCCCAGCGCGCGCGAAACGGCAGGAAGGCGCTCACCAGGCCGAGTTCGCGCAGGTACTGGAACCAGCCCGTCACCGCGTGCCGTTGCGGGGCGGTCGCCGTCAGCACGGTGGTCACCGCCGCCGCGGTCGTCGGCGGGAACACCGAGGACATCCGGGCCCGCAGGTGCGCGGCGAGGGCACCGCCGCGGGCGGCGAGAAACTCGTAGCCGAGGCCGTCGAGCAGCAGCAGAAGTACGTGGCGCGCCCCGGCCACCTCGGCGGGGGCGAGGGAGGCACACGGCGCATAGGGCGGGCCCTGCGCGCCGAGGCCGCGGGCGAGCGAGACCATCAGATTGACCAGCCCGCCGCCCTCGTAGTCCGGCCGCACACCGCCTCCGTCGCTTCGCTGCCGCACCGGCCTCCGGGGCGCACACGCCCCCCGGGGCCGCTCCGCGCCCGGCCGCGCGCCTTACGCGGCCGAGGCGCTGCGCGCCGCCCGCCGGAAGACGAGATGTCCGTCCTCGAGTTCGACGCGGATGACGTCACCCGGCCCGAAGCGCCCGGCGAGGATCTCCTGCGCGAGCGGGTTTTCGAGCTGGTGCTGGATGGCGCGCTTGAGCGGTCGCGCCCCGTACACCGGATCGAAGCCGGCCTCGCCGAGGCGGTCGAGCGCGGCCGGGTCGAGCTCGATGTCCATATCGCGCTCGTGCAGGCGCCGGCGCAGATAGCCGATCTGGATCTCGGTGATCGCGCGGATCTGCTCGCGTCCCAGCGGATGGAACACCACCACCTCGTCGACGCGGTTGATGAACTCCGGGCGGAAGTGCCCGCCGACGATCTCCATCACCGCGGCCTTCATGCGCTCGTAATTCTCCTCTCCCGCCATCTCCTGGATCGCCTGCGAACCCAGGTTCGAAGTCATCACGATGACGGTGTTGCGGAAGTCCACCGTGCGCCCCTGACCGTCCGTGAGGCGGCCGTCGTCGAGGACCTGCAGCAGGACGTTGAACACGTCCGGGTGCGCCTTCTCGACCTCGTCGAGCAGGATCACGGAGTAGGGCTTGCGCCGCACCGCCTCGGTGAGATAGCCGCCTTCCTCGTAACCGACGTAACCGGGCGGCGCGCCGATCAGCCGCGCGACGGAGTGCTTCTCCATGAACTCGGACATGTCAATGCGCACCATGGCCTCCTCGGTATCGAAGAGGAACGCCGCCAGGGCCTTGGTGAGTTCGGTCTTGCCCACGCCCGTGGGCCCGAGGAACAGGAACGAGCCGTTCGGCCGGTTGGGGTCGGAGAGCCCCGCGCGCGCGCGGCGGATGGCGTCGGAGACCGCGCGCACCGCCTCGTCCTGACCGACGACCCGCGCGCGCAGCCCCTCCTCCATGCGCAGGAGCTTCTCGCGCTCGCCCTCGAGCATCTTCGAGACCGGGATGCCGGTCCACTTGGAGACCACCTCGGCGATCTCCTCGTCCGTGACGCGGTTGCGCAACAGCTTGAATTCCTGCTGTTCGGCCTTGCCGGCGGCCTCGAGCCGTTTCTCGAGTTCCGGGATGCGCCCGTACTGGATCTCCGACATGCGCCCCAGGTCGCCCGCGCGCCGCGCCGTCTCCAGCTCGAGCTTCGCACGCTCGAGTTCCTCCTTGATGTGCGCGGTGCCCTGCAGGGCCGCCTTCTCCGCCTTCCAGACCTCCTCCAGATCGGAGAACTCGCGCTCGAGGCGCGCGATCTCGGCCTCGAGGTTTCCGAGGCGCTTCTTCGAGGCCTCGTCGCTCTCCTTTTTGAGGGCCTCGCGCTCGATCTTGAGCTGGATCAGGCGCCGCTCCAGCCGGTCCATCTCCTCCGGCTTGGAGTCCATCTCCATGCGGATGCGGCTCGCCGCCTCGTCGACCAGGTCGATGGCCTTGTCCGGGAGCTGGCGGTCGGTGATGTAGCGGTGCGAGAGCGTGGCCGCGGCGACGATCGCCGGATCGGTGATCTCCACCCCGTGGTGCACCTCGTAGCGTTCCTTGAGCCCGCGCAGGATGGCGATCGTGTCCTCGACGCTGGGCTCGTCGACGAGCACCTTCTGGAAGCGGCGCTCGAGCGCGGCGTCCTTCTCGATGTACTTGCGGTACTCGTCGAGCGTGGTCGCGCCGATGCAGTGCAGCTCGCCGCGCGCCAGCGCCGGCTTGAGCATGTTGCCCGCATCCATCGCCCCCTCGGCCTTGCCGGCGCCGACGATGGTGTGCAGCTCGTCGATGAACAGGATGATCTGGCCTTCCTGCTTGGCGAGGTCGGTGAGCACCGCCTTGAGGCGCTCCTCGAACTCGCCGCGGAACTTCGCCCCGGCGATGAGGGCGGCCATGTCGAGGGACAGGATGCGCTTGTCCTTCAACCCCTCGGGCACCTCGCCGTTGACCACGCGCTGCGCCAGGCCCTCGACGATCGCCGTCTTGCCGACGCCGGGCTCGCCGATCAGCACCGGGTTGTTCTTGGTGCGCCGCTGCAGCACCTGCACGGTGCGGCGGATCTCGTCGTCGCGGCCGATGACCGGATCGAGCTTGCCCTGCTCGGCGCGCTCCGTGAGATCGATGGTGTACTTCTCCAACGCCTGGCGCTGATCCTCGGCGTTCGGGTCGTCCACCTTCTGCCCCCCGCGCAGCTCCTCGACGGCACGTTCGATTCCCGCCTTCGAAGCCCCGGCGGCGCGCAGCAGATCGCCGAGCGTACCGCGGTCCTCGACCGCGGCGAGCACGAACAACTCGCTCGAGATGTACTGGTCCTTGCGCTGCTGGGCGAGTTTGTCGGTCACGTTGAGCAGACGGCCCAGCTCGTTGGAGATCTGCACGTCGCCGGCCGTGCCCTCGACCTGCGGCAGGCGGTCGAGCGCCTCGCCGAGCTGCGAGCGCAGGCGGGTCACGTTCACGTCGGCCTTGGTGAGCAGGTGACGCACGCTGCCGCCCTCCTGATCGAGGAGCGCGGCCATCACGTGCACCGGTTCGATGAACTGGTGGTCGCGGCCCACCGCCAGGCTCTGGGCGTCGGCCAGGGCCATCTGGAACTTGCTGGTCAATCGGTCCATTCTCATCACGGAGACTCCGCACCGGAAATCGGGGTTACCCTGTAGTTTGGGGGCGATGGCCGGATTTCAACCCCCTGGCGGGTTGTCGCAAGACCGCCTCCTGAGGCGGTGCGGGACGACGACGCCCGCGAATCGAACGCGAAAGTGTCTGATTCGGCGGGTTGAAAAAATCCCGGAACGGACGTTCTCATCGGCCCGCTGGAGAGCGGCCGCCGCGCGGGCGCAGATCGGCGCGCCGGCTCACCACCCGGTCGAGGAACAGCAGACCGTCCAGGTGGTCGATCTCGTGCTGCACGACGCGCGCCTCGAAGCCCTCCATGGCGTACTCCGTGAGGACCCCGTGGGCGTCGCGGGCCGCGAGACGGATGCGCTCGGCGCGGATGACGTTGCCCGTGTAGTCGGGTACCGACAGGCAGCCCTCGCGGCCGACGACGTGCCCCTCCCAGGCGGTGATCTCCGGGTTGATCAGCACCAGGCGCCCGTGGCCCGCGGCGCGCGGGCGCGAGGAGACGTCGACGAGGATCAGGCGCTGCAGGCGCCCGACCTGCGGGGCGGCGATCCCCACCGCCGCCGGGCCCGCCTCCATGGTGCACTCCAGGTCGGCGACGAACGCGCGCAACTCGTCGTCGAAGCGCTCCACGGGCTCCGCCACCCGCTTGAGGCGCGGGTCCGGATAGGTCAGGACCGGCAGCACCGCCATGCGCGCCGGCCTCAACCGACCACGGTGTCGACGGGCTCGAGACTCACGTCCACCTCGTCGCCGAGACCGGCGAGGGCGGCGCGCAAGGCCTTCACCCCGTGCTGCGCCACGCCCTCGATACGCAGGACGTAGAGCGGGCGCTCACCGCTGCCGGCGACGTCCGATTCGAGATCGGTGATGTCGAGGCCGGCGGCGGCGAGCGCGCCGGTGACGCGCGCGACGATCCCCGGGCGGTCGGCGCCGTGGACCCGCACGCGCACGTCCGGCACCACGTGGCGGTGCAGTTCCCCGCGGATGGGATCCACGTGCAGGTGCAGCCCCAGATCGTGCGCCGCGGGCGCCACCGCGGCGGCGAGCGCCTCAGCGTCGCCGCTGTGCTGCACCATCATGCTGACGGTGAAATTGCCGCCCAGGCGGAGCATCGACGCCTCGCCCAGGTTGCACCCCCCGTGATAGAGCGCGTCGGTTACGCGGGCCACGATCCCGGGGCGATCGGGCCCGACCAGCGTGAGCATGTACCAGTTCGCCATCCCCTCACCTCCGCCTGCACAACGATTTCGGCCGCGGCATCGCTGCGGCGGCCCCCGCGAGACGATCAATCACGGCCGGGCGATCACGGCCCGCCGATCACGGCCCGGACGCCGCCGGGCCCGCCACCTGTTTCCCGCCGCGGGTGGCCCCGGGGCGGCGGCCCGAGGCCCGGATCCAGATCAGGCTCGCCATCCGGCCGGTCGCACCGTCGCGCCGGTAGGAATAGAACCGCCCGGCGTCGCCGACGGTACAAGCCCCGCCGCCATAGACCGCCGTGACACCCGCCGCCGTCAGGCGGGCGCGCGCGAGCGCGTAGAGATCGGCGTACCAGCGGCCGGGGCCGGCGGGCCGGAACGCCCCGTCCGGCGCCGCCGGGCCGGCGCGCAGACGGGCGCGGACCTCGTCGCCGATCACGAACGCCTCCGGTCCGATGGCCGGGCCGAGCCACGCGAGCAGATCGGCGCCGCCGAGCGCCGCCACCGCCGCCTCCAGGACGCCCGCCGCCAGGCCGCGCCAGCCGGCGTGGACGGCGGCCACGCGCGTGCCACCGCGATCGCACAGCAGCACGGGCAGGCAGTCCGCCGTGAGCACCGCGCAGACCACCCCGGGGCGGTCGGTCCAGGCCGCATCGGCTTCCGGTTCTTCGGGTTCGTCCCCGCCGAGGCGGACGACGCGGGTGCCGTGGCACTGGCGCAACCACACGGGAGGCCGCGGCAGGGCCAGCGCCTCGATCAGGCGGCGGCGGTTCGCGGCCACGGCGTGCGCATCGTCGTCGACATGGCCGGCGAGATTGAACCCGGCATAGGCCCCGCGGCTGACGCCCCCGCGGCGCGTGCTGACCGCGGCCGCGACGACGGGCGGCGCCGGCCAGTCCGGGCACAGGAACTCCGGCGATGTCCCTGCGCCGTCCGTCACCGCGCCCGCTCCGCGTGCGCGGCGGCATCGGCCCGCAGCAGCGCGACGAGTCCCTCGAGGTCCGGCGGCAGCGACGAGCGCCACTCCATCACGACACCGGTATCGGGGTGACGCAAGGCCAGACGCCGCGCGTGCAGGGCCTGGCGCCGCAGGGCGCGCAGCGCGGCGAGCAGTTCCTCCCCCGCCGCCGCCGGCACGCGGAAGCGCCCGCCGTAGACCGGGTCGCCGACGATCGGATGGCGCCGCCAGGCCATATGGACGCGGATCTGGTGCGTGCGCCCGGTCTCGAGACGCACGCGAACCCGGGTGTGCGCGCGGAAGCGCTCGCACACGCGATAATGGGTGACGGCGCGGCGCCCGCCCGGGACCACCGCGATGCGTTTGCGCTCGACCGGGTGGCGCCCGAGCGGTTCATCGACGGTCCCCCCTCCCGTCATCACCCCGTGGACGAGCGCCTCGTACTCGCGCTCCATCGTGCGCGCCTGGAGCTGGTCGACCAGGGCCTTGTGCGCGGCGAGCGTGCGCGCGACCACGAGCAGGCCGGAGGTGTCCTTGTCCAGGCGATGCACCAGCCCGGCGCGCGGCAGGCCCGCGAGCGCCGGGTCGTGATGCAGGAGGGCGTTCACCAGAGTCCCCTCGCGGTGCCCCGGCGCCGGGTGCACGACCAACCCCGCCGGCTTGTCCACCACCAGCAGGGCCGCATCTTCGTACACGACGGACAGGCCGATCGGCTGCGCCCGGCACGGCTCGGCCGGGGCCGGCGCGACGACGCGCAGGACGACGCGCTCGCCGCCCGCCAGGCGGTCGCGCGCACGCCAGGCACGCCCGTCGACGCTCACCTCGCCGCTGCGGATCCATTGCTGGATGCGGCTGCGCGAGTAGCACGGGAACAGCTCGGCCAGGACCTGATCGAGGCGCCGGCCGGCGCAGGCGGGGGGGATCTCGGCGGTGAGGGGGGCGGATGGGTACATGGCGGCCGCGCCCGCGCGGCCGCGGGCTTGGGGTATACTGTGCCGCAATTTCCCCCGTTGCGCGAGAGCATCCCGAACATGTCCGGAACGCGGCCGTACCGCGGCGCCTTCATCCTGGTGGCGGCCTGCCTGACGCTGGCCCTCGGCGGCTGCGCGCTGTTCGGAAAATCGGCCGACAAGACCAAGGCGTGGCCGGTCGAAAAGCTCTACGCCGAGGCGATGAAGCAGCTCAACGCCGGAAACTATCAGACCGCCATCGGCTACTTCGAGAAGCTCGAGGGCCGCTTCCCCTTCGGGCGCTACGCGCAACAGGCCCAGCTCGAGATCGCCTATGCCTACTACAAGCAGGACGAGCCGGATTCCGCGGTCTCGGAGGCCCAGCGCTTCGTCAGAATGTACCCGCGCAACCCGAACGTGGACTACGCCTACTACCTCATGGGCTTGGCCGAATATCAGCGCGGGCGCGGCCTCATCCAACGCGTCTTCGGGATGAAACGCTGGAAGCGGGACCCGGAGCCGGAGCGCCAGGCGTTCCGCTACTTCGCCGAGCTGGTCCGCCGTTTCCCGGACAGCCGCTACGTCCCGGACGCACGCGCGCGGATGATCTATCTGCGCGACAGCCTCGCCAAGTACGACCTCTACATCGCGGATTTCTACATGAAGCGCGGCGCCTACGTGGCGGCGATCGACCGCGCCAAGTACGTCGTCGATCACTACCAGCAGACCCCGGCGACCCCGCGCGCACTGGCGGTGATCGTCGAGGGTTATCGGCGTCTCGGCCTCAAGGGCCCCGCCGAGGACGCGTTGCGGGTGTTGAAACTCAACTATCCCAAGGACCCGGCCCTGGTGCGCCTGGAGGCCGGCTCGGGCGGCTGACGGACGCCGCCGCAGGCGGCGGGCGCAACGCCGGGAGGAATCAGTCGATGTGGGACTTCTTCGAGACCGTCAGACATCGCCACTCCGTACGCCGCTACCACACCGACATGCCGGTGGAGCGGGAGAAGCTGCACGCCATCCTCGAGACGGCGGCCAGCGCCCCGTCGGCCGGCGATCTGCAGGCCTACCGGATCGTCGTCGCCGCCGAGCGGTCCCGGCGCGATGCATTGCGCGCCGCCGCCGATGACCAGGCGTTCATCTCCGAGGCGCCGATCTGCCTGGTTTTCTGCGCCGAGGCGCGGCGCTCGGCGCAGGAGTTCGGCGAACGCGGCGAGCGGCTCTATGCCCTGCAGGACGCCACGATCGCGGCCGCCTACGCCCAGCTCGCCGTGGTGGCCGCGGGCATGGGATCGACCTGGGTCGGACGCTTCGACGAGGCGCAGGTGCGCGCCGCCCTCGGCCTCGGCCCCGAACTCACGCCGGTGGCCCTCCTCAGCCTGGGTTATCCCGCGGAGCTGCCCGAACCCACCCCCCGCCGCCGCCTCGACGAGATCGTCATCCATCCCTGATCCGGCGGGCACGGCACCGCTCCGACGGCGTCGGCCTGTAGGGCGGGCCTCGGCCCGCCGACGACGCATGATCCGAACGATGTCGCGCCGATCCACGGCATCGGCCGGTAGGCCGGGCAAGCCCGGCCCTACCCCACCCCCACGCCGATCCCGACACCGGTAGGGCGGGCCTCGGCCCGCCGACGACGCCGACCCGAACCGCGTCACGCCGATCCAGGCCGCCGGCCGGGCAAGCCCGGCCCTACCCCACCCCACGCCGATCCCGACACCGGTAGGGCGGGCCTCGGCCCGCCGACGACGCCGACCCGAACCGCGTCACGCCGATCCAGGCCGCCGGCCGGGCAAGCCCGGCCCTACCCCACCCCACGCCGATCCCGGCACCGGTAGGGCGGGCCTCGGCCCGCCGACGACGCCGACCCGAACCGCCTCGCGCCGAGCCACGGCGTCGGCCGGTTGGTCGGGCAAGCCCGACCCTACGGTGCCCCACATGCCGATGCCGGCACCCGGGGGCGGATCAGGGATCGGATCCCGGCCCGCCGGCGTGACGGTGGCCGCAGGTGATGGGGTAGCGGCGGTCGCGCCCGAAGGCGCGGCGCGAGATGCGCACGCCCGGGGGGGCCTGGCGGCGCTTGTACTCGTTGCGGTCCACCAGTTCGGCCACGCGGCGCACGGTCGCCGGGTCGAAGCCCGCTGCGACGATCTCCTCGATCCCCTGGTCGAGCTCCACGTAGCGCTCGAGGATCGGGTCGAGCACCTCGTAGGGCGGCAGGAGATCGGAGTCCTTCTGGTCGGGGGCCAGCTCCGCCGAGGGCGGGCGCTCGAAGACCCGCTGCGGGATCACCGCCCCGAGCCCGTTGCGGTAGCGGGCGAGGCGGTAGACCAGGGTCTTGGGGACGTCCTTGATGGGCGCGAAGCCGCCGGCCATGTCGCCGTAGAGGGTCGCATAGCCGACCGACATCTCGCTCTTGTTGCCGGTGGTCAGAAGGATGCGGCGCGTCTTGTTGGATACCGCCATCAGCAGCACCCCGCGGCAGCGCGCCTGGAGGTTCTCCTCGGTCACGTCGGGGGGACGCCCGGCGAAGACCTCGCGCAGGGCGTCGAGGAAGGCGTTGAACGGCGCCTCGATCGGGATCACGCGCGCGTCGACGCCGAGGGCGCGCGCCTGCGCCCGGGCGTCCTCCAGGCTCATCGCGGCGGTGTAGCGCGACGGCAGCAGCAGCGCCTGGACGTTTCCGGGCCCGATCGCATCGGCCGCCAGCGCCAGGCACAGGGCCGAGTCGATACCGCCGGAGAGCCCGAGCACGGCGCCCTCGAAGCCGTTCTTGCGGATGTAGTCGCGCACGCCCCGCACCAGCGCGGCGTACACGCTGGGTTCGGGGTCGAGGAGCGGGACGCAGGGACCCGGTCGCGGGGCGGCCTCTGCGCGCGCGACCTCGACCAGGTGCAGACCCTCCTCGAAGGCGGGTGCGCGCAGGCGCAGCGTCGCGTCGCGATCGAGCACGAAGGACTGCCCGTCGAAGACGAGCTCGTCCTGCCCGCCGACGAGGTTCAGGTAGACCACGGACAGCCCCGTCTCGGCGACGCGCGCGGCGGCGACGCGCTCGCGCTCGCGCGCCTTGTCCATGTGGTAGGGGGAGGCGTTGAGGTTGATCAGCACACGCGCGCCCGCGGCGGCGGCCTGCGCGGCGGGCCCCGGCGCCCACAGGTCCTCGCAGATCGTAACCCCCACCGCGACGCCGCCGACGTCCACCACGCAGGGCTCGGTGCCGGCGGCGAAGTAGCGCTTCTCGTCGAAGACGCTGTAGTTGGGGAGCCGGTGCTTGAAGTAACGCGCCGCTACCGCCCCGTCGCGCAGCAGCGCGGCGGCGTTGAAGACCCGCCCGTCCTCGCCGTGCGGGTAGCCGAGCAGGACGTCGATGCCCGTGACGTCCGCGCGCAGGCGGTCGAGGGCGGCGTGCACGCCGCGGCGGAAATCGGCGCGCAGCAGCAGATCCTCGGGCGGATAGCCGCTCAGCGCCAGCTCCGGGAAGACGACGAGATCCGCCTGCAGGCGGTCGCGGGCCTCCAGCGCCGCGGCGCGGATGCGCGCGGCGTTGCCGTCGAGGTCGCCGACCAGGAAGTCGAGCTGGGCGAGGGCGATGCGCAGCGGACGGGCCACGGCGGGATCAGCCGCTGAAGAAGGACTTCATGCGCGCGCCGATCTCGTCCGGGCTGTGGGCGATCGTCACGCCCGCGTCCTGGAGTGCGGCGACCTTGTCGCGCGCGGTGCCGCGCCCGCCGCGGATGACCGCGCCCGCGTGCCCCATGCGCCGCCCCGGCGGGGCCGTCAGGCCGGCGACATAGGCGACGACCGGCTTGCGCACGTGGGCGCGGATGTATTCGGCGGCGTCCTCCTCGTCGCTGCCGCCGATCTCGCCGACGAGCACGATCCCCTTGGTCTGGCGGTCCTGCTCGAACAACGCCAGGCAGTCCACGAAGCCGAGCCCGTGGACCGGGTCGCCGCCGATGCCCACGCAGGTGCTCTGTCCGAGCCCGGCGCGCGTGGTCTGGCTCACCGCCTCGTAGGTCAGCGTGCCGGAACGCGAGACGATGCCGATCACGCCCTCGGCGTGGATCTCCCCGGGCATGATGCCGATCTTGCACGCACCGGGGGCGATGACGCCCGGGCAGTTCGGGCCCACGAGGCGCACGTCGGCGCCGCGCAGCGCCGCCTTCACGCGGATCATGTCCTGCACCGGGATGCCCTCGGTGATGCACACGATCAAGCCGATGCCGGCGTCGGCCGCCTCGAGGATGGCGTCGGCGGCGAACGGGGCCGGCACGTAGATCATGGTCGCCTGCGCCCCGGTCGCGGCGACCGCCTCGTGCACGGTGTCGAAGACCGGCAGGTCGAGGTGGGTCTGCCCGCCCTTGCCCGGGGTCACGCCGCCCACCAGGCGCGTACCGTAGGCGAGCGCCTGGCGCGAGTGGAACGTCCCCTGCTTCCCGGTGAAGCCCTGGCAGATGACGCGCGTCTGTGCGTCGACCAGGATCACCGCACCGGCCCGCCGCCCGCGGCCGCCACGGCCTTGCGCGCGGCCTCGGTGAGGTCCGCGGCGGTGATCAGATCGAGTCCGCTCGCCTGCAGACGTTCGCGCCCCTGCTCGGCGTGGGTCCCCTCGAGCCGCACCACCACGGGGACGGTCACCCGCGCCTCGCGCACCGCGCGTACGATCCCCTCGGCGATCACGTCGCAGCGCACGATCCCGCCGAAGATGTTGACGAGGATGGCGCGGACCCCGGGGTCCGACAGGATCAGCTTGAAGGCCTCGGCGACCCGCTCCGGGGTGGCGGTCCCGCCGACGTCGAGGAAATTCGCCGGCTTGCCGCCCTGGAGCTTGATGAGGTCCATGGTGCCCATGGCCAGACCGGCCCCGTTGACCATGCAGCCGATGTCGCCGTCGAGGCGGATGTAGTTCAGCCCGAAGGTGCGCGCGGCGCGCTCGGCCGCCTCCTCCTGGCCCGCGTCCGCCAGCGCCGCGAGTTCCGGCTGCCGGTAGAGGGCGTTGTCGTCGACCTGGATCTTCACGTCCAGCGCCACCGGCTCGCCCGCGGGCGTGATCCCCAGGGGATTGATCTCCAGCAGCGCCAGGTCGCGCTCGGCGAACAAACGATAGAGCGCGGGCAGACGGCGCCCCAGCGCCGCGCCCGCCTGCGCGTCCAGTCCGAGTCCGAAGGCGAGTCGCCGGCACTGGTAGGGCATCAGTCCCGCGACCGGTTCGACGACCACGGAGGCGACCGCGGCGGGGTCCGACGCGGCCAGCGCCTCGATCTCCATGCCGCCGGCGCCCGCCGCCAGGACCGCGACGCGCTCGCGGCGCCGGTCCACCAGCATCGCCAGATAGAGTTCGCGCACCGTCTCCATCGGGCGTTCGACCAGCACGGCCTCCACCGGCAGCCCGCGCCCCGCACTCTGGGCGGTGACCAGCCGCGTGCCGAGCAGCGCGCGCGCCGCGTCCTCGACCTCGGCGACACCGGCCGCGCGGCGCACGCCGCCCGCCTTGCCGCGCCCGCCGGAGTGCACCTGCGCCTTGACCAGCCAGGCGTCCCCCCCGACCTCGCGGGCGGCGGCGGCGGCCTCCGCGGGCGTGCGCGCCACGCGTCCCGGCGGCACCGGGAACCCGATCTGCGCGAGCAGCGTCTTGCCCTGGTGTTCGTGGAGGTGCATGGGGTCGTAACCGGGCGGAAAAGGGGCACTATTCTGTCGGAATCCGGGGCGGCGCGCAAAGCGGCCTCCGCGCGGGCAGGGTGCGTCTTGCGCACCCGATCCCGCATGCGGAGACTAGGCCCATGTTCCGCCTCCTGCTGCTCGCGCTCCTCGCGATCGTCGTCTACCGCCTGGTCCGCGGGGCCCGGTCGGCGCGCCCGGTGGGCGGCCCGCCCCGCCACCGCGCGCTGCCCGAGCAACGCATGGTGCGTTGCGACCACTGCGGGGTCTTCGTCCCCGAGCGCGAGGCGGTGACCGACGGCGAGCACCGCTACTGCTCGCCGCCGCACCGCGACGCCGGGCCGAGTCGCGGGCGGGGGGGCTGAGCCGCAGGGGCAGGATAAGGGGTCGGAGTCAGGATTAAGGGGTCAGAGTCGGCGGCCGGAGGAGGACGCGGGAGTTCGCCGTTGTGGCCGATGGGCGCCGACTCTGACCCCGGCCCCACCCGCGAATGAGGGGTCGGAGTCGGCGGCCGGAGGAGGACGCGGGAGTTCGGCGCTGGGCTGATGGACGCCGACTCCGACCCCTTATCCTGCCCCTCGGCCGCCGACTCCGACCCCGACGGGCCGCTGCCCCTGACCGGCCGGCGGCCGCGCCCGCCTATAGGATTCGCGCCGCGGTCCGATAGCAAGGGCGGGAGCAGCCCCCGAACGCGGCGCCGGCGCGCGCCCGCGGGGCCCGTTGCAGGAGCCGGTCCACCCTCATGGCCCATACGACGTCCGCCAGCGTGGCAGCCGCCGCCGTCCGGGAACCCCGAGAGGCCCCAGAGTCCCCGGAGGCCCCGGAGGCCCAGACCTGGAAGCCGCTGCGCTACTTCAACCTCTACCGCCTGGCCCTGAGCGGGCTGATCGCGGTTGCCTTCTTCTCGGGTCCCGTGCCCCCGGCCGTGCTCGGGTCGCAGGATCCCGGACTCTTCGAGACCGTCGCGCTCGCCTACCTGGCGTTCGCGATCGCCGCCGTGATCGTCCACCAGCTCCGCGTGCCCCGGTTTTCGGTCCAGGTGCATGCCCAGCTCCTCGTCGACATCGCGGCCCTCACGCTGCTGATGGCCGCCAGCGGCGGCACCGCGAGCAGCCTCGGCGTGCTGCTGGTCATCACCATCGCCGGGGGCAGCCTCCTGATCCCCGGGCGGATGGCGATCCTGTTCGCGGCGCTGGCCGCACTGGCGGTGCTCGCCGAGCAGACCGTCGCCACCGTGCAGGGCGGGGACAGCGGCAGCTTCACGCAGGCGGGTATCCTCGGCGCGGCCTACTTCGCCACCGCCGTCATCGCCTATCTCCTGGCCCGCCGGGTGCGCGAGAGCGAGGCCCTGGCGGCACGGCGCGGGGCGGAGCTGGCCGGACTCGAGCGGCTCAATGAGACCATCATCCGCAAGCTGGAGGCGGGCGTCCTCGTGGTCGACCGCGCCGGGGGCATCCGGCTGGCGAACGAGGCCGCACGCCGCCTGCTGGGGATCCGCGCGGTGCGCCCGGGCACCGCGCTCGCGGCGGCGTCGGCGGGACTCGCGCAAGCCCTGGAGGACTGGCGGCGCCGGCCCGAACGGGCGCCCGAGCCGTTCCCGGCCGGTCCGGGCCGCGCCCTGCTCCAGCCGCGCTTCACGCCGCTGGGTCCCGGCGGACGCACCGGGACCCTCGTGTTCCTCCACGACACCGCCGATCTGGCGCGCCGGGCGCAGCAGTTGAAGCTCGCCTCGCTCGGGCGCCTGACCGCGAGCATCGCCCACGAGATCCGCAACCCGCTGGGCGCGGTCAGCCACGCCGCCCAGCTCCTCGCCGAGTCCCCGCGGCTGCAGGCCGAGGACGAACGCCTCACGCGGATCATCCGCGAGCAGGCCGGGCGCGTGAACACCATCGTCGAGAACGTCCTGCAGCTCTCGCGGGGCAGGCCGGCGCGGGCCGAGCCGCTGGCGATCGGCGCCTGGCTGGCCGCGTTCGCGCGCGAGTTCGCCCTCACGCACCGGCTCGAGCCGGACCAGGTGCGGGTCGAGGTCGCGCCCGCGGACCTCCAGATCGCGGTCGACGCGACGCACCTGCACCAGGTCCTGTGGAACCTCGCGCACAACGCGCTCGAATACGGCAACGCCGGACAGACGCGCGCGCGCATCACGCTCGCGGCCGGCCGCGAACCCGACTCGGGGGCACCGTACGTCGAGGTGCGCGACCCCGGCCCGGGGCTCGACCCGGCGACCGCGCAGCAGGTGTTCGAGCCGTTCTTCACCCTAAAAACGTGTATTACCCTGCCCCTGCCAGGCGATTTGGCGGAGGCCGAAGCCAGTTCACCCCCGTCAGCATGGTCATCAGGTGTTCACACACCCGCCGCCAGACGGCAGTGGGGTCTAATGGCT
>JALUXX010000033.1 GCA_027013145.1 Gammaproteobacteria bacterium | reverse complement strand
ACTCGGTGCCGCCCACGCGCCGCACGGTACCGGTCTCGAGCACGCGCAGCAGCTTGCTTTGCAGGGCGAGCGGCAGGTCCCCGATCTCGTCGATGAACAGCGTGCCGCCGTCGGCGGCCTCGAACAGTCCCTTCTTCCGCGAGGCCGCCCCTGTGAAGGCCCCCTTCTCATGCCCGAAGAGTTCGTTCTCGATGAGCTGGTCGCCCAGTGTGCCGCAGTCGACGACCACGAAGGGGCCGTCCCCGCGCTGGGAATAATGGTGGATGTAGGCGGCCACGCGCTCCTTGCCCACGCCGCTCTCGCCCAGGAGCAGGACGGTCGTCTCCGTCGGGGCGACCCGCTGCAGCAGGCTGACGAGGTGGAGCATGGGGCGCGAGCGCCCGATGAGCAGCGACTCGCCGTGCACCGAGCGCAACGGCGGGATGGGGTGGATATACTCGCCGATGTAGCCGATGTGACCGCGCGGGTCCCGGATCGGCACCGAATGGAGCTGGACCTGTTCCGTATGAGTCCGATGGTAATGCAGATGCAATACATCGGCCTCCTTGCCGGTTCGCAGCACCTCCTCCAGCGGACAGTGCTCCCCGTTGCGGCTGCACGGTACCGAGGAATGGTGGGAGACCTCGTGGCAGCGCCGCCCCACCACCTCCTCCTTGGGGATTCCGTAATGGCGGCAGTAGGCGCTGTTGGCCGCGACGATCCGGTAGTTCGGATCGATGACCACGAACGGTTCGGGGAAGGTGTCCGCGATCTGCTCGCAGTTGGGTTTGGACCACGCGCCGTTCGCCATGACGCACCCCCCGGGGCCTGACAGGACCTGACATGACAGCTACTGTCAAGGATGGGCGCCGTTGCCCCCGCTGTCAAACCGTCCGTTGCGGCCCCGCGCAGCCGCCTGCGCGCGGTGGGCGCGTTTATTCCATGGAAGCAGCCGGTTGGCGCACGCCCGAGTGCGGGTGCGGTGATCGGCGCGCACGCCGCCGGTTCGCTGGCATGCTTCATGCTTCGAGGCAGGGTTGATCCCCGGGGTTCGGCCCGGGGCGTTCCTATACTTGGATGGAGAGGGCCCCAAGCGCCCCGACCATTTTCGATCGTCATCGCACGGACGGCGGCGCCGGCCGTGCCCGGCGACTGGCAACGAGGAGTGGAAGATGTCGGAACGGCTCAGTCTCCTGTGCGTCTCCGGGACGCGGGAGAAGATTCAGATGGCGGCCATGGCCGCCGCCACGGCCGCCGCCGGCGGCAGCGAGGTGCTGGTGTTCCTGTCGATGAACGCGCTCGGCTATTTCGTCCTGGGCGATCAGCGCAAGGCCCCGGCAGAAGGCGAGATCGGGGAACTGATGGAGCAGAAGAACGTGCCGCCGTTCCGGCGCCTGTTCGAGCAGGCCAAGGACCTCGGCGGGGCGCAGCTCTACGCCTGCTCCATGGCGCTGGACGTGCTCGGGATCGACGAGGGCCAGTTGGAGCCCTACATCGACGGCCCGATGGGGCTGACGCGTTTTCTCAGCGACGCGTCCGGCGGCCCGATTCTGGTGTTCTGAACCGCGAGGAGAACCATCGTCATGGGTGAAGAGAAGGTCAAGGTCGTGGACGCCACCGGGAGCTTCTGCCCGGGGCCGCTGATGGAGCTGATCGCGCGCCTCAAGGAGGCCGCGGTCGGGGACGTGCTCGAACTGCTGTCCTCGGACAAGGGTTCGGCCGCGGACGTCCCCGAGTGGGTGAACAAGGTGGGACACGAGATGCTCGGCAGCGCGGAGAAGGACGGGGTCTGGCACATCCGGGTGCGCAAGGTGAAGTGACCCGGAGGTCGCCCGGCGGAACAATCCAACTTTTTGAAGAAGCTACCAGGAGGATGCAATGAAGATACTGATCATCGGCGGCGGCATGGGCGGGACGATCCTCGCGAACAATCTCGCCCGCCGGCTGCATGAGGAGCTGCATAGCGGCAAGGCGCGGATCACGATGCTCTCGGCCTCGGAGCGGCACATGTACCAGCCCGGGCTGCTCTACGTGGCGGTCGGGCGGATGATGCCCGACGAGCTCTACCGCGACCAGCGCCGGCTGCTGGAACCGGGCATCGAGTTCCACGTCGATCCGGTCGCGGAATTCAACCTCGATCAGAACGAGGTCCGAACCGAGGGCGGAAAGACCTACGCCTACGACGTCCTCGTCATCGCCACCGGCTCGAGGATATTCCCCGACGCGATCCCGGGCCTGGCGGAGAACGCCGAGTTCTTCTACACCGAGGAGTCGGCGGTCCACATGTTCAAGCGGTTGCAGGAGTTTCAGGGCGGGCGCGTGGTCATCGCCGTGGGCGTCCCGCACAAGTGCCCGATGGCCCCGCTCGAGATCACCTTCATGCTGCACGACTACTTCAAGGACCGCGGCATCCTCGACAAGACGCAGATCCACTACACCTATCCGATCGGGCGCACCCACAGCCTGGAGAACGTCGCCAAGTGGGCCACGCCCGAGTTCGACCGCCTCGGGATCTCCTACGAGACGTTGTTCAACATGAAGGAGGTCGACGGCAAGGGCAAGGTCGTGCGCAGCGAGGAAGGCACCGAGGCCCCCTACGATCTGCTGATCTCGATTCCCGCGCACAAGGGCATGGAGGTCATCGAGAAGAACGGCCTCGGTCAGAGCGGCTGGATCCCCACCGACCGCCACCGCCTCAACATGGAGGGGCGCGACAACGTATTCGTGCTGGGCGACACCACCAATCTGCCGATCAGCAAGGCCGGCTCCACGGCCCACTTCGAGGCCGACGCCCTCGCCGAGAACCTCGCCGCCCTGGTCAAGATCGGCGCGCCGGTGCGCGACTACGACGGCAAGGTCTTCTGCTTCATCGAAGCAGGCAAGGACCGCGCCACCTACGCCATGTTCACCTACCAGAACCCCCCAAGCCCGAAGCCGCCGACCAAGGCCGTGCACTGGTTCAAGATGGCCTACAACAAGCTCTATTGGGCCTCCGCCCGCGGCCTGCTCTGAGGAGGTGATGCGATGAATCAGACACAGACAGCCGCGGCGCAGGCCGCGGACGCGGCCGGGGAGATCGACCGGCTCGTCGAGAGCGCCCGCGACGCCCTGACCGACGACATGGTCGGGCGCCTCGCGGCGACCCTCGGCGAGGCCATGGACCTGCTCGACCGCATCAACCGCAGCGGGCTCGATCGCGCACTGCCGGCGATCACCCGCCTCGTGGAGAACGGGGACCTAGACCGCATCGTGCACCTGGCGCGGGTGGCCGGGGCCGCGGACGACGCCATGAACGAGGAGATGGTCGGCCGCGTGGCCGGCACCCTCGGCGAGGGCCTCGACCTGCTCGACAAGGTCACCCGCAGCCGCCTCGCCGACGCCCTGCCGGCAGTCACCCGGCTCGTGGAGAGCGGTGACCTCGACCGCCTCACGCATCTCGCACGGCTGATCGGCGCCGCCGAGGACGCCGTCAACGACGAGATGATCGCGCGCGTGGCGGGTGTTGCCGCGGACGCGATGTGCCTGCTCGAGAAGCTCACGCGCAACGACGCCCTCGGGCAGATCCTCGCCTTCTTCCTGCGCCCGGAGGTGCAGAACGTCCTCATCCGCTTCGGCGAAGCGCTGCTGGCCGCCAGCAAGGAGTACGAGACGATGCCGCCGCCGAAAGGCGGCCTGGGCGGCTGGTGGCAACTGTTGCGCGAACCCGGCAACCAGCAGGCGATGCAGTTTCTCGGCGCCTTCGGCCGCCAACTGCAAAGCGGGAAACACTGACAACCTCCTTTGCCGCCTGTCATGTCCCTTGACATGACAGGCGGCCCCTTTCCCCCTCCGCCACCGCCCTCCCGTCGTCCTTTCCGGCCGCGCATTCACCCACCGCGGGGTGGCACGGTGCTTGCTTCCCGTCGTCGCGTGTCCCGGCGCGAAGCACGCCTCGTGGACATGGACTCACGTCACAACAATGCGGGAGGAGAGACCCATGTTCGTAAAGAAATCGATGTTGTCCGGCCTGACCCTGTGCGCCGCGCTGGCCGCCGCACCCATGGCGCACGCGGCGGTCACCGAGGTCGAGGGTGCCGCCGGCGGCGGCATCGTGCCCTGGGCCCTGCTGGCGCCGCCGACGCCGACGGCCTCGTTCACCTACGTCAACACCGGCGACTACAGCCTCACCAGCCTCGGCGTGTCCTGGTCGCTGTTCAAGCGGCTGGAGCTGTCCTACGCGCGCCAGGCCTTCAACACCGGCCCCGTCGGCCTGGGCACGATCAACCTCGACACCTTCGGCGCGAAGGTCAAGCTGCTCGACATGTCCGCGCGCCTGCCGCAGGTGGCCGTGGGGGTCATGTACAAGGTCAACGAGGACCGGAGCAAGCTGGTCGCCAGCGGGCTCCCGTTCGCGCACGACAACGGCGTGGATTTCTACGTCGCGGGCACCAAGGTGGTGAAGGTGGCGGGCAAGAGTGTGCTACTGAACGCCACCGTGCGCCTGACGAAGGCCAATCAGCTCGGCATCCTCGGCTTCGGCGCCAACGGGGCCGGCAACAGCGACAGCTACTCTGCGCAGGGCGAGTTCTCGGGCGGGCTGTTCGTGGCCTCGAACGCGATCGTCGGCGCCGAGTACCGGATGAAGCCCAACAACTTTGCCGGCTCCGGGGTAAAGGAAAACGACTGGTGGGACGTGTTTTTCGCCTATCTGCCCAGCCCCCACTACACCCTTACGCTGGCCTACGCCAACCTCGGCAACATCGCGGCACCGGCCTGTAACAAGGGCGCATGCGGTGCGCGTGAAAAAGGCCTTTATCTGCAGGTCCAGGCGAGTTACTAGCGGGTGCTCCTCCGCTCCGGCCCGGGCCCGGTGGTCCGTTCTCCCTCGCCGTGTGCCCGGGCCGGTTTTTTTTGAGCGGGATCCTCCGGGGACATTGGTTGCGCCGCGCGTGTACGCGCCGTTGCAGGCGAACGCCGCTGCAACACCCGGGCCGCCGCCGTCGTGGATGGTTGTGCGCCCATCGCACCGAATCCCGCGGGAATTCGCGACGCGGGACCGGGTGGCGCGGAATTTGCTTGAGGCCGGATCGTCATGACACGACGGGTTCCGCCGCCGGCGGGGAAGCGATGGCTTGACGGCAGGCCGCCCCGTACGGACACAACGACAATGCGCGCAGATCCGGACCTGTCCGCGAGGACGAATCGAACATGGCACACGTAGTGATTCTGGGGGCCGGAACCGGCGGCATGCCCGCCGCCTACGAGATGCGCGACCTGCTCGGCAGGGAGCATCGGGTGACCCTGATCAGCGAAAACCCCTACTTCCAGTTCGTCCCGTCCAACCCCTGGGCGGGCGTGGGCTGGCGGCGGCGCGGCGAAATCACCTTCGAGATCGAACCCTATACCAAACGCAAGCACATCGACTTCATCGCCCAGCGGGCCGACCATATCGACGCCGAACGCAACACCATCACCCTCGCCGACGGCAGCAGCGTCGATTACGATTACCTGATCATCACGACCGGGCCCGCCCTTGCCTTCGACAGCGTGCCGGGTTCCGGCCCGCACAGCGGCTTCGGCAAGGCCACGCACTCCATCTGCACGATCGATCACGCCGAACGCGCCCACCAGTCCTATCTCGAGCTGCTCGATTCGGACAATCCCGATCCGATCGTGATCGGGGCCATGCCCGGCGCGAGCTGCTTCGGTCCCGCCTACGAGTACGCGCTGATCGTCCTTCGGGATCTCGAGAAGCGCGGCGCGCGCAGGAAGATCCCGGAATTCCACTTCGTGACCTCCGAGCCGTATGTCGGGCACCTCGGGCTCGGCGGCGTCGGCGACTCCCCGCAGATCCTCGCACGCCACCTCAAGGAACAGGGCGTCCAGGTGCACTGCAACATGAACACGCTCGAGGTCCAGGACGGAAAGATGCTCTCCGAGCGAATCGACGCCGACGGCAAAAAGGCGGCCGTTCAGTCCTTCGACTTCGGGTTTTCGATGATGCTGCCCGCCTTCAAGGGAGTGGACGCGGTCGCGAAGGTGGAGGGGCTCTGCAACCCGAAGGGCTTCGTGATCGTGGACGAGCACCAGCGCAGCCCGAAATATCCGAACATCTACTCCGCGGGCGTCTGCATCGCGATCCCGCCCGTCGAGCCGACTCCGGTGCCCACGGGCGCGCCGAAGACCGGCTACATGATCGAGTCGATGGTCACGGCGCTGGTCCACAATATCAAAGCGGCCATCGAGGGCCGCGAGGGCAAAGAGGAGATGGGCACCTGGAACGCCATCTGTCTGGCGGACCTCGGCGACCGCGGCGTCGGGTTCGTCGCCCTGCCCCAATTCAAGCCCCGGCAGGTGGACTGGTACGGCGAGGGCGTCTGGGTACACTGGGCGAAGATCGCCTTCGAGAAGTACTTCATCGCCAAGATGAAGGCGGGGGTCTCCGAGCCGTTCTACGAGAAACTGCTCTTCCAGTTGCTCGGCATCACGCGCCTCAAGAGCGACGCGCCGCCCGCCGCCGCCTCCCACTGACGCGGTGCGGTATCGATCGGGCCGCGGCCGCACGGCCGCGGCCGCCGAAGGTGTCCGACTCGAGGAGCGTGAACGATGAATGCAACTGCCGAGGCCGTGAACCCCTCCCCACTCGACCGCGAGGCGCTGACCGCGGTCACCGATCTGGCGCGAAGCCTGCAGGGTCAGGTCGACCTCCTCGGCGCCCTGCTGGAGGAATCGGCGAAGGACCCCGACGTGCGCCGCGCCGTCCAGGGCCTGGCCTGCGACGCCGGCCGGCTCTGGTCGGCCGCCACGCGCCTGACGCACGCCGCGGGGATCGAATCCGCCGAGGACCTCGAGGCGCGCGTCGACGCGGGGATCCGCGCCTTCGAACCGGTGTGGGTCGGTATCCAGACCTGGCGCGGGACGGTCCCCGAGGTGCTGGACGATCTTTGCCGTGCGGGAACCTTGCAGGGCCTGGCGCAGGGAACCGCCGACTGGATCCGGGTGACGGGTCAGGCCCGCGACCTCCTGCGGGGGACCTCCCCCTCCGTCGCGGCCCGCACGGAGCGGCTGCTGGCCGATCTCGACCGATGGGCCGGCCAGCTTTCCGTAGCCTGGGAGACGGTGGTCGCCACCCTCCCGGAGGTCCTCAACTCGCAGGACCTTCGCGCCTCGATCCTGCGCTTCTCGACCTCCCTCCACACCTGGGTGGCCGCCGGCCAGGAGGCGCGGGCGCTGCTCGGGGAGTGCGGCGGCGGGCACCCGGCCCGGGCGGCACGCGAGATCCTCTGTGCGATCCGTGACGGTCAGCAGGAGACGCGTGCGCAGGGACCGGCCCGCGGCGGAATCCTGGCGCTGATCCGCCTGGTCTTCTCCGCGCGAACGGTCTACGTCCTGCGCCACGTGATCAACATCGCCTACCGGGTCCTGCGCGCCCTCGAGGGACCACAGGCGAACGGGGTGAAAAAGGCATGAAGGTGTTTCCGCCGCCCGTGCGTTCCGCGGCCGCCGGGTTGCGTCATCAGCGCCGGGGTTACTCGTTCACCTCCTTGCCCCGCGCGTCAAAACCCACCACGTGAAACACCTGCTTTGCCAAATCCAACCCAATCACGCCAATCTCACCCATGGTCTCCCCCTCACTCTCACCGATGGTCCCAGAATCCACTCCATCTTGGCGCGTCACGACGCCGAAGTGGCGGGCGGAGGAGACCATCCCATCGGATGGAGCGAAGCGCAATCCGGGGACAGTGCTTCTCCCGGCACCGTGATTCCCCGGATTCCGGCCTGCGGCCTGCATCCGGGCTACGAGGGCGCGACGCGTGGCCGCCGGGTCGTTTCCCCCACCCCGCCGCAGCGATGCATCCATGTAGCCCGGATGGAGCGAAGCGGAATCCGGGGACGGGGTTTCTTCCGGCCCCCAAGACCTTTCGAGAATAACGCCCGGCGTCGTGACGTCTTTGTGGGCATGGACGCACTGAAACACGCCCGGATCACCCCCGATGGCACGAACTGACCGTAGCCGCTTCGAGGCCCTGGCGCTCCCCTATCTGGACCGGCTCCTCGGCGCGGCGCGCCGGTGGATGGGCTCGCGCGAGGCCGCCGAGGACCTGGTGCAGGAGACCTACCTCCGGGCCTGGCGCCATTTCGGATCGCTCGCCGACGAGACCCGCGTCCACGGCTGGCTGCAGTGGATCCTGCGGCGCACCGCGGCCGACCACTTCCGTCGCGAGGCCCGGCGCAGCACCCTGCTGCCGATCACCGACCTGGAAGCGGACTACGAGGCATTGGTCGCCGCCAGCGATCCCGGACCGCTCGAGACCCTGATCGCCGCTCTCGAACGCGCGCGCCTCGATGAACTCCTCCTGCGCCTGCCGACCGAGTGTGCGGAAGCCCTGGCGCTGCACGATCTGGACGGATTCCGCTATCGCGACATCGCCGCGATCACCGGCGCACCGATCGGTACGGTGATGAGCCGGATCCACCGCGCGCGGCGTCTCCTCGTCGCCCTGGCGGCGCGCGAGGATCGGGCGGACCGCGACGGCCTGCGGCGGGCGCGACGGAAATGAGCGTCGAAGAACATACGGGGTTCGAGGACCGGCTCGACGCCTTCCTGGACGGGGAACTCGAAGGCGCCGAACAGGCGCGCTTCGCCCGACACCTCGCCGCCTGCCGTCGCTGCCGGCGCGCCGCGGCCCTGCATCGGGCCGCGCGGAGCGGGCTCGAGGCCGCCCCGGTCGACCGCGCCACCGGGGCGTTGCGTGCGCGCCTGCGCGACGCGCTGGAGGGCGCGGATGCAATGCGCGGCATTGCGTCCCGCCGGATTTCCGGGTGGATCGCGGGCCTGGGCGCGGCCGCGGGGGTGGCGTTGATCGTGGCGCTCGCGCTCTGGGGCCGGGGACCCGACGGGCCGTTCGGCACCCGCCCGCAGGCGGGCGCGACGGTGCCGATGATTCATGCGGCGCTCGCCGACTACCGCCGCCGCATGCACGGGGAGCTGCCGCCGATGCGCACGGGCGGCATCGCTGCGCTCGCCGCGCGCCTGCCGTTTCGACTGCAGCCGCTGCACGGACGGCGATTGCAGCTGATCTCCGCCTGGCGCACGACGATCCGCGGCGAGGCGGCCGCCGCCCTCGCCTATCGATACGGCGACCACGTGCTCGTGCAGTACGTCGTCAGCGAGGCGCTGTTCTTCCGCCAGCCGCGGGTTCGCCAGGCGGTCGCGCGCAACGGACGCTACGTGGCCTCGGTCCGCGGTCTCCACGTGCTCGCCTGGCCTGCCGCGGGCAGTGGTTCGCTGCTGGTCGGTGACCTCGGCGTACGGGCGCTCCAGGCCGCCCGCGGTTGACGGGCCGGCATCAACGGTCGACACGTTCAGAAAGGAGGTGAGGGATGTCAGAGACGCGGACTGGGGTTTTTCGTGGCTGGGTGTTGGCGGCGGTGCTCGCGGCGCTGCCGGGAATCGCGGCGGCGGCGAAGGCGCCGTTCGACGGGCCCGTCTATGTCACGCTGCAGCAATCCAATGCGGTCGAGGTGCTCCCGTCCGGTCGGTTGATCCGCGGGATCGACAACGCACACTACGCGGCCCTGAGCCCGGACGGGCGCCGCCTGCTGGTCACCAGCCTCAAGACGGGGCGGGTCTACGTCATCGACACCCGCGACGACCGCGTGCTGGCGACGCTCTCCGTCGGCTCCGCCGCCCAGGGGGTCAAGGTCAGCCCCGACGGCCGCCTCGCCCTCGCGGTCAACCCGAAACGGGGCAGCGTCGCGGTGATCGACCTGCGTAGCCTGAAGGTGGTCAAGACGATTGCCGTCGGGAAGACGCCCCACAACGTACGCTTCGCGCCCGACGGGCGGCTCGCCTACGTCACCCTGCAGGGCGCGGGCGCGGTCGCGGTGATCGACATGCGCGAACTGCGCAAGATCCGCGACATCCCCGTCCCGGGCGTGCAGGGCCCCCACAACCTCGACCTCTCGGACGACGGTCACCGGCTCTGGGTCCGCGACCTCGTCGGTCACGTCGCCGTCCTCGCCCTGCCCTCGGGCAGGGAACTCGCGGTGATCAAGGTGGGGCTGGGACACGCGGGGATCGATGTCATCCCCGGCGGGCGCTACGTCTTCACCGGCGCGATCGCCGACCGCGTGGTGGACGTCATCGACCCGAAGACCTTCAAGGTGGTCGCGCGCATCGACGTGGGCCGCGGCCCGCACGGGGTGCGCGCCGATCATAGCGGGCGCTGGGTGTACGCCTCCGTCACCGCCGCCAACCGGGTGGCCGTGATCAGCACGCGCACCCTCAAGGTGGTCAAGGAGATCCCGACGAAGGGCCGATTCCCGTTCTGGGTGGCCGTGCGCGGCAATCCCTGAGGACGGGTCGAGACCGAAGGGCGCCTGCCGCCCGGGTCCGCCGCGGCGGCGTCGCTCAAGCGGAACCGGGCGCAACCGGGCCGGAGTCCGGGGCGGCGGCGCCGCCCGTTACCGGTTGGTGAGCCCGGACGCGGCGGGGGCGGACGCGAGGAGGTCTTCCTCGGTTGCGTCCCGGATCCCCTGGATCTCGACCTCGAAGATCAGCGTCTGCCCGGCGAGGGGATGGTTGCCGTCCAGCGCCACGCGCTCGCCGTCGGCCCGGGTCACCGTGAACCGCACCTTCTCGCCTTCCGAAGTGGTGCCGATCAGCGATCCGCCGACCTCCACGGTCTCCCCGGGCGGGATACGCTCGCGCGGCACCTCGATCACGCGGTCGAGGTCGCGTTCGCCGAAGGCGTCGTCGGGAAAGAGCTTGACCCGCACGATATCACCCACCCGGTGCCCGGCCAGGGCCTCCTCGAGCCGCGGGAACAACTGGCCGACGCCGTGGACGTAGCTGACCGGCGCACCCCCCGCCTCACGGATGACGACGCCGTCCGCGTTGGTCAGCGAAAACTGCATGGTCACCCGTTTGCGCGCTGCGACCGTCTGCCGGGTCTCCATCCGCCACCTCCGGAGCGCACGCCCCACGGTGCACTCCGCGGGACATTCTCCCGGGGGCATTCTATCAGAGGCCCGCCGACCCGCACCCGCCCACGGCGGCGTCAAATATGGGAGAATGGTGCGCGTTCGCCGCGACCCGGCCGGGGCCGCGCACCACAGGAATCGACCGCGCCCGAAGGCCCGTCCCCATGTCCCGTCCCGCCGATCGAGTGCCGCCCGCCGCCCGCGGCTTGAGCCCCCTGCGCCCGCCCCTTCCGGCGGCGCGCGGCGCGACCGCGCGCTGGGCGTGCCCCGCGGGCCGCGGCCTGGGCCTCGCACTGGTCGGTGCCGCGGCGCAAGCGGGCCGCCCGATCCTCGCCGCCGTCGCGGATACGCCCGCGGCGCAACGGCTCGAGGCCGAGCTGCACTTCTATTCGGCCGGGACCGGCCTGCCCGTCCTCTCCTTTCCGGACTGGGAGACCCTGCCCTACGACGCCTTCTCGCCCCATCAGGACATCGTCTCCGAGCGCCTCGCCACGCTCTACCGCCTCCCGGAGCTCGACCGCGGCGTGCTGGTGGTCCCGGCGCCGACGCTCATGCAGCGCCTGCCGCCGCGCGGCTTCCTCGACGCCTACTGTCTGATTCTCGAGACCGGCCGGCGTTTCGATGCGGAGGCGATGCGCACGCGGCTGGCCGCGAGCGGCTACCGCAGCGTCGCCCAGGTGATGGAGCATGGCGAGTACGCGTTGCGCGGTTCGGTGATGGACGTCTTCCCGATGGGCGGCGCCCTTCCCTACCGCATCGAACTCTTCGACGACGAGATCGAATCGCTGCGCACCTTCGACCCCGAGACGCAGCGCACCGTCGAGCGCGTGGAGTCGGTGCGGCTTCTGCCGGGGCGCGAGTTCCCGCAGGACGAGGCGGCGGTCCAACGCTTCCGCGGCGCCTTCCGCGCCCGCTTCGAGGGCGACCCGCAGGCGAGCCCGATCTACCGCGACGTGAGCCGGGGACTCGCCCCCGGCGGGATCGAGTACTATCTGCCGCTGTTCTTCGAGGACACGCAGACCCTGTTCGACTACCTGCCCGACGCCATGCTGCTGGTGCGCACCCCCGGCGTGGACCGCTCGGCCCGCCGCTTCTGGGACGAGGTCACCGAGCGCTACGAGGAAGGGCGCCACGACCGCGAACGCCCGCTGCTCGCCGCCGGGGAACTCTACCTCTCCCCGGACGAACTCGCCGCGCGCCTGGCCGCAACCACGGCGGTCGAGGTCCACGATGCCGCCGATTCCGGGCCTGCTTCCACCGCAACCGGCCCGCTCGCGATCGGCGCACCCCCGTCCTTCGAGCCCGACGCGCACGGGCTGTTCCCCGGCGCCGCGGTCGCGCAGTTCGTGCGCGAGTTCCCCGGACGCGTGCTGTTCGTCGCCGAGACCGCCGGCCGCCGTGAGGCCCTGCGCGCCGAACTCGCCGCCTGCGGCGTCGCGCCCGCCGACGTCGCCGGTTGGAACGACTTTCTCGCCGACACCAAGCGCTGCGCCCTCACCGTCGCCCCCCTAGACGAGGGGCTGATGCTGGGCGCGCCGCCGCTGGCCGTCATCCCCGAGGCCCGCCTGCTGGGCGAGCGGGCGCGCCAGGAACGGCGCCGGCAGACCGCCGCGCGCGATCCCGAACAGCGCCTGCGGGATCTCTCCGACCTCAACATCGGGGCGCCGGTCGTCCACCGGGACCACGGCGTCGGACGCTATCTGGGGCTGAGCCGCCTGAACGTCGGCGGCGACGACAACGAGTTCCTGCTGCTGGAATACGCGGGCGGCGACAAACTCTACGTCCCGGTCT
>JALUXX010000032.1 GCA_027013145.1 Gammaproteobacteria bacterium | reverse complement strand
CCCGTGCCCGCCAAGCGGGGATCGTCGGAGATGATCGCGGCTGCAGCGCTCGAACCGGGGTATTCGCTGGGGGAGGAGATCGCCCACAGCGTGACCCATGGGATCGGCCTGGCGCTGGCGGTGGCGGGCCTGGTGGTGCTGGAGTTCTTTGCCGCCGCCTTTGGGGGCGCGGGGCGGATCGCCGCCGCGGCGGTGTTTGGCGGCGCGCTGGTCCTGCTCTATCTGGCCTCGGTGCTCTATCACGCCATTCCCGTGGCGCGCGTCAAGCGCGTGCTGCGCCGCTTGGATCACTGCGCGATCTATCTGCTGATCGCCGGGACCTACACGCCGTTCGCGCTGGTCAGTCTGCACGGCACCTTCGGCTGGGTCCTGTTCGGTGCGGTCTGGGGGCTGGCGCTGCTGGGGATGGGCCGGGAGTTGCTGGTGCGGCGCGGCTCGCGGCTCCTCTCCGTGACCCTGTACCTGTGCCTGGGGTGGCTGGCGGCGGCGGTGATCGGGCCGCTTGCGCGGGTGGTGCCGGATACGGGGCTCCTGCTCCTGGTCCTGGGCGGTGTCGCCTACAGTGCGGGGGTGGTTTTCTACTTGTGGCGCCGCCTGCCCTATCACCATGCCGTCTGGCATGGCTTCGTCCTCGCCGGGAGCGCGTTGCACTTCTTCGCCGTCCTGTTCTACGTGATCCGCGTTCCGGCTTGAGGGCAGGGCGTTCCGGATCGGGCGGGCGACCACGGCCGTCGCCGGGTTTGGTCCGCCGACGCTGCGGCGGGCGGGTTCCGTGGAGAACGGTGGGGCCCAAGCCGTTCTGGATCACGATTGAGCGGGTTCCCTGGTGCTGCAGAAACCGTAGGGTGCCGGGACGTGGAGGGTAGGGATCCAGTGGAAGAGTCGTTCGCAGCCTCGGGCGGACCGCCCGCGGAGGGCGCAGCCCCGGCGCCGGGGCGATCCGGCGTGGGTGGCGAGGGTGCGGCGGTGCTCGCCGTGCGCCTGGACGGCGGCGTGTGCAGCGGGCGCCTGCGCGCGCTGCTGGAGGCGCAGGGCCGGGTCCTGATCGAGGCCTCGGAAGGCGGTGTGGAGGAGGTGCGGTTCGGGCAGCTGCGGGAGCTGCGGTTCGAGGAGCCGGCCGCGGCGCCGGGGGCGGGCGCGCCCGCGCGCCCCTATCGCCTGCACTACCGCGACGGCGTGGAGGCGCGGGGGGAGTGCGTGGCGAGCCGCGCGGACGTGACGGCGTTGCAGTTGTGGGTGAAAGACCCGGACGGCGTCGTGCGGCGGCGTTACGTACCGCTGGCGGTGCTGAAGGACTACCGCATCGGGCCGTTGATCGGGCGGGTCCTGATCGAGCGGGCGGGGGTGCCGGAGGCGGCGGTCGACGAAGCGCTGGAGCGGCAGCGGCGGGCGGAGCCGGGGGCGGTGCCGCGCCTGGGCGAGGTGCTGGTGGGGATGGGTGCGGCCTCGGAGGAGCAGGTGCAGCGTGCGCTCGCCGAGAAGCTGGGGCTGGCGTTCGTGGCGTTGGCGGACGTGCAGATCGATCCGGCCGCGCTCGGGTACGTGCCGGCGGAGCTCGCGCGCCGCTACGGGGCCATCCCGCTGGCGGTGGAGGGGCGGCACCTGCGCGTGGCGATGCGCGACCCGACCGACACGGAGGCCTTGAGCGTGCTGGGCTTCGTCAGCGGGCTGGGGGTGGAGCCGGTGGTGGCGCCGGGGGCGGAGATCCAGCGGGCGATCGAGGCGCACTACGGCTCGCGCGAGACGGCGGTGGCGCTGGAGGAGATCGGGGCCGCGGGGGACGTGCCCGGAGAGGCGGGCGAGGCGGAGGAGGCGGCGCGGCTGGCGAGCGAGCGCCCGCTGGTGCGCCTGGTGCACGGGATGCTGCTCGAGGCGGTGCGCCGCGGTGCCTCGGACCTGCACCTGCGCCCGGGCGAGCGTGAGGTGGAATTGCTGCTGCGCATCGACGGCACGCTGGTGCCGGTGCGCCGGTTCAGCAAGGCGCTGCTGCCGGCGGTGGTCGCGCGGCTGAAGGTCCTCGGGCGCATGGACATTGCCGAGCGCCGCCTGCCGCAGGACGGGCGCACGCGTCTGGTCGACGGCGGGCGCGGCATCGACGTGCGCCTGTCCGTGCTGCCGACGGTCAACGGCGAGAGCGTCGCGGCGCGTATCCTCGACACGCGCGCGGCCCTGCGTGGTCTCGACGAGCTGGGGCTCGAGGGCGGCGATGCGGTGCGGTTGCGCGCGCTGCTCGCGCGCAGCTACGGTCTGTTTCTGGTGACCGGACCGACCGGGTCGGGGAAGTCGACGACGCTGTATGCGGCGCTCGA
>JALUXX010000031.1 GCA_027013145.1 Gammaproteobacteria bacterium | reverse complement strand
CCGCCACCGCCAGCGCCAGGCCGATCCCATGGGTCACGCTGTGGGCGATCTCCTCCCCCAGCGAATACCCCGGTTCGAGCGCTGCAGCCGCGATCATCTCCGACGATCCCCGCTTGGCGGGCACGGGCTCCGTGCCACCCCCGAAAGCCTAGCGCATCGGCCCCGTCCGCGCACGACCTGCCCACCGAGGCGCCCCGCACGCGGCCCCGCCCCTACTATGTCGCTGCTTCTTCTCAGGCGGCGGATCGCGGCTGCGCCCACGCCCGGACTCACACCGCGGTCCGGAACTCGAAGTGCTCGAACCACGGCACGAGTTCCCGGCTTGCCCGGCGCCAGGGCGCTATCTCGTCAAGCCCTCCGGGCCGATCGTCCCGCCGATCCGCCCCACGGCGCGCCTGCCACGCGTACCGTCGGACCCCGCAATCGGCGAGCCAGCGGGCCCACCCGATCAGCTCCTGCGGCGTCGCCCCGTCGTACAGCGTCGTGCGCACTTCGTAGGCGATACCGCTCTCGAGCACCAAGTCGAGGCTCCGGCGAAACCGTGCGCCCGCCCCGCGCACCCCCGTAATCGCGGCGTAGCGTTCGAGCGGCCCTTTGGCGTCGAGGCCGATCCAGTCGACCCGCGGACCCGCCGAAGAAGGGCGCTCGAGCAGCCGCGCCAGACGCTGCGGATAGATCCCCGCCGTGTGCAACCCGACCTCAAACCCCAGGGCCTTCACCTGCGCGAGGGCCACCTCGAGGGCCGGCTGCGCCGTGGGCTCCCCGCCGCTGAACACGACCGCGTCGAGCAGCCCCCGCCGGCGCTCCAGAAAATCCCGCACCCGCCCCCACCCGACCTCCCGACCGGTTGAGACAGGTAGCAGGTGCGGGTTCTGGCAGTAGCCGCAGCGCCACGGACATCCCTGGCAGAAGACCACCGCCGCCAGGCGCCCGGGGAAGTCGATGGTGGTCAGCGGGACGAGTCCGCCTAGGCGCAGCTCCTGCACCGCGCCGCCTCCGCCCCGGACAGCGCCGCCTCGGCCCGCGCCTCCAGGAAGTGCCGCCGCTCGGCGTGTTCGGACTGCTTGCCGGGATTGAACTCCGACACCGGGCGGTGGTAGCCCATCACGCGCGTCCAGATCTCGCAGGGCTGGCGCTCCGCATCCGTCAGCAGGGCCCGGGGCTCATGCATCTCGGGCGTTTCGGTCAGTTGGGTCATTTCAGCGGTCCTCCAGCAGTCGGGTGGGTTGCACATCAGGCCGATGCCGCGGCCTGCTCCGTCGTCGCGGCGCGCTTGCGCGCGAGGATCTCCTCGTCGCAGCGCGGACAGAACCGATGCTCGCCCGCGAGGTAGCCGTGGCGCGGGCAGATCGAGAAGGTGGGCGTCACCGTGAGGTAAGGCAGCCGGAACCGCTCGAGGGCCCGGCGCACGAGCCGCTTGCACGCCTGCGCACTCGAGAGCCGCTCGGCCATGTAGAGGTGCAGCACGGTGCCGCCGGTGTACCTCCGCTGCAGCGCCTCCTGGCGCTCCAGGGCCTCGAAGGGGTCGTCCGTGAACCCCACCGGAAGTTGCGTCGAGTTGGTGTAATAGGGCTTGTCCGCCGTGCCGGCCTGCAGGATGTCCGGGTAGCGTTTGCGGTCCTCCTTGGCGAAGCGGTAGGTCGTGCCCTCCGCGGGCGTCGCCTCCAGGTTGTAGAGGTGGCCGGTCTCCTCCTGAAAACCGACGATGCGCGCGCGTACATGATCCAGAAGCCGGCAGGCGAACTCGTGCCCCCACGCGGTGGTGATGTCGTGCTCGTCGGCGGTGAAGTTTCGGATCATCTCGTTGACGCCGTTCACCCCCAGGGTGGAGAAGTGGTTGCGCAGTGTGCCGAGATAGCGCTTCGTGTAGGGAAACAGGCCCTCGTCGATCAACCCCTGGACGACCTTGCGCTTGATCTCGAGGCTCTCCTTGCCGATCTCGAGCAGCGCGTCGAGTCTGCGGTACAGCGAGTTCTCGTCGCCCCGGTACAGGTACCCGAGCCGCGCGCAGTTGATCGTGACCACGCCGATGGACCCGGTCTGTTCGGCGGACCCGAACAGTCCGTTGCCGCGCTTGAGAAGCTCGCGCAAATCGAGCTGCAGCCGGCAGCACATCGAGCGGACCATGTGCGGTTGGAGATCGGAATTGAGGAAATTCTGGAAGTATGGCAGCCCGTACTTGGCCGTCATCCCGAACAGCCGCGTGGCATTCTCCGAGTCCCACGGAAAATCCGCAGTGATGTTGTAGGTGGGGATGGGGAAGGTGAACACCCGCCCCCTGGCATCGCCGCGTGTCATCACCTCGATGTAGGCACGGTTGATGAGATCCATCTCGGCGCCCAGCTCGCCGTAGGTGAAAGGCATCTCCTCGCCGCCGATCACCGGGCGCTGTCCCCGCAGATCCTCGGGGCAGACCCAGTCGAAGGTGAGGTTGGTGAACGGCGTCTGCGTGCCCCAGCGCGAAGGGACATTGAGATTGAAGACCAGCTCCTGGATATGCTGGCGCACCGACTCGTAGGACAGCGCGTCCTTGCGCACATAGGGCGCCAGATAGGTGTCGAAGGAACTGAAGGCCTGCGCCCCCGCCCACTCGTTCTGCAGCGTACCCAGGAAATTCACCATCTGGCCCACGGCGCTCGACAGATGCCGCGGCGGCGCCGCCTCCACCTTCCCCGGCACGCCGTTCAGGCCCTCGGCGAGCAGCGTGCGCAGCGACCACCCCGCGCAGTAGCCGGAGAGCATGTCGAGATCGTGGATGTGCAGATCCGCGTTGCGGTGCGCCTCGCCCACCTCGGGCGGATACACATGGCTGAGCCAGTAGTTGGCGATCACCTTGCCCGAGACGTTCAGGATCAACCCGCCCAGCGAGTAGCCCTGATTGGCGTTGGCATGGACCCGCCAGTCGCTGCGGCTCAGATACTCCCGGACGGAGGCTTCCACGTCCACGAGCGTCGTGCGATCGGCACGCAGCCGGCGGTGCTGCTCGCGGTAGACGGCGTAGGCGCGCGCCACGCGGTAGTGGCCCGCGCGCATCAGGACAAGCTCGACCTGATCCTGGATCTCCTCGATCGAGATCGCCCGCGCACCGCCTCCCGGCGAGCGGGCGCGCAGCGCCGCGCACACCCGCGCCGCCAACTCCTGCACCGTCGCCGCCTCGTCCGGCCCCGCCCCTTCCACGGCGAGGAAGGCCCGGCGCATCGCCCGCTCGATGCGCCCGACGTCGAACGCCACCTCGCTTCCATCGCGGCGAAGGACCCGCCATCGCGCGAACGCAGCAGTCGCAACCGCCTCAACCGGAGAAGAATCGGGATCGCTGACTGGCGTCACGGGGCACCTCCTGCGTCGGGTTCGGGCGGCCCAGGCCCGCGCCGGGGGTCGGGGGAAAGAAGCGCCACGCGCAGGCAGCACGCAGGCGTCTCACCCGGGGGCCTCAGTCGCGAAGGCCTGGGACAATCGCCGAGCCAACCCCCTACGCCGCGCACCGTTCACGGCGCAACGGCGGGCCGACTCGCCCTCCGGCCGGTCTTCGGACTCGGGGGCGGTTCGGACCTCGATCCGGTCCGACAGGCCTCGATGCACGGCTTCCCACCCCGTCCGGAGCAGTGCCTGGGAGCCCCCTCGAACACCGGCCCCCGCGTGCACCTCGTTCCCCCTCACCGCTGCGCGTCAGTCCCGGAATTTCACCGGGTTCCCATCAAAGCACAAGATATTGTGCTTATGCCGAAGGTGATGCACAACATAGACCTCGGTCGGAGAAGTGTCAATACCCTTCAACGATCCCACTTTCCCCGGGCCGGGCAGCTCAGGACGCGAGCGGGCGCCCGGCTCAACCTTTGGCGGCCGAATCCACGCGGGACGGGCTCGCCGCTCCCATCGGCGAGCCAACAGAGCCGGGCAGCGGCCCGCGCGCGATGTGCAGCACCCGGATCTGGCGCCCGTAACGCGGATGGCGCACGGCCGCAGCGACGCCGGTGACGGACATCCCCTGCTCGATCCATCCGCCGCCCTCCTGCACGACGGCCACGATCCCGTGTCGATCCACCGGGTCGTAGAGGACGAAGACCACGAACCCGTTCCCGGCATTGCGATGGATGAGCTTCTGCACCTTCCCCTCGAATCGACCCCGCGTGCCTGCGGCGGCCTTGCGGAACGCCTCCGGCCCGAGCCGCGGCAGCGGCGGCGCGGGCGCCGCGAGCACCGCAACGCCGAAGACCAGCAGTCCGACGAAAATCCCCCCGATGACCCATTCCACAGTACACCTCCTCGGATCCGTTTCACCCGACCCGTACTAGGTGCGCCGGAAAATTAGAGCCCCCCTTCCCGGGGGCCTCGTTTCGGAAACGGCCCCCGTGCCGGCCGCGCCCCGCCCGCAACACCCGCGAAGCAAGCCGCACACGGGATCCGGCGGCAACCGCCTCGAAGGTGAGCGCAGGCGGGGCTGGACAGCGGCGCGCCGAGAGGTCACTATCAGTCTCCCGGTGTCGCGGAGAGGGCCGAGCCCCGATGACCCGCGGCATTTGCCCGCCCCGGCCGCGCGGGGCGAGGTCCCCGCCGCCTGCCGCGACGCCCCGCCCCACGCCCCCCCCAATGCTCACTCAAGGGCCGACCACCGGCGGTTCCATCGTCTCCTCCTTGAGCGCCTCGAGTTCCTCCTCGAGCGCCTCGAGGTCCTCCTCGTCCCACTCATCGTAGCGGCGGCTCTCGTACGGGCGCTCCGGCGGGATCTCCTTGAGGCCGAGTTCCGCCGGCGTGTACTCCGGCAGCGCGCGCAACGTCTCCTTCGCATCCATGACGCGCGGCTCCCGCGAGGTCCTGGGCTTGGCGTCGACCACGAACGTCCCCCGTTCCGAACCGTCGACGACCGTGTCGAGGGGCACGAATCGCGCATGGAACCGGTACCCGCCTCCGGCCCAGAGCCCGAACCCGCCGTGCATGCCCTCGAACCGGAGCAGCTCGTGCGCGATCGCGTACAGGATCCCCCGGTCCTTCAGCCGATAGGCCTCTTCCTTCTTCCACCGACTCGATTGGGCGAACCCGTGCATGCCGGCCTCATAATACGTCCGTGCCGCATCGCGCCACCGCTTCGCCGAGCGGTTCATCGTGAAGATGCTGAGCAGAACATCGTCGAGCCGCTTCGGCGGCGCGATGCGGCGCACCTGTTTCGGGATCGTGTCCGATTCCCGATAGACGTCCCAGACCCGGTAGCGATCGCCGACGCGCCCCCCGCACTCCCCGGCCGGGGCCGCGCCGGGGCGCACCTTCCGCCCGCGGCGATTCCATTCGGTGCGCGAGGCCGCAGGCTCCGTCTGCGCCTCGCTCCACCGCCCGCCCTCGTCCGGCGGCTCACCCGGCCGCGGTGCACGATCGCGGCGGATCCACTCCTCCGCGGTGCGGCGGATCTCCGTATCGCGGACTCGCACGCGCTCCCTGCCGCGGAAGATCCTGGTCTCGGCACCCGGGATCGGAAACCGATGCTGCCGGGCCAGGGCGGCAATCGTTGCAAAATCATCCGGCTGGAGTTGCTGGTTCATGGGGGTCGCCTCCTATGGTTCAGTGGAACCCACCCCCCACTAGGTGCAGCGCAAAATTAGAGGTTATCGGCCGGCTGCCGCCTCCCCTCCAGGCCGCCCGGGGGCGACCCCCTCCGGAACCTTCATCCCCGCCGCTCAGTGCGCCCAGACCTCCCCCACCTGCACGCCCGCCTCCATCGGCACCCCGTAGGGGCCGAGCATCCGGTTCCCTTCCCGCTCCAGCACTTCACGGATCCGCACCGCGTATCCCTCGGCTTCGGCCTCCGGCACCTCGAACAGGATCTCGTCGTGGATCTGGTCGACGATGCAGTCGTAGAGATCCGGATGTTCGGTCTCGAGGACATGGAAGACTCTGTGCAACAGATCCGCCCCGGAGCCCTGGTCCGGGTAGTTGATCGCCGCGTGGAGCCCGACGGCGCAGATCGGTCTTCGGTCGAGCGTCGTGTCGTACCATACGGGCTGCGCCCGGACCTTCCCGCGCTTGGGGTCGTAGATCTCGATCACCCCGCTGCTGCTTGTCCCGAGGAGGGAATTCGCGAAGTAGGGCCGCCCGTCCCGGCCGTCCCGGAAGACGGTCTCGCGCAGCGCCGTGCCCGCGGCGAGCAGATCGATCTCGGGGTAGGCCGCGAGCCAGCGGTTCACGGTGTCCTCCGCCTCCTCGGCGCTCATGTGGATCCCGTAGACCTTGGCCGCGTGGGACCGGAAAGACGGAGCCGACATGCCATAGAGGAGCGAGAGGTTGGCGATCTTGCCCCGCTGGCGGGCCTCGCCGAGTTCGGCCTTCAGAGTCTCGAACCGATTCCGCAGATCTTCGCCCTCGAGGCCGGCGGCGAGCGCGTCCGGGTCCTTCCCCTGCAGCTTCAGGGTCGTGTAGGTATGCACGTCGACCCCGAGCCGGAACGCGCGCCGGAAGGCGGACTCCCCGAGCCAGGCCCCGGCGCTCGCGGCGGTCAGGGCGCTGAATTCCCGCCATGCCGCATCGAAGTCCCCGCCCCCGTAGAGGGTCAGGAGCCGGCGCAGCGCGAGGGCCAGGCGGTCGATGCGATGGCGTCGCAACGCCGCCCGATAGGCGCTCCATCGCCCGCGCTCTTTGCCGAACCGGTAGGCCTCATCGAGCCCCTTGCGCGCCGCCTGCACCGCCGCCTCATCGACTTCGTGGACTCGATCGACGACGGCCTCCCGCAGCTCGGAAAGCCCGCCGTCCCCGTACCAGTATGTGCCGCGAGGTTCGGATCCCAGGGCGATGGCAATACGCCGCTGCTCCCGGATCCCGAGCGCCGCGCCGACCCGAACATCCAATGCGGAATAATCGCAGGAGATGATCCGCTTCCCGGGCGGTGCGTGGACGATGGCGCGAAAGTCCGGATCCCGCGGGAAGTTCTGCCCGTTGGGCTCTTGCGAAGAGAGCCTGCCCGTGGAGGTCGTCGGCGAGAACAAGGCCCGGATGCGCCCGAAACCCGCCGCGTCGAACCCGCCGCCGCGAAGGACGGTGTCGCGAAGGGCGCCCGCCATCGCCGCGCGCTTGGTTGCGCGACTGGCTGCGACGAGCGCCTGGAAGAGCGGGGCCGACGCACCGCGGTCGGCCCGAGCCCCTCGAAGATCCTTCTCGCCGATGCGCCGAAGCCCCTTCTTCTCGCTCCTGGAGAGAGCGACCCCGCGGGCTTCGAAGGCGTCGGCGATCGCGGCGCGGCTTTCGGCGTCGAGCCCTTTGCACGGATCGGCGATCCGCTCGACGACAACATCGGAAAGCTCCGGGGCCGTCGCTGCCACGCGCTTCGCCGCCGCCCGGGCCTCGGTGAGCGTCTTGTGCAGATACGCCTCCAGGCGGTCCCTGCCGACCGGAATCCCCCGCAGCGTCATCCTGGCCAGGTGGATCGGCAAGCGCTCGTAGACCCTCGCGTGATCGACGAGATCCGGCTGCTTCCCGCCCACGGTCCCGAGCCATCCGCGCCAGGCGATGAGCGGATCGGACGCATCGTCGGCTCCCAACATCCGAAGCAGGAGCCGAAGCGGGAGGGTCGCATCGCCGGTCACATACTGGTAATGCCCGTCCGGCAGCGGTGCGGGGCCGACCCAGTGGCCCGGCTTCTGCAAACTCTTGTCCGGCCGCTCACCGAGCAGCAGATACGCCATGGCCTCGAGCGACCAGCCTCCGCCCCGCCGTGCGATGTCCCTCGCCGTCTCGTCCGAGGCGGCCAGGACCTGGAGGTCCGCGGCGAGCGTCGGGCGCACGAGCCGGCCGACCAGCAGCGTATCGAGCACCGCGGTCGGATCGGCATCCGGGACCAGGCGAAACAGCCAGGACAGATCGAACGCGAGGTTGTGACCGATCAGGATGCCCGAGCAGGCCGCGGCGGCGATGCGTCTGCGCGGCTCCTCGCCCGCCGTGTCCAGGTCCCAGGCCTCGGTGCGCAACCCGCCTTCCCCCGGCCAGGTGGCCGAGAGGACCCGCACCCGGAGCGCAGGGTCCGCGCCGGCCCCGCGCTGTTTTGCGTTGACCCGCACCTTCCTGGACGCCGGCGTCAGGCCGGTCGTCTCGACGTCGACGACTTTCCAGGCCGCGGCGGCCAAGGCCTCGATCCGCCACCCGTCCGCCGGATCGGCCCAGCCCTTTGCCCGCGGGATCTTCGCCGCGAGTGCCTCGGGCACGGGTGCCTCGGACACGGGTGCCGAAGGCTCCGGCGCCGGCGGCGCCGGACTCAGCAGATCCAGCAGCGGAGCCTTGTGGCGGCGCACCGCCTCGACCAGCTCCGGCGGGATCCGCCCGCCGGTGTCGAGGGCCGACAGTTCGAGCTCCCCGTCCGGCAGGGCGCGCAGCCACACCCGCGCGCGCATCGCCGCGGCCAGCACCGCGGCGGGGTTTTCATTCATCGCGTCCATGCGCATCTCCTTCTCCGATACAAATTGAGGCCCAGGCGGTGGGTTATGGTGGGTTCCGGTTGGTCCGTTTCCGTCGATTCCGAACGCGCGCGGAAAATTACCGCTCGGCGCATTCGATCCATGACCGCAACCCGCACGGTCCTCCCGGCGCTGCGGCCCCGGGCGGTTGCGATCCGAGGGAAGTGGGCGGCGGCGCGGCGAACGGGTCGCGGGAATCGACCCAAAACGACCAACCAGAACCCACCGGGATCCACCACCCCGCCGCCGGCACCGTCACACCACCACCCGTGTCCCGTCGACCGGCACCTCGGCGTCCTCCGCATCGGCCCCGGTCCCTCGATCGTCACCCGCCCCAGCCTCCCGGCACTCCTGGGCCGGGGCTGCCTCGGCGGTGAGGGTCGACACCACCGCCCACCGCGACACACCGGCCCGGCCCGGCGCCTGCACGAGCTGCAGCGTCCCGACGATCCGATCCCGATGTTGGCGCAACCATGCCGCGAGCCGCCGACTGGTGCGCGGCCCGCGCAGGTCGACGGCCTGTTCGAGGGCCGCGGCGAGGTCCGCATCCGGCTCGGCCGCGCCGAGGATCTCCCGCACCGTGACCGGGCGCCCGCGGAACGTGTACCACAGCACCCGCAGCACGGCCTCCAGCGTCCGGCGCACCGGATCGTCCGCCTGCACGCGCTCCGCCGCCTCGACCGGATCGGCGCATCCGGCCCACACGACCGCCGCGCGCACCGTCCGCAACCACGCGCGGAACGAGCCGAGATCGCGCCCGGCCGCCAGTGTCACCGGCGGGCAGCCCGCGAGCAGATAGGCACGCACGAGATCGATCAGCGCAGCCGCGAGCTCCACGCGCCGCGCACGCACCTCGGCCTGCAGGTCCTGGTCGATCCGGCGACGCTCCGGTCGATCGATCCGCGCATCGAGCCGCGCGAGCAGGACGCGTCGCGTGAGATCCCCGCGCAGCCCGAGGTTGTTCCCCGTGATCATCCACACACCGCGCGACGGGACACGGATCTCCTCCGACCGGCCCAGCGGACGGATCCGGCGCGACGTCTGCGTGAGCGCCTGGCAGAGCGCCGCCGAGCCGAGCGTGCCCTCGACGTTGTCGATCAGTATGACCGGCGCGCCCGCGAGCATCGCCGCATCGATGCGCTTGCGCCCCTCGTCCTCGTCGCGCGTCGGGATCTCGGTTACGGCCGGTATGGCGCCGGTGCCGATCATCCCGATGGTCTCCGCCAGCAGCGTCTTGCCGGTGCCGGCGGCCGGCGCGTCGAGCGCGAACGCCGGCGCGGTCGGCAGGACCGGCCGCAGCACGGCGGTGACGACCGCCGACATCACGACGCCGAAATCGACCTCCGACGCAAACGGGAAATGCCGCAACAGCTCGCGGAACCTATCCACCGCCCGTCGCGCATCCTCCCGCGTGGGATGCGCAGCGAGCGCCGCGCGCCACGCGTCGGGATCGGGCAGGTGCAGCCACAGCCCCGTGTCCGCGTGATAGCCCGGAGTCGTCTCCACCGATCCGTCCATCGCGATGATCGGCGCGGTCGCGATCCCGTGCAGCGGGCGCAGATGCAGCTCGTCGGGCGCGTCGAGGATCGCCTCGACGATCGGCCGCGGCGGGTCGAGCGGCTGCAACACGACGTCGCCGCGGCGCTCGACCGGTTTCCGCCATTCGGCGAGCTCCGCGAGCCGCGTCTGGACCCATGGGATCGTCACCGGCGCGATGACCGGGACCCCGTCCGGGTCCGTCGCGGCGCGCGCGATACGCACGACCTGCCGGTCACGCAAGAACAGCGGCAGACCGGAGGTGCGCAGGAGTTCGCGGGCGAGCTCGACTGCGCCCGACCGCTCGCCGGCACGCACGACGACGCTCGGCCGCAGCCGCCGGTCGCCGCCGGCCACGCCGAACCGCGCCGCGCGGATCCCGTCGACGACGGCGTCGGCGCCGAGATTTCCATAGACGTCCGCCCAGTCCGCGTCGCCGACCGGCTCCGCCGAGTCCTGCGCGCGGCCGAGCGCCGCGAGATCCTCCGCCGAGGGGATCGCGACCCATCCCCGGACCGCGCGCGCGGCGGCGTAGGCCGCACGCTGACCGACGCCGTTCGCGTCACGGTCGCCGGCGACGATGATGCGCGACGACGGATACCGCTCGCGGAGGAGTCGGGTGACCCGCGCGAGGTTACGCGCCGAGAACGTCGCCGCGACGCACGCACGCGTGGCCTCCCGCACGGCCGCGGCCGTCGCCCAACCCTCGGCCACGATGATCGGATCGCCGTCGCGCGGCACCGCATCGTCGATCCAGCACATGCACCCCTGCACGCGCCCGCCGGACAGGAACCGCTTGCGGCCGCCTGGCTCCGCAGGAATCCGTTGCACCGACCACAGATGACCCTCGATGTCGCGCACGGGAACGATCAGCTGCGCGCCTTCCCGCCGCAGCCCGTGCGCGCGCACGCCGTGGGCGCGCAGGTACGGGTGATCGTCCGCGGCCGGCGGCGCGGCCGCCCACCTGCGCGCGGCATCCTCCGCGGCCTCGCGCTGCGCACGCTCGCGCTCCTCACGCCATGCGCGCGCCTGCGCCTCGAGCTCGGCCTGCAGCTGCGCGGCCTGTTCCGGCGCCAGCGCCGCGACGTCGGTCGAGATCCATCGGCCGCGGCGACCGTACCGGTGCTCGCCGTACCGGCCGCAGGCGATGCCGGAGGGCAACACCCGGAAGATCGCCCAGCCGGTCTTGCGGCCAGGACGGTCGTCGGGGGTGTCGTACCGGATGATCGCGCCCGGGACGACCTCGTCGGGCGCAGGTGCGGATCCGATTTTTTGCCGGACCGCGGCGAGGAACGAGGCGATGAGCGTATCGATGCGCGCAGCGGGATCCTCAGTCTGCGCGACAGTGGGTGCGGATGTGCCGTCCGCGGCGGCGATGTGGTCGGTCATGACGATGATCCTCCGTCGAGTGAGAGTGATACATGGGTTGCCTCCTTCGTGCGCCCCGGGCGCACGTCATCCATCACGGCGCACGCACGCGTCCACCGGACACGGCACGCCGTCCTCAGCTCCTATCGGAGTTCCCCTCACGGACCCGTACGGGCCCTCTTGGCCGTACCGGCAGCCGTATTGCACCGCCGGCAGGATCATCATCACGACCGCGATCGCGGTCTCTCGATCAGTACTATATATACACGCTGCGGCGCGATGCAAGGTGCGCGAATTTTCCGACCCGCGCGGCGATGGCGGCCGCAGTCTGCGGCCGCCATCTTCTTCACCTACCACATCGTCTCCGCCACCAAGCCGCGGAGCTGGCATCGTCGAGAACACGCAGTGTATCCGTCCTCATGGTCTACTAGGTGCAGCGCAAAATTAGAGAAGACATGAATTCGAAAAAAATGCATGCGGCCCGATGCAAGCGAGTGCAGATCGCACGGAGCATGCGGTTGCGCATCGCGTCGGGTGCAAGAGGTTCGATTCGCAGCCGCGCCGGACGCACAGGTGCAGGATGCACGAATGATCGGGACGGAAGGCCCAAGCACGGTTTCACTCTCGCCGTCCGCGGATCGCGCGCCCCGGCGACGCCTCTCACGGGAGCAGGTGGTGGGGCATGGTTGGTTCTGGTGGGTCTGTTCGGACCGATTTCGATGCGCGTGCGGGAAATGACCGCCTCGGTCGGAGGCCCCCGGCGAAGATCTGTGCCCGCCCTTCGTCTGACGGCTCCGGAGTCTTCGCGAACCGGGTTCGGAGCGCGCGGTCGGGCCGCAAAGCCGGCGGCGGGGTGAACAGCTTTTTCAAACCGACCGGAAATGACCCACCAAAACCAACCATGCCCCACCACCCGCCGGCGTCGCCGCTCCAAAACCTGCTTCGGCCGCCGGATCGGCGCCGTTCCAGGACGCGGCGGCGAGAAGGCCGACGCCGCTCGCCGCGAGGCGGCCGCGCGCCACGACCGCCCGCCGGAATCACCCGCTGGAATCACCCTTCGGAATCACCGCCCGGAATCACCCGTCGGAATCACCCTCTCGAATCACCGCGCGGGCCGCATCCTTCCCCCGCCCCCTTCCGATCCGCAGGCGATCCATCCTATGATGGGAAACGCAGTCGCCGCGCACCGGCGAGACCCCCGATGCCTCGAACCCTCTTTCTCGGACCTCTGCCATGAAACCCGGCCGAAACGACCCCTGTCCCTGCGGCAGCGGCAAGAAGTACAAGCGCTGCTGTCTCGCCAAAGAGCTCCCGCCCCCGGCCTCACTCGAGTGGAAGCGCCTTCGCAAAGCGGTCGATGCGCTCAATGCGCTCCTGCTGCGCCATGCCTCGCGCCGCTACGGACCCGAGGCCTTCGCCGAGGCCTGGGCGGTGTTCGCGCACGATTGCGACGATCCGATCGACTCGGCCTTCGCCCCCGAGGCGGCCGGGTTCTTCCTGCCATGGATGCTGTTTCATTGGATCCCGGACGCGGCGGGCCCGGCCGCACCGGCCCGGCCGATCGCCATCGACTATCTCGAGCACCACGGCGCGCAGCTCGATGACCTGCAGCGGCGGTTTATCGAGGAGGCCTGCGCGCAGCCCTTCGGGTTCTATCTCGTGACCGGGGTGGAGCCCGGGCGGGCGATCTCGTTGCGGGACCTGCTCCTCGGCGGGGACCGGGAGGTTCTGGAGCGCAGCGCCTCGAAGATCCTGCGCAAGGGCGAGATCCTCTACGCGAGTCTCGTCACCGTCGAGGGCATGTCGCTCGTGGCCGGTCTTGCGCCGATCGCGCTGCCGGCGCGCGACCTGCTGCGCATCGCCGATTTGCGCGAAGAGCTTGCCCGGGACCGTCCGCACCTGGACCGCGAGGTATTGCGCGAGCGCGCGGCCAGGCTGCGCGGGGTCTATTTCACGCTGCGCGACGCGCACCTCAACCCCCGGCCGCCGGTCTTGTGCAACACCGACGGCGACCCGCTCGAGCCGACCACG
>JALUXX010000030.1 GCA_027013145.1 Gammaproteobacteria bacterium | reverse complement strand
TTCATCGTGGCCAGAGAACCCCTCGCGGGTCCTCACCAACAGGCCGAATATACGGACGCAACCTGTCCCTGCCATCGACCCGCTCACGGCCTTGCAAAATGGGAGGAGACCATATACGGGCTACATTGGGTTGGCGTCGGATCGCCTCATCGATGTAGCCCGGATGGAGCGCAGCGCAATCCGGGAAAGGAGTCTCCTCCGCACCGCGATCCCCCGGACTCCGGCCTGCGGCCTGCACCCGGGCTACGGGATGGCCGTCAACGCTATACGCAAGTCTCAATCGGACGGACCGGCCTCGAGGATCTCGACGGCGTTTCCGTCCGGGTCGCGGCAGAACAGCGCGCGGCGACCGGAGCGGCTGCGCGTATAGGCCACCCCCGCCGCATCGAGCGCGCGCACGACCGGCTCGATGCTCTCCACCGCAAGGGCGACATGGCGATCGCGCCCGCCGTGCGCGGGACGGGGGGCGTCGGCGTGCGGGTCCGGGAGTTCCATCAGGTGCAGTTGCTGGTCCCCGATGCGCAGCCAGGCCCCGGGGTAGCCGAGGTCCGGACGGCCGGGATCCACGGGCAGCCCCAGCACTCCGGCGTAGAAGGCGAGCGCCCGTCCGGTATCGCCGACCAGGACCGCCGCATGGTGCAGCGCGGTATAGCGCATCGGGCGGGCGTCGCTCATTGCGGATGCACCTGTTGCGCGCGGGCCGCGAAGTACGCCGACGCCGCAATCAACACCCCCCCGACCCACTCGCGGACGCTCACGACTTCGGCCGTGAGGATCTGGGAGGAGACGGCGCCGACGACCAATTCGAACAGCAGGATCACCGCCGAGCGCTGCACCGGCATGTAGGTGACCCCATACTGGACCGACACGGTCATCAGCACGATCGCAAACCAGCCGAGCCCGACCGCCGCGGCCCACACCCACGGGCCGCTGACCGCCGGCACCCCGATCCGGCCGAACCACAGCCACAGCGCCGCAACCCCCGCGACCCCGAGCCACGTGACCGCAGTCTTGACCGGAATACCGATGTCGGAGAACTTGCGCACCAGCACGTTGGCGTACGCGAAGGTGAACCCCGACGAGACCGCGAGCCAGTCCGCAGTCTCCTGCGGCCACGGGTGATGGAGCTGCGGGTGCCAGCTCATCACCACCACACCGGCCATCGCCAGTACCAGCACCACCCCCGAGTTGCGGGTGAGCGGCTCGCGCAACATCACCCAACCGAGCAGGGTCGCCCATAACGGCGAAAGGTAGAACAAGAGCAGGACCCGCACCACCGTCCCGTCGAGGATTGCGAGGATGAAGCTGACGTTGCACCAGCCGGCGGCCAGCGCGAGCGCGAGCAGCCCCGCCGGCCGGCGCCGCAACTGGCCGCGCCCGCGCCACAGCAACACGGCGCCGGGGAGCGACGCCGCCGCGTAGATCACCAGGGCGCTCCACAAACCGCCGAGGCCGTGACCCTCGAGCAGCCGGAGCGGATACCAGATCAGTCCCCACAGGGTCGCCGCCAGCAGCAGGCTCAGGACCGGCAGCAGCCTCCGCGCCCGTGTGGTCCCACTCCGCTCCATCCCTTATACTACCCCGCGCATTCGGGCGACCCGCGGCGGCCCGACATCGCCCGTCCGCGCATCTCCACATCACCTTCGGCGCGATCCCGCCATCGACTCGACCGGTCGCCGGGGCGCGTGGCGATTGTACCGGTTTCGCCCGCCGCGGGGCGGGGGGGGGCGGGGTCCGGATCCCGGCGACCGGGCCGGGCGCGCCCGCCGGGTACGGGACACCGCCCGGCGCCCGACGAACCTGAGATCATGAACCCGGACCTCTCGCGACTGCAGCCCTACCCGTTCGAGCGCCTGTCCCGCCTGTTGCGGGACACCGCGCCGGCGTCGTTACCGCCCATCAGCCTCGCCATCGGCGAACCGCGCCACGCCGCGCCCGAACCCGTGGCCGCCCGCCTCGCCGCCGGCCTCGCGGGGCTGTCGCGCTACCCGACCACGCGCGGCGAGCCCGCGTTGCGCGCGGCGATCGCGGCATGGGCCAGCCGCCGCTATCGCCTCTCGCCGCCACTCGATCCGGAGCGCCACGTACTGCCGCTCAACGGTTCGCGCGAGGGGCTGTTCTCCTTCGCCCAGTGCGTCGTCGACCGGAGCGCGGACCCGCTGGTGCTGGTGCCGAACCCGTTCTACCAGATCTACGAGGGCGCGGCGCTGCTCGCCGGGGCCCGGCCCTGGTATGTCAATCCGGCCGGACCGGAGGCGACGGTGCCCGACTTCGCGGCAGTGCCGGCGGAGGTCTGGGACCGCTGCCAGCTCCTCTACCTGTGCACGCCGGGAAACCCCACCGGCGCGGTACTGGACGTGCCCACGCTGCAGAGGCTCATCGGTCTCGCGCAGGAGCACGATTTCGTCATCGCCGGGGACGAGTGTTACGCCGAGATCTATCCCGACGAGGCCCGCCCTCCGCCCGGCCTGCTGGAGGCCGCCGCCGGGATGGGTCTCGCGGATTTCCGGCGCTGCGTCGTCTTCCACAGCCTGTCCAAGCGTTCGAACCTGCCGGGCATGCGCTCGGGCTTCGTCGCCGGTGATCCGGAGCTGCTCGCAACCTTCCTGCGCTACCGCACCTACCACGGCTGCACGATGGCCCCGCACCACCAGGCCGCAAGCATCGCCGCATGGGAGGACGAGGCGCACGTGCAGGCCAATCGCGCGGCCTACCGGGCCAAGTTCGATGCCGTGCTCGGGATCCTCGACGGGCACCTGGAGGCGCGGCGCCCGGAGGGGGGCTTCTACCTCTGGCCGCGCACCCCGATAGCGGACACGGAGTTCGCGCGGCTCCTGTACGCACGCGCGAACGTGACCGTGCTGCCGGGCACCTTCCTCTCGCGCAGCGCCTACGGGGAGAACCCCGGGCGCAACCGGGTGCGCATCGCCCTGGTGGCGGAGATCGAGGAGTGCGTCGCGGCCGCGCATCGCATCCGCGACTTCGTGCAGTCCCTCGCGTGAGCGCGGCGCGCCGGCGCTTCGATCCCGGCCACAAAGCCGATACACTACCCCGATCGCGCGCATCCGGACGAACGGCGCGGCGCGCACCGACGGAGAACGGAGCGAATGAACGAAATCAAAGCGGTGATCGAGCAGGCATTCGAGGAGCGCGCACAGATCACCCCCCGCGCCGTAAACACCCACGTGCGCGAGGCGGTACTGGAGGCGATCGCCCTCCTCGACAGCGGGCAGGCGCGCGTGGCCGAACCCGGTGCGTCCGGATGGACGGTCAACGAATGGCTCAAGAAGGCGGTACTGCTCTACTTCCGGATCGAGGACAACAGCTTCATGAAGGGCGGTTTCGCCAACTACTACGACAAGGTGCCGGCCAAGTTCGCGGACTTCAACTCGCGTGAGTTCCGCGCCGCGGGCGTGCGCGTGGTCCCGCCCGCGACGGCGCGCCGCGGGGCCTACATCGCGCCGGGCGTCGTGCTCATGCCCTCCTACGTAAACATCGGCGCCTACGTCGACAGCGGTACGATGGTGGACACCTGGGCGACGGTCGGTTCGTGCGCACAGATCGGGAAGAACGTCCACCTGTCCGGCGGGGTCGGCATCGGCGGGGTCCTCGAACCCGTGCAGGCCGCACCCACGATCATCGAGGACGACTGCTTCATCGGGGCGCGCTCGGAGATCGTCGAAGGCGTGGTCGTGGAACGCGGGGCGGTGATCTCGATGGGCGTCTACATCGGCCAGAGCACACGCATCTATCACCGCGAGACCGGCGAGATCCTCTACGGGCGGGTGCCCGCGGGCGCGGTCGTGGTGCCCGGTAACCTGCCCTCCAAGGACGGCAGGTACAGCCTCTACTGCGCCGTGATCGTCAAGCAGGTCGACGCCAAGACCCGCGCCAAGGTCGGCATCAACGCCCTGCTGCGCGACCTCTGAGCCGCCCCGGACCCGCGATCGGCCGCGCATGCCCTCCGCCACCCCCACCGTCGAACTCGCGCACCGGCTGATCGCGCGCGCGTCCGTGACCCCGGAGGACGCCGGCTGCCACGAGATCCTCATCGAGCGCCTAGAGCGCCTGGGATTCCGTGTCGAACGCCTGCCCTTCGGTGCGGTGACCAACGCCTGGATCCGGCTCGGCGACTCGGCACCGGTGCTGGCGTTCGCCGGGCACACGGACGTGGTCCCCAGCGGTCCTCCGGAACGCTGGGACATCCCGCCGTTCGCGCCGCAGGTCCGCGCGGGCTACCTCTACGGGCGCGGCGCCGCCGACATGAAGGGCAGCCTCGCGGCGATGATCACCGCCTGCGAGGCGGCCCTGGCGGCCGGTCCGCCGCGGCGCGGTTCGCTCGCCTTCCTGTTCACCAGCGACGAGGAAGGCGCCGCCGTCGACGGCACCGCGCGCGTCGTCGAACACCTTCAGGCACGCGGCGAGCGCATCGACTGGTGTCTGGTCGGAGAGCCCAGCAGCCGCGAGCGGCTCGGCGACACCGTCAAGATTGGGCGGCGCGGGTCTCTGACCGGGCGGCTCCGCGTCCACGGCGTCCAGGGCCACGTCGCCTATCCCGAGCGCTGCGACAATCCGATCCACCGCGCGGCGCCGGCGCTGGCGGAACTGGCGGCGACGCAGTGGGATCGAGGCAACGCCCACTTTCCGCCGACCACCTTCCAGCTCTCCAACGTCCACGCCGGCACCGGGGCCCACAACGTCGTGCCCGGCGAACTCGAGGCCGTCTTCAACTTCCGCTACTCCACCGAGATCACCGCGGACGAGCTGAAGCGGCGGACCGCGGAGATCCTCGATCGCCACGGCCTGCGCCGCGACCTCGAGTGGGTCCATTCCGGAGCGCCCTTTCTGACCCCCGCAGGCGCACTGCTCGACGCCGTGCGCACCGGCATCCGCGACGTCCTCGGGATCGAGACCGAAGCCTCCACCACGGGCGGCACCTCGGACGGGCGCTTCATCGCCCCCACCGGTGCCCAGGTCGTCGAACTCGGTCCGGTCAACGCCACCATCCATCAGATCAACGAGCGCGTCGGCACCGAAGAGCTCGAAGCCCTATCCGCGGTCTATCGCCGGATCATCGAGGTGCTCCTGTACGCCTGAGCCGATCGGGGGCGCCCTCAGCGTTCGCCCGCCGGGGAAGGGGTCACCACCTCGTCGCGCAGGTAGACGGGAACGGCCTCCTCGGGCGGGCGCGCCTCCCCGGCGCGCAGCCGCTCGCCCCCGATCGCGGCCACGTCCGCGGCCCGCGGCAGCGCGTCGGTGACGACGCCCGCGAGCGCCGCCCCCAGGCATGCGGCCAGCGCGGGCCCGTGGCGCTCGAAACCGCTGCCCGCACCGAACCATCCGTGTCCCGGCGGCGGCGGGACCGCTGCCGGCGCCGCGACGCGTTCGGCGCCGACGAGGGCCATGGAGGCCGCATCGCCGGCGGCGCGATACGCCCCCCAGTAGACCTCTCCCATGCGCGCGTCGAGCGCGGCGAGCACCGCGTCGTGGCCCGTGCGCCGGCGCACCCCCGCCGCCAGGGCCTGCAGAGTCGACACCGGAACCACCGGCAGGCCGGCCCCGAAGGCCAGGCCCTGCGTCACCGAGGCCGCGACCCGCACCCCGGTGAAGGCCCCCGGACCGCGACCGAACGCGATCGCATCGAGCGCGCCCGGGGCCAATCCGGCCTCGGCGAGCAGCTCCTCGACCATCGCCAGAATCCGCTGCGCGTGCCCGCGCGGGGCGATCTCGAAACGCTCCAGTAGGGCGTCGCCGACGAGGAGCGCGGCCGAACACGCCTGCGTCGCCGTCTCGATCGCGAGCACCCTCACGGGGCGAGTACCGCCCGGCCCGCCGGCCCGTCCCCCCGGCCGGCGGCATCGAAGAAGGCACGCACCTCGGCGGGATCGCGGGTGACGGGCATCTCCGGCAGGCTGGCGAGAAAGATCTTCCCGTAGGGGCGCGACCCGACGCGCGGATCGCACAGGACGAGCACGCCGCGGTCTTCCGGGTCGCGGATCAGCCGCCCCACGCCCTGCTTGAGCTGTAGCACCGCACTCGGGATCTGATACTCCATGAACGGATTGCCGCCGCGGGCGCGCAACGCCTCGATGCGCGCCTCCTGCACCGGATCGTCGGGCGGGGCGAAGGGCAGGCGGTCGATGAGCACGCAGGAGAGCGCCGAACCGCGTACGTCCACGCCCTCCCAGAAGCTCGCCGTTCCCAGCAGCACGGCGTCGCCGAGTTCGCGAAAGCGCCGCAGCAGCGCATCGCGCGGGGCCTCGCCCTGCACCAGCAGCGGGTATTCGAGCCGCCCCGCGAGCCGCTCGGCCGCCGCGCGCAGCGCACGGTGGCTGGTGAAGAGCAGAAACGCCCGCCCGCGGCTCGCCGCCAGCACCGGCAGCGCCGCCTCGACCACCGCCCCCGTGTACCCCGGCGCGTTGGGATCGGGCAAACCCTGCGGCAGGTACAGAAGGGCGTTGCGGCGAAAGTCGAAGGGGCTCTCCCACAACGCCGTCTCCGCGCCCTCCAGGCCCAGGCGCGCGGAAAAGTGCGTGAAGGCGCCGTCGACGGCCAGCGTCGCCGAGGTGAAGACCCACGCCGCGGGGTATTCGTCCATGCGCGCGCGGAACACGGCCGCGACATCGAGCGGGGTCCGATACAGGCCGAAGCCGCGCGCGTGGGTCTCCCACCAGCGCACCGCCGCGCCCTCCTCCGCATCGCCGTCCGCAGCGGGATCCGGTGCCGCGCCTTCGGGCTCGATACCGGTCACCGCGCCGAGCCGTTGAAGCAGATCGGCGCCGCGACGCATCAGGGCCTCGGGCTCCTTCCCGCCGGGCGCCAGCGGTTCGAACACCGCACTCAGGCCGCCGAGCGCGGCGGCGAGACCCGCGACCGCCGAACGGACCGGCTGCGCGTTCTCCACCCGCCGCCAGGCGGCGCGCCGGACTCCCTCGCCCAGGGCCAGGCGCAGCTCGCGCACGGCGCGCTCGGTACGCTCGACCGCCGCCCGCACCGCGGCCGCGTCGGCGCCGGCGCGCGCCGAGGCGCCGAGCGCGTCGCGGCACAGCTCCAGCACCTGCCCGGCCCCGAAGGCGACCGTGAAGAAGCGCGCGGCGACATCGGGGAGCTGATGCGCCTCGTCGATCACGAACCCGTCGGCGCCGGGCAGCAGGTCCCCGAAGCCCGACTCCTTGAGGGCCATGTCCGCGCAGAGCAGGTGGTGATTCACCACGACCACATCGGCCTCCTGCGCACTGCGCCGCGCCTTGACGACGAAGCAATCGGCATAGTGCGGGCACTCGGCGCCGAGGCAGTTCTCGGTCGTCGAGGTCACCCGCGGCCAGAGCGGGGAGGATTCCGGGACATCGGCGAAGCGGGTGATGTCGCCGTCGGCGCTGCGCCCGGCCCAGGCGCGGATGCGCTGCAACTGCGCCGCTTCGGCGCGCGCGCGCAGGCGCCCGTCGGCCACGGTGTCCTCCAGGCGCTGCAGGCAGAGGTAGTTCGCCCGCCCCTTGAGCAGCGCGGTGGTGACGGGGACCCCGAGGGCCGAGCGCACCACCGGGAGGTCGCGGTGGAAGAGCTGATCCTGCAGCGTACGCGTACCGGTCGAAACCAGCACGCGACCGCCCGAAAGCAGCGCCGGGACCAGATAGGCGAAGGTCTTGCCGGTACCGGTACCGGCCTCGCAGATCAGCACCGAGCGCCGTTCGAGGGCGCCGGCGACGGCCGCGGCCATCGCCTGCTGCTGGGTGCGCGGTGCGAACCCGGGCACCTCGCGCGCCAGCGGCCCGTCCGCGCCGAGCAGCGCGCGTACGCTCACCGTGGGGCCGTCGCCGCCGGGCCTGCGCCGCGGCCCGTCATGCGCTGCGGTTGTCCCAGATCTCGTCCTCCTCGGGGCCGCGCTCGCGCGTCCAGACCAGGCGCGCGAGATTGCGGAAGCGCCCGACCGACATCGCGCCCCGACGGCTGCGCCCGCCGCCGCGGGCGGCCAGGTCCTCCTCCACGGTCGCGCGATCCGCTTCGTAGATCTCCGTCGGTTCGAAGCGCTCGTCCAGCAGCACCAGGACCAGCAGGTCCCATTCCTGTTCCAGCTTGAGCTGTCCGATCCGCTGACCGCCCTTGCGCTCGTCGAAGATGGCCCGCCCCTTGATCTGGACCCGCAGCCCCGCGCGCGGCCCGCGTCCGATCGCGTCGTAGCCCGCGGTGCGCTCACGGCACAACTCGAGATCGAGGAGCCGCGCGGCGTCGTATTCCGCGACCTCGGCGCTGACGCCGGCGAGCGGCTTGCCGGTGACACGCTTGTAGTCCGCCGCGAGTTGGCGCGCCTGCGCGATCAGCTTGTCGACTGCATAGACGGTCACATCGAACTCCCGCGGACGGACGGCCCCACGCCGCCGGTCCGTCCCCGTCCCGGGCCCGCGCAACCGCCCGGATCGCCCCCCCATCCACGGCCAGGAGCCTGTCGAACTTGGGTGTTCGCAGCGAGGCGGCGGGAGATCGAGCACGGCTTTGCGATCGTTTCAGCCGAATCGTAATCGCCGTTCAACGATCCGAAAAACGGGCCGATCTCCCACCGCCGTAATAGAGCGAACCCAAGTCTGACAGGCTCCTAGTCTACCCGTAAACCGCCCCGCCGCCTCAACGGGCCTCCAGCGCCGCCGCCCGCGCCTGCGCGCGCCGCGCGCCCGAGTCATCGCCCCGGGCACTGCGCGCCGCCGCCACGATGCGCCACGCCGCGGCCGCGGCCGCGCGGTCGGAACCCGCGGCGAGCAACGCACGCCGCGCGAGCTGCTCGGCCTGACCGAAACGGCCCTGCTGCAGGCGCAGACGCGCCAGCCGCCGCCACAGGGAGGCATCCGCGGGTGCGATCCGCAGCGCCCGTTCCAGGCTCGCGGCCGCCGCGCCGAGGTGGCCGCCACGCTCCTGACGGCCGGCGTCGTCGACCAGCGCCACGACCGCGGCGCGCGGCCCGGTCGCCGCGCCCGGCGGCACCGCAAGCTCCCCGCGCGCCGGCGCCGCGCCCGGTCCGGCGCCGGGCGGCGGCGCCGGGACGCCGGCGCAGCCGCCGAGCAGCACCGCAAGCGACCCGGCGAGGAACCGCCCCCGGCGGACCGCCGGCCCGGAGAGCGCACCGCCTGCGCGACGCCTCGACCTCACCGCAACCACCTCCGCAGCCAGTCACCCACCCCGCCCGCGCAACCGGTACGCGCCGCGGGGACGGAACCGTCGATGAACGGCAATTGTACGGCACCGGGACAGCCCGCGCCGGTGCGCCGCCCCGACCGCGGATCGATCCAGGCCTCCACCACCCCCTGCGGCGGAGCCAGGCGCAGCGGCTGCGCGGCGATACGCCCCATCAGCGCGCCCCACACCTGCAGCGCACCTTCGGCGCCGCTGAGCCCCGCGGGGCGGTTGTCGTCGCGGCCCAGCCACACCACCGCCAGGTAGTCCCCGGTAAAGCCCGCGAACCAGCCGTCGCGCAGATCGTCGGTGGTGCCGGTCTTGCCGGCGGCGGTCATCCCCGGCGGGAGCCAGCGCGCCAGCCCGCGCCCGGTCCCTTCGGTGACAACCTTCTCCAGGGCGGTGTCGACGAGGAAGGCGGGCCCGGGGGACAGCACCTGATGGATCCGCAACGGGTAGCGCTGGAGCGGGCGCCCGTCGGCATCGAGGACGTCGCGGATGGCGCGCAGCGGTACACGGAACCCCCCGGTCGCGAGCGTACCGTACATCCGCGCGATATCGATCGGCGCGAGATTCACCGCACCGAGAAACAGCGACGGGTACGGACGCAGCGCCTGCTCGATGCCCATCCGGTGCAGGGTGGCGACGACGGCGGGGACCCCGACCGCCATCCCCAGGCGCACCGTGGCCTGATTGTAGGAATGGGCCAGCGCCTCATACAGCGGGACCTCCCCGTGCGACTCCCGATCGTAGTTGCGCGGGGCCCAGACCTTGCCGTCCGGATCGGTGATGCGGATCGGCGCGTCGTCGATCAGCGTGGCCAGGGTGTAGCGTTTCGGATCCCGCAAGGCGGTCAGATACAGCGCCGGCTTGATCAGCGAGCCGACCGGGCGCGCGGCGTCGAGGGCGCGGTTGAAACCGGCGTAGCGCGCCTCGCGCCCGCCCACGACCGCAAGCACCTCGCCGCCGGATACCGAGGTGACCACCACGGCGCCCTCCAGGCTGCCGTGCGGCAGGCCGCGGCGCCGTTCCAGGACGCCGGCCTCGCGGTCGAGCGCGCGCTCGGCGGCGGCCTGCACCAGCGGGTCGAGGGTCGTGAAGATGCGCAGCCCGGCGGTACGCAGATCGCTCGCGCGATAATCGCGCAGGAGCTGGCGACGCATCAGATCCCAGAATGCCGGATAGGGCGTGAGCGGACGCGGGGTCGCCGTCACGCCCAGGGGCGCCCGCCGCGCCGCGGCCGCGGTCGCGGCGTCGATCACCCCCTGGTCACGCAGAATGCCCAGGACCAGATTGCGCCGCGCCAGGGCACGCTTCGGGTGGCGGCGGGGGTCGTAGAACGAGGGACCCTTCACCAGTCCGATGAGCAGCGCGAGCCGGGCCGCGTCGAGGCGCGCGAGCGGCCGGTCGAAGTAGAAGCGGCTCGCCAGCCCGAAGCCGTGGATCGAACGCGCGCCGTCCTGCCCGAGGTAGACCTCGTTCAGGTAGGCCTCCAGGATCTGCGCCTTGGGATAGTGCAGATCCAGCAGCACCGCCATGACCGCTTCCTTGGCCTTGCGCCACAGCGAGCGGCGGTTGCTCAGAAAGAAGTTGCGCACGAGCTGCTGCGTGATAGTGCTGCCGCCCTGGACGACGCGGCCGGCGCGCAGGTTGGCGAGGAAGGCACGCGCGATCGCCTTCGGTTCGATGCCGAAGTTGCGGTGGAAGTCGCGATCCTCGACCGCCACGATGCCGCGCACCAGCACCGTCGGGGCCTGCGCGAGCCGCACCAGGATCCGGTCCTCGACGCGCGCCGGGTAGAGGGCGCCGATCTGCACGGGGTCCATACGCACGAGCGCGAGCGCGCGTCCGGCGCCGTCCGTCAGCGCCGTCACATGCCCGCCACCGAAGCGCACCCGCACGCGGTGCGCCGGTTGCATCCCGTCCCAGAAGGTGAACTCCCGTGTGACGAAGCGATAGCCCGCTGCGGTTCGCGTGTAGGTGCCCGGATCGACGGCGTCGGCGACGCGGCGGTAGCCGAGCGCACGCAATTCGAAGGCGAACCCGCGACGCCCGAGCGCCATGCCGGGATAGAGATCCAGCGGCCGCGCGTAGACGCGCGCGGGCAGCGACCAGCGCTTGGCCTCGAACTGGCTGCGCACGACGTGATCGAGATAGAGGACGTAGGCGAGGAGCGCGAGCCCCGCCGCAGCGGCGGCGTAGGCGAGCCACCGGCGCCGGGGACCCGCGGCGGCGCGGCGCGCGCCGCCGCGGGTCGATCTTCGCCCGCGCGCGCGGCTGCGGGAGGCAGAGGGATTGGCTCGTGGCATACTGGGACCGGATCGGAACCACACGGCGCCGGACGCTCCACGGCGGCCCGCGTCCGGGCCGGTGCCGTCGGCGGCGCCCATGATATCCTTAAAGTACGTGCCGACGAAGTCCGGAGCGGACTTTTCGAACGCGCGGCGCCCGGCGCCCGACGGCCTTCGGGGCCGCGAACCGGGCGCATCCGCCTGAGCCTGTGGGGACGGTAGCATGGCGTCGCAGCCGCCGCTGATCCGCGCATTGCAGGACCCGCGGCGCTATCCGCACCCCGTGTCCGCGGTCACGGTGCTGGAAACGCATATCTCCTGGGTGCTGCTCACCGGCGACTGGGCCTACAAGATCAAGAAGCCGGTCGATTTCGGTTTCGTGAACTTCTCCACGCTGGAGCGCCGCCGCTTCTTCTGCCACGAAGAGCTGCGACTGAACCGGCGTCTCGCCCCGCAGATATACTGCGACGTGGTCGGCATCGGCGGCACACCCGAAGCACCCGTCCCGGGCGCCGGAGAACCCTTCGAGTACGCCGTGCGCATGCGGGAGTTTCCGCAGGACGCGCGCCTGGACCTGCGGCTGCAACGCGGCGAGGTGCGGCCGGGAGACGTCGATCGCATCGCCGAGATCCTCGCGCGCTTCCACGCCGCGATCGAACGCGCGGATCCACGCTCGCCCTACGCGGACCCCGAACGGATCCACCGGCCGGTGCGCGAGAACTTCGCGCAGATCGAGCCGTTGCTGGCGGACCCCGCCGCGCGCGCGCGCCTGGCCGCCCTGCGGGAATGGTCGGAACGCGAGTACGCCGCGCGGCGGGGCGATCTCGTCGCACGGGCGGCCGGGGGATACATACGGGAGTGCCACGGCGATCTGCATCTGGGCAACATCGCGTGGGTCGACGGCGCGCCGGCGATCTTCGACTGCCTGGAGTTCAATCCGCAACTGCGCTGGATCGACGTCGTCAGCGAGTATGCCTTCCTGGACATGGACCTCGAGGACCGCGGCCGCGCCGATCTCGCCCGGCGCTTCGTCGACGCCTACCTGCAGCAGACCGGGGATTACGCCGGGCTCGCGCTCCACCGCTACTACCGTGTCTATCGGGCCCTGGTGCGCGCCAAGGTCGCCGCGCTTCGATCCGCCCAGGAATGGACGGACGCGCCGGCACGGTCCGCGGCCCTGGAGACCTGCCGCGGCTATCTCGAACTCGCCGCGCGTGCCGCCGCGCCGGCGCGGCCGTTCCTGCTGCTCACCCACGGACCCTCGGGATCGGGGAAGACGACCGTCACGCAGACGCTGCTCGAACGCCTCGGCGCCGTACGGCTGCGCTCGGACGTGGAGCGCAAGCGGATGCACCGACTCGCGCCGCTGGAGACTTCCGGCTCGCCCCCGGGCGGCGGGATCTATACCCCGGAGGCGGACGACGCCCTCTACGGCCGGCTCGAAGGGCTCGCGGCGCACGTGCTCGACGCGGGGCATGCCGTGATCGCCGATGCGACCTTCCTCGAGCGGCGCCGGCGCCTGCCCTTCTACGCACTGGCGCGGCGCCTGGCGGTGCCGGTCCTGGTGCTCGAGTTCACGGCGCCGGCATCCGTCCTGCGCGCACGCATCGAGGGCCGTACACGCGACGCCTCCGAAGCGGATCTCCAAGTGCTGGAACGCCAGCTCGAACGCATCGAGCCGCCGGACCGCGCGGAACGCGAAGCTGTGGCCGTGATCGCCGCCGGGCCCGGGGACGACGCCGAGGGGCTCGTCCGCAGGATCCGGATACACCTCGACACCCGGCATGCCGGTCCGGACACTCAGAGCTCCGCGGCGGTGAACTCCCCGGAGAGGTAGTCGGCCGGGTGCACACCGTAGCTGCCCGGCTCCAATACCAGACGCACGTCGAAGGTGCGTCCGGCGGCGTCGACCGGCCGCTCGGCGAGATCGATCACCCGCGGCTGCTCGATGGGTTCCTTGTCGGGGTTCAGGACCATCAGCACCCGCGGGCGCAGGCGCCGCTCCGGACTGGCATCGATGACCACCCCGACCGCACCGCTGGTCATCTCCACGACGCTGCCGGCGGGGAAGATCCCGAGGGACTGGATGAAGGACTCGACGAGACCCGGGTCGAACAACTCGGCGCGATGCTCGTACATCCAACCGAGCGTCGCGACGGGCGAGGCCGCCTTGTGATACACGCGGTCACTGGTGACCGCGTCATAGACGTCGACGATCGCGACCATGCGACTGAACAGACTGATCTCGTCGCCGCTGAGCCGGCGCGGATAGCCGCTGCCGTCGCGGCGCTCGTGATGGCCGTAGACGATGTCGAGCACGGCGTTGCCGAGACCGGAGTTCACGCGCAGGATCTCGCGCCCCTCGCCGGTGTGGGTCTGGATGACGGCGAACTCCTGCGGCTCCAGGCGGCCGGGCTTGTTGAGGATCTCCAACGGCACGCGCATCTTGCCGATGTCGTGCAGCAACGCCCCGAGCCCGAGTTCGTGCAACGCCTCCCGCGGCAACCCGAGGTGGCGACCGAAGGCGAGGCTCAGGATACAGACGTTCAGACAGTGCAGGGAGGTGTACTCGTCGCGCCGCTTGAGCTGCATCATCCACAGCAGCGCATCCGGATTGGCGAGGATGCTCTCGGTCAGCGACCGGACCACGGCCCTGGCGTCGCCCGGGTCCAGGCTCTTGCCCAGGCGGACGTCCCGAAACACCTGACCGATCAGGGCCCGCCCCTCCGTCTGCAGGGTGTGCGCACGGGCGAGTTCCGCCTCGAAGTCGGTCCGCCGCGGATAGACGGGCCGGCCCGCGGCGGCGATCGGAAGCGATGCAAGCGTTTGCGGGCGTGCGCCCCCGCGAACCTCGGCCGACCACCCCGACGCCCCGCCCGCGGCCGTCCGGGCGGGGCGCCGGGGGGCGATGCCCAACTCGGTATCCACGAAGACGTAGTCGCAGACCCGCCGCACCGCTTCGATGGACTCCATGCTGTCGAGCGCGAATCCCTGGAACGGGAACGGCGTCTCGAGCCACGGACGATCGAGCTCGCACACGTACATGCCGAGCTTGAGCTCGGCGCACTCGACTCTGACCTTGTCGACCATCGATGTGCCCCCGCGGGCGCGGCGCCGCGCGCGTCGCCGGGCCGCGGGGTCCACACGGCACCGGGGAATGCGGCTCGAACAGGCTAACGGCCGGATCCGACGGAAGTTTAGTACCCCGGCCCGGGGTTCCCCGGGCCTTCAAGCCCGACCGGCACCGGCCGCTAGCGGGGACGAGGCCGGCCCGGTGCGCACCGTCGCCCGGCGCGCGGCCGCAGGAAGGAAGGGCGCATGAACCTCAACTTGCTCTGGATGCTGGCGGCCTCCCTCGGGGGGCTCCTCGCGGGGATCGGCGTCGGCTTCTACCTGGGCCGCGGGAGCGGCCCCGACGCGCGCCGACTGCGCGATCTCGCGCGCACGCTCGATTCCACCGAAAAGGACTACGCGGCGTTTCGCCAACAGGTCCAACGCCACTTCGCCCGGACCGCCGAACTCGCGGCGGACGCGGCCGCAGGCCAGCGTTCGCTGCACGAGCACCTGGCGCGGGGGGCCCACGCGCTCGCCGGCCAGGTCCTCGAACCGGCCGCGGCGCCCGCGGTCGCCTTCCCGACCCGGCCGCAGGCGCCACCCGCGACGGCGGCCCGCGGGGCCCCGAAGCCGGCGACGGCGGCACCCGCCGGGTCGCCGGAACCCGCCGCACCGCGCCACCCGGCGATGGCCGCCCCGGTCGATTTCCCCCGCTCCTGACCCCGGCGGCACACCGCGGCCCCGAACCACCTCCCAGTGCCCGCCCCGGGCGCCTGACGGCGGACGCGATTTCGTGGCATCATGGACTCCCGCGGCTCCCGCACGGGCCCGAACACGGCGATGCCTTCAAGCGCACCCCATCCGCTCCGCCCCGGCGGGCCGACGCCCCGGCGGGCCCGGGGACCCTCGATCCAGCCTGGATTCTGCAGCGGCTGAATGCCGGCCGCCGGGCGGATCGGGGGCCGCGCAGCGGCGTGGGGCCGGTCGCTGCACCGGGTCCTCCTGGCCGCCGTGCTGCTGGCAGCCCCGGCGGCCTACGCGGGGCTCCCGGTGCAGGTCGAGATCCGGGGCCTCGGCGACACGCTCGCCGACAACGTACGCGCCTTCCTCGCGATCGAACAACAGAAGGACGACCCGCACCTGACCGAGGCGCGACTGCGCCGTCTCTACACCGAGGCGCCGGCCCAGATCCGGGCCGCGCTCGCCCCCTTCGGCTATTATCACCCGGTGCTGCACCGTGAGCTGATTCACAACGACGGCACGTGGATCGCGCGCTTCCGCGTCGACCCGGGACCGCCGGTGCGCATCCGCACGCTCGATGTCCGGCTGACCGGGGCCGGGCGCGAGGATCCGGCCTTCGGGCGCCTCCTGCGCGAGCTGCCCCTGCACCGCGGCGCGCGGCTCGTCCAGCCGCAGTACACGCGCGCGAAGCGGTTGCTCGCCCAGCTCGCGGCGGTCCGCGGCTACCTCGACGCCCACTTTACGCGTCACGAGATCCGCATCGACCTGAACCGCAACACCGCCGCGGTCTTCCTCGATTTCGACACCGGCCCGCGTTACCGCTTCGGCGCGGTGAGCTTCCGCCAGACCGCGCTCGCGCCCGCCTTCCTGCGCCGCTACCTGCCGTTCCACCGCGGCCAGTTCTATTCCACCGCGAAGCTGCAGGAGCTGCAAAACGCCCTCGTCGACAGCGACTACTTCCGCGACGTCGAGGTCCAGCCCGACCTGAAGCGGGCGACCGCCGACCACGAGGTGCCGATCTCCGTCTACCTGAAGCCCGGCCCGGCGTCGAGATACACCGCGGGCATCGGCTACGGCACCGACACCGGTGCACGCGTGAGCCTGGGCTGGAGCCGACGGCGGATCGGGCGCTGGGGCCATCACGCCGGCGTCGAACTCAAGGTCTCGCAGATCGGCAACAGCCTCACCGCGCGCTACGTCATCCCGCTCGCGCGTCCGCGGACCGACCAGTTCATCGCCGCCACCGGCATCTTCAACCAACGCACCGACACGAGCGTCATCCATTCGCAGAACGCATCGGCCACGGTGCAACGCGTGCGCGGCCTGCTCCAGGAAAGCCTGTATCTCAATTTCCTGCACGAACAGTTCCGCGTCGGCGACCAGTCGGGCAACTCCTTTCTGCTCATGCCCGGCGTCGCCTGGCAGTACATCAAGAAGAGCGGCGAGACCTATTCCCTGCGCGGCTACCGCCTCAATCTCGACGTGCACGGCAGCGTGCGCCACGTCGGCTCGGACGCCACCTTCCTGGAATCGCTGTTGCAGGCCCGCGCCGTGCATCCCGTCCCCTTCCTCGGGGCGGGCCGTCTGCTGCTGCGCGGGGAACTCGGACTGAGCTGGGTCCCGCAGTTCGCGAGCCTGCCCGCCTCGCAGCGCTTCTTCGCCGGCGGCGCCCAGAGTGTGCGCGGCTACGCCTATCAGTCCCTCGGCCCCACCGACGCCGGCGGGCAGGTCGTCGGCGGGCGCTACCTGATCGTGGGCAGCGTCGAGTACGAGCACCGCGTGTGGCGCAACTGGGGCATCGCCGGCTTCTACGACGTCGGCAACGCCCTCGACCGTCTCAACGGCAAGCTCGACCGCGGCGTCGGATTCGGCATCCGCTGGCACTCGCCCGTGGGGCCGATCCGCATCGATTTCGCCTGGGCCCTGGATCTTCCGGGCAAGCCGATACGGGTGCAGTTCTCGATGGGGCCGGACCTGTGAGACGGCGCACCGTCGCCTGGATCCTGGCGGGGTCGCTGGCCGCAGCGACCGGGGCGCTCGTCTTCCTGGCCGCCACGACCACGGGCGCGCGCTGGCTGGTCGATCTCGCGCGCGCCCTCGCCCCGGGCGACCTGCAGGTCGCACAGGTGAACGGCCGGCTCATCGGCCCGCTCGAGATCGGCGGGTTGCGCTATCGCTCGCCGGCGGGCGCGTCGATCCGCGTCGGGCGGCTCGCGCTCGACTGGCGCCCGCGCGCGCTGTTCGACAACACGGTGCACATCACGCACCTGAGCCTCGATCGCGTGCGGGTGCGCACGGCGCCCGGTCCGGGCGCCCCGCGCCGCCCGCCCCCGCACCTGCGCGTACCGGTGAAGCTGGTCGTCGACCGGGCGCAGGTCCGCGGCCTCACCTGGGAGCGCCCCGGGGCGCGGGCGCTGCACCTCGACGCGATCTCCCTGCGCCTGCGGGCCGGGCCCCGGCGCATCGACCTCGCCGGCCTGGACGTGACGGCGCCGCAGGGGACGCTCGCGCTGCGCGGCACGCTGATCCCGCGCGCGCCGTATCGGGTGGACCTGCACAACCGCTGGACCCTGCACCTGAGCGGGCGCCCCACGGTCACCGGACACGGGCGGATCCACGGGGACCGGGCGCGGGTCACGCTCGCCGAGCAGGTCGAGGGCGGCGTACGTGCGCGCGTCGATGCGCGCGTGGACGGACCGCTGGGCGGGCGAAGCTGGCGGGCGCGGATCCGGCTGCTGGCGTTCGATCCCCGGGACTGGCGCAAGGACTGGCCGCAGGCGCGGGTCGCGGGCCGGGTCCATGCACAGGGGCGCGGCGGGCGCAGCGTCCGCTTGAGCGGGACCGTCGCCGGCGCCGCCGCCGCGGCGCCGCCGCTCCTCGCCCGGTTCTACCTGGCCTATGCCGACGGCCGCTGGCGCTTGGCGCCGCTGATCGTCACCGCCCCCGGCGGGCCACGGCTCCTCCTCGCCGGCGAAGGGAGCGGCGGGATACGGTCGCTGCACGGGACCTTGGAGGCGCGCTGGAGCGGGCTCGCCTGGCCGCTCACCGGGGCCGCGCGCTGGCGCAGCCCGCGGGGCGATCTGCACATCGCCGGGAGCGCCCGCGACTATCGGGTGCAACTCGAGACCCAACTCGCCGGGGCGCACCTGCCCGAGAGTACGTGGCGGATCACGGGCCGCGGGAACGCGGAGGGGATGCGCCTGCAGACCCTGGAAGCCGAGCTGCTCGGCGGGCGCCTGACGGGCGCCGGGCGGATCGGCTGGAGGCCGCAGCCTGCGCTCGACCTCGACCTGCACGCCGCCGGCCTCGACCCCGGCCGGCGGTGGCGGAACTGGCCGGGCCGGCTCGGGGGCGACCTCACGCTGTCCGCCGCCCTCGTGGGGCACCGTCCGAAGGTGCGCCTGAAGCTGGACGCCCTGCGCGGGACCCTGCGCAAGCGACCCGTGCGCGGGGCCCTCCAAGCACGACTGGACGGCGGCGAGTTCACCCTGACGACGCTCTCCCTGCGCGTGGCCGACGCACGCGCACACGCGGCGGGCACGCTCGGCACACGCTGGGACCTCGACTGGCGCCTCCGCGCGCCCGATCTCGCTGCGCTCCTGCCGGATTCCGGCGGCCGCCTCGATGCGCAGGGCTCGCTCCGTGGGCCGCGCGCGTCCCCGCGCGTCGCCGCCGTCGTCGACGGCCGCGACCTGCACGTCGGCGCCGATCGGGTCAAGGGCCTCGCCGTGCGCATCGACGCCGGGCTGCGCGCGGACCAGCCGGTATCGCTGCAGTTTCGCGCCGTCGCGATCGAAGGCGCGCAACTGCAGCCGACCGACCTCACCGTACGCGCCGCCGGCACCGCGGCCCGACAACGCTGGACGGCGCAACTGCGCTCGCGCGCGCTGCGGGTGGAAGTCGCCGCGGTCGGCGGTCGCGACGGGGCGCTGTGGCGCGGGCGACTCGAACGCGCCGACCTCCTGCCCCGCAAGGGCGACGCGTGGCACCTGGCCGGTCCGGTGGACCTCGCGCTCGGGGCAACGCGCATGCGGCTCGCACCGGCCTGCTGGAGCGGCGCCGCCGGCGCCCGCGTCTGCCTGCAGGCCGGCGCCCGCCGCGGGCACGGCTGGGATGCCGCAGCGAAAATCCGCGCACTGCCGCTGCCCCTCTTCGACCCGCTGCTCGAGGGCGGGGCCCGCCTGACCGGCACCCTCGCGGCCGACGCGCGGTTCGCCGCCCCCGCGGGCGGAGCGGTGCACGGGAGTGCCCGCCTGCAGGCCGGACCGGGGGCACTGACCTACCCCGCGGCCGCCGGCCAGGGCCGCGTCGGCTACCGGCGCCTCGAGGCGCGGCTGGATCTCGCGCCCGACCGGCTGCAGGCCCGCGCCGGACTGACGCTCGAAGACGGCGGGCGGCTGCACGCCGAGTTCGCGCTCGCGGGGTCGAACCCCCGGGCCTCGTGGCGGCGCGGGACGCTCGCGGGGGCGGTTCAGGCCCGGTTGCACGCCCTGGGCTGGATCAGCGCGTTGTTCCCGCAGATCCAGGCGGTGCACGGGAGCCTCGCGGCCGACCTGCGCCTGGCCGGCCGCGTCTCCCGACCGGTGGTAACCGGCCGCGCGACCCTCACCGGCGCCGCCGAGCTGCCGGCACTGGGCATTCACCTCACCGATCTGCGGATCGATGCGTCCGGCACCGGTGCCAACGCCGTGCGCGTGGATGCGGGCGCGCGCTCGGGCAAGGGTACGCTGCGGCTGAGCGGCGACGCACGGCCCGATGCCCGGGGCCACTGGAGCGCGCGGCTGCAGATCCGCGGCCAGGACTTCCAGGTCGCCGACATTCCGAGCGCGCGCGTATCCGTCTCCCCGGACCTCGAACTGCGCACGGCCGGACGCGATCTCTACCTCGACGGCAGCGTCGCCGTCGTGCGGGCGCGGCTCGACTGGCAGCCGCCCCCGGGCGTCGTCCACAGCTCACCGGACGTCGTGCTCGTCGGCGAACGCACGCGCCCCCCGCCGGCCTGGCGCGTGCATGCACGCGTGCGCCTGATCCTCGGCGACCATACGGAACTCCGCGCCCTGGGATTCAAGGGCACGATCGGCGGCCAACTGCTGGCGATCGACGAGCCCGGCAAGCCCACCCTGGGCCAGGGCGAACTGAAGATCCGTTCGGGGACCTTCAAGGCCTACGGGCAGGAGCTGAAACTCGCCAGCAGCCGCCTGCTGTTCGCCGGGGGGCCGGTCGACGATCCCGGCCTCGACCTGGAGTCGGTGCGCACGGTCGGCGACGTCACCGTGGGGATTCACGTGCGCGGGACGGCGCGCCACCCGACCCTGAGCCTGTTCTCGAGCCCGTCCATGGCGCAGTCCGACATCCTGTCCTACCTCCTGCTCGGGCGCCCGATCAATCAGGTCTCGACCGCCCAGGGTTCCGCGCTCTCCAGCGCCGCCACCGGCCTCGGGCTGGGTGGCGCCAACCTGCTGCTCGGGCGCGTGGGCTCCCTCCTCGACCTGCAGGAGGCGCAGATCCAGACCGGCAGCCTGACCCCATCGACGGCCCCGCCCCCGGGGCTTCCGCCGGCGGTCGCCAACGCCCTCGCACCGAGCACCGCCCCGAGCACTTCGCTCGTGCTGGGCAAATACCTCTCGCCACGCCTCTACGTCCAGTACGCGACCTCGCTGTTCCAACCCGGGAACATCTTCCGCCTGCGCTACAAGCTCAGCCGTCGCTGGAGCGTCTCGACCGAGACCGGCATCGAGAGCGGCATCGATTTCCTCTACACCATCGAGCGCTGAGCGCTCACACCCGCTCGCGCCGCACGCGCACCGAGACGCTCGCCTCGGTGACGGCACTGCGCCCCGTGTAGAGGAAGATCGCCAGCCAGCAGGACTGGATGAAGAGCAGTACGTCCGGATGCCAGAGCACGCGCAGGCCGGCCGCCAGATCGGAAGCCGGGGCGGAAGTCCGCGCGAGTCCGATCCCCACCGCAACGCCGAGCGCCGCGGCGAACAGCGACATCACCTGATAGGCCGACCAGCGCCCGCCGCCGCGGTGATCCGCCCGCAGGGTCTCGGAGAAGACACGCCATCCCTGCGTCACCACGAGCACGAGGACGTAGGCGGCCAGGTAGCGGGCCCGCAGGAACAGGGTCACACCCGCGAGGGCGGTCGCCACGTAGAGCATCGCCGTGAGGGCCTGGACCGGGACCACGGCGACGTCCTGCAGGCCGCTCGCATAGGCGATCTTCTTGGTCGTCCCGGTGAAACGAAAGTGCCAGTGTTTGAACACGCGACGCATCGGCGCCGGCGCATCGGCCACGCGGCAACCGTAGCAGCAGCCGAAACTGATGCACGCCAGGCGCCCGAGCCCCTCCCCCAGACCGTAGGCGATCGCCATCGCCGCGAGCATGGGCAGCAGGGGCAGACGGTACCCCAGCGGTCGCGCCAGATACGCGTCGGCGAGCCACAGGATCATCGGCGCAAGCGGCACCGCGACGAAGAAGGCGCCGGCGACGCTGAGCGTGTGACGTTTACGCTCCACCACGCGCGCCACCACCCCGGCCGCAGGGACGCAGACGGCGAGCGTCGCCGCACATACCGCGAGCGTGGCGAAGGCGGGAACCCCAACGGCGCCGGTCAGCACGAACAGGAGCGCCAGCGCCGCCGCATAGGCGACGGCGGAGAACAAGCCATAGTAGGTCAGGTTCACCCCGCGCCAGGAGCCGTCCGGGCCCTTACCGAACGGGACGGTGGCGAGGATCTGCCAGCGCTCCCCGGGCAGCGTCCGAAAACCCCAGAGGAGAAGGGCGCCGAAGACCACGGCGAGTACGGTCACGAAGATTGCGCTGCTCATGGCGATAGCCCCCCTGTCGTCCGCGGTCACCCCGCGATCGGCGCCCCGTCGATGCGCCGCGCGACCGAGGCCCGTACCCGGACTTCGGTCTCCACCAGCGGCGTGCGAAACCCGAGCGAGAAGCGGCTTGCGACGCGACCGTCCGCGCGGTTGCGCAACAGATCCTCGTCGAAGCGCACGCGCCCGCGCTGGAAGAGCAGCACGTCCGTGCTGCTCCCCGGCCGGTAGAGACTCTTCGGCGCCCCGCGAACCACGAACATCCCCGGCTCGACCGGCCGCGGGCGTTCGTAGCCCACCTCGCTGTAACACTGCACGATATCCCCGATCATCAGCGCGACCACCTCGATCAGCGCCACGCGCCCGACCCCGCTTCCGCCGGGCACGTCGGTGTCGATCACGGTCACCACGCGCCGGTTCTTCGAGTAGGGCGTTGCGAGGGCGATCACCGCCGCGGGATTGCAGGAGTGGTAACGGCCGGGCAGTTCATAGTGATCGACCACACGCCCCGCGACCGGGGTATGGTTGTAGTGATACTTCTCGGGGGTGAGGCGGAACACCGCCCAGTCGCCGCCGGCGAACGCCGCCAGCCAGCGCCGCCGATCGCGGCCGAGGAGTTCCTCGAAATCGAAGAACTTGTCCTTCAGGAACAGGGCCGAGGCCTCGCGCAGCGAACCCACCAGCACGCGGGCGTCCGCCGGAGAGACCACGATGCGCGGATCGGCGGGCAGCGGACGGCACTCCCAATAGCGGATGCGGCGCTCGAAGACCTTGCGCGCGGTATCCAGGGACTCCGGCGGATCCAGGCACTCGCGCAGGTCCACGCCGAGCCGGCGCAGGAAGGCGCGCCCGCCCGAGAGCCGCGCGCCGAGCGCGACGTCGTAGTTCAGGTAGCCGAGCAGCGCCGAGGCATGGCGCCCGGTGAGCGCGCGGAACAGGACCGGCGCGTTCTCGCGTGCGGCCGAGTAGAGCGTGCGCACGATCCGGTCGGCGAAGATCGCCTCGGTGCGGATGCTACCCGTTTCCCGCTCGACGTACTGGTGGCGGTACATCGTCGTCCTCCGTGTGCGGCTCCGGGGCGGCCTGGGAGCGTTCCGTGTCCCGATGGATGACGGCCAGCAGCAGCCCGATCAGCCGATAGAGTTCGTTCTCGCGCAGCCCCTCGCGCAGGAGTGCGGGCCGGACCCGCGCGAGGAAACCCGCGGCCGATTCCTCCCCGATCAGGCTGCGGATCGCGTGCCCGTAGGCGGGCTCGCGCATGCGGTTGGCGTCCAGCTCGCGCAGGTCGCGCTCGAGGCAGGCCAGTCCCGCGCGCAGGTGATGCTGCTTGAGCGGCCCGCGGTAGTAGCGTTCGGCGGCGCGGTTGAACTCCGCCGCGGTGAGGGAGAACGCGGAGCGCACGCCGGCCTCGGCGAGGATGCCCGACTGCAGCCGCGCCGCGGCGCCCAGGGCTTCAGGCTCATCGAGCCGCGCGCGCAGGTCGCGCACCGTCTCCGAAAGACCGAGGGCCTCGATCAGATCGGCGCCGTCCTCCAGAACCACCCTGAGGAGCGCCCGGCGATATTCGGCGAGCGGGACCTTGAGGTAACGCCGATCCCGGCGTCCGGGACGCACGCGCGCGGTGCGCTCCAGTACCCGGCGCAGAAAACGGTTGGCGGTATCGCGTCGCACATAGAACGCCGGCACCCCGATCGCGGCGGCGAACACGATCTGGCGCCGTTCGCTCTCGACGAAACGCGTGTCGGGTATATGGGCGTGGCCGACGCCGCCCGCGATCATGTACTTGTAGGCCAGTGCGCACAACAGCGCCTGGAGATCGACGCCGCGCCCCAGATCCCCGTGTAGATCCTCGAACAGGCTGTAGTGGCGCCCTTCGAAGCCCGAGAACCCCATGCGCGCGAAGGGCCGCAGGCGCAGCAACTGATAGACGGCCATGCGCGTGTCGAAGACGCCGAGGTCGGCCAGATCCCGCTTGAGGCGCTCCTCGTTTCCGGGGGTGCCGTCGAGGGCGGGGCTGCGCTCGGTGCTGCCGAGCGCGACCAGATAGTCGAGCAGCCGGAAGTCCGGCACCACGTCGCCGCGCAGCCGCAGCAGCCGCGCCAGGGAGCGGTCGATCCAGGCCGGTCCCAGCGGGGTGCGCGTGTGGCCGAGGAAGCGCAGCTGCGCCTTGTGGCGCCAGCCGCGCCACAGCATCCGCAGGTGCGTGTAGTCGAGTTCGTGGGGCAGGAAGGCGAGTGCCTTCTCCGGGTGGAAGTCCTCGAAGTCCAGGCGATAGGGCGCCGCGCTGTAGGTGCCGACGAACAGGGGCAGGAAGTGCTCCATGATCTTGATCGCGAGGTCGCCGAGGTATTTCTCGCTGGCGGGTCCGAAGTCGCGATCCCCGGCGCGCAGCGCCCCGCCCAGGAGCCGGCTGCCGAGGCTCACGTGGGTGCCGTTGTTGGCGAGGCTGACGTTCGACAGGTTCGGGAGCACGACCAGGTCGCGCGTGATGATTCCCGCCTCGCGCAGCTTCGCGACGGCGTTGAGCTGGCTGCGGCTGAGGACCTCGTGGCACAGCATCATGTAGGCGTGCTTGCGCTCGCCGTCGTCCCACCCGGACAGACACGGGCTGACGAACAGCTCGCGATAGAAGGTGTCCGAGATCGAGTCGTTGAGGCGACGCTGCCGCACCGGCGGGTGCGGCGAGCTGTACACCATCGCCGTCTGGCCGCTGTCGCGCAGAGCGAAGCGCTCGTTGGCGTAGAGGATCAGGAGATGGGTGAGCAGGAAGCGCTTGGCGGTCTCATCGGCCACCGCGGCGCCCATGCCCCCGGCCCGGTTCAGCGGCCGGATGTTGAAAGAGAGCGTCTCCGGGGAACAGTTGTCGTTCAGGTAATGCGCCATCAGCCGGTGGCCGGTCTGGTAAACCAGCGCCGGGACCCGCCCGCGGCGCCCGATGATCCCGGCGAGCGTCAGCTTGAGCAGGTAGCTGATCGGCACCCGCACCCCCGTGTGGCCGTCGGGGCGCCGGTAGAGGATGCGGTGCGCGTCCCCGCGCAATGGGCCCAAGGGGTCGCGCCGGTCGCGACGCAGGTCCGCGTCGAGGACCCGCGCCGCGTAGGCGCCCAGGTCCGCATAGCGCAGGCGGACCCAACTGTTCTCCCAGACCCCGTCGGGATTGTGAGAGAGGAAGCGGACGATCTCGGCGACCGCGCGCCCGGGCGCCTCCGCCGTCGCGGCGTGGCGCACGACATTGGCGAAGTAGTTCGAGTCCTGGATCCGGATCGGCAGATCGACGTCACTGCGCAGCCCGCCCACGGCGGCCTGCAACTCGGTCTCGGTACCGGCCGTGATATCCTCGGGACCGAAGGGCAGCGAATCCAGCCGTCGGTCGCTCGCCGTTTGCGCGAGCCCGAGACCCCGTAGCGCCTCCTCGACCGATGCGGGCGGCGGTGCGCTCCGTTCCATGCGACTTCGGGGCGCAACGGGCATGATCGGCGCTCGCGGTTTCATCCCGATCCACCAGATGCGTGGCTGCCGCCACCGTCGGGCGCATAGCGTAGGCCCGGTCGATGACGGCGGCGTGTCAGTCCGATGAACGCTTCGCGAAACAATGCCGCCGCGGCCGCGCGGCGCAAGACGATCCGGGTGGGAACCTGCGGCTGGCACTATGCGCACTGGCGCGGGCGCTTCTACCCGGCCACGCTGCCCGCGCGCGAATGGCTCGCATGGTACGCGCAACGGTTCCGGGCGGTGGAGATCGACAGCACTTTCTACCGCGTACCGGAAGCGGCCGTCTTTGCGCTATGGCGCGCCTCGGTCCCGCACGAGTTCCGATTCGCGGTAAAGGCACCGCGCGCAATTACGCACCGCAGGAAACTACGCGACTGCGAGGAGCCGCTGCAAGCGTTCATGGAGCGGGCGGCGGTGCTCGGCCCGACGCTCGGTCCGATCCTGTTCCAGCTCCCGCCGCGCTGGCGCCGCAATGCGGCGCGCCTGGCCGCCTTTCTTGAGTTGCTGCCGGCATCGGCGCGTTACGTCTTTGAGTTCAGGGACCCGAGCTGGCACCACCGCGAGATCTACGCATTGCTGCGCAAGGCGCGCGTGGCGTTCTGCATCTACCACCTCGCCGGTTTCCGCAGCCCGGATGTAGCCACCACCGACTATGTCTACCTGCGCCTCCACGGGCCGCGCGGCGCCTACGGCGGCTCCTACCGCCTCCCGGCGCTGCGCGCTCTCGCCGATGCGGTGCACGGCTGGCAGGGGCGGGGCAAGGGAGTCTATGTATTCTTCGACAACGACGAGGCCGCCTATGCCGCACGCGACGCCGCGCGGTTGGCGCGCTTGCTCGAGAGGCCGGAGTGAATCGCCGGGCGGCCCCGTATCAAAGCACCGCCACGGCTCCCGGGTATCGGGGTTGCGGGGGCCCGCACCATGCAGCACAACCGGCCCGTCAGGCGCCCCGCGAGCCGGACTCGAGCTGCGGACGGGCGAAATGAAACCCTTGCGCCCAGTGCACGCCGATCTCCTTCATCACCGCCATGGTGGCGGCGTCCTCGACGGACTCGGCCAACGTGGTCAGGCCCAGCGAGCGGGCCGTGTCCTGAATGCCGTGGATGATCGCGCGCACGCGCGGCTCGCGCGGCGCGCGGCGTACCAGATCGCCTTCGATCTTGAGGAAGGCCACGGGGAGATCGGCGAGATACTGGAAGGAGGAGTAGCCGCTGCCGAAGTCGTCGATCGCCAGGCGCAGCCCGAAGTCGAGGAACGGCGTGAGGATGCGCCGCGCCTGCGCGGTGTCCTCGAGCAGCTCGCGCTCGGTGATCTCGATCACCAGCGGTTTCTCGCGCTCGCCGCACTGCTCGCAGTAGTGCCGCGCCTGCTCCACCAGCTTCGCCACGAGGTCCGGGTGGCGCAGAAGGTCGGCGGACACGTTGACGAAGTGCAGCCGCCGCCGGCCGAGGGCCATCAGGCTCATGCAGTAGCGCATGGTCTGCATGATGATCTGGTAGTCGATCCGATGGATGAGTTGCAGCTGGCTGGCGGCCTCGATGAACTCGTGCGCCTCGATCAGGCCACCGCCGGGGGTCACGATCCGCGCCAGGGCCTCGTCCGCCACGATTTCGCCGGTGGCGAGATCGACGATGGGTTGATAGACCGGGCGGACGCGGCCGTCGCGTAATGCCTCCTCGACCTGCCCGCCGACGAAGAAGATCCCCTGCGCCCGGCCGTTGCTGCTGACCAGCCGGTTGCGGCCCGAGCGCTTCGCCTCGTAGAGCGCGGCGTCGGCACAGGTCAGCAGATCGGCCAGGGCGTCCCCGTCGCGCGGGAAGGCGGCCAGCCCCACGCTCACGGTGACGTCCAGGCGCCGGCCGCCGGCCTCGAGCGGGCGCTCGCCGATACCCAGACGCAGCCGCTCGGCCACCAGGTAACCCTCGTGCGGATCGGTCTCCGGGAGCAGGCAGAGAAACTCCTCCCCGCCCCAGCGCCCGAGCCAGTCGCCGTCGCGCAGGACCTCCTCCGCGCGACGCGCGACCGCCGCCAGCACCTCGTCCCCGACGCCGTGGCCGTAGCTGTCGTTGATCAGCTTGAAACGATCGAGATCGAACAGCAGCATGCAATACGGCCGTGCGCTGCGCTGCGCGCGCGCGTGCTCGCGATCGAGGATCTCCTGCAGGGCGCCGCGGTTGAGCAGCCCGGTGAGGTGATCGACGGTGGCCATCTCCTGCAGGCGCTCGTACAACCGCGCCTGCGTGATCGCCATCTCCCCGAGGCGCGCGAAGGCGAAGAACGGCTCCAGGCCGATGCGCTCGAAATAATCGGGTTCGTCGGCGTAGACGACGAGTACGCCGCGCGAGACCGTCGTCCCGCCGATGTCGCCGAAGGGGATGCAGGCGCGCTCGCGCAGGTGATCCTGAAGCGCCCGGTCCCGCCACGAGCCCGCACGGCCGTCGTACTGGATATGCACGACGCTCGGCTGATCGGTCAGCAGCGAGCGGCGGATGGGGCCGAGGGAAAGCTCGGCGGACTCGCCGTGGCGCAGGTAGTCGGCGTAGGCGCGCGCGGACCCGGCGGCGTAGACCGGCTGCACGCGCTCGACGTCGGGATCCCCAAGATACGCCCAGGCCAGGCGCAGGCGCGGGGACGCCGCGACCAGGGCGTCGCACATCGCGTGCAGGATCGTCGGTGGATCGCGCCCCTCGGCGAGGATCGCGGTAACGGACAGCAGCGCACCGCTCAAGGCGTTGCGTTCCAGGATCAGCTCCGCCGGCGGATCGGCGGGGTGATCGTCCCCCTTGAACATCCGCATCGGTCGTTCTCCTGCGCACCGGGCGTTGCGGACGGGGCCGGGGCCGGTCGGATCGAATCCGCACCGGCGGCGGTCCCTCCCGATGCCCGCGCCGCCGACGGCCGCGCGGGTTCGAGGCCCGGATGGTTATGCCGCCGTCCTTCGGCGATTATTCGCTTGAATCTTTATTCGCCCTGATAGTAGGAGGTTATACACCAAAATGAAAGTCGAATGCCAATTCCGCCCGGAAGCACCGGCCGCCGGGTCGCCCGGACCGGGAGGCGGCGCCCCGGCACGCGGGGCGCCGCCGTGGGCGGACCGCGCTCAGGTCCCGCGGCGACGACGCGCGACCGGGACCAGCCCGAGTATCCCGGACAGCAGCAGAACGGCCGCGGCCGGTAACGGTACCGGCGCGGCGCCGGGGGCCGCGCCCGGGGTCGGGACGTCCAACACCGCGAAGTCGCGCAGATTGTCGTTGCTGTCGGGCAGCCCGGGGCCGCGCGCCAGGCTGGCGCCGGCGGCGGGATCCGGCGCGGGGCGTCCCTCGCCGGCGAAGAAACTCCCGGCCGGGAAGGTCCCGTAGCCCAGGGCGTCGACGATCCGGTCGGCGGGGTCCCGCAACACGATGGAATCGGGCCCGTTCTGGAAGTCGAAGTTCACCACCAGATCGGCGCTGGCCACGGCGGTGGTGCCGCCGCCGGCATCGTCGGCGACCACGAACAGCCCCGAGGCCGGGATCGTCCCGGCGAGCGGCACGGTCAGGTAGACGCGGCCGTCGGCCCCGTTGATCCCTTCCAGCCGGAAACCGTCGAGCACCGTCCCCGGCGCCCCCGCGAGTTCGACGAACACCGCCCCGTTGTCCGACCCGACGGCGTCGTAGAGGACCTCGGAGAGGAGCAGCGCGGCCTGCGCGGCCGGGATGAAGAGGAGACCCAGGAGCGACAGCACGGTTGCGGCGGCGGCACGGACGCGCCGCCCCGACAGGGATACTCGATACATGACACACCTCCTTGTGAATTCCCGTCGTCCATGAAGGCACGGGCATCCTGCCCGTGACCCGATTGTAGCCGCTACGGTGCGTAGTGCAAACCGCGATCTCCGCGACGGGCGGCGGTCGCGTCCGCAGACGGGTCGCGCCCGGGCGTCACTGGCGGGTACGGGTCAGGTAGTCGACCTGATCGAGGGTAAAATCGGTGATCTGCTCCAGCGTGACCCCCTCCGGGATCTGCTGGACATCGGTGAACCACACGTTCTCCACCTGGAAATCGTCGTCCGCCCAGTCGTCGGGCACCAGCGGGCGGCCGACGAAGACCCCGCGCCGGCCGTTCTCGAGATCGATCACCACCATCTGCAAAGGCTGCTTTTTCATGGCCTTGCTCCGTCGTTTGGCCGCGGGCCCGGGGGCCCGGACGAGCGCCCGTCGCTGGATTGGACTCCGGGACGGCTTCCCGATTCGGGGGTTGGGCCGCCGTGGCGCCCTCCCCCGATACATCGGTCGCAGAGCCGCGGAACTGAAGGGGCCGGCGCGGCGGGCGCGGCCTATACTGGAGCGGGGGATCGGGGGAGAACGCGATGCGCATCCTGTGGTTGTTGGTGTTGTTGGCGGCGACCGCGCCGGTGCAGGCCGCGACCGTCGCCGGCGTCGCGGTCCCGCCGCGCGCGCGGCCGGTGGCGGACGGTCCGGTGCTCGTGCTCAACGGCGCCGGCCTGCGGACCAAGTACTTCTTCCACATCTACGTGGCCGCGCTGTACCTGGTCCGGCGCGCCGACTCCGCCGCGGCGGTGCTCGCCGAGCCGGGACCGAAACGGGTGTGGATGCACTTCCTCTATCGTTCACTCAGCGGCGCGCGCATGGCGCGCGCCTGGGACGAAGGGTTCCGGGACAACCTCTCGCGCGCGGAGTACGCGGCCCTGCGACCGCGCATCGAGCGTTTCAACGCGCTGTTCGATACGGTGCGCCGCGGCGACGTCGTGCTGCTGGACGCGCTCCCGGGACGCGGGACGCGGGTGACGGTACGCGGGCGGGTGCGCGGCATCATCCCCGGGGACGACTTCTACCGCGCCCTGCTGCGCATCTGGCTCGGTCCGGATCCGGCGAGCGGGGACCTCAAGGCCGCCCTCCTCGGGCGGTAGCGGCGGCGGCGCGGCGGAGTCGGCAGGGGATCGAGACCGGATCGGCTCTGCGGGCGCTCAGGCGGCGAGCTGGCGCACGAGGTTGTCGAGCGCCTCGCACGATTCCATGACGTAGCCCAGGATCACCAGCGCCTGCTCCTCGCTCAGCTCCAACATTTCGAGCACCGTCTGCGGCAGCTCGCCGTCCGGCGCGTCCCCGATCCCGTGGCGCTTGAGCAGACGGTCGGCGACGAGGACGAGGTGCGAATAGAGCGCGTGCTGGTCCCAGTATTCCTCGTGATGGTGCCAGCGCACGGCGACCAGCAGTTCCTCCGGCATCCCCCACGAACGCATCAGCCACGCCCCGATCTGATCGTGGCGCACGCCGAGGACGTAGGTCTCGAGGTCGGTGATCGGGATCTCGGGATTGACCTCGATGAACCGGTTCAGGAGGGTGAAGCCCGGACGGAAGACGTGACCGAGCAGCAGGTGACCGAAGTCGTGCAGCAGCCCGGCGAGATAGGCCATGCCGGGCCGGATGCGGAACTCGCGCGGCAGCGAGGTGGCGAGGCGCTCGGTCAGGGCCGCGGTGTAGATCGCGTGGCGCCAGTACCCGCGCATCCCCAGCGGTCCCTCGGCGGGCACCCGCAGCGACTTGCCGATGGCGATGCCCAGCCCCATGTTCATCACCATGTCGAAGCCGAGCACGCGGGTGATGGCGTCGCGCACCGAGTCCACGCGGCCGCGATATCCGTAGAAGGGCGACGTGGCGTAGCTGACCACCTGCGCGGCGAGGCTCGGATCGAGTTCGACCACCTCGGCGAGGTCGTCGGCGTCGGCCAGCGGATTGAGGCTCAGCTCGAGGAGCCGATGGGCCATCTCCGGAATCGGCGGCAGATCATGGATCTCCTGGATCCGGTCGCGGATGCGCTGCGGGGTGAACCGCTGCACCGCCGCGCGCAGGTCGCCGCCGGGTTCCAGATCGAAGTCCGGGCGCACCAGGTCGATCACCGGGCGCGCGAAACGCCCGCGCCACACCTCGGGCTGGAGTTTGAGCAGCTCGTGCGGGCGCATGGCCACGAGGCTGCCGCGGCTGCCCGGCTCGAAGAACACCTCCTCGAACCCGAGCAGCCCCTCGTCGAGGATGACCGGGAGACCGAAGGCCTCGCCCAGGGGCGGGGGAACCCCGGGATCGCAGTCGCGGAAGATGCCGGCCACCTCTTCGGGCGAGGCCGGCGTCAGGTCGGTATCGAGTTCCTGGCACAGCGCCTGGAAATCGAGGATATGGGCCGCGGGAAGGACCGCCATCAGCATCCGTTTCGGGCCCTTGAGGATCACCGTACGGGCCATGCGGTTGAACGGCGCCGCCGCGGCCGCGGCGGCCTGCTCCAGGGTCTCGGTGGGCGCGTGCGGCAGCTCGCGGAACGGGACATGCCGCTGCTGCAGGTAGCGGGCCACGGTTTCGGGGATCGACATGCATCCTCCCTGGGGGTCAACGGCGCACGCCGCGGGCGCGCGCCTCGGTCGGCGATCCAGGAGGACTATCGGCCCCGGACGGGACCGCTTTAACCCGCGAAGCGGGGGTGGGGGGACCGGCCCGCCCCGGCGCGAGTGGACCCGGGCCGGGGCGTCGGCCGGCGACCGCTCAGGGTGCGAGTCCGGCGCGTGTACCGGCCCCGGCATCCGCTTCGGCGACCGCACGCAGACGCTCGCGGAAGGCGTCCCAGGCCTGTCGGCAGCCGGCGGGCGGCTCGCCGCCCGCCAGCGGCCCGAGGTCCCGCTCCAGGGTCTCGAGCCGCGAGACGCCGGGCGGGGCCTCGCCGGCGAACCACCCCTCCCCGGTGAACACGACGCGCCCCTGCAGCGGCACGCCCGGCAGCAGGGGGCGCAGCACCTGGAGGGTGAGGCGGACCTCCGGCAGCGGATTCGCGAAGCGGAAGCTCCCGCCGCGGGTGACCTGGGTCCAGTACTCGATGCGTTCGGCGCCGAACAGCTTCCCGGGGTAGGGCCGCAGGTCGAGGGCGAGCACGCCGCGGCGGGTGAGGAGCAGGCGGTCGATGTGGCGCGTGCCCCCGACGCCGTCCGGCACGAGCGCGTCCTCGATCACGTCCAGCGACAGGCGCCGGAGGGCGCGGCGGATGCGCCGGCGCTCGGCGGTGCGCGCGCGCCGGACCAGGGCCGCGGCGAGCAGAGCCGCGAGCGCGAGCGCACCGGCGGCCGCCGGCAGCCACAACGACGGCGCGCCGGGCGGCCACGCCGTCAGTCCGCCCACGGCGACCCCGCCCCCGACGGTGCGCCGGTGGCGCCATCCCTACGCACGGCTGCGAACCCAAGACAACGCGTACACCCCGACGATGCCCTCCGCGACGATGATACCGGATCGGCCCCGATCGCGGCAGGCGGGCGGGGGCGCACCCAAAGGGGGCGTGCGCCTGACACATGCGCCATTTTCGGGCTATCATGCGGTGCCATGCGCGCGCGATCGGCCGCAGCCGCATCCGCCGCCGCCTTCGGGGCCGGCCAAGCGCCCCGAAACCGGTACAGGGGAGAAACACCCGATGAAGATGGTGACCGCGATCATCAAGCCCTTCAAGCTCGACGACGTGCGCGAGGCGCTCTCGGAGATCGGCGTCAAGGGGATCACCGCCACGGAGGTCAAGGGCTTCGGCCGCCAGAAGGGTCACACCGAGCTCTATCGCGGCGCCGAGTACGTGGTCGATTTTCTGCCCAAGATCAAGCTCGAGATCGCCGTCGACGACGATCTGGCCGAACGCGTCGTGGAGACGGTGATCAACGCCGCGCGCACCGGCAAGATCGGCGACGGCAAGATCTTCGTGAGCGACCTTCAACAGGTGGTGCGCATCCGCACCGGGGAGAGCGGGCCCGAGGGCCTGTGATCCCCGACCGGACCCGCCGATCGATCGAGAACCACAGAACGAGAAAAGTGCCCATGAGACCGACGCCCAGGTCGTGCCGCCGGCTCGGCGCGCCGTTGCTGCTCGCCTGTCTGCTGCCCGCCCCCGCCTTCGCCGCCGGCACCGGGATCGACCCGGCCGATACCGCTTGGCTGCTCACCGCCACCGCCCTGGTCCTGTTCATGACGCTGCCGGGGCTGGCCCTGTTCTACGGCGGGCTGGTGCGCACCAAGAACGTCCTCTCCATCCTGATGCAGTGCTTCGCGATCACCGCTGCGGTCTCGGTGCTGTGGCTGCTCGCCGTCTACAGCCTGGCCTTCGGCGACGGCGGGAGCTGGCAGCCGTGGATCGGCGGGCTGGGCCGCGCGCTGCTCGCGGGTATCGGCGCGGACAGCGTGCACGGCCACATCCCGACGAGCGTGTTCGTGATGTTTCAGATGACCTTCGCCATCATCACCCCGGCGCTGATCGTCGGCGGCTACGCCGAGCGCATGCGCTTCTCGGCGATGCTCGCCTTCAGCGTCCTGTGGCTGGTGTTGGTCTACGCGCCGGTGTGCCACTGGGTCTGGGGCGGCGGCTGGCTGCAGCGCATGGGGCTGCTGGACTTCGCGGGCGGCACCGTCGTGCACGTCAACGCCGGCGTCGCCGCCCTGGTCGCCGCGCTGGTGCTTGGGCGCCGGCGCGGCTTCCCCGACACCGCGATGCCGCCGCACAATCTCACCATGACGGTGGCCGGGGCCGGGATGCTGTGGGTCGGCTGGTTCGGGTTCAACGCCGGCAGTGCGCTGGCCGCCGACGGTGCGGCCGGGATGGCCATGTTGGCCACGCACATCGGCGCCGCCGCCGGCTGCCTCGCATGGATGGGGTGCGAGTGGGTCGTGTTCGGCAAGCCGAGCGTGCTCGGCATCGTCACCGGCATGGTGGCCGGCCTCGGGACGATCACCCCCGCCTCGGGCTACGTCGGGCCGCTCGGCGCCCTGGCGATCGGCGCGAGCGCCGGGGTCGTCTGCTTCGCCGCCACCCAGTTCGTCAAACGCACGCTGCACGTCGACGACTCCCTCGACGTCTTCCCGGTCCACGGCGTCGGCGGCATGCTCGGGACGACGCTCACCGGCGTGTTCGCCGCCACCGGGCTGGGCGGGGCCGGGCTCGCGCCCGGGGTCGGCATCGGCCATCAGGTCCTCGTGCAGATCCTCGGCGTCGTCGCGACCCTCATCTGGTCGGGCGGCGTCAGCTACGTCCTGCTCAAGGTCCTCGACGCGGTGATCGGCCTGCGGGTCACGCCGGAACAGGAGACCGAGGGACTCGATCTGGCGCTGCACGAGGAGAGCGGCTACAACCTCTGAGCCCGCCGCGGGCGTTGCGGATGAAACTGCACGTACGCCTGAACGCCCCGGCCGCGGCCGGACTCGAATGGATCGGTGCGCTGCTCGCGCGGCACGATACCGCACGCCTGGAGTGGGTGCGCATCGACCACGGCAGTCCGCGCTACCGCGGCGTGTACGGGTGGTGTCATCTGCCCACCCGCGAGCGCCCCACCTTCCGCATCGCCTGCAAGCTCCCCGGCCCCTTCCCCACCACCACGACGACGCGGCGCCCGCCGCTGTACCGCGCCCCGGACGGCTCCTTTCCCCCGCTGCCGCGCGGGTGCCGGCGCGGGGCCTGGCTCTACGACCCGCGTACCGGGCGCGAGTGGATCCAGGTGCGCGGGCGCACGCGGCTCGGGGACCTCGATCAGGCGCTGGTGTGGATCTTCGCCCACGAGGCGTTCCACTTCCTGCGCGCGACGCGCCAGATCCCCGGCCGCAACACCGAGATCGAGGCCGACGCCTGGGCCGACGCGCAACTCGCCGCGTTCCGCGCGGCCCGCCGCGCCGGTCGCGCCGCTTCGTGACCTCGATCAAGCTTCGCGCCGATCGCCGACCCGGTCCTGCGGGCGCGATGCCATACTGCCCGCAGGGCCGCCCCCGGAGGGAGCGACGATGTCGGGCATGACGCCGCAGGACACCGCCCCGGTCGATCCCGGGCCGCCGTGGCACGCGCTCCGGGCGCAGGAGGTGCTCGAACGCCTGGGCGCATCGGCGGCGGGGCTGGACGCCGGAGAGGCGGCCGCGCGGCGCGCGCGCTACGGATCCAACCGCCTCGCCGCCCCGGTGCGCCGCGGCCCCCTCGCCCGCTTCCTCGCCCAGTTCCACGACACCCTGATCTACGTGCTGCTCGGCGCCGCGGCGCTCACGCTCGCCCTGCGCCACTGGGTGGACGCGGGCGTGATCCTCGGCGTCGTCGTCATCAACGCCCTGATCGGCTTCGTGCAGGAGGGCAAGGCGCAGCGCGCCCTCGACGCCGTCCGCGGACTGCTGGCGCCGCGCGCGACCGTGTTGCGCGCCGGCCGCAGCGTCGAGATCCCGGCCGCGGACCTGGTCCCCGGGGACATCGTGCTGTTGCAGCCGGGCGACCGCGTGCCGGCCGACCTGCGGCTGATCCATGCGCGCCTGCTGCAGATCGACGAGGCGGTCCTGACCGGCGAGTCGCAGGTCGCCGCCAAGGAGCCGGGCCCCGTGGCGTCCCAGGCGCCGCTCGCCGAGCGCCGGGACATGGCCTACGCAGGGACGCTGGTGCTCGCCGGCCAGGGCCGCGGCGTGGTGGTGGCCACCGGGGAGACGACCGAGGTCGGGCGCATCGGCGCGCTCCTGCGCGAGGTGCAGCCGCTGACCACCCCGCTGCTGCGGCAGATGGCGGTCTTCGGCCGGCGCCTGAGCGCCGCCATCCTCGCCATCGCCGGCGCGACGCTTTGGTACGGGATCTGGCGCTTCGGCCACGAACCCGCCGGGATGTTCCTGGCGGCGGTGGGGCTGGCGGTGGCCGCGATCCCGGAAGGCCTCCCGGCCATCCTCACGATCACGCTCGCGATCGGCGTGCAGCGCATGGCGCGGCGCAACGCCATCGTGCGCCGCCTCCCCGCGGTCGAGACCCTCGGCGCCGTGAGCGTGATCTGCTCGGACAAGACCGGGACGCTGACCCGTAACGAGATGACGGTCCAGGCCGTCGCCACCGCCGAAGGCGACTACGAGGTCGGCGGCGTCGGCTACGATGCGCACGGCGGCTTCGCGCGCGCGGGCGTGTCGATCGAGGCCTCCTCCGCCCCCGAACTGCTCGAACTCGCGCGCGTCGGGGTACTTTGCAACGACGCCGCCGTGAACACCGCCGGCGGGACAGCGCCCCCGCTGGGTGATCCGCCGGCCCCGCTGGGTGATCCGCCGGCCCCGCTGGGTGATCCGATGGAAATCGCGCTGTGGTTCCTCGCCGCGAAGGCCGGGCTCGATCCGGAGGGCGAGCGCGCCGCCCATCCGCGCCGCGACACGATCCCGTTCGACGCCCGCGAACGCCTCATGGCCACGCTGCACCACGACCGCGCCGGCCACGCCTTCGTCTGCGTCAAGGGCGCCCCCGAACGCCTCCTCGCGCTGTGCACTACCGAACGCGCCCAGGGCACCGGGCGCCCGCTCGATCCGCGCCGCTGGCATGCGCGTACCGGGTCGCTCGCGGACGCGGGCCTCCGGGTGCTGGCGCTGGCCTTCGCGCCGTTGGACGCGGAGCGGACCACCCTGCACCTCGCGGACCTGGAGGGGGGGCTCACGCTGCTCGGCCTCGTCGGCATCGTCGATCCGCCGCGGCCCGAGGCCCTCGCGGCGGTGGCGCGCTGCCGGAGGGCCGGGATCCGGGTGAAAATGATCACCGGCGATCATGCAGCCACGGCGGGCGCCGTCGCGCGGCGCTTCGGGATCGCGGGGAATACCGTGCTCACGGGACCGGAACTCGACGCCCTTGACGACGCGGCGCTCGATGAGGCGGCGCGGCGTACCGACGTCTTCGCGCGCGCCGCACCCGAACACAAACTGCGCCTCGTCCAGGCCCTGCAACGCACCGGCGCCGTGGTGGCGATGACCGGCGACGGGGTGAACGACGCCCCCGCCCTGCGCCGCGCCGACGTCGGCATCGCCATGGGCCGCAAGGGCACCGAGGCCGCCAAGGAGGCCGCCGAGGTGGTGCTCGCCGACGACAACTTCGCCTCCATCGCCGCCGCCGTGGAGGAAGGCCGGACCGTCTACGACAACCTGCGCAAAGCGATCCAGTTCATCCTCCCGACCAACGCGGCGCAGGCGGCGATGATCGTCGTCGCGGTACTGCTTGGGCGCCCGCTGCCGATCACGCCGCTGCAGATCCTGTGGGTCAACCTGATCACCGCCGTGACGCTGGCGCTGGCGCTGGCCTTCGAACCGGCCGAGGACGCGGTGATGCACCGGCGCCCGCGCGCGCCGGACGAACCGCTGCTCTCCGCCTTCCTGTTGTGGCGCATCGCCTTCGTTTCGCTCCTGCTCGTGGCGGCGAGCTACGGCCTGTTCCTGTGGGAACGCGGCACCGGCGCGCCGCTGGAGACGGCGCGCACGGTGGCGGTGAACGCGCTGATGAGCTTCGAGGCCTTCTATCTCCTCGCCGCGCGCCGCTTCACGCGCGCCGCGCTCGGGCGCGGCGGCCTCGCGGGCGGGCGCTATGCCCTGCTCGCGATCGCGCTGGCGCTCGCCCTGCAGGGCCTGTTCACCTACGCGCCGCCCCTGCAGGCGCTGTTCGGCTCCGACGCCCTCGACGCCGCGCACTGGGCGCGAATCGCCGTCGCCGGCGGCGCGATCCTGTTGCTGGTCGAGTTGGAGAAACGCCTGCTGCGCGGGCGCCGCAACGCGTAGACCGGGCGACCCCTACGGCGGCGTCGGCCGCGGACTCGCGGCCGCGCCGGGCGCCGCCGGCGCCGCGACCCGTGCGCGCACCTGTGCGCGGCAGAACGCCGCCAGCGCGTCGAGCACATCGGCCACGGCACGGTTGGCGGCCTGCACGCCGCCGTAGGGATCGTCCTGCGGCGCCGGCGCCACCGCCGTGAACACGCGCGTGGCGACGAGCCGCCCGCTGCGCGCGTCGATCAGCCACGCCCGCACGGCCACGCGCTCCCGGCTCGGCCGCGCGGTGAACTCCTGCTGCAGCGCGAGGATCCGGGTGTCGAGCCGCAGGCCGGCGGCTACCGCGACCGAGGCGGGCACCGCGCGCAGGCCGCCGCGGCGGCGCAGCGCCGCGACGAGCAGCGGTTCGAGCATGCGCGCCGGCGGCGCGATCCAGCCGTGGCGGGCGAAATAGGCGATCCGGTAGCGCTGGGTCACGTACGCCATGCCGCGCCCGCCCAGGCCGGGCACCGCGGCGGGCGGATCGACGGCGATCACCGGCCCCGTCGACGGAAGCGCCGCGTGTGCCACCGGCGCCGGCGCCAGGCGGTAGCGCGCCACCGCCGGCGCCGGGCCCGGGCCGAGGGCCGCACACGCCCCCAACAGCGGAACCAGCAGCGCCGCGATGACCGCCGCCCGCCGCGGATGCCCCTGCATTCCTCGCACCTTCATCGCCGTCCCCCTTACGGGCACCGCCCGCTCATTCCCCCGGCCCGGGCTTGGCGGGCCGGCGCCCGAACAACAACAGGCTCGGATTTGCACGCAGTTCGCGGCTGGTCCGGTCGAGGCCGTCCACCAGCCGGCGCAGGTCGATCACCAGGCCCTGCACCTGGGGCAGGGTCGTAGCGGCGAAGCGCGTCACACCCGGACCGGTTGCGTGCAGCGTGCGGTCGAGATCGTCGGTGGTGCGCGCGATCCGCTCGGCCATACGCTGCAGGGCGGCGGCGCTGGCGCCGATGCGCGCGAGCGTGCGGTCGAGGCCGGCGGTGGCGCGCGCGGTGTTGCGCAGTGTGGCACTCGCCCCGGCCAGCGCCCGGTTCACGGTGTCGGTCTGCCGGGCCAGGTCGCCGGTGACGGTCTCGAGGTGGCGCAGGGTCGCCGCGACCGCGGCGCGGTTGCGGCCGTTGAGCAGCTCGGCCAGATCCCGCGAGAGCCGCGTCACGTTGGCCATCAGCTCGGGGACGTTCGCGTCCAGGCGCGCGAGGAACGAGGGCTCGCTGGGGATGACCGGGTAGGGCTGCCCGGGGCGGGCCTTGAGAAGCGGGGCCTGGGCCGTCCCACCGCTCAGCTCGACGTAGGCGATGCCGGTGAGCCCCTGCTGGCGCAGGGTCGCCACGGTGTCGTCCTTCACCGGTGTCCCGTGCAGGATCTCCACGGTCAGCCGAACCTCCTGCGGGTTGCCGGGCGCGAGTTCGATCCGGCTCACGCGCCCCACCGCCACCCCGCGGTACTTGACGGAGGCGTCCGGGTTCAGGCCGGCGACCGACTCGTGGACGTAGATGTAATAGGTGTCGTAGCTCTGGCGCAGCGAACCCGTGGCGAGCCACAGGCTGCCCCCGATGAGCGCACCCCCGAACAGCACCACGAACAGCCCGACCAGGGCGTAGTTCACCTTCGGTTCCATGCCCCCTCCGTCGGCGGACAACGCTGCGTGGCGCCGAAGAAGGCGCGTACCAACGGGTGGTCGGAGCGCTGCAGCTCGTCCACCGGACCCTCCCCGACCAGCCGGCCGCCGCCGAGCATCGCCACCCGGTCGGCGGCGCGCCAGAGCGCGTCCGGGTCATGGGTCACCATCACCACCGTCAGGCCGAGCCCGTCCCGCAGCCCGACCACCAGGCGGTCGAGTTCCGCCGCGCTGACCGGGTCCAGCCCCGAGGTCGGCTCGTCCAGGAACAGCAGTTCCGCATCCAGCGCCAGCGCGCGCGCGAGCGCGGCGCGCTTGCGCATCCCGCCGCTGAGCTGGCTCGGGAGCTTGCTCCCCGCCTCCGCCTCCAGCCCCACCATCGCGATCTTCATCGCCGCGATCTGGTCGATCAGGCGACCGTCCAGCGCGGTGTGCTCCCGCAGCGGGACGCCGACGTTCTCCAATACGGTCATGGAGCTGAACAGGGCATCGCGCTGGAACAACACCCCGGTGCGCCGCCGCAGGGCGAGCAGATCCGCGTCGCTCAGGCCGGCCGCGTCGCGCCCGAACAAGCGCACCGTGCCCGAGCTGGGCTGCTGGAGCAGCAGCATCTCGCGCAGCAGCGTCGACTTGCCCGACCCGCTGCCGCCGACGATGGCGAGGACCTCGCCGCGGCGCACGCCGAGGTCGATGTGATCGTGCACGACCTGCGTGCCGAAACGCGTGACCAGGTCGCGCACCTCCACCACCGTCTCCCCGGCCGCCGCCACCCTCACACCCCCAGCCAACTGAAGAGGACGGAGAACGCCGCGTCCACGACGATGATCAGAAAGATCGACTGCACCACGCTCACCGTCGTCTGGCGCCCCACGCTGTCGGCCCCGCCGCTCACCTGAAAGCCGCGGAAACAGCCCACCACGGCCACGATCGCGGCGAACACCGGCGCCTTGCCGATGCCGAGCAGATAGGAGGGCAGCGTCACCGCGGACTCGAAGCGCTGGAGGAAGGCGCCGAAGCCGATCCCGAGCTGGAGCTTGGCCATCACCATCCCGCCGAGCACCCCCATCGCATCGGCGTAGACGGTCAGCAACGGAAGCGCGACGATCAGCGCCAGGAGCCTTGGGAGCACGAGCACGTCCATGGGCGAGAGTCCCATCGTGCGCAGCGCATCGATCTCCTCGTTGACCTGCATGGTCCCGATCTGCGCCGTGAACGCCGAGCCGGTGCGCCCGGCGACGATGATCGCGGTCATCATCGGCGCCAGTTCGCGCAGCATCGCGAAGCCCACGAGGTCGGCGATGAAGATGTTCGCCCCGTAGTACTGGAGCTGCACCCCGCCCTGGTAGGCGATGACCACGCCGAGCAGGAACGAGAGCAGGCCGAGAATCGGCAGCGCGTTGCAGCCCGCCACCTGCACGCCGTGCAGCAGCATGCGGCCGCGGATCCGCGCGGGGTGGCGCAGCCAGCGCACCAGCGTCAGCGCGATCTCGCCGAGGAAGGAGAGGAGGCCGACGCCTTCCGCCGCCCGGACCCAGGCGTTGCGCCCCACGCGCTCCAGAAATCCGGTGCGCGGCGCCGCGGGCGGCTGCGCGCCCGCCAGCGAGGGGTCGCGGATCAGCGTCAGCAGCCGCTGCAGTTCCGGGCGCAGGCCGCGCACCGAGACCCGCACGCCTTCGCGCCCGAGCCCCTCCACCGTGCGGCACATGACGAAGGCGCCGGCGGTGTCCATCGCCCGTACCCCGCTTCCGTCCACCACGATCTCACGCGCGCCGGGTCGCGGCAGCGCCTCCAGACCCCGCTGCAGCCGCGCGAGCCGGTCCACGGTCCAGTCGCCGACGCACTCGAGGGTATTGCGCTCCGGCACCAGGCGCACTTCCGCGTCCCGGGGCTCGGACCGCTGCGGGTGGACCGGTGAGGTTTCCGACGGCGGGTTCACGGCGCAAAGTGTTGCGCGTGCCCGCGCCGCACGCAAGGGATTTCCCCGCCGCGCGCGGCCGCGGCGGCACCCGCGGCGCATTGTGCCTACTGCCCCGGCCCGCCTTGGGCTAGAATCCCGGACTCGCCAGCCCGAAGTGACGCTACGGAGGAAGCCATGGCACGCACCGAATCGACCATGCTGGAGTTGGGCACGCAGGCCCCGCCGTTCCGCCTGCCGGAGCCGGCCACCGGGCGCGAGGTCTCCCTGGAGGACTTCCGCGACGCCCCGGCGCTGCTGGTCATGTTCCTGTGCAACCATTGCCCGTATGTGCAGCACATCCGCCACCGGCTCGCGGAGGTGGTACGCGAGTACCAGGCCAGGGGCCTGGCCGCCGTCGGGATCAACTCCAACGACGTCGCCAACTACCCCGACGACGCCCCCGACAAGATGGTCGCCGAGGTGCGTTCGATCGGCTACACCTTCCCCTACCTGTACGACGAGACCCAGGCGGTGGCCAAGGCCTATCGCGCCGCGTGCACGCCGGACTTCTTCCTCTTCGATCGCGATCGGCGCCTGGTCTACCGCGGCCAGTTCGACGACGCCCGGCCGCGCAACGACGCCCCGGTCACCGGCCGCGACCTCGCCGCGGCCATCGACGCCGTGCTCGCCGGCCGGCCGGTCCCGCCCGACCAGAAGCCGAGCCTCGGCTGCAACATCAAGTGGAAGCCGGGCAACGAGCCCGACTACTTCGGCTGACCGGCCGCGATCTCCAGCACCTCGAGGATCCCACGCATCAGCTCGGCGGGCGTCGGCGGACAGCCGCGGACGACGCCGTCGACCGGGATGACGGAGGCGACCCCGCCGCAGCTCGCGTAGGAGACGCCGAACTCGCCGCCGTCGGCGCCGCAGTCGCCGACGGCGATCACCAGCCGCGGCTCCGGCATGGCCTCGTAGACCGCGCGCAACGCCGCCTCCATGTGACGCGACACCGGCCCGGTCACCAGGAGCAGGTCGGCGTGGCGCGGCGAGGCCACGAAGCGCACGCCGTAGCGCTCGATTGCGTAGTAGGGGTTGTCGAGGGCGTGGATCTCGAGTTCGCAGCCGTTGCAGGAGCCGGCGTCGACCTGGCGGATCGCAAGGCTCCGGGACAGACGCCGCACCAGCGCCGCGCGCAGGCGCTCGCCGACGACCTCGAGCGCCGGCGCGGCGTCCTTCGCGGCCGGCTCGCTCACCACGCCGGTGCGGGCGATCTTGTACAGGGTCCTCAACATCGTGCCGTCCCGCTCACAGATCGTGTCCCGAGTAGGAGGCGTTGACCGACTTGTTGCAGACGGGGAAGTCCGGGACGATGTTGCCGTCGATCAGCACCTCGAGCGCCGGCCAGTTGAGCCAGCTCGGATCGCGCGGGTAGTAGCGGGCCACCTCGCCGCGGGGACCGAAACGCACGAAGGCGAGGATCTCCCCGCGCCATCCCTCCACGATCCCGAGTCCCTCGGCGCCGGGCGCCGCGCCGCGCCACGGCACGCGCACCGCCCCCCCGGGGAGCATGTCGAGCAGCCGCGCGTGCAGCTCGAGCCCGATGCGGAGTTCCTCGATGCGCACGGCCAGCCGTGCGGCCACGTCGCCCGCCGCGCGCACCGGCACGCGGACCTCGAGCCGGTCGTAGGGAAAATACGGGGCGTCGCGGCGCACATCGCGGTCGATGCCGCTGGCGCGGGCGACGTAGCCCAGGGTGCCGAGCCGCTCGGCCGTCTCCCGGGGAAGCACGCCGGTACCGACGAGGCGGTCCTGGAGCGAGGCGTTCTCCTCCAGGATGGGCACCAGCTCGTCGAGCTCGTGCGCCAGCGCCGCGGCGGCGCCGGCGAGCTCGCGGTGCTCCTGCGGGGAGACGTCGACGGCCGTGCCGCCCGGCACCACGGCGCCGCGCAGGAGCCGGTGGCCGAACACGCGCGCGTTGTCGCGTTGCCAGCGCTCGCGCAGGCGGCTGAACTGAAACCACGCGAAGGCGAAGCCGACGTCGTTGCAGATCGCCCCCACGTCGCCGAGGTGATTGGCGATGCGCTCGCGCTTGGCGAGCAGGCCCCGCAGCGCCAGCGCCCGCGGCGGCGGCTCGAGCTGCGCGGCCCGCTCCATCGCCTGGCACGCCGCCCACGTGTGCCCCACCGTGGAATCGCCCGAGACGCGCCCGGCGAGGCGCGCCAGACCCTCGGCGTCGCGCCCCTCGGCGAGCTTTTCGATGCCCTTGTGGGTGTACCCGAGTCGCTCCTCGAGGTTGAGGACCGCCTCGCCGATCGCCTGGAAACGGAAGTGACCCGGTTCGATGATCCCCGCGTGCACCGGTCCGACGGGGATCTCGTAGACGCCGGCGCCCTCGGTGCGCAGGAACGGATAGTCGGCGTCCGGCGGCGTCGGCCCCGGCGCCTCGCGCCGCAGGGGAAAATCGCGGCGCAACGGGAACTCGCTCTCGCCCCAGGCGCGGTGCCGCACCCAGCGCCGGGCGTCCGGGTGATCGGTGAAGACCACGCCGAGCAGATCCTGCAGGTGACGCTCCGGGCGGTCGGCGGCGGGATAGTGCGGCGTGTGCGAGGGCAGGACCGGCGTCGCCTCCTCGACCGCGGTGCGGGCGAGCAGATAGCCCCCGGCCCGCTCCAGGCACGCGCTCACCACGATCCGCGGCGGGCGGTGCTCGCCCCACACCGCGCACCAGCGCAGCCCCGTGCGTGCGGCGAGGCGCGCGAACGCGCCCCAGTCCTCGGGGTCGAGCCGCAGGCAGCGCGCCGGCCCGGCGGGCCCGGCGACCTCCTCCACCAGGAGGTTCTCGCCGCGGCAGTCCGCGAGGAACGCCTCGAACCACGCGAATGCGCCGCCCGTACTCACGACCCGCCTCCGAGCAGCGTCGCGCCCGCGATCAGGTGCGTGGCCTGATCGAACCAGTGGGCGAGGAAGCCGGGGATCGCCAAGCCCAGCCATAGCACCAGCGCGAGCTGCACCGCCACCGGCAGCATGTTGGCGGCCACCGCGGACTGCGAATCCGGACGTTCCCCGTAGACCATCGGATGCAGGTGCCGGAACAGGCCGCCGAAGGCGACGCCGAGTCCGATCAGGAGCAGCGGCGTCAGCCACGGCCAGGCCTTCATCGTCGCGCTGAGCACCAGGAACTCGCTGGTGAACACCCCGAAGGGCGGAAACCCCGCGATCGCCGCGGTGCCGAGCAGGAGTCCCCAGCCTACGGCCGGCTGCGTGCGGATGAGCCCGCGGATCTGCTCGATGCGCTGCGTGCCGGCGATGTGTGCGGCATGCCCGGCGGTCACGAAGATCGAGGACTTGGTCAGCGAGTGCACGGTCATGTGCAGCAGCGCACCGAAGGTCGCCAGCGGCCCGCCGACCCCGAAGGCGAAGGTCATCAGCCCCATGTGCTCGATCGAGGAGTAGCTGTAGAGGCGCTTGATGTCGCGCTGGCGATGCAGGAACAACACCGCCACCAGGAACGAGAGCATGCCGAAACCCATCATCAGCCGCCCCGCGAGCGGCGTGCCGAGCGCCGGGTCCACGATCATCTTCACGCGGACCACGGCATAGAGCGCCACGTTGAGCAGCAGCCCGGAAAGGATCGCCGACATCGGCGTCGGGCCCTCCGAGTGCGCGTCCGGCAGCCAGTTGTGCAGCGGCACCAGCCCGACCTTGGTCCCGTAGCCGACGAGCAGGAACACGAACGCCAGCCCCACGACGGCCGGCTCCAGGCCCGGCGCGGCGGCGTGCAGCGAGGTCCACAGCAGGGCCTCGTCGCGCGCGTGGATGACGCGCGCGGCGGCGAAATAGAGGAGCACGGTGCCGAACAGCGCCTGGGCGATACCCACGCCGCAGAGGATGAAGTACTTCCACGCCGCCTCGACCGACTCCGGGGTCCGGTAGAGGCTGACCAGCAGCACCGTGGCGAGCGTCGCACCCTCCATCGCCACCCAGAGGATGCCCAGGTTGTTCGTCGACAGGGCCAGGAGCATGGTGAACAGGAAACCCTGATACATGCTGTGATACAGGCGCATGCGCCGCGCGTTGACGCGTCCCGCCTCGACCTCGTGCACCATGTACGGGCGCGAGAAGATCGCGGTGGTGAAGCCGACGAAAGCGGTCAGGGCCACCAGGTAGACGTTGAAGGCGTCGATGTAGAACATTCGCCCGCCGCTCAGCAGCGGCCCGCCGCGCAGCACGTCGGCCGCGACCGCCGCGCTGGCGCCGAAGGTGGCGCCGGAGACCGCCACGTTGACCCAGCCGGCCGAGCGGCGGTGGCCGAAGGCGCCGAGCCACAGGGCGCCGGCCAGCGGCAGCGCCAGGGTGAGATAGACGGCGATCACGGCTCGGACTCGCTCAGGCGGTTGAGGCGGTCCACGTCCAGCGTATCGATGCTGGCGCGGATCTGCAGGAACACCACACCGAACAGGATCGCCGCCACCAGCACGTCGAAGGCCACACCGAGTTCCACCACCATCGGCATGCCGTAGGTGGCGACCACGGCGGCGAAGAACAGGCCGTTCTCGATCGACATGAAACCCACGACCTGACTGACCGCCTTGTGCCGCGAGATCATGAGCAGCATGCCGAGCAATACCACTGCGAGGCTGACCGCGATGGTGTTGCGCGTGAACAGGGCCGAGAGCTGCACCACCGGCAGGGCCACGTAGTAGCTGAAGACCACGAGACCCGCCCCGGCGAGCTGCACCGGCGTGCGATAGGCGTCGCTCTCCCGCGCCGACTCCAGTCCCAGCCGGAGCACCATCCGGTGCAGAATCCAGGGGATCAGCAGACCCTTGAGGAAAAAGGTCAACACGGCGGAGGCGTAGAGGTGCGTATGGCCGGAGGCGTAAGCGACCAGACCGGTGGTGACGGCGAGCAGGACGCCCTGCCACGCGAACACCCGCACCAGCCCGACGAGACGCGACTGCGCGAGCATGGCGAAGGAGCTGAACAGCACCAGGGCGGCGAGCAGAAGAATCAACTGCCGCGTGAGGTCGAGCCCCTGCAGGGCGTTCATCCCCCCACCTCCAGGATCACGTGGCTCAGCATCCCCAGCAGACACAGCAGATAAGCGAAGCCGAGGAACTGCGGCGCGGCGAACAGCCGCATCTTGGCGAGCAGCGTCTCGCTCACGGCCAGCAGGGCGGCCAACAACGCGAGCTTGACCGCGACCGCCGCCGCGCCGAGTGCGAGCGCCCCGAACCCGAAGCCCACGGCGATGCCCCAGGGCAGGAAGATGTTGGCGATCAGCGCCGCGTAGATCATGAACTTGATCTGGGCCGCCCACTCCATCAGGGCCAGGTGCCGGCCGCTGTACTCGAGCACCATCGCCTCGTGGATCATCGTCAACTCGAGGTGGGTGGCGGGGTTGTCGACCGGGATGCGGCCGGTCTCGGCGACGGCCACCAGCAGCAGGCCGAGCAGCGCAAACACGAACGAGGGCCGGATCACCAGGCCCGAGGAGAGGATACGCTGGATCGCCACCGAAAGGTCGGTCGTGCCGGCGCTCATCGCCAGGGTGAAGACCGCCATCAGCAACGCCGGCTCGGCGAGCGAGGCGACCGTCATCTCGCGCGAGGCGCCCATGCCGCCGAAGGCGGTGCCCACATCCATGCCCGCGAGGGCGAGAAAGAAACGCGCCAGGGCGAAGAAACCCACGAGCACGATCACGTCGGCGATCGCCGAGGTCGGCAGCCGCAGCGCGATCAGCGGCACGACCGCCGCGGCGAGGACGATCGCGCCGAAGATGACGTACGGGGCCGCCCGGAACACCCAGGACGAGCCCTCGGGCAGGAGGAGTTCCTTGCGGAACAGCCGCAACAGGTCGCGATAGGGCTGGGTGAGGCGCGGGCCGCGCCGGTTCTGCAGGCGGCACTTCACGCGTTTGAGCCAGCCCGCGAGCAGCGGTGCGCCGGCCACGAACAGCGCCGTCTGCACCAGCGCCAGGACCCAGCTCGTCAGGTGATCAGCCACAGCAACACCACCAGAGTGAGAAACGAATACGCCAGATAGGTGCGCACGCTCCCCGTCTGGATCCGCCCGACCTGCCGCGCCGCAACCGCGACCCAGCGCCCGACCGGCTCGTAGAGCACACGCCAGGAGCGGTCCTCCACGTGCAGCCGGTGCCGCAGGGCGGCCGGGCGCAGGCCCCGGTCGCCCCCCGTCTCCACCTCTTCGTGGATCTCCCAGACCGGGCGGAAGATGCGCCGGATCGGATGCGTGAAGGCCGTGGAGGTGTACTGCATGCGGGCATCGAGCGGCCCGAACCCGCACGCCCAGGGGATGGTGCGCCGCACCCGGCGCGTGCGCCGGCGCGCGTTCAGCAAGGCGAACATCACGCCGCCGAACAGGACCATGCCGGCGAGCACCAGGGGCGCGGCATAGGAGGCGGTCTGCGGCGAGACCGGGGTGAGCCACAACCACCCCTGCGCCGAGGCGCTCGGCAGCCCGCGCCCGAGGAGCTGGTGCGCGATCGGCTCCAGCGCCTGCACCGTGTAGGTCGGCAGCACGCCGAAGACCAGGCACAGCGCCGCCAGCAGGCCCTGCCCGGCACGCATGCCGAGGTCGACCTCGCGTGCGTGGCGCACGTGGCGGCTGCGCGCGCGGCCGAGAAACGCCACCCCGAAGACCTTGACGAAGCACGCGGCGGCCAGCGCCCCGGTCAGCGCCAGCGCCGCCGCCGTCACCGGGATGAGCGCGCGCAGCACACCGCTGTGCAGGGCCGGCGCCTGCAGCGCGGCCTGGAAGGTCAACCACTCCGAGACGAAGCCGTTGAACGGCGGCAGCGCCGAGATGCTGATGCAGCCGATGAGGAAGAACAGCGCGGTCACCGGCATGCGCCCGATGAGCCCGCCCATGCGCTCGAGATCGCCCTCGTGGCTGCGTTGCAGGACCGCGCCGGCGCCGAGGAAGAGCAGCCCCTTGAACAGCGAGTGGTTGAGCGTGTGGTAGAGCGCGGCGATCAGCCCCAGCACCGCGAGGCGCGGATGGCCCGTCCCGGCGAAGATCATCGCCAGCCCCAGGCCCATGCAGATGATGCCGACGTTCTCCACCGAATGGTAGGCGAGCAGGCGCTTGAGGTCGTGCTGCATGAGCGCATAGAGCACGCCGAGGAGCGCCGAGGCGCTGCCCGCGAGCAGGAGGACCAGTCCCCAGTCCCAGTGGGGGCCGCCGAGCAGGTCGAAGGTGAAACGGATGAGGCCGTAGAGGGCGACCTTGAGCATGACGCCGCTCATCAGCGCCGAGACGTGCGAGGGCGCCACCGGGTGCGCCTCGGGCAGCCACGCGTGCAGCGGCACCAGGCCCGCCTTCATGCCGAATCCGAACAGCGCGAAGACGAAGGCCACCGAGGCCCAGCCGGGGCCGAGCGCCGCCGCGCGCATGGCCGCGAACGAGAACCCCCCGCCGAACGCGGCGAGCACCCCGAAGGCGAGCAGGATCGCGAGGCCGCCCACTTCGGCCATCAGCAGATAGAGAAAGGCGGCGCGCCGGTTGGCGGCGTGCTGATGCTGGTAGGCGACAAGAAAATAGCTCGACAACGACATCAGCTCCCAGGCGACCATGAAGCTGAAGGCGTCGGCGGCGAGGACGACGAGCTGCATGCCGGAGACGAAGATGCCGGTGAACAGATAGAGCGGCACGGTCGATTGGCGCCCGTGTTCATACTCGCGCACGTATCCGGGGCCGTAGACCGACACGGCGACGGTGGCGATGCCGATGACGATCAGAAAGAAGCCCGACAGGGGGTCGAGGCACAGGTGCCAGTGCAGCCAGGGGAGCCCGAGCGGAAACGTCTGCGCGGTGGTCAACCCGCGCAACAGCGCGTCCCCGCCGCCCAGCACCGCCCCCAGCCCGCTCAGGCCGAGCAGCGCGAAGACGGCGGCCTTGGCGGGCGCCGGAAAACGGTCGGCCGCCAGACCGAGCAGGCCGGAGGCGAGCGCCCCCAGCACCGCCCACAGGGCGAGGGACAGCGACAACGAAGTTCCTTCAGGCGAACGGCAGGATCGAAAGCAGACGCGACACGGCGGCCCGTCCTCCCGGGCGATACCCGGAAACCGGCGCCTCCCGCGCCGTGCGCCCCGGGGCGCCCGCCCCGGAGTCGGATGGGCGGCGAGTATAGGGACGCGCCGCCGGTCCCGTCAATGGCCGCGCGTAACGCGGCGGGGGCCGCCGGCGTGCGCGCGCCCGGTGCCTCAGTACACCGGCACCAGGCTGTAGCCCTTCTGCTGGTAGCCGATCGCGGAGATGAAACCGTTGCCGACCGGGTGCGCGGCGGCGATCACGTCCTTGGGGTCGATGTCGCGCCCGTGCAGGGCCACGCCGCAGACCTCGGTCCGGATGCCCTCCCTGGCGAGCGTGCGCACCCCCTTCTGGATCTCCGCCACCGAACGCATGTCCCGGTAGGAGATGCCGCGCCGGTCCTTGGTCAGAAACGCCACCGTGGGCCCGATGACCACGACCACCACCTTGGTCCTGACGCCCTGACGGTCCATGCTCTTGGCCGTCTTGCCGACCAGGCGCAGCACGTGCGCGACCTTGCGCGGGTTGTCCGAGTCGATCAGGAACACCGCCTTGGCCGATTTCAGCCCGGAGAGGGCCGCGGTATCCTTGAGCGGCGCGGCACCCGCGGAGACCGAGGCCCCGGCCAGCAGGCCCAACAACAACAGTGCGACGACCCGGATGGAAGTTCTGGTTTTCATTGCGGTCCTCCTGCGCCCGACGGCGCCGTGCAGACGGTGGCTGGATGCGAATGGTACCGCAACCGCGGCGGGCGCGGGTCGACGACCCTGGGCCCCGCGGGCTACGACGCGGCAACGGCCGCTTTTATTGCACCGCGGCGCACCGCCGTAAGGAAGCGTGCCGATGACCCCCTTCCATCTCGCCTTTCCGGTCCACGACCTCGAGGCCGCGCGCGCGTTCTACGTCGAGGTGCTGGGTTGTCGCGTCGGCCGCGAGGATCGGCGCTGGATCGATTTCGACCTCCGGGGCCACCAGATCAGCGCCCACCTGGTCGACGGGGGCGCGAGCGCAGGCGCCGTCAATCCGGTCGACGGCGACGCGGTGCCGGTGCCCCACTTCGGCCTCGTGCTGGCGTGGGAGGACTGGCACGCGCTCGCGCAACGCCTGCGCGCGGCCGGGGTCGCCTTCCGCATCGCCCCGCGCATCCGCTTCCGGGGCCGGCCCGGCGAGCAGGCGACGCTGTTCATCGACGACCCCAGCGGCAACGCCCTCGAGTTCAAGTCGTTTCGTGACCCCTCGCGGCTGTTCGCGCGCTGACCGCGCCCCGCGGTTCCTTCCGCCGGGCCGGGTCTCCATAATGGACGCGGTACGCGGATATTGGGGGAGCGACGATGAAATTCCTGCGCCGTACCTTCGCGGGGCTGCTGCTCGCCGCGGCGGCCCTGGTGGGGGTCGTGTACTCCGGCCTCTACGATGTCGCCGCGGATCGCCCGGATTCCGGACTCCTGCGCTGGTTCCTCCACACGGTGATGGAACGGTCCGTGGAGGTGCGCGCGGCCGACGTCACCGTGCCGGCGGACCTGGAGGATCCCGTGCGCGTCGATACCGGGGCCGAGCACTACGCCGAGATGTGCGCGGGCTGCCACCTCGCGCCGGGCGTGTCCGCCTCGGAGCTGCGCGAAGGTCTCAATCCGGAGCCACCCGAGCTGGCCCGGGTCGCCGGCTCGGCCGACCCGCGGGAACTCTTCTGGATCATCAAACACGGGATCCGGATGACCGGGATGCCGGCCTGGGGCCGGTCCCACAGCGACGAGAAGATCTGGGACCTGGTCGCCTTCGTGCGCAGGCTGCCGGCGATGACCCCGGCACGCTACCAGGAGCTGACGGCGCGGCCCCCGCAACCACCGGGCCACGGTCACGACGATACACCCGACCATGGCCACGGCCGCATCCCCTGACCCGGCGCCGGGGGCGGCGCCGGCGGGAGGCGGGCTCAAGGTCCTGTTCGCGGTACACGACTGGGGCCTCGGTCACGCGACGCGCGACCTGGCGCTCATCCGCGGCCTGACGGGGGCGGGACATCGGGTGACGGTCCTCTCCAACGGCCGCGCCCTGCGCCTCCTGCGCGACGAACTCGGCGCCTCCTGCGAGTTCGTGCCCCTGCGCGACATCCCCAAACCGCTGAGCCGCCGGCCGGCCTGGTTCTACGTGAAGATGAGCCTCGCCATGCCGATGGTCCTGGCCACCTTCGCCCGCGAGCGCGCCTTCACCCGCCGGCTGCAGCGCGAGCGCGGCTTCGACCGCATCGTCTCCGACAGCCGCTTCGGCGTGTGCCTGCGCGAGGTGCCGAGCTACTACGTGTTCCACTCCCTGCGCCAGATCATTCCCGGCCGCCCCTATGGACTCGAGAAGCTCGTCGAGTGCGGCCAGCGCCGCCTGCTGCGGCGTGCGCGCGCGATTCTCGTCCCGGACGTGGAGGACAACGGGGGGCTCGCCGGCGATCTCAGCCACCACCCGCACTGCGACTGGGGCGGGCGGCTGCGCTACCTCGGCAACCTCGCCAGCGTCCACCGCCGCCCGCTGGCGCAGGATGTCGACTGCTTCGTCAGCATCTCCGGCGCCGAACCCCAGCGTACGCTGCTCGAGCGCATCGTGTTGCGCGACGTGCACCGCCTCCCGGGCCGCGTCGTGGTCGCGCTCGGGCGCCCGGAGCGCGCCGGCGAGGCGCCGCGCGACGACGGCCGCGTGACCATCCACCCCTATCTGGACCGTAACCGCCAGGAGGAGCTGCTCAACCGCGCGCGGCTCGTGGTGTGCCGCTCCGGCTACAGCACCCTCATGGAACTGGCCGAACTGCGCCGCCCGGCCCTGTTCGTACCAACCCCCGGACAGAGCGAGCAGGAATACCTCGCGGAGTATCACCGCAGCCGCGGTCACGTGCACGCCGTGGAACAGAAGCACCTCGACCTGGTCGCCGACGTCGCCCGCGCGCGGGGCCTGCCGGGGCTGCCGGCGGTACCGCCCACGGAGGTCTCAGTGCGGCGCTTCCTCGCCGTCGTCACCGGCGGGACGGCCGAACTCGCGCCAAAGTAGAACCACGGCCGGGATGCACCAGAGCCAGATGGCCGCGGTCCAGACGATGCGGAAGCCGATCATCATCGCCAGTCCCTCGCTCGGGCCGTACCCCCAGGCCTGGGCGGCGCCGAGACCGGCGAGTTCCACCCCGCCGAGCTGCGGCACGACCCCGCCCAGCACCAGCACGACCATCAGCGAGAAGGCGTAGACCGAAAGCGCCTGGCGGAAGGTGAAGGCCTGCGCGCCGACACCATGCGCCACCAGCAGAAACGCGGCGCAGAGGGCGGCCAGATAGACGGCCGTCAGCGCCAGACTCGGCACCAGCACGGCCGCAGTGGACAGGCGGCGCAGCCCGCCGAGCAGTTCCTCCAGCCCGCGGAACAGCGAACGCAGCGGCGCCAGCGACAGGCGCCGCGCCAACGCCGCCCCCAAACCCCGCAGACGCAGCGACAGGGAGAGCACGAGCACAGAGGCGGCCAGCAGCGCGATACCAAGCGGGCGCAGCCACGGCCACGCGGGGATCGGGTCGAGCGCCAGGGCCAGAAACACGAGCCCGGTCTCCAGCGCGAGGATCACCGTCGTGGCGGCGGCCGAGTGGGCGAAGCCGGAACCCTGCAACCGGCGCAGGACGTAGTTCTGCGCATAGACGCCCGCAGGTATCGCCAGCGTGATCTCGCCCACCGCGAACGCCAGGAGGAGGCGGCGCGGCGGCGTGGCGATGCCGAGGGCGCGCAACAGCAGGCGGAACTCGAGCAGCTTCAGCCACAGATAGAGCAGCGCCAGCAGGAGGGCCGCAGCGAGGGTCGACGCCGGGATCCGCCGCACGCGGCCGACGACCCGCGGCAGGTCGCCGATGCTGAACACGAACGCCAGGAGGGCGGCCGCGAACAGCACCGGGAGCAGGACTCCCGGCCGCAATAAGCTCCGAACCCGGATCCCGCGCCGACCCTCCATGCGGGGCGACTCTAGCACACCGGGCGCCGGCCGGCCCCGCATCAGGCGCCGCGGCGCGCGCACCGGCTCAGCTGCTCGCAGCCCCGGCGGTACAACGCGCGATGCCGTCGAACTCGTTGTGTGCGTAACGCAGGAAATGCGCCTCGCCCGGCCCGCCGTGACCGCGGCGCGAGCCGGCACCCGCGACGAACACGTCGCCGCGCCGGCGCACCAGGGCACCGTGCCGCACGCAGTATTGCAGGTAGCCATGCACGCGGCGCCGGCGTTCGCGCTCATCGAAGGCGCGCGGATCGACCTGCAGGCCGCGGCGCCGCCAGCGAAGCGCCTGCTCCGCGACGCACGCCTCCAGTTCCGCGGCCGTGACCGAACCGCCGCCCGCAGGGCCGACGGCTTCGAGAAGGTGACGGGTGGCGAGTTGACTCACCGTGACCGTGGTGAGCGCCCGGATGGCCCGTGCCACGCGCGCATTGACCTCGCGGCGCGGGAGCGCCTCGAGCCCGGTCAGCTCCGGCCCGACATTGACGAAGACGCGGGTGCAGCCGCTGCAGATGAAGTCATAGGTGATGCCGACCGGGAGTACGGGTGGAGGCCGCTTCGCCCGCGCCAAAAGCGTATAGAGCCCGTTGCGGATACGATGGAAACTGCCGTCGGTCGATACCGTCCCTTCCGGTTCCAGTTGCACCGACTCGCCGCGATCGAGGAGCGCCACGAAACGCCCGAGCTGGGCCTCGATCACCTGCCGCTCGTGCGGCTTGATCGCGCGAAAACACTCCCGCGTCAGTTTGGAGAGGCCGTAACGCAGCCGCAGGACCGGACGATACCGTCGTTTCAGCACGTCCGAGACCTTCAGCCCGGCCGCGCCGCGCGGGGCCAGACGCCTCACCTCCTCCACCCAACGCGGCCGCAGCACCTCCGTGATCGGCAGGTCGCCGCACACCGCGCGGACGTCCTCCAGGGTCTCCCACAGACTGCGCTCCGGAATCCGCCGCATGGGATGGGCGTGCAGCAACTCCAGCACCGGGGCGACGTTGATCACGCCCAGCAGCTCCCGCAACGGGCGCGGCCAGCCGGTGAGATACTCGCGCAGGAATCCGCGCCGGAACAGGTCCTCGCGCGCGACGAAGTGCGGCAACGGACCCACCGGCCGGCGACCGCGCCGGTCGATCAGCGCACTGCCGAGCAGCGGCCCGTCGGTATCCCGCCGGTGGCTCGCGACGATCAGCGTCGGGCGCGTGCGCGAGTAGTGCTCGAGGCCCGTCACTTCGACCTGGTGGGAGAGGCGTACCGCCGTATCGAACGCCTGCATCAGCACGCGCCGCACAGCCCGCCGCGCGAGCCCTTCGCGCCCGGGTTCGGCGATCAGCCAACGTCCGCCGTACCAATCCGCGGTCCGGAATCCCACGCCACCCCCCGCCGCGTCCACCTGCACGCGCCGCGACTTGCACCCGCGGCCGCCCGTATAGAATTATAGGAAACATCGGGCGCCGGGCGGCGCGCGCGGAGCATCCGATCGTGACCCCAATCAATTCGAGGCGTTGGGCGGCCCTCGCGGGGGCGGCCGCCGTGGTCCTCGGCCCGACAGGCGCCGCCGCCCCGACCCTGCCCCCGCCGCCGGATCACGTGGTGATCGTGATCGAGGAGAACCGCTCCTACAGCGATATCATCGGCAATCCCGATGCACCGTACATCAACGCCCTCGCACGCTGGGGCGTGCTCTTCAACCGCGCCTATGCGATCACCCATCCCAGCGAGCCGAACTACCTCGCCCTGTTTTCGGGCGCGACCCAGGGGCTGCGCAGCGACTCCTGCCCGCACACCTTCCGGGGCCCCAACCTGGCCACCGCCCTGCGTCGCGCCGGCCTCGGGTTCGCCATCTATTCCGAGTCGCTGCCGGCCGCGGGGTTCAGCGGATGCAGCGCCGGGGAGTACCGCCGCAAGCACAATCCGGTGGTGAACTGGCAGGGCGTCGACGTTCCCGCCGCCGTCAACCGCCCGTTCTCCGCCTTTCCGAAGGATTTCCGCCGCCTGCCGACGGTCTCCTTCGTGATCCCGAACATGATGAACGACATGCATGACGGCAGTGTGAAGCGCGCCGACACCTGGCTGCGCGAACACCTCGGTGCCTATATCCGCTGGGCGCGGACCCACAACGACCTCTTCATCCTGACCTGGGACGAGGACGACCGCCAGAGCGGCAACCACATCCCGACGATCTTCGTCGGCGGTCGCGTCCGCCCCGGGGTCTACACCGAGCGCATCGATCACTACCGCGTGCTGCGCACGATTGAGGCGCTCTACGGCCTGCCCCCCCTCGGCCACAGCGCGCAACGCCGGCCGATCACCGACATCTGGCGCGAATCGGGCGCGGCGGCGCACTGAACCCCCGGACCGCCCGCCGTCCGGGCGCCCGCAAGGACGCCACGGAAGCCGGGAAGACCCCGATCATCCGTGCGTCCGGGAAAACGCGCAGTGGCGCCCGCGTGTCTCAGGCGCGAAGGCGGGCCACGGCGCGCCGCGGGGCGGCATGCCGTTTCCGGGTGCGGCGGGCGATATCCCGGCGACCGCCGAAGGTGATCAGTACCGCGGCGCGCGCACCAGCAGGCGCTCGCCGATGCGGATGAGGTCGTCGCCGCGGGGAATCCCGTTCAGGGCGCGCAGGCGCGGGAGCGGGATGCGGTAGCGGCGTGCGATACCGGTCAGCGTCTCGTCGCGGCGCACGATGTGGTAGAGGGCGCGCGACCCCGCGCCGCGCACCTGCGCCTCGGCGGCCCGGATCAGACGCAGCACGACCGGGACCGGGTGCGGCGCGCGGTGCAGCCGGGCCCAGCGATGGGCGATCCCGAACTCGGCGACGCGGCCGGCCGGCAACCGTACCGTACTGCCGGCGGGCAGCGGAATCCGGCCGCGGACGACGATACGGTTCCAGGCCGGGTTCAGTGCGGCCAGCGTCACGGGCGCGACCCGGTAGTGCGCGGCGAGCACCCGCACCCGCACCGGGCGCTTCAACACGACGCGGTCCTGCGCGATCGGCCGATCATAGCGGATCGCGTGCCCGAACCAGCGTCGCGGGTCACGGGCGATCGCGCGCGCGGCGAGGAACTCGGCATAGAAGTTGCGCGAGGCGAAGCCGAAGGTACGCGAGCGGTAGTCCTGCAGGATGCGGGTGAAATCGGTCCCGTAGCGCTCGCGCGCCTGCATCATCCCGAGGATCCCATAGTTGTACGAGGTGACCGCGAGCGGCCAGCTTTCGAGCGCGGCATAGGCCGTCTTGAGGTAGCCCGCCGCCGCGCGCGCCGCGGCGAAGGGGTCGCGCCGCTCGTCGACCGCGCGATCGATCTGCAGGAACACCCGCCCCGCGCTGCGCGTGAACTGCCACATTCCGACGGCACCGGCGCTGGAGCGCGCCGCGGAGCGGAAGGAGGACTCGACGTGCGGGAGATAGGCGAGGTCCGGCGGCAGCCCGGCGGCGCGGAAGATCGCGCGGAAGCGCGCCTCGTAGCGGCCGCTGCGCTCCAGCCCGCGCAGGAAGCGCCCGCGCATCCCGCGCTGCGCACGCACCCGGTCGGCGGCACCCGCGAGGGCGTGCGGGCCCGCGAAGGCGATGATGCGCGCCAGCAGTGCACGCTGGCGCGCGTCCAGCACCCGGCCCCCGCGCACCCGGCGCTCGAGCCGCGCCAGCCGGTCTTCGAGCGCGGCCCTCGCCCGCCGCACGTAGTCGCGTTGCGCGCGGCTCTGGCGCTCCCCGACCGGACCGGGCAGCTCCAAAGTCTCATAGATCAGTCCAAGGTGATCGGAGTCGTGCAGCACCACCTGGTCGCGCCTCCAGACGGCGAACACCTTGCACCAGAACGCGACGTTGGGCTTGAGGACCGCCGGGACCGGGAAGGGGTCCGGGACCGCGCTTGCCGGTGCCGCCGTCTCGGGATTCGACCAGGCCGGGAGTGAAAGGAGCAATCCGAAGAGGAACAGACCCACCCGTATCCGCTGCAGTCCCATGGCCAAACCGTCCCTGATTCGTGGATCCGCACCCGGAGTTCGCACGCCTCTCCCCGCCGCCGCCATCGCCAGCGCGCAGCGGCGCGAAACCTCGCCCGAGGCGCCGGGCCGGCGGATTTTGACACGGCGACGACCCGCTGCGTCAATCGGTCGGCGAACAACCGCCCCCGGCAGGATTGAGCAAGGAACGTGCCAAAGAACGGAAGGCGGCGGCTTTGCAACGAACGGTACCGGGCGGTGGGAGATCGGCCCATTTTTCCGATCGTTCTCGTTAAATAGCGATCACTATTCGCCTCAAACGATCGGAAAACTGTCCTCGATCTCCCGCCGCCTCGCTACGAACACCTAAGTCCGACAGGCTCCTAGGAACCCGGGGCCGCGTCGGGCGCATTCGGCTCCGGCCGTTGCGCGGCGTCGCGCTCGCGCCGGTACTGTTCGTAACTCGGCGTCTTCGGGCAGTCCGTCGGCACGGGGGCCACACAGGGCCGTTGCTGGCGTTGGACGTTGTTCAGGGTGTCGTAGACGGCGCGGTCGAAGTCCGTGCCGCAGCCGGACAGGAGGAGCGCGACCAGCACCGCCGGAACCGCCCGCGCGCCGCGGCGCCAGCCCAGCGTGCGGGCGGCGGCATCGCCGGGGCCGGGGTTCATTGTTCTTCCCGGTGCGCGAGCACGCGCCCGAGCCAGAGATCCGTCAGGTAATCCTGCAAACGGTTCTGCGCCTGGCGCGCCGCGAGATTGTCGAGGTCGATCCAGAACAGCGGCTGATCCTGCATGGCGCAGGAGAACACCGCCCGCGTGCGCTCGCCCGTCTGCGGATCGATCTGCCACTGCAGGCACTGCGCGCAGACCCCCTGCAGCATGCACTGCATCGGACTGCCCACCGTCCCCATCGCCTGCACGTCGGGCTTGAAGTAGGCCTTCAGATCGCCCCGCAGGGCCTGCTGAAGACCGCGCAGCAGACCGGTGGAGCCCATCACCAGGATCTCGTCGACGTCGGCCAGCGGGATCGCCGGCGCCGCGCCCGCGGGCTCCAGTTCGCCGTCGCCGTAGCGGCGCAACAGCTCGATGACATTCGCCCCGATCACGCTGAGATCGGCGGGACGGTGCGCCGCGATCGCCGGCTCCGCGGCCGTCGCCCAGACGATGCGATCGGCCCCGGCCTCGAGCTGCTCGCGATAGTAGAGTTCCTCGGCGCTGCGGAACGTCGCGAAGTAGAGCACGCGGTCGCCGGCCGCACGCAGCGCCGGGCCGAGCGCGAACATCGCCGCCGCACCCCAGCGGCCGGCGATCACGAGGACGGTGCGACCACTCTCGATCGGCGTCGGCGCCCCGGCCGGCCCCATCAGCACCAGGGGCTGGCCGGGCTCCAGCGCCGCGGCCAGGCGCGGGTTGGCGCCGCCGCGGAGCACGAACAGGCGGATATCGTCGCCCTCCACACCGGCCCCGCTCACGGTCTGCAGCGGGATCTGCAGGCGCGTGCCCTCCGCCACTGGGCTGAGGCCCTCGAAGGTCTGCAGACGGTAGAACTGACCCGGCCGGAAGTTGCGCGCGGCCAGCGGCGCGCGGATCGCCAGCTCCACCACGGAGGGGTTGTCGAGCTTGACGCGGTGCACCCGCGCCGTGAGCAGATCGTCCATACGCGCCCGGAAGGCGCGATAGGATTCGGCCGAGTCGTCGGCAGGCGCGGCGCACTCACGCAGCGCGTACATCACCTGCGGGTAGCTGCGCTGCGCCGATGCCACCGCCTTGACCACGCTGCCGTGGAAGGCCGGGTGGGTGTCGCCGATGAAGGTGACGCAGCGGTCGCCGTCGCGGTGGGAGGTGAACGGCCCGAACTCCGGCTCCTTGCAGTGCTGCACCGCCTGCACCGGCTGCAGATCACGCCCGTGACACACGTGCGGCAGGAAATGATCCCCGTCGAGCTCGAAGTTGCCGGGGTGCTCGCGCTCGTAGATGGTATTCGGGACCGCGCCGGCGGCGACGAAGACCGCCCGCGCCGCGAGCGTGACCTCCTCGCTCGTCGCCAGCCAGCGCCCTTCATGCTGGCGGCGGCGCCGGCAGACCAGCGCCTCCACGTGGCCGTAACGGTCGAGTTCGGCGCGCACCGGTTCCAGACCTTCGGCGTAGTAGACGCCCTCCTCGAGGGCCTTGATGATCTCCTCGTGGTTGCGCAGGTAGGCCGGCGACTCGTTCATCCCCCGCCGGTAGACCAGTGTGACCCCGCCCCAGCGGCGCAACAGCGGGATGAAATCCGGCGCCTCGCCGGCGGCTGCGGCGCGCGCGCGCTCGGCCCGCACCGCGCGCCCGTGCTCCAGGAACTCGGCCAGGATGCCGCGATTCTCCTCGTCCAACCGCGCGAGGATCTTGTCTTCACCGAGTTCGGCCGTCAGGCGTTCGTGGCGCGCGAGAACCTTCTCCACCTGCGCGATGTAGTACGCCTGCACCTCGGTCGCCGTGTCGACCGCGGTCAGACCGCCGCCGATGACCACGGCCGGCATCCGCAACTGCAGGTTGGCAAGGCTGTCGGACTTGGCCGCGCCGGTGAGCTGCAGCGCCATGAGGAAGTCGCTCGCCTGGCGCATGCCGCGCGCCAGGCTGTTGCCCATCGGGATCACCCGCGGCAGCCCGGTCCCGCAGGCGTTGCACACGTGGTCGAAGCCCTGTTCCCAGGCGTCCTCCAGGGTCACGGTACCGCCCAGGCGCACTCCGCCGAAGACCTGGAAGGTCGGCCGGCGCGCCAGCGTGAGGTAGATCACCTTGAGGAAATTCTTGTCCCAGCGCACCGTGATCCCGTACTCGGCGACACCGCCGAAACCGTAGTTCACGCGCCGGTCGAGCGGTTCGACCAGGTCCGAATAGTCGCGCACCGGCCCGCGCAGCAGGGCCTCGGGCAGGGGCTCGATCTTGAGCCCGTCGATGCCCACCACCGCGCACCCCTCCATCGTCAGGTGATGGGCCATGGTGAATCCCGCCGGGCCCATCCCGGCGATGAGCACCTTGCGCCCGTTGTAGGGCTGCATGCGGTACTGGCGCCGGCGCAGCGGGTTCCAACGCGTGAGCAGCCCGTAGATCTCCACGCCCCAGGGCAGCTCGAGAACGTCGGTGAGCACGCGGGTCTCAATCTGCGGGATGTTGACCGGATCCTGCTTCTGATAGATGCACGCCTTCATGCAATCGTTGCAGATGCGGTGGCCGGTCGCCGGCACCATCGGGTTGTCGACCATGACCACGGCGAGGGCCGCGAGGGTGTGCCCGTCGCGCTGCAGGGTGTGCATCTCGGAAATCTTCTCCTCCAGGGGGCAGCCCGTGAGGATGTTGCCCAGAGGGTCGACCTTCAGGCCCAGTTCGGGCTCGCCCTTCTTGCGCGGGAAGCCTTTGGAGCAGAAATCGCCGTCGTGGTCGTGACAGTAGATGCAGTAGTGGACCTCCCCCTGGACCTCGCGCGAGGCCATGCGCGGGTCGGTCAAGGCGAAGCCGTCGCGGCGCCGGAACGAGGCGGGATCGCCCTCCTCGCGCCCGGCCGGATCACCCTCGACACGGCGACGATCGACGAGATGCCCGTGGTCGACCGGTCGCGGCAGCCGGAAGCTCACCCAGCCGGCCACCCGCGCGCGCGCCTCAGGCTGCTGGAGGATCGCCGCGCACCAGCGCGTGAGTCGCGCCAGATCCTCGGCGTGCCCCTCGGCGTCCTCCAGCGCGGCCAGCGCGAATCGGGCCACCGCGAGTTCGCGGTCGGCATCGGCACCGGCCAGGCGATCGTCGAGCCAGCGGTCGAGTTCGGCGAACGACTCCGGAAACTCCCCGCGGTAGCGGCGGGCGCGCTTGAGAACGAATTCCTTCTTGAATGCCATCACCGGATCGTGCGCGAGGGTGCGCGCGCACAGCGCCGCGAGCGGCGCCTCGACGCCGAAGAGCCGCGCGACGAAATCCTCCAGATGCGGCGCCGCCGCGACCAGCAGCGCACTGTGCTCCAGCGAAGGCGGATCGGTTTCGGCCTCGCGCAGGGCCAGGAGGTCGCGGTGCACCTGCGCGTCCTCGGCCGCGAGCCACTCCAGAAAGGCCTCGTCGAGACGTTGCAGCCCGTCGACTTCGAACAAATCGCGGAAGCGCAGCCCGGGTATCAGGCCCGCCTGTCGTATCGGGTCCTCTTCCACTTCGTGTCGTCCTGCTGGATGGGTCGGATCGGATGGGCCGAACACCTTACCACAGTCCCCGCCGCCCGCGGGCGCCGCACACACCGTCCCCGCCGCCGCGCGCGGCCGCCCCGCCGAACGGCGGCGAGCCGTCGGGACCGCCGCGCGCCCGATCACCTCACGTGCAACGCCGGACCGCCCGGCGCCCATGCGGCGGGAACGATCGCGCCGGTGCACGGAACCCGCTGATGGTGAACCGATTGTTAAAGGATTTCCCTACAACAGTCGATGTAGAGCCGACGATGTCTCATCGTACAACGAAAGGAGATGCGAAGATGGCAGTAAAGAAACGGGCAACACGGAAGAAAGCGGCGCCCAAACGCAAGGCCGCCAAGAGGAAGGTGACGAAGAAGAAGGCCCCGGCGAAACGCAAGGCCGCGGTCAAAAAAAGGTTCATCGCAGAAGTCCGGGGAGGTTGAGCTGGTGAAGCTGGCTCCGTACCGTTGCGCTGTGGCGACGACGGGGGGTGGGGCCATGTTTGACAAGGGTACTTTGAGCGAGCT
>JALUXX010000029.1 GCA_027013145.1 Gammaproteobacteria bacterium | reverse complement strand
TAAGCTCACCCATGGTCTCCTCCTCACTCTCACCGATGGTCCCAGAATCCACTCCATCTTGGCGCATCACGACGCCGAAGTAGAGGGGGAGGAGACCATCCCATCGGATGCAGGCCGCAGGCCGGAATCCGGGAAATTACGGTGCCTAGGAGTTGCCCTTCCCGTGTTTCGCTTCGCCGCATCCGCGCTCCGCTTCGCGTGTGCGGGCGTTACCGCGTCACGAGGCGTTGCGCCGCTGTGCGTCGCCGCTCCCGGAGAGCGCCTCCTCCAGGGTCGCGCGCAGCCGCGCGAGCGCATCCGGATCCGTGATCGGTGCATTATGGATGTCGGTGATGAAGAAGACGTCGTCGACCTGCTCGCCGATGGTGCTGACCTTCGCATTCTGTATCCGCGCGCCGCAGGTCCGGAACGCGCGGCCGACGCGCGACAGCAGCCCGGGGCGGTCGCCGGTGAGCAGTTCGACGACGGTGCGCCCGTTGCGGGTGTCCTGGGAGAAGCCGATCTCCGTGGGGATGGAGAAATGTTGCAGGTGGCGCCGCGCGCGGCGTGTGACGGCGACGGGCGATTCCGGGGTGCGCAGTGCCTGGAGGAGCGTGGTGCGGATCTCCTCGATCCGGTAGGGCTGCTCGATCGGGCTCCCATCCGCCTCCAGCACCGCGTAGGTGTCCAGGGTATGGCCGTCGCGGGCGCTGACGATGCGCGCATCGGTGATCGTGAGGCCGAGCTGGTCGAGCGCCGCGGTGACGGCGGCGAAGAGGTGGTCGGAGACCGGCGTGCGGACGAAGACCTGGGTTGCGCCGCGCGCGCTCTGCCCCCGGACCAGGACCAGCGGCGCCTGATCGGGGTGCCCGCGCGCGCTGGCCCCGGTGTGCCAGGCGATCTCGTCGGGGGTGTAGCGCAGGAAGTACTCCTCGCTCAGCTCGCGCCAGGCGGCGTCGATCTCCTGCTCGGACGCGCCGGCGCGGCGCAGGAGTTCGCGCGCTTCGTCCTGGACTTCGCGGATGCGCTCCTGTTTGTCGATCGGATTCTCCAGCCCGCGCTGCAGGGCGCGTCGCGTCGAGGAGTACAGCTCGTGCAGCAGCGAGGCGCGCCAGGCGTTCCACAGTCCCGGATTGGTCGCGCGGATGTCCGCGACCGTGAGCAGAAACAGATAGTCGAGGTGTACCTGATCGCCGAGCGTACCGGCGAACTCGTGGATGATCTGCGGGTCGCTGATGTCGCGCCGCTGGGCGGTCAGCGAAAACAGCAGGTGGTTGCGGACCAGCCATGACACCAGACGGGTGTCGTATTCGCCCAGCCCGTGCCGGCGGCAGAAGGTCTCCGCGTCCGCCGTCCCCAGCTCGGAGTGGTCGCCCCCCCGCCCCTTGGCGATATCGTGAAACAGCGCGGCGATATAGAGCAGTTCCGGCTTCGGGAGTTCGCGCATCAGCCGGCTGCACAGGGGCAGTTCGTCGCTGAATTCGGGTACCGTGAGGCGGCGCAGATTGCGCACGACGAACAGGGTGTGTTCGTCCACGGTATAGGTATGGAACAGGTCGTACTGCATGCGTCCGACCACGTTACCGAAGGCCGGCAGGTAGGCGGCGAGGATGCCGTAGCGGTTCATGCGCCGCAACGCGTGCGTGACCCCGCGCGGCTGGCGCAGTATCTCCATGAACAGGCTGCGCGCCCGCAGGTCGTCGCGGAAGCGCGCGTCGATGCGGTGGCGGTTGCTGCGGACCAGCCGGATCGTGGAGGCGCGCACGCCCTTGAGTTCGGCCCGCTGTTCCAGCAGCAGGAACATCTCCAGGAGGGCGAACGGGTTGTATTCGAACGTCTTCGGATGGCGCACCTCGAGGAAGCCCTTGCGGGCCTGGAAGCGCCGGTTGATCGGCACCGGGTCGCCGGCGTCGTCCGCGTACAGGATCGCCTCCTGGAACAACTGCAGCAGCATCTCGTTGAGCAGGCTCAGCTCCATCACCGTGCGGTAATAGACCTGCATGAACTGCTCGACGGCGAGATTGGCGTCGTCGTCCTGGAACCCGAACTGGCGCGCGAGTTGCGTCTGATGGTCGAACAGCAGCCGGTCTTCGCGTCGGCCCGTGAGCAGGTGCAGGGCGAAGCGGATACGCCAGAGGTAGTCCTGGCCGTCGACGAGGGCGCGATACTCGGGCTCGGTCAGGAAACCGTGCCCAACGAGGGCGTCCAGAGTGGCGGCGCCGAAGTGACGCTTCGCCACCCAGCCCACCATCTGGATGTCGCGCAGGCCCCCGGGGCCTTCCTTGATATTGGGTTCGAGGTTGTACGCGGTCTCGTGGAATTTCCGGTGCCGCGCCTGCTGCTCCGCCCACTTGGCGGCGAAGAATTCCCGCGCCGGCCACAACCGGTCCGGTCCGGTCGCCGCGCCCAACGCCGCGAACAATTCGTCGGCGCCGGCGAGGGGGCGGGCCTCGAGCAGATTGGTCGCGACGGTGATGTCGCGCCGCGCCTCCTCGACGCATTCGGACACCGAGCGCACGCTGTGGCCGACCTCCATGCCGAGATCCCACAGGAGCGCGACGAAGCGCTCGATCGCCGCGCGGTGCCGTTCGCGCGCCGCGGGGTCGGCCACGAGGATCAACAGATCGATGTCGGAGGCGGGGTGCAATTCCCCGCGTCCGTATCCCCCGACCGCGACCAGCGACAGTCCCGCGCCGGAATCCGGCAGGAGATGCCGCCATGCGCAGGTGACGAGCCCGTCGACGAAGCGCGCGAGCCCGCCGACGAGGTCGCGCACGGGGACACCGGCGGCGAAGCCCGCGGAGAATCCCTTGCGTCCATCGGCGAGCGCCGCACGCAGTGCGCTGCTCAGATCCGCGCCGCGGGCGAGCGCCGCATCGATGTGTGCGTCGTCGAAGGTCGGCGGAAGGCGGCTCGGCGAGCCCATGGCGGTATCGGAAGGCCGCCTCAAATCTCTCCGCCCGGGCGCACGGTAAGGATCTCGTGGCCGCCGGGAGTCACCAGCACGGTGTGCTCCCACTGGGCGGAGAGGCTGTGGTCCTTGGTGACTACGGTCCAGCCGTCGGGGAGCAGTTTTACGTCGCGCCGCCCGGCGTTCACCATCGGCTCGATGGTGAAGGTCATCCCCGCCTGCAAGGCCATGCCCGTGCCCGGCGTTCCGTAGTGCAGCACCTGCGGATCCTCGTGGAATTCACGTCCGATCCCGTGGCCGCAATACTCGCGCACGATCGAGAAGCCGTTGCGTTCGGCGTGCTGCTGGATGGCGTGACCGATGTCGCCCAGACGTACGCCGGGACGGACCATCTCGATGCCGATCAGCATGCACTCGTGCGTGACCTGCACCAGGCGCCGCGCGAGGACGGAGGGCTCGCCGACGAAGAACATCTTGCTCGTGTCCCCGTGATACCCGTCCTTGATCACGGTGACGTCCACGTTGATGATGTCGCCGTTTTTCAGCCGCTTGTTGCCCGGGATGCCGTGACAGACGACGTGGTTGACGGAGGTGCAGATGGATTTTGGGAACCCGCGGTAGTTCAGCGGCGCCGGGATCGCCTGCTGCTCGCGGACGGTGTACTCGTGGCACAGGCGGTCGAGTTCCTCCGTGGTGACCCCGGGGCGGATGTGCGGCTCGATCATGGCCAGCAGCTCGCCCGCCAGGCGGCCCGCCACGCGCATCTTCTCGATTTCCTCGGCGGTCTTGATGGTGACGCCCATGGCGATCCGGCTCCCGGCGGGAGGATTCGGGTGGAGGGGGAAAACATACGCGGGCCGGCAGGGGCTTTCAATTGTTGCCCCGTGGGAATTATGGTATAAAACCCCGCTTTATCACGCAACGCTGCGGCGTCATGCCGCGAATCCGCACATACGCCGGCACGTGCGGCCGGGTGCCGGAGGCGGGGAGCCCCCCTCCGGTTGCCGCACGGGGTGTATGGAGGCCCAACCCAGACAGCGAGGAGTACCGCAACCATGGCCAACGTGACCATGCGTCAGATGTTGGAGGCCGGGGTGCATTTCGGCCACCAGACCCGCTATTGGAATCCCCGGATGGCCCCGTACATCTTCGGGGAGCGGGACAAAATCCACATTGTCAATCTGGAAAAGACCCTGCCGCTTTATCAGGAGGCGATGAACTTTCTCGGTCGCCTCGCCGCCCAGGGCGGCACCGTGCTCTTCGTCGGCACCAAGCGTGCCGCCCAGGAGATCGTCCGCGAGCAGGCCGTGCGCGCGGGCATGCCCTATGTAAGTTATCGGTGGCTCGGCGGGATGCTCACCAACTTCAAGACGGTCAAACAGTCCATCAAGCGCCTGCGCGAACTGGAGGCGATGCTCGAGGACGGCACGCTGGAGCGCATGACCAAGAAGGAGGCGATCCGCCTGCGGCGCGAACTCGGGAAGCTCGAGCGCAGCCTCGGCGGGATCAAGGACATGAGCGGCCTGCCCGATGCGCTCTTCGTCATCGACGTCGGCCACGAGAAGATCGCCGTCAAGGAGGCGCTCAAGCTCGGGATACCGGTGGTCGGGGTGGTGGACACCAACAACTCCACCGACGGGGTCGATTACGTGATTCCGGGTAACGACGACGCGATCCGCTCGATCCAGCTCTACCTCGGCGGCGCGGCCGATGCGGTGATCGAGGGACGGGCGACGCGCTCCCAGGTCATGCCGGAGGACGAGTTCGTCGAACTGGACGAATCGGGCGCGCCCAAGCCCAAGTCCGCGCCGCGCCGCAAGGCGGCGCCCAAGCGCAAGAGCGCGGCCAAGCCGCGGGCGGCGAAGGACGGTGCGGGTACGGAGAAGGCCGGCGAGGCGTCTGCGTCCGAAGCCGCCGCGGAAGCGGCGCCCGAACCCGCGGCCGGAGCCGCCACGGGTGCCGACGCGGCGGACGCCTCCTGAGCGGCGCCGCCCCCCGTGGCGGGGCGGCCCCAATCCTGCGAATTCCAGAGGACAGACCATGCAGATTTCGGCTTCTCAGGTGAAGGAGCTCCGCGAGCGGACCGGCGCGGGGATGATGGAGTGCAAACGGGCGCTGACGGAGACCGGGGGGGACCTCGAGGCCGCCGTCGAACGCATGCGCAAGGCCGGTCTCGCCAAGGCGGACAAGAAGGCCGGGCGGGTGGCCGCCGAAGGGGTCGTGGTGCTCGCCGTGGCCGAGGACGCGCGGAGCGCGGCCCTGGTCGAGATCAACTGCGAGACCGACTTCGTCGCCAAAGGGGATGACTTCCGTGGCTTCGGGGAGGCGGTCGGGCGTCGTGTCCTGGACTCCGGTCCGACGGATCTCGATGCGCTGCTGGCGGCGCCCCTCGGCGCCGCAGGCACGCCCAGCGTCAATACGGCCCGGCAGGAGCTGGTCGCGAAGCTCGGCGAGAACATCGCCGTGCGCCGCTTCGAGCGCTATGTGCTGGATGCGGATTCGCGCCTCGGGGCCTATCTGCACGGGACCCGCATCGGCGTGCTGGTGGAGCTGCGCGGCGGGGACGATGCGCTCGCCAAGGATGTCGCCATGCACGTGGCCGCCAGCCGGCCGGTGTGCGTCGGCGAGGGGGACGTGCCCGCCGAGCTGATCGAGCGCGAGCGCGGGATCCTGCGCGCCCAGGCCGAGCAGAGCGGCAAGCCGGCGGAAATCGTCGAGAAGATGATCGACGGACGCCTGCGCAAGTACTTCGCCGAGATCACCCTGCTCGGCCAGCCCTTCGTCAAGGATCCCGACCAGAGCGTGGGCAAGCTCCTCGCGGGGCACGGCGCATCGGTGGTCCGCTTCTGCCGGTTCGAGGTCGGCGAGGGGATCGAGAAGAAGGCCGACAACTTCGCCGAGGAAGTGATGTCCCAGGCGCGCGGTTCCTGATGTGCGTCCGCGGCACAGCCCGACCGGGAGCCCGTAGATGAGCGGTCCGGGACCGGCCTGCCGCCGCATACTGCTCAAGCTCAGTGGCGAGGCCCTGCAGGGATCCGCGGACGCGGGCATCGATCCGCAGGTGCTGACCCGCGTCGGAGCCGAGATCGGGGAGGTCCGCTCCCTCGGCGTCCAGGTCGGCGTGGTCGTCGGCGGCGGCAATCTCTTCCGGGGCGCCGCGCTCGCGCAGGCGGGAATGGAGCGCACCACGGGCGACTACATGGGCATGCTGGCGACGGTCATGAATTCGCTGGCGATGCAGGATGCGCTCGAGCGTCAGGGCTCGCCGGCGCGGGTGATGTCGGCGCTGCGGATCGCGGCCGTGTGCGAAGAGTACTCACGGCGGCGCGCCGTGGCTCACCTTGAGAACGGAGACGTCGTGCTGTTCGCGGCGGGGACCGGGAATCCGTTCTTCACCACGGATTCGGCGGCGAGCCTGCGGGCGATCGAGATCGGCGCCGATCTGCTCCTCAAGGCCACCAAGGTCGACGGCGTGTATTCGGCCGATCCGGCCGTGGATCCCGAGGCGACCCGCTATGCGCGGCTGGGATACCAGGAGGTGCTCGACCGGCGCCTGGCGGTGATGGATCAGACCGCCATCGTCCTGTGCCGCGAACACCGCATGCCGTTGCGGGTGTTCAACATGACGCGCCCCGGCGGTCTGGTGCGAATCGTCCGGGGTGAAGACCTCGGTACCTTGGTGACGGCCGACTGACGGGGGAAGGATTCGATGATCGACAAGATCCGTGCCGATGCCGAGGCGCGCATGCGCAAGAGCATCGAGTCGCTCAAACAGGAACTCTCGAAGCTGCGCACGGGCCGCGCGCACACCAGTCTGCTCGACCACATCACGGTCGACTACTATGGGACGCCGACGCCGATCAATCAGGTCGCCAACGTGACCGTCGCCGACGCGCGCACCCTGACCGTCGTGCCGTGGGACAAGAGCATGGTCGCCGCGGTGGAGAAGGCGATCATGACCTCCGATCTCGGCCTCACACCGGCCACCGCCGGCACGACGATCCGGATCCCCCTTCCGCCGCTCACCGAGGAGAGGCGCCGTGATATGATCCGCCTGGTACGCCAGGAAGCGGAGGCGGCGCGCGTGGCGATCCGCAACATCCGGCGCGACGCCAACAACGAGATCAAGCGGCTGCTGAAGGAGAAGGCGGTCTCGGAGGACGAATCGCGTCGCGCGGAGGAGGAGATCCAGCGGCTCACCACGCGTTTCGTCGACCGGGACGTCGAGGACATCCTGCAGGCCAAGGAGAAGGAGTTGCTCGACATCTGATGTCAGGGTGCGCCCGCGCGGGTGCATCGGGCGCGGCGGACCGGTGGCGTCCGCCCGAGGGACAGGCGCCGGGGCCGAACCGTTCATGTCCAAACACGAGGAGATCCCACCTGGCGTCGACGACCGCATCCGTCGGTCGCTGCCCCGGCATATCGCCATCATCATGGACGGCAACGGGCGCTGGGCGCAGGCGCGCGGCCTGCCGCGCCACCGCGGCCACAAGGCCGGGGTGGAGGCTGTGCGCGGGGTGGTGGAGCGCTGTGCCGAGGCGGGCGTCGAGGTGCTCACCCTGTTCGCCTTCAGCAGCGAGAACTGGCGCCGGCCGCCCACCGAGGTGCGCCTGCTCATGGAGCTGTTCATCGCCACGCTGGGGCGCGAGGCACGGCGGCTGCATCGCAACAACGTCCGGCTGCGCGTGATCGGTGAACGCGAAGCGTTCCCGCCGCGCCTTCAGGCCCGCATCCGCAGTGCGGAAGAATTGACCGCGGGCAACGGCGGTCTCACGCTGGTGATTGCGGGAAACTACGGGGGACGCTGGGACATCGCGCAGGCGGCGCGTCACCTCGCGACACGCGTTGCGGCGGGAGAGCTGGCCCCGGCCGATATCACCCCGGAACGGCTGCAACCCCACCTCTCCCTCCATGACCTGCCCGAGCCGGATCTTTTCATCCGCACCGGCGGCGAACAGAGGATCAGCAACTTTCTGCTCTGGCAGCTCGCCTACGCCGAACTCTATTTCACCGAGGTCCTCTGGCCGGACTTCAAGGCACAGGAGCTGGAACATGCCCTGGACTGGTTTTCCCGGCGCCAGCGCCGCTTCGGGCTCACGGGCCAGCAGGTGGAAGCCATCCGGGGTGCTTAGCCGGCGCCTGATCACGGCGGCGCTGCTCATCGCGGGCGTGGGCGCGGGGGTATGGTTTCTGTCGAGCGCCGCGGTGGGCGTGATCTTCGCGCTCTTCGTGCTCGCCGGTGCGTGGGAATGGAGCGGGCTCGCCGGTCTTGTGGGGCTCGGCGGGCGTATTTTGTACCTGATGTTGGTATCATTGGCGCTGCTCGGCGGCTGGTGGCTGCTGCAACGTCCGGCGGGATTCGCGGGGCTGCTCGTCGCGGCGTCGGTGTGGTGGGCGGCCGTCGTCGTGGTGCTGGTACGCTACCGGCCGCAGACGGCCGGCGCCGGGGGCGGGCGGCCGGGGGCGGCGGCGCGCGCCCTGGCCGGTGTGCCGGTGCTGATTCCCGCATGGGCGGCGCTGGTGGGCCTTCATCGCTCCGGGCCGGAAGGCCCCGGGTGGCTGCTCTATCTGCTCGTGCTGGTATGGATCGCGGACAGCGGCGCATATTTCGTCGGCCGCAGCCGCGGTCGCATCCGGCTCGCGCCACGGCTCAGTCCCGGAAAGACGCGTGAGGGTCTCTACGGGGCCTTGCTTGCCAGCACGGTTTTCGCGGCGTCGGCCGCGGTCGTGTCCGGTCTGACGCTGCGCGACGGATTGGCCTTCACTTTGTTGAGCCTGGTCGCGGTCGCCTTCTCGGTGGTGGGCGATCTCTACGAGAGCATGGTCAAGCGGCGTGCGGGAGTGAAGGACAGCGGGGCGCTGCTGCCCGGCCACGGCGGCGTCCTCGACCGCATCGACAGCCTGGCCGCGGCGTCGCCGATTTTCGTTCTGGGGTTGTTATGGCTGAAAATGACGGGCTGATCGGGGTCACGGTGCTCGGAGCCACAGGCTCCGTGGGCATGAACACGCTCGATGTGCTGGCGCGTCATCGCGACCGTTACCGCGTGGCGGCGCTGACGGCACACACCGACAGCGAGCGCCTGTTCGCCTGTTGCCGCGAACACCGGCCGGAACTGGCGGTCCTGGGCCGCGCCGGGGACGCCGCGGCGCTGCAGGACCGGCTGCGCGAGGCCGGCCTCGATACCCAGGTGCTGAGCGGACCGGAAGGGCTCGAGGCGGCCGCCCGTCTACCCTCCGCCGACTACGTCATGGCGGCCATCGTCGGCGCCGCCGGACTGCTGCCGACCCTGGCTGCGGTGCGCGCCGGCAAGCGGGTGATGCTGGCCAACAAGGAAGCGTTGGTCATGACCGGGCGTATCTTCATGGACGAGGTGGAGCGCTGCGGGGCCGAGTTGCTGCCCATCGACAGCGAGCACAACGCGGTTTTCCAGTGCATGCCCCCGCGTGCGGCGGGCGCCGATCTGGAGGACGTCGGCGTGGAGCGGATCCTCCTGACCGCCAGCGGCGGCCCGTTCCGGACGACACCGCTGTCCGAACTGCACGCAGTCACCCCGGAGCAGGCCTGTGCGCACCCCAACTGGGTGATGGGCCGCAAGATATCCGTGGATTCCGCGACCATGATGAACAAGGGACTCGAAGTCATCGAGGCCTGCTGGCTGTTCCGGACGACGCCGGAGCGCGTGCGCGTGGTACTGCACCCGCAGAGCACGATCCATTCCATGGTGGAGTACGTGGACGGATCGATCCTCGCGCATCTCGCCACGCCGGACATGCGCGTGCCCATCGCCCACGCGCTGGCCTGGCCGGGCCGGATGCGCTCGGGCGCGGAGCCGCTCGATATCGTCGCCAGCGGGCGTCTGGATTTCGAGGAACCGGATCTCGAGCGCTTCCCCTGTCTGGCGCTCGCCTATCGCGCGATCGCCGCCGGCGGCACCGCGACGGCGGTCCTCAACGCCGCCAACGAGGTGGCGGTACAGTCGTTCCTGGAGCGGCGGCTGCCCTTCACCGCCATACCGCAGGTGATCGAGGCTACTCTGGACGCCGTCGAGTTTCACGCGCCGGACGGCGTCGATGCGGTGCTCGCCGACGACGCGCAGGCGCGCACGGTCGCCGCGCGGATGGTCGCGCGGCACGCCTCGAGGGCGGCGCCATGACCCATGTCCTGTTCTACCTGGCGGCGTTCGCCGTGGCCATCGGCGTGCTGGTGACGGTCCACGAATTCGGCCATTTCTGGGTGGCGCGCCGACTCGGAGTGAAGGTCCTGCGGTTCTCGATCGGTTTCGGCAGACCGCTGGTGACCTGGCGGTCGCGGCGCGACGACACCGAGTATGTGTTGGCGGCGATTCCGTTGGGCGGCTATGTCAAGATGCTCGACGAGCGCGAAGCGCCGGTCCCCCCGCAGGAACTCGGGCGGGCGTTCAACCGCAAGCCGGTGGCCTCGCGCATGGCAATCGTGGCGGCGGGGCCGTTTTTCAACTTCCTGCTTGCGCTCGTGGCGTACTGGGTGATGTTCACGACGGGGATCCCGGGCATGCGCCCCCTGATCGGCGCCGTCGCCCCCGGGAGTCCGGCGGCCCGTGCGGAAGTCCGCGCCGGCGAGGAGATCCTTTCGGTGGATGGGCGCGCCACGCCGACGTGGAACACGGCGCGCTTTGCGCTACTGGACGCCGCTCTGGGCAACCGTTCGGCCGTCCTCGAACTGCGTGCGCCGGGCGGCGGAACGGTTCGCAGGGTCCTGCCCGCCGCCGATTCCAGGACGGTGCTGCAGTCGCAGGATCTGTGGGCGGCGGTCGGGATCAAACCCTGGCGCCCGGTCCTCCCGGCGGTGGTCGGGAGGGTCGTGCCGGGCGATCCCGCAGCGGCGGCCGGGCTGCGCCGCGGCGATCGCGTGGTCGCGGTGGACGGCCATGCGGTGAAGGACTGGGACGCGATGGCGGCGATCATCCGGGCGCATCCCGGCGGGGAACTGCGTCTCAGAGTGGTGCGCGACGGCGTATCGCGTACCATGACCGTGAAGGCCGCCCGGATCGGCGGGCCGCACGGGGCCGAGGGGCGCATCGGCGTCTATCCGCAGGTGCCCAAGGGGCTGTTCGACCGCCTGCGGGTGACCGTGCGCTACGGGCCCATCGATGCGGGCCTGCACGCGGTGCAACGGACCGCCGACATGACGGTGCGGATGTTGCGCATGCTCGGCCGGATGTTCACCGGCGAAGTCTCGGTACGCAGCATCAGCGGCCCGATCACCATCGCGCGCTATGCCGGCGAGAGCGCGAGCGTCGGCCTGATCCCGTTTCTCGGTTTTCTCGCCATCGTCAGTATCAGTCTCGGCGTGTTGAACCTGCTCCCCATCCCGATCCTCGACGGCGGACACCTGCTCTACTACCTCGTCGAGGCCGTCAAGGGCAGCCCGGTGTCCGAGGCGGTGCAGGCGGCGGGACAGAGGATCGGGATCGTCCTCCTGCTGCTGCTCATGAGCCTGGCCTTCTATAACGATCTGCGGCGTCTGTTCATCGGATGACGCGCAAGCGAGAATCCCGTCCCTCCCTTATGAAACGACTGATCGGCAGATTGTTCTGGACGGTGGCGCTCGGGCTGCTGTTCACGGTCCGGGCGTACGCGTTCACCCCGTTCGTCGTCAAGGACATTCGGGTGGAGGGTCTCAAGCGGATCTCCCAGGGTACGGTTTTCAACTATCTGCCCTTCAAGGTCGGCGAGCGGATGGACGACGCCCGCTCCGCCGAGGTGATCCGCGCCTTGTACAAGACCGGTTTCTTCAAGGATGTCACCCTCGAGCGCGACGGCGATACCTTGATCGTCTCGCTGTCGGAACGACCAGCGATCTCGAGCATCAAGTTCTCCGGCAACAAGGACATCGAAACCAAGAAGCTGAAGAAATCCCTCAAGGAGATCGGTTTCGCCGAAGGGCAGGTCTTCGACCGCTCGGTGCTCGACCGGGTGGAGCAGGAGCTCAGGCAGCTCTACTTCAGCCGCGGAAAATACGCGGTGAGAATCAAGACCACCGTCACCCCGCTGCCGCGCAACCGGGTCGCGATCAAGATCGACATCTCGGAGGGGAAAGCGGCCAAAATCCGCCAGATCAATATTGTGGGCAATCACGCCTTCAGCGAAAAGGTGCTTCGCAAGCGCTTCGAACTCGGAACCCCCAATCTGCTCTCCTGGTACACCAAGAACGACCGCTATTCCAAGCAGAAACTCGCCGGTGACCTCGAGCGGCTGCGCTCCTTCTACATGGATCGCGGCTATATCAACTTCAGCATCGACTCGACGCAGGTCGCGCTGTCTCCGGACCGCAAGGACATCTACATTACGGTGAATATCACGGAGGGACAGAAATATAAAGTGAAGGCGGTGAGGCTGGCGGGGAATCTGGTGCTCAAGCCCGCGGAGCTGTTTCCGCTCGTCAAGATCCGCCCGGGCCAGGTCTTCTCGCGCAAGGCCGCAAGTGACACGGCGAACGCCGTCAGCGACAAGCTCGGCGACTACGGCTATGCCTTCGCCAACGTCAATACGATTCCGGATATCGACAAGAAGGACCGGGAGGTCACGCTTACGTTCTACGTCGATCCCGGAAAGCGGACCTACGTGCGCAGAATCAACTTCAGCGGCAATACCAAGACCAAGGACGAAGTGTTGCGGCGGGAGATGCGCCAGATGGAAGCGGCGCCGATCTCGACCCAGAAGATCAAGCTCTCGCGCAGCCGGCTCGAGCGCCTGGGGTTCTTCAGCCACGTAAACGTCGAGACCAAGCCGGTCCCGGGGACCAGCGATCAGGTCGACGTGAACTACAAGGTCACGGAACGCCCGTCCGGTAGCCTGATGGCCGGCGTTGGGTTTTCACAGACCGGCGGCCTGCTGCTCAACGCGAGCGTCAGCCAGGACAACTTCCTGGGGACCGGCAACCGGGTCAGCGTTTCGTTCAACAACAGCAGTTTCAATACGCTCTACAGCGTGGATTACACGAATCCCTACTACACCATGAGCGGCGTCAGCCGCTCGTTCAGCGGCTTCTATCAGAAGACTGACGCGGCGCTGGCGAACCTCGCCAACTATACGACCGACGTCGGGGGCGGGAGCGTCACCTTCGGTATCCCGGTGAGCGAGTACGACCGGGTTCAGATGGGGATCGGCGGCAACCGGACGACGATCCGTCCCGGTTCCTTCGCCTCGAATCAGGTGCTCGATTTCATCGCCCGCAACGGTGAGAGTTACAATACGCTCGATCTGACTACGGGGTGGATCCGCGATACGCGCAACCGGGCCGTGTTCCCGGACAGCGGTATGCGGCGCACCCTGAATCTGGATCTGGCCCTGCCGGGGAGCACCGCGCGGTATTATCGACTGACCTTTACCGAGCGCCACTTCATTCCGCTGACCGAGCATCTGACCTTTTCGCTGCGCGGCGGACTCGCCTATGGGGACACCTACTCGGGTAACCGCGACTACCCGATTTTCCAGAATTTCTTCGCGGGCGGAATCGGATCGGTACGGGGCTATCGGGACAATACCCTGGGGCCGCTGGACTCCAACGGGCTGCCGCTGGGCGGGCGGTTCCGGGTCACGGGCAGCGCCGAGCTGCTGTTTCCGCCGCCGTTCGTCGCCAAGAGCCAGTCGGTGCGCTTGAGCCTGTTCGTGGATATGGGTAATGTATACAAGGATGTAAGCAGCTTCAACGCGAGCACGTTGCGCTATTCGGCGGGCGCGTCGCTGATCTGGCTGACGCCGTTCGGGGCGTTGAACTTCAGCCTGGGGTACCCTTTGAACCCGTCGCCGACCGATCAAAAGCAGATGTTCCAGTTCACCATCGGTGCGCCGTTCACGTTCTGATTGCGGGAGGGAGGATGTCGTGAAGAGATCGCCGCGAGTCGTGGTACCGTTCGTCTGCGTGTTGTTGGCGATGGTTGCCGGCGGCGCGGTAGCCGCTGAACTCAGGATCGGCTTCGTCAACCCCGCCGTGCTGCTGCAGAAATCGCCGCAGGCCAAGGCCGCCAGCAAAGCGCTCGAGAGCGAGTTTGCGCCGCGCCAGAAGAAGCTGATGGCGGAGCAGGCCGGGATCGCCAAATTGCAGGACAAGCTCAAGCGCAACGGGGAAGTGATGAGTGCGGCGCGCCGCGAAAAGCTTCAGCGCGAGATCCTCACGCGCCAGCGCGAACTCAAGCGCAAGGAGCAGGAGTTCGGCGAAGACCTCAACGTGCGCCGCAACGCCGAGTTGGGCAAGCTCGAACGCCGGATCCGCAGGGCGATCCTTCAGGTCGCGAAGGACGACCACTACGACCTGATCGTGAGCGACGGCGTCCTCTATGCGAGCAAGAAGGTGGATATTACGGACAAGGTGTTGCGGGAGCTGGAGCGGCAGGCAAAGGCGCCGGCGAAGAAGTGATGCCCGCGGGTCTGCGCGATGGCCTTCGCCCTGGGTGATCTCGCGCGCCGGGTCGGGGCCCGGGTGCACGGGGATGCGACATGCCGGATCGAGGGGGTCGCGCCCCTGCCGGATGCGCGGCCGGGGACGATCTCCTTTCTCGCCAACCCGCGCTATCGACGCCACTTGGCGGCGACCCGCGCCTCGGCGGTGATCCTGGCCGAGGACGACCTCGGCGGCTGTCCGTGCGCCGCACTGGTCTCGGCGCATCCCTATCTCACCTATGCGCGCGTGGCCCAACTGTTCGCGCGGCCGGATCCGGTCCTGCACGGGGTGCACCCGAGCGCCTCGGTGAGCGCAGAGAGCCGCGTGGATCCGGGCGCGTGGGTCGGGCCCTGTTGCGTCGTGGCGGCGGGTGCGGTCATCGGTCCGGGCGTGCAACTCGGCCCCGGCTGCGTGGTCGGGGAAGGGGTGGAGATCGGTGCCGAGGGCCGTATCGGGGCGCGGGTGGTGCTGTGCGCCGGCACGACGGTCGGGCCGCGGGTGCGGATCCATCCGGGTGCGGTGATCGGCGCGGACGGTTTCGGGATCGCAGAGGAGGACGACCGCTGGGTGAAGGTGCCGCAGCTCGGCCGGGTGCGCATCGGGGCCGACGTGGAGATCGGTGCAAACACCACCATCGACCGCGGCGCGCTCGAGGACACGGTGATCGAGGACGGCGTCAAGCTGGACAATCAGATCCAGATCGCCCACAACGTGCTGGTCGGTGCGCACACGGCGATCGCCGGCTGCGTGGGCGTCTCCGGCAGCGTCCGGATCGGCAGGCGCTGCCGCATCGGCGGCGGCGCGGGCATCGCCGGACATGTGGAAATCGCCGACGACGTGGTGATCACGGGCATGTCGCTGGTGACCAAGTCGATCCCCCGGGCGGGGGTCTATTCGTCGGGGATCCCGGCGGAGCCGGCGGGGCGCTGGCGGCGCAACCATGCCCGCCTGCGTCGGCTCGAGGCGTTGGCGGGGCGCGTGCGCGCGCTGGAGAGGGAGCTGCGGGCCCTGCGGGGTACGGCGCGCGGCACAGATCGCGGGGAGGAGTGATGAACGGGACGGGCGGGGATTCGGAGGCGGGCGGCGCGATGGACATCCAGGCGGTGATGGCGCATCTGCCGCATCGTTATCCCTTTCTCCTGATCGACCGCGTGCTGGCCTGCCGGCCGGGGGAATCCCTCACCGCGGTCAAGAACGTCACCATGAACGAACCCTTCTTCCAGGGCCACTTCCCCGGCCGGCCGGTGATGCCCGGCGTCCTGATCCTGGAGGCGATGGCGCAGGCCACGGGGGTGCTCGCCTTCGAGACCGCCGGCCGGCGGCCGGAGGACCATTCGATCTATCTGCTCGTGGGCGTCGACCGCGCCCGGTTCCGGCGACCGGTCGGGCCCGGCGATCAGATCCTGCTCGAGGTCCTCTATCGGGACCGCAGGCGCAACATGATGCGTTTCAGCGTGGACGCGCGGGTCGACGGCGCGCTCGTCGCGAATGCGGAGCTGATGTGCGCGGCCAAGGAGATCGAGGCTTGATCGACGCACGTGCGGTCATCGATCCGCAGGCGCGGATCGGCGCGGGCGTGAGCGTGGGGCCCTACAGCATCATCGGGGCGGGCGTGGAAATCGGTCCGGGGACCTGGATCGGCCCGCACGTCGTGATCCAGGGCCCGGCGCGCATCGGCCGGGACAACCGCCTGTTCCAGTTCTCCTCGATCGGGGACATCCCGCAGGATACCAAGTTTCGCGGCGAGGAGACGCTGCTCGAGATCGGGGACCGCAACGTCATACGCGAGTTCTGTACGATCAACCGCGGCACCGTCCAGGGCGGCGGCGTGACCCGCATCGGCGACGACAACTGGATCATGGCCTATGTGCACATCGCTCACGACTGCCAGGTGGGAAGCCGTACCATCTTCGCCAACGGCGCCTCGCTCGCCGGTCACGCCGTCGTCGGCGACCACGTCGTACTGGGAGGTTTCACGCTGGTGCACCAGTTCTGCCGGCTCGGCGTGCATTCGTTCACGGCGTATGGTTCGGGGATCCACAAGGACGTGCCGCCCTACGTAACCGTGCGCGGACAGCCGGCGCGACCCTACGGGATCAACGGCGAAGGTCTGCGGCGGCGGGGCTATTCCGAGGAGCGCATCGAGCGCCTGCGCCGCGCCTACAAGCTGCTCTATCGCTCGGGGCTGCGCCTGCAGGAGGCGGTGGAGCGGCTGGAGGCGCTCGCCGTCGAGGACGCCGACGTCGCGCCGCTGGTGGCATTCCTCAAGGCGGGCACGCGCAGCTTCGTGCGCTGACGATGGACGCGCGCGGGTCCCGCCGGCGGGGGAGAGCGGCCGGATACACTGCGGGACGAGGGGCGCGGCTCCGTTCGCCGCGGCGGGATCTGCCGCGACATGCCGCGCATCCGCGCGCGGCGACATGAGCGCCGAATCTCCGGGCGCGGAGGGGGCCGCGCCGGCGCGCGTCGTGTTCGTCGCCGGGGAAGAATCGGGGGACGCCCTGGGCGCCGGATTGATCGAGGCCTTGCGGCGGCGTTGCCCGGGAGTCGTGTGCGAAGGCGTCGCGGGCCCGCGAATGCAGGCCGCGGGGTGCCGGACGTGGTTCCCGGCCGACCGGCTGGCGGTGATGGGGCTGGTGGAGGTGCTCGCGCGGGTCCCCGGGCTGTGGCGGTTGCGGCGCGAGCTGCTCCGGCGGCTGCGGCGCGATCCGCCGGACGCGTTCGTCGGGATCGACGCGCCGGAATTCAATCTGGGCCTGGAACGGCGCGCCCGCGCGCTCGGGATCCCGACCGTGCACTATGTCAGTCCCACCGTCTGGGCCTGGCGCCGCGGGCGGTTGCGGACGATCGCCGCCGCCGTGGACCGGATGCTCACCCTGTTTCCGTTCGAGGAGGCACTCTATCGCGAGCGGGGGATCCCGGTGACCTGCGTGGGCCATCCCTTCGCCGACGAGATCCCGCTGGAGGACCGGCGGATCGCGGCGCGCGAACGGCTCGGGCTGGCGCCGGACGCGACCGTATTGGCGCTCCTGCCCGGCAGCCGGGAGGGGGAGGTGCGCCGGCTGGGGGCCGCGTTTCTCCACGCGGCCGCCTGGTGCCGGGCGCGGCGCCCGGAGCTGGTCGTCCTCGCGGCGATGGCGGGTCCGAAGGTGCGCGCCCGGTTCGAGGCGATCCGCGCGGGCGCCGGCGCCGGGGTGCCGCTGACCGCGATCGAGGGTGCGACGCGCGAGGTGCTGGCTGCGGCGGACGTCGTCCTGGCGGCCTCCGGGACGGCGACGCTGGAGGCGATGCTGACGCGTCGGCCGATGGTGGTCGCCTACCGCATGCACCCGCTGACCTATCGCCTGGCGCGGCGGCTGGTGCACCTGCGCCGCATCGCCCTGCCGAACATCCTCGCCGGCGCGGACCTGGTCCCCGAGTTCCTGCAGGACGCGGTGCAGGCCCCCGCCCTGGGACGCGCCCTGCTGGACTGGCTCGAGCGTCCGGACGCCGTGCGCGCGCTGCAGGGGCGTTTCGCGGCGCTGCACCGCGATCTGCGCCGCGGCGCGAGCGCGCGGGCGGCCGAGGCGGTCGCGGGCACGGCAGGCTGCGGCCCGTGAGCGCGACGACCGGCGCCCCCTGCGCGGGTGCGGCGGGGGTCGATGAGGTCGGCCGCGGGCCGCTCGCGGGGCCGGTGGTGACCGCGGCGGTGATCCTCGATGCGGGGCGGCCGATACCCGGGCTGGTCGACTCGAAGCGGCTCAGCCCCGGGCGCCGCGCCGAACTCGCGACGCAGATCCGGCGTTGCGCCGCGGCGTGGGCCCTCGGGCGCGCCGAGGTATCCGAGATCGACGCCCTGAACATCCTCCAGGCCACCCTGCTCGCGATGCGGCGCGCGGTCGCGGGGCTCGGGGCGGCGGCCGGGGTGGTGTTCGTCGACGGTAACCGCTGTCCCGCGGGCCTCGCGGTGCCCGCCTGCGCGGTGATCGGCGGCGACCGCCTCGTACCGCAGATCAGCGCCGCCTCGATCCTCGCCAAGGTGGCGCGGGATGCCGAGATGGAGCGCCTCGACGCCGTCTACCCGGGTTACGGTTTCGCGCTGCACAAGGGCTATCCGACGCGCGCGCACCTGGCCGCGCTCGAGCGGCTCGGGGCCTGCCCCGTGCACCGGCGCTCCTTCGCGCCGGTGGGTCGCCTCGCCGATGCTCGGGCGCCCGCGCACCCGCGGCCATAACTCAATGAAAAACAGTCCGGTTGCCGGGCGGCACCGAGGTCGCCCGCAGCGACCCCGGGTGCGGGCGGCTGCAGTACAATGGGGCGCCATGGCCGGCTTCGTGCATCTGCGACTGCATACCGAATACTCCCTCGCCGACGGGCTGGTGCGCATCCCGCGGCTGATCGAGGCGGTGCGCGCGCAGGGCATGCCCGCGGTCGCCGTGACTGATCAGGGCAACCTGTTCGCCGCCGTCAAGTTCTACCGCGCCGCGCTCGCCGCCGGGGTCAAGCCGATTCTCGGAGTCGATGCGTGGGTCGCCGATCCCGACCCGGCCCGCCCGCCCGCGCGCCTCACTCTCCTGTGCCGCGACGAGACCGGCTACCGCAACCTGACCCGGCTGGTCACGCGCAGCTACTACGAGGGGCAGCAGCGCGGCGTGCCGGTCCTCGCCCGGGAGTGGCTGGAGCCGGCCGCCGAAGGGCTCATCGCCCTCTCCGGGGGCCGCGACGGGGATGTCGGGCGCGCGCTGCTCGGCGGCGGGGATGCCGCTGAGCGCCTGGATTACTGGCAGCGTTTGTTTCCGGAGGCCTTCTACCTCGAGATCAGCCGTACGGGACGCGAGGGCGAGGAGGAGTACCTGCATGCGGCGGTCGCGCTCGCGCTCGATCGGGGGGTGCCCGTGGTCGCCACCAATGACGTGCGCTTCCTGGAGCGGCGCGAGTTCGGCGCGCACGAGGCGCGCGTCTGTATCCACGACGGGCGCACCCTCAACGATCCGCGCCGCCCGCGTCACTACAGCGAGGAGCAGTATCTGCGCGGGCCGGAGGAGATGGCGGCGCTGTTCGCCGACGTGCCGGAGGCGGTGGAGAACAGCGTCGAGATCGCACGCCGCTGCAACCTGCGCCTGCGCCTGGGCGAGAACTTCCTGCCCGCGTTTCCGGTGCCCGAGGGCGTGAGCGTCGACGCCCATCTGCGCGCCGAGGCCCGATCCGGACTGGAGCGACGCCTGCGCACCGCAGGCGGGGAGCCGGCCGCCGCACGCGAGGTCTACGACGAGCGCCTGGCGCACGAGCTCGACGTCATCGCGACCATGGGCTTTGCCGGCTATTTTCTCATCGTCGCCGATTTCATCCGCTGGGCCAAGGCCAACGGCATCCCCGTCGGTCCGGGTCGCGGATCCGGGGCCGGCTCCCTCGTCGCCTACGCCCTGGGCATCACCGACCTCGATCCGATCCGCTACGACCTGCTCTTCGAGCGCTTCCTCAATCCGGAGCGGGTGTCGATGCCGGATTTCGACGTCGACTTCTGCATGGAGGGGCGCGACCGCGTCATCGAGTACGTCGCCAAGCGCTACGGCGCCGACCGCGTCGCGCAGATCATTACTTACGGCAGCATGAACGCGCGCGCCGTGGTGCGGGACGTGGGCCGGGTCCTCGGTCACCCCTACGGCTTCGTCGACCGCATCGCCAAACTCATCCCCTTCGAACTCGGCATGACCCTGGAGAAGGCCCTGGAACAGGAGGAGGAGCTTCGCCGGCTGTCGGAGAGCGATGAGGAGGTGCGCGGCATATTGGAGCTTGCGCGCTCGCTCGAGGGTCTCGCGCGCAACGCCGGCCGTCACGCCGGCGGGGTGGTGATCGCGCCCACACCGCTGACCGACTTCACGCCGCTCTACTGCGAGCCCGGCGGCGGTGCGGCGGTCACGCAGTTCGACAAGGATGACGTCGAGGCGATCGGGCTGGTGAAGTTCGACTTCCTCGGCCTGCGCACACTGACCATCGTCGACCGGGCCCTGCGCACCGTCAACGACCGGCGCGCGCGCGCCGGTGAGCCCGAAATCGACATCACCGCGATCCCGATGGACGATGCGGCCGCCTTCGAGCTGCTCAAGTCCTGCCGCACGACGGCGGTGTTCCAGCTCGAGTCGCGCGGTATGAAGGACTTGATCAAGCGCCTGCAGCCGGACAGCTTCGAGGACCTGGTCGCTCTCGTGGCCCTCTACCGGCCGGGACCGCTGCAGTCGGGGATGGTCGACGACTTCATCGCCCGCAAGCACGGCCGTTCCCGGGTGGAATACCCCCATCCGGACCTCGAGCCGATCCTGCGCCCGACCTACGGGGTGATCCTCTACCAGGAGCAGGTGATGCAGATCGCCCGGGTGCTGGCCGGGTACACCCTCGGCGGCGCCGATCTCCTGCGCCGCGCCATGGGCAAGAAGAAGCCCGCGGAAATGGCGCGCCAGCGCGACATCTTCCTCGAGGGCGCGCGCGCGCGGGGCGTGGAGGACTCCGTCGCGACGCGGATCTTCGATCTGATGGAGAAGTTCGCCGGCTACGGATTCAACCGCTCGCACTCCGCGGCCTACGCGCTCATCTCCTACCAGACCGCGTGGCTCAAGGCCCATTATCCCGCGGCGTTCATGGCCGCGGTGCTCTCCTCCGACATGGACAACACCGACAAGGTGGTCGGCCTCATCGAGGAGTGCCGCCAGCTCGGGCTCGATGTCCTGCCGCCCGACGTCAACGTCTCGGACTACGCGTTCGGCGTCGACGGCGATCACCGCATCGTCTACGGGCTGGGTGCGATCAAGGGGGTCGGCGAGTCGGCGGTGGAGACCATCCTCGCCGAGCGCCGCGCCGGCGGGCCGTTTCCGGACCTGTTCGATCTGTGCCGGCGGATCGACCTGCGGCGCGCCAACCGGCGTGTGCTCGAGGCGCTCATCCGCGCCGGGGCGCTCGACGGTCTCGGGCGCCACCGCGCGGCGCTGATGGCGCAGCTCACCGCGGCGCTCCAATCGGCCGAACAGCACACGCGCGATCACGCCGCGGGGCAGAACGACCTCTTCGGCGGACCGGCGACGCCGCAGGGCGCCGCCGCGGCGCCCGAGACTCCCGAATGGGACGACGACGAGCGCCTCGCGGGCGAAAAGGAGACCCTGGGCCTGTACCTGACCGGCCATCCCATCGCGCGCCACGAGGCCGAACTCGCGCACTTCGTGACCTTGCGCATCGGTGACCTCGCCGGCGAGGCGGACGCCAACGGCGCCGGGGCATTGCGCCCGGCCCCGCGCGAGGACCGCGCGGCCGTGGTCGCGGGCCTGGTCGTGGCGCTGCGGACCATGCAGACGCAGCGCGGCGGGCGCATGGCGTTTCTGACGCTCGACGACCGCAGCGGACGCATCGAGATCGCGGTGTTCAGCGAGGCCTTCCAGCGGTATCGTGCGCTGCTCGCCAAGGACCGGCTGCTGGTGGTGCAGGGGGCCCTGAGCGCCGACGAGTACACCGGCGGCTATCGCATGAGCGCCGATCGCATCTGGGACCTCGCGCAGGCGCGCGCGGCGTTCCTGCGCGGGCTGGAGGTCGCCGTCGACAGCGAACGCGCGGCCAACGGTTTCGTCTCCACGCTGGCGCACACGCTGGAGCCGTTTTGTGTCCCGCCCGGGGCGCACGGCGAGGCCGCCGGCTGCCCCGTCTGGATCGAGTACCTGCGCCCCGGCGCCCGTGCGCGGATCGCATTGGGCGCGCGGTGGCGGGTGCAGCCCACCGACGAGCTGCTGCACCGACTCGAGGACCTGGCCGGCCGGGAAGGCGTGCGGCTGGTCTATTGAGGCGGACTGCGGCGCACGGTGCCTGCGCGGTTTCGGGTCCGTCGCGGATCCGGTATAGTCGCATGCGGGCGGGGCGGGGGTCATGAATCTCAACTTTCTCGATTTCGAGCGGCCGATCGCGGAGCTGGAAGCGAAGATCCAGGAGCTGCGCTTCGTCAGCGACGGACAGGATCTCAACCTGCAGGAGGAGATTCAGCGCCTCGAGGCGAAGAGCCGTTCGCTCACGGAGTCGATCTTCTCGTCGCTCACCACCTGGCAGGTCACGCAACTCGCCCGCCACCCGCAGCGCCCGCTGACCCTGGACTATATCCCGCGGGTCTTCACGGAGTTCCGCGAGCTGCACGGCGACCGCGCCTTCGCCGACGATCCTTCCATCGTCGGCGGTCCGGCGCGGCTCGATGGGCGCCCGGTCATGGTGATCGGCCATCAGAAGGGCCGCGACACCAAGGAGAAGATCCACCGCAACTGGGGGATGCCGCGTCCCGAGGGTTATCGCAAGGCGCTGCGCCTGATGCGGCTCGCCGAACGCTTTTCGATGCCGGTCCTTACATTCATCGATACGCCGGGCGCCTATCCCGGCATCGGCGCCGAGGAGCGCGGGCAGAGCGAGGCCATCGCGCGCAACCTGATGTACATGTCGGCCCTGCGCACGCCGGTGGTGTGCACGGTGATCGGCGAGGGCGGCTCCGGAGGGGCGTTGGCCATCGGGGTCGGCGACCGGCTGTTGATGCTGGAATACAGCACCTATGCCGTGATCTCTCCGGAGGGTTGCGCCTCCATCCTGTGGAAGAGCGCGGACAAGGCCCCGGAGGCGGCCGAGGCGATGGGGATCACCGCCCGGCGGCTCGAGGGGCTGGGGCTGGTCGACCGGGTGATTCCGGAGCCGCTGGGCGGTGCGCACCGTGACCCCGATGCGGCCGCGGCGGCGTTGCGCGAGGCCCTCGTCGAGGAACTCGAGCGCCTCGCCGCGCACGCCCCGGACGAGCTGGTGGAGGGCCGGCGCGCGCGTCTCATGTCCTACGGGCACTTCAAGGAATCGGGCTGACCGGGCCGCCGTGCGCGGCGCGTGGGTGAACGGCGATGACGAGAGCCGGCGGCGAATTCGATCCGCAGCGGCTCGCCCGTGCGCTGGCGGACCTGGCGCCGGCGCCGGTGTGGTGGGTCGCCTACAGCGGCGGCGCCGATTCCCACGCGCTGCTGCACGCCCTCGCGGTCCTGCGCGAGAGGCTCGGCGGGGAATTGCGGGCGGTGCACGTCGATCACGGACTGCATCCCGACGCCGCGGCGTGGGCGCGCCACTGCGAGCGGATCTGCGCGGACCTTTGCGTCCCGCTGCGGATCCTGCGGGTCGACGCCCGCGCCGGTCGCGGCGAGAGCCCGGAGGCGTCCGCCCGCGCGGCGCGCTACGCCGCCCTGCGCGAACTCATCGGCCCCGGGGAACTGCTGCTCACCGCGCATCACGCGGACGATCAGGCCGAGACCGTCCTGTTGCAGCTCCTGCGCGGGGCCGGACCCGCGGGGCTCGCCGGCATGGCGTCGCGGCGCCGGTTCGGCGCCGGGCTCCTGGTACGCCCGTTGCTCGGCTTCACGCGCGCGGCCCTGCGCGGCTATGCCGACGCGCACGCGCTCGCGTGGATCGAGGACAGCGCCAACGCCGATCCCGCCGTGGCCCGCAGTCATCTGCGCCACAGGGTCCTGCCGGCGCTGGCGGAGCGCTGGCCCGGGTACGCCGCGACCCTGGCGCGGGCCGCCGCGCACCAGGCGGAGGCGGCGCGCGTTCTGGAGACCGTGGCGCGCGGGGACCTCGCCGCCCTCGGCGGAGGGACAGCGGGCCTGGCGGTGGAGGGGCTGCGGGCGCTGGATCCGGCGCGCCAGCGCCTCGTCCTGCGGGTCTGGCTGCGCGCCTCGGGTCTGCCGGTGCCGCCGGCGGCCCGCCTCGAGCGGGGTCGCCGGGACCTGCTCGACGCGCGGGACGACCGTGAACCGTCGGTGCGCTGGCCGGGCGCCGAGGTGCGTCGTTACCGCGGGCGTCTCCACGCGATGGCGCCGCTCCCGCCGGTCCCGGCGGCGCTGTCCCTGCCCTGGGATCTGCGCGAATCCCTGCTCCTCCCTGCAGGTCTCGGCGTGCTGCATGCACAGGCCGCCTGCGGCGTGGGGCTGAGCGAGGCGGCCTGCCGCGCAGGCGCCGTCACCGTGCGCCTGCGCTCGGGCGGCGAGCGTTGCCGACCCGGCGCGCGCGGCGCGCGCAGCCGGGCGGTGAAGAAGCTGCTGCAGGAGCGCGGCGTGCCGCCCTGGATCCGCGCCCGCCTGCCGCTCGTCTATGTGGACGGGCAGCTCGCCGCCGTGGCGCACCTGTGGGTCTGCGCGCCGTTTGCGGCGCGGCACGACGAGCCGTCGCTGCGGCTGCGCTGGGAGGCGGCCTGGGTACGCGGCGATGCAACTCTTTGAAGCGGAACACGCGCAGCGCGCGGCGGCGCTGTGACGGCGCCCGCGCCGCGGCGGTACGCGGCCCGTTGCGCGCGCGCGTTGTGGATCGGCACCGCTTCTGGTAAGTTTGAACCCCGTCCGGGACCTTCGCACGCGAGGTCCCGCCCGTCCTTTCCCGGCGGCCCATGACCAGATTCATTTTCATCACGGGCGGTGTCGTGTCCTCATTGGGCAAAGGCATCGCCTCCGCCTCGTTGGGCGCGATTCTCGAGGCGCGCGGCCTGCGCGTGACGATGATCAAGCTCGATCCCTACATCAACGTGGATCCGGGCACGATGAGCCCGTTCCAGCACGGCGAGGTCTACGTCACCGAGGACGGCGCCGAGACCGATCTGGACCTCGGCCATTACGAGCGCTTCGTGCGCACGACGATGAGCCGGCGCAACAACTACACGACCGGCCAGATCTACGAGAACGTCATCCGCAAGGAGCGGCGCGGCGAGTACCTCGGCGGCACGGTGCAGGTCATTCCCCACATCACCGACGAGATCAAGCGCTGCGTGCGCGCCGGCGCCGCCGGCGCCGATGTGGCCATGGTCGAGATCGGGGGTACGGTGGGCGACATCGAGTCGCTGCCCTTTCTCGAGGCCATCCGGCAGATGGGGGTGGAACTGGGCCGGCGGCAGGCCCTTTTCATGCACCTCACCCTGGTCCCCTATATCCCCAGCGCCGGGGAGATCAAGACCAAGCCGACGCAGCACTCGGTCAAGGAGCTGCGCTCCATCGGCATCCAGCCCGACATCCTGTTGTGCCGCGCCGACCGCCCGCTGCCGGCGGACGAGCGGCGCAAGATCGCGCTCTTCACCAACGTCGAGGAGCGCGCCGTGATCTCCGCGGTCGACGTCGACAGCATCTACAAGATCCCGAGCCACCTGCACGGGCAGGGGCTCGACGATATCGTCGTGGAGCGGCTGGGCCTCGATGCGCCACCCGCGGACCTCTCCGAATGGGAGGAGGTCATCGGCGCGATGGCGCATCCGCAGACCGAGGTCAACGTCGCCATGGTCGGCAAGTACGTCAATCTCGCCGATGCCTACAAGTCGTTGAACGAGGCCCTGACCCACGCCGGCGCGCGCACCCGCACGCGGGTGAATATCGTCTACATCGATTCCGAACAGATCGAGCATGACGGGACCGCCTGCCTCACCGCGATGGATGCCATCCTGGTACCCGGCGGCTTCGGCGAGCGCGGGGTCGAGGGCAAGATCGCCGCGGTGCGCTACGCGCGCGAGAACCGCATCCCGTACCTGGGCATCTGTCTGGGCATGCAGGTGGCCGTGATCGAGTTCGCACGCAATTGCGCCGGTCTCGCCGGCGCGCACAGCACGGAGTTCCGGCCGGATGCCGCCGATCCGGTGATCGCGCTGATCACCGAGTGGCAGGATCGCAGCGGCGCGGTGGAGCGGCGCGACGAGGGGTCCGATCTCGGCGGGACCATGCGTCTCGGGGGTCAGCCCTGTCGCCTGCTCCCGGATACGCTGGCGCGCCGCAGCTACGGGCGCGAGGTCATCACCGAGCGCCACCGCCACCGCTATGAGTTCAACAACCGCTATCGCGAGATGCTCGAGGGGGCCGGGCTGACGATCTCCGGGGTGTCCGAGGACGGTACCCTGGTCGAGGTCGTCGAACTCGCCGATCATCCGTGGTTTCTGGCGTGCCAGTTCCACCCGGAGTTCACCTCGACCCCGCGCGACGGCCATCCGTTGTTCACGGGGTTCATCCGCGCGGCGCTGGCGCGACGCGCGGCGGCGGCCGCGCAGGCCGTCGGCGCATGAATCTGTGCGGGTTCGAGGCCGGACTCGATCACCCGCTGTTCCTGATCGCGGGTCCGTGCGTGATCGAGAGCGAGCAGCTCGCCGTGGACACCGCCGGGGCGCTCAAGGAGGTCACCGCGCGGCTGGAGATCCCCTTCATCTACAAGTCCTCCTTCGACAAGGCCAATCGTTCTTCGCACGCCAGTTTTCGCGGACCGGGCCTGGAGGCGGGGTTGCGGATCCTCGAAACGGTGCGCGAGCGCGTCGGGGTACCGGTGCTGACCGACGTGCACGAGGACACCCCGCTCGCGGAGGTCGCCGCCGTGGTCGACGTGCTGCAGACCCCGGCCTTCCTGTGCCGGCAGACCAATTTCATCCACCGCGTGGCGGAGCAGGGACGACCGGTGAATCTCAAGAAGGGCCAGTTCCTCTCGCCCTGGGAGATGCGCAATGTCGTCGCCAAGGCGCGCGACGCGGGCGCCGAGCGGGTGCTGGTGTGCGAGCGCGGGGCGAGTTTCGGTTATCATAACCTCGTCTCCGACATGCGCTCGCTCGCGGTGTTGCGCGAGACCGGCTGCCCGGTGGTCTTCGATGCGACCCACTCGGTCCAGCTCCCCGGCGGGCGCGGCGACGCCTCCGGGGGGCAGCGCGAATTCGTCCCGGTCCTTGCGCGCGCCGCGGTGGCGGCGGGGGTGGCGGGCGTGTTCATGGAGACGCACCCGGATCCGGAGCGGGCCCTGAGCGACGGACCCAACGCCTGGCCCCTCGGGCGCATGGAGGAACTCCTCGCCACGCTCAAGGCGCTCGACGAGGCCGTCAAGGCGCACGGTTTCGCGGAGCAGCAAGGGTCGCGGTAGCGAAAGTCCGCGAGCGGGTCGGGCCGCGGACGGTTTTTCTCATTGCTAAGGAATCATCATGTCGGAGATCCAGGATATCCATGCCCGCGAGATCCTCGATTCGCGGGGCAACCCGACGATCGAGGCCGAACTGACCCTTGCCTCCGGCGCGCGCGGCTGGGCCGCGGTGCCGTCGGGCGCATCGACGGGTACGCGCGAGGCCGTGGAGCTGCGCGACGGCGACAAGGCGCGCTACGGCGGCAAGGGCGTGCGCCGGGCGGTCGACAATGTCCACCGCGAGATCCTCCCGGCGGTGCGCGGCCTCGATGCCGCCGACCAGGCCGGGCTCGACGCGCGCATGATCGAACTCGACGGCACGCCCAACAAGGGGCGCCTGGGGGCGAACGCAATCCTCGCCGTATCGCTCGCCGCCGCGCGCGCCGCCGCCGCGGAAGAGGGGGTGCCGCTTTACCGACGCCTCGCGGGCGACGGGCCGCTGCTTCTTCCGGTGCCCATGATGAACATCGTCAACGGCGGAGCCCATGCCGACAACAGCGTGGACCTGCAGGAGTTCATGATCGTGCCGCTCGGCGCGCCGGATCTGCCCGAGGCGATACGCTACGGCGCCGAGGTCTTCCACGCGCTCAAGGCCGTGCTGCGCGCGCGCGGGTTGGCGACCGGGGTCGGCGACGAGGGCGGTTTCGCCCCCGACCTGCCTTCCAACGAGGCCGCGATCGAGCTGATCCTCGAGGCGGTCGCGCGCGCCGGCTTCACCGCCGGGCGCGACGTCGCGCTCGCCCTGGACGCGGCCGCCAACGAGATCTACCGCGACGGGCGCTACTATCTCGCCTCGGAGGACCGCAGCTTCAGCGCCGGCGAGTTCGTCGACTACCTCGGCGCGTGGCTCGACCGTTATCCGATCGTCTCGCTCGAAGACGCCATGGCCGAGGACGACTGGGAGGGCTGGTCGCTGCTCAGCCAACGGCTCGGTACGCGCGTGCAGCTCGTCGGAGACGACCTCTTCGTGACCAATACCGCGATCCTGCGCCGCGGGATCGACGCGGGTGTCGCCAACGCGATCCTCATCAAGCTCAATCAGATCGGCACGCTCACCGAGACCCTGTCGGCGCTGGCGATGGCCGACGGCGCCGGTTACGCGGCCGTGATCTCGCATCGCTCCGGGGAGACCGAGGACACCACGATCGCGGACCTTGCGGTCGGTTCCACGGCGACTCAGATCAAGACCGGCTCGCTCTCGCGCACCGACCGCGTCGCCAAGTACAACCGGCTCATGCGCATCGCCGACGAGCTCGGCGCCGAGGGCCGGTTTGTCGGCCGGGCCGCGTTCGCGCACCTCGCCGGCGCGGCGGCGGGCGGCTGAGGGGCGCCGGAGGCGTTCGGGCCATGAAGTGGGTGATCGCGTTCCTCGGACTCCTCCTGCTGGCGCTCCAGTTCCGCCTCTGGGTGGGCGAAGGGAGCTTCGCCGATGTGGCGCGGCTGCGCCAGGCAGTGGCCGCGCAGCAGGCGCAGAACCGCGACCTGGAGCAGCGCAACGCCGCCCTGAGCGCTGAGGTTTCCGACCTACGCAGCGGGCTCGCCGCCGTCGCCGAACTGGCGCGTACCCAGCTCGGGATGATCGGCCCGGACGAGACCTTCTACCAAGTGGTCGGCAGGGCTCCCGGGGCGGCCGCGCCGTCTCCCGAGACTCCGCCGGCCGCGGCCGCGCCGCCGGGCCCGACGCCGCCCGCCGGCGCCGGGCCCGCACCGCGGTGAGCCGCCCCGGCGCGGTACGCTGCTGGGGTGTGATCCCGGCCGCCGGCAAGGGTACGCGCATGGGTACGGCGCGGCCCAAGCAGTATCTCGAGCTGGCCGGGCGCACCGTCCTCGAACACACCCTGGAGCGCCTCGCCGCCGATCCGCGCATCGCCGGGATCGTGGTGGCCCTGGGGGCAGACGACACGGAGTGGGCGCGGCTCCGGCCGCCTCCCGGCGTCGAGGTGCGGACCGTCATCGGCGGGGCCGAGCGCTGCCACTCGGTGCTCAATGCGCTGCGCGATCTCGCCGCCCGGGCCGCGCCCGGGGATTGGGTGCTGGTCCACGACGCCGCCCGGCCCTGCCTGCGCCCGGCCGACCTCACCCGTCTGATCGACACGCTGGCCGCGGATCCCGTCGGCGGTCTCCTCGCCGTGCCGGTGCGCGACACCATGAAACGCGCCGACGGCGACGAGCGGGTCGCCGGCACCGTCGAGCGCGGCGGCCTGTGGCACGCGCAGACCCCGCAGATGTTCCGCCTCGAGGCCTTGCGCACCGCACTCGAAGCGGCCGTCGCCGCCGGCGTCCTGGTCACCGACGAGGCCGCCGCCATGGAACGCGCCGGCCACCGCCCGCGCCTGGTCCCCGGCTCCGGCGACAACCTCAAGATCACCCGCCCCGAAGACCTCGCCCTCGCCGCCTTCTATCTAAAACAATAGGGGGTCGGAGTCACCGCCCGCAGGAAAACGCGACGGCGTTCCGCCTCGGCCGATGGGCGGTGACTCCGACCCCCAACCGACCCGTACCACCGCCCCCCGCAGGAAAACGCGACGCGGATCCGCCTCGGCCGATGGGCGGTGACTCCGACCCCGTCCCCACGCCCGGGGTCGGAGTCGTCCCGGCAGTGTCGCCGGTTCCTTGCGCGGTCTTCGACGGACGACTCTGACCCCGAACCAGCTCGTTCCACTTCGTCCGGATCGGGGTCAGAGTCGGCGTGCCTTCGCAGCGTGGTGCCACCCCACGCCCGGGGTCGGAGTCGTCCCGGCAGTGCCGCCGGTTCCTTGTGCGGTCCTCACCGGACGACTCTGACCCCGAACCAGCCCGTTCCACTACGGTTGGATCGGGATCGGAGTCGTCGCGCCTTCGCGGCGCGGTGCCACCCCACGCCCGGGGTCGGAGTCGTCCCGGCAGTGTCGCGGGTTCCTTGCGCGGTCCTCACCGGACGACTCTGACCCCGAACCAGCCCGTTCCACGACCCCGGGGCACAAAAAAACGGCCCCCGAAGTGGGGGCCGTCGGGTCCGGCCGCGTGCGCGGACCGGCTCAGCCGCGGCGTCGCCCGCGGCGCAACGACCAGCCCAGTCCGGGCAGTCCGATGCCGATCAGCGCGAGCGTGGCCGGGTCGGGCACGCTCGGGGTGCCGCCGCCGGTACCGCCGCCTGCGGTGGCCTTGGAGACCAGCGTGATGGCGGTGGTGCCGTCCGAGTTGGTGTTGATCCCGGTCCAGAGGCCGGTGTCGAACCCGGTCCAACCGTTGTGCGCCGAGGTGTTCCACCCGCTGATGCCGGCCGAGGTCAGCCCCTGGTTGATCGGAAACGAAGCGAAGGCCGCGGGGATCTTGACCGTGTTGGTGCCGTGCCCTGTCTCGCTGCCCAGGCCGGTCAACATCGCGAGGATGTTGCCGCCTTCACTGGTGTAATCGCTCGAGTCCGCGCCGAGCAGGACGGCCCCCAGCCCGGTGCCCGAACCGGCCCAGTTGACCGCGTCGATCAGAAAGCCCTGCGGGCCGTTGAACGGAGTCGCGCCCGGGCCGTTCAGGTAGTGCCAGTCGGCGTCCTGGCCGGTGACCATGATGCGGTCGCCGAAGGTCGGGGCGGCACTGACCAGCGCGCCGTAGTTCGGATAGGTAGCCCAGCCGCCCTGCGGCGAGGCGACGACGAGCGCGTTGTAGCTGCCGCTCGGCATCGAGCCCGAATCCCAGTAGGTGATCGACCAGGTGTTGTGGCCCGGGGCGGCCGCGGCCTGGGAGATCAGATTGTTGATGTTGTTTTTGTAGTTCGGGCTGTTGGTGACCCCGCCCGTGTACCAGAGAACGTTGATCGGGCCCGCCTGGACCGCCGTGGCGGCGAGGCCGAGCAGGAGCGCCGCGAATCGGTTCAACCACTTCTTCATGACGTCGTACCCCCCAAGGGTTTGGATGATTCCGCGTCCTGTTAGTGGGCGCGGCGTCGTTGGTGCCCGGCCGGATTGGGAAGAAGTCCGGTGATCGCCGGTCGAATCTGGGATGAGCAAGAACGATGCCAATAACGAGAACTTTCGGGAATTCAGTGCAATACGGGAACAACCGCGGGCAGCTCCGGCCCGGGAGGCCCGTGGGTGTAAAGATTCGTGACATTCCCCGGCCGTAGCGGGGCTGCGGGTCTGTAAAAAAATACCGTAGATACAATCCCCTGACGCCCCATACGGACGTGTGCGCCAGCGCCGGATGAAATAGTGATGACGATGACAAGCGGATCGGCGAGAAGGTGGCACACACGCGGCGTGTGCTAGCAACTTACTGTAAAATAAATAACTTCCGACCTCAGTCGGTGTAAAAAATCCGGACAGGCGTGGTTTCCCGGGACCGAGGGCGGTCGGGTTGCGCCGCCGGTACCGTATCCGTCGTCGGAACGACCGGGGTCGGGGTCATCGCCCGGAGGTAGAGGCTACAGGGCCCCGTCGGCGCTCGGGGGCGGTGACGCTGCCCCCGCCCCCTGCCCGGGGCCGGAGTCGTCCCGGCAGTGCCGCCGGTTCCTTGTGCGGTCCTCCACGGACGACTCTGACCCCGAACCGGATCGTTCCACTGCGTCTGGACCCGGGTCGGAGTCGGCCCGCCTTCGGCGCGCGGCGTATTCCGATGGCTTCCGGCGCGCGCCGACTCCGCCCCCTCGATGCCGCCGGCGCCGCCCGCTATCCCCCGCGCCCGATGTCGAGGCGGTACTTGTTGGCGAGCGCATAGAAGGTCGGGCGCGTGACGCCGAGCAGTTCGGCGGCCTGGGAGACGTTGCCGCCGGTGTAGCGCAGCGCGCGCAGCATGGCCTGGCGTTCGGCGTTCTCGCGCACCTGGCGCAGGCTGAAGGGCAGGGGCTCGGCGTCGCCGGGCTGCAGCTCGAGAGCGGTGGCGTCGATGCGCCGGCCCTCGGCGAGGATCACGGCGCGTTTGATGCGGTTCTCGAGTTCGCGGATGTTGCCCGGCCAGGGGTGGGACTCGATCGCGCGCATCGCGTCGTCGGTGAACGCGAGGCCGTTGCGTCCGTGCTCGCGGGCGTGGCGGTCGAGGAAGTGGCGGGCGAGGACCACGGCCTCGCCGCTGCGATCGCGCAACGCGGGGATGCGGATGGTCACCTCGCTCACGCGGTAGTAGAGGTCTTCGCGGAAGGTCCCCTCGCGCATCAGGGATTCCAGATCGCGGTGGGTGGCGCACACCACCCGCACGTCGACGGGGATCTCCTCGCGCCCGCCCACACGCACGATCACCCGCTCCTGCAGGAAGCGCAGCAGCTTCGCCTGCAGGGGTAAGGGAAGATCGCCGATCTCGTCGAGGAACAGCGTGCCCCCGTCGGCGCCCTCGATGTGACCCTCGCGGCGCGCGTTGGCGCCGGTGAACGCACCCTTCTCGTAGCCGAAGAGTTCGCTCTCGAGCAGGGTGTCGGGAATGGCGGCGCAGTTGATCGCGGCGAAGCGCCGTTCGGCGCGCGGGCTCAGCGCATGCAGGGCGCGCGCCAGCATCTCCTTGCCGGTCCCGCTCTCGCCCAGCAGCAGGGCGGTGACGCCCGTGGGCGCGACCTTCTCCACGGTGGCGCAGACTTCGAGCATCTCCGGGCTGGTGGCGATGATCCCGGCCAGGGGCCCGTCGGCGGCGCTGCTGCGCCGTTCCTGTGCGCTGCGCTCCAGCTCGTGCAGGCGCCAGGCGCGTTCGACGATGAACCCGAGCAGGCGCGCGTCCACCGGCTTCTGGCAGAACAGCCAGGCGCCGAGTTCGACCGCGCGCACGGCGTTGTCGCGGTCGTCGTTGCCGGTGAGGACGATGACCTTGGTCTGCGGGGCCAGCGACAAGATCTCCTCGAGCGCGGCGAGTCCTTCGCCCGCGCCGCCCGGCTCCGGCGGTAGCCCGAGGTCGAGGGTGACGACCTCGGGGTGATGGCGGCGCAGTTGGCGGATCGCCCCCTCGCGGTCCTCGGCCGTGACCACCTCGAAATCGTCGAAGGCCCAGCGCAGGGCGCTCTGCAGGCCGGGGTCGTCCTCGACCACCAGCAGCGTGCGCTTCTCGCCGCTCACCGTCCGCCCCCGCCGCCGATCGCCTCGGGTTCCGGTGCCGCATGATCCGAGGTCGCGGCGGGCGCGGCGGTGCACGGCAGTTCGATACGGAAACGGCTCCCCTGACCGGGCGTACTCGCGACCGTCAGGTCCCCGCCGAGTTCGTGGATGTATTCGCGTGCCTCGTAGGCGCCGATACCCATGCCGGTGTCCCCCTTGGTGGTGTCGAACGGGCGGAACAGGCGCTCGCGCACGAAGTCGGCGTCCATTCCGCAACCATCGTCCTCGATATGTATCACCGCCCGCCCGGACTCGCACGCGAGCGTGACCCGTACGTGTCCGTCCTTGGCCGTGGCCTCCTGGGCGTTCTGGATGAGGTTGCCAACGACGCTGAGGAGCCGGTCGCGGTTGGCAAGGACCGTGACCGCCACCCCGGCGCCGGTGAACTGCGGCACCGGCGCGGTTGCGGCGCGCTCGCGGACTGCATCGGCGATCAGCGATTCCAGGTCGAGCGCTGTCGTGGCGGCGTCGGTGAGCCCCTTGCGCAGCAGCGCCATGAGCCGGTTCATCCGCCCCACCGAGTGACTCATGATGCGCACGGCGTCGTCGATGAAGGCGGGATTGTGCTTGTGGCGCGCGGCGCTGTCGACCACCAGGGATTGCTGCGCAATCAGATTCTTGAGGTCGTGCAGGATGAGCGCCGAGAGCCGGTTGAAGCCCTCGAACTGACGCGCCTCGGCGAGCGATTCCATCGCGTCGAGTTGTGCGAGGTGGCTCGCCGCCTGGCAGGCGGCGGTCTTGAGCAGGTCGCGCACCTCCCAGTTGAAGGCGACATCCACGCGCGGGCGCGTGAGGACGACGAAGCCGAAGAGTTCGTTGCGGTCGACGAGCGGGACCACCGCCCAGGCCTTCGGGATTGCCCCGAGCCACGCGGGCAGCCTGAGGCCGTCGTAGAGTTCCGGGGTGGCGCGGTACTCGTCGAGTTGGATCACCCATTCGCGTTCGCGCAGGAATCGCACGAGGGCGCCGTCCGGGGGTTCCACCGCGCCCTCCGGCGGCGCCATGTTCCACGCCGCGACCGGCGCCAGTACACCCGAGGGGCGGCGTGTCCAGAGGATGCCGGCCGGGCTCTCGACGATCGACGCGACCGCCCCGATCACGCACTCGCGCGGCTGCGCGGTGGCCTTGCACGCCGAGAGGGTGTGCGTGAACCGCAGCCACTCCTCGCGATAGTCATAGCGGTAGTTGAAGAAGTGCTTATTGAGAAATACCTTGACGCGCGCCCGTACCTGGCCGGAGAACAGCAGAGCGAGCAGGACGGCACCGGCGCCGAAGAGGAACACGGTGTGCAGCAGCGGGCCCCACTCGCCGCCGAACAGGCGGATGTAGTATCCCGCGGCGGCCATTACCAGGAGGTAGCCGCCGGCGCCCACGAGCGTCGCACCGTGATAGACCACGCCGCGCGAGACGAACACGTCGAGAGACCACTGCGGGTTGCGCGCCGCGGAGACCGCGATCAGGGGAACGGCGAGGGCGTCGACCGCCCCGCGGGCGTTCCAGAGGTGCACATCGATGTGCCGGAAGAGCAGCGCGTCGGAGTAGAGGAAGAAGTCGTAGGCGAACATCACGCCGAGGCCCAGACACAGGTACTTCACCGCCCAGCGGTGTTCGGGCCGTGTGTTGCGAAACAGCAGTTCCACGAGCCAGAGACCGCCGACGGCGAGCAGGAGATCTCCACCCAGGCGCAGTTTCATCTCCACGGCGAGGGCGACGACCGGGTGCAGCGAGGCGACGGGCACCAGCGCGAGCAGCGTAAGCGCACCGACCATCGCGTACAGGCCGGCTGCGCCCGCGCGCAGGCGCCCGTTGCCGCGCCCCGACGGCGCCGCTTGACGAAGGATCCCGAACAGGAACGCGTACCAGGCGAGGTAGCGCAGGTTTTCGGTGATCTGGACCGCCGGACCCGGGACGGCGCCGCCGATGCCGCGCCATGCCAGGAGCGCGGCCCACAGGGTCGTGACCGCGGTGGCCGCGACCAGCAGCGCGCCCTGCAGCCGGCCGCGCCAACCGGTCACCAGCACCAGGGTCAGCAGCAGGAACAGCAGCGCGCCGGCGGAGTAGCTTATGCTTCCGATCTCTTGCATCGGGCAGGCCGGTCCTTCCTCTCCCGGAGGTCGCGTCTCCTCGGTCTGCGAAGGGCCCGGTCCGCGCGGCGCCGCCCCCGCCCGGGCCCCCCGCCCGGCGTATCGCCGCCCGGCCAGTCTACCACCAAAGCCCGCCCGTTCCGTGGACGGCCGGGCCTGCTCAACGTACGGCGGCGGCCGGAACCGGGGTGGTGGGCGCCCCGGTCATGATCCGCTGGCGCGGGTCGCCGGCGCTCAGGACAGCCGCCATCAGCAGGTAGAACACGAGGGCCAGGGCGCCGTTGCGGATCAGCACGCGCTCGCGCGTGCGAGCGAGGCCCAGAGGCGGATGAACGAGTCCCAGGAAGGTCAGCAGGGTAAACAGGCCGCTGAGCAGCGCGGCGGCGAGCAGTAGCGTGTGCATATCGGTTCGCGTTCTCAGGTGAAATTGGTCGGGGGTCGCCGGGTCGAGCCTGGGGAGGCGGCCAGTGCTCCGACGTAGCCCGGCCCGAGGTCCAGGGCCCAGAGGTCCCACCCGGCCGCAACGGGTGGGCCGTCGAGGAAACGCGCCGGCTCATCCGGGGCCAGCGAGACCGCCACTGTCCCCGGGCCGCCGGCGAGGCCTTCCCCCGTGGCCTTGAGGTAGGCCTCCTTGCGCACCCAGGCCTCCAAGAGTGCGCGCCGGCGCATCGGTTCGGGCACACGCGCGAAGGCCTCCAGCTCCTGCGCGCCGAGGATGCGCCGGGCGAAGGATTCCACGCGCAGCGGGCGGTCGAGGCGCTCGGCGTCCACACCCAGGATGCGCCGGCGGCTGAAGGCGATCAGGCACAGCTCGCCGGTGTGCGTGAGATTGAACTGCAGCGGAATACCGCAGGGTGCCAGCGCGGGTTTGCCGCGCGGTCCGTACTCGAACTCGATGCTCAACGGCGGTCGATCCAGGTAGGCCGCGGTGAGCATGCGCAGCGCACCGCGCGCGATCACGAAGGTGGTATGGTCCTCCGGACGCCGCAGGCGCCGTGCACGCTCGCGCTCCTCGGGCGCAAGCACCGCCCACAGCGGGGCGACGCTGCGCGGGTCCGCCGCCGCGGGCAGACGCCAGATGCAGATGTCGTCGCCCTCCAGGGTCAGGAATCCCGGGTGTTCCAGGCGCCAGGGGTGGATGTCGCGGATCTCGAAGGGGGGCTGTCTCATTTGACCGTATCGGGCGCCGAAACTATGATACCGCCGGTTCCAATCGCGCCGCGCGCGGCGGCTGCCGCGGGGACACCCGCGCCGGTGCGGCGGACCCGCGGCCTGCGGGGCGCGGTGCAGGTCAGGGTAGCGCGGGCCCGGTTCCCCGGTCCAGCGCGGCGGCTGCGATGGAAACGGCGAAATCCGTGCGAACCCTGCTCAGACTGCTCTCGCGCCTGCCGCTGCCCGTACTGCACCGCCTCAGTGCCGTCATCTACATCCTCGGCTATCACCTGTTCGGTTTCCGCCGCCGCCTGACGCTCGCGAATCTCCGTCGCGCCTTCCCGGAAATGACCGAGTCCGGGCGCCGCAGGCTGGCGCGCCGTTGCTATCGCAACTTCTGCGACGTCCTTGCCGAGACGGTCAAGTCGATCACCATCGGCGAGGCCGAGCTGCGCCGGCGCGTGCGAATCACCAATCCGGAGGTCTGCGCCGGGCTGGCGCGCGGGGGGGGCGAGCGTACGGTGATCTTTCTGGCCGCGCACCAGTGCAACTGGGAATGGCTGTTGCTGATCAGCCGGCTGACCTGCGCTTTTCCCATCGACGCCGTCTACAAGCGTGCGCGCAGTGCACTCATCGACCGGCTTCTCGTGGAGCGGCGTACGCGCTTCGGCGGTTCGCTGATCCCGGCGGAGCGATTCTTCGCCGCGGCCGTGCGCCCCCGCTCCGGGCTGCACGGGCTGGCCCTGGTCGCGGACCAGACGCCGCGGCGCGAGGAGGGGAAGTGCTGGGTCCGGTTCCTCGGACAGGACACGGCTTTTTATACCGGGCCGCAGAAGCTCGCCTTTCTCACCCGTGCGCCGGTGTACTTCGTGGCCATGCGGCGGGTCGCGCGCGGGCGCTACGAGGTCACCTTCGAGCCGCTGGCCGCGAAGCCGGGGTCGCTCGCGGGGTGCGAGGTGGTGGCGGCCTACGCCGCGGCCGTGGAACGCGAGGTTCGCGCGGCGCCCGCCGATTGGCTGTGGATGTACAACAAGTGGAAGTATCCGAGAGGACCCTATGAATGAACCTCGGCCGCCCCCGCGGCGCGCTCGCGGATGCGGGCGGCGAGGCGCGCCGGTGTGGGGTGCTCGAAGAAGTCGGTGATCTCGAGCATCCCCGGGTAGCGCGCGTCCACCTGCTCGTAGATCTGGGCCAGCGTCAGCGAGCCGGTCCCCAGTTCGAGGAGGTTGTCGTCGGCCCCGATCGCCGCGCCGGGCAGACAGGCCGCGCAGATCCCGAGGATCTGCGCCTCCACCTCGCCGTCCGCCTTCGGGCCGCCCGCCGCCCCCCCCTCCAGCCGGTCGAGCCGCAGGGCGAGGTCGGCGAACTCCCCGTCGCGGTAGCGTTGCGCGAGCTGGTAGCGCTGCAGCTTGCCGCTCGTGGTCTTGGGAAGGCCCACGACGGGCAGGACGCGCGCGGCGGCCAGCTCGAGCTGCCCGGCGAGCGTGCGGCGCACGCGCCGTGCGATCTCCACGAACGCCTCGAGCCCGCCGCGGTGGACGACGAACACCAGCAGTTGTTCCCCGTCGCCGTCGTCCGCGGGTGCGCCGCACGCGGCGACCCGCCCGTGTTCGAGGCCCGCATGCTCGTGCAATACGGCCTCGATGTCGTGCGGAAACAGGTTTTGTCCGTTGACGAAGATGATCTCCTTGGTGCGTCCGGCGACGAACAGGTCGCCGCCGTACAGGAAACCGAGATCCCCGGTGTCGAGCCAGCCGTCCGCGCTGAAGGCGCTGCGGTCGAGGCGGCCGTCCGCGGCGTGATAGCCGGACGTGACCGCGGCGCCGCGGATGAGGATGCGTCCGGTGGTGCCGGGCGCGAGGTCCGCCCCGTCGAAATCGCGGATGGCGAGTTCGCAGTTACGCAGCGGGCGTCCGACGCCCATCAGGGCGAGTGCGTGCGCGTCTGACGCCGGACATTCGGCCGGGGGCGCACCGACGCGCAGCGTGCGGCGATCGATGTGGCGCACGTGCACCGGCGCGCCCGGGGCGGGGAAGGTCACCGCAAGGCTCGCCTCGGCCAGGCCGTAGACCGGGAACATCGCTTCGCGGCGCAGCCCGAAGGGCGCCAGGCGGTCGAGGAACTCCGCGCACAGCCCCGGGGAGATCGGTTCCGCGCCGTTGAAGATCAGGCGCACGGCGCTCAGGTCGAAGGGCTCCGGCGCGGCCCCGTCCAGGGCCCTGAGCAGGTGGCGATAGCCGAAGTTCGGTGAGCACAGGACCGTTGCGCCCCGCGCCCCGGCCTCGCGCAGCCACGCGAGGGGGCGGCGCACGAAGGAGTCGGTGGGCATGAGGACGTGGTCGATGGCGCAGGCGAGCGGTGTGAGGTGAAAGCCGATCAGACCCATGTCGTGCGTCATCGGCATCCAGCTGAGGGTGACGTCGGGTGCGCCGAGGCCGATTCCGGAGACGATCGCGTCGATGTTGGTCAGCAGGTTGGCGTGCGTGAGGATCACGCCCTTGGGGCTGCGCGTGGACCCCGACGAGAACTGGATCAGTGCGGGGCGGTCCGTCTCCGCGTTCTGGATGCGGGCGTGGGGTGCCGCGGCCGGGATACGGTCGAGGCACAGTGCAGCGCCCGCCATCGCGGCGAAGCGGGCCTCTTCGCCTGCGGCGGCGGCGAAGGCGCCGTAGCGTTCGAGCGTCGCGGCGCGCGTGCACAGCAGCGGATCTTCGAGTGCCTCCCAGACCCGGAAGAGCTTGAGACGGTTGGCGGGGGTGTTGGCGACCGCGACCGGTACCGGCACCAGACCGCCGAGCTGGCAGGCCCAGAAGGCGTCGACGAAGGCGGCGTTGTCCGCGAGCAGCAGGACCACGGCCCGCCCGGGCTCGCCGCCGCGCGCCTGGAGGTGGCCGAGGAGGGCGCGCGCGCGGGCCTCCAGTTCGTCGTAGCCGGTCCGGTGCGCGCCGCGGGCGCCGTCGAGGAAGGTGACCCCCCGCCCCGAGCCGGCCGCCCGGTGCAGCAGCTCCGGGAGCGTTTCCGCCGGCGCCTTCATGCCGGCGCCCCGGCGTCCCCGCGTCGCTGCGGCAGCAGGTGCAGGTCGCGGCGCGTGCGCAGGTTGATGCGCGCATCGAGCGCCGGTGCGGCATCGTCGGTGCGACGCAGGCGCAGGTGCGCGGCGACGGTGCGCAGGTGCGTCTCCATCTCCAACATCGCCAGCGCCTCCCCGACGCACCGGCGTGGTCCGGCGCCGAAGGGCAGATAGCAGTAGCGGTGGCGCGCCTCCACGGCCCCGGCCGCGAAGCGGTCGGGACGAAACTCCTCGGGTGCGTCCCAGAAGGCCGGATGACGGTGGACCAGGTAGGGGGAGATGAAGACGTGCGTTCCCGCCGCCACCCGGTAGCCGGCGATCTCGTCGTCGGTCGTCGCGCGCCGGGTGAGCAGCCAGCCGGGGGGATAGAGCCGCATCGCCTCCTCCAGCACCTGGCGCGGATAGGCTGGATCACCCGCGTCGATGGCCGCGTGCAGCTGCGCCTCGACCCCGGGGTGCGACGCCAGCAGGTACCAGGTCCAGTTCAATGCGCTGGCGGTGGTCTCGTGCCCGGCGACGATCAGGGTCATCACCTCGTCGACCAGGGCCTCCTCGGTCATCGGTTCGCCGCTGTGGCGCTCACGCGCGGCCATCAACAGCGCGAGAATGTCATTGTGCGCTTCGGCGCCGGCCCGCCGGCGGCGGATACAGGCGCGTACCGGTTCGCGCAGCGCCCGGAAACGGGCCGCGAAGCGCAAGTCGCGGGCCGGTTCCTCGGTCAGCAGGGAGAAGGGGCGGGACCCGTCATCCGCGAGGGAGGGGAGGTCGCGGCCGAAGAGGACTTCGAGCACGATGTTCAGGCTCAGGTCGCTGACCGCGCGGGTGACGTTGAGCGTCTCCCCGCGGCCCGCCGCTTCGAGCCAGCGCGCATTCAACTCGAGGTTGCGGCGCCGGATCAACCCCTCGATCGCCCCGATCGCGCGCCGGTGCAGGGTCGGCTGGACGAGACCGCGCTGGCGGCGCCAGATTTCGCCCTCGCTCGCCATCAGTCCGTCGCCGAGCAGCAGGCGCACGCGCTCGATGCCCAGCCCCTTGACGTAGCGGGCGCGTGCGTTGACGAGAACGTGCTTGACGTGATCCGGATGGCTCACCACGTAGATCGGCGTCTCCACGCCCACGGCGTGGAGGGCGAACACGTCGCCGAAGCGGCGAAAGTCCGCCGCCAGGCGCTCCAGCGATCCGTCGGGCAGGGCGGGGTCGAAGGGCTCGGGGGAGGCCGGGGGTGCGGCCCCCGGCCGTTGCACGGCGGGGTGGCGCGACGTTCGGGATCCGGATTGCCCAGGGTTCACGCTGATGGTCGGACTCCTCGTGCTTGCGCCTGCGCGGGGGCATTATCGCCCGAAACCGCGTCGCTGCACCACGTCCGCGACCCTGGGCACCCCGTGCCCCGCGGAGTATCCTGCGTCGGTCCCGCCGCACGACACGGGCGCGGAGAGGCCGGCGATGAAACCGTTGCGTTACTGGGTGTCACTGCCCGTGGTCGTGGTGCTGGTGGTCTTGTGCTACCGCTACGTCGACGTCCCCGTGGCCGCGTTCTTCGAGCGCCTGCTGCGGTGGAACGCCGGATGGCGCCACTATACCGCGCACCTCCCGGATCTGCTGACCACGTTCGTGATCGTCGGCACGGCGCTGAGTTGGGGCGCCTATCCCGTTGCGCGGGCGCGCGGACGCACGCACGACGCGGAGCTGTTGCGGCTCATCGGGACCTGCCTGCCGGTGAGTTTCGCGACCAAGGCGGTTTTCAAGCTCGTGTTCTCGCGCACCAACACGCGTGCGTGGCTCGCGGGCTACTCCGATCCGGGCTTTCACTGGTTTCATGGCGGTGCACTGTACGCCTCGTTCCCCTCGGGCCACATGACGGTATTCGCCGCCTTCTTTACGGCGCTGTGGTTTTACTATGGACGTTTCCGCGCGTTCTACGCTGGGATGCTCATGCTGCTCGCGATCGCGTTGATCGCTACGGACTATCATTTCGTGGGCGACGTCGTGGCGGGGGCCTATGCCGGCGTCGCGGTGAGCTTCGCCGTCCGTTGGTTGCTGGGCCGGATCGATCGCCTTCGCGACCGCATGTCTTGACCCTTGCGCGAATCGGTGGCACGGTGGCCGGCAGCCTCTCGGAGCGGGCTGCGCGTCGCGCCGCACGTCCGGGGTCGGCACTCGGGGAATGCGGACCGGCCGCGGCGGGCGTTGCGGCGAAAGGCTTGAGATGCGGGCTGCGTGGATGGGGGTCGGGCTGTTGCTGCCGGTCTGGGCGGCGGCCGCCGTCGGGGGGGACGCGCCGCACCGCTGGCAGGCGGGGCTGGCGTTCTCGTTCCGGCAGTTTCACTACGAAGAGACCGTCAACGGTGCGGTGCTCGACCGCGAAAGCGGCGCGCTGCCCGGTTTCAATGCGGATCTGCGCTACACCCGTGGCGCGTGGTTCGCGCGCGGGCGGATCGGGTATTTCGCGGGCGGCGTCGACTACGACGGTCAGACCCAGGGCGGGGTTCCGGTGCTCAGCCGGACCGATGAGGCGATCTTCGACGGCGCGCTGGTGGGTGGGCACCGCTGGTCGGATCTGGGGCGCTGGAGCGCGGCGGCCTATGGCGGCTTCGGTTACCGCCACTGGGAACGCGACATCCGATCCACGCCGGTCGCCTCGGGGATCTTCGAGACCTACCGTTGGGCCTACGCATTGCTTGGTACGACCCTCGGCTACCGCTTCGGACCGCGGACGCGGGTCGCGCTCGACGCGGGGCTCACGCGCACGATCGGCGCACAGGTCGCTGCGGACTTCGGCGGCGTCTTCGACGCGGTGACGCTGGAGCCGGCGGACCGGTTCGGAGGTCGGCTCGGGCTGCGCTTCGCCTATCGGTGGGCGCCGGGTTGGACGGTGCGCGGGGGCCCTTTCGTACGGTGGTGGGTGCTGGGCCGCAGCCCGGCGCGCGCGCTCACGCAGCAGGGGTCGCCCGTCACGTCGGTGTTCGAACCCGCGAGTATCACGCGCTCGGTCGGTTTCGAGGCGGGCGTCGTTCACCGTTTCTGATCTCCCGGCCGACGCCGTCCATCGGACCGACGTCGCCTGGATCGGCGTAGGAGGCGGGGGGTAGGGCCGGGCTTGCCCGGCCGACGGCGCGGGAAGAGGCCACGGAACCCACGGAACCCACGGAACCCAGGGAATGGATCAAACCGGTCCGTGGGTTCGGTGGGTTTCGTGGCGCCGTCGCCTGTTTTCGAAGGTCGCCGTCCCCGGCCGGAAATCGCGATTCCGGGAGTCGTGGGCGGGCCGAGGCCCGCCCCTATTCGCTCGTGCGCAGGAAGGCCTCGAGATAGTGGGGGATCCGCGTCTCCAGCCAGTATCCGGCCCGCCAGGGCAGGCGGCCGGTGACGAACCCCACGTGTCCCCCATGGGCCTGAACCTCCAGACGCACGGCCTCCGACACTTCGGCGGACGCAGGGATCGCGGCCGCGGGTAGAAACGGGTCGTCGCGTGCCTGCAGCACCAGCGTGGGGACGCGGATCGCGTGCAGGTACGCGGCGCTGCTGGAGCGCCGGTAGTAGTCGGCCGCATCCGCAAAGCCGTGCAGCGGGGCGGTGACGCGGTCGTCGGAGGCGCGGAACGTGCGACAGCGCCCGAGATCGCTCAGGTCCAGCGGACAGTCGCGTGCGGCGAATTTGCGCCGGATCGAACGGCGCAGGCGTCGTACGAGTGCGCGCTGATATACCCGCGAAAAGCCGGTCTCGAGCCGCCGTGCCGAGGCTGCGAGATCGAACGGCACGGATACGGCCACGGCGGCGGAGAGCGGAGCGTCGGGGCCGCGTTCGCCGAGCCATTTCAGCAGGACGTTGCCGCCGAGCGAGTAGCCGACCGCCGCGAGCGGCGTGTGCGGTTCGCGCTCGCGCAGCCGCTCGACGACGGTCTGCAGATCGCCGGTCTCGCCCGAGTGGTAGCCGCGGGCGAGCCGGTTCGGCTCTCCGCTGCAGCCGCGGAAGTGCATCACGACGCCGCGCCAGCCGCGCCGGTGCACCTGTGCCAGCAGACCGAGCGCGTAGCGCGAGCGCACGCAGCCCTCGAGGCCGTGGAGCACGAGCACGACCGGCCCGCGCGTTCCGGTGGTCCATGCGAGATCGAGGAAGTCGCCGTCGGGCAGTTCGATCCGTTCCGGGCGCAGCGCGACGCGCGGGCGGCGGCGGACGAAGTACGGCCAGAGCGTCTGCAGATGCGGGCCCGGGAGCCACCAGGCGGGCGCAAAGGGTGGTGGTTCCGCGCCTTCCGTGGGGGACGCGGCCTCTTGTCCGGACACCGAACCGACGTGTCGGCCGGGGTCGGAGTCACCGCCCCCGGACATCGTCGCAACCTTGAGGTGTTCTCCTGCGGGCGCTGACTCCGACCCCATCGCACACGACCCCATCACACAGACCATGTCGGACCGATCCGCGACGTCGGCCGGTAGGCCTGTAGGGCGGGGCTTGCCCCGCCGAGACGCCCGATCCGGACGACGTCGCACCGATCCGCGTCGTCGGCCGGTAGGTCGGGCAAGCCCGACCCTACACCTCCCATGCCGACCCGGGCGCCCGTAGGGCGGGGCTTGCCCCGCCGACGACGCGCGATCGGAACCACAGCGGACCGATCCGCGGCGCCTGCCCTATCGAGCGGGTTCGGCGAGCGGGTTCGGCGGGCGGGTCTATCCCACGACGCGGGAGGCGACGAGCTCCGCGACCACGTCGGGGTCGGCCAGGGTCGAGGTGTCACCGAGATCTTCGGTCTCGCCGGCGGCGATCTTGCGCAGGATGCGGCGCATGATCTTGCCCGAGCGCGTCTTCGGCAGGCCGGGTGCCCACTGGATCACGTCCGGCGTGGCGATCGGGCCGATCTCCTTGCGCACCAGATCCACGAGTTCGCGGCGCAGCGCCTCGTCCGGTTCGACGCCCTTGACCACGGTGACGTAGGCGTAGATGCCCTGGCCCTTGATTTCGTGCGGGAAGCCGACCACGGCCGCCTCGGCCACCTTTTCATGGAGCACGAGGGCGCTCTCCACCTCGGCGGTGCCGAGCCGGTGTCCGGAGACGTTGATGACGTCGTCGACGCGACCGGTGATCCAGTAGTAGCCGTCGGCGTCGCGGCGCGCCCCGTCGCCGCTGAAATAATACCCGGGAAACTGCTTGAAGTAGGTGTCGACGAAGCGCTGGTGATCGCCGTAGACGGTGCGCATCTGTCCCGGCCACGGAAACGCGATCACCAGATTGCCGCTGCCCTCACCCTCGACCTCACGGCCCTCGGCGTCGACCAGCGCGGGGCGCACGCCGAAGAAGGGGCGCGTCGCCGAACCCGGCTTGAGCGGGGTGCATCCGGGCAGCGGCGTGATGAGGATGCCGCCGGTCTCGGTCTGCCACCAGGTGTCGACGATCGGGCAGCGGGCGTCACCGACGACGTGGTAGTACCACTCCCACGCCTCGGGGTTGATCGGCTCACCGACGGAGCCGAGCAGGCGCAGGCTGGCGCGGGAGGTCCGCTTCACCGGTGCGTCGCCCTCGCGCATGAGCGCGCGGATGGCGGTCGGCGCCGTGTAGAAGAGGTTCACCCGGTGCTTGTCCACGACCTGCCAGAAGCGCGAGGCGTCGGGGTAGGTCGGCACGCCTTCGAACATGAGGGTGACGGCGCCGTTCGCCAGCGGGCCGTAGACGATATAGGTGTGTCCCGTCACCCAGCCGACATCGGCCGTGCACCAGTAGACATCGCCATCGTGGTAGTCGAAGACGTACTTGTGGGTGATGGCGGCGTAAAGCAGGTAGCCGCCGGTCGTGTGCAGTACGCCCTTGGGCTTGCCGGTCGATCCAGAGGTATAGAGGATGAACAGCGGGTCCTCGGCGTCCATCGGCTCGGCTGGGCATTCCGCGCTCACGTCCGCGGCGGCCTCGTGGTACCAGACGTCGCGGCCGTCCCGCCAGCCGGTCGCGCCGCCGGTGTTGCGGACCACGATGACGGTGTGCACGTCGGGACATCCGGCGAGGGCCTCGTCGGCGTGTGCCTTGAGCGGCACTGTACGCCCACCGCGCAGACCCTCGTCGGCGGTGACCAGTACGCGGCAATCGGAGTCGAGGATGCGGTCTTTCAGGGACTCGGGCGAGAAGCCGCCGAACACCACAGAATGCACGGCGCCGATGCGCGCGCAGGCGAGCATCGCCACCGCCGCTTCCGGGATCATCGGCATGTAGATGCAGACGCGGTCGCCCTTGTGTACGCCGCGGGCCTTGAGGACGTTGGCGAAACGGCACACCCGCTCGTGCAGTTCGCGATAGGTGATGGCCTCATCGCGTCCGGGATCGTCGCCCTCCCACAGGATCGCCGTCTGATCGCCGCGATGCGCCAGGTGGCGGTCGACGCAGTTGTAGCAGACGTTCAGCCGCCCGCCTTCGAACCAGCGGATGCGGGCGGTGTGGAAGTCCCAGTCGAGGACCCGGTCCCACGGGCGTTCCCAGTCGAGCAACTCGCGCGCCTGCTCCGCCCAGAATCCCTCCGGGTCGCGTACCGAGCGCTCGTAGAGTTCGCGGTAGCGCGCCTCGCTGCCGATATGCGCCCGCGCCGCGAACGCCGCCGGTACCGGGTAGACCTTCTCCTCGGACATATCCTTCCCCCGTATCCCGCCTCGTGGCTCATCGTCCGGCCGTCCGCGCCCGCGGGCGGCGCCAGGGTCCGATCTTAGCCGAGCGGGGCCCGCGGTTCACCCCGTGAGCAGCAGGGAGCGCACGCGGGGGACCGCGTCGATGCGCCAGTGTTCGCGGGCCCAGCCCCACAGTTCGCCGACCGGGGCGCGGTGAAGTTCCGGCGGCGGCGACTGCCCGAGCAGGTCCAGCGCCCTCCAAAGCGTCGGGACGGGGTTGCGCGGATCGACGGCGGCGTCGCCCCCGCTCTTGCTCAGTTTGCGGCCGTCGCGGTCGGTGAGTACCGGGATGTGCCGGTAGCGGGGCGAGGGCAGGTCCAGCAGTCGCTGCAGGTGAATCTGGCGGTGGGTCGAGTACAGCAGATCGGCCCCGCGCACCACTTCGGTGACGCCGTCCTCGGCGTCGTCGACGACGACGGCGAGTTGATAGGCGTAGGGCCCATCGGCGCGACGTACGACGAAATCGCCGACCTCGCGCGCCAAGTCGAGGGTGACGGGACCCTGGATCCCGTCGACAACGGTGATCGCAGCGGTGTCGGTGCGCACGCGCAGGGCGCGCGCGGTGCGTCCCGCCGCGACCCCCGCGCGGCAGGTCCCGGGATAGACCGCGCCCTCGATTCCCGCGCGAGCGGAGTCGGCGATCTCGCGGCGGGAGCAGGCGCACGGATAGACGTGTCCGGTGCGCCGGAGGCGTTCGACGGCCTGCGCATAGGCGTCGCCCCGCCCGCTCTGGTAGCGTACCTCGCCGTCCCAGTGCAGGCCGAAGGCCTCGAGGGTGCGCAGGATGGCGTCGGCGGCGCCGGCGACCGCGCGCGGCGGGTCGAGGTCCTCGATCCGCAGCCGCCACGCTCCGCCGCGGGTACGGGCCTGCAGAAAGCTCGCGACCGCCGCGAGCAGCGAGCCGAGGTGCAGCGGGCCGGTGGGGGAGGGGGCGAAGCGGCCGCAGTAGCGGCCGGTCGCGGGATCGGTCGGGGCGGCCACGGGTCGGGGGACCCGCGGCGCTCAGCTCGCGCTCATCTGCTTCTCGCGGATCTCATCGAGCGTCTTGCAGTCGATGCACAGCGTCGCCGTCGGGCGCGCCTCGAGGCGGCGGATGCCGATCTCGACACCGCAGGCCTCGCAGTATCCGTACTCGCCGGTCTCGATGCGGGCCAGGGCCTCGTTGATCTTCTTCACGAGCTTGCGCTCGCGATCGCGCGTGCGCAGCTCGAGGCTGAACTCCTCTTCCTGCGTCGCCCGGTCATTGGGGTCGGGGAAGTTGGCCGCCTCGTCCTGCATGTGGTGCACGGTGCGCTCGGTCTCCTCCATGAGCTGGCGCTTCCACTCGAGCAGGATCTTGCGGAAGTGCTCGGTCTGGGCATCGCTCATATAGGGCTCGCCCTTCTTGGGCTCGTACGGGGCCAGACCCGTGATCGACAGCGGGCCCGCCCCCTCGGTACCCGCAGGAGCGACGCCCGCGGGCCGCACCGCGACCGGCCGCGCGCCGCGCGTCGCGGGCGCCTTGCGGGGTGTGGCCTTCTTCGTCGCCGCCTTCTTTGTCGCGGCCTTCTTCGGTGCGGCGTTGCCGCCGCCGCTCTTGCGTGCAGACGCGGCCGCCTTCGTACCCGTGCTCGCCCGGCCCTTCGCGCCCTTCTTGCTGGCTGGCATCCGTGACTCCTGGAGGTCCCGTTCGTAAAGCGGGAAACCTATACCAGAAAGGTCCAGGAGGCGCAAGGAAACGTGCCGCGCGCCGGCGTTCCCGGTCCCCGGGCCCTTGGAGGTCCCTGCGCCGCGTGCTATCGTGGCCGCCCCGGCGCACGAGGGATTATTCAGTTGGCCCAGACGGTTGCATCCCGCCCTGCGGATCCCGCGGCGCCGCTCCCCGCGGCGCTCCTCTTCGATGTCGACGGCACGTTGGCCGAGACCGAGCGCGACGGTCATCGCGTCGCGTTCAATCAGGCGTTTCACGCCGCCGGCCTGGACTGGGAGTGGTCCGAGTCGCTCTACGGCGAGCTGCTGTCGGTGACCGGCGGCAAGGAACGCATCCGTCATTACGTGGCACGACACCGACCCGAATTCACCTGGCCGCCGGATCGCGACGCCTTCATCGCCGCGCTGCACCGGGACAAGAACCGCCGCTACGCCGAGTTGCTGGCGCGCGGGCGGATCGGCCTGCGCCCCGGCGTGCGCCGGCTGTTCGCCGAGGCGCGCGCGGCCGGCATTCCGATGCTGATCGTCACCACCACCTCGCCGGCGAACGTCGACGCGCTGCTGGAGCATTGCATCGCGCCCGACGCGCACGGGTGGTTTGCGCTGATCGCGGCCGGCGACATCGTGCCCGCGAAGAAACCGGCGCCCGATATCTACGAATACGCCTTGCAGCGTTGCGGGCTGCGGGCCCAGGACTGCGTCGCGTTCGAGGATTCGCCGGCGGGTCTGCAGTCGGCGCGCGCCGCGGGCGTGCCGACCGTCGTCACTGTGAGCCACTACAGCCGCGGCGCGGATTTCGCCGGCGCCTGCCTCGTGGTGGACCACCTGGGGGAGCCGGAGCGCTCGTTCACGCTGCTCGCGGGCGATGCGGGCGGCGCCTCGCAGGTGGACCTGGCCCTGCTGCGGACCCTGCTCGCGCGCACGCGCTGAGGCGCGCGGGATCCGCCTGCCGCGAGGCGTCGTGGCGCCTCGCGGGCGGGGCATTTCGGCGCCGGTCCCCGCGGACCTGCGCGGGCCTCGGGCCCGGGGAGAAGGGCGGATGGCGATGTCGCGGGCGGTGGCGGCGGGTCGGATGGCCGGGATCGAGCCGTTTCGGGTCATGGACCTGCTCGCCCGCGCGCGCGCCCTCGAGGCGCAGGGGCGTGATATCGTCCACCTGGAAATCGGCGAGCCGGACTTCCCGACCGCCGCGCCGATCGTCGAGGCCGGCTGCCGCGCGCTGCGCGCCGGGCACACGCACTACACGCCCGCCGCGGGTCTCCCCGAGCTGCGCACCGCGATCGCCGCCGATTACGCGCGGCATGGCGTCGCGCTCGATCCGGGGCGCGTGCTCGTCACGCCGGGGGCCTCGGGGGCGCTGCAGCTGGTGCTCGCCGCCGTGGTCGATCCGGGTCGGCGCGTGCTCATGGCCGACCCGGGGTATCCCTGCAATCGACACTTCGTGCGCCTGTTCGACGGCGTCGCCGCCCCCGTTCCGGTCGGCCCCGATTGCGCCTACCGCCTTACGCCGGAGCTTCTCGAGCGACACTGGACGGCGGATGTCGCCGCCGTCCTGATCGCCTCGCCGGCCAACCCCACGGGCACCGTCGTGCCGCGCGCAGAGCTGGAGGCGGTGCGTGAATTCGTGACGAATCGCGGTGCGGTGCTGGTGGTCGACGAGATCTATCACGGCCTGGTGTACGGCGAGCCGGCGGCGTCGGCGGTCGAACCCGATGGGGAGGCGGACGTGTTCGTCGTGAACAGTTTCTCCAAGTACTTCGGCATGACCGGCTGGCGCGTCGGCTGGGTCGTGAGTCCGCGGCGTTGGGTGGAGGACCTCGACAAGCTGGCGCAGAACCTCTTCCTCGCGGCCTCGACGCCGGCCCAGTATGCCGCCGTCGCGGCGCTGGCGCCGCAGACCGCGCCCCTGCTCGAGGCGCGTCGTGAGGAATTTCGCCGCCGGCGCGACTACCTGCTCCCGGCGCTGCGTGAACTGGGCTTTTCCATCCCCCTCGTCCCTCAGGGCGCCTTCTACCTCTATGCCGACAGTTCGGCGCTGACCTCGGACAGCGAGGCCTTCAGCCGCGCGCTGCTGGATGAGGCGGGAGTGGCGGTGACCCCGGGTAACGACTTCGGCGTCCATGCGCCGGAACGACACCTGCGGTTCGCCTACACCACCGGCCTCGATCGCCTGCAGGAGGGCGTGGCGCGCATCCGCGCGTTCCTCGACCGGATGTCGTAGGGCCGGGTTTGCCCGGCCGAGGCCGTTGCCTGGTCGGACGTGGTTTGGATCAAACGTCGTCGGCGGGGCAAGCCCCGCCCTACGGGCCGATGCCGTTGATCGGACCGTTGTCGTTTGGATCGCCGTCGTCGGCGGGCCGAGGCCCGCCCTACGGGCGCCCGGGCCGGCGTTGGGGGTGGGGTAGGGCCGGGCTTGCCCGGCCGACGCCGCATGAAGAGGCCGCGGAATCCACGGAACGCACGGAATGAATGAAACCCGTCCGTGGGTTCGGTGGATTCCGTGGCGCTTTTGTCCGTCTCCGAGGGACGCAGCCGCGCCCGGGCGAACATCGCGATCCCGGGCATCGTCGGCGGGGCGAGCCCCGCCCTACCGGTGCCCGGATCGGCGTGGGAGACCGGGTAGGGCCGGGCTTGCCCGGCCGACGCCGCATGAAGAGGCCACGGAATCCACGGAACGCACGGAATGAATGAAACCCGTCCGTGGGTTCGGTGGATTCCGTGGTGCTTTTGTCCGTCTCCGAGGGACGCAGCCGCGGCCAACGGAAATCATGATTCCAGGCATCGCGGCGGGGCAAGCCCCGCCCTACCGGTGCCTGGATCGGCGTGGGAGGCGGGGTAGGGCCGGGCTTGCCCGGCCGACGCCGCAGGAGGAGGCCACGGAATCCACGGAACGCACGGAATGAATGAAACCCGTCCGTGGGTTCGGTGGATTCCGTGGCGCTTTGGTCTGTTTTCGAAGGTCCCCGCCGCGCCGGATGGAAATCGCAATCGGCGTCGTCGTCGGGGGGCAGGCCCGCCCTGCGCGTTGGCGCCGTGGATTGGGTGGCGCTCCCCGCCCGGTTACGCCCGTCACGGCTCCGAGACGCCCGCGGCCGACAGATCCCGGGTGCCGCCGGGCTCGGGCGCGAACGCCTCCGTCCACAGCACCGTGGCGCCGGCCACCGCCGCGGGCATGGCGAGGAAGTTCACCACCGGGATCATCGTCGCCAGCAGGGCCGCCCCGCCGAAACCGAGGGTCGTCCCGAGGCGCGCACGCAGGCGGCGGCGCTGCTCGGGAAAACCGATGCCGTGGTTGCCCATGGGGTAGTCGAGGTACTCGAGGGCGAGCGCCCAGGCCCCGAAGGCAGCCCACAGGAACGGCGCCGCGACGTTGACGCCGGGGATCAGGGTCAGGACCAGCAGCGCAGCGGCGCGCACCGCAAAGTAGCCGAGTTTGCGCAGTTCCGCGATCAGCCCGCGCAACGCCTCGCGTACCGCGCCGCCGGCCGCGCCGCCGTGCGGACCCGGATCCAACAGGCGCTCGACGCGCGCGGCGAGCACGGCGTTGAACGGCGCCGCGACCACGTTGGCCATCAGCGAGAATCCGTAGAACAGGACCAGCAGGGCCACGGCCGCAAACAGCGGCCACAGCAGCCAGCGCAGCCATTCGAGCCAGGCGGGAACCAGGCGGTCGATCCAGGCGCGGAAGTCGGACGCGGCATAGGCGATCGCGGCGGCGAACAGCGCGGTGTTGATCGCCAGCGGCAGCGCCACCACCCCGCGCAGCCGCGGATGGGCGAGCAGCCGCAGGCCGCGTACGAAGCAGAACGCCCCCGCCGCGGGGCCGCGCGCGCGCCGCGATTTCATAGAGGATCGGGCGCTGCGGCGCTGCGCCGCGCGAGCAGGGCCGCGCCGTAGGCCGCGTCCTCGTGCTCCGCGGCGATCACCGGGATCCCCAGCAGCCGCTCGCGCAGGCGCCGCCAGGGCTCGTTGCGCGCGCCGCCGCCGACGGTGCGCACCGACACCGGCGCCGGCGCGCCGAGTTCGGCGAGCAACTGATAGCCGCGCGCCTCGATGCGGGCGATGCCTTCCAGCAGGCCCTGGAAGAAGCGCACATCGTCGTCGGGGCGGGGCGCGAGTCGCGGCGCGAGGTCCGGGTCCGCGACCGGGAAGCGCTCGCCGGGGCCCGGCAGCGGATAGTAGTCGAGCCCGGTCTCCCGGTCGGGGTCGAGGCGCGGGGTCATGGCGTCGATCGCCGCCTGCGTGAAGAACGCCCGCAACACCGCGCCGCCGCTGTTCGAGGCACCCCCGGCGAGCCACCGGTCGTCGAGCGGCTGGCTGTAGACTCCGTGGCGGGCCGAAGCCACCGGATGTCGCGAGACGATCTTGAGCACCAGGGTGGAGCCCAGCGAGGTCACCGCCTCGCCGGGGCGCGCCGCGCCGGTGGCGAGGAACGCGGCGGTACTGTCGGTGGTCCCGGCGACGACCTGAACGGTACGCGGCAGGCCGAATGCGGCGGCGACCGCGGGGGCGAGCGGCCCGAGGGGGGTGCCCGGGCGGTGCGGCCGCGGCAGCAGCGCGCGGTCCAGGCCGAGACGGGCGACCCACTCGGGCCAGGCGCCGGCGGGGTCGCAGCCCATCTTCAGACAGTGGTTGAGGTCGCTGGCGCCGAAGCGCCCGCGCAGCCGGCCGGCGACCCAGTCGGCCGCGTGCAGCGCGTACCGCGCTCGTTCGGTGCCCGGACACCCCAGCAGCCACAGGAGCTTGGCCAGGCCCGAGCCGGGCTGGGCGGCGGGGCTATCTGCCGGGGCGAGGGCGGCGATGCGTTGCGCCTCGGCGCGCGCGCGGGTGTCGTCGTAGAGCAGCGCCGGGGTGAGCGGGACGCCGTCGGCGTCGGCGAGCAGGACGGTGGCTGCGGTCCCGTCGACGGCCAGCGCCCGGACCCGTCCGGCCGGTACGTCGGCGAGCAGGGCGTGCAGGGCGCGCTCCAGGGCCGTCCACCACTGCTGCGGGTCCTGCTCGCTGCACCCGTCGCGGCGCCGGGGGGGCGGCATCGGCTCGGCCTGCGCCGCGCGCACGGCGCCCGCGGCGTCGACGGCCAACACGCGGCAGCCCGAGGTGCCCAGATCGATCCCCAGGTACAGCCCGTCCATCGCGCCGGGCCCCTTGCGGTGCGGCTCAGCGGGCCGCGTCGGCGGCGGGGACCGGCGCCGGGGCCCGCCAGCCGGGGCGGCGGTGTTCGGCCGCCACGGTCGTGTAGATGCCCCCGCGGACGTTGAACTCGGCGCGCACGCGCAGGTAGCGCGGGTCGCAGGCCGCCACGAGATCGTCCAGGATCCGGTTCGTCACCGCCTCGTGGAAGGCGCCCTCGTCGCGGTAGGACCAGACGTAGAGCTTGAGCGATTTCAGCTCGATGCAGCGCCGGTCGGGGACGTAGTCGAGGTAGAGGACCGCGAAGTCCGGCTGGCCGGTCTTCGGGCACAGGCAGGTGAACTCCGGGACCCGGATGTGGATGAAGTAGTCCCGCTCCGGGTTCGGATTGTCGAAGGTTTCCAGGTCTTTGCTGGGGCGGGTCGGCATGCGGGCGGGCGGTGGTGCGCTTTCTCGCGGTTGTCGTGCATAATGTACGCCGCCACTCTACACCAACCCCCGAGCGCGAGAAACCGACCCGTCCATGCGCCTGCTCAAGATCAAGCTCGCAGGATTCAAGTCGTTCGTCGATCCCACCACCATCCCGGTTCCCAGCAGCCTCGTCGGTATCGTCGGGCCCAACGGCTGCGGCAAGTCGAACGTCATCGACGCGGTGCGCTGGGTGATGGGCGAGAGTTCGGCCAAGAGCCTGCGCGGGGAATCCATGGCGGACGTCATTTTCACCGGATCCACCGCCCGCAAGCCGGTCGGGCAGGCCTCGGTGGAACTGGTCTTCGACAACAGCGACGGGAGTCTCGGCGGGCAGTATGCGAGCTACGCGGAGATCTCGATCCGCCGCCAGGTCGCCCGCGACGGGCAGTCCACCTACTTCCTCAACGGGACCCGCTGCCGGCGTCGCGACATCACCGACATCTTCCTCGGCACCGGGCTCGGGCCGCGTTCCTACGCGATCATCGAGCAGGGCATGATCTCGCGCCTGATCGACGCCAAGCCCGACGAGTTGCGTGTGTTCCTCGAGGAGGCGGCCGGGATCTCCAAGTACAAGGAGCGCCGGCGCGAAGCCGAGAACCGCCTTCGCCATACGCGAGAAAACTTGTCCAGATTAAACGACTTGCGAGATGAAATTGCGAAACAACTTGATCGACTCCAGCGCCAGGCGCGGGCCGCCGAACGCTACCGCGAACTGAAGGAGGAGCAACGCCGGCTGCAGGCCGAGCACTTGGTGTTGCGTCTGCGCGCACTCGATCGCGAGGCCGAGGCGGTGCGCGTGCGCTTGCGCGAGCGCGAGACCGCACTCGAGGCGGCCACGGCCGATCTGCGCGCGCTCGAGGCGGAGATGGAGCGCGGCCGCGAACGCCAGGTCGAGGCCAACGAGACGTTCAACGAGGTCCAGGGGAGGTTCTACCACCTCGGCGCGGACCTCTCGCGCGTGGAACAGTCGATCCAATATGCGCGCGACCAGCGCCGGCGCCAGGAAGGGGAGCTGCAGGAGGTCGGCGCGGCGGTGGCCGGGATCGAGGCCCACATCGCCCGTGACCGGGAACACCTGGCGGAGCTGGAATCCTCGCTCGCGGCGAAGGAGCCCGAACTCGAACGCCTGCAGGCCGCGGCGGAGGCGTCGGCGGGGGAGCTGGCGCGGGTCGAGGAGGCGATGCGCGACTGGGAGGGCCGCTGGGAGGCGTTTACCGAGCGCGCCGCCGAGCCCCCGCGCACGGCGCAGGTCGAGCGCACGCGTATCGACCATCTCGAGCGCGAGGTGTTGCGGCTGCGCGAGCGCATCGGGCGCCTGGGTGAGGAGCGCGCCGCGCTCGGCGATGCCGCGCCCGAGGAGGGCGAACTGGAGGCACTCGCGCGCGAGGGCGAGGCGCTCGCACGCGATACCGCGCAACGCCAGGCCGAGCTCGATGCGGCCCTGGGGGAGATCGGCGAATTGCGCCGGCGCATCGCGGCCGAGGTGGCCGCACTCGACGAGGGGCGCGCGCAGCTGCAGGCGCGGCGCGGGCGGTTGGCCTCGCTGGAGGCGCTGCAGCAGGACGCCCTCGGCGCGGGCGAGGAGAGCGTCGCCGGATGGTTGCAGGCACAGGGTCTGGCGCAGGCCCCGCGGCTGGCGCAGCAGCTCGAGGTCGAACCGGGTTGGGAACGGGCGGTCGAGGCGGTGTTGGGGCGTCACCTCGAGGCGGTATGCCGGCCCGGCATCGACGGCGTACTCGATGCGCTGGTGCAGCTCGATGCGGGCACGCTCACCCTGATCGATCCCGAACGGTTGGGCGACGGCCCGGGCGGGGCGGACGCGGATGCGCCCGCCCTCGCCGACAAGGTGCGCGCGCCGTGGCCGGTCGGGGCGCTGTTCGCGGGCATCCATGCGGCCGCGGACCTCAGCGCGGCGCTGGCGATCCGCGCGCGGCTCGCCCCCGGCGAGTCGGTGGTCACGCCGGAAGGGCTCTGGCTCGGAACCGGCTGGGTACGCGTCGCGCGCGGCGACTCCGGCCACACGGGTGTGCTGTTGCGTGGACGAGAGATCAATGAGTTACAGGACGTAATTCAACGGGAATCACAGGAGATCGCGCGCGCCCAGGATGCCCTCGACGGCCTGCGTGCGGACCTGCACGAGGCCGAGGACCGGCGCGAGCGGTTGCAGGCCGAGGTCAACCGGCTGCATCAGCGTCACAGCGAGGTGCGGGCCGAACACGATACCCGCCGGGCGCGGCTCGAGCAGCGCCGCGAACGGGCCGCCGCCGCCGAGCGCGAGAGCGCCGAACTGGAGGCGCGCGTGGCCGACGGCGAGGGCGAGATCGGTGCCGCGCGCGGGCGTCTCGAGGCGGCGCTCGAGGCCTCGGCGCGGCTGGAGACCGAGCGCGCGGCCCTGACGGAGGAGCGCGAGCGCCTGCGGGACGAGCGGCAGGCCGCGCGCGAGCGGGCGCGCAGCGACCGCGAGGCGGGACACGAGTTGGCGCTGCAGGTCGAGGCGCAGCGCAGCGCGCGCGCGGCCACCGGGCAGAACCTCGGGCGCATGGAGCAGCAGCTCGCGGGCTTCGCCGAGCGTCGTGCGCGGCTCGAGCACGCGCTCGCCGAGGGCGTCGCCCCGCTGGAGGAGCTGGAACGCGAGCTGGCGGTGTTGCTCGAGCGGCGCAGCGGCGTCGAGGCGGAACTGGCCGATGCGCGGCGGGCGGTCGAGGCGATCGACGAGACGCTGCGGGGCCAGGAGCAGGAGCGGGTGCAGATCGAGGGGCGCATCGAGGCCGCGCGCGGGGCGGTCGAGGGCGAGCGGCTCGCGCTGCAGGAGCTGAAGGTGCGGCGCCAGTCCCTGGAGGAGCAACTCGCCGAGACCGGCGCCGGGTTCGAGGAGCTGGACAGGGCCCTCGCGGCCGATGCGGATCCCGAGGCCTGGGCGGAGCAGGTCGCGGCGGTGGAACAGCGCATCCAGCGTCTGGGGGCGATCAATCTCGCCGCGATCGAGGAGTTCGAACAGGAGCAGGAGCGCAAGCGCTACCTCGACGCCCAGCACGAGGACCTCACCGAGGCGGTCACGACGCTCGAGAACGCCATCCGCAAGATCGACCGCGAGACCCGGGCGCTGTTCAAGGACACGTTCGATCGGGTCAACACCGTGCTGCAGCAGACCTTCCCGCGCCTGTTCGGCGGCGGCCACGCCTACATGGAGATGACCGGCGAGGAGGTGCTCGACGCCGGGGTCGCGGTGCTCGCGCGCCCGCCGGGCAAGCGCGTGACCAACATCCACCTGCTCTCCGGGGGCGAGAAGGCGCTCACGGCGGTGGCGCTGGTGTTCGCGATCTTCGAACTCAACCCCGCCCCCTTCTGCATGCTCGACGAGGTCGACGCCCCGCTCGACGACACCAACGTCGGGCGCTTCTGCGACCTCGTGCGGGAGATGTCCGAGCGCGTCCAGTTCGTCTTCATCACCCACAACAAAGTGACCATGGAGATGGCCAACCAGCTCACCGGGGTGACGATGAACGAACCCGGCGTCTCCCGCCTCGTCGCCGTCGACATCGACCAGGCCGTGCGCATGGCCGCCGCCGGCTAACCTTTCCCGCCACTTACCTTCCCGGGTCGGTGACAAACGCGTCTCATTCGCGTTTCGAGCCGGGCTGGATCCAACCGGTGGATCCAGCGCACGAATACGAATAAGAAACGTTCTCAGGCGCCCCAACTATAATTTTATGTAAGCGCAACGATCCGCGAGCGTTCGCGGAAGGGGGCGGGCCATGAAGACGGTGCGGGAACTGCTCCAGACGAAAGGTGACCGGGTCTGGACCATCGGGCCGGACGCCTCGGTCTACGAGGCGCTCGGGCTTATGGCGGACCGGGATATCGGCGCCCTGCTGGTGATGCAGGATGGCAAGCCCGTCGGCCTGATCTCGGAACGGGATTATGCCCGCAAGGTGATCCTCAAGGGGCACAGTTCCAAGGATCTCCCGGTACGGGACATCATGACCCGCCGTGTGGTCTGTACGAATCCGGATCAGACGCTGGACCAATGTATGGCGGTGATCACGGAGCGGCGCGTGAGGCATCTGCCGGTAATCGAAGACGGTGGGGTCGTCGGCCTGATCTCCATCGGGGATCTCGTCAAGGCCATCATCGACGAACAGCAGCACGTCATCGAGCAGCTCGAGCATTACATCAGCGGTTAGCGCGAATCGTTTTCCGGTTTCCCGGCGCGGGTGTCGTCGTTCCGGGCGGATCGGGCGTACCCCGTGCGTGCGCTCCGACGCGTTGTCGGCCGCGCCCGCGGTGCGCCACGACCGCGAATGCGACGCGCCGGGGTCTGCGGCGCGTCCGCGGGCGCCGCGAGGCTTGACCTGACACCGGGGTGCAGGTTCTAAACTGACCTTGGATCCGGTGGAACGGGATTCAGGGTGACTGCAGACGGGGGCGCGGACATGTGGGGAAGCGGCGGCGGGATGTGGTTCGGAGGGCCGGTGATGTGGATCTTCTGGATCGTGCTGATCGGTGTCGTGGTGTGGCTCCTTCGAAGCGTCTCGGCGGGTCGGCGCGACCCGCCACCGCCGGCGGTCGGCGATGATCCCCGGGTGATACTGGAACGGCGGTTTGCACGGGGAGAGATCGACGAGGCGGAGTTCCGCCGCCGCCGTGCCGAGCTCGAGCGTTGAGACTCGCCGATCCTGACGGCAGGAGGTGGCGATGAACTTCCGCAAGATTACGGCGATCATTCAGAAAGGTGCCTTGGAAAAGGTGGAGGAGCGGCTACGGGAGCTGGGTGTTCCGGGAGTCAGCGTGACGCAGGTGAAAGGCTACGGGCATTACGCGAACTTTTTCTCGAAGGACTGGCTGGTCAGTCACGTACGCATCGAGGTGTACATCGGCCGGGCGCGCGCCGAGGAGATCGCCACGGCAATCATGCATGCCGCCCATACCGGTATGGACGGCGACGGGATCGTCGCCGTGCTCCCGGTCGAATCCGTGTACCACATCCGGACCCTGCAGAAGTGCGGGTCGGAGGTGTGCGACTAGAAGCCATGTCTCGTTCCGGTATGCCGCCTGGACAGACGCGCCCGGGAGGCGGCGTTCCGGAAAGATCCCCTTCTTGACGTTCCTTGCCGCCGACGCCGGCCGGGTGGGCGCGAGCCTTGGCCTTCCCGGCGGACGGAAACGTCGATTGCGCGCTTAAGGCGCCTGCTCTCGCTCGTCGCCGTGCGCTCGCGCCGGTCTCCCGGTCCCCGTTACGCATTGAGTCGCAATTCCGGCGGTCCCAAGCCGTTTGCGCACGCGCAGCCGATCCTCTTGGGTTCCAGCCGGCGAGGTCGTCGAAGAGGAGTCGATGACCTGCGGTCGGGCCGGCCTTCAAGCGGCCCGTCGAGGCCCGGGTATCCGCGTGTATCCCGCGGTCCGCCGCGGCCGGGAATAAATCGCCGGTCCGAGACCACTACTCAGGCAGCAGGAGGTGCGGGGTTGGTAACGCCCGGGCGCGGTGCGCTCCCATCCGTCGCCGATGTCCAGGGGAAGGGGATTGTTGCGCATTTCGGGTGCGTCGGGGGCCGCGGCCGGAACGAGGCCGACTTCATATATACGCGATTCAGGAGGGAGATTCTCATGCATAAACACAAACGGACCGCGACCGCGTTGGCCGCGGGTATCTCGATGCTTGCCGGCGGCGCCGTTGCGGATCCGGCCGATTCACCGGTCGGCACGCCGGTCTGCCTGGAATCCAACTTCATGGTGGCCGATTCCCAGAACGCGCCGTTCTCTAACATACCCGGTCCCGGCCGTCTGCTCGAGATGAACACCACGACCGGTTTGCGGGGCATTACGGTCGACAATCCATTCAGACCCGCCAACGTCGGCACTCCTATCTGCCCCCCGCACGTCACCTGCTCGATCGGCAACGGGACCACCGACGGCCCGTTCGGCGACGGCAGCGCCCCCTGGAAACCCACGGGGAACGTCTCCGGCGGCGAGAACGGGCATGCTTATCTGACCAGCGCGGCCCAGCACGCGCTGATCGAATTCTTCCGGGACGGAGACCCCATCAAGACCAACCCGGTCTGGCCCACCTCGCCGTCTCCGCATGGCGGGAATTTCGGTTTTGTGCCGCGGATACTGGGGAACGGCTTCATGCCGAACGGCAACATCGCGCAAACGGTGTGTGACGCCAACTTCTTCAACGCGCCCAACTCCGATTCGGTCAGTCCGAGCGGACACACGCATCCCTCCGGTAACGCGTCCAACCTGTTTTTTCCGCCGGTGTATGGCACGCCGGAGCGGGGCCGAAACGGTCGGGTGCTCGTGATCGACCAGAATTCCCTCGCCGCGATCGACGAATACAGTATCCCCAAGCGGGGGCGGTACCGGAACGACCCGCGGTGGAACTGTCCGGCGGGCGTATTGTTCACCTCCGAAGGTCTGTTCGTCAGCATGTTTCACGGCGCCGCCGTTTTCGTGATCGACTGGAAGGCCGGTATCGACAAGCACAGCCGCGGTGTAGGTGCAAACGTCCCGTTCGAGGCTGACGAGCCTTTTGAGCTCAACAAGAAGAAGAACCGCGCCAAGATCATCCGCGTCATCGATCTGCTCGACACCACCGGAAACGGTGCGCCGGACAAGGACACGGGGTTCAACTCGCCCTATCGCCGGGACAGCCTGCGGGCGATCCGGATGGCCGAGGATGGCACCTTGTTCGGGACCTTCCGTGGACGTTCGAAGGCCTGCACCGAAGGTGAAGCGGGTTGCAATCCAAGCGTTTTCCGCCAGCACGTCTTTATCGTGAAGCCCGGCGAAAACCATAAGTCCGGTACGATCGCCCTGGATCCGGGCGTAGACATCATTGCCGGAATCAGCATCAACCGCATGTCGGGGCCGGGTTGCAAGTTTGTCGAGGCCGAGGAGCGGGCCTTGACCGGCACCAATTCGGGCGATGCCTGTGACGTGCAGACCCTGTATGTGGCCGTCTCTGCGGGCAATGCCGGCTGCAAAGGCAAGGGGCCGGGAGCCAATCCCGCCAATGCATGCTTCCGCCCCGGCGGCACCGTGTATGAATACCGCATCGATCGGGGCCATTGGGACGGCGGTGCCTTGAACGGCGACGGCAGCGGCAAGTGTGACGGAGCGCCGGACGCCGCAGGCCATGAGGGCGAGAGCTTCCTGCCGGGCGGCCACAATGCGGGATGCGCGTTGCCGATCGCCCAGTTCGACTTTCTCTCCGACGGGAAAACCAGCAAGCTCCCGGTGGGTGCGGTCGAGACGCTCGACCCGCGTATGCTGATGCACATTCAGAGGGCGTACGTACAGTAAATCGTCGTCCCGGTTCCATTCGCCGCGCCTGCGTGATGTGGAACGGCGCCTGCGGGACCCGGTGGTCAGCGGCCCCGGCGGACAAGGTTGTCCGCCGGGCCTTCTTTGCGTCCAAACATCGGGGGGGAACGTCGGCGTGACCGTCGATCGCGCCCCGCGGGGTCCGTGGGGCGGCTCGCGGAGCCGAAGAGTCCCGAGACTTCGGGTGGGTGACCGTATATGCGACTTTTGATTCTGGCAGCTATGTTGCTGGCACTGCCCGGCTGTAAGGCCGATTCTCCGCAGCAAGGGCACAGTGGCGGATCGACGCCCCCCGCGGCAGGGGATACCGGTGGAAACCGGGGCCTTTTCAAGCAGCCCATACAGGGGAAGGTCAGCCGGCGCGGGCTCTACCGGATGGTGCGCAGCGACGGGATCATCGACAGCCCGCTCACCAGTACCGGCAAGGCGATATCGAAAGCGGTGATCCAGCAGGTCGAGTCCACGGAGCGGATCCCGCTGATCAAAGGGGCGCAGATGTATCTGCAATACCGTTTGTGGTACTTCCCGGATCGGCCGGCCTATGTCGAACTGAGGCGGGTGCTGAAACACCCCAAGATGATCCGACCCGACGGGTCGATCTCCACCGGCTCCGAATTCATGATCAAACGGAAGGTCCGCAGCAACCAGGTCCTCGCGTATACGGGATACGGCTTCAACCGCGACTATGAGATGGTTGCGGGCGAGTGGGTGTTTCAGATCTGGTACAAGGACAGGAAGCTGATCGAGCAGAAGTTCACCACCTACCGGCCCGACAAGAAAGAGATCGCGGCGCTCGAGCCGATACTGCAACTCGGCAACCGGGTGGTTGGCAGGATGGAGTTCCCGAAGAACGCCGATCGCAGGTTCAATTGGCCCTGGGTGGCGGTCGGCGGACGGCAGGCCGATACGCCGCGCGGCGCGCCCGCGCGCAAGCCGGTCGCACGCAGCGCACACTGAATTCGGGGAGCCGTACCCGGCGGGTTGGGCCTTGGTGCGGGTCCTTGGTCCAGGTGTGTTGCGGACCCCCTGTCGAAGGCGGGCGCGAGCGGTCGACTCGGACCGGCTCGTCACACCGAACACGCGATCAGGGGCGTGCCGGTCCGCGGTCCCCCCTTTGGTCCGTCTCGCCCCTGCCGGCCGCGATGCGAATGAGACGCAGTTGTCACCGACCCGAGGGGGTAAGGGGTTGATGTAGGGGCGGGGGGAACGCCCCGGGGCGACCCGCTTTCACGTGGGGTTCCGCGCCGGTATCCTACGCGCTGACGGCCTGCCGGCCGCGTCTACGACCGTGCCGACGCTCCCGCGTCGGACCCCGGAACCTCGAATGGATCGTCTACGCCTCGCTCTGCTGCTCGCCGGTGTGCTGATCCTGGTGGCCATCTATTGGTGGGACCGGTTCCGCTCCTCGCGGCGGCGGGAGGGCGATGCGACGCGCCGCGGCGGTCCGTCCCATCCGGAGCCGGATGCGGAGGCCGCGGCGCAGGAGCTGGCCGATCTGGAGGCGCTGATCGCCGGCGATCGCGCCGGCGCGCCTGGGGAGGGGCCCGCCTACGCCGCGCACGCGGGTGTCGGGACGCCCGCCGCCGGTGTCGCCGAGGATCCTCCGGACCCGGTGCCCGCGCCGGCCCCCGCCCCCCCGACCCGGAGCCCGCCCCCCGGGGCGGAGCCGCACCGCGCCCCGCGGGGCGCGCGCTCCCCGCAGGCCGAGGCGCCGACGAAGCTCGTGGTGATACAGATCGCCGCGCCTGCGGGCGGGCGCTTTCAGGGCGCGGATCTGGCCCGGGTCTTTCGCAGTGAGGGACTCGAGTTCGGGGCGATGCGCATCTACCACCGCAACGTCCCGGAGGCCGGGGATGCGCCCTTGTTCAGCGTCGCCAACCTGGTCGAACCGGGTTATTTCGAGCCCGAGTCGATGGAGGCGTTCACTACGCCGGGGCTCGTGCTGTTGCAGCAGTTACCCGGTCCGCGCCCGGGTCCGGAGGCGTTCAGGGAGATGCTGGCGACGGCGCAACGGCTCGCCGACCGGCTCGGCGGGGAGCTTCGCGACGAGTGCCGCAACCCGCTGACGCGCCAGCGCATGGAGGCCCTGCGCGCGGAGGTGACGGAGCACGAACGGTTGCGGCGCCTTTCCGGGGCCCGGGCGTGAAGGCGCCGAAGGAGGCCGTGGCGCGCGCGCGCGCCCTGCGCGAGGAGATCGAGGAGCACAACTACCGTTATTACGTGCTCGACCGGCCGACCATATCGGATGCGGAATACGACCGGCTGCTGCGCGAGTTGCAGGAGCTGGAACGGCGTTACCCGGATCTCGTCACGCCCGATTCGCCGACCCAACGCGTCGGCGCGGCGCCGCGTTCGGACTTCGGCCGGGTGCGCCACTCCATCCCCATGCTGTCGCTGGACAACGCCTTTTCGGAAGAGGAGGTCGCGGAGTTCGACCGGCGCGTGCGCGAACGCCTTGGGGCGGAGACCGTGGAGTATCACGCCGCGCCCAAGTTCGACGGCCTGTCGGTGAGTCTGCGCTATGAAGCCGGGCGGCTCGTGCAGGCCGGCACGCGCGGCGACGGGCGTGTCGGGGAGGATGTGACCGCCAACGTACGCACGATTCGCAACGTGCCGCTGCGGTTGCGCGGCGGGGGCTGGCCGCCGGTGCTGGAGGTTCGCGGGGAGGCCGTCATCCCGCGCAAGGCCTTCGAACGGTTCAACGAGGAGCGGCTGGCGGCGGGCGAGCCCGCGTTCGCGAACCCGCGCAACGCCGCCGCCGGAAGTCTGCGCCAGCTCGACCCCCGTATCACCGCCGCGCGCCCGTTGAGCTTTTTCCCCTGGGGCATCGGCGAGAGCGCGGCGGCATTCGCCGACGGGCACACGCAGACGATGCAGGCCCTGGCGGGGTGGGGATTCGCGGTGGGATCGGAGTTCCGCTCCGTGACCGGGCTTCGAGGCTGTCTCGACTACTATCGCGATATGGCCGGGCGCCGGGAGCGGCTCGATTTCGAGGTCGACGGCGTCGTCTACAAGGTGGACCGGTACGCCGATTGCGAACGCCTGGGTTTCACCGCCCGCGCCCCGCGCTGGGCGCTGGCGCACAAGTTCCCCGCGCAGGAGGAGACCACCGTCGTCGAGGACATCATCGCGTCGGTCGGACGCACCGGTGTCATCACCCCGGTGGCGCGGCTGCGGCCGGTCGAGGTCGGCGGCGTGACCGTCAGCCGGGCGACGTTGCACAACGAGGACGAGGTGCGGCGCAAGGACGTCCGCGTCGGGGACACCGTAATCGTACGCCGCGCCGGCGACGTGATTCCCGAGGTGGTGGCGGTCGTCCCCGAGCAGCGGCGGCGCGGGGCGCGGCGCTGGCGCATGCCCGCGCGGTGCCCGGTCTGCGGGTCGCGCGTCGAACGCCTCGAGGGCGAAGCGGCGCACCGCTGCGTGGGCGGACTGTACTGCGCGGCGCAGCGGCGCGAGGCGATCAAGCACTTCGCCTCGCGCCGGGCGCTCGACATCGACGGACTCGGAGACAAACTCGTCGATCAGCTCGTCGAGCGCGGTCTCGTGCACGATCCGTCGGACCTGTATGCACTGGATACCGATACGCTCGCCGGGCTGGAACGCATGGGCGCGAAGTCGGCCGCCAATCTGAAGGCCGCCCTGGAGCGCAGCAAACGAACCACGCTGGAGCGGTTTCTGTATGCCCTCGGCATCCCCGAGGTGGGCGAGGCGACGGCGCGGGCGCTCGCCGGATTCTTCGGCGACCTCGATACGATCATGTCGGCCGACGTGGAGGAACTGCAGCGGGTCCCCGACGTCGGGCCTGTGGTGGCGGAGCGGATCCGCGCCTTTTTCTCCGAGCCGCACAACCGGGAGGTGGTCGAGCGGCTGCGTAAGGCCGGTATCCGTTGGCCGGCGCCCGAGCGCCGGTCTGCGGGTCCGTTGGCCGGAAAGACCTTCGTCCTCACCGGCGCCCTCGAATCCCTCACCCGCGACGAGGCGCGCGCGCGCCTGCGCGAACGCGGGGCACGCGTGACCGACAGCGTATCGCGCAAGACCGACTATCTGGTCGCCGGCGCCGATCCCGGCTCCAAGCTCGAGAAGGCGCGCGCACTCGGGGTGGAGGTCTTGGACGAGGCGGCGTTCCTCAAGCTGTTGGATTGAGCCGCGCCCCCCATTTCTTCCTGCGGCCTGAACCGAGCCACGGCAATGTAGCCCGGATGGAGCGAAGCGCAATCCGGGATGGAGTTTTCTCCGGCGCCGTGATTCCCCGGATTGCGGCCTGCGGCCTTCATCCGGGCTACGATGGCGTGGCGCGTGGTCGCCGGGTCGTTTTCCCAGCCCGCCGTAGCGATGTAGCGATGTAGCCCGTATATGGTCTCCTCCCATTTTGCAAGGCCGTGAGCGGGTCGATGGCAGGGACAGGTTGCGTCCGTATATTCGGCCTGTTGGTGAGGACCCGCGAGGGGTTCTCTGGCCACGATGA
>JALUXX010000028.1 GCA_027013145.1 Gammaproteobacteria bacterium | reverse complement strand
CGCTACCGGCAGTCCGCGCACCCAATCGGCCCGCCGACCCTCCGCAACCACGCGATAGTTCGGCTGCGCACGCAAAAATGGGTCCGAACACGATCCAACCGGCCGATTCATGAATAGTTCGGGTTAATGCTGTAGATGGGGCGAGGAGGTTTCGAGGGATGGCAGAGATGGGTTCACACCGGACGAATCCCGATGCGGCGTCCCTGGTGGCGGACCCGGAGGTGACGGCCAAGGCGAAGCGGCGGCGCTTTTCGGCACAGTACAAACGGCGGATCCTGCGCGAGGGCGACGCCCTCGCTGAAACCGGTGGGGTCGGCGGGCTGCTACGCCGCGAGGGGCTGTACTCGTCGCACCTGAGCACGTGGCGCCGGGAGCGTGAGCGTGGCGAGCTCGAGGGGCTGGCGGCGAAGAAGCGTGGGCGCAAGCCCGAGCCGGACGGCGTTTACTACGAATCGGCTGCCAGCATGGCAGCCTGACCCGGGATGCACTTATCGCGCTACCCAATATTTGGGGTCCACTTCGGTGAATGCTCCAGGCCGCTACGGGGATAATGACGTGAGGGTTGCCATACTGATCGTAACTTGGAATTCCTGGGCGGTTCTCGAAAGATGCCTGAGTGCGTTGAGACAGGGTACGATCACTACGTTTCGTGTGTTGGTCCTGGATAACGGAAGTACGAAACCTGCACCGGCGGGGTTCGGCTCGCGATATCCGGAGGTGGAGCTTGTTCGGAGCGAGAAGAACATCGGTTTTGCGGCCGCCAACAATCTCATGGTGAGGAACGTTGGGGACTGTGGCTGGATCGTGCTCGTAAACCCAGACGCATTTTTGCGCGCGACCTGTTTGGAAAGGTTGATTGGGGCTGCGGGGCGATTTCCGAAGATTTCAGTGTTTGTCCCACGCCTGCTTCAGGCGCACGCGCCGGCGATACTCGACGGAGAGGGGGACGCGTATCACGTTAGCGGGATTCCGTGGCGGATCGGTCATGGTGCGCCGGTGGATTCCTGGAGTTCGGGGGAACGGGAGGTCTTTTCGGCCTGTGCCGCTGCGGCGCTGTATCGTAGGGACGCGTTCGAGTCGGTTGGGGGATTCGACGAGGATTTTTTTTGTTATGTGGAGGACGTGGACCTCGGTTTTCGATTGCGTCTGGCGGGGCACCGCTGTTTGCTGGTTCCGGATGCGGTGGTGGAGCATGTGGGGTCGGCGACGACGGGCGGAAAGGATTCGGATTTCGCGGTGTATCACGGCCATAGAAATCTCGTCTGGGCATACGTGAAGAACATGCCGGGCCTACTGTTCTGGGCCTTTCTGCCGCTCCATATCGCGATGAACGTGGCAGCCGTGCTGTGGTATACGGCGCAGGGGCGCGGGCCGGTGATTCTGCGGGCGAAGCGGGACGCTATTCGCGGCCTTCCGCGGATGTGGCGCAAACGGCGGGAGATCCAGCGCACGCGCAAGGCGAGCATCGGCGAGATCTGGCGGGTGCTCGACAAAGGGTTGGGGCCGGGGTTCGAGCGCTGGTGGCGGTCGCGGACGTTGCGGTGTAAAGGATAGGTTGGCGGATTCGGGCACTGAGGGCGCACTGTCAGGCGGCGAGCTATCGCGCCCGCCGGTCAGCGTCATCGTCGTGAATTTCAATGCGGGCGCCCTGCTGAGCGAGTGTGTGGGCGCCGTTCTTCGATCTACCGTTCCGGTCGAGGTAATCGTCGCGGACAACGGTTCGGACGATGGTAGTGTCGAGCTGCTGCGCGAGCGGGTTGGCGGGGACCGGCGCGTGCGGATACTGGAAAACGGCGCCAACCTCGGCTTCAGCCGCGCGAACAATCTCGCGCTGGCGGAGACGACCGGCGAGTTCCTGCTGTTTCTCAATCCGGACTGCGTGATCGGGCCGGATACGCTTGAGCGGATGCTCGCGGTGATGGCGGACCGGCCGCGGGTCGGCATGGCGGGGTGTTTGATCCGCAATCCGGACGGGACGGAGCAGGCGGGCTGCCGGCGCAGCCTTCCGACCCCGGGGCGAGCACTGGTGCGGGTGCTTCATCTCGACCGGTTGCTCGGCCCGCGGGTGCCGCTGCGCAGTTTCGTGCTTGCAGGCGGGCCGCTGCCGGCGGAGCCGGTGGAGGTGGAGGCGATCTCGGGGGCGTTCATGCTGGTGCGCCGCGAGGCGCTGGAGGCGGTCGGGCCGCTGGACGAGGGGTATTTCCTGCATTGCGAGGATCTCGACTGGTGCGCGCGCTTCCGCGACGCCGGCTGGGGCGTGCTGTTTGTGCCCGAAGTGGAGGTGGTGCATTACAAGGGCGGTTGCAGCAGAGACCGGCCGGTGCGCGTGCTCTGGCACATGCACCGGGGCATGGTGCGTTTCTACCGAAAGTTTTTCGCATGGCGCTATCCGAGGCCGCTCATGGCGATCGTCGTTGCGGCGGTGTGGATGCGCTTCGGCGTGCTCGCGGCGCTCGCGCTGGTGCGCGCGCCGTGGAGGCGGGGGGTGCATGCGGCCGGATCCGTATCCGGGCGGGGTGGTGGGGGCGTCAAGGGTGCGGGCGGGTGTCCGCCGGGCGACGGGTAGG
>JALUXX010000027.1 GCA_027013145.1 Gammaproteobacteria bacterium | reverse complement strand
CCCCCGGATTGCGCTGCGCTCCACTCGGGCTACGGGTGCCTGCTCTGGCAGGTCGTCAGGAAGATCCCCGCGGGCTTTTTCAATCCGCCGCGTCCGCGATCACCTGAAGGATGCGGATCCGCCCCTCCTCGAGGTTGCGCAGCACGTTGGCCGCCATGGGTGCGAAGTCGGCCCCCATCAGCAGGTGCAGGCCCAGCGGCGGCGGCCCCGCCGTACGCCCGCGCTCGAGCATGCGCGCGAACCACTCCGTCCCCGCCTGCGTCACGTCGCGCCGCTGCGCGATCCGGAATCCCGCGCCCGCCAGCGCCGCACGCAGCTCGGGCTCGGTGGCGACGAAGCTGATCTCCGCCCGGCGGGCCCAGGGCACGGGGTAGTGCAGCGCCGCGCCGACCTGCGCCGCGACCAGTTCGTAGAGCGCCGCCCGGCCGCCCGGGCGCAGCACCCGGCGCATCTCGGCGCACAGGCGCGGCTTGTCCGGGATGTTCATGCTCACGTGCTGGGTCCAGACGCCGTCGAAGGAGGCGTCCTCGAACGGCATCGCCAGCGCGTCGCCGTGGCGGTAACCGACGCGGTCCGCGAGCCCCGCGCGCGCGGCGAGCATCGTCGCGGTGCGGCAGTACTCCTCGGTGAGGTCGAGCCCGGTGACGCGGCAGCCGCAGGTGCGCGCCAGCAGACGGGAGGCGCCGCCGATGCCGCAACCGACGTCCAGGACGCGATCGCCGGGCCCGAAACCCGCCAGCGCCGCGAGTTCCTCGGTCGCCTCGCGCCCGCGGATGTGGAACTCGTCGACCGCGGCCAGGTCGTCCGGGTCGAGGCGCTCGGGATCACGGCCGGCCGCCCGCAGGGCCTCGAGGATCGCCTCCCCCAGCCCGCTGCGGGCGTAGTGGCCGGCCACCGCCTGGCCGCAATCGTCCACGTTCGTCTCTCCTCCGCAACCTGACGGGCGGCGCCTGAAGTAGCAGTTTAGCCTATTGAGCCGTGGCGTTCGCCCGGGGCACGGCGGATCCATTTTTCCTTGGATTAGACCGGTTTTACGGTCCGGGTACGGATCTGTTACTGTTTTTTCGGCCCAAGACCGCACGATCGCGCCGCGCGGGGTCTAACGGTTCGATCGGGAAGTCCGCGATGGCCTTCGAGCAGCGGGCTGCGGCCCGCGCCAATGCGCCCGCGGCTCTGCTGAATCAGGCACTTCCGTGGTCGACCCGCCCAGGGCTTGTGGTCACCGCCGCTCGGCGGGCCGTTTTCAACAACCTGCCAACGGCTGTCGCCGTCCCCGGAGCCGGTCGGCGGCGGGCCGTTACACCCGCCGGAGGGGCGAAGTACGCTGCATATCTCTCCGACACGCCGACGTAGCGGCGGCTGCCTGAATCTAGGAGCCTGTCGGACTTAGGTGTTCGTAGCGAGGCGGCGGGAGATCGAGGACAGTTTTCCGATCGTTTGAGGCGAACAGTGATCGCTATTTGACGAAAACGATCGGAAAAACGGGCCGATCTCCCGCCGCCGCAGTAGAACATGCCTAAGTCCGACAGGCTCCTAGAGGGGCCCGCATGGCGCGGGACGCACCCAACGAAACCAGGAGGCACACCATGCCCGAGGACGAGAACCCCGACTTGGTCATCATTCTCATCACCGGCCCGGAGAACCCCAAACGCCTGCCATCGGCGTTCTTCCTTGCCGCCGCCGCAGCCGCGAGCGAACAGAATGTCGTACTCTATTTCACCGGGCCGGCGACCGAGCTGCTCAAGGCCGGCACGGCCGAGCGGATCTTCCCGCTCGCGGGCGGCAAGAGCGTCGCGGACTTCATGAAGCTCGCCGTGGACAACGGCGTGCGGCTGATCGGCTGCGCGCAGTCGCTCGACCTCAATGGGATGAGCCCGGAGGATCTCGCCGAACCGCTGCCGCTGCTCACCCCGACTCAGGCCCTGCCGTCGCTCGGCGCCGCCGGGCGCGTACTCACCTGGTAGTTTCGCTACGATCCGGTCTTCGAACAGGAGGGAAACGTCCAATGCAGATTGCAATGATAGGACTGGGGCGCATGGGCGCCAACATGGTACGCCGGCTCCTGCGGGCGGGTCATGAGTGCGTGGTCTACGATCACGGGCCGGAGGCGGTGCAGGCGCTCGAGAAGGAGGGCGCGCGCGGCGCCGCAACGCTGAAGGAACTGGTCGCGGCGCTGGAGAAACCCCGCGCCGTCTGGATGATGGTCCCCGTGGCCGTCGTCGACGGGCTCATCGAGGAACTCGCTCCGCTGCTGGAGGCGGGCGACATCGTCATCGACGGCGGGAATTCCTATTATCGCGACGACCTGCGCCGCAGCGCGCAACTCTCGGAGCGCGGCCTGCGTTACCTCGACGTCGGGGTGAGCGGCGGGGTCTGGGGTCTGGAGCGCGGCTACTGCCTGATGATCGGCGGCGACGACGACGCCGTCCGTCACCTCGATCCGGCCTTCGCCGCCCTCGCCCCCGGGGTCGCGACCGCGCCGCCCACGCCGGGGCGCGGCGGGCGCGGCGGACCGGCCACGGAGGGCTACCTGCACTGCGGCCCCTCGGGGGCGGGACACTTCGTGAAGATGGTCCACAACGGGATCGAGTACGGGATGATGGCGGCGCTGGCCGAGGGCCTGGACGTGCTGCGTCACGCGAACGTCGGCAAGCGCGACTTCGACCGCGATGCCGAGACCTCGCCGCTGCAGCACCCAGAGGCCTACCGCTACGACTTCGATCTACCGGAAGTCGCGGAGGTCTGGCGCCGCGGTACGGTGATCTCCTCCTGGCTGCTCGACCTCACGGCCGACGCCCTGGCGCGCGATCCCGCGCTCGAGGGCTACTCGGGCCGCGTGTCCGATTCGGGCGAAGGGCGCTGGACCGTGCTCGCCGCCGTCGAGTCCGGCACCCCGGCCCCGGTGCTGACCACCGCCCTCTACGAGCGCTTCGCTTCGCGCGCCGAAGGACGCTTCGCCGCGCAGGTCCTCTCGGCGATGCGCGCGGAGTTCGGCGGTCACCAGGAGAAGCCCGGCGGGAAGGACTGACGGGGCCGCCCCGCCGGAGTGGGCGCCCCCCCGGCGGGGCCCGGCGGACGCGGTGCCGGGGGCGGCCGTCCGGTGAGAGATCCGGGCTAGCCCCAATGGCGCTTACTTTAGTGCCCCCAATGGTAAAAAATGGCCACGGAACCCACGGAACCCACGGAACCCACGCACAAAGACACAACCTTTCGGTGCGTTTCGTCGGTTCCGTGGCTCAATTCGACACGGTTTGAAGCGGACGGAGCTTAAGTAAGCGCCATTGGGGCTAGCCCAAGGGGACGAACCGAAGCGCCACGCCGTTGTTGCACCAGCGCCGCCCCGTCGGCGGCGGCCCGTCGTCGAAGACGTGCCCCTGATGGCCGCCGCAACGCACGCAATGGTACTCGGTGCGCGGCAGGATCAGCTTGAAATCGCGCTTCGTCGCCAGGTGACCGTGGATGCAGTCGAAGAAGCTCGGCCAGCCGGTGCCGCTGTCGTACTTCATCTCCGAGGTGAACAGGGCCAGACCGCAACCGGCGCAGGCGTAGACGCCGGCGCGGTGTTCGCCGTTGAGCGGACTGGTGAAGGCGCGTTCGGTCCCCTCCTCGCGCAGCACGTGGTAGGCCTCCGGGCTCAGAAGCGCGCGCCACTCCACGTCCGATCGCTCCAGCGGCGCGGTCGAATCGGTCACACCCGTGCCCGGTGCGACCAGTTTGCGCCACCCGTCTCCCTGCAACCCGTCCATTCGCTCACCCTCGCCCCCCGGTACCGCCGTCGTGCGGACCATGATGGGAGTCAGTAGGAATACCCGGAGCACCCGCCGCCGCCGCATCGCCTTCCCCCGCGTCCGCACACCAGCCCCCCCGCCGGCGTTGCAGACGCATCAGAGCCGCCCACACTGGATACAGATTAACGTGACGACAGGGTGTTGGCGCAAGAGTCGGAATCATTCCGGAGCCTGATCCCTTTATATCAGTTTTTTATGGAACCCTAACATATGGCCGTGATCTGACGTGGTGACCGCCCGGCACTGGTAGAGCCGCCCGGGACCGTAGCGGCCGCTGCTACCTGACCTTCCACAACGGGATCGATACGCTCCGGGGGCATCGCGACCTTGTTCAACCGCCTCAAGAACCACTCACGAATCGCGCGCCTGATCGTGCTGACTCCGGTTGCGTTCCTCGGCGGCTGCGCGGATCGCCCCTTCTGGCTGTTTCACCCCCATGGCCCCGTCGCCGGGGCCGAGTTCCACTACCTGATCGCCGACGTAATCGTACTGTCGGCCATCCTGTTGCCGGTAACCGCTCTGCTCATCTGGGTCCTGCGCCGTTACCGCGCCGCCGCGCGCGCACCGCACGATCCGCGCTGGACGCACTCGACCCGGCTGGAGATCGTGGTGTGGGGCATTCCGCTGCTCACAGTAGGTGTGCTGGCCTATCTGTCCTACCAAGGGGTCTTCGCGGTCAACCCCTACGGGCCGCGCGTGCTGGCGCGGGCCGCGGCCCCGGAACGTGCCGCAGCCCAAGTGTCGGCGGAGCCGGGCGCGGGCCTCGAGGTGGACGTCATCACCACGGACTGGCAATGGTTGTTCGTCTATCCGTCGCTCCATATCGCCAGCGCGAACGAACTGGTGGTGCCGACGCACGTACCGATCCACTTCCGCCTGACCTCCGCCACGGTCACCAATGACTTCTTCATCCCGCAGCTCGTGGGCCAGATCTACGTGATGCCGGGGATGCGTACCGAACAGTCCATGATCGCCGACCGGCCGGGCGCCTACCACGGCATCGACGCCGAATTCAGCGGACCGGGATTCTCATGGATGGACTTCAAGGTCCGTGCCCTGCCGCGCGCGAAGTTCGAGGCCTGGGTCCGCCGGGCCGAACACTCGAACCGGCGCTTGAGCTTCCGGACGTTCGCGCGCTTCGCGCGGCCGACGGTCAACCTTGCCGGCACGATCACCCGCTTCTCGAAGGTCCAGCCGGGCCTGTTCGCCCATGTAGTAGCCCAGGCGAAGGCGGGCAAGGCCTACCCAACCCCCTACGCCTTCACCGAAGACATGCATGAGGCGAAATTTTTGAGACACGCCGACTGATCCGCGGACACACATAAGGGAGACCAACGATGCTCGTGCATCTGCCGCCGCCGTGGAACCCGATTTTCGGTCGGCTCGGGTTGATCCTGCATTACCGCTACAACAACCCGATGATCTTCTTCGCCTTCGAGCTGGTCTTCGTCGGTGCGGCGATTCTTTTGTTCTGGCTCACCTGCACGCGGCGCTGGCACACCCTCTGGCGTGACTGGCTGACGACGGTCGACCACAAGAAGATCGGCGTGATGTATATCGTAATCGGGCTGGTGATGCTGTTCCGCGGCTTCTTCGATGCCCTGATGATCCGCACCCAGCAGGCGATGGCGGTGGGACCGACCGCCGTGAGTTTCCTCGGCGCGGCGCATGGCTACCTGCCCCCGTTCCACCTCGACCAGGTCTTTACCGCCCACGGCACGATCATGATCCTGCTGGCGGTGACCCCGATCCTGGTGGGCCTCATGAACCTCATCGTGCCGCTCCAGATCGGTGCGCGCGATATGGCCTACCCGTACCTCAACGCCGTCGGCCTGTGGCTGACGGCAACCGCCGCGGCGCTGGTGATGATCGCGCTGTTCATCGGCGACTTCTCCCACGCCGGCTGGGTGGGCCTCACTCCGCTCACGGAACTGGCCTACAGCCCGGGACCCGGTGTGGACTACTGGATCTGGGCGGTCCAGATCGGAGGACTGGGCACGACCCTCGGTGCGGTCAATCTCCTCGCCACGATCATCAAGATGCGCGCCCCGGGCATGACCTGGCCCCGACTGCCGATATTCACCTGGACCTCCGTAGCGACGAACATAATCGCGCTGACGTCGTTTCCCGTACTGACGGCCGCCGTCGGGATGCTTGCCCTCGACCGCTACGTCGGGACCCATTTCTTCACCGCGGGACTGGGCGGTGACCTGATGATGTACACGAACCTCTTCTGGACCTGGGGGCATCCGGAGGTCTACTTCCTGGTCCTGCCTGCGTTCGGAATGATCTCCGAGATCATACCCACATTCTCCGAGAAGCCCCTGTTCGGGTACACGACCATGGTGCTGGCCTCGATGGCGATCGCGGGTGTCTCCTGGTCGGTCTGGCTGCACCACTTCTTCACGATGGGTGCGAGCCCGGGCGTCAATACCTACTTCAGCATCGCCACCATGCTGGTCGGAATTCCGACGGGCGTGAAGGTCTTCAACTGGCTGTTCACCATGTACCGTGGAAAGCTGCATTTCGAGACGCCGATGCTCTGGGCGGTCGGCGCCATCTTCCTGCTGATCTCGGGCGGCATGACTGGAATGATGCTCGCGGTCCCCGCGATCAACTATATCGTGCACAACAGTGTCTTCGTGGTCGCGCACTTCCACAACATGATCCTGGTGATCGTGTACGCAACGTTCGGCGCCGTGACCTTCTGGTTCCCCAAGGTCTTCGGCTTCAAGCTCGACGGCCGCTACGGGCGGCGCTTCTTTTGGAGTTTCACAGCGGGATCGCTTCTGGTCTTCGTCCCGATGTATCTACTCGGCCTCATGGGGATGACCCGGCGCCTGGACTACATCGCCCATCCCGCATGGTATCCCCTGCTGTTGATCCAGGTGGTCGGTATTGGGATCTACATCCTGTCCGTGATCTACTTCCTCGGAATGCTCGCCGTGAGCATAAACCGCCGTGAGACCCGCCGTGTCGGAGCGGATGCCTGGGGCAGCGCCCGCAGCCTCGAATGGGCGACCCGGTCGCCGGTGCCGTTCTACAACTTTGCGGTCACGCCGGTGGTCCACGCCCGCGACGAGTGGGCGTGGCGCCGCGAGCGCGGACTGACCGACCTGCGCCCGGAGCGCTACGTCGACATCCACCTGCCACGTAACACGGTCGTGCCTCTGGTGATCGGCGCCTTCTCGCTGGTATTCGGCTTCGCCATGGTGTGGCGGATCTGGTGGATGGCCGCGTGCGGTCTGGTGGGGGTGATCGCCGCGGTGATCATCCGCTCCTTCGCCCGCGACACCGATTACGTGGTACCGGCCGAGGAGGTGCGGCGCCTCGAGGAGGCCGCCGCGCGCGCCCCCCGGCCGGACACGGCAACCGCGGCCGCAGGTGCGACCCTGCCCCCGCACGCCCAGCCGTCCGTGCGTTCCTGAGGCGCGACGCGGGACATCCTTACATAGGCAGCCATGACCATGAAAACGACCGACGACACCGCTACCGGGCAGGCAACCGGAGGTCTCTGGGCCTTCGAGGACCGGGGTCACGATCCGGTCTCCACGCGGACCCTCGGGTTCTGGCTGTACCTGCTCAGCGACGCGATGATCTTCGCGGCGCTGTTCGCGGCCTGGGGGGTCTATCTGCACAACACTGCGGGCGGGCCGACGATCCACGGGATCGTGCACCCGCTCTACGCCTTCGCCGAGACCGCGGTGTTGTTCACCGGGGTGTTCGCCTACGGGCTGGCGATGAGCGCCGTCAAGCGCGCCTGGCGCGGCGGGGCGCTCCTCGCCATGGCCGCGGCCCTGGGCTTCGGTGCGTGGTTCCTCGGGATGGAGATCCACGAGTTCTCGGGGCTCGCCGCACTCGGCGCCGTCCCCGAGCGCAGTGGATTCCTCTCGGCCTACTGGACCATAATAGCGCTCCACGGCGCGCACATCGCCCTCGCGTTGCTGTGGACGGGACTGATGCTCGTCCAGGTGCTTTGGTCAGGATTCACCGAGAAGGTCGTGTACCGGCTGCTCAATCTCAGGCTGTTCTGGCACTACCAGGCGGTGATCTGGGTATGCGTATACGTCTTCGTCTACCTGCGGGGTGCGATGCGATGACATCGACGTCGACCCATCCGAACCCGCTCGACCACCCGGAAGTCCGCGCGGCCGGGGCGGGGCGCTATGCGCTCGGATATCTCCTCTCCCTCGGCTTGATGTTCGTCGCAACCGCGCTCGTACTGGACCACGCGCTATCCGGCGTCGGGCTGCTCGCGGCGACTGCGGGACTCGCGCTGGCGGCGATCCTCGTCCAGTTCCGTTTCCTGTTCGGTCTCGACCTCTCCGAAGGCCAGGTATGGCAGACGACGGCGCTCGTGCTGACGGTTCCCCTGTTCATTCTGATGATCGTCCTCACGGTCTGGATGTTCCACACGCTGGCCCTGCACACCCACTTCCCGGGAACCGGGATGTGAAGCGCGCGCGCGGCGAAACGCTTCGCGCACCCGCCGATCCGCAGGCCGCGGGGGGCACGCCCGACGCCGTCGAGGGCGAGATGAGCGCAGCGGTACGCGTGATCGGCGCGGGTATCGCCGCGATGGTGGCGCTGGCCGTGGTCCTCGGCCTGTGGCGCGGCCTCACCGATCCAGTGGCGGGCCGGGCCGCGGTGGTGGACGGCCTGAAACTCGCCGAGGTGATCTTCGCCGCCGCGCTCATCCTGCTCGGGAGCATCGTCGAGGGATTCGGCTACGGGCTCTCGCTCGGCACGCGCTGGCCGTACACGCGCAACATCCTCGTGCTGATGGTCCGCGGTGATCCGGAGGCGGCGCACCGCGTGCTCGCCACGGCGGTCGGCCTGACCGCCCTGGCCATCGCGGTGCTGGCCCCCGACTACGCGGCCCTGCTGGGCCTGTCCCTGGTCGTGGTCACGGCGCTCTTCGGCATGGGTACCCTGTACGTGCTCGCCGGTCGCGCGCCCGCGTTCGTGCACGGGACGCACGGGCTGCTCGCCTATCTGGTGTTCCTGACCTACCTGCTCGCGCTGAGCGCCCCCGGCGTGCGGCTGCCCGCCTACCTGGCCGGCACGATCGCACTGCACGCGATCCTGTTCGCCGTCTTCATGGGAGGCATGGTGACCGGCGGGCGCGGCTTCGGCCGCCCGCTCGGGGCGTTCGTCCGCCCGCAGGGCGGCGCCCAGTGGATCTTCACGGTCCACGGCCTCGCCGCCCTGCTCGTCGTGGGGACGCTCGGCTGGCTGAGTCGGGCCTACCCGGTCGCCTTCGTCCTCGCCCTGATCCAGGCGGCCGTGGGCTTCTTCCTGTTCCACGCCGTCAACCTCAAACCGAAGTCTCCCGGCGCCGTCGTCGCCTTCCACCAGTCGATGGCGTTGCTGATCACCACCGCCGTCGTCCTGAACTGGCGCTGGTGAGGACGCACGGGGGCGGGTCAGAAACGGTAGCCGATGTTCATCCCCGCGGAGACCTCCTTGAGGGAGGTCTTCGCGCCGCCGAGCAGCGGCGCCAGTGCGTCCGTCGACGGAACGGTCACGCTGCGGCGCGGGGCGTACATCACGTGGAAACCGAGGGCCCAGCGGGCGTTGAAGGCGTAGCTCCCGCCGGCGGCGAAGTGGTCCGCGACGACGGCGGGCAGGATCAGGTTGTCGGCGGCATGCGCATCGCCGATCGGCGAGCCGCCGTGGTTGTATCCGACGCGCAGCGTGAGGCGGTCGTTGATACGGTAGGCGGCCCCGACGGCGAATACGGTCTGATTCGACCACCCCGAATCGATCGCGAGGCGGAACCCGCCGGGCCCGTGGATGCCCAGCCGGTTCATCGTGTCCGCCCAGTTGATCCATTTCACGTCCGCCGACACCGTCAGTCGACCGGTCGGGCGGAACGCCACGCCGACGGCCGCCTGTCGCGGGTAATCCAATCCCAGCGAGTAGGTGCCGGCCGGCGCCGGACCGCCCCCGGCCAGTGTCGTGTCGATGTCGCCTTGGCGCAACTGGTACTCCAGGCGCGGGAAGATCTGCTTGGTCTTGTATGCGAACCCGAGCGTGATGCGGGGCGAGAGGTCGTAGAGCACACCGACCCCTGCGCCGATCCCGAACGCCGAGGCCCCCCGGCTGAGGTCGGCCCGATAGGTCCCCATCCCCGGCCCCGGCGGCCCCGGCTGGACGATCTCCTGAAGCAGGGAGACCGACTGATAATCCAGGTTGAGCGCCACGCCCAGACTGAGGCGGGGATTCACGTTCCACGCCAGGGTCGGCGCCATCTGCCAGAACATCACGTCGCTGTAGCCGGTGAAGGTCCCGCCGAGCGCGTTCAGCGGGGTCACCGGGTAGTCGACACCCATGCCCGAGGTCCCGTACATGCCCCCGCCGAAATAGACGTTGGGGTGTGTCCGGGAGACCGGGGCCGTCCAGCCCAACGACGGGATCCCGTAGAGGCGGGTGTCGCTGTCCGCCTCGGCGCCGCCCTTGGCGCGGAAGTCGACACTGCGCGAAGGCATGAACGCCTCCATGCTGAAGTCCGCACGCGGCCCCACGCGAGCCATTCCGGCGGGATTGGTGATCGCGGTCATCGCGGAACCGGGATTCGCGGTCACCGCACCGGCCAGGCTCTTCTGGTAGCTGCCGATGCCCATCAACTGGTAGCCGTTGGTGGCGTGGGCGGGCGGCGCCGAAAGGAGCACCGAACCCAGGACCAGCGCCCAGGCGGAAACGACGACGGAGGGGGACGGTTCGAGGCTCACGTGACTCTCGCTGCGCTGTGGGGGGGGAATCGGTAGTCCCGCACCTGTGGTCGGGTACGGGCGGCGTCCAAGAATGGCCGCCGGCAGAGGGAGTGTCAACAGAATAATTGAATATTAGAATGTGTTTAATTATGGTTGCCGCATTACGGCGGATCGGAACCACGCGCGCGACGCTTCGAGCCGCTCAGTCCCCACCCTCCGGCTCGATCATGGGGCGGCCGAAGTGGAAGCCCTGTCCCCAGTCCACCCCCAACTCGCGCAGCCGCTGTGCGGTGGCCGCGTCCTCGATACCCTCGGCGATGCTCACCGTCTCCAGGCGGGTGGCGAGGGCGGCGATGCCCTCGACGATCGCCGCGGCGCGCCGGTCGCGCGTCACCCGCCGCACCAGGTCCATCTCGATCTTCACGAAGCTCACCGGCAGGTCGGCGAGATAGAGGAACGAGGAGTAGCCGCTGCCGAAATCGTCGAGCGCGAGGCGGAAACCGAAGTCGAGCAGCGGGCGCAGCACCGCCAGCGCCGCGCCGCGATCGGCCAGCAGCGTGCGCTCGGTGATCTCGATGACCAGGGGTTTGGGACCGTCGGCCGGCAGGTCGAGATTGCGGCAATGGCAACCCGCCTCGGCCAGGATGCGCTCCAGGTGCCCGCGGCGGCTGAGCAGCGCCGTGGAGAAGTTCACGAAGTGCAGGCATGCGGGTCCGCCATCAGCCAACCGCGTCGCGCAACGCGCCATCGCCGCACGCGCGATCGCCGCGTCGATGCGGTGCACGAGCTGCAGGCGCGTGGCCGCGTCGATGAACTCGGCCGCGGCGACCGTCCCCCCGTCGGGCAGGCGGATGCGCGCGAGCGCCTCGTCCGCGACCACGGTAGCGTCGGCGAGCGAGACGATCGGCTGGTAGGCGGGGATCACCCGCCCCTCCTCCAACGCCTCCTCGATGCGCGCCCCGATCCGGAACAGGTCCGGCGCACGGCCGCCGTAGACGACCTGATCGCCGCCCAGATCCTTCGCCCGATACAGCGCGGCGTCGGCGCGCGCCAGCAGCGCCTCGACGGTCGCGCCGTCGTCCGGATAGCTCGCCACCCCCGCGCTGAGAGTGACGCGCAGGGTGCGCCCGTCCAGAGGCAGCGCCAACTGCGCGACGGTGTGCCGCGCGCGTTCGGCGGCGGCACCGACGTCGGCCGCGTCGGCCTCGGGTACGAGCAGCAGGAACTCCTCGCCGCCCCAGCGCCCGATCCAATCCATGTCGCGCACCAGGGCGCGCAACGTGCCGGCGACCTCCACCAGCACCCGGTCGCCGGCGGCGTGCCCGTAGGTGTCGTTGATCACCTTGAAGCGGTCGAGATCGGCGAGTACGACCCCGTAGCGCCCGCCGCGGCGCAGCGCACCGGCATGCACCCGATGCAGCGCGTCTTCCAGCACCTCGCGCCGGTACAAGCCGGTCAGGGTGTCGTAGCGCGCCAGGCGTTCGAGCCGCGCCGCCGCCTCCCGATGCTCGCGCGCGCGGTCGAGGTTGTCGAGGGCATGGGAGACGCCGTCGGCGATCTCCTGCAGCAGCGCCGCGAGCGGTTCGTCGAAGAAACCCCGCCGCTCGGCCTGTACCACGAGCACACCGGTCACCTCCCCGCCGCGGCGTACCGGGAACGCCGCCGCGGCCCCCGCGTCTGCCTCGCCCGGCGCCGGCCCGGGCACGTGCCCGTATTCGGCGTGGCGCCGGTAGTCGTTGGCGAGGACCGCCTTACCCGTGTGCAGCGCCTCGCCGGCCAGGGTCCGCCCCGCGCGCCCGGCGCCGCACTCGGCCGCGACCGCCGCGGCGGCCTCGCGGGCGCCCGCCCCGTAGGCGGCGGAGATGCGCAACCGGTCGCCGGCACGCAGCCCGACCCACGCCCGGCGCATGCCTCCGAGGCTCACCGCAATGCGGCAGACTTCGGAAAACAACGTCCCCTCGTCGGGCGCGGCGGCCACGAGCTGACTGGTCCGGCTCAGTGCGGCGTAGAGGTCGCTCAGCCGCTGCCGGGCCCGCTGCGCCTCGTTGAGTTCCGAGATGTCCGAGAACACGCCGATGTAGTGGGTGACGGCGCCGGCGCCGTCTCTCAGAACCGAGATCGAGAGCCACTCGTCGTAGAGTTCCCCGCTGCGGCGGCGGTCGCGGATCTCCCCCTGCCAGGCGCCGTCGCGCGCGATCGCCTCCCACATCGCGCGGTAGAAGCCCTCGTCGTGACAACCCGACTGCAGCAGGCGCGGATTGCGCCCCACGACCTCGTCGCCGCGATAGCCGGTGATGCGTTCGAAGGCGGGGTTCACGGCGAGGATGCGATTGTCCGTGTCCGAGATGACGATGGCCTGCAGGCTGTGCTGGAAGATCTCGTCGGCGAGGCGCTCGCGTTCGCGCACCTGCTCGCGCGCGGTGACGTCGCGCAGCACGCCGATGTAGTAAGGCACGTCGCCGTCATAGGCGGTGTTGAAGCTGACCTCGGCGAGGAACACGGACTGGTCGCAGCGCGTGAACCACGCCTCGTAGACCAGCCCGTCGGCGCGGCTGGCGTAGGGGAGCGGACGGATGGTCTGCGTGGTACGCAGCTCGCGGAACACCCGCCCGACGAGCGCCTCCGTGGCGCAGCCGAAGAAACGCCCCGCCTGGTCGTTGGCACGCAGGACCACGCCGCCCTCGTCGAGCGCCACGACCGCATCGTTGCTGTGATCGAAGAGGAACTGCAGCTTGCGGCCGAAGTCGCGGCTGAACTCGGGGTCCATGATCGCGGCGCTCCTGCGCCCGGATTTCGTCCGAGGCCTGGGGACTCTAACCAATCCTATCGGCAAGGCAGCGATTTTTCTTGACCTTTTTCCGAACGCCGCGCGCTGGGGGATTGACCGGAATCAAGGCGGATTCACCCGCGGGGAACTAGCTTCAAGGGGTCGCGCCGGGACCGGCCCGGCGCCGGGGGGAAGGGGGGCTCGCATGAACACTCAACGCATCAGCCAACACTGGATCGGGATCGGCGACTCCAGGCCGCAACTCGTCGCGACCTTCTACCGCCGCCTGTTCGAACGCCATCCGCGCTTCCGGCCGTTGTTCCCGGAATCCATCGATCACCAGATGGAGAAGATGCTGGAGACGCTCGCCCTGGTCGCCGAGCACGCGGATACGCCGGGCGCGGTGCACCCGCGGCTGCGGCGGGGCGGCGCCGCCCACGACCGCTACGGATTGACCGACGCCGACTTCGACGACTTTATCGAGGTGCTGGTCGAGACCCTCGCGGAGTACAACACCCGCGACTGGTGCGACGAGTGCGAACAGGCCTGGCGCGAGGCCCTGCGCCGCGTGGTGCTGCCGTCGATGCACGAAGGCTTGCACTGACCGCGGCTGGCGCTTGCGCCGAACCCCTTTCGGGGCCCCGGGGGCACCGCCCCCTCCGCCCTCAGACGGGCGCCGCAGTCACGGGCGGCAGAGTCCGCAAGCGCTCCAATAAGCCGTCGCCGCGCGCGACGAGCGCCGCGGCGAGATCCTCCAGCCCTGCGCGCCCGCCCGCATCCAGGCGCGCGGCCAGCGTGCGCGCCGCCGCCGCGAGTTCGGCCTGCTCGGCCGCCAGCGCCTCGAACGCGGGATCGCCGCCGAAGCGCGCACGCCCCGGCCCGTTCAACCAGCGGGCGAACAGCGAAGGCGCATCGATCGCACGCAGCCACGGACAGCACTCGGGCGGATCGGCCTCGCCGCGCGCCGCGCGCAACAACGAACGCACCGAGACCCAGTCCTGGATCGCGAGCGTGAGCACCTCGGCGCGATCGAGCAGAGGCGTCATGGCGCCGCCGCCCTGTGCCCAGGGCGCCGGATCCCACGCCCGCAGCCACGCCGCGGCCGCATCGGCCGGCATCGGACGGGCGATCCGGTAACCCTGCAGCTTCGGGCAGCCGAGGTGGCGCAGCAACTCCGCCTGGCTGTCCATCTCGACCCCCTCGGCGACCAGGTCCAGACCCAGCAGCCGCGCGGTCAGCACCACCCCGCCGACGATCGCCTCCTCGCGCCGCCCCTGCAGCAGCCGTGCGGTGAAGGAGCGGTCGATCTTGATCCGGTCCACCGGCAATGTCTGCAGATAGCTCAGCGAGGCGTACGCCGTGCCG
>JALUXX010000026.1 GCA_027013145.1 Gammaproteobacteria bacterium | reverse complement strand
ATGCGCTCTGCATATCGCCTACGCGGCTTCGGGACCTCTCGCTCCCTTCGCCTCTTCGGCGATACGCCCGCGCCCTACGCCTACCGGGGACTACGCGCCCTCGCTCCGCTCTCCTTGGCGCGTAGCGGGTGCACGAGATGCTCAGCGACGGCGTGACGGCAGAGTACGAGTACCTACTGCCGCTACCACAGGGGCGCTGGGATATGTCCCGCGCCGCCGAGGCGCTCGAGATCGTCGGGCGGATACTGCCGCGAGCCGCAGGCTCGACCGACCGCGTGATCTGGCTCGCGCGCGTCGCGCTCGCGAGCAGGAGGGTAAGCCGATGAGTAAGCGGTGGTGGACGGCAGTTTGGATCGCGGCGGCGGGACTGCTCGCGGCTGGCTGGTATCGCGTCGGCGATGCGATCGCGCACTCGAAAAATCCGCCCGCGATCGTGCGGCTCGTCGAGTCGCAGCGGCCTCCGCGCCCGCTGCCGTGGACGCCGGCCAGGGTGCGCGAGGCGCACGATCTGATCTGGATGCGGTGCGAGCACGAGGCGAAATCGATCGCGCCGCAGGACCGCACGATGTGCAAAGCCGAAGCCGCGCGACGCGCGGCAGGAGAAGCAAGAGATGGAAGCGAAAAGTGAGAGCAGCGCCGGCGCGCGTAAATATCATCACTGCCCGCAATGCAAGGCCAGGCTGAAGCGCGTCTACAGCAAAAAGCGCGAAAAGCATTACTGGCACTGCCCACCGGAGTCGGGCTGCGACGCATGGTACGCGGATCGTGACGGCGAGCCGGTGCTGAGGCCGGTGCGGCGGTCGGAGCCCGTGGATAGTGTCGAGTGCCCCGAGTGCCACGCGCCCATGGTTTGGGTAGAGGGCGGCAAATTCGGCTCCTTCTGGTCCTGTAGCCGCCGCCAGGAGACGGACTGCACGGGCACCAGGGATTGCCTCGATCCGGAGCGCGGGGCAGAGCCAACCAACATTACCCCGGACTGCCCCGCTGACGAATCCCACGGCCCGATGCGACGCCGTGAAGGAAGCAATGGAGTGTTTCTGGGGTGCAGGAAATACCCGAAATGTGACGCGACAATGGAGATCGACGACGCGCTCGATGACGTGGAGGATGCCGACGATGCCGGCGTTTGAGTTCCACCTGCGCGAGATGCCACCGGGGCAATCTGCTGTCGTGATTCTGCCGCCGGGCGCGACGCTGGCGGATGCGCGCGAATCTCTTGTCTGGCGCTTCGGGCCGGAGCGTATCGAGGATGTACAGGAGCACGTTCTATCTGCCAGAGTGCGCGGGGCGGAGATCGAGACGTAGCAAATCGAGGAACGGCCGCAATCCGCAGCATAGCTCAGTGCGCGGGTTTTGCGTGCCCTGTCTTTTTGCTGCGCCGGGCGGCGCGAGCGGCCAGGGCCAGGGACCCCAACCCGTAGACCACGACCAGTCCCATCCCGATAAATGCCGCAGTGGTCATACTCATGGTTCATCCTCGATCGCCAGGAGCAAGGTGGCGATGATTTGGCAAACCACCCACCACGCGAATGCGCCCAATAGCACGGCGGGAGTGTTCAAAGAATAGCCTAACAGGCCCAACCCAATACCGCCATAGGTCGATGCTTTTTTGAGTTCTTCCGCGACTGAGCGGCGAACATCACTATTGAATCTTAGCCTCACCCCAGCCGCTCCACCAGGTCCTCGGCTCTCAGATGAGTGTACCGCTTGAGCATCTGGAGCGTCTTGTGGCCGGTGATGGCGGCCACCTCCATCGGGTTGAGTCCCTTCTCGAACAGCCGGCTGGTCGCCTCGTGGCGCAGGTCGTGGAAGCGAAGATCCCGCAGCATCCGCGGGTCGGGTTGCACCGGGGCACCCGGCTTCTCCCCGCGATCCCGGCACTCGGTTGCACCGCTGCAAGCGGCCTCGTAATCCGCCCGGCCCCGCTTCACCGCCCGGTCAAACGCCTGGGTAATCGAGTCGGCCCTGATGCCCCAGACCCAGCCGTCCAGACGGCGCGGCAGACCGGCCAGTACCTCGCGGGCCCGCGTGGACAGCGGCACCCGGCGTGGCTCTCCGGTCTTGGTTTCCGGCACCGACAGCACCTTGCCGTCCAGGTGCTCCCAGCGCATCGCAGCGAGTTCTCCGCGCCGCATGGCGGTCTCCAGTGCCAGGACGACCAGGGACTCGATGGGCCCGCCGTAGGCTCTACAGGCGGCCAGGAGGCGGGTTTCCTCGCCGGGCAGGAGGCGGCGGTCGCGGCCACGTGGCACCTGCGGCTTGCGGACGGCATCGACCGGGTTGCCGCGCGGCAGGTGCAGCCGCCACTCCCGGTCGGCGACCTGGAGGACGTGGCGCAGGAGCACCAAGTCATTCCGAACGCTCTTGGGCGCGTTGACCTCCATGCGGCGGTCGCGGAACGCGGCCACCGCGGAGCCGTCCAAGGCGGCCAGGGAGAGGGACGCGATGGGGTCACGCAAGATCATGTCGATGCGCCCCCGTTCGTTCTCCGCGCTGCGTTTTGCTGGGGTGACCTCCGCCGCGTACCGGCGCAGGACTTCGGCGAGCGTGGTGCTCTCGGATTCGGCGCGGGAGACGAACGTCCCGCGCTCCATTTCGGCCTCCACTTGGCGGGCCCAAGCCTCGGCGGAGGCCTTGCGGTCGAACGTGCGGGTGAGCGGGGGATGGCCCTTTTTCCGGATCCTAGCCTGCCAGACCCGCCGCCCGCCCGGGCCAGGACGCCGCACCAGTGTCGCCATGTCGCTCTCCCGATCCCCGACTGTCGCGTCAGTGTCGCAAATTCGAGGGCGGCGCGTCAAACGTTTTTATAACTAACTGATTTAATGGCGCGCCCGGAGAGATTCGAACTCCCGACCGCCTGGTTCGTAGCCAGGTACTCTATCCAGCTGAGCTACGGGCGCGAATTGGGG
>JALUXX010000025.1 GCA_027013145.1 Gammaproteobacteria bacterium | reverse complement strand
TAGATGAGCTGCTTGAAGGCCGGCTGCCAGCGGATGGCGTTGGCGTATGCGGCGTCGCGGATGCAGCGCTCGCGCACCATCTTCGCGGTCTTGAGGAAATCGTTGTCGAACAACAGCACGCTCTCCACCGACTCCGGGAAGTACAGGTCCGGCAGCATCGGCGCGTTGCGAACGGACACCTGACTGAAAAAGGTGCGATAGAAGTCCAGGAAGCCCTTCAGTACCAGATCGTATTCGCGCCAGAAACGGATATCCTGCAGCGCCGCGGCACCGCCGGGGATCTCCCAGCTCGGCAGGCCGTGCGGATAACCGGTGAGTTCGAGCCGCGCCGCCTCGTCGCTGATCGGTCGCAGCACCTCCAGGTGCAGCGCCTTGCAGATGAACTCGCGGTAGACCCCGTGCATGTATTTCTCGAACAGCGAATGCTGGCCGCCGTCGGTCAGGTTCGGGTTCCCGGGGTCCGCGAGCTTCGCCGCGCGCAACCGCTCCAGCGGAAACACCATAAAATGATTGTGCAGCATGCGGATGCTCGGCACCCCCGGCGAGGTCAGCGGCCAGGTGGCGTCGAGGCTCGCCTCGCCCGCGAGTACGAGATGCTCCTGCGGGTCAGGGTAGCGCTCGAGCATGTAGTCGATGATGACCTGATTCATCCGGTTCCACACCCGCAGGACGTGTTCGGGAACCTGCGTGCGGCGCACCGGGCGCCCGAGCGGGTCGAGGATCGTCCTGGAGGTGTTGTAGATGATGGAGGTGTCGAACTCGACCGAATGCCCCAGCGCCTTGCGGTAGAGAAGAAGCCCCTCGGGGTTGGTCAACAGACCGTTGTTGGTGGCGAGATCGTTGAGGTTCTCCGTGCTGTTGAAGAACTCGTTCGGCTTCATCCCCTCGGGCACCTCCAGCGGGATGGGCCGAAACGGGGTGACGATCTCCCGCGGACCGATTGGCATGCCAGTCTCCAAGTTCGCCTTATGTGGCCATAAGGGATTGTATTTACGTATGTTCCGGCCATTACGATACCACTTCCGGCGTTGCGGCGACATCGGGGACTCCCGCACCGCCTCCCGGCGCACCCGCCGGCCGTGGACGGACGGCCGTGTAGCCTCCTCGCCACCGAAAGCGGCCACGACCGTTGTCGAAACCGGGCGGCGGGCCACGGTCGAAAACCCCGAGCCCCGCCCCCATGGATCCGCCGAGGGCCTGTTGCAGATGGGCAATCAGGTCGCCGGCGTCCTCCAGCCCCACCGACAGGCGCAGCATGGCATCGGAGATGCCGCGGCGGCTGCGCTCTTCGCGGGCAAATCCATGGTCGGTGGTCATACCGGGCGGGGTGACCAGACCCTCGGTACCGCCGAGGGACGGGGCAAGGGCGAAAAGCCGAAGTGCGTCCGCCACGCGCGTGGCGGATTCGCCACCGCCCTTGACCTCGTTGGTCAACATCCCGCGAACCCCGTCATCTGCCGGCGGGCAAGATCGTGGCTGCGAAGGGGGTGGTGGTGTAAACACGAGTATGAAGCGAACCAGACGCATCGGCGATCTCACCGCTGTGGATGCAGCGGGTGGCGAGTCCTTTGCTCATGGACTCTCCTTCGCGAGGTCTTGATTTGGGGTCGGCCGGGACGACCGCCTCCCCCGGATAGCGGATCGAAGCGACCGATCCCGTCCCCCGACCGGACCGTCCTGGCGCGTCCCGGGCAATAACCCGTTACGGCCCGACCGCTCCGGGATACCGCCGGAAAGTCCCCGAAGATCGCACCGGCACGCTGGGTCAGGATGCGGTATTCGCGCGCGGGAAAGCGCGGTAACAGCCGCCAGGTGGTGCCCGGCTCAGCAGGTTGCCCGATCGGGGCTCGCCCTACAGGACGCTCTTGAGCAGGATCGCACTGGCGGCAAAGAGGAGAAACACGCCGAAGGCCCGCTTCAAATGGTTGGCAGACAACCGATGCGCCAGATAGGCGCCGAGCACACTTCCCGCGATGGCGAGAGCGGAGAAGGTGCCGACCAGCGTGTAGTTGATGGATACATGCCCGGCGTATCCCAGGAAACCGGAGGCGGAATTGAGCGTAACGATCGCCAGTGCGGTGCCGATGGCCTGTTTGATGGACAACCCCGACAGCAGCACCAGTGCCGGGACGATGAGGAACCCCCCGCCCACCCCGACGAGCCCCGCGAGCATGCCGACAGCCACGCCGACGGCGCCCGTACGAAACATACACCGGGGAGTCACACACAACTCGGGACTCACCGCCGCGGCCCCGACGGACCGGTGGACCGGTAGGGGGCGCAGCATCTTCCAGGCCGCTGCGTACATCACCAGCGAAAAGACCGCCAGTTGAACGACCACTGGCGTGTCCACGCCGAGGCGGGCTCCGAGGTACGTGCCGGCCATGCTGAACAGCCCGAAAATAACGGTGACCCTGAAGTCTACATTCCCGCGGCGCCAGTGCTGGAGCGTGGCGACCGTGGCGGTAATGGCAATGACGCCGAGGCTCATGGCGATGGCCGATTTCGCCGGGACGTGAGCAAGATAGAGCAGCGCCGGAGTCGTGATGATGCCGCCGCCGCTGCCGAAGACGCCGAGCACGAGACCCGTAATGAGGCCGGCGAGACTGGAAATGAAAGTCATGATGACGCCCCCATAGGATAGGCAAGCAGGTATAGTTTTCATATTCTATTGAATGATTGACTAAAGATCAATGACGTGTAAGGAGATACCGACACACCTTCAAGTACCTGAAAACACGCCGTTTGAAGGTTCGTCCCGAATGCGCCGGAACGTTCTAGACCGGTGAACGAGTCAGCGAAGCAAGATCCGAGGCGGCTCTGACGTCGGCAGGGGGCACCACCGCGCCGCCCGATCCGGGACGGCGGCCCGCCCTCAAGCCGGAACGCGGATCACGTAGAACAGAACGGCGAAGAAGTGCAACGCGCTCCCGGCGAGGACGAAGCCATGCCAGACGGCATGGTGATAGGGCAGGCGGCGCCACAAGTAGAAAACCACCCCCGCACTGTAGGCGACACCGCCCAG
>JALUXX010000024.1 GCA_027013145.1 Gammaproteobacteria bacterium | reverse complement strand
TGATCGCCGCCATCGCCGCTTGGGCCCGTCTTTTCGCCTCACCCATCGGGTGAACGCCTCCTCAGCAGATTGTGTCGTCAGGACAACAGATTACATAGAAACGGCAGCGTGAATCTACGCTTCTAGGCTCATACAGGCCCAAGCCGAACACGCCCGGCGGCTCCTCGCCAGCCGTCTCGATGCGGACTGGTGTGTGCGCGTGCGCGGCCTCGGCCGCCGCCATTACACCCTGGGGGTACACCCGGCCTGGATCGCCGGGGCGTATCTGGTGTACTGGCGTCACTGGGATCGAGTCGTCGACGCGCATGCGACGCCGGCCGAGCGCGCACCGCTGCGCGGTGCCCTGCTGCGCTTGCTGCTCGGCGACCTTATGGCGCAGCTCGAGGGCTACGCGGCGCAAGTCCGGGAGGCCGACGCCGAACGCCTCACGGTCGTGCGCGTGCTGCTGGAGGTGATGGCCCATCCGCTGCCGGAGGGCAGCCCGCCCATGGCCCTGATGACGCGCATCTGCGAGAGCCTGGTGCGCGAGGTCGAACCCGTCGTACTCGGCGCCTTCGCCGTCGCCGCCGCGCAGACACAGGACGCCCACGCAGAGGTGCGCCCGGAATGCGCCGCGGGAATCGCGCTTCCGGAGTTACGCCTGCCCGTCGCGGTCGAGGCGCCGGCGATCCTCGCCGTCGACGACGCCCATGCCGCGCACTGGACCGCCCCGCTGCGCGGACGCGCCCGCGAGGTGGCGGTGTTCCCCTTCGGCCACGGCGGCCTGCGCGGCACCGGTGTGCTCGCCAGTGCGGAGGCCGGCTACTTTCAACGCGTAGGCGCGGCCTTCTTCCTGGGCTTCTCGCACCTCGGCAGCCTGGTGCTGCGGCTGCGGGAACACGCGCTGCGCGATCCGCTGACGGGCCTGCCCAACCGCGCGCTGTTCGGCGATCGGCTGGCACACGAGCGCGTGCGCTCCGGGCGCCTGGACCGGCTGCTCGCCGTGGGGATCCTCGATCTCGACGGTTTCAAGGAGGTCAACGACCGCTACGGCCACGGGGCCGGGGACGAACTGCTCATCGCCCTCGGCGCGCGCCTCGAGACGCTGCTGCGCGGCGGCGACACGCTGGCGCGCATGGGCGGCGACGAATTCGGCCTGCTGTTGCCCGAGCTGCGCGACGTGGCGGAACTCGATGCGGTCTGCCTGCGCCTGCTCAAGGCACTGCGCACACCGGTTCCGGTAGGCGATGGGCAGTGGGTCAGTGTCTCCGCCAGCCTCGGCGTGACCATCTACCCTCTTGACGACGCCGAGGCCGAGGGCCTGCTGCGTCATGCCGACGAAGCGCTGTACGCCGCCAAACACGCCGGCAAGAACCAGTACCGGCTCTACAGCACCGAATTCGACGCCGCCGTTCAGAACCACGCACGCATGCACGACACCCTGGCGGGCGCGCTCGCCGAAGGGCGCCTGCGGCTGTACTACCAGCCGATCGTGGGCCCGGATGGGGAGGTGGCCGCGGTCGAGGCCCTGTTGCGCCTGCACACGGCCGAGGGCGCACTCGTCGGCCCCGAGGCCTTCCATGCCGCACTCGACCATCCGCACCTGGCACGCCCGGTGGGACGATTCGTACTGCGCGCGGCGGCGGAGCAGGCCGCGGCCTGGGCGGCCGGGGGCTGGGGCCGGCCGATCCACGTCAACATCGCCGCCGCGCACCTGCTCGACCCGGAGTTCCTCCGCGACGTCGACGAAGCGTGGCCCGCGGCCGGCGCCGCGCACGGCGCCGGCCCAAGGCCCGCGCTGGTGGTGGAGATCAGCGAGTCGGCCCCGCTGAGCGACCTCGAACACGCCGCCGAAGTGATCCATCAACTGGCGGCGCGGGGGATCGAGGTGGCGCTGGACGACCTCGGCACCGGCCACGCCTCCCTGCACTACCTGCAACGGCTGCCCGCGGCGACACTCAAGATCGACCGCAACTTCGTACGCGACATCACCACCGACACCAAGGACCTGGCCATCGTCGCCGGGGTGGTGGTCACGGCGCAGATCCTGGGTCTGCGCGTGGTCGCCGAGGGCGTGGAGACGGCGGCACACGCGCAACTGCTGGCGCGCATCGGCTGCCGCTACCTGCAGGGCTTCTGGATCGCGCGCCCGATGGAGGGCGAACGGTTCGCGGACTGGGTGCGCACCTTCCGCATGCCCGCGGCGGCGGGACCGGAGCCGGTCATGACCGGCGCTCTCCCCGAGCCGGCCCGCGGACTGGTGCTCGAAGGGCACGCCGGCCGGGTACGCCGGTTCATCGAGGCCCTGCGTCGCGGCGAACGGCCACCGGAAGACGTCGTCGAACCCGGCGCGGAGAGGCGTTGTCTCCTTGGTCGCTGGCTGGAGACGGACGGGCGTGAACGGCTCCACTCGGCGTGCGCGCCCGTCCGTGACGCCATCACCATACTCCACGAGCGTCTGCACGCGCATGCCCGCGCGGCGATGGCTGCGGCGGCGGCAAGCGCGGGACCGCACGCGGCGGGCACGAGCGCCGTCGAGGAGCATCTGCGCGCGCTCGAAGCCGACAACCGGGTACTGCTCGGACTGCTGTACGCCGTGCTCGCGGAACCCGACTGCGCTTCCGGGACAGCCTTCCCCGACACCCCCGCCGAGGCGGCTCACGAACGCCCCTGATCGGGCCCCCCCTTCACTGGACAGGTGGCGATCAGTAGGCTATTTTTGGAAAGGCGTCGATCACTAAATCTTGTGGTTGCGCCTCACGAGGGAGAGCCGCATCGGGAGCAATACCAATATATTGTGTCGGAGTCCACCAGGAGGGTGAGCCGATGAAGCTCCTTTGGAATCAGTGCCACGGCAATACGTGGTGCGAGCTGTATACCGTCGATCTGGACGATCCTCATTTCGACGCTCTGGAAGGGGTCTACGTGATCTGGCACGGAGGGCTCGCGCCCAACTGCGTGTGCGTCGGCCAGGGACTCGTCCGCGAACGGCTGGCGGCCCATCGGACCGACCGGGCGGTCCAGCAGTACGCGCGCTACGAGCTGTTCGTCACCTGGGCGCGGGTGCCTCCGGCCTACCGCAGCGGCGTCGAGCGCTATCTCGCCGAGCAATTGTCGCCCAAGGTCGGATATCGGCTCTCCGATGTCCCGCCGCTGGCGGTGAACCTGCCGGGCCTCGAGGTGGCGATCGCCTGACCGCGGCGGGCGACGGAAGCGACGACCTCCGCCCTTGCCGTGCGGGGGCGGGGTTGGTGTCCGCGCAGAGCGCGGGAACTTCCGCACCGCACCGGCTTCCTAACGGTAGCGGGGTGAGGTAGGCACCCCCGCCCGAGATCGCCAAGAACCCATGCCCGGCGCAGCCCCGTCCACCGAGCCCCGAACCCCCGCCGCGCGCCGCGCCCTGGGCGCGCTCCTGGCCGTCGCCGCACTCGCCGGGGCGGGGGCGGTGGGTTGGCACCTGGGCCGCATGCGCGTCACGCCCCCGCTCCCGGTCCTCGGGCGCATCCCCCACTACCGGCTGACCGATCAGCTCGGACGCACGGTCGATTCACGCGCCTTCGCCGGCAAGGTGCGCATCGTCACTTTTCTCTATCCCTACTGCACGAGCTACTGCCCGCTGATCGCCCAGCACCTCGCCGGCTTCGCACACACGCTCCGCGACGCGGGGCTGACGGCGCGGGTTCAGATGGTCGCCTTCAACGTCGACCCGGGCGCGACCGGCCCGAAGCAGATGCGTGCGTTCCTGAAGGAATACGGCTGGGATCCGGGCGACCGGCGCTGGGAGTACCTGACGGGCCCCCCGCGGGAGATCCGCCGCATCGTGACCGGGGCCTTCCACATCGACTACCAGCGGGTGAGCCTCGCCGAGGAGGCGCGCGACGAGGCCTCGCAGCGCGCCGCCGGCACCTGGATCCCGCAGCCCGAGGTGGCCAACGCCCTCGCCCGGCGGGCGGATCCGGACTACGACGTGACCCACAACGACGCCCTCGCAGTAGTCGACCCCCAAGGACGCCTGCGCCGCATCTATCTCGACGCCGACCGCGTCTCCGACGGGCGCCTCCTGCGGGTCGTGCGCCGCCTGCTCGCCCCCGCCCCGCACGCCTGAGAGGCCGTATCTCCGCACCGGGCGCCGCGTTCAGGCCCGGTTCAGGCGCCGCCCCCTATCCTGTCGCCCAAGGCTCGGGGAATGTCCGTGCGTGGAGCGACCCCGCCCGGCGCACCCCCCGGCGAACCGCAGACAGGAGAAGGCCATGAAGACATCGATCGCCATCCTCGGGATCTCGGCCGCCGCGCTGCTCGGCGCCCAGGCGCTCCCGGCGCACGCCGGCGACTACGGCGACAACGGCCCGGTGCGCTACGGATATGCTAAGGTAGTGCGCGTGGAACCGCTGGTGCGGATGATGGACGTGTCCTACCCGCGGCGCGAATGCTGGAACGAGCAGGTCACCCGGTACGACGATCCGGGCCCGGCCTCGGCCACGCCGACCATCGTCGGCGGCATCGTGGGCGGGGTCCTGGGGCATCAGGTCGGCAAGGGCAACGGGCGCACCGTCGGCGCGATCGCCGGGACGCTGCTGGGCGCGTCGGTCGCGCGCGACATCTATCGCGACAGCCGCCGGCCGGTCGCCTATACGGATACCGTCGAGCGCTGCCGCGTACGGGAGGTGCACCGCACCGAGCAGCGCATCGACGGCTATCGGGTGACCTATCGCTATCGGGGGCAGACGTTCACCAGCCGGATGGCGCGCGACCCGGGCGAGCGCATCCGCGTGCAGGTCGCGGTGACGCCGATCGACTGATCCGTGACCCGGACGCGGGCGCGGCGCCCGGGGATCGGCGAACACCCCGGGGCATTGAGGCGTGCGACCATGAACAGACCGAAGCGACTCGCGGCCCTGTGGTGGACGAGCCTCCTCGTCGCCGCGCTCGCCGCCGGACCCGCCGCCGCGGCCACCGCGGCCGCCCCGCCCGATCCCGCGCCGGGCGCGCGCTACGAGCTGGCGGCCGCCGGGATCAGCCTGCAGCAGGCGGTGCGCAAGGTGCGCCGGGCCACCGGCGGGCGCGTGCTCTCCGCCGGACCGGCCGAGGTCGACGGCCGGCCCGCCTACCGGGTCAAGGTGCTGATGCCCGGCGGGCGCGTCCGCGTGGTCCTGGTCGACGCGCGCAGCGGCGCGCTGCTCAACTACTGAGCGCGCGGGTCGCGCCCGACCCCGCCGGCCGATGATCTCCCGCGATCCGAGACACCTGCTCCGAGGAGCGGCCAGGGCGAGCCCATGCGCATCCTCGTGATCGAAGACGAGGCGGCGCTGCGCGAGCCTCTGGTCGAACGCCTCAAGGCCGAAGGCTATGCCGTCGATGCCGGCGGCGACGGCGAGGAGGGGCTGTACCTCGGCAGCGAGTATCCGATCGACGCGGGCATCGTCGACCTCGGCCTGCCCGGGCTCGGCGGCATGGAGGTGATCCGCCGCCTGCGCGCCGCCGGGCGCACCTTCCCGATCCTCATCCTCACCGCGCGCGGGCGCTGGCAGGACAAGGTCGAGGGGCTGGAGGCCGGCGCCGACGACTACCTCGTCAAACCCTTCGAGATGGAGGAGCTGCTCGCCCGACTGAAGGCGCTGATGCGGCGCGCCGCCGGGTGGAGCCGGTCGCTGCTGCGCTGCGATCCCCTGGAGCTGGACACCGCCTCGCACGAGGTGCGCGTCGGCGCTCGGCCCGTCACCCTCACCGCGTTCGAGTACCGCGTCCTCGAGTACCTGATGCTGCACGCCGGCCGCGTCGTCTCCAAGACCGAACTCACCGAACACCTCTACGACGAGGATTTCGATCGCGACAGCAACGTCATCGAGGTCTTCGTGCGCCGCCTGCGCCGCAAGCTGGATCCCGACGACACCCTGCACCCGATCGAGACGCAGCGCGGACGCGGCTACCGTCTCACGCTGGCCCGCTCCGATCCGTGACGCCCTCGATCCACGCGCGCCTGCTGGTCGCGGCGACCCTGGTGCTCACGGCGTTTCTCGGCCTCACCGGTCTGGCCCTGGACCGCGCCTTCCAGGCGAGCGCGCAGACGGCGGTGCGCGACCGGCTGCAGGGCTACGTCTACGTGCTCCTCGCGGCCGCCGACATCGGACCCGACGGCGTGCTGGAGCTGCCCGCCACCCTGCCCGACGCGCGCTTCTCCACCCCCGCCTCCGGACTCTACGCCGAGGTCACTGCCAACCGCGGTTCGATGCGCTGGCGCTCGCGCTCGGCGATCGGCCTCGCGGCCCCGTTGCCGACGCGGTTGCCGCCCGGGCAATGGCGCTTCCTGCGCATCCGCAGCGCGGCGGGCGAGCCGCTCTTCGCCCTCGGATTCGGGGTGAGCTGGGAGGGCCGGCACGGCGCGCGCGACTACACCTTCGCGGTCGCCGAGGACCTCGCCGGCTTCCGCGCGCAGGTGGCGCGCTTCCGCCGCAGCCTGTGGGGCTGGCTGGCGGCCGCCGCGGCCGTGCTGCTCGCCGCCCAGGGCGCGATCCTGCACTGGGGCCTGGCGCCGCTGCGACGCGTGACCCGCGACCTCGCGGCGATCGAGGCGGGCCGGCGCGAACGCCTCGAGGGCCGTTACCCGCGCGAACTGCGCGGGCTGACCGAAAATCTCAACTCCCTGATCGCCGGCGAGCGCCGCCAACGGACGCGCTATCGCGACGCCCTCGCCGACCTCGCCCACAGCCTCAAGACGCCGCTCGCCGTGCTGCGCGGTGCGCTTTCGGGCCCGGGGACCTCGGCCGAGGAACAGCGCGCGAGTGCGCTCGAGGCGGCCGCGCGGATGAACCAGATCATCGACTACCAACTGCAGCGCGCCGCGGCCTCCGGGCGCAGCACGCTGATGGCACCGGTCGACGTGGCGCGCGCCGCGCGGCGCGTCGCCGGCGGACTCGCCAAGGTCTATCACGACAAGGGGGTGAGCTGGGACGTCTACGTCGACGACGGCGTGTGCTTCTACGGCGACGAGGGCGACCTCATGGAGCTGCTCGGGAACCTCACCGACAACGCCTTCAAGTGGTGCCGGCAACGCGTACGGATCCGCGCGCAGGCGCTGCCGCCGGCGACCGGCCGCCGCGCCGGACTGCGCCTGCGCATCGAGGACGACGGTCCCGGCATCGCCGCCGAGGCGCGCGCGCGGGTGCTGCAGCGCGGGGAGCGGGCCGATTCCGCTGTGGGCGGCCAGGGCATCGGGCTGGCGGTGGTCGCCGACATCGTCCGCGCCTACGACGGGCGGCTCGAACTGGGCGCCTCCGCGCTCGGCGGTGCGGCCGTCGAGGTGACGCTGCCCGCCGCGTAAGGGCCCGGGATCAGTTGGGGCGCCCGTCGCCCTCGCCCGCGCCCGCCCGCTCGCGTTGCAGGCTCTCGAAGAACTCCAGGGCCTTGTTGACCGCGAACAGCGGCGCCTCGACCATGCTGTAGGGATCGGTGGGCGGGCGTCCGTCGAGGTAGTACTTGCGCAGCGCCAGCACGTGTAGGGCGACCTCGCGTCGGAACAGCTTGTTCTTCAGAAAAAAGTACTGCGCCAGAGCGATGACGGCCAGCGCCCGGCGGCGCGGGTCGGGGGCGTCGGGCTCGGACGTATGGATCACGGGCCATTCGCCCTCCGGGCGCTCGACCCGGACGCGATAGACCTCGCCCTCGAAGTCCGTGCCGGTGACCAGCTCGAGTTCCGGATGCAGGCGGTGCAGTCCCGCCTGCTCGATCTTGTACATCGGGAGGAACGCCTTGCTCGCCATCTGTACCGCCCAGCCGTCGAGCGTCTCGCGCAGCTCCGCACCCTCGGCGGAATCGCCCAGCGCGTGGGCGGTCTTGGCGTAATACAGGTCCCAGATCCAGACCTGCTCGTGTTCGGCGAGTTCGTCGTGCTCGCTCACCGAAACGCGCAACGGCGCCCCGGACTGCGGCGGAAAGCCGATCGCGAACTCGGTCACGCGACCCCGTCCCCCGGCGCGCCCGGGCCGGTCCTTCCTTCGAGCACGGCCTGCACGCGATCGAGGAGCCCGGAATCGCCGTCGCGTCGAAAGCGCTCCTCCCAGTACGGAAACAGCTCCCGTTCCTCGCGGCCCTCGTGCTTGGCCATGGAGCCGGAGAGCATGGCCGCGTAGGCCGCCGCCTGAACCGGATCGGCCTCCGGCCCGGTGGCGCTCTCGAGCACGAGGTCGAGTTCGGCCAGGATGCGCTCGTGGTCCTCGAACATCACCGCCGTCGGCCCCTGCGGCTGCGCACCGAAGTGCGGCGCGAGGATCTCGTTCTCGACCTCGACGTGGCGGCGCAGCGCGGTCGCGAACTCCGCCAGCGGCGCTCCCGTGCGCCCGGCGTTGAGTTCCGCGAGGACGCCCGCCAGCAGCCGGTCCAGCCGCTCGTGGTCGCGCACCATCAGGTCCATCAGCCCCGCCGCGCGGCCGTCGTCACGGTGACGCACACGCACGACCCAGCGCCCGGCCCCCGCCTCCGCCACCTCCCAGCGCAGGCGGCGGCGGAGCTGGAAATTCACCGCCTCGAGCAGCAGATCGGGGTCCTCGTCGACCACGAGTTCGAGCGCGCGCCCGCGCTGGAGATCGCGCAACAGATAGAACACGCGCGTGTGCAGCGGCGCGGAGGCGTCGCCCCGCGTCAGGTCGATCCGCTCGTGCTCCGCGCTCATGGGTCGGGTCTCCCGCCGGTCGCAGGCCGGCTGCCTGCGCCTATGATAGCGCGGATGGGGCGCGGGCGGCTCAGAACAGCGCGAGCTGGTCGCCGGGCCCGGAGGGCACCCGAAAGCGGTCGCAGGCGAGCGGCGGCAAGGGCCGGTCGAGCCCCAGGCGGCGCACGGCGAGTTCGAAACGCCGCGTGATCAACGCCGCGTACTCGCCCTCGCCGCGCATGCGGGTGCCGAAGCGCGGGTCGTTGAGCCGCCCGCCGCGCATGGCGCGGATACGGGCCAGGACGCGCCCCGCCTGCAGCGGCGCATGGTGCTCGAGCCAGCGCCGGAACAGCTCCGCCACCTCGCCCGGCAGGCGCAGCAGCACGTGCCCGGCGCTGGCGGCCCCGGCCTCGGCGCACGCGGCGAGGATCGACTCGATCTCCGCATCGGTCAGCACCGGGATCACGGGAGCCACCAGCACGCCCACGGGCACGCCCGCGCGCGCGAGGCGCCGGATCGTCTCCACGCGGCGTCGCGGGGCCGTCGCGCGCGGCTCCAGGCGCCGCGCGAGGGTGTGGTCCAACGTGGTGACCGAGATCATGACCTGGGCGAGGCCATCGGCGGCGAGGTCCGCGAGCAGGTCCAGATCGCGTTCGATGCGCGCGGACTTGGTGACGATGGCCACCGGGTGGCGGTGCTCGCGCAGCACCTCGAGAAGCCGGCGGGTAATCTGCCAGCGGCGCTCGATGGGCTGATAGGGGTCGGTGTTGGTCCCAAGGGCGATCGGGCGGCAGCGATAACCGGGCCTGCCCAGGGCCGCGCGCAGCAATTGCGCCGCCTCCGGCTTCACCAGCAGACGGCTCTCGAAATCGAGACCCGGCGAGAGCCCGAGGTAGGCGTGGGTGGGGCGTGCGAAGCAATAGACGCAGCCGTGCTCGCAGCCGCGGTAGGGATTGACCGAGCGGTCGAACGGCACGTCCGGGGAATCGTTGCGCGCGAGCACGCTGCGCGTGGCGTCCACGGCCACGGACGTGGTCAGCGGGGGCGGATCGGGGTCCGCGGGGCCCCAACCGTCGTCGACGGCTTCGCTGTGCGTGGCCGCATAGCGCGGCGCCGGGTTGGATACGGCGCCGCGGCCCTTGCGCGGACGGGGCAAACGCGCGCTTTCCATCGTCGTACCCTTCGCCAAGCCGCTCCCATCAGAACATGCCGCGCCCGGCCGCGCAAGCGACGCGCACGGCACCGTGCCTATGCGCGCCGGTGTGCCTCGAGGACATTGCGTAACTGGCCGATCCGGTTCAAGGCGCGGCTCAACTGACCGATGTCGCTGATCTCCAGGGTCAGCGTCATGCGGGCGCGACGATCCGCCCGGTCCGTAAGGGTGTTGGCGGCGAGCACATTGATGCCCTCTCCGGCGAGGATGGTGGTGATGTCGCGCAGCAGCCCGGGGCGGTCGTAGGCGTCGATCGCGACCTCGACCGGATAGCGCGCACCCCCGCCCGCCCCCCATGCCACCTCGATGAGCCGCTCGCGCTTGTCGTCCGGGAGCCGCAGGATGTTGGGGCAGTCGCGGCGATGGACCGTCACGCCGCGCCCGCGCGTGATGAAGCCGATGATCTCGTCGCCCGGCACCGGCCGGCAGCAGCGTGCGATATGGGTGAGAAGATCCCCGACCCCCTCGATCACCACCGCACCGCGCGCGTCGGTCTCCCGAACCTCCGGCGCCGCCCGCGGCGGTCCGGGAAGGGAAGGCGCGGGCGCCGCGAGCGCCTGAGCCGCCGCCGCGATCTGCGAGGGATTGAGGTCCCCCGCCCCGACCGCGGCCAGGAAGTCGTCGATTCCGGGATAGTGGAGGTGACGGGCGAGCCGCTCCAGGCCGACGCCGGAGAGCCCGACGCGATGCAGCTCGCGATCGACGACACCGCGCCCCGCGGCGATGTTCTTGTCGCGGTCCTGTTGCTTGAACCAGTGCCGGACCTTGGCCCGCGCGCGCGAGGTCTTCAGGTAGCCCAGGTGGGGGTTGAGCCAGTCGCGACTCGGTCCGCCCTGGCGCGTGGTCAGCACCTCGACCTGCTCCCCGCTGCGCAGCTCGTAGGTGAGCGGGACGATGCGCCCGTCGACCTTCGCCCCGCGGCAGCGGTGCCCGATGTCGGTGTGGACGTGGTAGGCGAAGTCCAGCGGCGTGGCGCCGACGGACATGGAAATCACGCGTCCCTGCGGGGTCAGCACGTAGACCCGGTCCTCGAAGATCTCCGACTTGAACCGGTCGATGAAGTCCCCGGCCTCCGGGTTTTCCTCCTTCCACTCGAAGAGCTGGCGCAGCCAGGCGATGCGCCGTGCCATCGCCGCGTCGGAATCCACCCCCTCCTTGTAGGTCCAGTGCGCGGCGACCCCGAGTTCGGCCTGGCGGTGCATCTCGTGGGTGCGGATCTGAACTTCGAGGACCTTCCCCCCGGGGCCGACGACGGCGGTATGCAGGGAACGATAGAGGTTCTCCTTGGGGTTGGCGATGTAGTCGTCGAACTCGCGCGGGATGTGGTGCCAGAGGCCGTGGACGACGCCGAGCGCGGCGTAGCAGTCGGCGACCTCATCGACCAGCACGCGGATCGCCCGCACGTCGAACACCTGATGGAACTCGACGCGCTTGCGCTGCATCTTGCGCCAGATGCTGTAGATGTGCTTGGGCCGTCCGCGCACCTCGGCGCGGATGCCGGCCTGGACCAGCGCCGTGCGGATGCGCGCGACCTGACGTTCGATATAGCGCTCGCGGTCCGCCCGGCTCTCGTCGAGCAGCCGCGCGATCTCGCGATAGGTATCCGGGTTCAGATACCGGAACGCAAGGTCCTCCAGCTCCCACTTCAACTGCCAGATGCCCAACCGGTTGGCGAGCGGCGCGTAGATCTCCAGCGTCTCGGCGGCGATGCGCCGGCGCTTCTCCGCCGGCAGATGACCGAGGGTGCGCATGTTGTGGAGGCGGTCGGCGAGTTTGATGAGGACCACGCGCACGTCGTCGGCCATCGCGAGCAGCATCTTGCGCAGGCTCTCGGCCTGGTCGCGGTCGCGCCGGCCGGTGGCGGCCGCGCCGCGCACCTCGTCGATCAACCCCATCTTGGTGACGCCGTCGACGAGCCGGGCCACGACGGGCCCGAACTCGCGTTCGAGTTCGGCGAAGGTGATGGCGGTGTCCTCCAGGACATCGTGGAGGATCGCCGCGGCGAGTGTCTCCGCGTCCATGTGCAACGCGGCCAGAATCTCTGCCACCGCCATCGAATGGCGCACATAGGGCTCGCCCGATGCGCGTTGCTGACCGGCGTGCGCGGGCAGCGCCCGCGCCAGGGCGCGGCGCACGAGGTCGGCCTGTTCCGCCGGCATCCCCGCGCTCACCGTGGCCAGCCAGGCCTCGGGGGCCGCGTCGGACGCGGTGGCCGGGAGCGGCTCGATCGTGTCGCTCATCGTCGTTTCAGCATACGCCGCGGCGGGGACCGGCACCATGCCGCACCCCGCGGCCCGCCTTGACGGCCGGGGCCCCGGGCCCTATCGTCGGGCGCCGGATTCACTTGCCGGCCCGAGCGCATGACCCCTCAACGCCATCGACGACTGCGCCAGGTGCTCGACCGGCGGCAGCCCGATCTGTCGGTCCTGCTCGACCGCGTCAACAAACCCCACAACCTGTCCGCGGTGCTGCGCACCTGCGATGCCGTGGGTGTGTGGGAGGCGCATGCGGTATCCGCCGGCAGCGATCTTCAGGCGCACCACGCCACCTCCGCGGGCAGCGGGAAGTGGGTGCGCCTGCACGTGCACGCCGCGCTGGAGGCGGCCGTCGCTCACCTGCGCACGCGCGGCTTTCGCATCCTCGCGGCGCACTTCTCACCACGCGCGCGCGACTTCCGCGATGTCGACTACACGCGGCCGACGGCGCTCGTCCTGGGCGCGGAGAAGTACGGCGTGAGCGCCGCCGCGGCCGCCGCGGCCGACGGGCATGTCGTCGTCCCGATGCACGGGATGGTCGCCTCCCTCAACGTCTCGGTGGCGGCTGCGGTGATCCTCTTCGAGGCCGAGCGTCAGCGCCGTGCGGCCGGCTTCTACGAATGCCCCCGGCTGGCCCCGGGCGTCTACGCCCGCACCCTGTTCGAATGGGGCTATCCGGAGCTGGCCGCGCGCTGCCGCGCCCGCGGGGTCGACTACCCGCCGCTCGGCCCGGACGGCGAACTCATGCCGCAGGACTGACGGTGCGCCCGGCCGTCCCCTATACCGTCGTCCTGCTCGGCACCGTCAGCCTGCTCAACGACGTCGCCAGCGACATGATCATGCCGCTGCTGCCCGTGTTCCTGTCCGCCACCCTGGGGGCCGGACCGGCCGCCATCGGACTCATCGAGGGCCTGTCCGAGGCGGCGGTGAGCCTGCTCAAGCTCTGGTCGGGGCGCCTGGGGGACGCGGGTTTCGGCGCCAAGCGTCTCGCCGTTGCGGGCTACTCGGTGTCGAACCTGCTGCGCCCGCTGCTCGGTCTGGCCGCGAGTTGGGAGGCCGCGCTCGTCCTGCGCGTCGGCGATCGCGTGGGCAAGGGCCTGCGCACCGCCCCGCGCGATGCGATCCTCTCCGCCTCGGTCGCCACCGCGCTGCGCGGCCGCGCCTTCGGACTGCACCGCACCATGGACCACAGCGGCGCGATGATCGGCCCCCTCCTCGCCAGCGCGCTGCTCGCCCTGGGAATGGGGATGCGCGAGGTGTTCCTGGTCTCGGCGCTCCCCGGCGCGATGGCGGTCGGACTCCTCGCGTTCGGCCTGCGGGCGGGCGCGCCCGCGCCGCGCCGTCCCCCCGCACCGCTGCGCTGGTCGCGGCTGCAACCGCGTCTGCGGGCCTTGGTGGCCGCCGCCGGGGCGCTGGCACTGGTCTCCGTACCGGACGCCTTCCTGATCCTGTGGCTGGACCACGCCGGAATCGGCCTGTTCTGGATCCCGCTGCTGTGGGCCCTGGCGCATGCCGTGCGTGCCCTGACCGCGCTGCCCATGGGCCGCTGGTCCGATCGCACCGGGCGCGTCCCCGTGCTGGTGACTGGATGGAGCGCGCGCGCCCTCGTCCTGTTTGCGGTACCGTGGGCCACGAACACGGCGGGTGTGATCGTGCTTTTTCTCGCCTATGCCGCCGCGACGGCCGGCACCGAGGGCGCGGAACGCGCGCTCATCGGTGACGAGGCCGATCCCGCGGCCAGGGGCAGCGCCTTCGGGCTCTATCACATGATCGTCGGGCTCCTGGCGTTGCCCGGCGCGGTCTGGTTCGGCGCGGTCTGGCAGCAGTGGGGGATGGACCGTGCCTTCACGATCTCGGCGTTCCTGACCGCCGCGGCCGCGGCGATGCTGGTCGGCCTGACACGCCGCCGCGCGGGCCCCTGAGACTCGCGCGTGCCGCGCCGCGGGAAGGAAAAGGCTACAGCCAGCCCTTGCGCTTGAAGAACAGGAGCAGCAGAAGGGCGACGGCCAACAGGACCAGGAGGATCGCGGGATAGCCGTAATACCAGTTGAGTTCCGGCATCGCCCACGGACTCTTGGTGTTGTTGCCGAAGTTCATCCCGTAGATCCCGGTGATGAAGGTCAGCGGAATGAAGATCGTCGCGATGATGGTGAGCACGCGCATGACGTCGTTGAGGCGGTTGCTCACGCTCGAGAGGTAGACATCGACCATCCCCGCGGTCATGTCCCGATAGCTCTCGAGCAGATCCATGATCTGTATGGTGTGGTCGTAGCAGTCGCGCAGATACAGCCGCGTCTCCTCCCGGATCAGGTGGTCGCCGTCGCGCAGCATCGAGTTGATCACCTCGCGCTGCGGCCACAGCATGCGGCGCAGGAACAGCAGCTCGCGCTTGAGGCGATGGATCTCGCGCAGCGTCTCCGGGGCCGGATTCCTCAGCAGTTCCTCCTCGAGGTCCTCGATCCGCTCCCCCAGCTCCTCGAGCAGGGGAAAGCCCTGGTCGACGGTGAGGTCCATGAGGGCGTAGACGAGGTAGTCGGCGCCGCGCCCGCGCATGCTCCCGGTGCCACCGCGCAGCCGCCTGCGCACCGGCTCGAACGGATCCTGGGCCCCGGGATGGAAGCTGAGGACGAAGCCGTGCCCCAGAAACAGACTGACCTGCTCGGTGACGGGCTGGTCCTCGCGCATCACCGGCAGGCTCATCACGGCGAAGAGGTGATCGTCGTAGCTCTCAAGCTTCGGCCGCTGTCCGGAGTTGAGCACATCCTCCACGGCGAGGGGGTGCAGCTTGAAGACCTCGCGCAGGCGCTGCAGCAGGGCCGCATCGACCGGCCCCTGGACGTGCGTCCAGGTGATCCGCGTGGCGGCGAGAAAGCGCGCGCACTCGGCGGGATCGGCCACCTGCTCTTCGGAGAACCCGTCCTCGCCGTAGACGGTCACCCGGATCGTGGCCGCACCCGGCGGGGCCGGTCCGGCCAGCGTCCCGGGAGGCGTACCCGGCGGGTGGTAGCGTTTGATAAAGTAGCGCATGGTCGGACCGGATCGCCCCGCCCCGCAGACGAAACGCGCACCGCGCGACAGGGGGAAGATACCGAGGGCGTTGCGTGCGCGCAACCGGACGGCCCCGTCCCGGCGGACCGGGCGGCCGACGGAACGGAGCGATGCCTGACCCGGACACGCTGCAACGCCTCATCGAGACCTACGGCTACGCGGCGGTGCTCCTGGGCACCTTCGTCGAGGGCGAGGCGGTCCTGTTGCTCGCCGGGGTGGTCGTACACCTGGGCCTGATGAACTTCTTCGGCGTAGTGGCGGCGGCCTGGGCCGGTGTGCTCGCGGGCGATCTGGTCTATTTCTTCGCCGGGCGCTTCTACGGCCCGCGGTGGCTCGCCCGAAGCGCCGAGCGGCGCGAGCGGGCGCGCCGCGCCGACGCGCTGATCCGCCGCCACCAGACGCGCCTGATCGTGGGCTTCCGCTTCCTGTTCGGCCTGCGTATCGTGATCCCGTTCGCGTTCGGCACCGGCAGTATCCCGACCGGGCGCTTCGTCGCCCTGAATGCGGTCGGCGCGTTGATCTGGGCGGTCGCGGGCGCGACGCTCGGCTATCTGTTCGGGGCGGCGGTGGAGAAGACCCTGCACCGGTTTGGAAACGTGGAGTGGATCGCGGCCGGTGCGCTCGTCGCCACCTTGCTCACGGTGCGCATCGCGCTGGCGTTGCGCACGCGCATCCGCCGCGCACGGGCGACACGAACCGGGAACCGCGCGGGTTGACGACGGAGGGAGTGGATATGGATCCGGAGGACTGGAGACAGCGCTGGCGGGAAGGACGCACCGGATTCCATCTCGAACGCGAGAACCCCGCGCTCGTGAGGTTTCATCGCCGACTGGACGCGCACCCCGGGGAACCGGTCTTCGTACCGCTCTGCGGCAAGAGCGAGGACTTGGCGTGGCTGGCGGGCCGCGGTCACGTCGTGGTCGGGGTGGAGGCCAGCCCGCTCGCGGTGGAGGCGTTCTTCACCGAGCACGGCCGCCGCGCGACGCGACGGCGCGCCGGGGCCCTCGAGTGCTGGGAGGACCCCCCCTTGCGCATCTGGTGCGGGGATTTCTTCGATCTCTCAGCGGGCGACCTCGACGGCGCGCGCCTGTTCTACGACCGCGCCGCGCTGATCGCCCTGCCGCCGCCGCTGCGCATCCGCTACGCCGGCCACATCGCCGCGCTGCTGCCGGACACCGCGCGCGGCCTGCTCCTCACCCTGGAATATCCCCAGCACGAGATGGCCGGGCCGCCGTTCTCCGTCCCGGAGGAGGAGGTGCGGGAACTCTACGAGGGGGCGTTCGCCGTGCACCGCTTGGCGCGCAACGACGTGCTCGCCGAACACGAGCGCTTCCGCGCGGCGGGGCTGTCTGCGCTGCACGAGACCGTCTATCTGCTGGAACGCCGCTGAATGCGATCGGCGCCGCAGGCGGCGGCCGAAGAATCCGGTTACAGACCGCTCAGGATGCGTTCGCGGATCGTCCGGTACTCGCGATCGGTGATCAGCCCGTCCTTGCGCAGCTTCTCCAACCGGCGCAGGCGCGCCGCGACCGACAGACGGTGCGCCGGCACCGCCGGACGGGCCGCCGCGCGCGGCCCCGGACGGGCGGAAACCGGTGCGGCCGCTTGCGGCACGGGCGGCGCGGGCGGTTCGGACTGCGCCGGCGCCGCGGCGACCGGACCGCTGCAATCCAGGCGTACGGAGATGTCCTTGGACAGGACCGAGTCGTTGACCGGCTCCGAATAGGGCTTACACCCGGCCTTGCGCAGGGTCAGGATACCCTTCGCCTGGTAGACGAGGTTGCTCCAATCCATCACCGGCGGAAAATCCCGATCGGGCACGATGGTGATGGGCGTGACACCGATCTTCTTGCCGTTGGCCAGGACCTCGGCACCCGGGGGGTCGGAGCGGATCGCGATCCGACGCAGGTCGATCGGCACGCTGGAACACCCGGCGGACAACACCGACACGCCGACCGTCAGGAGCAGGACGCCCCGGAGAATTCCACGTGGAAGCACTGTTCCCCCTTTCGCCGCCGCGGTTCCCGATCCGCCGGTCAGTATACGCGCCCGGCGGCGCGGGACGCCAGCGTGCGCGACGGCGGATCGATCACTCAGGCCCGGAGATGCCGTGTTCCACCGCGTAGTGCATCAATTCCCCGTTGTGGCGCAGGTTGAGTTTTCTCAGCACCCGCACCCGGTAGGTGCTGACGGTATTCACGCTGAGCGCGAGCTTGGCGGCGATGTCGGAGACCCGGGACCCCGCCGCGATCAGACGCAGAATCTGGAATTCACGGTCGGAGAGCAGTTCATGGGCGGGACGCTCGGGCCGCGCCATCGCCGCGGCCATGCTCTCGGCCACCGCCGGCGAGAGGTAACGTCCCCCGGCCGCCACCTTGCGTACGGCCTCGACGAGTTCGGTGGCCGCACCGCGCTTGTTCAGGAATCCCGCCGCGCCGGCCTTGAGGACGCGAACGGCGTACTGCTCTTCCGGATACATGGTGAGGATGAGGACCGGCAGCTTCGGCCATTGGCGATGGATCTGCTTCAACAGTTCCACACCGCTGCGCCCCGGCAGCGAGACGTCCAAAATGGCGACGTCGAAGGACTCGGCCTTCAGCCGAGCGATGCACTCTTCCGCGTCCCCGGCCTCGCTGCACTGGATGTGGTGATCGGCACTCTCCAGCGTGCGCCGCAGACCCTGGCGCACGACGGGATGATCGTCGACGACGAGCACTCTCATTGGATCCAACCTCTACGGGCGAACGGACCCCGTCCGTCACGCGGACGGAAGCACCGCCCGCACCCGCGTTCCTCGCCCCGGGCTCCCTTGGATGTCGAACCGCCCCCCGAGCAACTCCACCCGCTCCTGCATTCCCAGGATCCCGTAGGAGCCCGGGTCGGTGATCCGATCGCGCGCAATCCCGCGCCCGTCGTCCCGCACCTCCAGCACCAGATCCGACCCCGCCCGCTCCAGCGACACCGACACGCGCGTGGCCTGCGCATGCCGCGCGACGTTCGTCAGCGCCTCCTGGACGACGCGAAACAGCGCCCGCGCCCGCTCCGGCGCCAGTTCAGGTTCGTCTTCGGGGACGCGGAGCGAGGACTCGATACCAGTGCGCGCGCCGAAGGCGCGCACCTCGGAGGCCAGCGCCGCGTTCAGGCCCAGGTCATCGAGCACCTGGGGACGAAGATCCGCGAGCAGCCGCTGCATCGAATCCATCGCCCGCCCGATCAGCCCGTTCATCTCGAGCAGCCGCTCGCGGGCCGCCACGCTCTCGGGCGGCAGGTCTTGCAGCGCCTGATTGCAGTTCAGACTCAGCGCCGTGAAGACGCTGCCGAACTCGTCGTGCAGCTCGCGCGCGAGCGCGGTCCGCTCACGCTCGGCACTGGATTCGAGATGCACCGCGAACTTGCGCATCCGGTCGCCGGCCGCGGCCTCGGTCCGGGTGTCGCCCGGGGGATCGGCGGGCACGGCGGGGGCCACCGCGGGGGCGCCGGCGACGGCGACCAGCCACGCCAGGGCCAGGCGCAGCATCCGTCGCATCGACATCGGTGGGGTCAGGGTCTGTTCACGCATGCGCCACCCCCGGAGACAGATACCGCCCGCCGCACGGACCGCCGCGCCCCCCCCGCCGGCACCCGCCCGCGGGCGATGTTGCGGCTACTACACAAGAAGAGCTTAGGCGATCCGCATTTGTAGTGCAAAGCCGGGCCCCCGTCCTATTTTGATGACTTTGCTTGACTTCTCGGCGCAGGCTGTCAGTGTGTATGACCGTCGAATCGCGTGCGAGTTGCGTCTCCCCGGGCCTGCGCCGCAGTCGCTCGGCGGAAAAACTCCAACCCGGTGTTTTTCTGCTAGTTTCCGGGCGCCCGCCGCGCGCTGCGCGGGGGCACGGTGGACACGTAGGGAGGAATCGATGTCGGCATCGACCTGGAACCGGGGCACCCGTTGGCTGCATGGCGGCCTCGCCGTAACCGTCACGCTACAGCTGCTCCTCAGTCTGGTCATGCAGGCCCCCGGCGACGGTCCGCCGCCGGCGGGGCTGCCGGCGCTGCTCTTCGAGGCCCACGAATTCGTCGGCTTGACCGCCCTCGCGATCGTCCTCCTGCACTGGGGCTGGAGTCTGTTCGCCGCCGACGGCGCGGCGCTCCGCCATCTCTTCCCACTGAGCCGGGACGCACGGGCCGAAGTCGTCGCCGAGCTGCGCGCATTGTTGCGCGGGCGCCTGCCGGAGGGCGGGCCGCGCGGCGGGCTCCCCGGGCTCGTGCATGGGCTGGGCCTGCTGGCGGTGACCGGCGCGGCCGTCAGCGGCGCGGTGATCTTCGCCCTGCTCCCGGAAGCCGCCCCGCCCCCGGCCCCGGCCCATACCGTCATGGAGGCCCACTCCTTCATCGCCTTCTTCGTCTGGTCCTACTGGGCCGGCCACGTAGCCCTGGCCGTGATCCACCAGTTTGCCGGCCACGGCACCCTCAGGGACATGTTCGACCTGAGCCGCCGGTAGCGCCATCGCGGGCGTGCGGAAAATGTGTCCCGGGACATTGCCGGGACGGGACGAAAGTTGTATATAGTCGCTGCGCCCGTGACTCGACGGTCGGGGGAGGCCCGGCACGGGCCGGGCGCCGCACGATCGACAACGAAGGTGCGCTCACGTACCCCTTGTCCCCTGATCCGGGCGTATCCCTCCGATGCGCCCTGAGGAACCCAGACGATGAAAATGTCCAGTCGTACGATCCTTTCGTCCGGCGCCGCGGCGCTGCTCGCCCTGACGATCGCCCTGCCGACCGCGGCCGTTGCGGCCACGGCCGGGGAGCACGCCAAGCCGGCTGCGGCCCACCATGAGATGCATCACAAGGCGAAGATGATGCATCACGCCAAGGCCAGCCCCACGGTCAAGGCCGCCCAGGAGGCCCTCGACAAGGCGGGCTTCAAGGTCAAGGCCGACGGCATCATGGGCCGGCACACGCGGATGGCGATCAAGGCCTTCCAGAAGAAGAACGGCCTGAAGGTCACCGGCCGGCTCGACAAGGCGACGCTCGCCAAGCTTCACGCGAAGTAGGCCCGGCGCCGAGTCGGCGTCCGATCGACCGCGCCGCCCGCCCGGGCGGCGCGGTTTTTTGTCGTCGGTCCGCGACATTCCGCTTCATCAAAGCATCAGACGTCCGTCGCACCCCCGTCACGTTCCCGTGGAAAGCTGGCCCGCACCCGCTCTCCAACCGCGGGTCTTTCGCAAAGCTACGTGGAGGGAATCGCGATGAAGACGTGCGCAACCATGCTCCGGCGCGTGTGTGCCGCAGCGGTCGGTGTCGCCATCCTCGGTCAGGGGCTGCTTCCGCCGGCCCTGGCGCAGTCCGATCACGACGATCGTGACGGGCGACCGCACCGCGTCCACACCGCCACTCCGATCCGCCATCTCATCGTCGTGATCGGCGAGAACCACACCTTCGACAACCTGTTCGGCGGCTACCGTCCGCCGCACGGCCAGACCATCCACAACCTGCTCTCCGAAGGGATCATCAACGCCGACGGGACGCCGGGGCCCGACTTCAGCAAGGCCGCGCAGCAGCGGGCGCTCGACCCCGACATCTATTCGCTCGACCCGGCGATCACCGGCCCGTACGCCACCCTGCCGCAGCCGAACACCACCTACGCGACCGGCCTGCCCCAGAACGTCCCGGACGCGCGGTTCCCGGCGAACCTGCCCAACGGGCCCTTCCAGATCACCCGTTACGTCCCCTACGACGCGCACACCGGGGATCCGGCCCACCGTTTCTTCCAGATGTGGCAGCAGGTCCACGGCGGGCGCATGGACCTGTTCACCTGGGTGGGTCAGACCGTCGGCATCGGACCGCAGAACGACGGCTTCTCGCCCAGCCCCAAGGACACCTTCCAGGGCGGCGTGTCGATGGGCTTCTTCAACATGAGCACGGGGGACGCGCCGCTGTTCGACAAGCTCGCGCGGCGCTATGCGATCAGCGACAACTATCACCAGTCGATCATGGGCGGAACCGGCGCCAACTTCTTCGCGATCGTCACCGGAGATGTCGCGTTCTATAACCGCGCCGGGGTCCCGACGATGCCGCCCGCCAACCAGATCGAGAACCCCAATCCCCAGCCCGGCACCAACAACTGGTACACCCAGGACGGGTATCGGGGCGGTTCCTACGTGCGCTGCGCCGACCCCAGCCAGCCCGGGGTCGCGCCGATCCGGGACTACCTCCACTCCCTTCCCTACCGTTCCTTCCGCGACGGCGACTGCGCGCCCGGGACCTACTATCTCGTCAACAACTACGGACCCGGGTATACCCCAACCGGCGGGCTCGCACCGCTCGGCCCCGACCATTTCAACGTGCCCCCGCAGACGGTCCCGACCATCGCCGGCGCCCTGGAGCGCAAGGGGATCTCGTGGAAGTGGTACACCGGTGGGCGCAACAACGGCAAACCCACCTCTGAGTACTGCAACATCTGCGACCCCCTCGTCTACTCGAAGGCGGTCATGACCGGACCGATGCGCCGCAATCTCCAGGGTATCCGCCAGTTCCACGCGGATCTGCGCAACGGCACGCTCCCCGCGGTCGCGTTCGTCCGTCCGTACGAGAGCGACGCGGGCCACCCGGCCGACTCGACACCGGCCGCGTTCGGGAAATTCGTCTGGGACCTCGTGCAGGAAGTCAAGCGGCACAAGCGCATCTGGGCCCACACGGCGATTCTGATCACCACCGACGAGGGCGGCGGCTACTACGACTCGGGCTACGTGCAGCCGATCGACTTCTTCGGCGACGGAACGCGCATCCCGTTGATCGCCGTCTCTCCGTATGCCCGCCGCGGCTACGTCGACCACACCTACTACGATCACGCCTCGATCCTCAAGTTCATCGAGCGCAACTGGGGGCTGCGCCCGCTCTCGCCGCGCAGTCGCGACAACCTGCCCAACCCGGTCGCCGACGAGGACGACCCCTACGTCCCGGTCAATGCACCGGCCATCGGCGACCTGATGAACCTGTTCACCTTCGGCCACCGCGACGACGACCACGCACGACGTACCGCCGCCCGCGAGGGGCATACCCACGAGGACTGAGCACGACCGCTTCGGCGCCCACCATGGGCCTGCGCCTCGGCGCAGGCCCTTTTTTGCCCCGTTTGCGGCACCGGACCGGTTCCTGCGATGGTATGTCGCTGAGGCTCCACGAAAACGGTACGGCCGGAGCGGACCTCCCGCCGGCCGGAACCGCCGGCCGGTAACGTGGTCCGAACGTCGAGGCCACCCGCCGAACGGGAGGACAGCGTGAAACCGGACCGTCGTATTCGACGCCGCGCCGCGGCCTGGTTGTGCGGCGCGCTGGCGGGCCTGATCCTCGCACCGGTCCGCGCCGCACCGGCCCCGGCGCCCACGGTGCGCAAGGCGACCCTGCGCAACGGCCTGCGCGTGATCGTGATCCGCGACCCGCTCGCGCCCGTGGTCACCACGGAACTCAACTACCTCGTCGGCTCCAACGAGGCCCCGCCCGGCTTCCCGGGGATGGCCCACGCGCAGGAACACATGATGTTCCGCGGCAGCCCGGGGCTCTCCGCCGAACAACTCGCCTATATCGGCGCCGCCATGGGCGGGGACTTCGACGCCGACACGCAACAGACCGTCACCCAGTATCTCTTCACCGTGCCCGCCGCCGACCTCCGCGTCGCACTGCACATCCAGGCCGCCCGCATGCGCGGCGTGCTCGACCGCGAGTCGGCGTGGCGGCACGAGCGCGGCGCGATCGAGCAGGAGGTGGCCCGGGACCTCTCGAGCCCCGATTACCGCATGTACCGGCTACTGCTCGCACGACTCTTCCGCGGCACGCCCTACGCGCACGACGCCCTCGGGACGCGCGCCTCCTTCGACCGGACCACCGGGGCGATGCTGCGCCGCTTTCACGCCGCGTGGTACGCGCCCAACAACGCCGTCCTGGTCATCGCCGGGGACGTCGACCCGAAGCCGGTCCTGAAGACCGTGCGCGCGTTGTTCGGGACCATCCCCCGGCACCGGCTGCCGCATCGGCCCCGCATCCGCCTACGGCCGGTGGTGCCGGAGACGCTGCACCTCACCAGCGACCACGGCTACGGGCTCGCCGTCATCGCGCTGCGCATGCCGGGCACCGACAGCCCCGATTACGCCGCCGCGCAGGTCCTGGGCGACGTCCTCAACAGCCCGCGCGGGCGCCTCTACGCCCTGGTCCCCGCGGGTAAGGCGCTGACCACCGGCTTCTCCATCGACGCCTGGCCGGGCGCGGGTCTGGGCGCCGCGGTGCTGGGCTTCCCGCGCGGGGCGGATCCGCGCGCGGCGGTCGCGAATCTGCGCGCGGTACTCGCACGGATCGCCCGGCGCGGAGTGCCGGCCGACCTGGTGGCGGCGGCCAAACGCCGCGAGCGCGCCGCCGCGGCCTTCTGGCCGAACTCCATCCCGGGACTGGCCGACACCTGGTCGCAGGCGGTGGCGATCGAGGGCCGCGCCTCCCCATGGGAGGACATCGCCGCCATCGAACGGGTCACGCCCGCGCAGGTCGACCGCGTCGCACGCCGCTGGCTCAAGCTCGACCACAGCGTCACCGCCGTGCTCACGCCCCGCCCGGCCGGCAGGCCGGTCGCATCCAAGGGCTTCGGGGGCAAGGAATCGTTCACCCCGCACTCCGCCGCCCCGGTGCGACTGCCGCCATGGGCCGAGGGGGTGCTCACCCACCTCGCGGTCCCGCCGCCGGCGGGACACCCCGTCGAACAGACGCTCCCCAACGGGCTGCGTCTGATCGTACAGACCGAGACGGTGAGCCCCACGGTCAGCGTCTACGGGCAGGTCCGGAACCAACCGGATCTGGAGACCCCGAAGGGGCAGGAAGGGGTCGCCGACGTGCTGTCCGACCTGTTTTCGTACGGGACGCGGCATCTCGACCGCCTGGCGTTCCAGCGCGCCCTCGACGCGATCGCCGCAAGCGAATCCGCCGGCGCGAGTTTCTCCCTGCAGGTACGCGCGCGACACTTCGATCGCGGGATGCAACTGCTGGCGGCGAACCTCCTGCATCCGGCGCTGCCGCCGGCGGCCTTCCGCGTCGTCCGCGCCCAGCACGCCGCAGCGGCGGCCGGAGAGATCCAGAGTCCGGCCTACCGCTTCCGCCGCGCCCTGCGCGCGGCCCTCTATCCGCCAGGCGATCCGACGCTGCGCGAGGCCACCCCCGCGAGCATCGACGCGCTGACGCTGCGCGACGTGCGCCGCTACTACCATCGCGTCTTCCGGCCCGACCTGACCACGATCGTCGTGATCGGCGACATCACGCCGAAGCGGGCCCGCGCCGTGGTGGAGCGCTATTTCGGCGCCTGGAAGGCCACGGGTCCCAAGCCGAACACCTGGCTGCCGCCGGTCCCGGCGAACCGTCCGTCGGTGACGCAGGTGCCGGATCCCGGCCGGATCCAGGACGAGGTCGTGCTCGCCGAGACCCTCGGTCTCACGCGCCGCAACCCGGATTACTATGCCCTGGAACTCGGCAACCACGTCCTCGGGGGCGGCTTCTACGCCACGCGTCTGTACCGCGATCTGCGCCTGACCCGCGGACTGGTCTACTACGTCTCCTCCGGCTTCGACATCGGTCGCACGCGCAGCGCCTACGTGGTCACCTACGGTTGCGACCCCGACAACGTCGCACGCGCGCGCGCCATCGTCGTACGCGACCTGCAGGCGATGCGCACCGAGCCCGTCGGCCCGGCCGCCTTGCGCCGCGCGAAGGCCCTGGCGCTGCACGAGATCCCGCTGGCCCAGGCGAGCCTCGGCGCCATCGCCGGGGGCCTGCTCTCGCGCGCGGTCGAGGGCCTCCCGCTGGACGAACCCACGCTCGCCGCACGCCGCTACCTGCACCTCACCGCCGCCGAGATCCGCGCCGCCTATGCACGCTGGCTGCGCCCCGCCGACCTCGTCCAGGTCACGCGCGGCCCGCCGCCGCATTGATTGCAAGTCCCGCCGGCGCCGCGGGGTTTCTTGACCCGGGTCAATGCCGCGCGGGAGGGCACCCCCTAAGGTGAAACTTGGGGGGCACGCCTTCTGCCGCAGCCCGAGGCAGGGTGGGCCGCACCCGCAACCCCGGCCGTTTCGCACAGGCTCACCATGGCAGACCGGAAGACCACCGTCCTCGACGGCAACGAGGCCGTCGCCCGCGCCGCCTACCTGACCCACGAGGTCATCGCAATCTATCCGATCACCCCCGCTTCACCCATGGGCGAGCTGGCCGACGCGTGGGCGGCCCGGGGCCGGACCAATCTCTGGGGCGCGGTCCCCGAGATCGTCGAGATGCAGAGCGAGGCCGGCGCCGCCGGCGCCCTGCACGGGGCGCTGCAGAGCGGCGCCCTCGCCACCACCTTCACCAGCTCGCAGGGCCTCCTGCTGATGCTGCCGAACATGTACAAGATCGCCGGCGAGCTGACCCCGGCGGTGTTCCACGTCGCCGCCCGCTCGCTCGCCACGCACGCGCTGTCGATCTTCTGCGACCATTCCGACGTGATGGCGGCGCGCACCACCGGATTCGCCATCCTCGCCTCCAACTCCGTTCAGGAGGCCGCCGACCTCGCGCTCATCGCACAGGCCGCGTCCCTGGAGTCGCGCATACCCGTGGTCCACTTCTTCGACGGCTTCCGCACCTCGCACGAGCTCACCGACGTCGAGCCGGTCACACCCGAGCTGGCGGCGGCGATGATCGATCCGGCGCACATCGCCGCGCACCGCGCACGCGCCCTCTCGCCCGAGCATCCCGTGCTGCGCGGCAGCTCTCAGAATCCGGACGTCTACTTCCAGAGCCGCGAGCGCGCCAATCCCTACTACGAGGCGATGCCGGGGATCGTCGAGCGCGCCATGGAGCGCTTCGCCGCGCACACCGGACGCAGCTATCACGTCTTCGACTACGTCGGCGCGCCCGACGCCGAGCGCGTGGCGGTACTGATGGGCTCGGGTGCGGAAACGGTCGAGGAGGTCGTCCATCACCTCAATGGGCACGGCGCGCGCGTCGGCCTCGTCAAGGTGCGCCTGTACCGGCCCTTCGACGCCGGGCGTCTGCTCGCCGCCCTGCCCCCGGCGGTGCGGCGCATCGCCGTCCTCGATCGCACCAAGGAGCCGGGGGCCGACGGCGAGCCGCTCTACAAGGACGTCGCCGCCGCGCTCGCCCGCGCGTGGGGCCGCTCCGGGCGCAACGGGCCGTTCCCGCTCGTCACCGGCGGCCGCTACGGCCTGTCGTCGAAGGAATTCACACCGGCGATGGCCAAGGCGGTGTTCGACGAGTTGGCGCGCGACGAGCCGCGCCACCCCTTCACCGTCGGCATCCACGACGACCTCGGCCACACCAGCCTCGACTGGGACCCGCGCTTCCGGACCCGCACCGGCGACACGGCCACCCGCTGCGTCTTCTACGGTCTCGGCTCCGACGGAACGGTGAGCGCCAACAAGAACTCCATCCGCATCATCGGCGCGGCCACGGGGCTGCACGTCCAGGGCTATTTCGTCTACGACTCCAAAAAGGCCGGCGCGGTGACCGTCTCCCACCTGCGCTTCGGCCCCGAGCCGATCCGCGCGCCGTACCTGATCGGCGCAGACGAGGCGCAGTTCGTCGCCTGCCACCAGACGCAGTTCCTCACGCGCTACGACGTGCTCGAACACGCCGCGCCGGGCGGGGTGTTCCTGCTCAACTCGCCCGCCCCCGCCGATGCCGTCTGGGACACCCTGCCGCGCGAGGTGCAACAGGGGATTCTCGACAAGGGCCTGGAGTTCCACGTCATCGACGCCTACCGGATCGCCGAGCGGAGCGGGCTCGGGGCGCGCATCAACACCGTCATGCAAACGTGCTTCTTCGCCATCAGCGGCGTACTCCCGCGCGAACGGGCGATCGGCGCAATCCGCGAAGCGGTACGCACCAGCTACGCGAAGCGCGGCCGCGACATCGTCGAGGCCAATCTGAGTGCGGTCGCGGCCGCGCTCGAGGCCCTGCGGCGGGTCGCGGTCCCGGAACGGGTCACGAGCCGGTTCGAACGCCCGCCGGCGCTGCCCGCCGACGCGCCCGCGGCGCTGCACGCGCTGACGGGGGAACTGATCGCCGGGCGCGGCGACCGCCTGCCGGTGAGCGCGCTGCCCGCCGACGGGACCTTCCCGCTCGGCACGGCGGCGTGGGAGCGGCGCAACCTTGCGCTCGAGATCCCCGTGTGGGAACCGGACCTGTGCACCCACTGCGGCAAGTGCCCGTTCGTCTGCCCGCACGCGGCCATCCGCAGCAAGCTGTTCCCCGCCGCCCTCGCGGAGGGTGCGCCCGCGGGCTTCAAACACGTCCCCGTCAAGGGGCGGGACTTCGATCCCGGGCTGCACATCAGCTATCAGGTCGCGCCCGAAGACTGCACCGGATGCGGCCTGTGCGTGGAGGCCTGCCCCATCCGCGACAAGCATGATCCGCAACGCAAGGCGCTCAACATGGCCCCGCACGCCCCGTTGCAGCAGGCCGAGCGCGCCAACTGGGCGTTCTTCCGCGCGTTGCCGGAGTACGACCGCGGCCGCCTCCGCCGCGAGACGATCAAGGGATCGATGATCCTGCAGCCGCTGTTCGAGTTCTCCAGCGCCTGCGTCGGCTGCGGCGAGACACCGTACCTGCGCCTCGCCACGCAGCTCTTCGGCGACCGCATGGTGGTGGCCAACGCCACCGGCTGCTCCTCGATCTACGGCGGCAACCTGCCGACGACGCCGTGGGCCACCGACGCCGAGGGGCGCGGCCCGGCGTGGTCGAACTCCCTGTTCGAGGACAACGCCGAGTTCGGCCTCGGGATGCGCCTGGCGATCGACCAGCAGGCGCGCCAGGCGCTGGCGCTGGTGGATGGGCTGCGCGCCGTGATCGGCGGCGAACTCGCCGACGCGCTGCGTGACGCCGACCAGTCGAGCGAAGCGGGCATCCGCGAGCAGCGCGGGCGGGTGGCGCGGCTGCGGGCGCAACTGCGCACGATCGATGACCCTGCGGCGCGCCGGCTCGAGTCCCTGGCGGAGTTTCTGATCCGGCGCAGCGTCTGGATCGTCGGCGGCGACGGCTGGGCCTACGATATCGGCTTCGGCGGGCTCGATCACGTCCTGGCATCGGGGCGCGACGTCAACATCCTCGTACTCGACACCGAGGTCTACTCCAACACCGGCGGGCAGACCTCCAAGGCGACGCCGCGCGCCGCGGTGGCGAAGTTCTCCGCCGCGGGAAAACCGCGCGCCAAGAAGGACCTCGCGCGCATCGCCATGGACTACGGCGACGTCTACGTCGCCCAGGTCGCCTTCGGCGCAAAGGACGTACAGACCCTGCGCGCCTTCCTGGAGGCGGAGTCGTATCCCGGGACGTCCCTGATCATCGCCTACAGCCCCTGCATCGCCCACGGCGTGGATCTCGCGAACAATCTGCGCCAACAGACCCTCGCCGTAAAAAGCGGCCACTGGGCGCTGCTGCGCCACGACCCGCGACGCGCGGCGCAGGGCAAGAATCCGCTGCACCTCGACTACGCCCGCCCCTCGATCCCATATGAGGACTTCGCCGCCACGGAGGCCCGCTTCAGCCTGCTGCGCCGCACCCACCGCGAGGCGGCCGAACGGTTGCTGCACGCCGCGCAGGAAGACGCGGCGGCGCGCTTCCGGCGCTATGCGCAGGATGCCGGCATCGGGGAACCGTCCGCGGGTCCTTCGGGCGGCGGGGAGGGTTGAGATGGCCGATCTGCGCACCCGTTACCTCGGCCTGGAACTGGCCAACCCCCTGGTGCCCTCGGCCTCGCCGCTCTCGCGTGCGCTCGACGACGCGCGGCGGCTCGAGGATGCCGGCGCCGCCGCCCTGGTCATGTACTCGCTGTTCGAGGAAGAGCTGCAACGGGAACGGGCGAGCGCCGAGCGCTTCCTGCTCGATCAGGATTTCGGTCACGCCGAGGCGGCGGGCTACCTCCCGGATCACGGCCTCTATCGCGACAGCCTGGACGCCTACCTCGAGCAGCTCGTGCGCCTGAAGGCCGCACTGGGGATTCCGGTCATCGCCAGCCTCAACGGGATCTCCACCGGCGGATGGCTGCAGCACGGGCGCGCCCTCGAGGAGGCCGGGGCCGACGCCCTGGAACTCAACGTCTATCACCTGGCGGCCGATCCCCGGCACTCCGCCGCGCAGGTAGAACAACGCTACCTCGACCTGCTCGGTGAACTGCGCACGGTGGTATCGCTGCCGGTGACGATGAAGCTTTCCCCGCAGTTCAGTTCGCTGCCCCACTTCCTCCGCCGCCTGGAAGAGGCCGGCGCGCGAGGCGCGGCGCTGTTCAACCGCTTCTACCAGCCCGACATCGATCTCGAGGACCTGGGCGTGGTCCCGCGGCTGTCGCTGTCCACCCCCGCCGAGGCGCTCCTGCGCGTGCGCTGGATCGCCCTCCTGCACGGGCGCACGGCCCTCTCGCTGGCCGCGACCGGCGGCGTGCACACCGCGGAGGACGCCCTGAAGATGCTGCTCGCCGGCGCCGATGCAGTGCACCTGTGCAGCGCCCTGCTGCGTCACGGCCCGGCGCGCCTCACCGATATCCTCCGGGGACTCGACCACTGGCTCGACGCGCACGGCTACGATTCGGTCGCGGCCGTCCAGGGCCTGCTCAGCGCGCGCGCCGCCGCCGATCCCACCGCCTACGAGCGCGCCAACTACGTGCAGATCCTGGACAGTCACACCCCGTCCCCCGGGGTGTGGCGCTGAGCCCGCGGCGCGGGCACCCTACCGCCCCGGCGGCGGACGCCCCGGCATGCGATCGAACGACAGGTCGGTGATCAGGCGCAGCGTCACCTGATCGAAGGAGAGCACTCGCCCCCCGTAGCGGCGTGCGAACGCCTCGGCGTCCTTCTTGTGAAGGAACGACGCCAGCGTCGGGCCCATCGCGCCCGGGAGCGCCGACTCCGGCACGTACCACGCCTTGCGCGCATCGATCCAGTGATCCTTCGGATGCCGCCAGCTCGTCGCCGCCATGTCCTGCACGTAGAGCGTCTGCAGCAGCGCGCGATGCTCGGGCTGCAGCACATAGGCGAAGAAATCCCGCGTCGAACCGAACTTCAGCGGCGCCTTGCGCCCCTCGACGTACGCCTCCCCGCGCGGGCCGGGATAGTGCGTGATGTACATACCGCACACCGCACACACGTCGTCCGGGCCGATCGGGACCGGCGGCTGCGCCCGGCGCACGGCCTCCTGCCGACCGCAGGCGGCGAGCAGGAGCAACGCCAGCACCGTCGCGCCGGCCCCCAGATACCATCCCGGCCGTTTCTCCGCTGCAGCACCGCTCACGGCCTCATATCTCCTTGCGCCCGAAGCGCCACACCGCCAGCGCCAGCGGCGCCGCCACCCAGGCGACGAGCGCCGCGCTGAGCGCCCCGAGCGAGAGCGCCCCGCCCGCCGCGATCCCCACCAGTCCGGCATAGTTGCGCGCCGGCTCGAACCCCACGAGATTGGCGACGCGGAAGACGTCGGTCGGATTCAACAGCAGCAGATAGGGGAAGACCTCGCGCCCCAGCGTCCCGACGGCGCCGCGCGTGGCCACCAGCACGCCCAGGAGCCCGAGATCGAACACGATCACCGAAACGAACCAGACGCCGAGCGCCAGCCCGGCGGCGGTCGATTTTTCCGCCACCGAGACGCTGATGACATAGGCGATGGCGATGAACACCCACCCGAGCAGCGTCGCCGAGACGATGAAGTAGCCGAACTCCCGCCACAGCTCCAGGCTGCCCAACTCGTGGGTGAAGGTCGCAATCAGCACCGCCGCGGTGCCGAACCCGACCACGGTGGCGACCGTCATGATCAGGGCGTGGCCGGCGAACTTGCCCAAAAGGAGCTCCGTGCGCCCGATCGGGTAGCTGAACAGCAGCAGCAGCGTCCCCTGCTCCTGTTCGCCGACGACGGTATCGTAGGCGAGGAGCAGAGCGATCAGCGGGATCAGGAACACGGCGAGGCTCGCCAGGCTGACGATGGTCGTAGCGAGGGAGGCGAAGCCGACCGTGCCCGACGCCGCCGGACCGAAGTAGGCCAGCCCCACGGCGAGCAGCGCGAACACCGCGGTGATCGCGATCACCCACTGGTTGCGCAGGCCGTCGCGGAATTCCTTGATGGCGATCGTCCGCAGCACTGCAATCATGTAACCGCCTCCCCTCCGGCGGCGACGAAGCGCCCGTAGATCTCATCGAGGGTCGCCGGCGCCACCGAGACGTCGGCCAGGCCCGGCAGGCCCATCGCCGCGCGCAGCACCGCGAGTTTGTGCTCCGCCGGGGCCGTGATCTCCACACCCTCGGCCGACTCCTGGACGGTGATGTCCGCCCGATCGGCGAAGCGGTCCAGGCCGTTCCCGGGGCGTACGCCGCGCAGGCGGATCACCACGGGCAGGCGCGCGGCGGCGCGCAGCTCCTCGAGAGTCCCGGCGGCCAGCAGCCGGCCGCCGCCGAGGATCGCCACGCGATCGACATGGCGCTCGATGCCCGGCAGGACGTGGGAGGAGAGCAGCACGGTCGCGCCCCCGGCGGCGTGGCGGCGCACCGTCCGATAGAAGCGCTGCGTGGCGATGGGATCGAGCCCGACCGTCGGCTCGTCGAGCAGCAGCAGGCGCGGGTGCCCGAGCAGCGCCTGCGCAAGCCCGAGGCGCTGGCGCATCCCCTTCGAGTAGGTCTTCACCCGCCGATCGGCGGCCGCCGCGAGATCGACCTCGACGAGCAGCTCCTCGACCTGGCGCGGGTCCGCGTCCTTCAGGCGCTGAAAGTAGCGCAGCACCTCGCGTCCCGACAGTTCCCCGTAGAAGGCCGCCGCCTCCGGGAGGTAGCCCACCGCGCGCCGCACGATCCGCCCCGAGCGCCCGCGCGGCGCCGCCCCCAGGATCTCCACGCGCCCCGCGCTCGGGTGGAGGATGCCGAGGGCGAGTTTCATCAGGGTCGTCTTGCCGGCGCCGTTGTGCCCGAGCAGCCCCCACACCTCCCCCGGCGGCAGATCCAGCGTCACGTCGGCGAGCGCGCGCACCTCGCCGTAGCGCTTGTGGAGCCCGTCGATCTTCAGCAACGCCGTCACGGCCGCAGGCCCGCGAGTTCCAGCTCCCGGGGGCTGGGGGGCGGGAGCGGCGGGCGCATCAGCGGGTGACTGTCCTGGACGTGCGGCGGCGCCAGCACCGGGAACTCGCGCTGGACCCAACGCACGGTCGCCACTGCCGGGCTGTTGATGAGCAGCCGTGCGGCCGGGTAGATCCACAGCAGCCGGTCCATCGCGTCGTTGGGGACGTAAGGGACGTCGCCGATGCCGTCGCCGTTCAGGTCCCAACCCAGGTAATCGCTCCAGTAGTTTCCGCGCCCGCCGTGCGACCATTCCTCGGCCCGATTGTTTCCGTAGCGCACCTGCCGGCGATTGTCCACGAAGGCGTTGCCGAAGATGCGGTTTTGTTCCGACCCGGCGGTCAGATGCAACCCGATTCCGCTGTCCGCGAGCAGATTTCCGTGAATGTCGTTGTAGACGCAGTTGTAGGCGAACAGGGCCTTGCCCTGTCCGCCGGCCACCGTGCTGCCGCCGGTCACGTAGCCGAGCGCGCTCTTCACCCCGATCACGCGATTCCCGACGATGTCGCTGTAGGTGATGTAGTTCATCAGGATTCCGTAGTTGCGGTCCCCGATCGAGGTGTTGTCCCGTATCACCAGGTGGTCGGAGTCCATCAGGGCATAGCCGGCACGGGTGTCGTAGGTCCGATTGCCGGCGAGTTCGTTGTGATTGGAATACATGTAGTGTACGCCGTAGCGCAGGTCGTGGATGGTGTTTCCGCGGATCACGACGTGGTCGCTGACGTAGATATAGATGCCGTCGCGGGCATCGCCTACGTCGTTGTCCGCGATCAGACCGCCGTGCACGTTCCACAGATGAATGCCGTCGCCGCGGTCCGGGGAGCGCAGCGCGCGGATCCCCCGCACCGTATTTCCGATGATGCGCGGCGCCTTGCAGCCATCCAGCCAGATCCCGAAAAGATCGTCCTCGATCACGTTGTCACGGATCAGGACGTTCGCTGCGTGCCGCTCGACGAAGACCCCCGCGTCCATGGTCGTGAGGTCACGTCCGGAGCCGCGTATGGTGAATCCTTCCACCGTCACGTCGGGCGCGGCGACGCGCACGACGTCGCCCCGTCCCCCGCCGTCGAGCACCGCGCCGGACTCGCCGTGCAGGACCAGCGGCTTGCGGATCACGAGGTTGACGCGGTAGACGCCCGGGGAAACCGTTACGACCGCTCCGGCGGGCGCGGCCTCGAGTTCCCGCATCAGCCGGGCGCCTGCATCGACGGCACGCGAGGGCGTATCCGCAACGGATGGCGCGACTACGAACAGACACCACACTGCCGCACCGATCGCGATCGCTCGCGACCAGCGTAGCGCCCTGCGAGCTCCGATCGCCGCCATCGTCCCTCACCGCGGGCGGCGGGCCGGGCCCGTACGGCCCGGCCCGCCGTCGCCCTACGCCTCCACCAGCATACGCCCGCGCATCTCCAGATGCAGGGCATGGCAGAAGAAGGTGCAGTAGTACCAGTGTACCCCGGGCTTGTCCGCCACGAAGGTCACCGAGGAGGTCTCGTGGGGGCTGATCTCCATGTTGACGCCGTAGTTGGCGAGGCAGAACCCGTGGCTCAGGTCCTCGATCTTGTCGATGTTGGTGACCGTCACCGTCACCTCGTCGCCCTTGCGGACCTTGAACTCCTTGAGCCCGTAGAGCGGCGCCGCGGAGGTCATATAGACCCGCACCTTGCGCCCGTCGCGGATCACCTTGCTGTCGCGTTCCAGGACGATGCCGTCGCGCTTCGCCTGCGCCACGGTTTCGGCGAAGAACGGATCCTTCCGGTCCCAGATGCGGCGGACCTTTCCGTCGAACACGCGCCGATGGATGATCACGCAGTCGTGCGGCTCGCAGTAGACCGGCGCGTCCGCGACCAGTTTCATCCGCTCGCCGGAGATGTCGATCAACTGGTCGTTGTCCGGATGCAGCGGGCCGACGTGGAGGAAGCGGTCCTTGGAGAACTTGTTCAACGACACCAACCACTTGCCGTCCGCGTCCCGGGTCTCGCCCATACTCGAATGGTTGTGGCCGGGCTGGAAATTCACGTCCAGCTTCTGGCGGATGTAGTTCACCTTCTCGCCGCGGAAGGCGCGGATGGCGTCGTTGATGTTCCACTTCACCACCTGGCTGTCGATGAACAGGGTGGTGTAGGCGTTCCCGCGTCCGTCGTAGGCCGTATGCAGCGGCCCCAGCCCCAGTTCCGGCTCCGCCACGACCACGTCCCGCGGGTGCTTGAGTTTGCCGGCGAAGTACTGATCCACCTTTTCCCAAGAGATCACGGTGCAGGTCGGCGAGAGCTTGCCGTTGGCGATGACGTACTTCCCGTCGGGGGTGGCGTTGCAGCCGTGCGGGCTCTTCGGGGTCGGGACGTACAGGGTGAGATCCGAGCCGTGACGTCCGTCCACCACCGGGACCTTGGACTCGCCGATGGTCCGGTAGCGGCCCTCCTTCACCGCCTTCTCGATGCGCGGGATGTTGAAGATGACCGTCCAGTCGCGCTCGTTGCGCATGAAACCCGCGAGCGTCACCGCGTCCTCCGAATTGTAGCAGGTCGCGGCCGCGTACTTGCCCGAATAGTCGGCATCGGTGTTGTCGAGATTGCCGTCGACCAGCACCTGCCAGGCGATCTTCATGGTGTCGCCATCGATCGCCGTGAACACGGTGAAATACTTCTTCGGGTCGTCCAGGTCGCGGCCGTCGTTGGGATGAGGCACGCGGAACTCGGCATTGCAGAACACGTAGCCGGTACGCGGAACCCGTTGGACCCGCAGACCGTGGATCGCCTGCGCGTTCGGAATCTCGATGATCCGGTCGGTGCGCATGATGTCGCAGCGGATGCGCGCCACGCGGGTGTTCGCCTTGTCGTTGACGAAGATATAGCGCCCGTCGTAGCGCCCGTCCGTCTGACTCACGTGCGGATGGTGCAGATCCCCGCCCATCGGGAAGTTCGGCCCCAGCACGCGCTTGCTCTCGTTGGTGATCCCCCAGCCGATGGTGAAGTCCGGCTGGAACACGGGCACGCGCATCAACTCGCGCATCGACGGCAGCCCGAGGATGCGCACCTCCCCCGACTGCCCGCCGCTCCAGATGCCGTAGTACTCGTCGAGCTGGCCCGGGGCCACGTAGTCCTCGGGCGCACGCCCGCGCGCACGCGCGTTCGCCGCGCCGGGCAGCATAGCGCCCAGCAACCCGCTCCCCGCGCCGGCCAGCCCCGCCGCGGCCCCGACGCCGAGAAACTTGCGCCGGGACAGACCGCAACGGCCGCCCTCCGCATCATCTTGCGGCGCGCCCTCCGTCCGCGCCGCCCCCTCGATCCGATCGTCTTGCTCGCTCATGGTCTTACTCCCTCAGTGTCGCCCAGTGAACCTCCGCCGGGGAGGCGTCGCCCGTCAGCGCGCGGGCGGTTCCACCTCCACCGACGCCCTCGAAGCCTCCGGCGCGGCGCCGATCGTCTCCTCCATGCGCCGCACCGCCGCGCGCGCCCTCGGCACGCGCTCGCGCCGCTTGCGCCGCTCCACCAGGGGCGGACACTTGCGGTCGTTCCAATAGGTCACCTGGCAATCCAGGCAGTAGTGGCATTCATTGGCGTTGATCTCGCCGGTCTCGTGGATCGCCTGGATCTCGCACTCGTTGGCGCACACCTGACACGGCTTGCCGCACTCCTTGCGCCGCCGCAGCCAGTCGAAGAGCCGCAGCCGCGCGGGAATCGCCAGTGCCGCGCCCAGCGGGCACAGGTACTTGCAGTAGAACTTCTGGTTGAACACCGACAGCAGCACCAGGCCCGCGGCGTAGGCCACGAACGGCCACTGCCGCACGAAATGCAACGAGATCGCCGTCTTGAAGGGCTCGACCTCGGCGTAGCGCTCCGCCAGGCCGGTCGACTGCAGCGACAGCCCGAAGAGGGCCAGCAGGATCACGTATTTGATTGCCCACAAGCGCTCGTGGACCAGCGCCGGAATCTTCACCTGCGGCAGCCGGACCCGGCGCGCGACCTCGTTGACGAGCTTCTGCAGCGCCCCGAACGGACACAGCCAGCCGCAGAACACCCCGCGGCCCCACAGCAGCAGCGCCGCCGCCACGTAGGTCCAGAGGATGAACAGGATCGGGTCCATCAGGAAGGTCTGCCACCGGAAGCCGTGGAACAGCGAGTTGACGAAGGTCAGCACGTTAACGACCGATAGCTGTCCGAGCGCGTACCAGCCGATGTAGCCCAGCGTGAACAGCAGAAACAGCGTCCGGAAGCGGGCGACGAAGGCATCCCGCCGCACCAGGTAGTCCTGCAGGAACAACACCAGCGTCAGCAGCGCAAGCGCGCTCCCGACGACCGCGATCCGGACACGCTGCGCGCGCCACTCGGAGACCCAGATCGGCTCCGGCTTCGGCGCCGCCGGGCGCACATAGTAGGCCGCCGGCAGCCGGTAGCCGCCGTTGAAGGTGGTAAAGACGCTCTTGACCGGGCCCACCTGCCGGCGCACGAGGAGCTGCAGGGTCCACGGGCTGCCCGGATCGAAGCCGTAGTTCTTGCGGACGATGAAGATTCCCCGCTGTTGAAACGACGGCGCGCCGCGGATCGCCAGCCCGTAGAGATCCTCGTAGTCCAGATCGTGGAACAGGATGAGGTTGTTGTTCTGCATCAGGTGTACGCGGTCGAAGATCCCTCCGCGCACATAGCCGTATCCCTTGAACGAATACGGCCCGTTGGCCATCATTGCGATGGCATGCTCGCCCGGCTTGAGGGATGCCATCAGGGTTTCGTACTGCCGTTCCCCCAGCAGGTTGCGCCCGATGGTCGGGGCGTTGAGGTAGGCGTAGTAGAGGTCGATGTAGATCCCGGATTTCGGGATCTTGTGGTATACCTCGCCCTGGACCCCGTGAAAGGCCTTGTTCACCTCCGCGGCCGTCACCACGAGGTGTCGGATGGCGCCGTTGCCGCGCAAGTCCTTCCAGGTGGCCGGATGAAACAGTTTCATCCGCACCCGTGCCATCGGCAGGCTCCACGCCGCGCCCGGCGCCACCAAGTGGCGCGCGACGGCGACCTTGGCGGCGGCGGCCGTGATCGTCCGGTTGACGACCATCGCGGTCACCGTGGCGCTGCTGATCGCATCCACGCGTACGTACCCGGGGGCCGGCTTGCGCGGTCCGCCCACGACGAACCGGTCGGTCGCAAGCCTGCCGACGTACTGCCTGACGAAGTCGTAGAGGCGCTGCACGGGGATGCCCACGAGCAGGATCGGCTCGTGCTGCTCGAGCACCTTGGTTCCGACGATGCGCCCCTTGACGTCGATCCCCACGAGGACATCCACCGGCTTGCCCGAGTAGGCCGGGATCGGGGCCACCATCTTGGTGCGGAAGAAGTAGCCGACGAGCTTCCCGCCCTGGTAGACCGGCGCGGCCGGAGGACTCCCCGAGAACGCCCCGAAACGGTCCGCCTTCGGGAAGAATCGCTGCAGCGCCGCCCGGATCGAGGGCTCGCCGGCCTCGACCCAGTGCCCCGCGAAGGTCGCCGCAGGCGCCTGCTGCGGCGCGAGGGCGATCGCGAGCATCGCGAGCATCCACCACAACACCCGGCCGCGCACCCTGATCTCCGCGCCCTCCGGGATCACGCCCGTGTCCCCGCGAGGCCGCCCCGACAGTGAATTCCGAAAGTCATCGAATCACCTTACGAACCAGGACCTCTTGCGATAGCGCAAAGCGCGAGGATCGACCGAGGAGACCGGGGACCGGAGCGGGCGGCGAATCGCACCATGTGCTCTCAGCACAACAGACGCGCCTCCCCGCGCGCGAGAGGAAATCCCCGCGAACGCCAGCGCGTGCCTCCGTCCCAGGAGACGAGGAAGGCCTCCAGCCCGCCCCGGCGCAACACCTCGCAGGACTGCGCCCGGTCGAGCGAGAACAGCGTCACGCCGCCGGCGTCCGAGTCCATGGCATGCTCGGCGAACACGGTCACGCTGGAATAGCGATCCGGGGAATAGCCCGTGCGCGGGTTGATGATGTGGAACAGCCGCCGGTCCGACGTGAAGTAGATCTCGTAGTTCCCGGAGGTGGCGAGCGCCCCGTTGCGCAGTTGCGCCGTCGCGCACAGGCGGCGCGGGTCCTGCGGATCGGCGATGCCGATGGTCCAGTAGTGCTGCGGGTCGTCCGCGCTCATCGTGCGCACGTCCCCGCCGGCGTCGATGACGGCGTTGCGGACCCCCGCGGCGCGCAGCGCGCGCATGCCCTCGTCGACGACGTGACCCTTGGCGATCCCGTCGAGCGTCACCGCCATCCCGGCCCGCACGAGGCGCGCACCGCCGCGGTCGAACGCAAGGCCCCGGAAGCCGATGAGGGCCTTGCGCCGCTCGACCTCGGCGCGGTCGAGGCGTTCCCGGGCGAACGGCCGCGGCAGGCTGTAGTAGTACTCGAGCACCGGGAGGACGGTGACGTCGAAGGAGCCGCCGGAGAGGTCCCAATAGTGACGGGCGCGATCCAGGACCGTGTACAGGTCCGCCGGGATCCGCGCCACACGCCCGGTCCGGTTGAGCACCGCCACGGGGCTCTGCGGCGCGAAGCGGGTCAATACGGCCGCGGCCGCCCGCATGCGCCGGAACGCCGCCGCCACGGCGGCCCGACCCTGGTCCCGGTCCTCGTCGATGACCGTCACCGAGACATAGGTCTTCATCAGCGTCTGCGCCGCCCGCACCCGGTAGCGGCTGCGGAAACGGTGCGTCGCCATCACCCAGCCGAGACCGCCGAGCGCCGCGCCAGCGAGCGTCCCGGCGCCGTATTTCAATAGGTTCCGCCTGCTGATCCCGCCCTGCACCCCTTCCCCCCGGACCCGACGCCTCGTCCTGCGATACCGGTCACCGGCACATCGCGGATGCATTGTCGGACGCACTTCGTCGGACCGACCTTGACATGAATCAAGGCCCGGCCTGACGGGCCGGCTGGGCGTCGTTTAAGAAACCGTCCGGCAAATGTCAAGGAATGGTGAAGGACGGACCGCCGTTCCGCGATCCGCTTCAGAGGGGCCGGGAACGACCTCGGGCCAGCAGAACCTTGTCGGCGCGCGTCAGCCGGCGCAGTTCGTGCTCGCGCCGCGCGGCGGCCGCGCGGCTCGGCGCACGCTCCCGGTAGACCAGGCGCACCGGGCGGCGGGCACGCGTGTAGCGCGCCCCGCGCGCGCCGCGGTTGTGTTCGGCGAGCCGGCGTCGCGGATCGGTGGTGATGCCGGTATAGAAGGTCCCGTCGCGACACTCGAGCAGGTAGACGTACCAGCAGGGCCGCGCGGTCGTCATCGTCCGCCGCCCGCCTTGAGTGCACCCGCCGGGTCGCGTACGCTCGGAGGATGATCCGTATCGGCGACACGTGGTCGATCCCCGAGGACGAGATCGAGGAGCGCTTCGTCCGCGCCTCGGGGCCCGGCGGCCAGAACGTCAACAAGGTGGCCACCGCGGTCGAGCTGCGCTTCGACGTCGCCCGCTCGCGCGCGCTCCCCGAGGCGGTGCGCGCACGGCTGCTGCGCCTGGCGGGGCGGCGCGTGAACGCGCGCGGGGTGCTGGTCATCGAGGCGCAACGCTTCCGCACGCGCGAGCGCAACCGGCGCGATGCGCGCGAGCGGCTGGCGCGTTGGGTCCGGCGTGCGGCGCAGGCACCCGTGCCGCGCGTCCCGACGCGGCCGGGGGCGGCGGTCAAGGCGCGGCGCCTCCAGGACAAGCGCCGGCGCGGCGCCGCCAAGGATCTGCGCCGCACGGTCCGTACGGAGGACTGACGCAGACGCGCACGCGGCGGCGGGCGGGGGCGGCGCACTCCGCTCGCGGTGCGGCTCACGCATCGATGTCGGGGATGAGGCGGCTCTCGAGCCGCGCGATCAGGTCCTTGAGGAGCAGCTTGCGTTTCTTGAGGCGGCGCAACTGGAGTTGATCGACGAGGGGATCGGAGACGAGGCGTGCGATGGCGTCGTCCAGGTCGCGGTGCTCGACCCGCAATTCGCCGAGCCGGCGCACCAGCGATTCCGTCTCTTCGTCCCGCATGAGCGCTCACCCCGGTTGACCGGGATCAGGATACCATACGCCGACCCGGGCCCGGGGCGAACCGGGGCGCGGCCCGGCGACGGCGAAGCGCGATGGAGGTGGCCCATGGAACAGCGCCTGACGGATCTCGAGATCCGCCTCACCCATCTGGAAGCGGCGTTGGAGACCCTCGACCGCACGGTGATCCGCCAGCAGGAGGCGATCGACGGGCTGCGCATGCAGGTGGAACGGCTGACCGCGCAGGTGCGCGAACTTGCGCCCTCGCCGGTGGCGCCGATCGACGAGGAGCGCCCGCCCCCGCACTATTGAAGTCCCGGCGCCGGCCGTGCACCCGCTTCAGCGCAGTCCGTGTTCGAGTCCGCGCGCCCAGGCCGCGACGAAGTCCTCGATCGACGCCACGAAGTCCGGATCGGGGTCGCGCCGGTCGATGGTGCAGTGAACCACCACCTCCGCGCCGTCGCCGCGCACCGTCCAGGCGAGGGCGTTGGGGCAGCCCGGAAGCGTGAAGCGCACGCCGTCGCGGATGGCCTCGCGGTGGACCCGGAATCGACCCCAGATACAGTAGATCTCGCCCGCCGTGCCCGCATCCTCGAACACCCGCTCGATGCACGCGCACCAGCGCGGGAGTTCCGATATCGTCAGCCGCCCGGGCAACGCGGCGGCCGCCTCCACAGGGCACGGCACGCGGGCAAAGAATTCCATGCCGGCGCCCCCCGTCACGCCCACGCGAGGGGCGGCTCGTCCATCAGCGCCGCCTGCTCGCGCAGCGACAGGATGTGCTCCTCCCAGTAGCGCGGTGCCGCGAACCACGGAAAGGCGCGCGGGAAGGCCGGGTCGTTCCAACGGCGCGCGATCCACGCCGCGTAGTGCAGCATGCGCAGCGTGCGCAGGGCCTCGATCAGGTGCAGCTCGCGCGGATCGAATTCGTAAAACCGCGTGTAGCCCTCGAGCAGGTCGGCGAGCCGCGCGGTCATGAACGCCCGGTCCCCGGACAGGAACATCCACAGGTCCTGCACCGCGGGACCGTTGCGGGCGTCGTCGAAGTCGACGATGTGCGGCCCTTCTGCGGTCCAGAGGATGTTGCCGGGATGGCAGTCGCCGTGCAGCCGCAGGACGCGGACGTCTCCGGCGCGCTCGAAGCAGCCGCGCACCCGCCGCAGCAGGTCCTCGGTGAGCGTGCCGTACGCGGGCTCGAGGTCGCGCGGGATGAAGCCGTTCTCCAGCAGGAAGGCGCGCGATTCCTCGCCAAAGCCTTCCACCGTCAGAGCCGGGCGGTGTACGAACGGCCGCACCGCACCGAAGGCATGGATGCGCCCGAGGAAGCGGCCGAACTGCTCGAGTTGCGCCGGATCCTCGAGGTCCGGTGCGCGCCCGCCGCGCCGCGGATAGAGCGCGAAGCGGAACGGGCCGTGACGGTGCAGCGTGCCGCCCTCGGCGTCGGCGATCGGCGCCACGACCGGGATCTCCAGCTCGGCCAGGTCCTGGGTGAAACGATGCTCTTCGAGGATCTGCGCGTCGCTCCAGCGACGCGGCCGGTAGAACTTCGCGACCACCGGCTCGGCGTCCTCCAGGCCCACCTGGTAGACCCGGTTCTCGTAGCTGTTGAGCGCCAGCAGCCGCCCGTCGCAGCGGTAGCCGGCGCCCTCCACCGCGGCCAGCACCGCCTCGGGCCCGAGTTGCAGGTAGGGCGCGACGTCCGGATCCGCGCCGGCCGGTTGCGGCGCGTCGCTCACGCCGATCCTTCGTCGTTCGCCACCGCGACGCCGCGCGCCGCGAGCGCCGCGCGCACCGTTTCATCCGCCGCGGGATCGACGGCGCGCGTGAGATCCCAGAGCACGGTGGTGCGGAAGCCTGCGGCCGCGGCGTCTTCGGCGGTCCAGCGCACGCACACGTCGCGCGCCAGCCCGCACACGCAGACCGCGCATACCCCGCGCTCGCGCAGGTAGCCGGCCAGGCCGGTGGCCGGACGATCACCCCGCGGGTCCCAGTTGTTGCGGAAGGCGCTGTATGAATCCACCTGCGGGTCGGTCCCCTTGCGCAGGATCAGGTCGAGGCGCTCCCACGGCAGCGCCGGGTGGAGCGCGGCGCCGGCGCTGCCCTGCACGCAGTGGTCGGGCCACAGCGTCTGCTCGTGTCCGTAGAGATCCACGACCTCGAAGGGCCGCCGCCCGGGGTGGCGGCTCGCGAAGGAGACGTGACCCGGCGGGTGCCAGTCCTGGGTGGCGACGCGCACGCCGAAACGCGCCGATTCGAGCAGCGCGGCCAGCGGGGCGAGGATCTCGTCGCCCCCCGCCACCGCGAGCGCGCCGCCCGGCAGGAAGTCGGGTTGCACGTCGACGACGAGCAGCGCGGTCTGCGTCGGATCCGCAATCGAATGGTGCCCGCCCATCGGCTCCCCTGTCTCGCCGGCCCCCTTTCGCGGGACCCGGCTCCGTATATCATGGTACCGCTTCGCGGGACCGGCGCGCAGGGCGTTCGGCCGCAGCGGGGACCGCGGCCCGCGGTCGAGGGAGGGGACAGCGCCATGAATCCGGTAACGGCCGCGCGCCGCCTCGGTGCGGATGTCGACGGGCTGCGCTTCGCCCCACCCGTGACGCACGTCTACAACCCGCTGGACTACGCCTGGGCGCCGCACCGCGAATACCTGCGCCGCTACGCCGGCGGCGCCCCGGAGACACTCCTCGTGGGCATGAACCCGGGGCCCTGGGGGATGGCGCAGACGGGGGTGCCGTTCGGCGACGTCGAGATGGTGCGCGGCTGGCTCGGGATCGAGGCACCGGTCGCCCGCCCGCGGCTAGAGCACCCGAAGCGGCCGGTGCTCGGCTTCGCCTGCCGGCGCGGAGAGGTCAGCGGGCGGCGCCTGTGGGGCTGGGCGCGCGAGCGCTTCGGTACACCGCGGCGCTTCTTCGCCCGCTTCCTGGTGGTGAACTACTGCCCCCTGTGTTTCCTGGAGGAGAGCGGGCGCAACCGCACACCCGACCGGCTGCCGGCCGCCGAGCGCGAGCCGCTGTTCGCCGCCTGCGACCGGGCGCTGGCGCGCACCGTCGCCGCGCTCGCCCCGCGCCGCGTGCTCGGCGTCGGGCGCTTCGCGCAGATGCGGGCCCAGGCGGCGCTCGCCGCCACCGGCATCGAGGTCGGCGGCGTACCCCACCCGAGCCCGGCGAGCCCGGCCGCCAACCGCGGCTGGGCCGCGCAGATGGAGGCGGCGCTGCGCAGGGCCGGGGTCCGGCTCGGGTAGGAACCGGCGCCGGGCGGTCATGCGCGTCGGCGACGAGTCAATCGCTCGTAAACGCCCGCCTGACGTCAGTGAGATGGGTGCCATCGGCACTTTCGAGGAACCACTTCACCCCTCTACCCCCGATGGAGCGAAGCGCAAGCCGGTGAGGGAGTTTCTTCGGCACCGCGTTTCCCGGATTCCGGCCTGCGGCCTGCATCCGGGCTACGAGGCTACGAGACGGCCGCCGACCGTGTAGAAACGTAGCCCGGATGGAGCGCAGCGCAAGCCGGTGAGGGAGTTTCTTCGGCACCGCGTTTCCCGGATTCCGGCCTGCGGCCTGCATCCGGGCTACGAGACGGTCGTCGACCGTTTACACAACGCACGACGAGGCGGGCGTCCCCGCGCCGTGAGCGCGCCGGTTACGCGACCGTGACAATTCAGGCCGCGGGACCGGCCGTCGGCATCATCGAGGGCATGAGCGCGCCGGCCAGGAGCCCCATGGCGATGTAGACGAGCACCACGGCGATGACCACCACTACGGTATAACCGAGCGCCCGCTCGCGCGGCGCCCCCATCACCGGGGGCAGTCCCAGATAGAGCAGGTAGAGGCCGTAGAGGCCGGCCGCCAGCGCGAGGATCATCAGCATCGGGACCAGCACGAAGACGCTGGCGATCCACCCGGGCGTGCTCGCATAGGCGGCGACCTTGAGGGCCTGGACGGGGTTGCGGCGGCCGCCGAAGGTCGGCGCGAGCAGGTCCACCAGCAGCGCGACCACGAACACCGCGGCCATGTTGAGGGCGAAGGCCAGCACCGCCTGGCCGAGTCCCGCCAGCGGCGAGAGCTGCATGTGTCCGCCGCCGGGCATCCCGACACCCATGAACGACACCCGGACCAGCAACGCGAGCGGGCCGATCGCGGCGAGCGGAACGATGTAGTCCCGATACAGGGAACCCACGCTGGAATCTTCGCCGGCGATCACTTCCCACTCGCGCCTGGGCTCGACGAGGATGTTGCGCACGCGTTCCTTGAGCTTCATCGCCCCCCCTTGGCGGTCCGGTTCCGGCCTGGGCGCGCTTAGGGTACCATCGTTGCGCGCCGCCGACACGGGCGCGGCGCGCGCCCGGCGCGGCGGCGGCCGCCCGCCGCGGACGCATCACCGCCGCGCCGCCGGGACGCCGCCTTGATCGACACCGCACACATCCTCTGGTTCGCCGTGATGCAGGGCATCACCGAGCTGTTCCCCATCAGCAGCCTCGGTCACGGCGTCCTGCTTACCACGCTCCTGCACTGGGACCTCAACCGCAACAACCCCGACTTCCTGCCCTTCCTCGTGGTCCTGCACCTGGGGACCGCGGCGGCGTTGTTCCTCTATTTCCTGCGCGACTGGGGCCGGCTGTTCGCCGGCGTCGCACGTGCGCGGGGGCGGGCGGACAACCCCGAGGCGCGCCTGTTCTGGCTGCTGGTGGTCGCCACCGTGCCCGCCGGACTGCTGGGCTTGGCGTTCGAGAAGAAACTGCGCCTGCTGTTCTCCGACGCCGGCGTCGTCGCGGTCTTCCTCGCGCTCAACGGCCTGGTCCTGCTGGCCGGCGACCGGCTCAAGCGCCGCGAGGCCTCGCACCGGCTCGACACCCTGTCGTGGGGCCAGGCGGTATGGATCGGCTGCGCCCAGGCGCTCGCCCTGATCCCGGGAATGTCGCGCTCGGGCGTGACGCTGGTGGCCGGACTCGGCACCGGGCTCGACTACGCGGGCGCGGCGCGGTTCTCCTTTATGATGGCCACCCCGATCATCGGCGCCGCGGGCCTGCTCGAGGTCCCCAAGCTGTTCGCGGCCCACACGCACATGGCCGCCGGGCCGGTCTTCCTGGCCGGACTGGTGGCGGGCGCCTTCGCCTACGCGAGCACCTGGATCCTGATGCGCTACTTCAACCGCCACGAGATCCAGGCGCTGCGCCCGTTCGCCTTCTACTGCATCGCCGTGGGCCTCGCCGCGATGGGCTGGCTGCACCTCGCCTGAGGCCCGCGCACCACCTTCAGAACATGTTGAACAGGTCGTTGACCACGTCGCTCGCGACCGCGAAGCCGGCACCGAGCCCGAGACCGCTGGTCACGTTGCCCCAGAAACCCCCGCCCGACATGCCCGGCTGACCGCCCCAGCCCCGCGGCTGCACCGTGGGGTTGGGGTGCGTCTGAAGCTGCCCCTCCAGCGTCTTGATGTAGTCGGCCATCTGGTTGACCAGCATCACCACCGACTGGTTCTGCTGCTGGACGGCGAGGGCGATCTCGCGCAGGTCCATCGCCCACTCGCGCCCGGTGGCCTCATCCGGCGCGGCGCCGCGCAGCTTCTGCGCCAGCGCCTGCATCTGCTGCAGCACGGTCTGCCCCTGCTGTTCCACCTGTACGATCTGGTTCTCCGCCGTTGCGTAGTCCACCTGTGACCCTCCTCGGTTTCCGTTGGCCGTCTCCCCTGCGGTGCGCCGGTCCGACGCCCGCCCGCAGGCACTCCTTCCGACCGCACCCCCGCGGGTCCGGTTCCCGACCGCGGGTACGGGATTGCCCACGCCCGGGTGTCGCCCGCGCGGCTCCGGACCGCCGGGGTTCACGCGGGGATACAGGCGGGAGCACCATCCCCGGCGGGCGAACGCCGGACGCGGGGCGTGTTATCCTCGGATCGAATTTCCTGATTGGTCCCGCCGGACCGCAGCGGTTAGAGTGCCGCGTGTCCCGCCCGACTCCCGGACGCCGAATCCATGGACTCGACCGCGCCCCGTATCGAGCACAAGAACACGACCTGCTACATGTGCGCCTGCCGTTGCGGGATCCGCGTGACCCTGCGCGACGGCGAGATCCGCTACATCCAGGGCAACCCGGAACATCCACTCAACCACGGCGTGATCTGCGCCAAGGGCGCCTCCGGGATCATGAAGCAGTACTCTCCCGCGCGCCTGACACGCCCGCTGCTGCGCAAGCCCGGCGCCGAGCGGGGCGCGGGGGAGTTCACCGAGATCTCCTGGGACGAGGCCTACTCGCTGCTCGAGGAGCGGTTGCGCCGCATCCGCGCCAGCGATCCGAAGAAGTTCGCGCTGTTCACCGGCCGCGACCAGATGCAGGCGCTGACGGGCCTGTTCGCGCGCCAGTTCGGCACGCCGAACTATGCCGCCCACGGCGGCTTCTGCTCGGTGAACATGGCCGCCGGCATGATCTATACGATCGGCGGCTCGTTCTGGGAGTTCGGCGGCCCCGACCTCGACCGCGCGCGGCTGTTCGTGATGATCGGCACCGCCGAGGACCACCACTCCAACCCGCTCAAGATCGCCATCTCGCGCTTCAAGCGAAACGGCGGGCGCTTCATCTCCATCAACCCCGTGCGCACCGGCTACTCGGCTATCGCCGACGAATGGGTCCCGATCCGGCCCGGCACCGACGGCGCGCTGCTGCTCGCCCTGACCCATGAGATCATCCGCCAGGGCCTGTTCGACCGCGAGTTCCTGATCCGCTACACGAACGGTCCGGAACTGGTCGTCCAGGACGAGGGATCGGAGCGGTTCGGCCTGTTCGTGCGCAGCGACAAGCCGGTCGACGAGGGCTGCTTCGACCCGCAGAACAAGCTGTGGTGGGACCGGATCACCGATCGCCCGGTCGACAGCCACGCCGAGGACGCCGATCCGTTCCTGCTCGGAGCGTTCACCCTGCCCGACGGCACGCCGGTCAAGACCGCCTTCCAGCTCCTCGCCGACCGCGTCAAGGATTACACCCCGGAGTGGGCGGCCGGCATCACCGGGATCCCGGCCGCCACCATCCGCCGGCTCGCCCACGAGATGGGGATCACCGCGCGCGACCAGAAGATCGAGTTGCCGATCGCCTGGACCGACACCTGGGGCCGCGATCACGAGACCGTGACCGGCAACCCGGTCGCCTTCCACGCGATGCGCGGTCTCGCGGCCCACTCCAACGGATTTCAGACGATCCGCGCGCTCTCGATCCTGATGAGCGTGCTCGGCACCATCGACCGGCCGGGCGGGTTCCGCCACAAGGCGCCCTTCCCGCGCCCGATCCCGCCCTGCGCCAAGACGCCGCGCGGACCCGAGGGGGTGCGGCCGGACACCCCGCTCGGCGGCATGCCGCTCGGTTGGCCCGCCGGACCCGAGGACCTGTTCGTCGACGCCGACGGGCGTCCGGTACGCATCGACAAGGCGTTCTCCTGGGAATACCCGCTGGCCGTACACGGCCTGATGCACAACGTCATCACCAACGCGTGGCGCGGCGATCCCTACCCCATCGACACGCTGATGATCTTCATGTCGAACATGGCGTGGAACTCCACCATGAACACGGTGGAAGTCCGGCGCATGCTCAACGACCGCAACGAGGACGGGGAATACAAGATCCCGTTCATCGTCGTCTCCGACGCCTTCCAATCGGAGATGGTCGCCTATGCGGATCTGGTCCTGCCCGATACCACGTATCTCGAACGCCACGACGTGATGTCGATGCTCGACCGCCCGATCTCCGAGTTCGAGGGCCCGGTCGACGCGGTGCGCGTCCCGGTCCTGCCGCCCACCGGCCAGTGCCGTCCCTTCCAGGAGGTGCTGATCGAACTGGCCGGCCGCCTCGGCCTGCCCGCCTTCGTCAATCCCGACGGCTCGCGCAAGTATCGCGACTACCCCGACTTCATCGTGCGCTACGAGACCGAGCCCGGCTCCGGCATCGGCTTCCTCGCCGGCTGGCGCGGTGCGGGCGGGGAGAAGTTCATGAAGGGCGAACCCAACCCCAACCAGTGGGAGATGTACGCGCGTAACAACTGCGTCTTCCAGTACCACCTGCCGCCCTCCTACCAGTACATGCGCAACTGGAATCAGGGGTATCTGGAGTGGGCGCAACGCCACCGCCTCACGCGCTACGCCGAACCCATCCTGCTGCACCTGTATTCGGAGGTCCTGCAGAAGTTCCGCCTCGCCGCCGAGGGCCGCGGCGGGGCACGGCGCCCGCCGGAGCACCTGCGCGAGCGCATCGCGACCTTCTTCGACCCGCTGCCGTTCTTCTACGAACCCCTGGAGGCGCAGCGCATCGACCGCGCCCGCTTTCCGCTGAACGCGGTCACGCAGCGCCCCATGGCGATGTATCACGCCTGGGACTCGCAGAACGCCTGGCTGCGTCAGATCCATGCCCACAACCACCTGTACGTCCACCCGGGCACGGCCCGCGCCGCCGGCGTCGAGGACGGCGGCTGGGTATGGATCGAATCCCCGTGGGGACGCGTGCGCGCGCAATGCCGCTATTCCGAGGCCGTGGAGCCGGGAACCGTGTGGACCTGGAACGCCATCGGCAAGGCCCCGGGGGCGTGGCGCCTGAGCCCCGAGGCCAACGAGGCGCGTCGCGGGTTCCTGCTCAACCACCTGATCACCGAGGAGCTGCCTGCAGAGGCCGAGGGGGTCCGCGTGTCCAACTCCGATCCGGTCACCGGCCAGGCCGGCTGGTACGACGTGCGCGTGAACATCCGCCCCGCGGCCGCCGACGAGCCGCACACGAGCGCCCCCGAGTTCGCCCCGGTGCCGCCGGCACCGGGCACCGCGGCGGCGCCGCCCCGACGTCTCGCCTACCGGGCGGGGGCCGGCCTGTTCAAGAAACTGTTCGGATGACACCGCCGTGACCCAGCTCGCCCTGATCATCGATCTCAACGTCTGCGTCGGCTGCAGCGCCTGCGTGACGAGCTGCAAGGAGTGGAACACCTCCGGCAGCGCCGGCCCGCTGGTCGACCTCAACCCCTACGGGGCCGATCCCAGCGGCACCTTCTTCAACCGCGTGCAGACCTTCGAGATCGGGAGCTACCCGAACACCCAGACCGTCCACTTTCCGAAGTCCTGCCTGCACTGCGAGGAGCCGCCGTGCGTGCCGGTGTGTCCGACCGGGGCGAGCTACAAGCGCCCCGAGGACGGCATCGTCCTGGTCGACTACGACAAGTGCATCGGCTGCAAGTACTGTTCGTGGGCCTGCCCCTACGGCGTGCGCGAACTCGACGAGGACCGCCGGGTGATGACCAAGTGCACGCTGTGCGTCGACCGCATCTACGACGAGACCCTGCCCGCCGCCGAGCGCAAGCCCGCCTGCGTGCTCGCCTGCCCGACGAACGCGCGCCTGTTCGGCGACGTACACGACCCGGAGTCCGAGGTCTCGCACCTCATCCGCGAGCAGGGCGGCTACACCCTGATGCCCGAGTGGGGCACACGGCCGGCCAACCATTATTTGCCGCCGCGCCGCACCACCCACCGGATCCAGCCCGACCAGCTCGTGCGTGCGGACAACCCGTTGAAGAAGGAGCGGCAGCTTCCGATGCCGGCGCTCGACGAGCCCGCGCTCGACGACGTCACGAGCTGGTAGCCCCCGGCACCCGCGCGCCGCCCGTATCGCCCCCCGGACCGAGGAATCGCATCGATGCATCCGGCCTTCTCCGTCATCTTCCTCACGACCCTGATCGGCGCGGGTCAGGGCCTGTTTCTCGCCCTCTATACCAGCGAGCTCTACGCCGCGCTCGGACTCCTTCCGGCCCAGGACGACCCGGTCTATTTCGGAATCGGCGCGCTGCTTGCGCTGGTTTTGCTGGCGGGCGGCCTGTTGGCCTCCTTCTTCCACCTCGGCCATCCCGAGCGCGCGTGGCGCTCCGCCGCGCGCTGGCGCACCTCCTGGCTCTCGCGCGAGGTCATCGCCCTGCCCGCTTTCATGGGCGCGGTGACGGTCTACGGTGCGCTCCATTTCTTCGGATGGAACCCGGTGATCGCCGTGCTCGGGGGCGGTACCGCCTTCCACCTGACCGCCGCGGTCGGCGCCGTCGGCGTCGTCCTGTGCCTGACGCTGTTCCTGTGCACGGGCATGATCTACGCCTGCCTGCGCTTCCTGCAGGAGTGGGCGAGTCCGCTCACGGTGATCAACTTCCTGCTGCTCGGGACCGCTTCCGGATTCACGCTGGCGACGGCGTTCGCCGCCTGGACCGGCCGCGGACTGACCCGGTTCTTCGGCGGCTGGGCCTTGATCCTCCTCGCGCTCGCCTTCCTCGCGCGGGTCTCGTCGTTGATCCGCAACGCCCGCCTGCGGCACAAGTCGACGCTGCAGAGTGCCATCGGCGTGCGCCACTCCCGCATCCGGCAGATCTCGCAGGGGGCGATGGGCGGTTCGTTCAACACCCGCGAGTTCTTCCACGGGCGCCCCGCGCGCCTGGTGACGACGGCGCAGTGGGTCTTTCTGCTGCTGGTCTTCGCCGTACCCGCCGCGCTGCTCGGTGTCGGCCTCACGCGCGGCGGGGCGGGCTGGCTCGCGGCGGCCTTCCTCGTGCAGTACGCCGGTCTCGTCGTCGAGCGCTGGGTGTTCTTCGCCCAGGCGCAGCATCCGCAGAATCTGTATTATCAGGCGGCGTAGGCGCCGCGCGCGGCGTCGGCCCGCCGGCGGCGCGGATCCGAACGGCGTCGATGCGATCACCGGTCCCGGCCGGGCAAGCCCGGCCCTACGGTATCTCCTGGCGCCGATCCGGGCACCCGTAGGGCGGGCCTCGGCCCGCCGACGTCGCCGGATGCGAACGCCATCGATGCGATCGACGGTCCCGGCCGGGCAAGCCCGGCCCTACGAAATCGCCGACATCGGCGGAACAACCGCCCGCTGGAGGTTTCCATGTCCACGGTACTGATCACCGGCGCCAACCGCGGTCTGGGCCTGGAGTTCGCCCGCCAGTACGCGGCCGCGGGCTGGCGCGTGCATGCCGGCTGCCGGCATCCGGAACGCGCCGACGCCCTGCGCGCGGTCGCGGGGGAGGTACGGCTCCACCGGCTCGACGTCGCCGATCACGCGCAGATCGACGCGCTCGCGGACGATCTCGCCGGCGAGCCGCTCGACGTGCTCGTGAGCAACGCCGGCGTCTACGGCGACACCCCGGAGCGCGGCCTCGGCCGGCTCGACTACGACGCCTGGGCGCACGCCTTCCGGGTCAACACCATGGCCGCGGCGCGACTGGCCGAACGCTTCGCCGACACCCTCGCGCGCGCACCGCGCCCGGTCTTCGCGGCCCTGACGAGCCTCATGGGTTCGATGGCCGACAACGGCAGCGGCGGCGCCTATCTGTACCGGTCGAGCAAGGCGGCACTCAACGCCGTATTGAAGAGCCTGTCGATCGACCTGCGCCCGCGCGGGATCCGCGTCCTCATCCTGCACCCGGGATGGGTGAAGACCGACATGGGCGGGCCCGGCGCGCTGATCACGCCGCAGGAGAGCGTCGTCGGCCTGCGCCGCCTGATCGACGCCGGAGACGACGAGCTTTCCGGCCGCTTCCTCAACTACGACGGAGCCGAACTGCCCTGGTAGACTTTCCGCCGACGGCGTGCGCCCGCCGGCGGACGCACGCCGCGCGAACCGGACTGTCACGCCCGCCCCGGCCGGCCGCGGTGCGGGCCGGAGGGAACGCACCATGGCAACGATGAAGGCCGCCCAGGTGCCGCAACCCGGCGGCGCCTTCGAACTGGTGGAACGCCCGATCCCGGAACCCGCCGCCGGCGAGGTGCGCGTGCGCGTCGAGGCCTGCGGGATCTGCCACAGCGACGTCTTCGTCAAGGAAGGCCTGTATCCGGGGATCGAATACCCGCGCGTGCCCGGCCACGAGATCGCCGGCGTGGTCGACGCCGTCGGCCCCGGGGTGCAGGGCTGGGAACCCGGCCGCCGCGTGGGGGTGGGCTGGCACGGCGGGCACTGCTTCCACTGCGGCGCGTGCCGCGACGGCGACTTCGTCAACTGCGCGCACGAACGCGTGACCGGGATCCATTTCGACGGCGGCTATGCGGAGTATGCGTGCGTGCCGGCGGAGGCGCTCGCCGCGATCCCCGACGAACTCCAGGCGGTGGAGGCGGCGCCGCTGCTGTGCGCCGGTATCACCACCTACAACGCCCTGCGCCACGGCGGCGCACGCCCCGGCGACCTGGTCGCCGTGCAGGGACTCGGCGGCCTCGGGCACCTGGCCGTGCAGTTCGCGCGCCGCATGGGGCTGCGTACCGTCGCGCTCTCCCACGGACCGGGCAAGCGCGCGCTCGCCGAGGAACTCGGCGCGCACGAGTACATCGACACCGCCGCGACCGATCCGGCCGCCGCGCTGCAGGCGCTGGGCGGCGCGCGCGTGATCCTCGCCACCGCCCCCGCGAGCGACGCCGTCACCGGCGTGATCGACGGCCTCGGGCGCAACGGGGCGCTGATCGTGGTCGGCGTGGATCAGGAGCCGATCAGGATCACCCCGCTCCAGCTCATCCGCGGGCGGCACCGCCTGCAGGGATGGCCGTCGGGGACCGCCCGGGATTCGGAGGACACCCTGCGCTTCAGCGCCCTGACGGGCGTGCGCCCGATGATCGAGACCTTCCGGCTCGACGAGGTCGAGGCCGCGTACGCGCGCATGATCGAAAATCGCGCCCGCTTCCGCGTGGTGCTGACCCTGGGCTGAGCGTGCGGACCCGGGCCGCCGCGGCGGCGGGGACGAAGGCGGGATCGGCCACGTTCGCGCGGCCGCGGGCGCACGAGCTGACCGCAGTACCGCTACCGGTTCAGGTCCCGTACCAGGCCGCCGCCAGCACCAGCACCGAGATCACGGCGAGCGCGGCGTGCAGGACGACGAACGGGGCCGGGATCGGGCGCCGTCCCAGGCGGAACCCGAGCAGCAGCAGGCCGCCGGCGGCGGTCAGCGCGAACAAGGCGAGGGCGTCGTTGAGGATCATCGAATCGCCGCCGGAGGCGACGGCGGCGGACAGCGCCGCCAGACCGGCCGCGGCGATCCCCAGGTGGGTGAACGCCGCCGCCGCGGGGACGGGGCGGCGCCGCAGGACGCGACCCGCGAGCACCCCGCCGAGGAGTGCGGCGACGGCGAACAGCATCAGGGCACCGGCGATCACGGACCTCCCCTTCCGGACGCGAGCCGGGCGATCGGCGCCCGAAACGTCCCTGTACTGACCCGATCACCGGGGGAAGGTTCACCGCTGCGGTGGTCCGCAGGCCCGCGGCCCGGGTACAATGGCGCGCGTCCGATCCTCGCGGGAGCGCCGTGGCGAGCCCGTCCATTCCCACGAAATGCGACCAGGAACGTAGCCATGAACCTCTCCCGCCTCGCCGCTCTTTCACTGCTGTGCACCTCGCTGACGGTCGCCCCGGCGGCGTGGTCCGCATCCGCCGCGACGGCACCGTCGCTGAAGAAGGTCCGCGCCGACATCGCCCGCATCAGTCACGGACGCGCCGAGGCCGAGAAGGTCTTCGCGGGCCCCTCGGGGCTGACCGGGGTGCTCATCAAGATCCAGGGCCGCCGCATGGTCGGCTGGCTCACCTCCGACGGGCGCCACCTGCTCATCGGCAGCCTGATCGGGCCGGAAGGGGCCAATGAGACCCGCGCCGCGATGGAGAAGCTGGGCCTGATCCCCAAGCCGATCCCGGCCGAGAAGTTCGCCGTCGCGAGCACCCGGGCGGCCGGCTTCACCGTGGGTACCAAGGGCCCGCTGCTCACCGCGTACATCGACCCGAACTGCATCTACTGTCACAAGTTCTATCAGGAAGTCATGCCGCTGGTGAACGCCGGCCGGGTCCGCGTACGCTTCGTCCCGGTGGCCTTCCTCAAGCCCAGCAGCCCCGCCAAGGCCGTGGCGCTGCTCGCCGCCGCCGATCCGGCCGCGGCGCTGGCGAAGAACGAAAAAGACTTCGACACCTCCACCGAGGAGGGCGGGATCGCCCCCGCCAAGGATCCGGACCCGGCCGTCGCAGCCAAGGTGAAGGCGAACACCGAACTGCTCGCAAAGAGCGGGCAGGTCGCCACGCCCACGCTCGTCTACTGCAGCCGCAAGGGCAGCCCCGTACTGCTGCAGGGGCTGCCGCCGGACGCCATGACGCAGATGACGAAGACCATCGCGCCGTTCCGTGGCGGGCACTGCGCCGCGGGCGGCTGACGCTGCGCCCGCCGGGCCGAAAGGATCGGCGGGAAACTTGATCGCACCCGCTTGACCGCGCGCCGATCGGGCGTTTAATAGAGCCGGCGTACGGGGTCGACGGCATCCCGTCGCCCGGATGCGGTCCGAAGGCCGCAATCCGGAAAATCACGGTGCCGGAAGAAGTTCCACCCCCGGATTCCGCTTCGCTTCATCCGGGCTGCGGGCACCGGGCGGTTCCGCAAGCCTCAGGAACGGTGTGCGCGCGGGGCGCGAAGTGTTCCCGCGCCGCCTGCATGGCTGCGGCGCGAGAGGTCCCGCGACGCCTGAAGGGGTTCGAGGTATGACAGCCAATAAGAAGATACGGATCGTCCTGCTGCTGGTCATCGCCGCCGCCGCGGGTTTCGGCGCCTGGTGGTGGCAATCGCAACGATCCGGCACCGCCTCCGGCGATCTCACCCTCTACGGTAACGTCGACATCCGCCAGGTCGAGGTCGCCTTCAACGACAACGAGCGCATCACCGCGATGTACGCGCACGAGGGCGCCCGCGTGAAGGCCGGCGAGCTGCTGGCACGCCTCGACAGGCGGCGTCTCAAGGCCGCGTACGACGAGGCACGCGCACGCGTCGCCGCCCAGCGCCAGGTCCTCGCGCGGCTGCTGGCCGGCAGCCGCCCGCAGGAGATCCGCAAGGCCCGCGCCGACGTGGCCGCCGCCGCGGCGGAGGCGCACAACGCGGCGCTCAACGAGCGGCGCCAGCGCGACCTCGCGCGGCGCAAGCTGGTCCCGCAGGCGGTCGCCGACGACGCGACGGCGGCCGCGGACGCGGCGCGCGCGCGCCTGAAGGCGGCGCGCGCGACCCTCTCCCTGGTGCTGGCCGGCCCGCGCAAGCAGGACATCGCCGCCGCGCGCGCGACCCTGCAGGCCGACGCGGCCGCCCTGGCGCTCGCCCACCGCCGGCTCGCCGACGCCGAACTGTACGCGCCCGCCGACGGGATCATCCAGGACCGCATCCTCGAGCCCGGGGACATGGCCTCGCCGCAACGGCCCGCCTACACCCTGGCACTCACCAACCCGGTGTGGGTGCGCGCCTACGTCCCCGAGCCGGACCTCGGCCGGGTGCGCGAGGGCATGCCCGCCTGGATCACCACCGACAGCTTCCCCGGCAAGCGCTACCGCGGCTGGATCGGTTACATCTCCCCGACGGCGGAGTTCACCCCCAAGGCGGTGGAGACACCGGACGTACGCACGCGCCTCGTCTACCAGCTCCGCGTCTACGCCTGCAATCCGCAGGGCGAGCTGCGGCTGGGCATGCCGGCCACCGTGGTGATCCCGCTGCACCCGGCGCCGGGCAGCGTCGGCCGGCCGCCGGACTGCGCCGGGCCGTGACGGCGCCGGCAACCGCACCCGACGGGGACGGCGGGGGCACGGACGTCGTACTCGCCTTCCGCGACGTCGACAAGACCTTCCGCAGCGGTAACCGCACCGTCCCCGCGCTGCGCGGCGCCTCGCTGGAGGTGCGCCGCGGGCGCGTCACCGGCCTGATCGGACCGGACGGCGCCGGCAAGACCACGCTGATGCGCATCACCGCCGGGCTGCTGGTCCCCGACGCGGGGACGGTCACCGTCCTCGGGATGGATGCCGCGCGCGACTCGCTCGCGGTGCAGGCCGCCCTCGGCTATATGCCGCAGCGCTTCGGGCTCTACGAGGACCTGACGGTGCAGGAGAACCTCGACCTCTACGCCCGCCTGCAGGGAGTCTCCGACGCCGACCGCGCGCCCCGTTACGCCGAACTCACGCGTATGACGGGCCTGGGGGCGTTCACGGCGCGCCTCGCCGGCCACCTCTCCGGCGGCATGAAGCAGAAGCTCGGGCTCGCCTGCACCCTGGTGCGCCCGCCGCGCCTGCTGCTGCTCGACGAGCCCACCGTCGGCGTGGACCCGGTCTCGCGCCGCGAGTTGTGGGCCATCGTCTATCGCCTGGTGCGTGAACAGGGCATGAGCGTGCTGCTCAGCACCGCCTACCTGGACGAGGCGGAGCGCTGCGACGATGTCATCCTGATTCACGAAGGGCGAGTCTTCGGCCACGGCCCGCCGCAGCGCTTCACGGAGCCGATGGGCGGGCGCACCTACGCGGTGAGCGTCCCCGAGGCGATGAAGAAGCGCACCCTGCAGGAGCGCCTCGCCGACGCCCCGGGCGTGGTCGATGCGGTCATCCAGGGCGAACACGTGCGCCTGGTCCTGCAGGAGGGCGAGGTCCCCGAGGCCGGGCGGCTGCTCCCCGGACTGGACGGAATCGCCATCGAGCCGGTCGCGCCGCGCTTCGAGGACAGCTTCATCGCCACTTTGCACGAAGGGGCGGGCGAGGCCGCCCCGGCCCGAAGTGCGGCGCCCATCGCCGCCGCGGCGCCGGGCGCGGACGGGACGGTGATCGCGGTGCACGGACTGCAACGGCGCTTCGGCGACTTCTACGCCGTACGCAACCTCAGCTTCGACGTCCATCGCGGCGAGGTCTTCGGACTCCTCGGCGCCAACGGCGCCGGCAAGTCGACCACCTTCCGGATGCTCTGCGGCCTGCTGCCGCCGAGCGGCGGCGAGCTGCGCGTGGCCGGGGTGGACCTGCGCACGGCCGCGGCCGAGGCGCGCGCGCGCATCGGCTACATGTCGCAGAAGTTCTCGCTCTACGGCAACCTCAGCGTCGGCGAGAACCTCGCCTTCTTCGCCAGCGCCTACGGCTTGCGCGGACGGCGCCGGCGCGAGCGCATCGACTGGGCGCTCGCGGGTTTCGAACTCGCCGCCGTACGTGCCGCGCCGAGCGGCGAACTCCCGCTCGGCTTCAAGCAACGCCTGGCGCTCGCCTGCGCGCTCATGCACGAGCCGCAGATCCTCTTCCTCGACGAACCCACCTCCGGCGTCGACCCGCTCGCGCGGCGCGCCTTCTGGCGGCGCATCAACACGCTTGCCGAGGCCGGCGTAACGGTGCTCGTGACCACCCATTTCATGGAGGAGGCCGAGTACTGCGACCGGCTGGTGATCATGGCCGCGGGCGAGATCCTCGCCCTCGGCACCCCGCGCGAGATCAAGGCACGGGCGCACGCCGCTGGCCACGCCGAGCCCACCATGGAGGACGCCTTCATCCGGCTCATCGAGGCGCACGAACGCGCTGCGGAGGCGGCCGCGTGAACACGACGATGCACGCGCGCGGCGGGGCGGCGATGCGGCTCGGCGGACTGGTGCGCAAGGAATTCCTGCAGATCCTGCGCGACCCGAGCAGCATCGCCATCGCCTTCCTGCTGCCGGTGGTGCTGCTGCTGATCTTCGGCTACGGGGTCTCGCTCGACGCCAAGCACGTCCCCATCGCCGTAGTAGTGGACCAGCCCGGCGCCGACACCGCGAGCTTCACCGGCGCCTTCTACCACTCGCGCTACTTCACACCCCATCCGCTGCCGGACATGGCCGCCGCCACGCACGCGCTGATGGCCGGGCGCGTGGAGGCCATCGTCCGCCTGCGCTCGGACTTCGCGCGCCAGTTGCGGGGAAACCGCGGCGCCCCGATCCAGCTCATCGTCAACGGCGTGGATGCCAACAGCGCGCGCCTGATCCAGGGCTACGTCGACGGGGTCTGGATCGGCTGGCTCGCGCAACGCGCACGCAGCGCCGGACAGGTGCTCGACATCCCTGTCCAGCTCGAACAGCGCGTGTGGTTCAACAGCGAGCTGCGCAGCCGCAATTACCTCGTCCCCGGGCTGATCGCGGTCATCATGACGCTCATCGGTGCGCTGCTCACCGCGATGGTGGTGGCGCGCGAATGGGAGCGCGGGACCATGGAGGCCCTGCTGGTCACGCCCGTGGCGATGCGCGAGATCCTGCTCGGCAAGCTGATCCCCTACTTCCTGCTCGGCATGGGCGGCATGGGGCTCTCGGTGGGCATGGCGGTATGGCTGTTCCAGGTACCCCTGCGCGGCTCGGTGACGGTGCTGTTCGCCTGCGCGGCACTGTTCCTGCTCGCCGCGCTCGGCATGGGGCTGCTGATCTCCATCGTCGCCCGCAACCAGTTCGTCGCCGGCCAGGCGGCGATCATCACCACCTTCCTGCCGGCGTTCATCCTCTCCGGTTTCGTGTTCGACATCGGGAGCATGCCGCAGGTGGTTCAGTGGATCACCCACATCGTGGCGGCGCGTTATTTCGTGTTCATCCTCCAGACGGTGTTTCTCGCCGGGGACCTGTGGCACATCATCCTGCCCAATGCCCTGGCCCTGATCCTCATGGCGGCGTTCTTCCTCGGCCTGGCGCGCCGGCGCGCGCGCAAGCGCCTCGAGTGAGCGGGCGCGCAGGGGGACGGCCATGTGGCAGCGGATCTTCGCACTGATCAAGAAGGAATTCCTGGCCCTGCTCAAGGACAAGCAGAGCCGCTTCGTCCTGATCGGGCCACCCATCATCCAGCTCATGGTCTTCGGCTACGCGGCGAGCTTCGATCTGAACCACGTCCCGTTCGCGGTCTACAATGAGGACCCGGGCGTTGCGGCGCGGGAGCTGATCGCGGATTTTCGCGGCTCGCCCAACTTCCGCGAGGTCGCGCCGATCACCCGCGACGGCCAGATCGCCCCGACCATCGACGACCGGCGCGCGCTGCTGGTCCTGCACATCGGCCCGCAGTTCACGCGCGAACTGTTGCGCGGCCGTCCGGCGAGCGTGCAGGTCATCCTCGACGGGCGCAACTCCAACACCGCGCTGATCGCGCTCAACTATGCGCGTGAGATCATCATCCGCTTCAACGAACGCTGGGCCGCCGAGCACGGGCTGTCCCCGCCGCCGGCGCACCTGACGATGCGCGCCTGGTTCAACCCCGACCTCGAGAGCCGCTGGTTCATCGTCCCGGGTATCGTCGGCCTGCTCACCCTGGTCGTGACGATGGTGGTCACGGCGCTGTCGGTGGCGCGCGAGCGCGAACAGGGGACCTTCGACCAGCTCCTGGTCACACCCATGCGCCCGGTCGAGATCCTCCTCGGCAAAGCGCTGCCCGGTCTGCTGATCGGTCTGGTGGAGGCGACCTTCATCATCGTCATGGCGGTGCTCTGGTTCCGCATCCCGCTGATCGGCAGCCTCGCCGCCCTGTACGCCGGCATCGCCGTGTTCCTGCTCTCCGCCATCGGCGTGGGGCTGATGATCTCCTCCATCGCCGTGACCCAGCAGCAAGGCCTGCTCGGGGCCTTCCTGTTCCTCGTCCCGGCGATCATCCTCTCCGGCTTCGCCACCCCCATCGCGAACATGCCGGTGATCGTGCAGAAACTCACCCTGATCAATCCGATGCGCTACTTCATGGTGATCCTGCGGGGGGTGTTTCTCGAAGGGATGCCGTTCCCGCTCCTGGTGCCGCAGCTCTGGCCCATGGCCCTGATCGGGGTCGCCACCCTGGCGCTGGCCGGCTGGCTGTTCCGCCACCGCATGTATTGATCCCTCTCCCGGGCCCCGCCGCCGGGGCTTGTCGCCGGGGCTTGTCGCCGGGCTATTTACATAGTAAGCTAATTATTAGTTAGCTTATATCGACCCGCTTGCGCCGTGGAAACGGCGGGGACCGACGCAATGACCGTGGAACCCCTGGAGAATCTCGGCGCCCTGCTCAGCGAGACGGCGCGCGCGTGGCGCGCGCGCCTGGACCGGCGGCTCAAACCCCTCGGCCTGAGCCAGGCGCGCTGGCTGGTCCTGCTCAAGCTCGCGCGCGGGGGCGACGGGATCGTCCAGAAGGAACTGGCCGCGCGCATCGGGATCGAAGGCGCGACGCTGGTCCGTCTGCTCGACTGCATGGCCCGCGACGGCTGGATCCTGCGCCGCGACGCCGCGCACGACCGGCGCAGCAAGACCGTGCACCTCACCCCCCGGGCGCGTGCGGTCCTGCCCCGGATCGAGGCGGTCGCCGCCGAGGTCCGCGGCGAGCTTCTCGCCGGCATTCAGCACGCCGACGTCGACTGCTGCACCAAGGTCTTACGCCGCATCCGTGAGCGGGCGGAACGCGACTGACGGCGGGCGGACCGCGACATTCAGGAGAATCAGGGTGCGTACCGGAAAATGGATCCTCGGCGGGGCCGCCCTCGCGGCGGCGGTCGCGGGCGGCTATTTGTACTGGCGCCACGCGCAGCTCTACCCGAGTACCGACGACGCCTATCTCGGTGCACACGTCGTGCGCATCGCCGCCCAGGTCATGGGCCGCGTCGACGGGGTGCCCGTCCATGACCAGCAGCGCGTCGCGAAAGGCACCCTGCTCTTCACCATCGCCGCCCACCCCTTCGAGATCGCCGTCCGGCACGCGCAGGCCGAACTCGCCGTGGTGCGCCAGACCCTGCAGGCCGAGGCGGCCGCGGTTCACGCCGCGGAAGCCGCGGTGCGGGATCAGCGCGTCCGACTCGCCAACCTGCGCGATCGCGCGCGGCGCATGCGCCGGTTGCTCACACGCCACTACGCCTCAATCCAGCAGGTCGACGATGCCGACACCGCGGTGCGCGCAGCCGAGGCGCAGCTCGCGCTGGCCGAGGCGCGTCTGAAGCAGGCGCGGGCGACGCTCGGCGTGAGCGGGCCGGACAACCCGCGGCTGCGCGCCGCCGCCGCCGCGCTCGCCCAGGCGGAGGTGAACCTGGGCTACACGCGCGTGCGGGCCCCCTGTTCCGGGAGGATCGCATCCCTCACGCTGCGCCCCGGCGACGTCGTCTCCCCCGGCACGCCGCTCTTCGCCCTGGTCTGCAGCCGCGTCTGGTGGGTCCAGGCGAACTACAAGGAAACCAAACTCGTACGCATCCGCCCCGGACAACCGGCGACGATCCATATCGACATGTACCCGGGGCACAGCTTCCGCGGGCGCGTGGAACACATCGGCCCGGCCAGCGGCGTGGCCTTCTCGCTGCTGCCCCCGCAGAACGCCACCGGAAACTGGGTCAAGGTCACCCAGCGCGTGCCGGTGCGCGTGCGGATCCTGGACCCGGACCCCCGCTACCCGTTGCGGGTCGGCGCGAGCGCCGAGGTGACGATCGACACCACCGCGGCGCGGGCTCGCATCCACCGCGCCGACCGCGATGACGACCGCGCACGATAACGGGCGATGACAAAGTCCGAAACCGGGCGGGCCCTGCTGACCGTGGCGGTGATGTCGGCCACCGTCATGCAGGTGCTCGACACCACCATCGTCAACGTGGCCCTGCCGCACATGGAGGGGCAGCTCTCCGCCACGCCCGACGAGATCACCTGGGTCCTGACCAGCTACCTGGTCGCCTCGGGGATCTTCATGCCGCTGACGGGCTATTTCACCGACCGCCTCGGGCAGAAGCGCTACCTGATGCTGAGCACGCTCGGCTTCGTGGTCGCCTCGGCGTTGAGCGGGCTGTCGACCAATCTGACCGAGATCGTGCTGTTCCGGCTGCTCCAGGGGGTGTTCGGTGCGTCGCTGGTGCCGCTGTCGCAGTCGATCCTCGTCAACACCTATCCGCCCGAGGAGCGCGGCAAGGCGATGGCGATCTGGGGCATCGGCGTGATGGTCGGCCCGATCCTGGGACCGACCCTCGGCGGCTACCTCACCCAGACCCTGAGCTGGCGCTGGACGTTCTTCATCAATGTTCCGGTCGGCGTCTTCTCGATGCTGGCAATCTGGCGCGCGGTGCCGGACACCGGCCGGCGCGAGCGCTCCATGGATTGGCTCGGGCTGGTATTGCTCTCCTTCGCGATCGGCGGCCTGCAGTTCCTCCTCGACCGCGGCAACCGCGACGACTGGTTCGACTCCCATACCATCCAGATCGCAGCCCTCCTGAGCGCTGCAGGTTTCGTCGGTTTCCTCTGGCACGGGCTGGTACACCGTGAGCGCGCGCTGTTCGATCTGCACATCTTCCGCGACCGGAACTTCTCGACCTCCAGCCTGCTCCTGACCGTCTTCGGACTGGGACTGTACGGGATGCTGGTCCTGCAACCCATGCTCCTCGAATCCCTGCTCGACTACCCCACCTTCACCACCGGGCTGGTCATGGCGCCGCGCGGCATCGCGAGCATGCTGAGCATGTTCATCGTCGGGCGCCTCATCAACCGCACCGGCGCCCGCCCGCTGATCACCGTCGGGATCTTGCTCAGCGTCGTCGGCACGTTCGCCACTACGCACTACAATCTCGCTATCGACCCGTTCTGGATCATATGGCCGATCGTGGTGCAGGGCCTGGGTCTCGGCATGATCTTCGTCCCGCTGGCGGCGGTGGCCTTCGCCACGCTGCGCCCGGAGCAATCGGCCGAGGCCGCCGGCATGTACAGTCTGCTGCGTACCATCGGCTCCTCGGTCGGGATCTCCATCGTGAGCACGGTCATGACGCGCGAGGGCCAAGTGGCGTGGAATCAACTCGGCGGTCACCTGCAACCCTACAACCCGGCCGTTTACCTGTACCTCGACCGCCTGCACCTCCTGCCCGCCGATCCCGCGGGGGCCGCGGTGCTCGGCCTGACCCTCGGCCGCCAGGCGCAGATGATCGCGCTCGTCGACGCCTTCACCCTCATCGCCTGGAGCTTCGTCGCCATGCTCCCGATGGTCCTGTTGCTGCGCGGCACGCGTTCCCGGCCGGCGGCCGTGGCCGCCGAATGAGCCGCGCCGCAGACCCGGGCGCCACGGCGATGGTAGCCGCGCCGGGCCGGGCGTAAAATCCCCGCAGCACGGGACACGCGAGGCTCGGAATCCCCATGTACCGGACCATCCTGCTCGCCTATGACGGCTCGCACGAGGGCCGTCTGGCGCTGCGCGAGGGCGCGGAGGTCGCCGCGGCCTGTCGCGCGAAGGCCTGGCTCCTGGCGGTGCTCAACCTCGCGCCCGGGATCGCCCTCGGCGAGGGATTCGACACCGGCCACGTGGTGGACCGCGACGTCGCGCGCTACCGGCGCATCCTCGACGAGGGCGTGGAACTGTTGCGCGGCCACGGCATCAACGCCGAAGGACGCATGGTCCAGGGCCAGCCGTCGGAGCGCATCGCCGCGACCGCGCGCGAGATCGGCGCCGATCTCATCGTCGTGGGTCACCGCAACATGGGGCGTCTGGCGCGCTGGTGGCAGGGCGCGTCGGTAAGCGCCTCGCTGCTCGAACAGGCGCCGTGCAGCATCCTGGTGGCGATCGCCGCCGACGATCCGGAGACACCGGCCGAGGACGTTTCGCAAGACCCGTAGGAGCCGGTCGAACTCAGGCCTGTTCCACTGCGCCGGCGGGCGGGTCCGGCGCTTCCCGCAGGCGCCCGGTGGGGCGCCCGTCGCGGATCAGGCCGTGGCGTTCGAGCCACTCGCGGGCGTCGTCGGCGTCGCGTTCGAACCAGGCCTGCGTTGAGCCCAAGCGGAAGCTGTATCCCCACGCATCCATGTCGGCCATCAGGCGCCGGCGACCCACGCCGGGCAGGGCATCGGCCCACAACACCTGCAGGTAACACACACCCGCCTCTTCCAGAAAGCCGCCGCCCGCATCGGTGTGCAGCGCGGAGCGGCGTCCGGGCGACATGCAGACGTAGTGCGCCGCCTCGTGCAGCACGGAGTGCACCGGAGTCTGCGCGCTCGCATAGAGCGTGTCACCGATCAGGCCGGCCTCGGGAGCGCCCCAGTAGCTTCCGGGGATGGGGACACCGGCCGGAACGATCTCCAGGCGCAGTCCGTGGCGTTCGAGCAGTTCGGCAAGCGCTTCGACCCGCGCGTCGTCGCACCGGCACACCTCCGCTTCACCCGCGGGCGCGGCCTCTTCAATCGTCGTCCCCGCCCCAGCGGTGATGCTCGCGCCACTCGTGGCGCCTCCAGCGGCGGTGCTCGCGCCACTCGTGGCGCCGCCAGGCGTGCTCCCGCCATTCGTGACGGTGCCATCGCGGATAGGACCGGTATCCGTAATAACCATAGACGTAGGGGCGGTAGTAATAGCTGTAATAGCCGTCCGGGATCACCGTCACGGTCGGCGGCGAATAGTAACGATACACCGGTTGCGGCGTAAGGACGCTCCCGACCACCACGCCGAGGGCGAAGTTTCCGAAGTCATCCCCGTCGGCCAGCGCCTGGACGGAGACGGAGCTCAGGGCGAGACCGGCGACGGCGGCGATCATCAGCTTCTTCATGACGGACTCCTTCTGCGTCGATGAACCCGGCACCGCCTCGCGCATCCTCCCCGATGGGCGGGTACGGAGCCGGTGCTTCATGGTCCCCATCTTGCGACCGCCCAACTTAACGTCGCCTGAACGGAAACACCGGCGGAATCGGGGAGGTGGCCGGGGATCACGGGGCCTTGAGGTCTGCATGCGGGAGGCCGTCTGCCGTTGGACTAATTTAACATAATGATAATAAGGCCTTTTTCTGGACCGGTGTTGCGGACGGTCCGATCCGGGCCCCCTTGCGCCTATTAATACGAATCGTTATCATTTAGATCCATTGGGTGGCCGCCACCCCCGATCCGTTTGGGTACCGGCCCCCGAGCAAGGAGAACCCAGGAGATGTCGAAGACCGCAACCGGACTCCGTCGCGTCGGCCGGCCCGCGCTCGCCGCACTCGCGCTGCTGCTTGCCGCCGGCGCCCGCGCCGACACCCTGCGCGTGATCGACCTCGCCATCCGCGACGCACGCTTCCAGCCCACGACCCTCACGGTACCGGCGGGCGAGAAGTTCAAACTTCGCGTCACCAACCACGGCCCCGGCGTGGAGGAGTTCGAGAGCGTGGACCTCAACCGCGAGCGGATCGTGCCGCCCGGGCGCAGCATCGAGGTCTACCTCGGTCCCCTGAAACCGGGTCGCTACCGCATCTTCGGCGACTTCCACCCGGCGACGGCCCAGGGCGAGATCGTCGCCACGGAGCACAAGTGATGGCCACGGTCCTGTTCATCGTCTGGCGCGAGAGCCTCGAGGCGGTCCTCGTCATCGGTATTCTCTATGCCTACCTCGCCCGCCTCGGAACCGGGCGCCGCGGACGCGCGTGGCTGTGGGCCGGCGTCGCCGGAGGGCTCGCCCTGAGCGCGGTGCTCGCCCTGGTCACCATGCGTATCGAAACGGACCTGCAGGGGCGTGCCCTGCAGTACTTCCAGGTCGCCATGATGGGCACCGCGGCGGCCCTCCTGACCCAGATGGTGCTGTGGATGCACCGCAACGGGCGCCGCCTCAAGGGGGACCTCGAGGCCGAACTCGACCGCGCCGTGGGCACCGGAAGCCTGCTCGCGGTGGGGGTGGTCGCGCTGCTCGCGGTGGCGCGCGAGGGCGCCGAGACGGTGCTCTACCTCTACGGCCTCGGCCTCGAGGCACGTCATGCCGGGGCCTGGGCGCTGGGCGGCTCCGCCCTCGCCGGCTTCGCCCTGGCACTCGCTACCGCCTGGCTGGTCGCGCGCGGCGTGCGCTTTCTGAACTACCGCACCTTCTTCCGCGTGACCGGAGTCGTCCTGCTGTTCACCGCGGCGGGAATGCTGGTGAGCGCGGCCTCGCAGCTCATCGGCATGGGCGTACTGCCGGCGCTCGTCGATCCGGTCTGGAACACGACCTGGCTGCTCGACGCCAACGGCCGCCTCGGCACCCTCGCCGCGGCGCTCACCGGCTACCGCCCACGCCCCTCGCTGATGCTGGTGCTGCTCTATGCGGGATTCTGGGTCTTCGTCCTCGCGCGGCTGCGCCGCGCGCCGCCGGATTCCGCGGCCCCGACGCGGGCCGGCGCCGCAGCGCCGGCCCCGGCGCCCGAGCGCCCGTAACCGACCGTTCCCGGAGCCGACCATGAATACAACGACCCCCGCCGCCCGGGGCCGGATCGCACTGCGCGCCCTGCTGCTGCTCTGCACCGCGGCCGTCGCCGCGCCGGCCTATGCCTTCAACTATTTCGAGCTCGAGGTCTACCCCTACCGCACCGCCGCACGGGGCGAACTCGAGATCGAGAGCCACAACGCCTACACGGTACAGGGCACCGACGCCGCGCAGGACAACCGCACGGATCTCGCGCGCACCAGCGTCGAGGCCACCTACGGGCTGACCGACCACCTGGAGTTCGCCGCCTACGCCGACGCCGTGCACGACCCGACCCGCGGCCATGCACTCACCTTCGCCGGCCAGCGTTACCACCTGCGGGCGAGCTTCTTCCAGAAGGGCCAACTCCCGGTCGACCTCGGCGCCTACATCGAGTACGAGCTGCCGAAGATGGACGAGGACAAGCGCGAGGTGGAGCTGCGCGGCATCGTCGAGAAGGACTTCGGGCGCTGGACGCTCGACGTGAACCCGATCTTCGAGAAGGTGATCCGCGGCGAGAACACCGCCGCGGGCTGGAAGCTGATGTACGCTTCGGCGCTGATCTACCGCCTCGACGAGACCTTCCAGCCGCGTCTCGAATGGTACGGCGACGTCGGCGCCCTCAACCACCCCGAGCCGTGGGACCGCCAGGTGCAACTCCTCTCGCCGGCCCTCACCTACAGCCCCACGCCGACCTTCCACGTGCTGGCGGGCTGGGCCTTCGGTCTGACGCCGGCCAGCGAGCGGCAGATCGCGCGCCTGGGGCTGGAGTGGGAGTTCTATTGAGATCGCCCGGAGGATGCCGCGCTACCCCGCCCTCCGGATCGGCCGTGCGCGGCCGCCATCCAGGGGGACGGATCCCTTCGATGCCCGAGTGACCCCGGTCACTGACCGCGCGGGCACGAGTCTGGTCGAATCGGTGGCGACGCCGAATCGATACGGACACGGGGGTGCCCTTATATGGAACCGCGATCACGTGCGGCACGGATGTCCGCCACCGCCGCTTCCTGCGTACACTGTCCGCTCGCGGACGACTGTCTGCCCGCCGCGATCGGACTCCGGCGCGCAACGCAGCTCCTCGCCCGCATCGGCCGGCGCCGGCTGCTGCGCCGCGGCGACGTCCTGTTTCGGGCGGGGGCCCCCGGACACGACCTGCATGTCCTGCGCGCCGGCGCCGTCAAGGGGTTCGTCTTCGACGACGGCGTCGAGCACCTGACCGCGCTGTACCTCCCGGGAGACTGGATCGGGACGAGCGCGATCCGCAGCCCCCACGCCAAATCCGCCGCGGCGCTGGAGACCGGCGTCGTCTGCACCATCCCTTGGGGCCGCCTCGAGAGGCAGGCGCGGCGCGAACCGCCAGTGCAGCGATGGCTGCACGACCGGATCAGCCGCGCGCTCACGCGCACCGGAGCCCATCTCGCCCTGCTCCAGGGGCCGCGGGATCCGGAGGTGCGTCTCATCGCCTTTCTGCTGGATCTCTCCGCCCGCTACCACGCCCTGGGCTACTCGGCGACCGAGTTCCGACTGCCCCTGTCCCGCGCCGAGATCGGCGCCTACCTCGGGCTCGCGGAGGAAACGGTATGCCGCAACCTGACGGCCCTCGCCCGCCGCGGATGGCTCGACGTCGCGGGACGGTTGGTGCGGATGAGGGACACGGCGGCCCTTAGAACGTTTGCGCCCCTCGATACCCGCTCGCCGGGCGCCGCCATGGACGCCCGGGAAGACGTGCGCCGCAACCGCCGGGCCTGATCCGGGCACGAGCCGGAACCGGATCAGTATCCGGCCGCGAGCCCCGCGGGGCGGCGTGCGTCGTTGGCGCCCTCCCGCACCCCGCCCGGGCCGACCAGGATCGCCTCCGCCGCCCCCCACGGGCGCTGCTCCACCAGACGATAGCCCATCGCCTCGAGCCGCCGGCGCACCGCCGGCGTAACGGCCCCCGGTTCGGCATAGACGACGTCGGGCAGCCACTGGTGATGGATGCGCGGCGCGTCGACCGCCTGCGCGATGTTCATGTCGTGGTCGACGACGTTGAGGATGGTCTCCAGGGTGATGGTGATGATGCGCGAGCCTCCGGGACTCCCGGTCACGAGGAACAGCCGCCCCTTGCGGAAGACCATCGTCGGCGCCATGGAACTCAGCGGGCGCTTGCCGGGCGCGATTGCGTTGCGCTCGCCCTGCACCAGGCCGTAGCTGTTGGGCACGCCCGGCTTGGAGGTAAAGTCGTCCATCTCGTTGTTGAGGAAAAAGCCGGTGTCGCCGGCGATCAGGCCCGAGCCGAACAGGTAGTTGATGGTGTAGGTCACGGCGACGGCGTTGCCGTGCGCGTCGACGATCGAATAATGCGTGGTGTCGTCGCCCTCGGGCGGTCCGAGTCCCCCGTGCACCTGCGCCGAGGGTGTGGCGCGGTGCGGTCGGATGCCGGCGCGCAGCCGTGCCGCGTAGGCCGGGGACAGCAGCCGCGCCAGGGGGTTGCGCACGAAGTCCGGATCCCCGAGATAAGTGTTGCGATCGGCGTAGGCGCGGCGCATCGCCTCGACCAGATAGTGGATGGAGCGCGCGGAGTGGAACGGCATCCGCGCCATCGGATACCCGGAGAGGATGTTCAGGATCTCGCACAGCGTGACCCCGCCCGAACTCGGCGGCGGCGCGGAGACCACGCGGTAGCCGCGGTAGCGGCAGGCCACCGGGTGCTCGGTCTCGACGGTGTAGCGCGCGAAGTCGGCCATCGTCAGCAGACCGCCGTGGCGCCGGCTCGCCGCCGTCACGGCGCGCGCGATCGGCCCCTTGTAGAAGGCCGCGGGACCGCCGCGCGCGATGCGCTCGAGGGTGCGTGCGAGCTGCGGCTGCACGAGGCGCTCGCCGGCGCGGTAGGGGCGCCCGTCCTTGAGGAAGATCGCGGCGACGTTGCGATGGCGCGCGAAGTCCGCAGTACGCAGACCGAGCAGTTCCACGTCGCCGCGACGCAGGACGAAGCCCTTGCGGGCCAGGCGGATGGCCGGGGCCATCACCTGCGCGCGCGTCATGGTCCCGTAGCGGCGCAGCGCCGTGTCGAGTCCGAGCACGGTGCCCGGCACGCCCACGCTCAGGTAGCTGTCGGTGCTCAGGCCGGGGACGACGTTTCCGTTGCGGTCGAGGAACAGGTCCCGCCGCGCGGCCAGCGGCGCCTTCTCGCGGAAGTTCAGGAACACGTCGCGCCCGCCGGCGAGGTGGATCAGCATGAAGCCCCCGCCGCCGAGGTTGCCGCAGCAGGGATGCACCACGGCGAGGGCGTAACCCACGGCGACGGCCGCATCGACCGCGTTGCCCCCCGCGCGCAGGATGTCGAGACCCACGCGCGTGGCGAGGTGCTGCGCGGTGACCACCATCGCGTGCGGTGCACGCACCGGCTGCGGCCCGCGCGCCGGCGCCGCCGCCGCGGGACCCGCGAGCAGGAGGCACAGCGAAAACACGGCGAAGCGAAACGATTTCACGGCGATCCTCTCCCCGGTTGCGCAGGTCTGGACCGATGATAACCCGGGTCGGCCGCATCGACGCCCGTCGGTGCCGATCGACGGCGCCGGCCCGTATCGACGACGTCGGCCCGTAGGGCGGGCCTCGGCCCGCCGACGACGCCGACCCGAACCAGGTCGCACCGATCCACGGCCCCGGCCGGGCACGCCCGGCCCTAGGTCGAATCGCGGGCGTCGGCGGGTACCCGCGGCGACGGCCGCGGACGGCGGAGGGTCACGCGGCGCCGGACCGGCGCACGGCTGCGCCGTCGCGGGCGCGCCAGTAGGCGGGGATGTCGCGCCGGTAGCCGCGCAGCACCAGATTGGCGGCGAGCCCGGTCCAGCCGGTCTGGTGCGCCGCGCCCAGGCCGCGCCCGGTCTCGGCGTGGAAATACTCGTGGAACAGCAGCAGGTCGCGCCAGTGGGGGTCGCGGCGAAACGGCCCGTCCGGCAGCGACGGCACGCTCCCGTCGGAGCCCGGGCGGAACAGGGCGGTCAGGCGCTCGGCGATGAGCCGGGCGATCCCTTCGAGCGTGCGCTCCTCCCCGCCCAGACACGGCACCGCGACCCGGAAGCCGTCGCCGAGGAAGCGATGAAACTTCTCCAGCGCCTGGATCAGCGAATAGTTCAGGGGCAGCCACACCGGCCCGCGCCAGTTGGAGTTGCCGCCGAACAGCCCGCTCGTCGACTCGCCCGGTTCGTAGGCGATGAGCGCGGTCCCCACGCCGGGCAGCACGCCGAGTTCGCGCCGCTCGGCGTGCACGCGGCTCAGGCTGCGCACGCCGTAGGGCGAGAGGAACTCGTCCTCGTTCAGCAGTCGGCGCAGGATGTGCGGCAACATGGTGTGGTCGACCAGCGACAGCAGGTGCTCGCCGCGCTCGTTCTCCCAATCCGGACAGGCGCAGATGTAATGGCCGTCGAACAGCCCGCCCTTGTGCGCCGCGAGCAGCGCGCGGAAGCGCGGCGCGGTCTCCAGCAGGCGCCGGTCGAGGACCTCGCAGGCGAACAGCGGGATGATCCCCACCCAGGAAAACACGTCGATACGGTGACAGGCGCCGTCCGGCCCCACGATCAGATCCTTGAAGAAGCGGTCCTGCGGGTCCCACAGCGAGATACAGTGTTCCGCGTGGCCCGCGATCACGTCGGCGATCGCCAGGAACTGTGTGTAGCACTGGATCGCGACCTCCTCGTAATCCGGGTTTTCCGTGGCCAACTCGAGCGCGATCACCGTCATGTTCAGCGCGAACATCGCCATCCATCCGGTGGCGTCGGCCTGCTTGAGGGCATGACCGGGCGGCAGGGGGTGCGAGCGGTCGTAGACCGAGATGTTGTCCAGGCCCATGAAGCCGCCCTCGAACAGGTTGTGCCCGTCGGCGTCCTTGCGGTTGAGCCACCATGTGTAGTTCATCAGCAGCTTATGCATCACCCGGTGCAGGAAATGCAGGTCGCCCGCGCCGCGCTGCACGCGTTCGGCGCGGAACACCTTGAGCGCGGCCATGGCGTGCACGGGCGGGTTGACGTCCTCGAAGGCCCACTCGTAGGCGGGGATCTGCCCGTTGGGGTGCAGGTAGCGCTCGGTCAGCAGCAGCTCGATCTGCGCCTTGGCGAAGTCGACGTCGACCAGCGCCAGGGTCGCGCACTGGTAGGCGAGATCCCAGGCGGCGAACCAGGGATACTCCCAGGTATCGGGCATGGAGAGCACGTCGCCCGCGCGCAGGTGGCGCCAGCGGCGGTTGCGCCCGGCGCGGCGCTGCGGCGGGGGCGGCGGCTCGTCGCCGTCGAGCCAGCGGGCGACGTCGTAGTGGAAGAACTGCTGGTTCCAGATCATCCCCGCCAGCGCCTGGCGCACGATGCGCCGGTCGGCCTCGCTCCCGTCGGGCAGCAGCGCGCGGTGGAACGCATCGGCCTCGGCGGTGCGGCGTGCGAACACCTCGGCGGCGGTGTCGAAGGGCGCCTCGAGCGCTCGCTCCGAGAGCACCAGCGCCAGTTCCGCCGTCGCGCCTGGCGGTGCGTGCAGCACGTGCCACGCGGCCGCGCGCGTACCGGTGCGGGCCGGGTTCACGGCCTGGGCCTCCCCCGCCACGACGCGGCGGTGAAACGCGTCCTTCACGTAGGGTGCGGCGTTGGGGACACCCCACAGGCGCTCGAAGTTCGTCTCGTTCTCCGTGAACATCGTCTCGGCGGGCTCGCGCCCGTAGCACCACAGGCGCCCGAGCGTCGCGTGTTCGCCCGCGATCGCCCACCCGGCCCCCGCGGGCGGATCGTCCGCGCGCAACCGCGGACGCGGCGCAGCGTCGCCCGCCCACGACCACGTGTTGCGGAACCACAGCAGCGGCAGCACGTGCAGCGTCGCCGCGGCATCGCCGCGGTTGGCGGCGCGTACGCGCACGTGGATCAGATCGGGCGCCGCCTTCGCATAGGACACCTCGATGTCCCAGTAGCGGCCGTCGTCGAAGACGCCCGTATCCAGCAGGCCGAAAGGCGGATCGGCGCGGGTGCGGCGCGCGTTCTCCGCCACCAGCCGCGCGTAGGGGTACTCCGCCTGGGGATACTTGTAGAGGTAGCGCAGAAAGCTGTGGGTGGGCGCCGCGTCGAGATAGAAGTATTGTTCCTTGACGTCCTCCCCGTGATTGCCCTGGTTGCCGGTGAGCCCGAAGGCGCGCTCCTTGAGGATGGGGTCGCGGCCGTTCCAGAATGCGAAGGCGAGGCACAGGCGCTGCTGTGTGTCGCAGATCCCGCCCATCCCGTCCTCGCTCCAGCGGTAAGCGCGCGAACGCGCCTGATCGTGATCGAAGTACTCCCAGGCCGTGCCGCCGGCGCTGTAGTCCTCGCGTACGGTCCCCCACGCACGCTCGGCGAGGTACGGCCCCCAGCGACGCCAGTCGGCACGCCCCTCGCGCTGATCCTCCAGCCGCCGTCGCTCGGCACCGTCGACATCACTCGTCATCCCGGTCTCCCCGCCGCTCCGTTTGCCTGCACCGTTTCCCTGAGCCGCGCCTGCTCCAGGCGCGTCCACGCCTCCAGCACGCACCCCACCGACCACGCCTGCGCCGGACACCCGCGCGCCGTGTGGGGCGGCTGCGCATCGAAGATCTCGCCGACGGTCCCGAGGGCGGCGTCGAAGAGGTGGTCGCGCAGCGGTTCGAGCCGCGCCTGCGCCGCCGCCGCGTCGCCGTGGACCCGATACTCCGCGAGCGCGTAGTGGCCGAGCAGCCACGGCCACACCGTCCCCTGATGGTAGGCGCCGTCGCGTTCGGCCACACCGCCTGCGTAGCGCGGGCGGTAGCCGGGGCTGCCCGGAGCGAGCGTACGCAGGCCGTAGGAACACAGGAGTTCGCGCGCGCAGGTCGCCACCACGGCCGCGCGATCGGTCGCCTCCAGCGGGCTGTGCGTAAGGCTCACGGCGAGGATCTGGTTGGGGCGCACCGCCGCGTCGTCGCCGTCCGGACCGTCGAGGACATCGTAGAGCCCGGCGCCGTCGGCGCGCACGTAGCGCCGGAACCCGCTCCGGATGCGCTCCGCCAGGGCATGCCATGGCGCCGGATCGGCGCCGATCCGCGCCGCTAGCGCCACGAGCGTGCAATGGGCGTGATACCAGAGGGCGTTGACCTCGACCGGTTTGCCGTGGCGCGGGGTGACCACCCATGCGCCGACCCTGGCGTCCATCCACGTCAGTTGCAGGCCCGGCGCGCCGGCACGCAACAGCGCGTCCGCGGGGTCCATCGCGATGCCGTAGCGGGTTCCCTCGCGGTAGCGATGCAGGATGCACTCGAGGACCGGAAACAGCGCGCGTACCGTCCCGGTGTCGCCGGTCGCCTCGGCGTAGGCGCCGCAGGCCGCCACGTACCACAGGGCCGCGTCGACGCTGTGGTAGTCGGGATCGGCGCCGGCGCCGCGACACGGTTCGGCAGCATGCCCGCATCGACCTGGGCGGCGGCCGCGCGCAGGACGCGCCGCGCGAGTTCGGCGCGCCCGGTGGCGAGCGTCAGGCCGGGCAACGCCGTCATGGTATCGCGCCCCCACTCGCCGAACCACGGGTAGCCTGCGACCACGCCCGCGCCGCCGGCGCGCTCGACGGGGAAATCGGCCGCGGCCAGGACCAGATGCGTAACCCAGGACGGCCGGTCCGCCACCCCAGGCACCCCGTCGCGGGCCGCCGCGCACAGCGCGACCTGGCCCGCGCGCGCCGCCTCCAGCGCCGCGCCCGGCGGGGCGTCGGCGTAGCCGGGTACGCCCGCGGCGACCGCCACCCACTCACCGGGGGCGAGACCGAACCGTGCCTGGGCGATGCAGAAATGGCTGTCCTCGTCATCCAGACCGCGCGCACGTTCTGCGGGGAGATCGAAGCGTTCGATCCAGTCCTCGCGCGCCTCGAGACGACCGCCGAAGGCGCGAATATGGAGCCGCGCCGCGTCCGCGGCGTCCACCCGAATGCGGTCGGCCCCCTCCTCCCGGCGCTGGAACTGCAGTGCACCCGGCGCCGTGGTGGCGTGATGGTCGCGGGCATTGACCAGCACCCGCACCTCCAGGTGCGGCGCCGGGGCGCCTGGGAAGCGGCCCTCCATCCTCCAGGCGACGTAGGTCGTGCACGCGCCGCGCAGCATCCAGATGCGCGCCTCGAGTGTGCAGGGACCGATCGCGTAGCGCCAGCGGGGCAGCCGCCCGTCGAGATGGAAGGACTCGAGATCGAGGTAACCGGCGGGGTCGACGATATCCCCGCGCCACCGGTTGGTGAACAGTGGCACACGCCGCGTCCCGAGCAGCAGGGTCGCATCCGCGCGCGCCCACAGCAGCCGGCGTTGCACGCCGTCACCGCCGGGGGCGAACAGCAGACCGTGGTAGCGACGGGTCGCACTCCCCGCGACGGTTCCCGCCGCGTAGGCGCCGGTCCCGTCGGCGAGCCACCACTCGAGCCGCTCGCTCCGCGCGAGGTCGCCGCAGACGGCGCGGCCCAGGCGGATCTCCGGGACGACGGCGGGCCGCAAGCCCATCTACGCGGGCTCCGCGACCCGTGCGCGGGTCAGTGCCCCGTCCCGGCGGCGCCGCCGCGTGGAGCCAGGCGTGCGAACACGGTGCACTCGAGCAGGCGGTCGAGCGACAGGGCCCCCGGCCCGCGCAAGGTCAGTACCAGCAGCATCAGCCCCCACACCTCGTGATGCTCCAGCCCGCCGGCGGAGAGACCCGGATAGGAGATCACCGCGATGATGTTGTAGATGAACAGGAACCCGGCGCTCAACCGCCCCGCGAGGCCCAGCGCCAGGAGGACCGGCACCGTGATCTCGATCGCGGTGCCCAGATAGGCCGCGACCTCGGGCGGCAGCAGCGGCACGTGGTAGACGTAGGTGAACAGGGCGACCGTGGAGTCCATGCTCTGGATCTTCGTCAGCCCGGCGCGCCAGAACACCTCCGCGACCCACAGCCGCAGACCCAGGTCACCGACCGGCGCGAGGAATTCCAGGCCGCACACCGCCTTCCGATACCACTGAACCAGCATCTTCATCGCTCCTCTCCTCCCCTGGGGTCGACACCACACCGGCGACGCGAGGCCTCCAGGCACGACCGGGCCTCCGCGGCGCGGGCCCCGGCGCGCTGCGCCCGGGGACCGCTACGCCTCCTCTGAGTCGCCGTTGCCGGACCCGCCCTTACACTGGTGTGGGGCGCGATCTGGACGCGGTCCACGAACTCTATGCTACAATTTCTACATTACCCATATGGATTTGCCGCACTTGACACAGTGCCGTATCGGCGTAAGATTGAACTGAGTTGGTTGACTGAATCAAGGCGATGCCCCGAGTCAGCGACAAGCGCGAGCGACTGATCGCCGCCGCCCGGACCCTGATCCACCAGCAGGGTTTCCGCCCGACGACGCTCTCCGACATCGCCAAGTCCTCGGGGGTCCCCCTCGGCAACGTCTACTATTACTTCAAGACGAAGGACGACCTCGGGGCCGCGGTCCTCGAGGGCCGCGCCGCCGAGTTCCGTGACCTCTTCGACCGATGGGACCGGACCCTGCCCGATCCGCGCGCGCGACTCCTGGCGTTCATCGACATGATCGAGGAACACCGCGAGCAACTCGCGCGCTACGGCTGCCCCGTCGGCAGCCTGTGCCAGGAACTCGACAAGGACGACGTCGCACTGGCGGAACGGGCCGATTCCATCCTCCAGCAACAGATCGACTGGACGGTGGAGCAGTTTCGTGCCCTCGGCCATGACGACGCGGAGGATCTCGGCACCTATTTCATGGGATTGCTGCAGGGCGTGACGCTGGTGGCGCACGCGCGTCGCGACCCGGAGGTGCTGCGGCGCCAGTGCGCCCGGCTGCGCACGTGGCTGCAGGGGGTTTGAAAAATTTTTGGGTGACAACTGAGTCAGACATCTTACTTCTATCGTCCGGCCGGGCGCCTGTCCGGCGGACCCGACCAACCGACGCAAGGAGGAGCCGCCATGAATCAGCCCGCGCCGATCACCGAGGAATCGCTGAACGCCGAGATGGACCGCAGGAAGCGTGAGTTCCTGGCCGGAGTACCGGAAGACGTCCGCCTGACCCTGATGCAGGCCGCACAACAGCTCGCCGACACCGGAATCGCCGAACGCGCCCTCAACGTGGGCGCGCAGGCGCCGGACTTCGAACTGCCCGATGTCAAGGGACAGCCCGTGCGCCTGTCGGAGCGGCTCGCCCGCGGCCCGGTCGTGCTGAGTTTCTACCGCGGCGGGTGGTGCCCCTACTGCAACCTGGAACTGGCCGCGCTGCAACACCGTCTACCCGAGATCGAGGGTCTCGGCGCCGCCTTGATCGCCGTCTCACCGCAGACCCCCGACCAGTCGCTCAGCACCGCCGAACGGCACGCGCTGCGCTTCGACGTGTTGAGCGACGTCGGCGACCACACCGCGCGCGCGTACGGACTGGTGTTTCAGGTGCCGGAGTCCTTGCGGCCGATCTACCAAGGCTGGGGCATCGATCTTCCGGCCTGGAACGGGGACGAGTCCTGGGAACTGCCGATCCCCGCCACCTACGTGATCGACCGCGACGCGACGATCCGGGCGGCGCATGTGGACACGGACTACACGCGACGCATGGAGCCGGAGGCGATCCTCGCGGCGCTGCACGCCCTCGCCGGTTGAGGGGGGACACGCGATGGGCGCACAAGCAGACCGGCCGGCCGATTCGCCCGACCCGTTGTTCGCCCCCTACACCCTCGGCCCGTGCGCGCTGCGCAACCGCCTGGTGATGGCGCCCATGACGCGCAATCGCGCCGGTCCTGGCGGGGTGCCGCAGGCGATCAACGCGCGCTACTACGCGCAGCGTGCCGGCGCCGGGCTCATCATCACCGAAGCGGCGCAGGTCTCCGGGCAGGGGGTGGGCTACCCGGGAACGCCCGGCCTGCACACCGAAGAGCAGGTGGAGGGGTGGCGGATGGTGGTCGAGGCGGTGCACGCGGCGGGCGGCTGCATCTTCGCGCAGCTCTTCCACTGCGGGCGCATCTCCCATCCCTCGCTGCAGCCGGGCGGGACGGCGCCGGTGGCGCCCTCGGCGCTGCGCCCCGCGGGCGATGCGGTCACCCCCGAGGGGCCGCGGCCGTTCGTGACCCCGCGCGCGCTGGGCCTCGAGGAGATCCCCGGCGTCGTCGAACAGTTCCGGCACGCGGCGCGCCTCGCCCGCGAGGCCGGCTTCGACGGCGTCGAGATCCACGCCGCCAACGGCTACCTGCTCGACCAGTTCCTGCGCGACGGCACCAACCGGCGCCGCGACCGCTACGGCGGGTCCTGCGAGAACCGCGCACGGCTGCTGCTCGAGGTGACCGCCGCGGTCATCGAGGTCTGGGACCCGCGTCGCGTCGGGGTGCGCCTGTCGCCGATCAACCCCTTCAACGACATCCGCGATTCCGACCCGCAGGCGACTTTCGAGTACGCCGCCCGCGCCCTGGCCGAGGCGCGCGCGGGCTACCTGCACGTCGTCGAACAGGGCGAGGGGGCCTTCGATTTCGCGCGCCTGCGCGCGCGCTTCACGGGACCGTACATTGCCAACGGCGGCTACGACGCCGAACGCGCCCGCGCGGCCCTGCGCTCGGGCTACGCGGACCTGATCTCGTTCGGGGTCACCTTCCTCGCCAACCCCGACCTGCCCGAGCGTGTGGCGCGCGGCGCGCCGCTCAACGCGCCCGACCCCGCCACCTTCTACGGCGGCGACGAACGCGGCTATCTCGATTATCCTAGGCTGGAGGCGGATCGGCGCTGAGCCGCGGCCGCCCCCGAAGGAGGATCCCATGGAGACCCGGACCATCGATCTCGGCGGGCGGCCGTTGCGGGTGGAGGTCACGCCTCGCGCGCGCGCGGCGCTCGCCGCGCGCACCACGCCGCTGCTGGCGGAGATGGAACTCTATTTCAGTTGCCTGATCCGCAAGGCGGTGCGCTTTCGCGAACACGACGACGACGACGGCGCGGTCGCCGCCGGCGATACCCTGGCGGTACGCTTCCGCCCGGTGATGACGGCGAGCTGCAGCATGGCCGACTACGAACGCAGCCCGCAGCTCGCGGACTTCCCCATACAACGCGCCGGCGCCTTCACCCCGCACTGGCTGCGCATCGACTACCGCCGCGGCGAGTGGCACGGGGAGTTCGGCTACCGCGAGGCGGCGGCGTGAACACGGGGCGCGCGATCCGCGCCTGTGTCTTCGACGCCTACGGGACACTGTTCGACGTCGATTCGGCGGTGGACGCGTGCCGCGGGCGGCTCGGCGACGCGGCCGACACCATCGCGGCCCTGTGGCGCCAAAAGCAGCTCGAGTACACGTGGCTGCGCACGCTCATGGGGCGCTACGCAGATTTCCGCACGGTCACCGGCGAGGCGCTCGCCTATGCCTTCGACGCGCAGGGGATGCGCGACGAGGCGCTGTACGCGGATCTCATGACCGCCTACGACACCCCGCGCGCCTACCCTGACGTCGCCCCCGCGCTGGCGCGACTGCGCGCGCGCGGCCTGAGGCTCGCGATCCTGAGCAACGGCACGCCCGCCATGCTCGAGGCGGCGGTCACGGCCGCGGGACTGTCCGACCGATTGGATCTCGTCGTCTCGGTCGACGACCTCGGCGTCTACAAACCCGATCCGCGCGTCTACCGCCTCGCGACCGAGGGCCTCGGCCTGCAGCCCGGGGAGATCCTTTTCCACTCGTCCAACGGCTGGGACATCGCCGGCGCGGCCTGCTTCGGCCTGCGCACCGTCTGGATCAACCGCTACGCCCGCTCGCGCGAGCGCCTGCCCTGCGGGCCGGACCACGCCCTGGAATCCCTGGCGGGGGTCGGGCCGCTGCTCGAAGGGCCGGCGGATCGTTGAGACTGGCATGACGGATCGACGGCCGCCCCGCAGCCGGGATGTAGGATGTAGGATGTAGCCCGGATGGAGCGCAGCGCAATCCGGAGCGGGCGTTTCCCCTCGGCACCGCGATCCCCGGGTTCCGGCCTGCGGCCTGCATCCGATGGGATGGTCTCCTCCCCCTCTACTTCGGCGTCGTGATGCGCCAAGATGGAGTGGATTCTGGGACCATCGGTGAGAGTGAGGAGGAGACCATGGGTGAGCTTA
>JALUXX010000023.1 GCA_027013145.1 Gammaproteobacteria bacterium | reverse complement strand
CGGTGGACGTGGCGGTGAACATCGGGGCGAGCCACCTCTCGGACCCGGCCTTCGTCGCGGACCTGGAGGAGGCGCTGGCGGGGCGCGAGTCCCCTGCGGGGGGCAATTCCCCTGCGGGGGGCAATCCCGCTGCGGGGCGCGAGCCCCTGGCGCGGCGGCTGCTGATCGAGATCACCGAAAGCGCGTATCTGGACGCGCGCGAGGCGGCGGCCGCGGCGCTCGAGGCGGCGCGCGCGCGGGGGGTGCGCGTGGCGCTGGACGACTTCGGCACCGCGTACGCCTCGCTGAGCTATCTGCAGACACTGCCGGTGGACCGGATCAAGATCGACCGCTCCTTCACCGCGCGGCTGCTGCAGGGGCGGCGCGAGGAGGCGATCGTCGGCGGGGTGGTGTTGACGGCGCGGCTTCTGGGCCTGGACCTGGTCGCCGAGGGGGTCGAGATGGACAGCCAGGCGGAGTTGCTGCGCCACCTCGGCTGTCCGAAGCTGCAGGGTTACCGGATCGCGCGCCCGATGCCGGCCGATGCGGCCGCGGCGTGGCTGCGGGCGTGGGATCCGGCGCCCTGGGCGCAGGGCGGGGGCGGGGCCATGGCGCCGGTGCTCGACCGCGCCGAGGTGCTCGCCGCCGCGCTGCAGGACTGGGTCTCGGTGCGCTCGCTGCTGCGCGCGGCGCGCGGCGAGGCCGATCCGCCCGAGTGTTGCCCATGGCTGCGTGGCGCCGGCGCACCTTCGCCGTTCGGACGCTGGCTGGCCGGGCCGGCGCGCACGCGTTTCGGGGGCGATCCCGCCTTCGAGGCGCTCGCCGCCGAACAGGCCGAACTCGCGGCGGCGGCGCGCGCGCTGGCCGCGCGCCTGGATGCGGGCGGGCGCGGGGGGCTGGAGACCCCCGCCGCCGCGCTGGCGGCGCGCGGCGACGAGCTGCTGGAGCGGTTGCGGAGCCTGCCGCCGGCTCCCGGGGACGGCGCGTGAACGGCGGCGGGGCCTCCTGGGCCCGGGCCGGCGGCGCGCCCCCCGGCCTGCGCGATGCGGTCGTCCCGCCGCTGCATCTGTGGCGCGGGCTGCTGCGGGCCGCCGGCCAGGAGCTGCTGCCGCAGCGCTACCGGGCGTTCGTCCTGCTCGCCCGGGTACGCTTGTGGGCGCTGCTGTGGGCGGTGGGGGTGCCGCTGTGGATCCCGTTCGACCTGCTGCTGATCGGCGGTCCGCTCGGCCGGCGCCTGGCGCTGGGCCGGCTGGCGGTGGCGGCGCTGCTGGCCGCCGGCGCCTGGCTGTGCCGCTGCGCGCCCCGGGTGCACGCCGTGCGCAAGGCGCTGGCCGTGCTCTTCGGTGCGCCGCTGCTCTACTTCATGGTGGTGGTGCCGGCCGCCGTGCACGCGAGCGGCCTGCCCGCGGCCGGGGCGGCGCTGCGCGAGGGCTACCGGCTCATGCCGCTGCTGATCGCCGCCTCCATCGGGCTGCTGCCGGTCACCCTGCTCGAAGGGCTGGCGGTGGCCGGCGGCTGCCTGCTCGCGGCCGCGTTGGGGCACTACGCGTCCGGCCTGCCGGCCACGGGCGCCGAGTTCGGGCGGCTGTGGGTGCTGCTGGTCGCCGGTCTGATCGGGACCCTGGCGGGGGTGAGCCAGACGGCGCTGCTGCTGCAGCACTTCCGCGATGCGGCGACCGACCCGCTCACCGGCCTGCTCAACCGCCGCGCCGGCGTCAATCTGCTCGCGCTGCAGTGGGAGCAGGCGCAACGGGGCCGGCGCGCGCTCAGCGTGGCGATGATCGACCTGGACCGCTTCAAGCGCGTCAACGACACCTACGGTCACGAGGCCGGGGACCGGGTGCTGACGGCCTTCGCCGTCCGCCTGCGTGCGGCGCTGCGCGCGGGCGATGCGCTGCTCCGCTGGGGCGGGGAGGAGTTCGTCGCGATCCTCCCGGGGGCGGGGGCCGAGGAGGCGGCGCGGCGGTTGGAACAGGTGCTGCGGGAGGGGGCCGTCACCGGACCCGATGGCGCGGCGCTGACCTTCTCCGCCGGCGTGGCCGAGCGCAGCCGCGAGGATGCCCCCGGCCCGGAGGCGCTGGTGGCGCTGGCCGACCGGCGCATGTATGCGGCCAAGGCCGCCGGACGCGCCATGGTGGTCGGATCGGATCCGGGCCACCCGCAGGCCGCTACGCGGTGAGGCCGCCGCCCGCGGTCAGTGCATGCCTTCGCGCACCGCGGGCAGCACCACGCGCTGCAGCGCTTCGCGCCAGGCCTGTTCGCATCCCTCGCACCACTCCCGGGCGCTGTACTCCGAGAGGGTCTCGATCAGCACCTCGATGAAGTCGTCGAAGTCGGCCGCGGTCAGCCCGTAGCGGTCGTGGGCGGCGCCGATCCGCCGCAACCGCGGATGCACCGCGCCGGGCGCGTCCGCATGCTCGGCGACCAGGGCGAGCGTCTCCAGCATCTTTCCCATCTGGTGATCGATGGGCTCGGGGAACAGCGGCCGGAAGCGCGGATGGCGCTCGAACAGGCGGCAGTAGAAGGTCGCGACGAGCTGCGGCCTGGCTCCACCGATCCCCATCCAGTGTTGGCTGATGCGTTGGGTGTTCATGCGATCCCCCCTTCCCCCCGGCGCCGGGCCGGTCCCGGCGCGACCCCTTGAAGCTAGTTTCCCGCGGGTGGGTCTGCCTTGATTCCGGTCAATCCCCCGCGGCGCGGCGATCGGAAAAAGGTCAAGAAAAACCGCTGCCTTGCCGATAGGATTGGTTAGAGTCCCCAGGCCTCGGACGAAATCCGGGCGCAGGAGCGCCGCGATCATGGGCCCCGAATTCAGCCGCGACTTCGGCCGCAAGCTGCAGTTCCTCTTCGATCACAGCAACGATGCAGTGGTGGCACTCGACGAGGCCGGGGTGGTCCTGCGCGCCAATGACCAGGCGGGGCGTTTCTTCGGCTGCGCCACGGAGGCGCTCGCCGGTCGGGTGTTCCGCGAGCTGCGCACCACGCAGACGATCCGTCCGCTCCCCTACGCCAGCCGCGCCGACGGGCTGGTCTACGAGGCGTGGTTCACCCTAAAAACGTGTATTACCCTGCCCCTGCCAGGCGATTTGGCGGAGGCTGAAGCCAGTTCACCCCCGTCAGCATGGTCATCAGGTGTTCACACACCCGCCGCCAGACGGCAGTGGGGTCTAATGGCTCCGCAGTGGTCTTGGCCCATTCC
>JALUXX010000022.1 GCA_027013145.1 Gammaproteobacteria bacterium | reverse complement strand
TGGAGAGCGTGCTGTTGTTCGACAACGATTTCCTCAAGACCGCGAAGATGGTGCGCGAGCGCTGCATCCGCGACGCCGCATACGCCAACGCCATCCGCTGGCAGCCGGCCTTCAAGCAGCTCATCTATCGCAACGACGCCGGCAAGCTCGTGGTGACCATAAGTCAAAACTCTATCGGCAACGCCATCACCGAACTGCTCGGGGTGGTGGTGAAGCGGATTCCGGATGCGGCCGCCTACGAGCAGTACGAGCCGGCGCTGCTGGAACGGTTGCTGGAGGTGCGGCGGCGGCTGATCGAAGCGGACCTCGGCGAGGGCATCGCGACGCGCCAGTGGGGGGCGGACTGAGGCCGTACCTAGAGGGGCTTTTACGAAGGCGGCGGAGCATGGGGCCGGGGCGGTCGGCCGGCGTTTGGGATTCCGTATACGGCGGATCGCTCGGCGGCGTTCACTCATGGCGATCGAAAAGGAAACGTACCTTCGCTGGGGGGGCCTTCTCGCGCTGTTCGCGATCCTGGTCGCGGGCGGGTGGGCGCTGTACGCGCGATTCGGATCCGCCTTCGCCAGCCCGGAGGCCGCGCACCGCCTGGTCGCGCGCCTCGGCGGGTTCGGTCCGCCGATGGTGGTCGCGCTGATGGTCCTGGCGGTGGTCGTCAGCCCGTTGCCCAGCGCGCCCATCGCGCTCGCCTCGGGGGCCGCCTACGGTCATGGTTGGGGGACCCTGTACGTGGTCATCGGGGCCGAACTCGGTGCCCTGACCTGCTTCGGTCTGGCGCGTCTGCTCGGCTACCGCACGATGCACCGCTGGTTCGGCGAGCGCCTGAAACTGGGGCTGCTCGGTTCGCAGGCCGCGCTCACCTGGACCGTGCTGGTCTCGCGCCTGCTCCCCTTCGTATCCTTCGACATCGTCAGTTACGCCGCCGGTCTGACCGTGCTGCGCTTCTGGCGCTTCGCGCTGGCGACGCTCGCGGGCGTGGTGCCCTCGGCCTTTCTGCTGGCGCACTTCGGCAGCGAGATGGCGAGCGGCGAGTCGCGCCGCATCCTCTGGTCGGTTCTCGGGCTGGGCCTGCTGACGGCGATCCCGGTCGGGGTCGGCTTCGTGGCCCGCCGGGTCCGGCGTGTGCGGGGCGTGCGGCGGCGCTGAACGCCGTCGGGAGCGGTCCTGCCCGGGGGCAGACGGCCGCGGCGTCGTCCGCGGATCTTCGGGGCTATTGGCTTCCCGCCGAGGCGGCCAGGCGCTCGAGCGCCGCTGCCTGCGTCCGGTCGAGGCGGCGCCACGGCCGCGGGATCAAGGCGGGCACCGCCGCACGGTAGCGCCGGTAGGCCTCGCCGTAGCGTTCGATCAGCTTGCGCTCCTCGAAGTGGATGCCGACGAGCAGGTAGACGGTCAGTGTCACCGCCGTGACCAGCCAGGCGGCGTCCATCTCCCGCGCCCAGAGGATCACCAGCCCGAAGGAGTACCACGGGTGGCGCACGAAGCGGTGCCAGACGGAGAGGCGCAGGGGCGCGGTATCGCACGGCGCGTCTGCGGCGCCGTGCAACTGCGCCAGGCCGAGGAACTCGCGCAGGTCGTAGGCGCGCAGGCTCGCCGCGAAGCCGGCCAGCGCCGCGGCGGCGAGGCCGCGCGCGAGCCACCGGCCCCACTCGGGCCAGTGCCAGAGGGGCGCCCCGTGGTCGCTCCACAGGAGCAGCAGCGGCGGGATCAGCAGCAGCACGGCCAGCAGGTTGTAGAGCAGCCGATAGGCGGGCGCGAGGCGTGGGAAGCGGTGTGCGAACCAGGTCTTGGCGGCGGGCGAGGCGGTGAGCGAGTGCCAGAGCCCGTACCCGATCCAATACGCGGTCAGTCCCGCGAGCGTGGCGGTCTCCGCGCTCACGATTCCCCTGCTTCGGACCGGCGCAGGTGGCGGCGTACGTACCACGCGAGGCCGAGCACGAGGAGCAGCGCGACCAGCGTATCCGCGCGGTGGAAATAGGGGCCCAGGGTCTGCCAGTGCTGACCGAGCTTCATTCCGATCCAGGCGAGCGCGAGGCTCCAGATCAGCGAGCCCGCGAAGGTGTAGACGATGAAGCGGGTGAGGTCCATGCGCGCGACGCCCGCGGGCAGGGCGATGAAGGTGCGCACCACCGGCAACAGCCGTGCGACGAAGACGGTGAGGTCGCCGTGCCGCCGGAACCAGCGGTCGGCCCGTTCCAGGTCGTTGCGGGAGACGAGGACGTAGCGCCCGTAGCGTTCCAGTGCGGGCCGTCCGCCGCGGGCGCCGACGAAGTAGGCGACCAGCGATCCCAGGACGCAGCCGACGGCGCCCGCGATGCCGATCCACCACAGGTTCATCTTTCCTTGTGAGGCCAGATAGCCGGAGAAGGGCAGAATGATCTCCGAGGGCAGGGGGATGCACGCGCTCTCGATCGCCATCAGCACCACTACGCCAGCGTAGCCGAACTGGGAGATGATCGCCAGGATCGCGGCGGCGAGCGCGCTGAGCAGCCGGTCGATCACGCCGGTTCAGCCGGGGCGCGGACGTCGCGGCGGGGTGGGGCGCCTCGCGTCAACCGGCGCGCTTCAAGTGGCGGTCGAGAAAGCTCAGGCTCCGTTCCCATGCGCGCCGCGTCGCGTCGGGATCGTAATTCGGTCCGGTCTCGTTGCCGAAGGCGTGGCGGGCGTCGTAACGATGGAATTCATGCTCGACGCCCGCCTCCATGAGCCGCTTCTCGAGCGCGTCGACCATCAGCAGCGGGAAGTATTCGTCTTCGAGGGCGAAGTGTCCCTGTACCGGCACCTTGATCGCGCGCGCGTCGGTGGCGTGCTCGGGCGGCACGCCGTACCAGGAGATCACGGCGTCGAGTTCCGGGACGTGCACGCCGGCGAGAATGGCCAGCGCGCCGCCCATGCAGAAGCCCATCACCGCGACGCGTTCGTGGTCGTGCTTGAGCGCACGGGCCGCCCCGCGCAGGTCCTGACGCGCGGCACCGACGAAGTCGAGCCCCTCCATCAGGTGCGCGGCCTCCGCGGCATCCAGCGTCGCCTTGCCGCGATAGAGGTCGGGGACCACGGCGTCGTAGCCGGCCGCCGCGAGGCGGTCGGCGACGCCGCGGATCTGATCGTTCAATCCCCACCATTCCTGTACCACGACGACGCCGGGCGCGCCGGGGGTGCCGGCATCGGCCCGGTAGGCGGCGCACTCGCCGCCGTCGGGGCGCGAAAATGTGATCATCCGTCCCATC
>JALUXX010000021.1 GCA_027013145.1 Gammaproteobacteria bacterium | reverse complement strand
TTAGACCCCACTGCCGTCTGGCGGCGGGTGTGTGAACACCTGATGACCATGCTGACGGGGGTGAACTGGCTTCGGCCTCCGCCAAATCGCCTGGCAGGGGCAGGGTAATACACGTTTTTAGGTTCATGGAGGGCATGCGCAGCGCGGGCCTGGCCGGGGGCGGCCCGTCGCCGCCCGGCCCGCGTGAGCGTCAGGCCTTCGCCAACCGCCTCGACGCGTTCCTCGCCCGTAACCTGGGCTGACGCCCGCCGCGGGGCATGGGGCGATCACCATGTGTACACCTGCCGGTTGCCGATAAAGGAGAGGTACTGGACCCACTCGAACTTGCGGGTCCGCCGGCGCATCTCGGGCGGGAAGGGGGCGAACGGCGCGGACATGCGCACGATGCGTTCGGCGGCGCGGTCCAGTGCGGGTTTGCCGGAGGATTGCAGCAGCTTCACCCGGAGCAGCCGGCCCGAGGAGTCCACCTCCAGATCCAGCACCACGAGCCCGACCAGTTCGCCGGGGTAGTTGAGATCGCCCACCTCCTGCAGTTTGCGCAACAGGGAGGCGACGTAGAAGCGGGCGGTCAGGGAATGGGGGTCCTGGATCTGCGGCGGGCGGTTGCCGCCGCCGGAGGCGGCGGCCACGGCGGCGCGTACGTCGCTGTTCAGCCGCGACCAGTCGATGCGCGGGCGTGCGGGGGCGGCGGCGCGCGGTGGTGACTTGGTTTTGGGCATCGGGACCAGGCCGGACGTGGAAGGTTTCGCGGTGCGCGGGGGCGCGGCCGGCTTCGCGACCCGGGGCGTCGGGGCGGGCGCGGGCGTCACGCGGGGTCGGGGCGTCGCCGGCGCGGGTGTCGCCGGCGCCGGGCGCGCCGGGGCCATCCCCGGCGAAGAAGGCAGTTCGTAGAAGCGCGCCTGCACCGGCGGCGGCGCGGGCGGGAGCACCGGCGTACCGCGCAGCCAATGCCCGGCCGCGAGCAGCGCGGCGAGCACCAGGAGGACCGCGGCGGCCAGCACCCACGGCAGGCGCCGCAGCGGTTCGTCGCGTACCGCCGGGGGCGGCAGCACCACCGCATTCATTGGCGCTCGACCGCGATCAGGAAGCGGCTCGCGCCGGCGTGGCGCGCCTGCAGCATCGCCTCGACCACGGTCCCGTTCTCGGCCTTGCGGTCGGCGGCGACGATCACGGCGGGGTCGTCCTTGCCGAGCATCGGTTTGAGTCGGGCGGCCAGGGTGTCGAGGGTGACCGGCGTGTGATTCAGGTAGATCCGGTCCCCGCCGGTAATCGTGAGCGTGACGGGGCTGGCCGTCTGCATCGGCTGCGCCTGCCCGCGGGGCAGGTTGACCGGCAGCGAGTGCAGATTCTGCATCGAGAGCGACGCCAGCATGAACGTGGCGAGCAGGAAGAACATCACGTCGATCATCGGGATGATCTCGATGCGCCCGCGGCGGAAAGTACGCGACCTACGCAGCTTCATGGCGCACCTCCGGGTCCTGGGCACCGAGGCGGATGCGGTCGGCGACCCGCGTGCCCACCCGTTCCATCTCGTCGAGCGTACGCGACTGCAGCCGCGCGAAGAAATTGAACCCGAACAGCGCGATCAGCGCGATGAGCAGACCCAGGGCAGTGGCGATGAGCGCCTCGGCGACGCCGGAGGTGACGCCGTTGGGGTCGACGAGCCCCTTGCTGCCGATGAGGTGGAAGGCGCGCATCATGCCCGTGATGGTGCCGAGCAGGCCGAGCAGCGGCGCGGCGGTGACGATGGTCTCGAGCACCCACAGGCCGCGGCTGAGGTCGCGTTCGATGGCCTGCGCCTCGTCGCCGGCGCGCGACTCGATCCACCACGACGGCTGGGTGCGGTCGCGGAGGATCGTGCGCAGGAAGCGCGCGAAGCAGTTGCGCGGATCGAGGGCGGCGACCTGGCGCTCGAGGTCGCTCCAGCGCGTGCCGGGGTGCTCGATCAGGCGCACCAGCACCGCCGGCAGGCGGGCGTAGCGCCAGTAGACATAGGCCTTGTCGAGCAGGATCGCGACCATGATCACCGCCAGGGCGAGCAGCGGATAGACCATGGGCCCGCCGTAGCGCAGGGCGTTCCAGGATTCGTAGAGGTCTTGCATGGTGTGGCGTCCGTTTTCCGTTCGGGAGAGCAGGATGGCCCGGCGATGCGACGGCGTCGCGGTTGCAACGGTAAGACAGCATAACGCGTAGGAGGTTTGGTCACCTCCGCCGGAAAATGCGAATCATTCTTATCTGAGAGCGGCCGGCGGATGGGAGCGGGCGTTTCTCAGCGGCCTCCGGTCCGCTATGCTGGGAGGCCATCCACCGGAGGGGGACCATGGACGACACCAACCGCGAAGCGGTACGAACGCTCGCCATCGACATCGGGGGCACGGGCCTCAAGGCGGCGATTCTGGATGCACAGGGCGAGATGATCAGCGAGCGGGTGCGCGTCCTCACGCCGCGGCCGGCCACCCCGGAGGCGGTGATCGGCGCCCTCGGCCCGCTGGTCGAGCCGCTGCGCCCGTTCGATCGTGCATCGGTCGGTTTCCCCGGCGTGGTAGTGGAGGATACGGTGCGTACCGCGCCCAATCTGGACGGCGACTGGGGTGGGGTCGCCCTCGGGGCCGAACTCCACCGCCTTCTGGGCGTGCCCGTCCACGTCGCCAACGACGCGGACATCCAGGGGTACGGCGCCATCGAGGGTCGGGGGGTGGAACTCGTGGTCACGCTCGGCACCGGCGTGGGCTCGGCGCTGTTCCTCGACGGGCGCCTGGTGCCCAATCTGGAACTCGGCCATCACCGCTTCCGCAAGGGGCAGACCTACGAGGAGCAACTCGGCGACGCGGCCCGCCGCCGCGCCGGCAACCGCAAGTGGAACCGGAGGCTGAACAAGGCGATCCGCCACCTGCGCGGATGCTTCAACTTCCGCGTCCTCTACATCGGCGGCGGCAATTCCAAGCACGTGGAACTGGAACTGCCGGAGGACACCCGGCTGGTGCGAAACGTCCGCGGGATCACGGGCGGCATCGCGCTCTGGCGCTGACCGGGCGCCGCCGGCGCTCCCCGTCCACCGGCGAATCGCCGACGGGGCGCCGGCGGATGCGACTGCCCGCCCCTGCCGGCCCGGCACGTCTCCCCGGAGTGTCTCCCCGGTTCACCGACCGCACCCCCGGACGCGCGGCCTTGCACAGGACCGCGCGTCCGGGCGGCGGCGCGGCTCACACGGGGGTGACGTTGGCGGCCGCCAGCCCCTTGGGAGTCTGCTCGGTGTCGAAGGAGACCTTCTGACCTTCGGCGAGCGTCTTGAAGCCGCTGCCGTTGATCGCCGAATGGTGGACGAATACGTCTTTACCGCCGTCGTCGGGCGTGATGAAGCCGTAGCCTTTGCTTTCGTTGAACCACTTTACTGTTCCAGTCTGCACGGTGATGACCTCATTACAGGGAGACACGAAATGACGCGCGGCGGCGACCCTCAGGGGAGACGATCAGGACTGTTCTTGGTATGGAAAGCTTGAAGAAAATCCAGGATGGTGGCAGGGCCCACTACGGCGTCCCGGCCATGATACGGCGGCGTGGGAGCCGAAGGCAACGGTTTTTTAGCGCCCGCCGAACGCCGGCGCGACGTGCTCCGACGGCGTGCGCGCGCGGCGGCGCGGCGCTTTGGGGTGCATCAATCCGGGGCGGCCTCGGCGCCCCCGGCGGCTTCACCCGCCGCATCCAGGCCGCGCATCCAAACCCCCGCGCCGATGAGCCCGCCGAGCGCCAGTGCCGGCACGACCCCGTAGCCGAACACGTGGACGAGGGGGCCTGCGGCAAAGGTTCCGAACACGGTGGCGAGCGCCTGGCTCGCGTTGAACAGCCCCATCGCGGCGCCTTCGCCCATGGGCGCGAGCCGCGCCGCGAGATCCGTCCCGGCCACGCTCAGGATCGGCCACGCCAGTACGATCGCTGCGAAACCGGCGAGCGCGATGGCGTCCGCGGCGGCGAGCGGCACCAGGTCCAATACGAGCAGGAGACCGAAGCCCGCGACGCGCAGCAGCACTCCCGCGAGGTACACGCGTGCCGCGCCGGCGCTCGCCGCCCAGCGGCTCGCCAGTACGAACAGGGAGATGCCCGCGCCCGCGGCCAATGCATAGGTGAGCGAGGTCAGCGCGGGCGGCACCGAATAGCTGCTGCGCATCAGCAGCGGGAAGTAGGCGAAGAATCCCGCCACACCGAACGAGAGCAGGAACCAGGAGCCGAGAAAGCGTCCGAACGGCGTACGCACGAGCGCCCCGAGCGATCGGAGGGCGGCGAGATTGAGGTGATGCGAGTGGCGTAGCAGCCCGCCGCCGAGGAGGTTCGCGCGCGGCATCGTCGCCAGGGCGCGCACGTCCAGGTGCAGGTGCACGTGCCGCCCGCGCTCGCGCCGCGCCGCGCGCGCGACGGGCAGGCCGCGGCCGCCGAAGTACAGCGCCGGGACCAGCAGGAGCGCGGCGACCCAGAGGCCGGACGAGTAGAGACCGCTGGAGAAGGCCCCTGCCAGCAGCAGGCCCACCACCTGTCCCGCACCGTTGAAGCCCTGCAGCCAGCCGATGCGCGGCTCCCATTCGGCGCGCGGTGCGAAATCGACGACGAACAGGCTCGCGACGGTGGCGGCCGCGGCGGTCCCGGCCCCGGCGAGCGCCGCGGCCAGCATCCAGGGGCCGGTGCCCGCGACCACTGGCAGCGCCGCCAGGGCCCCGAGGACGGCGGCGAATCCGCCGAAGAACACCGGCCGGTAGAGTCGCCCGCGTTCGGCCAGGAGCCCCCACAGCGGCGAGGTCAGCAGGCCGAGGTTGAAGGCCCCCATCACGTAGGCGACCGTGCCGATGCCGTGGGAGACGGCGATGACCATGAGCGGCAGCAGTACCGGCACGAGCCCCGCAGTCACCGCCCCGAGCAGCAGGTAGGCGAGGTACCACGGCTCGATATACCGCCGCGGCGCGCGCAGCGCCTCGCGCAACAGCGCCATGCGGCTGCGGTGCATGGCCATTCCGTTTGCGCCCGTAGCGTCGGCAGTGGCCATCGGGTTGCTCCTTACGTTGCGTGGTTGCGGCCCGGGAGGCAGTCTAGCCCGCGACCGGGCGCCGTCGCATCCACACCGCCCGTGCGGATTCAGGTGCCGGTGCCGCGCTCGGCGCCCAACCACGCCGCGCCGCGCACGCCGCTGGAGTCGCCGTGGCGCGGCGGGCGGAGGGCCGTGTCGACGCGGTCGGAGAAGACGAACGCGCCCCACCGTCGGGGAACGGTCTCGTACCAGCGCGCGACGTTCGACAGGCCGCCGCCGAGGACGATGACGTCCGGGTCCAGCAGGTTGATGACGTGCGCGAGGGCGCGCGCCATGCGCCCCTCGTAGCGGCGCAGGGTCTGCGCGCAGGCCGCGTCGCCGCCCGACGCACGCGTGACGATCGTCCGTGCGTCCAGCGACGCGCCGGTGACACACGTGTGATCGGCGCTCATCCCGGGGCCGGAGAGGAAGGTCTCGATACAGCCGTGCCGCCCGCAGTAGCACTCCGGGCCCGGGTACTCATCCGGGAGCGGCCACGGCAGCGGGTTGTGCCCCCATTCCCCGGCGACGGCATTGACCCCGGCGAGCAGCCGTCCGTGGGCGACGATACCGCCGCCGGTTCCGGTGCCGACGATCACGCCGAACACGACGTCGCACCCGGCGCCCGCGCCGTCGACGGCCTCGGAGAGCGCGAAGCAGTTGGCGTCGTTCTCGAGTCGCACCGGGCGGCCGAGGGCCGCCTCCAGGTCGCGCTGCAGGGGGCGCCCGTTGAGGCAGCGGGTGTTGGAATTGCGCAACCGCCCGGTCGCGGGGGAGGGTGATCCGGGCGCAGCGACGCCTACGGTGCCGCGCGCGCCGAGTTCCGTCTCCGCCGCCGCAACCAGGCCGGCGATCGTGCGCACGATCGCCGCGTAGTCCGCCGACGGCGTCGGCGTGCGGCGGCGCAGCCGCGTGCGTCCGTGCGCGTCGAGCGCGAGAATCTCCGTCTTGGTCCCGCCGAGGTCGATTCCCAGGTGCAGCATGGGGTCGGCGATCGGGCGTGCTGCGGTCGGGTCGTTCCGCCCCCGGGCGTCAGGCGGCCGGTTCCCCGATCCGGACCAGGGTGCGGCCGATGGTCTTGCCGGCGAGGACGTCCTCGAACGCCGCCGGCAGCCCTTCGAGTTCGATCTCGGCATGGACCACCGCGTCGAGTGCGCGCGGGCGCAGGTCGGTGGCGAGGCGCTGCCAGATGCGCCGGCGCAGCGGCATCGGACAGTTGGCGGAGGTCACCCCGAGCAGCGCGACGCCGCGCAGGATGAAGGGCATCACCGTCGTGTGCAGGGCGGTGCCGCCCGCCATGCCGATGCTCACGATGTTCCCCCACGGGCGCACCGAGCGGGTGAGCCACGCGAGCATCTCGCCACCGACGTTGTCGATCGCGCCGCCCCATTGCGCGGACTCGAGCGGGCGCCCGCGCAGCTCGAGATCCTGGCGGCTGACCACGTGGCTGGCCCCGAGGTCGCGCAGGTAGGCTGCGGTCTGCGGTTTCCCGGTGACGGCCACGACCTCGTAGCCGAGACCGCTGAGCAGGTCGACCGCGAAACTGCCGACGCCGCCGCTCGCCCCGGTGACCACCACCGGGCCGGCCGCAGGTTCCTGGTGGTTGTCTTCGAGCCGCTGGATCGCGAGGCCCGCGGTGAAGCCGGCCGTGCCCAGCACCATGGCCTGGCGCAGGTCGAGGCCGGACGGCAGGGGGACGACCCAGTCGCCGGGCACGCGCAGGTACTCGGCATAGCCGCCGTCGTGGACCTCGCTCAGGCCGCAGCCGGTGACCACGACGCGGTCGCCCTCGTGCAGGTCCGTACGCCCGGACGAGACCACCACGCCCGCCGCGTCGATGCCGCCCACCAGCGGGAAGCGCCGCAGGATCTTGCCCTTCCCGGTCCCCGCCAGCGCGTCCTTGTAGTTCACCGCCGACCACGCGGTGCGGATCACGACGTCCCCCGCGGCGAGGTCGTCGAGCGCGATGCGCTCGACGCCCGCGCGCAGGTTGCCGTCGTCGTTGTGAATGCGAAACGCCCGAAAGGTATCCATTCCCCTGCGCGGTCACCCGCCCCCGCCGTGTTCCGGATCTCCCCCCTAGTCTATCAGTTCGGCGGTGCAGTTCGGCGGGGTAATCCCACACGGGCCGGTACGCGCCGCGGACGGATCGGGCCCCCGCGGGGCGCAGTCCGTCGCGGGGCGCGGCGATCGCCTCAGGCGCCCGTGCCCGGCGGTGCGGTGCGGCGGTGCCGAGCGGTATTCGCGAGCAGGTGGTAGAGCCCCGGCATGACCAGCAGCACCAGCGGCATCTGTGCGATCAGGCCCGATACGATGGCGATCGCCAGCGGCTGCTGCATCGCCGAGCCCTGGCCCAGCGCGAGCGCGAGCGGCATCAGGGCCAGGATCGCCGCCAGCGTGGTCATGGCGATCGGCCGGCGCCGATAGATGCCCGCCAGGATCAGCGCCTCACGCTCCGGATAGTGCCCCTTCAGGTCGTCGTACTCCGAGAAATAGAAGATCGCCACTTCGGTGACGATGCCCACGACCATGGTCATGCCCATCATCGAGGAGATGTTCAGTTCCGTCCCGGTGACCCACAGCCCGAAGAAGACCGCGGCGATCGCCAGCAGCGGCATCAGCAGGATCGCGAGCGCGATCTGGAAGCGCTCGTACAGGAACAGCAGCAGGAGAAAGACCAGGGCGACCGCGGCGGCGAACACGGCAATGAGCCCATGGAAGGCGATCTGCTGCTGTTTGTAGAGCCCGCCGAGCTGGTAATAGAGCTGCGGCGGAATGAGCCCCGGGCGATCCAACACGCGCTTGACCGCACGGATCGTCGACCCCATGTCGCGCCCGTAGATGCGCCCGGTGACCGCCACCATGCGCTTGAGGTTGTCGCGCGTGATCTGCGGCTGCCCGACCAGTGTGCGGATCGTGGCGATGCGGCGCAGCGGGAAGCGGTGCCCGTCGGCGGCCCGCAGCCACAGGTCGCCGATCGCGCGCACGGTGGCGCGCTGGTCGTGCGGGATCCACACCCGGATCCCGATCATCTTGATGCCCTTCTGTACCTGCGTGGTGATCACGCCGCTCAGATAGGCCTGGAGCTGGTGCGTGACCGACTCCGGGTCGATACCCTCCAGCGCCGCCTTGCGCCGGTCGACGCGGATGTCGAGGGCGTTGCCCGCGAGGATGATGCCGTCGTTGACGTCGACGACCCCGGGAATCCTGCGGATCGCCGCGGCGACCTTGGGCGCGGTGGCCAACAGGAGCCGGGTGTCGTCGCCGAAGATCTTGATCTCGATCGGTTGCGGGACCGCGGTGAGATCGCCGATCAGGTCCTCCATGAGCTGGGCCATCTGGATGTCCAGGCCGGGCACCTTGGCGTGCACCTCCCTGCGCACCTGCTCCATGACCTTCCCGATCGGCGGGCGCGGAAACGGTTTCAGGCGCACGAAGAAGTCGCCCTCGTTCGCCTCGGTGATGCCGCCGCCGAGCTGCAGCCCGGTGCGCCGCGAATAGGTATCCACCCAACGGTTGTGCTGCAGGATGGCCCCCACCTGCGTCAGGAGGCGGTTGGTCTCCGTGAGCGAGGTGCCGGGAGCCGCGCGGTAGTCGAGCACGAAGCCGCCCTCGTCCATGTGCGGCATGAAGCCGCTGCCGACGTGGCGGTAGCCGACGTAGCCCGCGGCGAGCAGCGGGACGATCCCCAACAGCAGCAGCCAGGGGCGGGAGAGTGTCCGGTCGAGCACGCTGCGATAGGTGCGGTCGACGGCATGCTTGAACGCCCCGCCCTCGGGCTGCTCGGCGTCGCGGTCGCGCAGCAGGTGCTCGGCGAGCAGCGGCACCGCGAGCCAGGCGACGAAGAACGAGATCACCAGCGCCGAGGCCATGGTGAAGGAGAGGGCCTTGAAGAAGGCCCCGGTCACCCCGCTGAGAAACGCCAGCGGCAGGAAGATGATGATGGTCGATGCCGAGGAGCCGACCAGCGGCCGGCTGAATTCCAGCACCGCACGCTTGAGGCGCTCGTGCAGTGCACCCTCGGCACCGCGCCAGCGGCGGATGATGTGCTCGACCATGACGATGGCGTCGTCGATGATCAGCCCGACCGCCGCCGCCATGCCGCCGAGGGTCATGATGTTGAAGCTCATGTGCAGCACGTAGAGCAGCAGGATCGTGGCCGCCAGCACCGCCGGGACCACGATGAGGGCGATCAGGGTGATGCGCGTGTTGCGCAGGAACACGAACAGCACCACCGCCGCCAGACCGGCGCCGATCAGGATGGCGTCGCGCACGCTCGCGGCGGCGTCGACGATGAGGATGCTCTGGTCGTACCAGTTGTGGACCGTGACGCCCTTGGGCAATTTGCTGCGGTAGGCCGCCAGCTTGGCGCGGATATCGTGCACGATCCGCACCGTGTTGCCGCCCGGCTGCTGGTAGACGTTGACCAGGACGGCGTTGTGTCCGTCGGCCGTCACCCGGACCCACTGGGGGACGGTGGAATGGAATACCCTGGCGATGTCATCGAGCTCCACCAGACCGTTGACGCCGCTGCGCAGGATGGTATGGCGGATCTGGGCCAGGCTCGTGAAACGCGTGTCCGAAAGCACCAGATAGAGCTTGTAGTGGTCCTGGAGGCGCCCGACGGCGCGCAGCACGTTCGAGGCGGAGAGCGCCTTGACGACGTCGTCCATGGTCATGCCGTAGGCGCGCAGTCGGGCCGGATCCACGCTCACCCGGTACTCGGCGCGTTCGCCGCCCTGGATGCCGATGTGGGCGACCCCGCGCACGGTCGAAAACAGCGGCAGGAGCTGGTAGCGGGCGATGTCGCGCAGTTGCACGAGATTGAGCGTGTCGGAGGTGAGGCTGTAGGCGGCCACCGGGTCCACCGTCGGATCCATGCGCCGGACGTGGAAGCGCGTCCCCGGCGGCAGCTCGGGGAGGATCTGGTTGATCGCCGAGGCCACCTGCTGTTTGGCCAGCGGCATGTCATGGCCCCAGTCGAAGTTGATGTTGAGTTCGGCGCTGCCGCGGCTGGTGGTCGAGCGCAGGCTGCGCACGCCCGGCACGCCGCGTACCGCCTGTTCGACGCGTTGGGTGACCTGGATCACCATCTGCTGGGCCGGGCGGTTGCCTGCGTCCACCATCACGCGGATGCGCGGGAAGTTGACCTGGGGGAACAGCGCCACGGGCAGCTTGAAGGCGCTCATCGCGCCGCCCACGGCGAGCACGAAGAGCAGGAACAGGATCGAACGCCGGTGATGCCGCGTCCATTCGGCGACGCCCATCAGGAATGCTCCCGGATGGCGGCGCCGTTGTGCAGTTCGTAATTGCCGAGCACCACGACGGGCTCCCCGGCGTGCAGCGCACCGGTGACGGCGATCAGCCCGCGGTCCTCCAGACCCGGCGTGACGTCGATCCGCCGCGCCTTGCCGTCCTGCACCACGAACAGGTAGCTGCCCTTGTGATCCTTGAGGATGGCGCTGCGGGGCACCGCCAGCGCCTTGACCCGGGCGACGACGATGGTCCCCTCCATGACCATATTGAGCAGCAGGTCATGGGCGTCCTTCGGATCGACGCGGGCGATGACGTCGACCAGCCGCGTCTTCGGGTCGACCATGGCGTGGATCGTGGCGAGTGTGGCCCGGATGCGCACGCGCGGGTCGAAGACCGGGCTGAGGGCGACCTCCATGCCGGGCTTGAGGCGTTGCGCGTCCTCGGGCTCGACGCCGAGCGGGACCAGCAGGTGGTCGCGTCGCGCGAGGATCAGGGCGTTGGTGTCGGCCTGTACGCGCTCGCCCTGGTTGACGTTGAGCTGGGTGACGATCCCGGCGAACGGGGCCCGCACCACCTCCACGCCCTGACCGGCGCCGAGTTTGCGCTGCGCGGCGAGCGTCGCGCGCGCATCGCGCAGACGGCGCTCGGCGCCCGCGACCTGGGCGCGCGTGGCGAGCTGCTCCTTGAACAGGCGCTGCATGCGCTGCAGTTCGCTGCGTGCGTAGTCCACCGCCGCCTTGGCCTGCTGGTAACCCATGCGCGTGGTCGGCGCGGTGTCGAGCTGGAGCAGCGGGGCCCCGGCGGCGACCTGCTGCCCGAGCCGGACCCAGAGGCGGTTGACCAGGCCGGCGCGCGGCAGGTTGATGCTGGTGCGGCTGTCGGGGTCCGCCTGGACGTGGCCGAAGGCGGTGATCCGGTCGGTGAGGACGACTTCGCGCGCGGGTGCCGTACGTACCAGCACCGAGGGTTGTCCCGCGGGGGCGGCCCGGGAGCCTCCCGGGATGCACAGGGCGAGTGCCGCAAGCAGGGGGATCCAGCGCGGGTTCCGGTTCACGTCAGCCTCCAGTCTTCGCCGCCGCCGGTGCGGCCGTCGCGCTCCACGAGGTCCCGAGGAGGGTCTGCAGGGCGACGCGCGTCGCCCACAGCGATTCGCGCAGGGTCACCGCCTCGAGCTGCTTGTTGAGCAGCGTGTTCTCCAGATTCAGGTATACCAGGGCCTGGATGTCGCGCGCTTCATAGGCACGGTGCGCCTTGGACGCCATGGATTCCAGGGCCGGCAGGTTTTTCTGCAGCATGCGCAACTGCGCGGCGAGCAGCCGGTGGCGCGTCCACAACAGTTGGACCTGGGCGTCGGCCGCGTCGAGGCGCGCCTGATATTCCTGCCGCAGGCGCGCGCGCGTGGCCCGTTCGATCGCGATCTGGCCGCGGTTGCCGTTGAGTATCGGCAGGGTGAGCGTGATCCCGAGGCCGGTACTGTGGACCCCGGTGTTGTCCCGGGAGCGTGTGACACCCACGCTCAGGGCGGGAAACTGCGCGAGGACGGCTTGGCGCACGCGCGCCTCCTGGCTGCGGTAGCCGGCGCGCAGCGCCAGCAGGTCCGGGCGCCGCTCCGGCAGCTCGCGCAGGGCGGTGGCGACCGCGGCCTGTGTCGGTGCCGGCAGGTCGATGCGGCGGTCGAGCCGCAGCGGGGCGTCGGGGGCGAGGCCCAGGAGTACGTTCAACTGCTGGCGCGTCTCGGCCAGTTTGCGCCGCAGGTCGTTGACGCGCGTGTTGGCGTCGAGCAGCGCGGTCAGGTCGGTGCCGACGACGTCCAGGGTCAGGTTGCCCTGGCGCAGGGCGCGCGAGGAGCGCGCGTAGCGGTCCGCGTACAGCTTCTGGAAACGGCGCAGGAGCTTCAGTTGCGCTTCCTGTTCGACCGCGCGGATGAAAAGCAGCCGCGCCTGCTGCACCACCTGCCACTCCTTCCACAGCAGGTCCAGGTCCACCTGGTGAGCGGCGGCGCGCGCGGCGCTGACGCCGGACCAGCGGGTGATGAGCGTCTTGAGGTCGTAGGCGAGGCCGATGCTCCAGGCGTTGGTCAATCCGGGACCGCGGTTGGTGGTGAAATCGGGGTTGAGCGAGAGCTGCGGGTCGGGCAGGAGTCGCGCCTCGAAGAGCTGGGCGCGCGCCACGCCCGCCTGCAGCCGGGCGGCCTTGAGCTGCGGATTGTTGAGCGCGGCGAGGATGGCCACGTCGGTCATGTCGAGCGGTGCCGCCGGGTCGAAAGGATGCGGGCGCAGCCCGGGCAGATGCAGCGCCCCCGGCGCGACCGTCAGTGCCGGTATGCGCTGCGCCAGATCCGGCGCCGTCGGCAGGGGCTGCGGGTGATAGACCGCGCAGCCGGCGAGGAGCGCGGCCGCGAGCGGCACCGCCGCGCGCGCGGGTCTGCGCCGCGGCCGGGCCTGCGCTTCGGGACGGCGGGACGCCCGCAGCGGCTTCGTGGCCGGCTTCATTCCTGTTCTCCGTTGTTAGTCAATCGCTTATGAGGTCGCGCGTCGTGGCGCTTTCGGCCTCCCGGGCGGGTGCCGGCGCGTTGCGCGCGCGCGAAAGGAGAGAGTAGGTAGCATCCGGTGGCCGCCGCAAGCCGCTCGCGCCCCCTTTGTCGGCCGGGTCCCATCCAACCATAGACTGCGCCGACCGGCGGGGATTCCCGGTGGGCGACGATTCCGGGCCGGAGCGCCGGGGGTGCAGAAAGGGACCCCCGCGCCGATACAGCGGAAGACATGGATCGTGGCCGCTCCGATGCGGGCCGCGTCGGGGGAGAGCGATGTCGACTCACATGCCGCTGACAACGCGGACCCGATCCGAAGCGGGGCCGGCGGTGCGCCCGCCCCCCGGCACGCCGGGGGCGGGCGCGCGGGGCGCCGTGCCGTCCAAGCACGCCGTCGCCGTGCGTGTCGCCGTGATCTATGCGGCGGCCGCGGCGGCATGGGTGTTCGCCTCGGACTGGGTGCTGGCGGGCGTCGCCCACTCGCTGGCCTCGATGACCCTGCTCCAGAATCTCAAGGGGGTGGCCTTCGTCGCGGCGACCTCGGCGCTTCTCTACGCCCTGGTGCGCGGATACACCGGGCGTCTCGCCGGCCTGGCCGAGCGTGCGCGCGCCGCGGCGGCGCACACCCGCCACATCATCGAGTCGGTGCCGGATATCGTCTACACGCGCGAGATGCCGCGATTCAACGTGAGCTTCATCACCCCCAACGTCACCGCCGCCCTGGGCTATGACCCGGCCGACTTCGGCGATGATCCGCGCCTGTGGCAGGACCGGCTCCACGCCTCGGACCGCGAGCGGGTCCTGGTCGAGATCCGCGAGCAGCTCGAGCGCAAGGGGGCCTTCACGGTCGAGTACCGGCTGTGGCACCGCGACGGGGTCCAGCAGCGCTGGTTCCGCGACAGCGGGCGCCGCGACCCCGCCGATCCGTCCCGGCACTACGGCGTGCTCACCGACATCACCGAGTGCAAGGACTCCGAGACGAAGATTCGCTATCTCGTCAATCACGACCCCCTGACCGGTCTGTTGAACCAGCACGGAGTCGGGCTGGTCCTGGAGAATCTGGTGCGCATGGCCCGGCGCCGCGGCGCGCCGCTGGCCTGCCTCTGTATCGGGGTCGACCGCTTCAGCCATCTCAACGACGCCTTCGGGCACAAGGCGGGCGACGAGATCCTGGTGCGCGTGGGCCAGTACCTGCGCGAGAGCCTGCGCGCCAGCGACGTCGTCTCGCGCGCGCCCGACGGCGTACTCGCCCGCCCCGGCGGCGGGCGGTTCCTCGTGGTGCTGCCCGACACCGGACTCGAGGGCGTCCGCCTCCTGGCCGAACGGGTGGTCGAGGGGCTCGGGCGCCTTGCGGTGAGCTACGGCGAGGAGCGCATCCGGGTCGGCGCCCGGGCCGGCATCGCCGTCCTCGCCGAGGGCGGGGGTGACGCGGCGCGGCTCCTGGCCCAGGCGGAGAACGCGCTGCATCGCGCCCGGGCCGGCGGCGGGGGGCCGATACACGTGCACGACGCGCGCGAGGAACGCGAGGACGCGCTCTCCGGCCGCTGGCTCGACCGCATCCACGCGGCGCTCGATCAGGACCGTTTCGTGCTCCATTTCCAGCCCCTGCTCCATCTGCCGACGGGCCGGATCCGCCATCACGAGGTACTGGTGCGCATGCGCGAGCCGGACGGTACGCTCACGGGCCCCGCCCGGTTCATTCCCGTCGCCGAGCGCTTCGGCGTCATCGACCGCATCGACTACCGCGTCCTCGAGATGACGATCGACCACCTCCGCACCTTGGCCGGGCGCGAGCCCGATCTGTGCCTCGCGGTCAACCTCAGCGGTGTCCACATCGGCGACATGCATCTGCTCTCCTGGCTGCGCCGCCGTCTCGAGGCCGAGGGCGTCGACGGGCGCCGGCTGATCTTCGAGATCACCGAGACCGCCGCGGTTGACGACCTGCAGCAGGCCCGCCGCCTGATGGACGCGCTGCGCGAACTCGGCTGCCGCTTCGCGCTCGACGATTTCGGGATCGGTTTCACCTCGTTCCTCCACCTGCGCGCCCTGCCGGTGGACCTGATCAAGATCGACGGCAGCTTCATCCGCGACCTCGATACCAATCCCGAGGACCAGGCCCTGGTGCAGGCCATCACCAAGGTCGCGAAGGCCTACCGCAAGGAGGTGGTGGCGGAGTGCGTCGAGAACGAGCGCGTCCTCGCGCTGCTGCGCGACTATGAAGTCGACTACGCGCAGGGCTTCCACATCGGACGCCCGGTCGCGATGCCGCCCGAGGCCGCCGCAATGGGGCGGTAGGCACGTCGTCGTCCGCGGGCGATGGTGTAGTGGATCGGGCTGCATGTTCCTTTCGACCGCTCCCTGTTCGCGGCGGGCCGCGCGCGCCGGCCGTGTCGTTGAACAGCCTATCCGGGAGAGAATTAAGACCGGCTTAACCGGCTTGACGGTGGCGCTCCGCGGCCCCGTGCGGGGGCGCGTGGCCGGTATCGCGCCGTTCGAACGCGCGGCTATACTCGGTGGCGCCGCCGCCCCCGACCTCCCCCTGGAGCCATGACCTTCGAACTGCGCCGCAACGCATCGCCGATCCCCGTGCTCGCACCGCGCCGGGGCGACGTCTTTCCCGCCGCGCTGCTGGCGCTGACGGTCCTCCTGCAGTGGTTCGCGCCGCTTACCGCACCGGCGCTGCGCTACGATCGGACGGCGGTCGCGGCGGGCGAGGTGTGGCGTCTGGTCACCGGCAACCTGGTGCATCTCAACTGGCCGCATCTCGCGCTGAACCTGGCCGGTCTGGTGCTGATCTGGGTGCTGTTCGCGCGCGGGTGGTCGCTGCGCCTGTGGTGTGGGGCGTTTCTCGCCGGGGCGCTCGCGGTCGGGGCGGGGTTGTTTCTGTTCGATCCCCGGCTGCAGTGGTATGTCGGACTCTCCGGCGTCCTGCATGCGCTGTTTGCGGTCGGTGTGCTGGTAGAGCCCGGATTCCGCCCCTGGGAGCGGGCGCTGCTGCTGGCGGCGCTGGCGGCGAAGATCGCCTGGGAGCAGGTGGTCGGGCCGACCCCGGGGGTGGCGGCGCTGATCGACGGGGCCGTGGTGGTGCAGGCGCACCTCTACGGCGCGCTGGGGGGGCTGGCCTTCGGGACCGCGGTCAGGGCAGCCCGGCCAGGCGCAACACGGTAACCATGAGGCAGATCCCGCTGAGCGAGGCGCTGACGAGCGCGATGCCGATGAGCCACGGCAGCCACCACAGGAGTTGCGGGAGCAGATAGAGGCCGAGGACCAGAAGGGTCAGCATCACGAGCCGCAGGGCGCGCTCGGCCTCGAAGCGGGCGGGCGCACCCCCGTGCCGGTACCCGCAGGCCGCACCCCCATGGCGCAGATTGGAAATCAGCGTCGGGATCCGCCAGTTGGTGGCGCCTTCGAAGGCCAGCAACAGCAGCAGGCCCTGGATAACGAGCGGCTCGTTGAAGTAGAGCCCCGCCAGCAGCCACGAGCCCTGAACCAGCCGAAAGGCACGTTCATTCATCGTCCCGCGCCCGTCCGTCGGTTACCCCGGTGCCCCCGATTATATCCCGGTATTCGGCCGGAAGCCGCAAGCGGCGCGGCATTCGGGGCGCCGTGGCGGGCTGGGCACCGATCCGGGATAATCGCGGCTGGCGGGCGTGCGGGCGAGGGCCGGGATGCGGGTCGTGATCGTGGGCGGGGGTATTTCCGGACTTTCCGTGGCGTTTTTGCTGCGGCGGGCCGGGTGTGACGTGACCGTCCTCGAAGCCGCCCCGGAGGCCGGCGGGACCGTCGGCAGCGTCGTCGAGGCGGGCTATCTCCGGGAACGCGGGCCGAACAGCGCCGCCGATACCGGTCCCGCCGTCGGCGAGCTGATCGACGCCCTGAATCTGCGCGGGCTGCGCCGCGAGGCGGCGCCCGGGGCGAGGAACCGTTACCTGTTGCGGGGCGGGCGCCTGCATGCCCTGCCCACCGGGCCGGGGACTTTCCTGTCGACGCCGCTGTGGAGCGCGCGGGCGAAGCTGCGCCTGGCGCGCGAGCCGTTCGTCGGGCGCGGCGCGGGCGAGGAGACCGTGGCCGCCTTCGTCACGCGCCGCCTCGGTCGCGAGTTCCTGGACTACGCCGTCGAGCCGTTCGTCGCGGGGGTGTACGCGGGCGACCCGGGGCGCCTGAGCGTGGCGGCGGCCTTCCCCAGGCTCTATGAGCTCGAACAGCGCTACGGAAGCCTGATCCGGGGCGCGCTCCTGGGCGCGCGCGCGCGCCGGCGCCGGCCCGAGCGTGCGCGCGTCACGGCGGGCCTGTTCTCGTTTCGCGACGGCATGGCGACCTTCCCGCGCGCGCTCGCGGCCGCCCTCGGCGGGGACCTGCGCACCGGTGTGCAGGTGCGCTCGGTCCACGCGTACGGCGGCGGGTTTCGGGTCGAGTTCGCAGGGTCCGCGGGCACCGGCGAGGCCTACGGCGACCGACTGGTGCTGTCGGTCCCGGCGTACGAGGCCTCGCGTCTGCTGCGCGACTGGCTGCCCGGGCTGGCCGGGCACTTGGCGCAGATCGAGTACCCCCCGGTGGCCGTCGCCGCCCTCGGCTACCGGCGCGCCGAGGTCGGCCATCCGCTCGACGGCTTCGGATTCCTCGTGCCTGCGGTCGAGCGGCGCCGTATCCTCGGCACGATCTGGAACTCGAGCCTGTTCCCGGGACGGGCGCCGGAGGGACACGTGCTGCTGACCAGCTTTCTCGGCGGTGCCCGCCAGCCGGATACCGCCTCCCGGCCGGAGGAGGAGATCCTCGCACTCGCCCACGCCGAGAATGCGGCCGTCCTGGATATCGCCGCGCCGCCCGCCTTCGCGCGCGTGCAACGCTGGCCGCGCGCCATTCCCCAGTACCGTCTCGGTCACCTCGGGATCTGCGCGGCGATCGCGGAGGCCGAGGCCGCCGTCCCCGGGTTCCATGTGTGCGCCAATTACCGCGGCGGGGTGGCCTTCGGCGATTGCCTCGCGGCGGCGAAGCGTACCGCCGACACCATCCTGGGGCGCGCGGCATGAGCGGGGCGGGGGAGCGCAGGCGCCGGTTCACCGTCTACGGGCGCGCCGGCTGCCACCTGTGCGAGCAGATGCTTGCCGCCCTGCGCCCATGGCAGCACCGGCACGACTTCGAGATCGAGGTCGTCGACATCGACGCCGACCCGCAGCTCTTCGAGCGCTACAACACCCGTGTCCCGGTGCTGGCCGAAGGCGCCGTCGAGATCTGTTACTACTTTCTCGACGAGGCGCTGCTGGAGCGCCACCTCGCGCGGCCCTCGCCCTCGGGCGGTTGACGCCCGCGGCGGTCCGGCCCGGTCAGGACGCGCGCCAGATCCCGAACGCCTCGCCGCCGGCGGGCCGTTCCTCCCGCTCGCGGGCGACGTCGAGCATGACATGACGGGAGAAGGCCGCGAGCTGTTCGAGCACCTCGTCCTTCGTGGGAGCGGGCATCTCCTGGCGGCCGACGATGTAGCCGACCACGGCCGCGAGGTACTGCACCGCGATCCCCGGCTCGCGGGCGCGCTCGTCGTGGCCCGCGAGCACTTCGCGGATGGAATTCACCAGCGTTTCGGACAGTTGCAGACTGCTCACCGGTTGCGCCTCCCGCGCCGTTCGTGAGCGGCCGATTGTACGTGTCCGCGGCCGTACGCGCGAGGCGCCGCCGCGGGTGTAGAATCGACCGGGCCGTGTCCAGTGAGTCCCCGCCGGGAGCCCGCCATGTCAGCCGTCCAGCCCCTTCAGCGTCCGCAGACCGTCTACCTCGCCGACTACCGTCCGCCGGAGTTTCGCATCGACAGCGTCGACCTCCATTTCAACCTGCATGAGGTCGGCGCCCGGGTCCGCGCGCGCCTGTTCGTCGAGCGCGCCGCGGACACTCCGGCATCGCGCCCGCTGGTGCTCCACGGCGAGGGCCTGGAACTCGTCTCGGTGGCGCTCGACGGGCGCACCCTGAGTGCGGACGAGTACCGCGTCGACGAGGAGACGCTCACCGTCCCCGGCGTGCCGGCCCGTTTCGCGCTCGAGATCGAGAACCGCATCGACCCTGCGGAGAACACCGCGCTCGAGGGCCTGTACGTCTCCGGCGGCAACTTTTGCACCCAGTGCGAGGCCGAGGGCTTCCGCCGCATCACCTACTTTCTGGACCGTCCCGACGTCATGGCGCGTTATACCACCACCGTGGTCGCCGACCGCGCGCGTTGTCCGGTCCTGCTCTCCAACGGCAACCCGGTCGACCGCGGCGAACTCGGCGATGGGCGCCATTGGGTCCGCTGGGAGGACCCCTTTCCCAAACCCTCGTACCTGTTCGCCCTGGTGGCCGGCGACCTCGCCTGCGTGGAGGACGAGTTTGTCACGGTCTCGGGCCGCCGCGTGCTGCTGCAGGTCTACGTGCAGCGCCACAATCTCGACAAATGCGCGCATGCGATGGACTCCCTCAAGCGCGCGATGCGCTGGGACGAGGAGGTCTACGGACGCGAATACGACCTCGACCGCTTCATGATCGTCGCCGTCGACGACTTCAACATGGGCGCGATGGAGAACAAGGGACTCAACATCTTCAACTCCGCCTGCGTGCTCGCCAGCCCGCAGACGGCCACCGACGCCGATTACGAATCGATCCTCGGCATCGTCGGCCACGAGTACTTCCACAACTGGTCCGGCAACCGCGTGACCTGCCGCGACTGGTTTCAGTTGAGCCTGAAGGAAGGCTTCACCGTCTTCCGCGACCAGGAGTTCAGCGCCGACCTGACCTCGCGCGGCGTCAAGCGCATCGGCGACGTCAACGCCCTGCGCAACGCCCAGTTCCGCGAGGACGCGGGGCCCATGGCGCACCCGGTGCGTCCGGAATCCTATGAAGAGATCAGCAACTTCTACACCGCCACGGTGTACCTGAAGGGCGCCGAGGTGGTGCGGATGATCCGCAACCTGCTCGGTCCCGAGGGTTTCCGCAAGGGCACCGACCTGTATTTCGAGCGCCACGACGGACAGGCGGTGACCACCGACGACTTCGTGCGCGCCATGGAGGACGCGACCGGCGCCGACCTCGGACAGTTCCGCCTGTGGTACTCGCAGGCGGGCACGCCGCTGCTGCACGTCGAGCGCCGCTACGACGCCGCCGCCGGCACCCTCACCCTGACGGTGCGCCAGAGTTGCCCGCCGACGCCGGGACAGCCGGAGAAGGCGCCGTTCCATATCCCGCTCGCCGTCGGGCTGCTCGACCGCGACGGGCGCGAACTCGCGCCGCGCCTGCAGGGCGAGTCCGCCGTCCCGGCCGGAACCCGTGTGCTCGAGTTGCGCGGCGCGAGCGAGACCTTCGTCTTCACGGGCCTGGCGCGGGAGCCCGTCGTATCGCTGCTGCGCGGCTTCTCGGCCCCGGTGCGGCTGGAGATGCCGCGCGAGGACGAAGAGCTGGCCTTCCTGATGGCGCACGACACCGACCCCTTCAGCCGCTGGGACGCGGGCCAGCAGCTCGCCGTCAACGTCCTGCTGCGCCTGATCGACGCCCGCCGCGGCGGGCGCGCGCTGGAGGCCGACGCGGTCCTCGCGGAGGCCTTCCGCCGCTCCCTCAGCGCCGGCGAGCGGGACCACGCCTTCCTCGCCCGCCTGTTGACCCTGCCGACGGAGGGCTACGTCGCCGAATTCCTGGAGCGGATCGATCCGGCGGCGGTGCACGCCGCGCACGGTTTCCTGCGCCGCTCGCTCGGGCGGGCCCTGCGCTCGGAGTGGACGCGGGTCTACGCGGAGCTGGGCGACTCCGGCGCCTACCGCAGCGATGCCGAAGCGGTCGGGCGGCGCAGCCTGCGCAACCTCGCCCTCGCCTATCGCATGGAGGACGGGGAGGAGGCGGCGGTGCGCGCGTGCCTGGAACAGTTTCGCACCGGCGACAACATGACCGACACGCTCGCCGCACTGGCCGCCCTCGCGCGCTCCGAACGCCCCGAGCGGGAAGCCGCCCTGGAGGAATTCTACGCGCGCTGGAAGGACGACCCGCTCGTGGTCGACAAGTGGTTCGCCATCCAGGCGGGCGCACCCCTGCCCGATGCACTCGAGCGCGTGCGCGCGTTGACGCGGCACCCCGCCTTCAATGCGCGCAACCCCAACAAGGTGCGCGCCGTCATCGGGACGTTCTGCCGGTCCAACCCGGGCTTTCACGCGCCGGACGGGGCCGGCTACGCCTTCCTCGCCGACTGGGTGCTGGAACTGGACGCGAAGAACCCGCAGATCGCCGCGCGCCTGGCCGGGGCCCTGAGCCGCTGGCGCCGTTACGAGCCCGACCTGGGCCGGCACATGCGCGCTCAGATCGAGCGGATCCTCGCCGCAGCGAGGCTCTCGCCCGACGTGCGCGAGGTCGCCTCCAAGAGCCTCGCCTGAGGGCCCGCGCGCGGGTGCGGGGCGGAACTTCCCGGTCCGCGCCGGCTCCAAATCCCTGTCGATACGCGATACGAATAGGACGGAGCCCCCCGCCGCCCAGGCGGTTCCTTCGGGGAGGCGCGCCGCTCAAAGGAGGGAATCATGCAGATCGTAATCGTGCTGGTCGGCGTCTGGATGCTCGCGGTGGGCGTCATCCTGTCGCTGGTCGACAGCTTCTCCGCACCCGAGATCGCGACCCTGCTGGCCGCCGCGGCCATCCTCGCCCTCGGCCATTTCCTCGGCGGTCACGGCGAACACGCCTGAAATTCGGGGACAGTGTACCTAATCCGCGCCGCCGGTTATCGATTGCGGTGATCCGCGGACAGATCTCTCCCTGAACGACCGGTAACGCCGGCGCTGGCGTGCGATCGGGCGGCGATCACAGTGGGTATACCGTCCCCGAACTGCGGGCCGCCGCGGGTAAAGAACGGGGGGCGCTCGCGCGCCCCCCCCTTTGCACCGGCGACCCGGCAGGCCGCCTTTTCCCCTTACCGCCCATCTACCGCCCATCCTCCCCGTCTTCGTGGTGGATGCGGAAGCCGGTGATACGCAACAAGGCGCCGCGGCCGGTCGCGCGGTGCTGCAGGTTCACGTAGGCGGTACGACCGGCGGCGTCGAAGGTCCAGCCCGTGGGCTCCGATGCGGTGTCGCGCAGCGACAGGATGCGCACGCAGCCGTCGGTCTGGAGGTCGCGGTCGGCGCCGTCGCGCAGACACATCCACACATCGTTGCCGCGCCGTTCCTTGAGCGAGCCGTCGGCGTTCAGGACCTCCACCTCGCCGTCCTCGAGCGCCACGAGCCGGCCAGTGTGCGGCTGGAAGGCGACGTTGTCGAAGTGGTTCGCGTCGCGGTCGCCGTGCACGAAGCGCGTCACGATCGGGCTGGACCTGGTGGCGGCGCCGAGTTCGGGCCGGTCCATGAGGCAGGCCACAGAGCCGAAGTCCCAGCCGTTTTCGACGGCGCTGTCGAAACCGTTGGTCATGCGCCCGGTGTTCGCCCAGCACACGCGCACCCGCCCGTGGGCCATGGCGACGGGGTCGATGTCCATGTCCTCCGGCCGGTAGTAACCGGTCAGCGAAAGATCACGCTGGGCGTGCCGCAGGCTAATGTTCCCGGCCGGGTCGGAGTACTGAAGCGAATCGATCGCGACCCAGACGCCCTTGCCGGTCTCCGAGCCCTGGCCGTAGTCGGTATTTCCCTTGCGGGTCCCCAGGCGCATGCCGTAGTTGGTGCCCGATTCCAGCGGCGAGTCGGCGAGCCTGCGGATGGGGCCGCCGCCGCGATAGGGCCGATCCGGGACGAACTTGTAGATCGCACCGCCGGCCTCGCCCTTGAGCGGACGCTTCTCGTCGGCGAGGTAGAGCGTGCCGTCGGGCAGTACCGCCATCCCCTCGAAGGAAAGGTTGCCGACCGCCTTGCGTTTGACGACACGGTCGGGATCGGACGTCTCACCGGTGGTGCGGTCGCGCACCACGACCGGCGTGTCGGCGCGGATACCCATGGGGTCGAGGATCTCATAGAGTGCCCCGGTCTCGCCGGCCTCCTCGCCGACCAGCAGCGTGCCCCAGGGCGTGCGCCGGATCGGATCGCAGGAGGAGATGCCGGTTACGACCGTCTCGACGTTGTGGTCGGGGTCGCCGGCAAGGTCGATGCGTTGCACACTGGCCTCCGCCGGCCGGTTGCCGCGGAAGAAGCGTTCGACGCAGACGAACAGGTGGGTGGGGTGGGCGTCATCCGGCCACAGGGCGATCTGGTCGGCCTGCTTGTCGGTGGCGTTGGAGACCACTTCGACGTGCAGTCCTTTGGCGGTGGTGACCGCGCGTGCGTTGTCGGCGCCGTCGTAGGGTCCGAGTGCGCTTGCCGGGACCGTGCGCCGTACGCCGAACAGCGGCAAGGCGCGGGCATCGAGTCGTTGTTCCACCGACAGACCGAAGTCGCGTGCGGGACCGTCATGATCCCCGCCGGCGAGCGCCGCCACCGGCGCCAGTATCGTGCACAACACCGCGACCGCCAGGCCGCTCGCATACAATTTGCTGATTTCCATGATTATCCTCCCCGAGCCGAGTCATTACGGATGCGCGGGGCGGACGAACCGCCCCGCGCGCCGTGACTCAACGTACGGGGCCGGTATGTCGTGCGAATGACGACAGCATGAAATTCGGGGACAGTGTACCTAATCCGCGCCCGCCGATTATCGACTACGTGATCCGCAGACCGGCGACTCCCTGAGTGCCTGGCAGCGCTGGCGCCATCCTGCGACCGGGCGGCGATGGCAAATAGGTATACTGTCCCCGTAATGGTCAGTGCGGTTTTGCGTTCATGTGGATGCGACGGCCGGCGGCGAGGGCGTGAAAGTAGCTGTCGAGCGCGACCATCTTCGGGGAGTCCGCGCTCAGGGGCATGCCGCCGAGACCGCCCTCGATGCAGTGGTTGATCTGCATCGTCATCGTGCGCACGTAGCCGGCCTTCTTGCTGTAGCGCGGGAAGATCGCCGCGGCGTTGCGCAGGCTCGGGATCTTCTTGCCGTTGGGGAGGCGCCCTTCGGTGCGGCCGCCGTTGAGGTGGCAGCTCTGACAGCTCATGCCGTTCGCGCCGAGCGACGTGGAGTGGAACAGCTTCGCGCCTTCGTGCACGGCGCGCTCGAGCGCCGGGGGGTAGGAGGCGGCGAGGACGCCGGCGCTGAACGCGGCGAGGGCGAGCGTCGCGACGAGGGCGACGCCGCGATGCAGTGCGATGCGATGAACGGGTGCGGTACGGTGCGGCATGGGTGGATCTCCTGCGAACGTGAAACCGGTCGCGCGATCCGGGGTGGATCGCGCGCGCAGGCGTCAACATACTACGTATGCCGGCGCGCGCAAGGCGCATCGCACCGCGTGCAGGGCGCACCGCGACGTCCGTTGTAGTCCTCCGGTTACGGCATAGGCTGCGCCCGCCGGCGCTCAGGCGGAGACCTCGATCACCAGGCCGTCGTAGCCGGAGGCGCCGTCGGGGAAACTGTCCTGCACCTTCGCCGTCTGCAACGCGCCGGTGCCGTCGATCGCGCGTACGAGGACGATATGACGTCCCGGCGTCGGGGCCCGCCAGGTGTAGCGCCACAGGGACCAGACGTTGGGCGTCGTCGGGGTCACCAGTTCGCAGCGTACCCAGTGCGCCCCGTTGTCGAGCGAGACCTCCACGGCACGGATGCCGCGCCGGCCCGCGAAGGCCACGCCGCTCAGGTCCAGCGCTTGCGGCGGCTGCCGGCGCCGGCGCGGGTCGAGGCGCGACATCGTCTTGACCGGTACTTCCCCCGCCCAGCCGCGCTTCTCCCAATAAGAAGTCGTCGCGGCGTCCTCCAGCAGGGTGATGCGTTTGAGCCAGCGCGGCTGTTTCATGCCGTAGAGGTCGGGGAGCAGCGTGCGCACCGGAAAACCGTGCCCGGCGGGCAGCGGCGCGCCGTTCATCTCCAGCGCCAGAAAGGCGTAGTCGTCGAGGGCCCGCTCGATGGAGACGCTGGAGTAGAAGCCGTCGAGCGATTCGAACATCACCGCGCGCGCGCCTGCAACGCCGCCCGGCGCCCGTTGCAGGATCTCGCGCAGGCCCACCGAGCGCCAGCGCGCGTTGCCGATCAGCGACCCGCCCACGGGGTTGCCGATGCACTCGAAGGTATGCAGCACGGTGCGGCGGGCGCGCTCGCGGAGGTGGTCGTAGCCCAGGCGGGCCTCGCGCCCGTCGAGCCCGCGCAGGCCCAGTGACCAACGGCGGGTGACCTCGCGCGGGCCGAACGGCGGGCGGTAGGAAGGGTCGACCGCGACCAGGTAGAAGCGCTCGTCGGGGGTGATGAACGGTGTGTGTGCGCGCGCGGGCGGCGCGAGCCCGACGCTGCGCGCGGCGTCGCGGCACGCGGGCAAGAGCACCGCCGCGGCGCCGGCGCCCAGCAGGCGCACGAAGCCACGGCGGGTGAGGAAGCCGTGGACGCCTTCGGGGTTTCGCTCCGGCATCGGCTCGATCCGCACGGCGGCAGGCGGGTCCATTCTCGCACGCGCGCGCCCGCGGCGACAGGCCGGAAGGATCAGCCGTGCGGAGCGGCGCGGGTGCGAATACCGTCCCAGAGGTTGCCGAGGGCCTGACGGTAGAGGTGGCCGATCCCGTCGGACCGGGACCCGAGCAGCGCGACCGGCACGCCGAAGAACAGCGCCACGAGCTGCGCCAGGGCGGCCGGTACCAGGGTGTTGGCCGGAAGCTCGCCGTGGTGGACGGCGTGTTCGAGGTGCGGCAGGAGGAGTGCGTCGAGGCGCGCCTCCGGCACGGACTCGACGTCGTCGAGATCGGGGAAGGCGACGCAGCGCTCGACCGCGTCCACCGGCGCCGGCGCCGAACGGCCGCCGCCGCGGAGCTGATGGGCGATCAACTCGCTCCACAGCCGCGGCCGCTCCTGCATCCCGCGTGCGGCGAAGGCGAACACGGCGTCGATGCCCGCCAGCCCGCGCCGACCACTGCGACGGTCGTGCCAGGCCGCCTCGATGCCCCACAGTTGCCCATAGTAGGTCAGCAGGTCGCCCTTGGCGGGGAAGTAATTGAAGAAGGTGGCCTCCGAGACCATGGCGCGTTCGCACAGCTCCTGTACTGTGAGGTCGTCGAAGGCGCGCGCGGCGAGGGCCTCGACGGCGGCGCGCAGGAGCGCGACCCGGGTGTGGGCGTGTTTGCGCGCGCGCAGGGTCGGGGTGGGTTCGTTCATGCGGCGGTCGGCTCGCTGGATTCCGGGTAGCCTAGGAGCCTGTCGGACTTAGGTGTTCGTAGCGAGGCGGCGGGAGATCGAGTTCAGTTTTCCGATCGTTTGAGGCGAATAGTGATCGCTATTCAACGAAAACGATCGGGAAAACGGGCCGATCTCCCACCGCCGCAGTAGAACATGCCTAAGTCCGACAGGCTCCTAGATTAGTATGGTGGACCTCATAAATGGATGGAAGCGAAAATACCGACATCGGGAAGGGAGGCCATGGGTGCGGGGCGCCCGGAGCGGGGGCGCTTTTCGGGGTATGATGGGGCGGGACGCATGGGGAGGACGGGCGGTGCCGCTGCGCAATGGCGCCTTCGGGTACGGGGTCCTGATCGGCCTGATGCTGTGGTGCACGGCCGGGTTCGCACTCGCCGGCGCCGCGGCGCTCGAGCACGCCGCGCAGGCCTACCGCAGCGGCGACTACGCGGCGGCCGTGCGCCTGGTGCGACCGCTCGCCGAGCGCGGCGACCCGCGCGCGCAGGCGTGGATGGGGGTGTTCCGCGACCGCGGACAGGGGGTGCCCCGCGATCCGCAGGCCGCCGTGCGCTGGTACCGGCGCGCCGCCGCAAACGCCGACCCCGTCGCCGAGTACAACCTCGGGTGGCACTACGCACACGGGGTGGCCGTGCCGCGCGATCCCGCCCGCGCCCTCGCCTGGTACCGCAAGGCGGCCGCGCACGGCAGCGTGGCGGCGATGGTCGTGCTCGGCGCGGCCTACGACGAGGGGCGCGGCGTGCCCCGCGACGCGGCGGCGGCGCTGCAATGGTACCGGCGTGCGGCGGTGCGCGGCTCGGCGCTGGCCGCGTTCAACGTCGGCTGGCACTACGACCGCGGGCGCGGTACGGCGCGGGACGTGCGCGCGGCGTTGCGCTGGTACCATATCGCCGCGCGGGCGGGTTCCACGCTCGCCCAGTACGCGGTCGGTTGGCACTATGCCCGGGGCGACGGCGTCGAGGCGAACGCCCGGACCGCGGCACAGTGGTACCGGCGCGCCGCCGAAGGCGGTTTCCCGGCGGCGCAGTTCAACCTCGCCTGGGCGTACGCGCACGGACGCGGGGTGGAGCGCGACGCACGGCGGGCGGCGCGCTGGTACCGCAAGGCGGCCGAGGCCGGGGACGCGCGCGCGCAGCTCGCGCTGGCGCGGCTCTACTATCTCGGGCGCGGTGTGGCGCGCGATCCCGTGGAGGCGCGGGCGTGGGCGGGGTTGGCCGCGGCCCGCGGCGACGCTGCGGCGCGACGGGCGGTGGTCTTTCTCGACGCGCGCCTGAGTCCGCAACAGGCCCGGCGCGCGCAACATCTGTTTTCCAGACAGCAGGCGCGAACGGCGCCGGACCCGCAGCAGATCGCCGCCGCGCCGCTGCCGCAGGCGCTACGCTGATCGCGGGGGGCCGCGCCCGCACAGGCGCCGTCATCAGCGTCGCGCCATGGGGGTGCGGCGGCATCACCACCGGGTACGTACGGGGGTATCGATGTTCGGGACGGGCGGCGCGTGGAGTTGGGGGATCGGGCTCATCGCCTTCGCATTGGGCGTGGGCGCCGGATTCCTTCTGGGCGCCGTGTCGCTGCGCCGGGCGCGCAGGGAGGCGGCCGAGCGGGAACTCGAGGCGCTGCGCGCGCGCTTCGACGCCTACCGCGGCCGCGTCGACGAGAGTTTCCGCCGTACCTCGGAACTGTTCGAAGGCATGACCCGCCAGTACCGGGAGGTGTACGAGCACCTCGCCGAGAGTGCCGAGGCGCTGTGTTCGCCCGACGCCGCGCGCGCGGCCGTCGAGCTGCCGGAGGTGCGGCGCCTGGGCCCGGACGCGGCGGTACGGACGCCGCCCGCCGGCGAGGGTGTGCCGGCCGATGCCGCGCCGGTGGACGGCGAGGATTCCTCCTCGGTCGGCGACATCCCCGCGCCGGTGCCCTCCGCGCAGACGCCCCGGCCCGACGCGGCGGGGCGGCCCGGCGCCTGACCCGCCCGGGGCGCCCGATCCGCGCGGCGCCGGCGCGGCGGTCAGTGGGCGCGCGAGAGCAGCCCGAGGTTGGATACCACGAACGGGGTGAGATAGTTCAGCAGGATCTTCACGCCGGTACGGACGCTGAGACCGTGGTGCAGGATGACGTCGCCGAGGTTGTAGATCACCAGCCAGCTCCCCACGACGAAGGTGATCGTCAGGGTGCGGCGCAGGTGCGTCGGGTGACACACCGCCCGGGTCAGCGCGACGCAGCGTTGGCGGAATCGGTTCGGCATCGCGCCCTGGCTCTCCTCGTTCGCAGGAATGACGTACCCTCATCATCTCAGATCCGGCAGCGGCGTGCCCGTTCGCGCCCACGTAGCAGGCTACGGGCCCGAGCGCCCGCGGTGCGCCCGCAACGCTGGGGTCCGGTACCGGCCCGGCTCCCACCAGTCGACGGAGGAATACCCGATGGCGAAGGTCAAGGCATACGCGACTCCCGGCCCCGAATCGGTCCTCGGGCCTTTCGAGATCGCGCGGCGCGAACCCGGCGCCGACGACGTCGAGATCGAGATTCTGTATTGCGGCGTGTGCCACTCCGATCTGCACACCGCCCGCAACGAGTGGCAGAACACCCTCTATCCGTGCGTGCCCGGCCACGAGATCGTCGGTCGGGTCACCGCCGTCGGCGACCGGGTCGAGGGCTTTCACCCGGGAGATCTCGCGGCGGTGGGTTGCATGGTCGACAGTTGCGGGCGCTGCCCTTCCTGCCGCGACGGGGACGAGCAGTACTGCGACGCGGGCTTTACCGGCACCTACAACGGCCCGATCTTCGGCGGCGGCGAGAATACCTACGGCGGCTACTCCCAGCGTATCGTGGTGAAGTCCTCGTTCGTCCTCCAGGTACGCCACGACGAGCGCGATCTCGCCAGCGTGGCGCCGCTGCTCTGCGCCGGGATCACCACCTACTCGCCGTTGCGCCAGTGGGGCGCCGGACCCGGACGCAAGGTCGGGATCGTCGGTCTCGGCGGGCTCGGACACATGGGGGTGAAGCTCGCTCACGCCATGGGTGCGCACGTGGTGCTGTTCACCACCTCCCCGGGGAAGGCGGAGGACGGCGCGCGCCTGGGGGCCGACGAGGTGGTGCTCTCGCGCGACCCGCAGCAGATGGCGGCCCACACCGGGGAGCTGGACTTCATCCTCAACACCGTGGCCGCGCCCCACGATCTCGACGCCTACCTCCAGTTGCTCAAGCGCGACGGCACGATGACCCTGGTGGGTGCGCCGGCCGCGCCGCATCCCTCGCCGCAGGTGTTCAGCCTCATCCTCAGGCGGCGCCGGCTTGCGGGCTCACTGATCGGCGGGATCCGCGAGACCCAGGAGATGCTCGATTTCTGCGCCCGCCACGGGATCGGTGCGGACGTCGAGGTCATTCCCATGGATTACATCAACACCGCCTACGAACGCATGCTCAAGAGCGACGTGCGCTACCGCTTCGTCGTCGACATGGCCACGCTGCGTTGAGGATGCCGGGGGGGATCCGCTGCACGGCGCGCGGCGCGTGACCCGCAGGGCGCGTATGCGCCGGGGGACGCAGTTCAGAACGTCGCGCGGTAGGCCACGTGCAGGTAGTAGCCCTCGCCCGTGGCCGTACCCGCCCCGGCGTCGGACCACTCTCCGCCGGCGCGCGCTTCGAGGACGCGGGCGGGGGACAGTCGGTAGATCAGGCCGAGGGCGGGGATGAGCCGCCACAGGCGCCCCGGCGTCGGTCGGGTCGCGTCGGCCACCTCGAGGTCCAGGCTCGGGTCGAGGCGCAGCCCGTCGCGTGCGGGGTAGTGTGCACCGATGTGCAACGCGGCCGCGGCGCCGTAGGCGCCGCACAGGCGCATGCGCAGGCGCACGCCGGCCGCGGCGCCGCGCGCTCCGCTGCGCGTGAGACCTAGGCTGTAGCGGTACTCGCGCCCGGGTGCGGACGCGCCGGCATCGTAGGGTGCCCCGGTGCAGCGGTCGGCGAGACCGAAGGCGCCGCGCAATCGCAGGCCGGCGCCGATTCCACGGCTCAGGCCGACGGTCACCGCACGGATCGAGTCGCCGGTGTCGTCGTCGAGATCGAGCACCGGATCGCCGCCTTCGTCGAACGTGGGTGCGCCCAGCAGCCGGATGCGACGGCGCAGCGGCGCGCGCGGGACGGAGACCTCGGCGCCCGGTCCGCGGTAGTCGAACAGCAGGCTCACGGCGCCGCGGGGGATCGCGGCCCAGCGTGCGAACAGCAGGCCCTGCGCGAGCCGCGAGCGGCTGGTGTCATAGTCGGCCCAGCCCAGCAGCCAGCGGCGGCGGTTCCCGTAGCGCACGCCGCCGCCGACGCCGGTGCGTGCGGCACTCGGTCCGGAGCGGTACTCGAGCGCGAACACCCGCGCGGACCAGGACCGGTGCGGGTGTTCGAGACCGGCGCTCAGCGCGTAGAACGAGCGCCCCGTGTCGATGACCCCGGGGCGGTCGGCGGCGACCGGATATCCGCTCGCGGCGCTCAACCGCAGCGCACCGGGCAGCGACAGGTCGGCGCTGACGCCGTCGAAGGCCGCGGCGATCGCGCCGGACTCGATGGACTGGCGGCCGATGCGGCCCTCGATACCGCGGCGGCGGTCGACGGCCTCGAGGAACAGCGTCTGCAGCCGGCCCTGCACCGGATCGCTCCCGTCGGCGGCACGGGTGCCGGGATAGCGGCCCTGAAAGCGGCCGCGGAGTTCGAACTCGCCGCTGAGCAGCCGTTGGTCGGCGGCTACGTCGGTCGGATCGGGTGGCGGGCGCAGCGCCACGAGCCCGGCGTACGGGGCGGCACCCACCGCCGGCGTCCACCCGCCTGCGGTCGCCAGGCATACGACGGCGGCGCGCCCCGCCCGGCATAGGGCCCGGGTGCGGTGCTGCCAGCGGGCGATGCGGCCGGGTGTCGTTTGCACGATGCAGCGGTGTCGCTCGGTCGGAGTAAAATGGGCCTTGCGCCCCGACGGTCGCGGTGGCCCCGAAGGGCGCGCCCGCGGGGCCCCGTGATTGATGAGTCGGCCGCCGCGGGTGGGATCTTGAGTCCGGGTCCGCCGCGCCCCCTTTCGGTGCGGTCGGTGGGCGCGCCCGGCACGCAGGAGGTCACGATGAGCGGTTCATTGTTCCCGCACGGGCCCGATAGCCCCGGTTTCATCGTCGCGTGGCGATCGAAACGGGAGTTCCAGGCCGGCCGGTATCCCGAGCCGGTGATGACCTATGGGGAGGCGATGCGCCGCGCCGCCGCGCTCGCCGCCGAGCATCCCGACCGGACGTTCTGGGCGGAGCCGGCGCCGGACGCGGCACACTGAAGCGCGGGTCTGAGGAGCGCGCGGGGCGCGATCGCGGCGTCCCGCGGCGGAGCGCCGCGGCTGGAGGGGCCGTGCCGTCCGCGACCCGGTACCGGTCGACCGGCTAAGGAGGCGGTTCGCGGCTGAAGGCGGCCAACACCTCCGCGGCGTCGTCGCCGAGTTCGCGCACCAGCGCGGCGCACCGCGCATCGGGCGTGGAGGGTCCGTCGAGCGCCGTGAGCAGCCCGGATGGGCCGCCGCCCGCGTGGGCGGCGCGGTGTGCGAGGCGCCGGTCGAGGGCGGGGCAGAGGTGCGCGAACACCCCGCAACGGCCGAGCGTGCGGAAGAACGCGGACGGGCGCGGCGCGGCGAGCGCGGCGTCGAAGGCCGCGGCGATCACCGCGGGTTCCGCATCGATGCCGGCGGCCGCCATGCGGCGCATCAGGGCGTAGGTGGCGTGGGCGAGGTGGAAGCCCCACCGGGCGAGCCGCGCCGCGGTCGCGGCGACCGAGAACAGATATTCGGGGTGTTGCGCGAATCGGGGCGTGACGTGGCGCAGCAATCCCGCGTCGAGGTCCGCGCGCCCGCCGTACGGATCGATCAGACGGCCGTCTCGGGCGATCGCCATGGCGTGGATCGTGAGGTCGCGGCGCGCCAGCTCCTGTTCCAGGGTGACTTGTGCGCCGTGCACCGCCACCAGGCCGCCGTCCGGCCCCGGCGCCTCGGCGCAGGCCGGTCGGCAGCGTACGCCTGTCTGCGGCTCGATGAAGCCCCCGTCGCCGTGCGGATCCGGGAGGTAGCCGGCCGCCGCGAGGTCCTCGGGGCCCGCACCGATCACCACCCACTCCGGGTCGGGCGCCGGCAGTCCGAGCAGCTCGTCGCGTACTGCGGTCCCCACCCGGTAGCGTTCCATCCCCTGCATACCGCGCCCGGGCGCGTGCTCACTGCGCGAAGTCGAGCCGCTCACGGACCGCGTTGAGACCGGCGCGCGCGCAGGCCTCGTCCTTGTCGCCGCCGGGTGCGCCGGCGACGCCTACCGCTCCGACCAGCATCCCGGCGGCGCGGATCGGGAGTCCGCCGCGCAGCATGATGATCCCCTTTACGTGGTCCATCTCCATGCGGATGTCGGAGCGGTTGCGCACGAACTCGCCGGAACTCACGCCCGAGAGGATCACCGCGTGCGCCTTTTCCTGGGCGATCTGGATCGTGTAGGGCGCCGCCAGCGTATCGCGCATCAGCACCTGCAGGATCCCCGCGCGATCGACGACCGCCACGGTGACCTGATAGCCGTGCTTGCGGCACGACTGCATCGCCTTCCAGGCGATCTCCCGCGCCAGTTCGGGCGTGATCTGGCGCACGGCGATCATGTCCTCGTCCGCATGCGCGCCGGGAGCGGCCGCGGCGAGCAGCGCGCCCGCCAGCACGGCGATGAGGGCCGCGTTTCCTTGCCGGATGCGGGATGTGGGTCGCGGTCTCATTGCGGGTCCTCCGATCGTGTCGGGTCTACTCATCGATCTCTCCGGCCGCGAACGCGACACCGGTCCCGCCGCTGCCGCAGTAGCCTCCCGGGTTGCGGGCGAGATACTGTTGATGGTAATCCTCGGCATAGTGGAACGGCACGTCCGGCCCGATCTCCGTGGTGATCTCCCCGTGGCCGGCGGCGCGCAACGCCTGTTGATAGCGGGCGCGGGACGCCTCGACCGTTGCACGGAGCGGGTCGCGCACGAAGACGGCGGAGCGGTATTGGGAGCCGACGTCGTTTCCCTGGCGCAGTCCCTGCGTGGGGTCGTGGGATTCCCAGAACACGCGCAGGAGTCGGCCGAAGGGCAGGCGTTCGGGGTCGAACACGACCTGTACCACCTCCGCGTGTCCCGTGGTCCCGGTGCAGACCTGGATATAAGTTGGACCGGGTGCGCTCCCGCCTGCGTAACCCACGGCGGTGGTGTAGACCCCGGGGAGCCCCCACAGGCGCTTTTCCGCGCCCCAGAAGCAGCCCATCCCGAACAGGGCACGCTCGAGTCCCGCCGGGAACGGCGGGTACAGCGGCGTGCCGAGCACGCAGTGCAGAATCCGGGTCGGGCGCGGCGAGCCGTTCGGAAGGGGCATCGGATGGCTTCCTCGGACCCGCGGGCTGGGGCGGGCGCAGCGCCTATGATACACTTTCCCCTACATGTCCTCCGTCGGCCGGGTGCGGGCGGGCCCCGTTCGGTGGGTCCCGGCGCCCCGGGGCGTAGCGCTCGAAGCGGGTCCGAACCCCAAGGATAGCAGCAGGTGTCGTCCAGCAAGCGGAATTCCGATCACGGGGGGTTGCGCGCGGCGCGCCCGACCGGGGGGGCGGGTGCGGGCGGGAACCGGTTTCGCGTCGGGCGGGTCGAGCCCGTTTCGGTGCCTCACGGCGGCGGCGGCGACGACTGGCATCGCTATGTGCTGGAGAACGGGCGCAACAGCATCACCGGCCTCAGGCGCGGGAGCCTGCGCCAGGTGACCGACCACGCGCGCCGCCTCGCCCGCGATCTGAACGAGCGCCACGATTCCCCGCGCGCCCTGCGCTGGACGGCCGCCTCGCCGGCACGCAAGAAGTAGCCGTTGAGACCGGGCCCCGCCCGCTCGTCGACATCCGCGTTGCGGTCTCCAATAATTTGAGCGGTGCGAGCCGGAGGGAGCGGCGTGAAGCTGACCGTCGACGCGTTCAGGGCGTGGCCGAACAAGTGCATCACCCTGCTGGGCATGTCCGGCGTGGGCAAGACCCGTCTTGCCGCGATGCTGCGGCGCAGCCACTGGTTCCACTATTCCGGGGATTACCGCATCGGGACGCGCTACCTCGGCGAGTCCATACTCGACCATATCAAGCAGCAGGCCATGCAGGTGCCGTTCCTGCGGGAGTTGTTGCGTTCGGATTCGATCTACATCCGCAACAACATCACCATCGACAACCTGCAGCCGGTGGCGAGCTTTCTCGGGAAACTGGGCGATCCGGAGCGAGGCGGCCTGCCGTTGCGCGAGTTCAAGCGTCGCCAGGCCCTGCACCGTAACGCCGAGATCGCGGCGATGAACGACGTACCGGAATTCATCCGCAAGGCGCAGGAGATCTACGGTTACCGGCATTTCGTCAACGATGCCGGGGGGAGCGTGTGCGAACTCGACGATGCCGGTTTCCTGCCGCTGCTGGATCGCCACACGCTCGTTCTCTATATCCAGGCGACGGCGCGGGACGAGGAGGAGTTGATCCGCCGGGCCGAGGCCGACCCCAAACCCCTCTACTACCGCGAGGCCTTCCTCGACGAGCAGCTCGAGATCTATCTGCGCGAGCGCGGCCTCCCCTATGTGGCCCTCATCGATCCGGACGACTTCGTGCGCTGGATGTTCCCGCGTCTGTTCCGCTCCCGCATCCCGCGCTATGCGTCGATCGCGCAGCGCTACGGCTATACCGTCACCACCGAGGAGCTGGCGGGGGTCCGGGACGAGGCGGGTTTCCTCGCCCTGGTCGAGACCGCTCTCGAACGCGGGGCCTGACCGCCCTGAGGATCCACCGGAGCCGCCTGCCATGCCCCTGGTCGCGAATTCGGATCTGCCGGCCTTCGCCAGACTGCGCGAAGAGGGTGGCAACATCATCCCGCGCGATGCGGCCCTCCACCAGGACATCCGCGAACTGCACATCGGCCTGCTCAACATGATGCCCGACGCGGCGCTGGCCGCGACCGAACGGCAGTTCTTCCGCCTCGTGGGCGAGAGCAACCAGATTGCGCAGTTCTATCTCCACCCGTTTACGCTCGAGGAGTTGCCGCGAGGCGCCGAGGGGCGCGCCCACATCGAACGATACTATGAGAGCTTCGACCGGATCCGCGAGGAGGGGCTCGACGCGCTGATCATCACCGGCGCCAACGTGACCGCACCGGATCTGTCCATGGAACCGTTCTGGGAGCCGCTGATCCGCGTCATCGATTGGGCCTGGGAGAACGTCACCTCGACGCTGTGTTCCTGCCTCGCCACCCACGCGGTGATGCAGTTCCGCTATGGCCAGAAGCGCCGGCGCCTGCCCGGCAAGCGCTGGGGGGTGTTCGCGCACCGCGTGCTCGATCGGCGCCATCCGCTCGTGGCGGGCGTGAATACGCGGTTCGATGTCCCGCACTCGCGCTTCAATGAAGTGTTCCGCGAGCAGTTCCTTGCGGCGGGGTTGCAGGTGTTGGTGGAGAGCCCGCAGGCGGGGGTCCACCTGGCGGTGAGCGAGGATCGGTTTCGGTTGGTGTTCTTTCAGGGGCATCCCGAGTACGACACGATCAGCCTGCTGAAGGAGTACAAGCGCGAGATCCACCGCTTTGTCGCCGGCGAACGCGCGGACTATCCGCCGTTTCCGGAGAACTACTTCCGGCGCCGCTACCAAGCGGTGCTCGAAGAGCACGCCGATCAGGTGCGCGCGGCCCTGCGGGCCGGGCGGCCGATCCCGCCGCTGCCCGAGGCGCTGCTCGCCCCGGGGCTGGACAACACCTGGCACGACACGGCCGAGGCCGTCATCAACAACTGGATCGGGCGCGTCTACCAGATCACGCACCAGGACCGCCGCCTGCCGTTCAAGCCCGGCATCGATCCGGGCGATCCGCTCGGCCTCTCGGGCGGACCGTCCACGTAGTTCTTCGCGTTATACGCACATCACGTTTTACACGACTGCGATCCGCTCCCCGCCCACCCAAGGGGGAATAATTCCGGAAGGCCGACGTCCCCTTGTCGGCACTCCACATCCCTCCGAAGGAGCAAGACCAATGAAAAGAATACTGGCGCTGGCGATCGGCTGTCTGTTCACGTTTTCGGTGTACGCGGCCCCGGCGGCCGTATACGAGAAATCCGCGAAGATGCCGTTGAGCACGGCCGCCACTCGGATGGTCCATGCCCTGAAGAGCCACAAGTTCAAGGTGGTCCTGCAGATTCCGATCGGAAAGAAGCTGGCGAAGCACGCGCGGGCCTGGGGCGCCGACTACAATCGCAGCCGTCTCGATGGGATCCACAGCATCGTGTTCTGCAACGGCTGGTTCGCCAATCAGGTCAGCAACAAGGATCCGGCGATGTTGGCGGTGTGCCCGATGCATCTGACGATCATCGAGAAGCACGGTATCGCAACGGTACTGTTCGTGCGGCCCTCGGTGGTCGGCGCCGGCAGCGCCGCCGAACCGGTCCTGCGCAAGCTGGAACACAAGGTGGTCGCGGCGATCGACGCCGGCCTGCGCTGAGCGCGACGTCGCGGGTGCCTACGGCCATTTCGTAGCCCGGATGCAGGCCGCAGGCCGGAATCCGGGGATGACGGCGCCGAGGGATCTCTTTCCCCGGATTGCGCTGCGCTTCATCCGGGCTACATCTTGGGGGCTAACGGTCGGCGGCGCCCGCGGTGACGGGGGCGGATTGCGCCCGCGCTGCCGGGCGGCCCTCGGGTATGATCCGGTAGACGATCCGATTGCGCCGGCGGGCGATGTGGTTCCACTCGCCCGCCGTCTGCGCCGCCTGCAACGCCGGGTCGTCGGCCGGCGCGTCCGGATCGCCCGCCACCCGCGTCTGCACGCGGATTCCGCTGCCGCTCAGCAGCGGCGACCCGGACAGGAAGGCGGCGAATTCCAGGGACTGATCCGCCGCCAGGTCGGCCGAGTGCGGGCGTGCATAGCCGATCTGTGCGCACGCCGACACCGGGGTCGCAGGCGGTGCCGGGCGCAGGCTCCCGTCGGCGTTGCGCGCGAGGCAGAACGGTGCGAAGTGCACCGTCAATCGTACCGTGCCGCGAAACCGCGCGGCACGCAGGCGCATGATCAGCCCGCGCAGGACCCGTAACTGGTCGTCGCCGAGCGCGCGGCGGTCGTAGGCGAAGGCGCCGTTCCGGTTGAGTGCCCACTGCAGGGCATCGAGCAGTGCCGTACGGTCGCCGGACGCAGGGGCCGGCGCCGCCTGCCTGCGCGCGGCGCGTGCCGGCGCGACGTCGCGGTCCGGCCGCGGCGTCGGCGCGACGGCTGCGGCGGCGAGCTGCGGCCGGTGCGAGGCCCGGTACAGTGCGTGCGTCCAGTAGGCGTCGAGTGCGAGCAGGAGCAGGGCCGCCGCGCCGAGGAACAGACCGGGCCAGAGCGGTCGTCGACCGCGGCGCCGTTCCTTCCCCGACGTCTCGGCATTGTGCAGCTCCGTGAGCAGGCGCCGATGGTGGTCCCGCAGCTCGTGGCGGAGCGCGGCGAGCTGCAGCCCGACCGCCTCCTGCAGGCGCGCCAGATGCGCGGGCAGTTCCAGCGCCGCGGCCGTGGCACGCGCGACCTGCTCGGGCGCTGGCGTCGCGGGTGGGGGCGCGTCGACGGCCGCCGATGCGGCGTCTGGTGGTGGCGGCTCGCGGCGCTCCGGGACGAGATTGAGTGTGCGCAGAATCCGGTAGAGGTCGGCCGGTTTGACTTCCTTGGGGAGTACGTCGAGCGCGCCCAGGGCACGCGCCTGTCCCACGTAGACCTCGCCGCTGCGCGAGGTGTACATGACCACCGGCACGGTGGCCAGTTCGGCGTCGGCCTTGATGACCTTGACCGCCTCGAATCCGTTCATCCCCGGCATCATGTGATCCATGAAGACCACATCCGGGCGGTGCCGGGCCAGGTATTCCAGGGCGTCCTCGGCGGATACGGCCTCGGCCACCGCCAGACCGTGCCCCCGGAGCATCCGCGCAAGCGCGGCGCGCGCGGCGGCGGAGTCGTCGACGATGAGTGCGCTCTTCTCGTCCATGACACTGTGCGCCCGGTTTCCCCCTGGGTCCGCACCCTACAGCGGCAGCCGCTGCGTTTCCCGTAGGCCCGCCGCCGTTGGATACGCGGGTGCGGCGGCCGCCGCCCCGAGCCCCCGGGACGGGGGTCAGAGATCGACCGGAAGATAGAAGAAGACGAAGCGCCCGTGCTCGACCACGACCTGGAGGGTCGCGCCGTGGTTCAGGCCGTAGTCGACGTAACCGGGTACGGCGCCCGCCTCATGGCACTCGCTGGCGTGCTGCGGCGACTCGAAGTCCCGGTCCCGGTCGTACCACGACAGCAGCATGTACTCGCCGAGCCGCGCCCGGGCTTCGGCATCCGCCAGGGCCATGGCGCAGCGGTAGTCCGCACACGGCGGTTGCGGATCGAGTTCGACGACGGTGACCCCGGAGAAGTCCGGGGGTGCGCGGACCGGGCAGCTCTGCGTGCGGGCGTCGTCCATCGGCGTGTCTCCGCTGGGGTGTGCGCCTCGGGCGCTCAGGTCAACCACTCGACGAGATAGTAGATGTATTGACCCTCGGAGGACTTCGAAGGGCCCAGGACACGGGCCGCATAACGATGCTCATCGGGGCGCGCCGATTCGAGCGCCGCCGACTCGGATTCCTTGACCTCGACGCAGCCGGCCGGGAAGCGCTTGCGTCCCCGCCGCGGCATGTAGACCACGGCACACCGCACCTCTGAGACGTGGGTCTCCGGATCCGGTGGGACCATTCCGCGCACGCCGCCGGGCCTCCTGACCGCTGGTTCGCCTGAGTCCGGGAAGGGACCTTCCCTTCCGCCGCGCCGGCCTCGGGGCGGGATGCGGCTGCGCCCAGTCCGGCCCCGCGTCGAAGCATAGCATTTCACCCGCCCGCCCGCGGGCGCGACGTGCAGGTGCCGCGTCCCCGGCCCTCAATAATGCACGAGCGAATGCACCCGATGAGGCTCCAGGCGCCTGCGGCCCTGCAGGAAATCGAGCTCCACGACGAACGCGCACGCGGCGATGCGGGCGCCCAGCCTCTCGATCAACGCACAGCTCGCCTGCGCCGTGCCGCCGGTAGCGAGGACGTCGTCGACCACCAGGACCCGGTCCTCGGGGCCGAGCGCGTCGACATGGACTTCGAGACTCTCCGAGCCGTACTCGAGATCGTACGAGATGCTGTGTACGTCGTAGGGCAGTTTGCCGGGCTTGCGCAACGGTACGAAGCCGATGCCGAGTTCCCACGCCGCCAGCGCGCCGAAGATGAAGCCGCGCGCCTCCATGCCGACCACGGCCGTGAGACCGTCGCGGAAAAACGGGTGTACCAGTTCGTGGACCGCCAGGCGCAGCGCCGCCGGGTCGCGGACCAGGGGGGTGATGTCCCGGTAGACGACGCCGGGCTTGGGGAAGTCCGGGATGTCCCGGATCCTGTTTCGCAGTCGCTCCATCGCACGCTCCGGAATGGCGGTTGCGGGCGCCGACGCACCCGCGAGGAGCGCGTCGGACTCCCGCCAGCATACCAGTCGGGGGCCGGTGACTCGATCCCCTCCGGCGCACCGCGGGTCGCGCGGCGCGGCGCGGAGGCGGGGTCAGAGACGCGTTCGGTCTCCCTCGAACTCGCCGGCGACGGCCTGGCGGATCCGGTTGCGCCCCGCCCGCTTGGACTCGTACATCGCCTGGTCGGCCCGGCGTAGCAGCTCCGCGAAGGCGGGCCCGGCCCCCGTGCCGGTCCCGCAGGCGATGCCGACGCTGACCGTCACCCGAATCGGCCCGTCGGGAAGTTCCACGACCGAGTCCTCGATGGCCCCGCGGATCGATTCCGCACGCGCGCGGGCGTCTTCCCCGCTGCAGTCCTCCATCAGAATCAGGAACTCATCGCCGCCGTAGCGGGCGACGAAATCCTCGGCGCGCGTCTCGGCTCGGATGATGTCCGAGACATGGGTGAGTACGCGGTCGCCCGCGTCGTGTCCCCAAGTATCGTTGATCTCTTTGAAGCGGTCGATGTCGAAGAGCACGAGCTGGACCGCGCCGCCCCGCCCGTCGTCGCCCGCGCTCATCTCCGAGACCTTCTTCCACAGGGCCCGGCGGTTGCGGACCCGCGTCAGGTCGTCTACGTAGGCCTTTTCCTGCAGTTCCGAGTTCGCTTCGATCAGCTCGCGCGTAGCGGCCTGGACGCGGGCCTCGAGTTCCGCGTTGAGTTCGTCGCGCGAGGCGATCGCCTCGCGCACGCTCGCCGCCATGTCGTTGGCGTAGCCGCGCAGAACCTCCATCTCCCGGGGCGCGACGGCACCGAACTCGGGGAAGCCGGCGGAGTAGTCCTTGTTCTGCAGACGGCGCAGCCCCTGGACCAGTCGATCGATCCCGCCGGACAGGCGCCGCGACAGCCATGCGGCGATCAGCAGCGAGATCACCAGGCCGACGCCGCCGACGATCAGACCGCGGCGCGCCATGCGCTCGGCGCGCGCAGTCAGTTCCCAAAGGGGTTGCGGCGTGAGCACGACCCACCCGTAGTGCGGGACCGAGGCGTAACCGGCGATCATGCGCTCCCGGGTAAACGGCGAGTAGAAGGTCATCACGCCCGTGTGCCCTTCCATGCCGGAGTGCACGATGGGCCAGGAGGAGACGTTCTTCATGTGCGCGACCCACTGCGGATTCGGGTGTGCCACGAGGGTTCCGTAGCGATCCGTGATCGCACAGTGGCCGTGCCGGCCGAAGTGGATCCGCTCGCGGATCGCCTCCAGCGGGCGCAGGTCGAGGGCACCGAGCAGGACGCCGGCCGCGGTGGGGCGGCTGAAGTAGACGGTCGGCCGCCCGGTGACGGGGTCCGGTACCACGCCGGTGTCGCCGGCCGCGGACGATCGCAGCAGGGCCCGCACCTGCGTGTTGGCGCGCAGCATGCGCAGCGACGGCACGGTCCCCTTTGCCTCCCCGGTGATGCGCGATACGCGGCGTCCGTCGATCAGCAATACTTGCCGGAAGTAGTCGCTCCTCAGTACGCCGGCCGGAAGTTCGCGCGGGCCACCGCCCTCGACGATCAGTCGGCCGAGCAAGGCAAGGTTGTTGCGCGCGGCATTGAGGTACAGGTAGATCGGTCCCGCGATGTTCTGCGAAAGCAGCTGATTCTTGTCCCGCGCCTCCCGCCATACGTTGGCGCGGGCGCCTTGGTACAGCCATGCGGTCATGAGGGCGACCGGTGTCAGCGACACGACGAAGAACGCCGCGACCAGGATCGAGCGGAACGACGGGCGTAGCTTCATGACTCCCGCGTCCTCGCGGCCGCCGGTGAAGGACGTCGGTAGCTGCGGTTGTCGTCGCGCGTGCGCGACCGTCCCATCCCCCCTGCCCGCGCGTCCGTCACCGGCGCGTCGCGGTACGCGTGCGCGGCGGCCGCCGCCGCGGCGCACACCAATGGGGAGGGTTCGTGGATGGCATAGCCCTGGCCGTAGTCGATCCCGATGTCGGCGAGCGCCTGGCGTATGGCCGCGCTCTCCACGAATTCGGCGATGGTCGCGATGCCCATGCTCGCGGCGATATCGCGAACGGACGCGACGATGGCGCGGTCCACCGTGGGGCGCGCGGCGCCGCGGATCAGCGATCCATCGATCTTCAGGAAGTCCACGGGCAATGCCTTCAGATAGGCGAACGACGACATGCCGCTTCCGAAATCGTCGAGGGCGAACCGGCAGCCGAGTTCGCGCAGTTGCCGCACGACCCGCGTGGCGCGTTTGATGTTGCGTACCGCGACCGTCTCCGTGATCTCGAAGCACAATCGCGCCGGGTCGACGCCGTGGCGCTCGATGCGGCGCTTGAGAAATCCGGGGAAGCTGCGGTCGTTGATGCTGGCGCCCGAGAGGTTCACGAAGCATAGGTCGGGAACCGGTGTCGCTGTGGTACCGGGAGCGAGCGCGCGCAGCACCCGCTCGACCACCCAGCGGTCGACCGCCGGCATGAGGTTGTAGCGCTCGGCGGCCGGGAGGAAGCTTTGCGGACGTACGATGGCGCCGTTGTGCGCGCGCATGCGCAGGAGTATCTCGTGGGCACGCGATTCCGCCCCGCTGGCGTGGACGGAAATGGGTACGATGCGCTGGTGAAACAAGGCGAAGCGCTCCTCCCTAAGCGCGCGCGAGATGCGCTCCACCCAGTGCGCTTCAGTGCGCCGTTGGCGGCAGGGCCCACGGTCGGCGTAGACCTGAATGCGATTGCGCCCTCTGTCTTTGGCGACATAACAGGCCGCGTCGGCGGCGCCGAGGATATCGGGGACGCTGGTCCAGCGTTGCGAAAGGTGTACGACCCCGATGCTGCACCCGAGCGCGAAGCTCGCCCCGTCCCAGCGAAACGCGCTGCGCCCGAGCGCTTGCAGGATGCTGCGGGCCGTGCGCACGGTGGCGTCCGCGTCGCTGTCCTCGAGGAGAACCGCAAACTCGTCTCCGCCGAGACGGCCGAGCATGGCCGTATCGGGGCACGAACGGCGCAGAACCGTCGCAGCCTCGCGCAGCAGGGTATCTCCGGCGATGTGACCGCAGGTCTCGTTGACGATCTTGAGCTGGTCGAGGTCCACGTAGAGCAGCCCATACGGGACCCGGGCGACACCGCCTTCGTCGATCAGGCGCTGCAGACAGCGCCAGAACTCCCCCCGGTTCGGAAGACCAGTGAGATCGTCCGTGCGCGCGCGACGTTCGAGTTCGCTGGACAGCTCCCGCTGACGCCCGATGTCGCGCACCAGCCCGATCACCATGGAGCCGACCTCGAGCGCTACGCGGCTCATGTTGATCTCGACCCAGCGCTCGGCACCGGAAGGCGGGGCCAGCCGGCACTCCAGCCGTGCCGGTCGCCCGCCCAGCGTCTGCTCGAAGCAGTGCCTGAAGTGGTCGCGATCATCCGCATCCGGGAGGAAATCGGTGAGCGGGATGCGGCCGCAGTGCTCGGTCAATACGGTTTCCGGGGTGGCGAGCCAATCTTCCAGGCGCCGGTTGGCGACATGGAACTTCATCTCGTCGCATACGACGAAGATGCCGTCGTTGGCGCTGTCGATGTAAGCCCGCAGGAGCTGGAGATTGAGGTCGTCGTCAGGGGCGTCCATCGCGTTCCCGGCCGGGGGTCGCGACCCGGCCGCGATCGACCTGGGCCCCGCATCCCGCCGCCTCGAGTTGAAAGTGCGGTTGTCCGGGTCATTCCCAACCCGCGCGGCCGCCGCGCCGCGTGCAGACGGGGGCGCCGGGGCGTCCCGGCGCTACAGGCGCAGATTCCCGTGGGCTGGTTATCGGCCGCTGCGCGGAGGGCTTTAGCCCGATCTCGCGCCGGGCGGGTCGGCGCCCGCCGCAACGCAATACCGCAGGGAAACGCTGGGAGCCTGTCGGATCCGTAAGTAACGGGCGGGACTACCGGGCGGCGCCGTCAGCTCTCCCCGGACCGTTGCTGTTCCGGCGTCAGGCGGGGGGACAGGTATTCGTCGGCCTCGTCGGCGTCGACGGGGCGTCCGGCCGCGTCGACCAGGGGCTGCTCGTAGTCGTTCCAGCCGCGCAGGCCCGTCTTGAGCGAGGTGACCTGGCGGTAGCCGAGGATCTGGAGCGTGTGTGCCGCCAGCACGCTGCGCAGGCCGGAGCGGCAGATCACGACGATTTCGCGCTCGCGGGCGGCGGCCAGCTCGGGGACGGTGTCCTCGTAACCGTATTCGCACGCGACCTCGAGGATGCCGCGCGGAACGTTGAGCGATCCGGCGATGCGCATGCGCGCGAACTCGTAGGGTTCGCGCACGTCGAGGAGCATCGGGCTGCCGCCCTCCTCGAACCACTCGCTCAGGTCCCAGGGCAGGATCTCCTTCACCTCCGCCCGGCAGTCCTCCACCAATTCGCTGAAACGCTTCATCCGGCTTCGGCCCCGCTCAGCCCTTGCGACCTGCGCGAAGCATTGTAGCCGCCGCCGGCGCGCATCGGAACCGGCCCCGCAACCGTTGCGGCGAACCGGGGCCGCTCACGCCGCCCCTCCCGCGGGGCGCCCTTCGAGGAGATCCTGAAACTGGGCCGGGATCTCGCCGCCCTCGACGAGGTTGGCGAGCAGGCGGCTGCCGACCGCCGCCGGGGCGAAGACCAAGTCGGCGCGGGCGAGCTTCAGGCGCCGGATCGAGCGCGCCGAACCGGCCACCGCGAGCACGCGAACCTCGGGCTTGATGTCCTTCGCGGCCAGCGAGATGAATGCGTTCTCGCTGTCGTCGTCGCAGGCGGCTATGACCAGCCGGGCGTCGGCGATCCCCGCCTGCTGGAGGACCGGATCCTCGCTGGAGTCGCCCTGGACGACCGGACGCTCGGGCAGCGGCGCCTCCTCTCCCGGGGCCACCACCTGCACGAAGTCGATGCCGCGTGCCGCCAGCTCGCGCGCCGTGTTGCGGGCGATCGATCCTTCACCGACCAGGATGACGTGATTCTTCAGTTTCATCTTGCGTTCCTCCGGGGTGAAGATCCGCGCCAGTTCGCCGGAGATCGCCGGACCCAGGGTCGAGACGACGGCGGTGGCGAAGATGCTCAGCCCGATCACCAGCAGCGAGACGACGAACATCCGCGCCTCCGTGGTCGCCGGGACGATATCGCCGTAGCCCACGGTCGACAGCGTGACGACCGTGAAATAGAAGGCGTCGGAGAGCGCGTGGATCGGCGGGTGGAAGTCGCCGCCGAGGAGCAGCGCACCGAAACTGCCGTAGGCGAACACGCTGATCACGCTGATCAAGGTCATCAGCAGGCTGCCGAGGGCCGTATGCCGCCGGAAATGATGGCGCAACACGATCAGCGCGAGCAGCCACAGCGCCGGCAACGCGATCGCCACCGTCCCCTGGGCACGAAACGCGTTGACGGCCGCGGTGATCGCCACCAGGAGCACGGCGAACGCCCAGGCGGCCCGCAGGCGCCACAACAGACCGATGCCGACCAGTACCAAGCCGCCGCCGAGTATGACTTCGGTCGTGTTGCCCAGGGCCGCGAGCGGGCTGGCGACGCTCGCCAGCGCCTGTATCTCCCCGGGGAGCGGGAGCGGGTGCCGCAGTCCGTGCAGGAGATTGACCAGACCGCTTGCGGCCAGCGCTGCGGCCAGTGGAACCTGCGGCCAGAGCGCGCGCAGGCCCGACCACAGCCGCCGGCTCATGGTCCGTGCATCTTCGACCGGCTCCGAGTCTGCGCCACTCATGCGGGTCTGGATTTCCGCACCGTCCTCATGGGTTGGCGGTAGCACGACGCCACGGGGTCCGGGCCCTTCCCAACGCCCGTGCGTCGGGGGATCATACTGACTTGCGCGCGACGGCGCGACTCGCGGATACCGGACGCACTCCAGGGAGCGGCGCGTGAGAGAGAAGCATCGGCCGGGACCGTTGCGGGTCGGCTGCGTTTTCGCCGCGCTTCTCGTGCCGTGCGCGCCGATCTCGGCGCCCGCCGCGGGGGCCGCGGCGGCGCAGGACCTGGGCCTTTATCGCGAGGCGCGCGCGCGCCTCGCGGCCGGCGATCTGCCGGGCTTCGAGCGGCTCGAGGGCCGGCTGCGGGGCTTTCCGCTGTATCCCTATCTGCAGTATGCCGCGCTGCGCCGGGACCTGAAGACTGCGGCGCCCGCCGAAGTTCGATCGTTCCTGCAAAGCTATCCGAACCTGCCGATCACGCCGCGCCTGCGGGCGGCGTGGTTGCGCGAACTGGGGCGAGGCGGCGATTGGAAGGCGTTTCTCGCCTTCGATCCCGGAACCGGGGGCGGGGCGAGCGTGCGCTGTTACCGGGTGCAGGCGCTGGCCGCGGCCGGTCGTGCGGCGGCGGCGCGCAGCCGTGCGCGGCGCCTATGGCTCGTGGGCTATCGCCAGCCTCCCGCGTGCAACGCCGCCTTCGCGCTGTTGGGCGCCGACGGGGGACCGTCCGCCGCGCTGGTCGCACGTCGCATCGTTCTGGCGCTGGAGGCGGGGAACCTTGCGTTCGCACGCGAACTGGCGGATCGCCTCCCGCCGCCGGGCCGGACCGTGGCGCGCGCGCGAATTGCGCTCTATCGCGATCCCGGTCTCGCGCTGCGCCGGGCGCCTTCGGCCTTCGGTGCGCGCGCGGGTGCGCAGCGGGTGCTGGTCGCCGCCTTCCTACGGGCCGCGGCCCGCGATCCGGCGGCGGCCCACGCGCAGTGGTCCCGCGTCCGCGCCCGCTGGAAACCGGACGCGGCCGTGCGCGCCCGGGTGGCGGGGGCGATCGCCCTGCAGGCCGCCTACCACGCCCTGCCTCAGGCCGAGCACTGGCTGGCGGCGCTCGCACCGGCCGCCCGCAACGACGTCATCCGCGCGTGGCGCGTGCGCAACGCCCTTCGCGCCGGCCGCTGGCCGACCGTCCTCGCGGCGGTCCGGGCGATGCCGGCCGCTCAGCGCACCCAACCGGTGTGGTTGTATTGGGAGGCGCGCGCGCTGGCGGCGACGGGGCACGCCGGCGCGGCCGATCGGCGCTTCCGCCGCGCCGCCGCCCACTTCAGCTACTACGGCTTCCTCGCCGCCGATGCCGCGGGCGTCCCCTACTACTGGGGCGACGCGATCCCGGCGCCGGACCCGGCGTTGCAGTCGAAGGTGCGCGCACGGGGCGGCACCGTACGGGCGCTGCTCCTTGAACGCGCCGGCCAGTACCGGGATGCGGAGGAGGAGTGGCGCGCGTTGCTGCAACGACTCGATCCGCGCGCGCGGCTCGCGGCCGCCCGCGTCGCCCGCGGCGCGAAATGGCCCTGGGGCGCCCTGCACGCCGCCGTCGCGGCCGGGGTCGACAACGCCTCGACCCTGCTGTTTCCGGCCGGCTACCGCGCGGCGGTCGAACGCGGGGCGCGCGCCGCCGGGCTGCCGGCGGCATGGGTCCTGGCGACGATTCGCCGCGAGAGCGGCTTCAAGCCGGGCGTGTGCTCCGACGCCGGTGCCTGCGGCCTGATGCAACTGATGCCAGGGACCGCGCGCTGGCTGCAACGGCGCGCGGGCGCGGACCGCACGGCGGCCGGGCGGCTGGCCGAGCCGGCACGCAACGTCGAACTCGGCAGCGCCTACCTGCATTACCTGGACACGCGCTTCGGCAGCCTGGTCATCGGCAGTGCGGCCTATAACGCCGGCCCCGCGCGCGTGGCGCAGTGGCTCGACGGCGATCCCCCGGCGGGCGGCGCGCGCTGGATCGAGACCCTGCCCTACGGGGAGACCCGCGACTATCTGCAGGCGATTCTGTTCAACGCCGTGGTCTACGAGCTGCGGCTCACGGGTCGCGCGACCCGGATCCAGGCGCTGCTGCGCGAGAACCGCTACGCCGCCGCCGCGGTCGGATCGGCGGCGCACGATCGATCCGCCGATTGATCGGTCGGCGGGTCCCTTTGCAGCGCCGGACAGGAGGCAGTGTGATCCGCGGCCTGGGTGGCGCCGGCGAACCCGAGCAGATCGCGGAACAGGCGCGGGTAGTGCTCGCGGACCGAGCCCGCGATGCGTACGCAACAGCGCTCCGGACACACCCGGCACTCGACGATCTGCGGCCGGCAGTCGCGCTCGCTGCGCGCGTGCGCCCCGGCGATGTCGACGAGGCGCTGGGCCCACTCCTCGGCCGGAAGCGGATCCGATTCCGCGCAACGACGTGTGAAGATCAGGACGGGTGCTTGCGCGCGGCCGGCGCGACCGCGACCGTCCTTCCCCGATCCCTTGCCGGTTCCCGTATTCAGTGAACGTACCGTCATCGCCGTTCTCCGCGGGGCGGCCCCGGCCGCGACCGCGGCGGGTGCCGGCGCCGGTTGCGGACGCCGGACGGTGAGTCACCCCGTTTGCCTACGCCGACACCGTTAGCATCAGGCGTGCCAACCCGTATCCCGCGGCACGATACCTGGGAATTCAGGGCCTTATGAAATTTTGTAGTCGGAGCAACGGCGTCCGCGGCGCCCCCCAACGGAACAAGCCCCCGCTCCGCGAATCAAACCGGTGCAGGTAGCGACCCGTTCCGCGGCGTCGCCCATGTCGCAAGAGCGCGCGAAGGGGCGAAGCGTGCGGGCGGCCGGCGGGGCCGGGCGTCGCCTGTGGACGGAGGCGCACGGGTGAGCGCTCGAAGAACGAACCGGGCGCACACGGGGGCCCCACGCAAGGTGGGCTTCGCCTCCCGGGAGCGATTCGCCGCCCACCCGACCGTATAGTACACTGAGGCTCCGCGATACCGGCCCGATCGCACCCAGTCACCGCACCCTTCCCGCATATGTCCTTACGACGTTGGCTCGGACGCACGCTGATCGCCCTGACGGCCGTCGGGGTGCTGGCCGCGGCGGCGGCGGCCATTTGGGTCTACCGCGTGGTGCTGCCCGGTCTGCCGACCGCGGCCGAGATCCGCGACATGCACATGCAGGAGCCGCTGCGCGTGTACGCGGCCGGTGGCGAGTTGATCGCGGAGTACGGCACCAAGCAGCGTATTCCCGTCCCCTACGAACGCATTCCCAAGCGGGTGCGGGACGCCTTTCTCGCCGCCGAGGACGCCAACTTCTTCCACGAGCCCGGGGTCTCGTGGAAGGGCCTGATCCGCGCCGCCATTCATCTGGCCCTGACCGGGCGCCGCGATCAGGGCGGAAGCACCATCACCATGCAGGTCGCGCGCAATTTCTTCCTGACCAAGCGCAAGACCTACGCGCGCAAGGCGCGCGAGATCCTGGTGGCGTTGCGGATCAACCGCCTGCTGACCAAACAGCAGATCCTGGACCTCTATCTGAACAAGATCTACCTCGGGCAGGGGGCTTATGGGATCCAGGCGGCCGCGCGCGTCTATTACGGCACCGATATCACGCAGCTCACCCTGCCCCAGATCGCCATGATCGCCGGTCTGCCGCAGGCGCCCTCGGCGATCAACCCGATCGCCGATCCGAAGGCCGCCTTCGCCCGCCGTGCCTACGTCCTGCGACGCATGCGGGATCTCGGCTACATCACCGATGCCCAATACCGGTCCGCCGTGGACGCCCCCCTCACCGCGACCGTGCATTCCTTCTCCCCCCAGGTCGCCGCACCCTATGTCGGGGCGATGGTCCGTGACGCGGCCTATCAGCGCTTCGGCGCCGCAGCGCTGACCGACGGCTACAAGATCTACACGACGATCGATGCGCGCATGCAGGCCGAGGCGAACCACGCGCTGCGATGGGACCTGCTGCGTTACTCGTTCGAGCACGGCTATCGCGGCCCGGAGGCGCACCTCGACGGGGCCTTGACGCCGGCGACGATGGACCCCGAGCTCAAGAAGCTGCAGACGATCGCCGGGCTGATCCCCGGCGTGGTGGTCGCGGTGGGCGCCAGGGACGCGCAGGTCTATCTCGGCGGGGGTCGGCGCGTGACCGTCGACTGGAAGGGCCTGTCATGGGCGCGCCCGTACATCGATCCCGACCATACCGGGCCGGAGCCGACGAGCGCGGGCCAGATCCTCAAGCCCGGCGACGTCGTGCGCGTCGAGCGGATCGGAAAGAAGGGCTGGCGCCTCGCACAGATTCCCAAGGTGCAGGGCGCGCTCGTCGCCCTCGCGCCCCGGGACGGGGCGATCCGTGCCCTGGTCGGCGGCTTCTCGTTCCGCCTGAGCAAGTTCAACCGCGTCACGCAGGCCTATCGCCAGCCGGGGTCTAGCTTCAAGCCGTTCGTGTACTCCGCGGCGCTCGCCAAGGGCTTCACGCTCGCCACGCTCATCAACGACGCGCCGGTTGTGCTTCCCGCGGGCGAAGGATTCGATTGGCGTCCGGAAGACTACGAGAAGACCTTTCGCGGACCGGTGCTGCTGCAGACCGGTCTGGCCGAGTCGTTGAATCTCGTCTCCATCCGCCTGCTGCAGGACATCGGGGTGGACTACGCGCGGCAGTATGCGGCGCGTTTCGGCTTCGACCCCCAGCGCATCCCCGACAACCTGACCCTGGTCCTCGGGAGCGGGAGCATCACGCCGCTGGAGTCGGCGCGCGCCTACAGCGTCTTCGCCAACGGCGGATTCCGCATCAAGCCGTGGTTCATCGACCGCATCGTCGACCAGCAGGGCAACGTCGTATTCCAGGCTCAACCCGAGGTTGCGTGTCCGGAGTGCCCGGTTTCGACGCAGCCGCCGTCCCCTGCGAGCGCCGCCGACGCCGCGCAGCCCGATCCGGCATCCGTGTCCACATCCACATCCCCTTCCCAGGTCGCATCGACGCCGGCGTCGCTGCCGGAGCCGGCACCGGCGGGACCGATGCCGGCGCCGCGGGCGATCAGCCCGCAGAACGACTACCTGATGGTGCAGATGCTCCACCAGGTCATCCTCCACGGGACGGGCCGTGCGGCGCGGGCGCTGGGACGCAGCGACCTCGCGGGCAAGACCGGGACCACGAACCGCCAACGCGACGCATGGTTCGCGGGCTTCAACCCGTCGCTGGTGACGGTGGCGTGGGTGGGCTTCGATCACCTGACCCCGCTCGGTCGCGCCGAGACCGGTGCCCGGGCGGCGCTGCCGATGTGGATGGCGTTCATGCGCGCCGCATTGAAGGGGACGCCGGAGCGGTTCCTCCCGCGCCCGCCGGGCCTGGTCACGGTCCGCATCGATCCGCAGACGGGGAAGCCCGCAGGGATCGACGACCCCGGCGCCGTGTTCATCACCTTCCGCGCGCGCTACGCGCCGACGGTGCAGGGGCAGGGCGGCGCGCCGCCGCCGGCCGTCCCCCATCTCTTTTGAGGGACGCCGCGCCGCGCTCTGCGGATTCAGCGGGGCAGGGTCCGTCCCAGACCGTACCCGTCCCACATCCGCCGCGCCCGTCCAGGCGGCGTCGCGGACCTAGCTGCGGCGCTCACTTGCTCAGCGCAAACGGGGCTCCTCGCAGGGCCCGCACCTTGTTCGAACGCCCGACCTGCGATCTTGAGACGGGATCCATTATGATGCGCACGGGAACTGCGGACACCCGCAGCCCGGATGCAGCGAAGCGGAATCCGGGAGCGGGGCGGCGCGTTCTGCGGGAGACGGCCCGCCGGACCTTCGCTTCGGCCTCGGGACGGCCGTCGAGCATTGACGCAAGTCTCGACAATGGTCGGAGGTGCCCCGGGCGGGACCGCCCGGCCGCGGACGACCCGGGAGCAGGTCCACGATGATTGCGGCCGACGCGGCATTGGAGCGCCTGCGCGAAGGCAATGCGCGCTTCACCACCGAACTGGGGCGCGGCGGCGTGGGCCGCGTTCGCGGGGGTCCGCTTCCGACCGTACAGGAGCCGTTCGCGATCGTGCTGGGGTGCTCGGATTCGCGGGTGCCCGCCGAGATCGTCTTCGACCAGGGCCTGGGCGATCTGTTCGTGATCCGGGTCGCGGGGAATGTGGTCGCGCCCTCGCAGGTGGGCAGCGTCGAATTCGCCGCCGAACGCTACCACACCCGCCTGGTCGTGGTCCTGGGCCACTCGACCTGCGGCGCGATCCTCGCCGCGCTCGAGGAACTCGATCGCCCCTCGCAGCAGCGCTCGCCGAACCTGCGCTCCATCGTCGACCGCGTGCGCCCCTCGGTCGAGGGGCTGCTGCACACGGAACTGCGACACGACCGCACTGCGTTGATTCACGAGGCCGTGCGCGCCAACGTCCGCGCCTCCGTCGACCATCTGCGCCACGGCTCCGAAATCCTGGAGCGCCTCATCCAGACCGACGGCCTGAAGGTCGTCGGCGCCGAATACTCCCTCGAAACCGGCCACGTCGACTTCTTCGACCCCTAACCCCTCAATCACTTACCCCACCGGGTCGGTGACAAATGATTCTCATTTACCACGGACCTCGGGGCTGACAGCCCCGCTGCCGCGCGAGTCCGGGACCCGGCCTCGGCCTCGGCAAGCCACCGCGTGGGTGTCAGGAAGGCAGCGCCGGAATCCCGGGCCGACAGGAGGGCCCGACTCGACCGTCTCCGACCGCCGCTTCGCAGCCGCCTATGGCGTCGGCTTCCCGGTGCTTGCAGGCGGTTCGGATGAGTCGGCGGGCCACAGACGCAACAGTTCCCGGCTGGCGGTCGACGTATATCCGGCCTGTTCGAAATGCGCGTCGAGGAAGCCGAGTGCCTGCTCGATCACCATCTCCACCCGCGCCGGTTCCCATCCGAGGACGGTGGCGATGTCCTTCGACGCCAACTGTTCCCATTCGGACAACAGCAGTGCTCGACGCCAGAGCGTCGGCAGCTCTCCGAGGCGGGCGATCAGGAAGCTGCGCTGATCCGCCTCCACGACCGCTTCCGGCTGCAGGGCGTTCTCGTCGGACAACACGTCTTCGAGATGTAGGACCTCGTCGGGCTGGTAGAATTCGTAGATGTCCTCCTGCACCATCGACTCGGCGGTATCCTCCGCATCTTCGGGCGGAAGAGCTTCCAGGGACAGGCTCTCGGCGTTGCGCCTACCGATATCGACCTCGCGGTCCAGGGCCTCGAACGCCGCTCGCAGCAACTGGTGCAGCGTTTCGTCCGCCGTCATGCCCGGACGCCATACGGCCGTTACCACGGCCACCGCCTCGTCGACCACGTCCTGGGTCGTGGGATAGTCCACCGGCAACTGCCCGCTCTGGCGCAGATAGGTCAGCTCACGGTGTACGACCCGCTCCAGGCGTGCCAGCAGAGGCTCGATACCCGCGCGGCTCTGCGCGCTCTGGTCCGCCGGCAACGCGGCGATGCGCGCCTTGAGTTCGCGCAGACGTGCGCGGCGAGTCTTGCGACGGTACTCGGCCTGATGACGCAGGCGATCCCGGTGTGCCTGCGCCTGACGCAGCAGGCGCTCCTCGGCCTGTTCTACCGCTGCGCGAACGTCGGTGTCCTCGCCCACCGCCACGAGGTGTTTCTTGTGCGGCACCTGAATGCGCAGGCTCACGCTGAATCTCGCGTGTCCCTTCGTGTGGCGCTTGACGCGCGCGATCAGCCGCTCCGAACCATTCGGCACGAGCGGCGCCAAGTGGCGCTCGGCCCACTGCTCGATCCACTCGCGAATGCCGGCCTCGGAGCCGTGCACGAAACCCTCGAATGCGGCTGTCACCTTCATCGTCTCCAACTCCCCCGCGGGCGCCGGGCCGTCGGGCCGGCGCTCCACGGTCGCTGAACGTCCGGGCGAGGTTGCCCGATCCGCGGCGTGCGCTTCTTCGCCGCCTGCAGACGGCCACCCGCCCGATGGTGGGGGCCGTTACCGCAAATCCGCTCGGCGGCGTCCGGTCCGCAAGCCGATCTGCCACCGCACGCGGGCACAGAAGCGGCCCGCACCACCATGGTGGTCACTTGACCGCGATCGAGAGCCGGCGGCGCTGTGCGTGGGCAACCTTGGGCAACTCGACGCGGAGCACACCGTGCCGATAGCGCGCCTTGGCGGCATCGGCCTGGACCTCAACCGGTAGCGGTATGGCGCGTTCGAATGCGCCATAGGCGCACTCCGTGATGTGATAGCGCCCCTCTGTGCGCTCGCGCTCGAGCCGCTTCTCGCCGCGCACGATCAGGTGGCCGTCCACGACCTGAAGGTCGAAATCGGACTTGTCCAGACCCGGCGCTTCGATCCGGACCACGACCTCGGCGTCGCCGTCGTATACCTCGGCGGCCAGTACGCCCCATCCCGAGTTGCGAATCGAGAGCTCGCGCGCGGCGTCCTCATCGGATTTTCTTTTCCCCGGCGTGAACCGCGTGATGGCGTCGGCGGCGCGGCGGTACAGCCGCTGCCAGCCATCGAGGAGACTGTCCCAGGCCTCACTCAGGCCCGTGCGCAGTTGGTAGAGAGTCGCCATGGGCATCCCTCCCTTCAGCCACATCAGTCGTTTCGCTGATGGCTAATTGGGGGTCCGGGCGACGGCTTTCAAGTTCCGGCAGGGTGCGTGGGGCGCGCCGTTCATAGGCCCGTAGGCGCCGAATCCCGGGCCGGGCGCGCCTCTTGAAGATTCGCGGCCGTTCGCCGCGTCAGTTCAGCGGGGCCATCCCTCCGGGCCGGCGGGGCCCCCGGGTTCGCCGATCGTTTGGGCCGTATCCGCCTTCAGTGTCTCCAGAAACTCGCGGCGATGATCCTCGCGCTCGCGGAGCAGCCAGTACACTACACCCAGCGCAAGTGCGGCGAACCCGAGCGCAGCCAGGTGCGCCGCCTCGATCGCGCCGATGTCCATGACGATGAACTTCCGCGCCAGGGCCAGCAGGGCGATGAGGATCACCGTGCGGACCTTGATGACATGCTCCTGCCGCTCCAACACCCGGAGCACGGAGTGGTTGAATTCCATCGCGATCAGAAGCGTGAGGATCATGCCGAAGACGGTCTGGAATACGCGGGGATCGAGTGGATCCGGCGCACCGAGGACCAACAGGGAGAACACCTCCCGCGCCAGATCCCACAGCCCGATCACGACGATTACGCCGATCACCGTACTCAGGGCAAGCGAGACGACTTGCTCGAAACGTTCGTAGAACGTCATCACGCCCCAGAAGCGGTAGGTATCGCTCAGCGGCCTCTGTTTGCGATCCTTGATGTTCAGTGTCATGGCATGCGTATCGAGATGAAATGGCGAAACGCTTGGATCATGTCCCGGCGCGAGTGTTCCAACCTGCGAGCCGATGCCCCGGAGTCAGAACCGCCGCGCCGTTTACGTGGGCACCGCGCCGGTCGCCCGGATGTCGACCGACGTATGTTAGCGCCCGCGACGGTCGCGGCAACGCCCCCGCCGACGGGACCGGGAGCCCTGCCGTCGGCTGGGGTCGTGTCCGCCTGCACCGCGAGCGCCCCTTCCGGGGTGGGGTAAATGAGAATCATTTGCCACCGACCCGGAGAGGCGGACCCGGAGAGGCGCTTGCTGGAGAGGCAAGGCCTGCTGGAACGGGATGCGCAGAACAGCTATCTGGCCGGGGATGCGGTGGACGACGACCCCCTGAGTCAGCTGCTCGGGTCCTCCATCACCTACCGCATTGCCGTGGGTCCGCAGGCAGGGCGCAAGGTGTTCACGCTGCAAACCCTGCCGGCTTGTGATCCAGACGATCAACTGGGCGAACCGGTCGGCAAAGTGGCCGGGTTTTCGCTGCACGCCGGTGTGGCGGCCAAGGCCCATGAGCGCAAGAAGCTCGAACGGCTGTGCCGCTACATCAGCCGCCCGGCGGTGTCCGAGAAGCGTCTGTCGCTAACCCCGAACGGCAACGTGCGTTATCAGCTGAAAACGCCGTACCGAGACGGGACCACCCATGTCATCTTCGAGCCGCTGGACTTCATCGCCCGGCTGGCGGCCCTGGTGCCCAAACCGAGGGTCAATCTCATCCGGTTCCATGGCGTGTTCGCGCCCAATAGCCAACACCGGGCGTTGGTGACACCGGCCAAGCGGGGCAAGGGCAACAACACCAACGCAACCGATGACCCGCAAACACCCGCCGAGCGCCACGCGTCCATGAGTTGGGCGCAGCGATTGAAGCGCGTCTTTAATATAGACATCCAGACCTGCCGGGCGTGCGGGGGTGCGGTCAAGGGGATTGCCTGCATCGAAGACCCGTTGGTGATCAAGCAGATACTCGCTCACCTGCAGCACAAAGCCGAAGCGGGCGAGCCCCGGGCGTTACCCGAAAGCCGGGCGCCACCTGCTGGGCTGGCGCAAGGGCTCTTTGACTGACGCGCCCAAAAGCCCATGGATCAGTTCGGCTGCTGCGCTCATACCGTCCCGGCAAGGTTTCGTTGTGTCGGATGGCGGAAATGGAGGCGGCTGTGAGGCGGTGCGGTCGGTTTTGTTGCGCACTTCACTCCATATCAGTCGGATTCTGAGGGTGTCGCACGACTCCCAGGTGGTTCGACGGCAATCGGCTGTTGCTGGACCAGGGTGAAAAGGGCGTCTATTCTTCCTATACTCGTGGAGTGCTGCGACAGCTATTATGGGGTGACGCTGACTCAAAGCCAGTTTGAGAGATTCATCGCCGAACTGCACGAATTGGCCGGGACAGCCGCTTCCAAAGCGAACTAGGACGCAAGCTATACGCGAGGGATCGACGCCGCGAGTCTGCGGGGTTCGGTTCACGAGAGCCCGGTCCTGCGCAGCAGGGCGCGCCCGAAAACACTGTCAGTATTTGGTATCAACGAGAAAACCGGTGCGACCGGAACACTCATGCCCGCCCGGTGCCTTGTGCTTATTCAGCTTGCCGTCCATCGTCTTGCGATTGAACTTCTTACCGCACATGCCGCACTGATAGACGTAGGTCGGTCTCTGACCGAACGATGAAGCCGCGCGCCTTGCAGGGCGCCGTGCCGATGCCCGCATCGCCCCGAAGCCACCGCCTGTGCTTGCACCCGAAGAGGAGCGCTCCGTCGGCGGAATCGAGACCGGCCCGCTTGGCGTCAACTCGACGGCATAGCGCGGCGTGAAGCTGCGGTTTGTCGTGCGCGCGCCCCGTATCCGGTCAACGCGATAGCTGCGGTGCTGGTCGCGATCGAGATTCCAGGCATGTAAAATGATGTTGCCCTCCTGCGTACGGCGCAGCGAATAGGGTTCGATAATGCGCGTACTCCGGCGCCCGTTCTGATCGGTGTAGTCAAGCTCGACACAAAGCCGGTTCGCCGCGGCGAAACGGATCACTTCAAGTTCGGACTGTACCCGCCCGCTGACCGGCAGCCGTAGCGTGCGCTCGCGGATGACGGTCTCGCCAGCGGCCATCGTATAAGCCGCCGGAATCGCCGCCACTGCCGCCCCGCCAAGCCATGCAAAAAATTCAGGCAAGGCATCCCAGAAGGACGCAACCGGCGGTAGGCCGGGAAGCTGGTGCGCGAGCATGTTTGCCCACGAGCCCTCAAGGTCGGCCTTGTGTCCGTCGAGGTCGCCCGCTTGCGGTACGGCGATGCCCTTGAATTCGCATTTCTGGCGCAGGGCATCGAGCAGCACCGCCGGCGATGGACGTGCTTCCTCGTTACGGTAGAGGTTGATCACGTCATAGAGATCACGCGGCCTGGTCCGCTCGGCCAGCGCGCGCACCTTCTCGGCGAACGCTTCCTCATAGGCATAGGACAGCACTTCGATGCCCCCATCCGGCGCATCGCTGTAGGGATGGAAGATCGGCATGCGAACCGGCGCAAGCACGAGGCGTTCGTCAGTAGTCAGATCGAGCTTTATCCGCGGCAAACCGCCCGAGCTCGGCGAGACCGGCCCGCGATAGCTGAGTTTGCCCTGACAACTCGGATTGCCACGCGGATTTTCAAAGATATCGAAGTCCTGAGAGTCTGCCGGGAACTCAATACCGCTGTGCTCGTAAATCCACTCGCCGATTTCTGCGAAGACGCGTTTGAGGAAGGTTTCATCGAGATGCGCCCCGTCCTGCAGCGTGAAGTCCAGATCCTCGGAAAACCGATACGTCTCGAAATAGCATTTCTTCAGACAGGTGCCGCCTTTGAACACCCAGCTATCGGCAAGCTCGGGATGCGCGAAGATACCGGCAAGCGCCCAGCCCAGCGCATAGTCCTTCTCGACCACATGCGGGTTGAGGCGAACCGCCGAGGCAGTCCCGAGAACTTCGGCCTTACCGATCATGGGAACCGCCTTTCAGCCAACTTGGCGGCACCCGCAACCGCCAGCGCGTGACAAGCCGGTCGCAGGAAAGCGAAGGATCGAGCTTGGCATGCCCTTTAGTCAGACGAGACCTCGCCGCCTCGACTAGCACCTGCCCTTCAGGATGCCGTTCTGCCAGAAAACCGAGCCGCTTGAAGATCGCGCCGTTGCCGTGACGCACGGCATACTCCACCAACTTCTCCGGATCACGGTCGCTGCGCTTGAGATACTGCGCGAAGCAATCATCTACATGCTGGATGCCGCCGCCCACCGCGGGATCGTCGAGCATATCGACGATCGTGCGATGCACGTCGGACACGGCAATGCGGGTCTGCCCGCGCCAGACCGTCTTCGTACCGAAGATCAGCTCATCGCGGATATGCTTCAGCGTAAAAACAGCGCCCTGGCGCTCGACCGTCTTTTCGCGGACAGGCCGGGCGGTGAAGACGACGATGTCGCGGAATATCTGCTCGGTCAGGTCCCAGTGCTCGGCGGCGGTGCGTCCGCCGATATAGGCAGGTGCAAACAGGACCGGCACAAGTATCCACGGGTCCTGCACGACCTGCTCCGCCGCGAGCAGATCGAGCTGCACCGGCACATAGGCCCCGGTGCCAACCCGCCTGAGCCAGCCCTGATCGGCCCAGCGCGACAGCAGCTTCGCCGCAAGAGCTCGAGTCATATCAAGCACTTGTGTAACATCATCGATGTGCACGACATCGCCCGCCGCCTGGATGACGGCGGCAAGGCGGGCTCTTCCTCGTGGCAGGTCCGAATCGCTCATGGTACATCAGAATATCATAAATTCACGAAAAGCCGGAATTTTTCACACTACAATATACCTAAACGATAGATACAAAGAAATGCTGAAAATTCTCACTTTTCGGGAATTCTGACAGCTATCATATAGCTCAAGAGGCCCGCCTGGACGCCTCACACCAGAAATGAACGGGCCCATGCCGCGCGCTCACGCAAATAATCGCGGTGTCCTTCAAGCAGGGCGGCCTCATCACCGTCTGGCCGAAACCCCACGGCACCGGGGTTCGGTTTATGAGAGTCCGGTCCGGCGCTTACGCCGGACGCGCCCAACCCGAAAGGCCAACCCGCGATGTCGTTGGACCGGACTCAGGTATCCAGCGGCGAGAAATCGAGGTCTTGTGTGAAAGTCTCCATCGGCGTGTCGGTCGCCTGACAGAACCGGACAAGGTCCAACCAAAGAGGCCATCCGCCTTCAAGATTCCGTATGCGTATAGCCGGTTCCAAGCTCAAACCGGAATCGATCTCGTCAAGATCGCCCAGGCCATAGAATTCGAGCTGCGTCAGCTTTTCGCGGATTGAGACGCTCAACGGGGACAGATTTATTTGAGAGTCAAATAAATCTGTCAGGACCGGGCACGCCGGAGGCGCGAACGGAAAGGTGCAACGGCCCCGCGCGGGATGCGACACGAATCCGTCACGCCAAACCGCTGCGCGCGGACCGGTCCCCGGCGGAAGATCTCGCGAAACGGCCGTAAAATCCGTTGGATAGGTTGGTGGCTACGGGTGGACTTGAACCACCGACCTCAGCATTATGAGAGTGAAAACAGTAACTTACGAGTAATCCGATCAAACAGTTACACGCTCCTGCCCCGCGCAAACACGACAGGAGCCGACCGAAAATGACCCCGGATGACGTCGATTGGTCACGTTTCCGTCACGCAATCCTTGGGGTTCCACGTCGAGCCGACCCCCGTCGCGGCGCCGTAGGCCATCGCGAAAAGCCGCGAATCTATGGAGCGGCTACAGGTGCCGTGAGGGAAGTGGTCGCCGGAAATCTATTTTGACTGTTTTCCGATTTCACCCGCCCCCATATTTACCAAATCGACGAAATCGGCGCCGGCAGCACTCTGAACAACGAACCGTTGCCGCTTCAACGCATCCAAGATTTCGGGTAGCCGAATGATCCTGATGCCGTAGCGTTCGATGAGGGCTATTTCTTCTTGCGATTTGACATTGTTTATAACCAATTCAGAAGACCATGTTGCCGGCGCGAGGGACTTGATGAGTTGGACTTTTCGAGGTTTTTTGTATTTCTTTTCGACCCACTCCTTTACCCCAACTTCCAACTCCTCCTTTGTCCTTTTCGCGCTGTTTGCGGCCCTTCCTTTCTTCTGCGCTTCCTTCGGAACCCTTGAAATGTAACTGACGGGCCGCATAGATGCCTGAACTTCCAGATGGCGATATTCAATTCGGTCAGCAGTAAATCTTGTGGCGAGGATATCAATTTCATCTACACCGATTTTTACACCACGGATCGTGAAATAGCCCTGTCGATTCAGCCACTCTTCGACCAATTCTTCCGCTAGTAGCGCCATGCTTGTGTCCCGATTCTGATGAAAATCTTCCTCTGGCGGGTATCCAGCGACGTCATGATCGCGCGCGTCATTGCGAGAGATTAACCTGAAGGCAGAATACGCAACCGATTCGGTTCGAGCTCGCGTAGGAGGCGAGGACGAAGAACCCAAATAAATCTGTCTCCCTCTCGGAGTACCTCACGCCGCCACCGCCGTGGATTTTACGGTTTCCAAGGAGCGGATCAGCTCGTCGAGTTCCGATTGCGTGAAGAGTGCTTCCGGCCCCGTTGGCGTAAGATCTGTAAAGGGAGATTCGTACAGCCTGCCGGGTTCGATGACTCCGTGTTCGGTTAGGTGGTCCACGATAAGATTGATGAACTCAATCTGATTTGCAGAAAGAGTCCTGCCCTCCAGGAAGCCCGCCATCGCCTCTTTCGCTGCGCCGCGATCCATCCCGACCAGCGACCGCACGAAGAGACCCAGGCCCTGCGATGCCTCGGCAATGCGCCGGAGTTTATCCGGGTCGCCCAGGCCGCTCTCGCTGAGCATGCGCTCCAGCGCGGCCAGATCGTTCCGCGTGAGCGGCTTGTTGGTACGCAGCTTGTGGATGGCGACGTGGTCCAGGTGCTGCCGCAGAAAGGCTCGCGCCTTAGCGCGAAACTTCTCGAAATCGGTTCCCGTCCCGACGCCCGGCAGGTCAACCTCGGACTCCGGCCCCATCACATCCTCGAAATCCGTGTACACCGTTTTCCGCTGGCGCTTGTCCAGCAGATAAACCAGATCGCGCAGCCGCCGGCGCATGTGCTCCAGCATCGCAACGGTGACGTCCTGCCACCACGCCTCGGTCTGGACATCCTGGATCAGTTTCATCTGCGCCTGCACCATCGGAATGGACGACTTCTCCTCCAGAAGCCCGGCGATCTGCACCACGCGTTCCCGGAGTCGGACATAACCTCCTTCCGCGTGCAGCAGAGCCAGTTGCAGTTTCAGGATCAGAAGATCGAAACGTTTCGCCTCCTCCTTCTCCGGGCCGACTTCCGCCGGCAGTCCGGCGACCTCGTTCAACAGGTCGGCCAGGGCCTCAGGAGAGAGCGAGGTCCACGTTTCCGGCTTAGAGAATTTCTCGACAAGGCGGCGATGTGGCCTTACCACAAAGTTGTCGAGATTCATGGCAGCCACTTCCCCTTGCAACATCGCCGCGATCTGGGCGCGCACTTCAGCATCCGTGGTCGGGTGCCCATGGGGCGGCGCCAGTGCTTCGCGCGTCTCATCGTGTTCGGCGTCGACGAGCTTCTTGTCCAACTCCGCGATCAACGCCAGCCGGGCTTTGAACAGCCGCTTGCCGAGCGAATCCGCGATCGCACCTTCGGTCGCCGGTATTTCCTGGCTGAAATACTCCAGATTTCCGCAGTAGTCGAACACGAAGAAACACGTCTTGTCCTGCCCCGGTCCGAACAGGTCCGGACACAGGCGGGTGCCTCGGCCGAGCATCTGCCAGAACTTGGTCTTCGAGCGCACCAGCTTGAAGAAGACCAGGTTGACCACCTCAGGGATGTCGATCCCGGTGTCGAGCATATCCACCGAGATCGCAACGTGCGGGTCCTTCTCCTTATTCGAGAAGTCGGCGATCAGGCTCTGGGCGTATTCGGTCTTGAAAGTGATGACCCGTGCGAACGCGCCTTTGTAGTGCGGGTAGTTGGCGTTGAAGCGCTCGGCAATGAACTCGGCGTGGGCCTGGTTCTTGGCGAAGATAATGGTTTTCCCCAGCCGGTCTCCACCCGCGACCTTGAGGCCGCGCGTCATCAGGTGTTCCAGCACCTTGTCCACCGTGTCCTTGTTGAACAGCCACTTGTTGACCGCTTCGGCCTCGACGCGGTCGGGTGCCTGCCCGTCCTGATCCCACTCCAGGGCGTCCCACTGGTCCTTTTCTTCCTCGGACAGGTCGTCGTAGCGGATGCCTTCGCGCTGAAACTTGAGCGGCACCGAAACGGCCTTCGGCGGCACGAGGAAGCCGTCGCGTACCGCCTCATCGAGCCCATAGGCATCGGTGGGCACGCCGTTTTCCAGATCGAACAGGCTGTAGGTGTTGCGGTCCACCTCGTCCTTGGGTGTGGCGGTGAGCCCGACCAGCAGCGAGTCGAAGTAGTCGAAGATGGCGCGGTACTTCTGAAACACCGAACGATGCGCCTCGTCGATGACCACGAGGTCGAAGTGCCCGACCCCGAAGCGCCGCTGCCCATCGCGGGATTCGTCGATGAGACCCATCATCGTCGGGTAGGTCGAGACGAAGACGCGCCCTTCCGCCTCCTTCTCGGTCACCAGGTTCACCGGCGAGGCGTCGGGTAGGTGACGCTTGAAGGCGTTCACCGCCTGATTGACCAGCGCCACGCGGTCGGCCAGAAACAGCACGCGCTTCACCCAGTTGCAGCGCATCAGCAGGTCGGCGAGCGCGATCACCGTGCGCGTCTTGCCGGCACCGGTGGCCATGACGAGCAGCGCCTTGCGGTCGTGGTCGCGCTCGAAGGCCTCCGCGATGCGGCGGATGGCGCGGGTCTGATAATGACGCTCGGCGATCTCGGCGTTGATTGCCTCCTCGGCCAACGGCCGCCGCGTGGTGCGGCGCTGAATCAACAGCTCCAGCTCCGCCTTCTTGTAGAAACCCTGCACTTGGCGCGGCGGATAGCGCGCGTCGTCCCAGATCCAATGCTCGTAGCCGTTCGAGTAGAAGATCACCGGCCGCCGGCCGAACTGCCGCTCCAGGCAATCGGCATAGAGCTTGGCCTGCTGCTGCCCCACACGCGCATCGCGCCGCGTGCGCTTCGCTTCCACCAGTCCGAGCGGCTTGCCGTCGTCGCCCCACAGGACGTAGTCCACGAACCCCTTGCCCTGCTCATTGGGCATCCCGCTGACCTCGAACTCCCGGTCGCGGGTCTGGTCGAGCGGCCAGCCGGCCTCCTTCAGCAGCAGGTCGATGAAGGTGTCGCGGGTCTCGGCTTCGGAATAGTCGTGCGTGTCCGGCTGTGCGGCGGCGGCCTGCTTGGCCTTGGCCACCTCGGCGCGCAGGCGCTTCAGCTCCTCGTCGAGCGCGTCCTTGTCCGCGAGCACGGCCGCGAGCTTCTCGTCGCGTTCCCGAAGCCCTTCCTCCAGCGTGCGCAGTTGCTCTGCAGTCTGTTGAGCCACCGCCGCGGGCCTCGGCAGCGCGGCCGGATCGAAGCGCAGACCCGGCGCCGGCCGTCCCACCCGCCCGTAAGTGCGCGCGAACCAGTAGGCCACGTGGAACAACTCGCGCACCGCCGCCAAGGCGTCCGATTCCGGCACGGCGCGATGGCTGTGCACCGCGCGGTTGCCCAGCGTGTTGATAACCCGGGCCTTGTTGAACACCGCCTCGCCCGCCGTCCGTTTGAAGCTCGGCTCGTGAATCAAGGCAGAGAGGTTGTCCTGGTAGGGGAGCCTAAGCGCCGCGTCGTGTTTGTAGGCCCAATGCACCGCCAGCTCCAACGTCCGCCGCGCGTAGAAGCAGGCCGTGCGCGGGTCGGCGCGCACCGCGGCTTCCGCCTTCGCGGCCGCCTCGAAGACGGCCGGCCATTCGCGCTGGAGGAAGGCGAACTGGCTCATCGCGCGCCGATCTCCTCGCACAGCTCGGGCAGCGAAACGGCTTCGACACCCTCGGCGAGCGGGAAACGTTCCGTGCCGGAGTACACCACGCGCCGGTACGCCGGCCCGACCGTCTCGCAGGCCAGATGGAAGCCGCGCTCGATCTTCGGCGCGAGCCCCCGCTTGATCTCGATCGCCCAGGGTCTGCGCTCACCGGGGCGCGTGAGCAAAAGGTCGATCTCCGCCCCGGCCGCGCTGCGGAAAAAATGGGCCTCCGTCCCTTCCGGGGCGGCGGCAATCAGGGATTCGATCGCCATCCCTTCCCAGCTTGCGCCGGCGATGGGGTGCGCGAGCAGCGCCTCCTGATCGCCGATCCCCAGCAGCGCGTGCACCAGCCCGCTGTCGCGCACATACACCTTGGGTGATTTCACCAGCCGCTTCTTCACATTACCGTGCCACGGTGTGAGGCGGCGCACCAGCAGCAGGTCCGCCAGCAGGTCGAGATACGAAGCCACCGTCTTTCCGTCCACGGCCAGCGAGCGGGCGAGCGCCGCGGCATTGAGCAGGCCGCCCTGCTGATGCGCGAGCATGGTCCACAGCCGGCGCAGCGTCTCCGCCGGGATGCGCGGGCCGAGCTGCGGGATGTCGCGCTCCAGATAGGTGCGGATGAAATCCAGCCGCCAGCGCAGGCTCGCCGCGTCCGAATCGGCGAGCAGGCTCTCGGGAAAACCGCCGCGCAGCCACAGGGCGTCCAGCCGCTCCCGACCCACCTCGCCGGCATCGAAGGGGCCCAGCTCCAGGTAGCGGATGCGGCCGGCGAGCGACTCGCTCGACTGCTTGAGCAGATCGATGGACGCCGGGCCCAGCACCAGGAAGCGGCCCTTGCCCTGCCGGCGCCGGCGGCCGGCGTCGATCAGCCCGCGCAGCGGGCGGAACAGTCCCGGCGTGCGCTGGATCTCGTCGAGGATGACGAGCTTGTCCGCGTGCTGCGCCAGATACAGCTCGGGCTCGGCGAGCTTAGCGCGGTCGGCCTCGGATTCCAGGTCGAGATAGACCGACGGCCGCGTCCGGGCCACCTCCAGCGCGAGCGTGGTCTTGCCCACCTGGCGGGGCCCCAGCAGCGCCACGGCCGAGGCTTCGGCCGGAGTGGTGGCGAGCGCGGGGCGGAGCCGGCGGGCCGATCGGTGGACGCGTCGCCACGTCCGCGGCCAGACGCCGAAGGGAGCGCCGCGCATGGCTACAGCTCTCCCCGGAAGGCGCGGTGCTGGAGGGAGGCGAAGAGCGCGTCGAGCCAAGTCTCCGAACTCTGCTGAATAGCTCCAAGCGCCTTGCTTGCCATAACGTGATCGGCGAATTCGCGTTGGACAGTCACCGGCGGCAACGGAATCTCAAGACCCTCAACGATGCGAGAGTTCAGATTGGGTAGCGTCTGGCCCAATGACAGTCGATCCAGTCTCGACTTGATCGCTTCACTAGAAAGCATCGCGCGCAAGAAAATGCTTGTCGTTTGCGTGTTGTCCGGACGGAGGAACAGCGAACCGGTGCCACACAGCAACGGGCAACTCGCGGCGTCAACAATCGCGCAACGGCCCATTTCGCCGCGACGTCCCATTACGACATCGCCCGGCGCCAGACGATAGACGCCAAGCTCCTCAAACTTCTCCGGCGTAACGGTTTCGTCTGCGTCAATTTCAATGACGCCACTCTGAATGTGCTTTGGATTCACGAGGGGAACCCCGCCACTAACGTAGTCTTCCTGATGCAGTAGAGACCCGAACGGCCCTATCTGAACCCTCGCGACGCAGTTCTTCAAGGCCTTCACCGGCCACCCCTTCGGGTTCGTGGCGGGGTCGCCGAACATGTCGAGGAAGATGGATTGGGTCAGCTCGTCGAGCTTCTGGAGCGCGGCGCGGCGCTTGGCCCGCAGCGCGTCCGCCTTGTCCAGGATCGCCGCAATCCGCCGCTGCTCGGGGAAAGGTGGGAGGCGAAGCTTCAGCTTCAAGCAGCGATCAACGTTCAGATTCGAGATATTGGTTGTCTGCTGACCGAAGTTCCGCACGGTGGCTTGGGTGCAGTCCGATGCGAACCAGCGGAACAGATATCGCGGATGGACCTTGGCGGGATTTGGGCGCAGCACGGAAATGAACCCTCCGAACGTCGAACGCCAGGGTAGCCTCGGTACCCAGCAGCACTTGCCGACTAAGTTCCAACTGTTTGCGCTGGACACGAGTATGTCGCCCGGAACTAGGTATTGGTCGTCACGTTTAACAAGTCGCTCCGGAACGCCCCATACATCGGATAGGTCGAGTTCCGCCTGCACGTTCTTTGTCCGCATGCAAGCCGCGCAGCCAGGGGTGCCAACTGGAACCACGTCGTCTGGCTTGAAGGTGATTCCCCGAACAAATACTGCAACGTCGCCCAGCTCTACCGTTGTCAACGCGACAGTCATCGCAGCATCCCATCCAACTCCTTCATCCCCCGCTGAATCTCCTCCTCCAGCTTCCAGAGTTCCGCGAGGATCTCCTTGGGCGGCGGGTAATCGACCGCCTCGTGCACAATCTCCTTGTAGCGGTTGAGCGAGAGGTCGTAGCCCTGGGCGGCGATGTCGGCCTTGGGCACACAGAAGCTCTGCGCGGTGCGCGGTCGCTCGCGCTCGCTGCCTGCGCGCTCGGCCCAGCGGGCGAGCACGTCGGGCAGGTTGTTCTTCGCATGTTCGTCTTTCGTGAGCGGCGTCTTCGGCACCGGCCCGAGCTTGTCCTCGGCGAGGAGCGGCGTCCGTTTGTCGTCGAGGCTCCAGCCGTCGGCCTCGACGTCGTAGAACCACACGGTGTCGGTGCCGCCGGAGTTGGTCTTGGTGAAGACGAGGATCGCGGTGGAGACCCCCGCATAGGGCTTGAACACGCCGCCGGGCAGCGACACCACGGCCTCGAGTTTCTGGTCCTCCACCAGGATGCGGCGCAGCTCCTTATGGGCCTTGCTGGAGCCGAACAGCACGCCGTCGGGCACGATCACCGCGGCGCGCCCTCCGGGCTTCAGGAGCCGCAGGAAGAGTGCGAGGAAGAGCAGCTCGGTCTTCTTGGTCTTGACGATCTGGAGCAGGTCCTTGGCGGTGTTCTCGTAGTCCAGGCTGCCGGCGAAGGGCGGATTGGCCAGCACCAGGGTGTATTTCTCCTCCTCGCCGGCGTGGTCCTGCGCGAGCGAATCGCGGTAGCGGATGTCCGGGTTCTCCACCCCGTGCAGGAGCATGTTCATGCTGCCGATACGCAGCATGGTGTTGTCGAAGTCGAAGCCGTGGAACATGCGGTGGTGAAAGTGCTCGCGCAGCTTGCGGTCGTGCAGCAGGTCCGAATGACGCTCGCGCAGGTACTCGCCCGCCGCGACCAAAAAGCCCGCTGTGCCGCAGGCCGGGTCGCAGATCACGTCCTTGGGCTGCGGCACGGTCAGCTCGACCATCAACCGGATGATGTGGCGCGGCGTGCGGAACTGGCCGTTTTGGCCGGCGGTTGCGATCTTGCCGAGCATGTACTCGTAGATGTCGCCCTTGGTGTCGCGGTCCTCCATGGGGACGTGATCGAGCATGTCCACCACCTTGGCCAGCAACGCCGGCGTCGGGATGGTGAACCGGGCGTCCTTCATGTGGTGCGCGTAGGTGGAGTCGCCGTTGCCGAGCTGGCGGGCGAGCCCCTCGCGCAGGAACGGGAAGACGTGCTCGCCGACCACCTTGAACATCTCCGCTGGTGCCAAGTGCTTAAGGCGCGACCAGCGGAAGTCCTCGTATGGGCGGCCCTTCGCGTCCTTGCCTTCCGGGAAGATGCGCCGCGCCATGGGCTGCTTGAGCCGGTTGGCCTTGTTCTCCTCCAGCGTGTGCAGGTCGTCCAGCCGGCGCAGGAAGAGCAGGTAGGTGATCTGCTCGATCACCTCCAGCGGGTTCGAGATGCCGCCGGACCAGAAGGCGTCCCAGATGCGGTCGATTTGGCTTCTGATGTCTCCGGTTATCATGCGTCGGTTCCCGTTTTGATTCGCTTGCCTGCTTGCGCCCGAATCGATCGCCACCCGCACGATGCTACTGGTAGTGCGCTCAGGCGTGTCAATGCTCGAAGCAACCGCTGCGAACCCGCGCCGCTGGTGAGCGTCCCGTTGAGCGAGTGGTTGTAGTTCTTACCACGGAAAGCGCCGCGTCACCTTGCGCACTTCTCTGCGCAACGTATTGTCCAAATGTTCCGCGAAAGTAGTTAGCACCTTCAGATAATTGGACACGACTGCCTTTCTTACCCGCGCGCTCGTGCCATGAACGATTTCATTTCGTAGCTTGTTGAACGACTCTAGCTTCTGGCGCAGTTTCTCATTACTCATTCGCTGCCAAGAAATGTTAGAAAGAATGTCTGGAAATCCCGCCGCTCGGAACAGCTTGGTGATGTTGGACCAGTTGGGATTGCCGCGAGTGTTTGCCGCGGACTGTAGCGCTCCTACGTCACGGACCTTACCGTCTAAGCAAGCAAGTGTCACCTCTTTGAACAGGTCAACGATGAAGCCTTGTAGGTGCGCAGACAATAACGCAATACCTGCGCTGTTTAGGGCGTGAACCTCAGCAGGCCGGCCGCGGCCTGGTGTTGAGACCAGGTGTATCACGACATTTCCGACGTTTCGAAGTGACTGGCCACCCGATTGGAGAGCGCCTTCTGCACGGCGCAGCCTTGTGAGCGCGCCATGGGCATCCAACAATTGGCGAACTTCTTGGGTACGATTTTTGAAATCCTTGAGTGCTTGGGATGGCATATTGATACCCTCGAAATCTAATGCAGCGGCCGTAACGCGCAGGCGCACGGGTTCACAGCCTTGTTAGCTGGCTCTTTTGCTGGGTGTCGCACCCCAGAATACTGGGTAGCGTTCCCACGTGCGGGGATGTGTGCTTTTTCTCAAATTGCAACGGCTGCATAGGAGTTGGAAATTCGTTGGATCATTGGAACCGAACGCGGCCAGTGGAACAATGTGATCGTAATGGACAGCGGGTCCATTGAACATCAAACCAGTAAGGTCTGATCCGCAGCTCACGCAGCGTCCATTATCGCGATAAAAAATACCCCGTCTTAGCCACGCTGGAAGGCGCGCTCGACGAAGCGTCCCATTGCGAGTGACCAACCCAGAGGTACGTAGCGAAGCGAGGCTCCGAACCGACTGGCTAAGCCGGTCGTTGAATCGAAGGAGAAAAGCGCGATCGCGGAATAGTAGCTGAAAGGTGTCCTGTGCAATTCGATCGACGGGAAGCTTCTTGCGCAGGTAGGAGATACGACGCTTAGCTAGGCGCTCATAATTCACATCTTGTTCGAGAGGGAGCTCGGAGCGTCTATAGGGTATAGTGTTATATTGAAGTACTGCCTCGTACTCCTGAATGATGAGATTAAGCATGTCGTCACGACTTCGTTCGAATTCCCAGATATAGTTCATGGTATAAAAGCGACGTAGAAACAGATGCAACGCCGAATCTTTGTGCGGTTTCACAAGGCGCAGAGCGAGGTCCTCACAGCGGACGTTCAATAGCGCTCCGAATTCTTCGGGCATATTCCATTCGAAGAAATAGCTCCACACCACGTTCGCGAGATCGTATGCTTCCGAAAACTTCACTGGTTCAAACTCACGCACAACTCGCCCCTTACAGTCGCCCGGCTAATGATGATTGACGGCCCGATTGCCAGATAACTCGGTCCGCGGGCACTGGGCTGGGACAACCGCCGTATCATCGTGGAAATATATCGAATCGGTAGGCGGATGTCGCGAGGATACGCTGCAGGACTGTCGGCCAAGTTTTTTGGACGGCGATTTGGCCGGTATCGTGATATTGGTGAAGGGGGTGGTAGCAAAGGTAGTTGAAACAAGGCAATAGGGGTCCAGCGGAGGCCCGGCACGGCTAAGGCCTGCGGGATCGGGGGTCGAACCGGGCGCGCGACAATAGGGTGCCGCGGCCGACGAAGTGCGGTGGCGATCTTCCAGGTACGCGGAGCTGCGCGACGACAGCAACTTCACTCTTGAGCCCGGGGCGCGACACCGGAATTGGTGGCAAAGGGCCAAGCCAATAGTGGGTGTCGCGGGCCGTTGACGATCACTTCTAAAGCATCCGCCTGATGACCGGCGGATAGCAACTAACGGTGCCCCACCCGAAGGTGGGGTGGGGCACCTCGTGGGCTGGCCGGACCCGAATTGAATGGCCGTTTCAGTTTTTACCTCCTTTGTCCTCGCTACGTTGAACCCGTTGATCGAGATGCCGGGCACCACCCCGGCTTGCGAGTCTGCTGCGGCACCACCCGTTCAGCTTCGTCGCGCTCACACACCACCTGAGGCTCCCGCCTCGGTCACCTTTCGCATGCGCTTATCGCTTTCGGCACGTTGCCGAATCGCAGGGGACTGCGCCCCTACGACTTGGCTCTTCCCCGGGCTTCGGTCGAATCGCCCGGCGAATTTTCAGCCTAATCACGACGCTCCCAGCCATAGGCTACATCGAGAGGCACCCACCTCCCTGCCCGTAGGCCTTCCCGCGTTAGACTGCAGAGTCGATCGGCTAGCCAGCGCCTCACCATCCGAACCGGAACGGGGTCTCACCCTCAACGAGGGCTTTCACCGGCCCGAGATTCCAAAGCGGCTCGGTTACACTTCGAATGGCTTCCAGCTTCAACCATCCATCCACTGCAGGGATGGACACTGGCATCACGTCACTAACCCAGATGCAACCTCGTCGGTTGCAAGTACAGGCTTGAGCTATACAGCGATCCGCACCGCTTGCGCGGTCCGGTACCGCCTGGTCCAGATTTCTCCTCCCAGGCTCGCGGCGGTTTCCCGCCGTGCGTGCAGCCCACCTGCCGGGGGCAAGTTCGACGGTCTCCCGCCGCCCTTGCCCGGGACTTTCACCCGTTCCCTGCAGCCAGGGTCTCCTCGGTTTCGGTACGGGTGTACCTCCCCCTCGGACCCGTGTCCGCGTCGCCCAATCTCCCGGCAATCGGGTGATTAGGTCGAGTGGGGCATTGCAGCCCCAAGCGCCCGTTGCAGCCGTGCCAGCGGAATTTCCCGCACACGGCTACGGCGCATGCTCAATGGAATTGGCTACTTTCCATCTGGCCGGATGGGTAGTCCGACCGTGCTCCTGACGGAGCGGTGACGGTGGTTGGGGGCTGGTGAGGCCCCCACAAGAGTAGTGGTGGTCTCGGCCCCCGGTACGGGTCGTCGTGCGACTCCCTGTACCGATGTCCTGCCCCTATATAGCCACTTTTGGCGTCCTTGAGGACGCCCCTATAGAAATCTCTTGTAGTTTCCCCTGAATCCGCCCCCGGTGGATTCTGGGGAAACTATTTAAACCGCCACTTAGAGGAATTTTGTCCAAGAACTCCCTGGGGCATCCCCGGTCCGGGATTTTGTACCTACACCGTACATGACCCGAAGAAATCAACTCGGACCCCAAATTGATCCGCCCGTGCATTTTCACAAGGCGGTCCTGATGCAACGCCTTCTCGATGCCGTGTTGCGCGGCTATCACTGGCACACCTTCGGGGCGGTTTCCGGTGACAAAGCCCAGCACTTGGCGAACAAGTTCGCCGAGCGCTATGCCGTACACCGAAACGAGGCGCAGCGTGCCTATGCCAAGCGCAAGGGCCTAGCGAACGCGCGGCTCTTCTTCCTGGCCCAGCACCAGTGGCGGGATCTGCATTGGTGGTTGTGCGTAACCGACGGCCGGGGCCGGGTGCACATGGATGAGCACCTGGGGGATGCGCGGGAGCGCCGCTCCCGTATCCGGATCGATGATGATTATGAGCTGCTGCGCCGCACCCGCGACCGATCCCGGGGCGGGGGCACCGTCTGGACCTGGCGCATGACCCGAGCGTGCTACCGGCAATGGCGCGAATGGATCATCGAGGCATGCCGGCGACCGGGCCCGGTGGAGATCCGTCGAGCGATGGGCTCTTTGTACCGGACCCCCGGCTACTCCGGGATCCGGGAGCAGGTCGGGGCTCTGATCGTCCTGGCGCGCTCGGAGTGGCGCCGGCGACACGGCAGTCTCGATGACTTCGTCCTGCCGCCCCGGTTGCGCTACGTGCAGCGGCTGCCAAACACGAGTGTGCCGCTCTCCGAGTGGAAGGCCGGGAACCGATGAGTGCGCCGGAAAGCGACGCGGCGGGGTTCACGGTGACCGCTGCACGGACTGTTCGGGCGCGTGCGCCCCCGGAAACTATGCAGAAACGGCAATTGCGACGCTGTGGATCCGGTGCCGTGAGTACGCGCCCGACCCGAATGTTCTACCTGCCGATCTACCTGATTTTTCAACCTACGCTCCGCAACAGGCCACTGGTTCCGAATCCCCCAAGGTCACGATCTGCAAGATAGCGCGGAGCCTCAGCAGCCTGAGGTTCAGTGTGACCACCGACAACAGATCTTCCCGCGCGCACGAGCAGACCGCGCCGGATAGCCCCGAAACCCCGATCCTATGGGATCTGCCCGAGACTGCCCGCCAATTGGGCGGCGTATCCGTTCGAACGGTGCAACGCCTGGTGGCGGCGGGGGCGTTTCCCGTCGTGCGCATCGGTCGGGCGACCCGCGTCCCCGCCGCGCGCGTACGCGAGTGGGTCGCGGCACACGAATCCTGGGCCCCGACCCAACCCATCGAGCGGTATACTACGTCCTGCGCGGGGCAGGATGTGTGTCCGACTCAGGAGACCACATCATGTCCAAACGTAGCGATGACGGGCTCTACCGGCGGAAAGACTCGCCGTTCATCTGGGCCTCTTTCACCGATGCAGGCGGCCGCCGCGTTAGACGCTCTACTGGCACGGCGGACTGGCAGGAAGCGGTAGCGATCCTCGCCAAATGGCGGCTGGACACACACCGCGAGCGGCACTGGGGCACGGAGCCCGCCCGCCTGTTCGATGAGCTGATGGTCCGCTATCTCGAAGAGACGCAGGACCGGAAGCGAAGCGCCGCGCGCGATGTGAGCATTACGGGCCGGCTCAAGCAGCAATTCAGCGGCAAGGTGCTGAATGAGTTGCGAGCCGAGGACGTGCAGGCCTACATCCAGTGGCGGCGGCGGACGAGGGGCAGGCCCGGGCGGCGGAGCAAGACCACGGTCGCGAACACCCCGTCGAGCAACACTGGCAAACGGGAAAAGGAGAAAGGCAAGCAGAAACCGACCGCGTACAGCACGATCCGACGCGAGCTAAGCCTGTTGTCGGCCGCGATCAACTACGCACGGATCCAATGGGGCTGGAACATCCCCAACCCCGTGGAGAAGCGCAAACCGCCGCAGGGCGAGGACCGCATCCGGTGGTTGAAGGCGGAGGAGGCCGAGCGGCTGATCGCCGCGGCGCGGGGCGAGCCGCGGGCACCCCACCTGGCCGATTTCATCATCCTCGGACTGCATACGGGGTGCCGGTCGCAGGAGATGCTGGCGTTGGAATGGGACCGTGTGGACCTGGAGCAGCGCCTGATCTATCTGCCCGCGGGTAAGAACAAGGGCAAGCGCCATGTCTCGGTGCCGCTCAACGCCACCGCCTGCGAAGTGATGGCGCGGCGCAAGCGGTTCCGGGACGAGCACTGTCCGGGCTCGCCGTGGGTGTTCTCGACCAAGAAGGGGACCCGCGTCGCATCGGTCAAGCACTCCTTTGCGACCGCCTGCCGGCGGGCCGGCATCGCGGACTTCCGCCCGCACGACCTGCGGCACACCTGTGCGGCGTGGCTGGTGCAGGCGGGGGTGCCGCTGATGCAGGTGCGCGATCTGCTGCGGCACACCTCGTATCAGGTGACCGAGAAGTACGCGCACCTGGCACCCGAGCAGGTGCGCGGTGCGGTGGCGGTGTTGGATCAGAAGTACGCGGGCGATCCGCGGGAAGCGTTCCAACGGCTTGGAAGCAAGACCAAAAACGCAGGTTCGTCACGTTTTGGTCACGTTGGGCCCCGACTGCGGGTGATCCGCGGCGGTAAGTAGTAGGAAACAGCAGTAAAAACAGCTGGATAGGTTGGTGGCTACGGGTGGACTTGAACCACCGACCTCAGCATTATGAGTGCCGCGCTCTAACCAGCTGAGCTACGTAGCCAGGAAGATCAATACGCTACATCGCGGGTGGGAGCGGAATTGTCGACGCCCGTCCGGGGGATGTCAAGGCGGCCGCGGGGCGCGGCCGGGGTCAGACGTTGAAGCGGAAGTGGACGACGTCGCCCTCCTGTATCACATAGTCCTTGCCCTCCACGTGCAGTTTGCCGGCGTCCTTGGCGCCGTGTTCGCCTTGGCACTGCAGGAAGTCGTCGTAGTGGATCACCTCGGCGCGGATGAAGCCGCGCTCGAAGTCGGTGTGGATGCGGCCGGCCGCCTGCGGGGCGGTGGCGCCGGCGACGACGGTCCAGGCGCGCACTTCCTTGGGGCCGGCGGTGAAGAAGGTGCGCAGTCCGAGGAGGTGGTAGCCGGCGCGGATGAGCCGGTCCAGGCCCGGCTCCTCGAGCCCCATGGTGGCGAGGAACTCGAGGCGGTCGGCGGGTTCGAGTTCGGCGATCTCCGCCTCGATGGCGGCGCACAGGGCGACGACCTCGGCGCCTTCGCCGGCGGCGCGCGCGCGGACCCGCTCGAGGTGCGGGTTGTCCTCGAAGCCGTCCTCGGCGACGTTGGCCAGGTAGAGGACCGGCTTGACGGTCAACAGGTGCAGTTCGCGCAGCAGGCCGCGCTCCTCCTCGTTGTATTCCAGGGAACGTGCCGGCCGGCCCCGATCGAGGGCGTCGCGGATGCGCGTGAGCAGCGCGGCGCGGGGCTGCGCCTCGCGGTCGCCGGTCTGGGCGGCCTTGGAGACCCTGGCCAGCGCGCGTTCCACGGTGTCGAGGTCGGCGAGAGCGAGCTCGGTGTCGATCACCTCGATGTCCGCCGCCGGGTCGATGCGGCCGGCGACGTGGGTGACGTCGGGCTCCTCGAAGCAGCGCACGACGTGGGCGATGGCGTCGACCTCGCGAATGTGGGCGAGGAACTGGTTGCCGAGGCCTTCGCCCTTGGAGGCGCCGGCCACCAGCCCGGCGATGTCGACGAACTCGATGGTGGTGGGGACGATCCGCTTGGGGTTTACGATGGCGGCGAGCGCGTCCAGGCGCGGGTCGGGCACGGGGACGACGCCGACGTTGGGGTCGATGGTGCAGAAGGGATAGTTCTCGGCGGCGATGCCGGCGCGCGTGAGCGCATTGAACAGGGTCGACTTGCCCACGTTGGGGAGTCCGACGATGCCGCATTTGAAGCCCATGGGTGTTGGTTCCTTAGTCCGGTTCGGATCGGGTGAGGCCGGTTCGGGTCCGGCGTCGCCGGCAGGCCAAGGCCCGCCCGACGATTCCGGGGCCGCCGTCGGAGTGGTTCGGCGGTGCCGGTGGGGCAGGGCCCCCTACGCCGTGCTGTGCAGGTGCTGGGTGGCGCGTTCCCAGTCCCCGCCGACCATCAGCGGCAGGACCTCGAGGGCCTCGTCGATGGCCCGTTCGATGGCCTCGCGGTCCGGGGCCGAGGGGCGGCCGAGGACGTAGTCCACCCCCCCGGCGCGGCCCGCGGGCCGGCCGATGCCGATGCGCAGGCGCCGGTAGCCGTCGGTGCCGAGGGCGCGGGTGACGTCGGCTACGCCGTTGTGCCCGCCCGCCCCGCCGCCGGATTTTAGCCGCACCGTCCCCGGCGGGAAGTCGAGGTCGTCGTGCACGACCAGGATCTGGTCCGGGGGTATGCGGAAGTAGCCGGCCAGCGCGACCACCGCCAGGCCGCTGCGGTTCATGAACGTCGTCGGCTTGAGCAGCCGCACCGGGCTCCCGTCCACGTCCACCCGGCACGCCGCCCCGTGAAAGCGAGTCTCGGTGCGGAAGGCGCCGTGATGGCGTGCGGCGACGGCGTCGACGAACCAGTACCCCGCATTGTGGCGGCTGGCGATGTATTCGGCCCCGGGGTTGCCGAGGCCGACGATCAGGGCGACGCCGCTCGGATCCCGCGAAGGCGTGCCCGCCACCGCGCCGCGCCGGCTCAGGAGGCCTCGGGCTTGGCGCCGCCGGCGGGCTGCTCGGCCGCGCCCTCCGCGCCCTCGGCCGGCTGCTCGGTTTCGGCCTCGACGGCGGCGGTGCGCGGGGCGTGGATCGAGGCCACCGGCTGATCGTGCTCCGCGCCGTGCATCAGTTCCACGATCGCCACGCCCTTGGGCGGCTTCAGCTCGGAGAGGTGCACGGCCTCGCCGAGTTGCAGTCCGGAGAGGTCGACCTCGATGAACTCGGGCAGGTCGGCGGGCAGGCACTCGACTTCGACCTCGACCATCTGGTGGCTGACGACGCCACCGCTCTGCTTGACCCCGGGGGCGATGTCGCCGCCGACGAAGTGCAGCGGGACATGCACGCGGATCGCCTCGGTCTCGCTCACCCGCTGCAGGTCCATGTGCAGGATCTGCGGCTTGCTCGGATGGCGCTGCAGGTCGCGCAGGATCGCCTTCTCCCGGCGTCCCCCCACCGCCACGGTGAGGATGTGGGAGTAGAAGGCCTCGTGGCGCAGGCGCTGCAGGATCTCGTTGTGGTCGAGGGCCAGCGCTTCGGGTTCGGTGTCCCCGCCGTAGAGGATGGCGGGGACCTTGTTCGCGCGACGCAGGCGGCGGCTCGCACCCTTCCCCTTGTCGCTGCGCGGTTCGGCGTTCAGTACAAATTCGGCTTCCATCGTCGTACTCCCGGTCTGAAGGTGCCGCATTGCGGCGGTTGCGCCGCCCCCGCGACCAGGGGCGGGCGCGTGTTCTTCGTCAATCCATGAACAGCTCGCTCACCGATTCGTCCGTGTGGATCCGCAGCATCGACTCGGCGAGCATCTCGGCGATGCTGAGCTGGCGGATCTTCGCGCAGTCGCGCGCCGCGGCGCTCAACGGGATGGTGTCGGTGACCACCAGCTCGTCGAGCTCCGAATCTTCGATGTTCTTCAGCGCCGGGCCCGAGAGCACCGGGTGCGTGCAGTAGGCGACGACCGTCGGTGCGCCGGCCTTCTTCAGGGCTCGCGCCGCCTGACACAAGGTCCCGGCGGTATCCACCAGGTCGTCCATCAGGATGCAGGTGCGCCCGCGCACGTCGCCGATGATGTGCATCACCTTGGCGACGTTGGCGCGCGGGCGGCGCTTGTCGATGATCGCCAGATCGGCGTCGTCGAGGCGCTTGGCGATGGCGCGTGCGCGCACTACGCCGCCCACGTCCGGCGACACCACGATCGGTTCGGCGTACTTGCGCCGCCAGATCTCGCCCAGCAGTACCGGCGAGGCGTACACGTTGTCCACCGGCACATCGAAAAATCCCTGGATCTGGTCGGAGTGCAGATCCACCGTCAGCACGCGGTCGGTGCCCGCGGTGCCGATCATGTTCGCGACCACCTTGGCGCTGATCGGCACGCGCGCCGCGCGCGGCCGGCGGTCCTGGCGGGCATACCCGAAGTAGGGGATGACCGCGGTGACGCGGTTGGCCGAGGCGCGCTTGAGGGCGTCGACCATCACCAGCAGTTCCATCAGGTTGTCGTTGGTCGGGGTGCAGGTCGGCTGCAGCACGAAGGCGTCCGCGCCGCGCACGTTCTCCATGATCTCGACCATGATCTCGCCGTCGCTGAAACGCCCGACGACGGCCTTGCCCAGCGGCATGCGCAGGTGGGTGACCACGTCGTGCGCGAGCTGGGGATTGGCGTTCCCCGAAAAGACCACCATTCTGCCGTCGCTCACGGATGCCGTCCCGTCGCCTGGATCTGTTGCGCCCGCCGCCTCCGCGCAGGCCGTGCAGCCGGCCGCCGATAGGCTGGGGCGCCAGGATTCGAACCTGGGAATGCTGGGACCAAAACCCAGTGCCTTACCGCTTGGCTACGCCCCAATCACGAACGAGTACGGAAGCGGGCGGGCGCGCCGGCTTGCATACTCGTTCGCCCCGTCGGCCGGTCGCCCCGTACCCGCCTCAATCATGGTAGGGACCGGAGCGGTTCGCCCGGGGCCGATTCACGGACCGGCCCCCGCGCGACCCCGACCGGCTCCTGGCGCGGGCTTCAGCCCGCCGCAACCGCGTCGAGCAGCGGCGAGCGGTTCCGCCCCCGCGCCACGAACCCGTCCCATCCGTCCGGCAGCGCGGCGCGCACGGCCTCGGCCCGCGCGCGATCCGGGTAGGCCGCGAAGACGCAGCCGCCGGTCCCGGTGAGGTGCGCCTCGCCGCGGCCGCCGAGCCAGTCGAGCGCCTGCGCCACCGCGGGGTAGCGCGCCCGCACCACCGGCTCGCAGTCGTTGGTCCGCACCCCGGACAGGAAATCGGTAATTGTGATGGGGGGGGAGTTGCGTGTCAATTCGGGCGCGGCGAAGACCTCGCGGGTCGAGACGTGCACGCGCGGCACCACGACCAGGTACCAGGGACAGGGCAGCTCCAGCGGCGTGAGTTCTTCCCCGACCCCCTCGGCCCAGGCGGCCCGCCCGCGCACGAACACCGGGACGTCGGCGCCCAGGCTCAGCCCGAGCTGCGCGAGCCGCTCGATCGGCAGCGCGAGTCCCCACAGGCGGTTGAGCGCGACCAGCGCGGTGGCCGCATCGGAACTCCCGCCCCCCAGCCCGCCGCCGGCCGGCAGTCGCTTTTCGAGGTGGATGTCGGCGCCGTGCCGCGTCCCGCCGGCCGCCTGCAGGAGACGGGCGGCCCGCACGGTGAGATCCTCGTCCTCGGGTACGCCGTCGGGCCCGCCGGTGCGGCGCACCCGTCCGTCGGCGCGCACCTCGAAGCGCAGCCGGTCGCAGCGGTCGATGAACTGGAACACCGTCTGCAGACGGTGATAGCCGTCGGGGCGGCGGCCGACGACGCGCAACAGCAGATTCAGCTTCGCCGGCGCCGGCCAGGCGTCGTCGGGGGTCGCGGCGGTCGGCGCCGGGCGGGATCCGGGCGGGGTGGGCATAGCGGCGTCAATGGTGCGGCACGGCGCGGGCCAGCGTCCAGACCTCGATGCGGCGTGCCCCCGCGCCGCGCAGGGCGCGCGCGAGTTCGTCCACGGTGCCCGCGCTGGTGACCACGTCGTCGACGATCGCCACATGCTGCGGCGCCGCCCCGGCGGCCGCGGCGAAGGCCCCGCGCACGTTCGGTCCGCGCTCGGCCAGGGGCAGCGAGGATTGGGGCCGGGTGTGGCGCACGCGCCGGCAGAGGCGGCGGTCGATGGGGATGCGCAGGCGGCGGGCGACGGGGCGCGCGAGTTCCAGGGCCTGATCGAAGCCGCGCGCGCGCAGGCGCGCCGCGTGCATCGGCACCGGCACCAGACACTCGGGCGCGGCGGCGAGGTCGGCGGCCACCCGCTCGGCCAGCAGCCCCCCGAGCAGCGTCGCGAGCGCCAGCCGGCGGCGGAACTTCATCTGTTGCACCAGCCACGCGACCGGTCCGGCGTACTCGAAGGCGGCGACGACGCGATCGAAGGCCGGCGGCCGGCGGATGCAGCGCCCACACAGGTGGGCCGCCGGCGTTCCCGGGAGCGGCAGGGCGCAGCGCTCGCACCCCGCGCCCGGCCGAGGCAGGTCCTCCAGGCAGCCGGCGCACAGATCGCGCCCCGGCGGTGCGGCGGCGCGGCACAGCACGCAGGCGCCCGGCGCCCACCGCAAACGGGCATTTTTGAGCCAGTTGTAAACCAGCAGGCGGAGATTGGTTGACAGCCGGTCCATCGGCGATATAGTCGCGGGCCATTGGGGGCGTCCCGTCCCCCGGTCCGAGGAGTATAGCCATGTCCGCCTGTGCGCACCCGGGGGAACCCGTCGACGAGGCTGCGTTCGATGCCGCCGTCCCGCGCCACGACTGGACGCAGGCGCAGGTGCGGGCGTTGTTCGACCTGCCGTTCGCCGATCTGCTCCACCGCGCGCAGTGCGTGCACCGGCGCAACTTCGACCCCAACGCGGTGCAGGTCAGCACGCTGTTGAGCATCAAGACCGGCGCGTGCCCGGAGGACTGCGGCTACTGTCCGCAGAGCGCACGCCATCGCACCGGCCTCGAGGCCGAGCCGCTGATGGCGCTCGATGAGGTGCTGGAGGCGGCGCGCGCCGCCAAGGCCGCCGGCGCGACGCGCTTCTGCATGGGGGCGGCGTGGCGCAGCCCGCGCGCGCGGGAGTTCCCGGCGCTCACGGAGATGGTGCGCGGCGTCAAGGCCCTCGGGCTCGAGACCTGCATGACCCTGGGGATGCTCAGCGCCGAACAGGCGCGGCAGCTCGCCGCGGCGGGGCTCGACTACTACAACCACAACCTGGATACCTCCGAGCGCTTCTACGGCGAGGTCATCACCACGCGCACCTACCAGGACCGTCTCGATACCCTCGCGCACGTGCGCGCGGCCGGGTTGCGGGTCTGTTGCGGGGGCATCCTCGGCATGGGCGAGGACGTCGACGACCGCGCCGCGTTGCTGCAGACGCTGGCGAACCTGCCCGAGCACCCCGAGAGCGTGCCCATCAACCAGCTCGTCCCGGTCCCCGGCACGCCGCTGGAACATGCCGCGCCGCCCGACCCGCTGGACTTCGTGCGCACCGTCGCGGTCGCGCGCATCGTCCTGCCGCGCAGCACGGTGCGCCTGTCGGCGGGGCGCACGGCGATGAGCGACGAGCTGCAGGCCCTGTGCTTCCTCGCCGGCGCGAATTCCATCTTCTACGGCGACCGGCTGCTGACCACGGGCAACCCCGCGAGCGAGCACGACCGGCGGCTGTTCGCACGCCTGGGTATCCACCCGGCGCCATGAGCGCGCCGTTCGCCGCACGCCTGCACGCCGACCTCGAGGCGCGCCGGCGCGCCGGGCTCTACCGCGCGCGCCGGGTGCGCGACGGGATGCCGGGGGCGGAGGGCGTAATCGACGGCCGCGGGCGGCTGGTCTTCTGCAGCAACGACTATCTCGGTCTGGCCGCGCATCCGGCGCTCGGCGCGGCGCTCGCCGAAGGCGCGCGCCGCTACGGCACGGGCAGCGGCGCCGCGCACCTGATCACCGGCCACTGCCGCGCCCATCACGCCCTCGAGGAGGAGCTGGCGGCGTTCGTCGGCCGCCCGCGGGCGCTGCTGTTCTCCACCGGCTACATGGCCAACCTCGGCGCGGTCGCGGCGCTGCTCGGGCGCGGCGACCGCGTCTTCGCGGACCGCCTCAATCACGCCTCGCTGCTCGACGCCGCGCGCCTGTCGGGCGCGCGGCTGGTGCGCTACCGGCATGCCGACGCCGACGCCCTGGGCCGCGCCTTGGCGCGCCCACTCAAAGACCGCGCCTTGGCGCGGCCACCCAAAGACCGCGCGCCGGCGCGCCGGTCCGAAGGCCGGGCGCTGGTGGTCAGCGACGGGGTGTTCAGCATGGACGGAGACCTCGCGCCGTTGCCCGCGCTCGCGCGTACGGCGCGCGCGCACGGCGCCTGGCTGATGGTCGACGACGCCCACGGGCTGGGCGTGGTCGGTCCGCGCGGTCGCGGCGTGCTCGATCACTACGCGCTCGATGCGGACGCGGTGCCGGTGCTGGTGGGCACGCTCGGCAAGGCGTTCGGCACCTTCGGCGCCTTCGTCGCCGGCGACGCGGACCTGATCGAGACCCTGATCCAGCGCGCACGCACCTATATCTATACGACCGCGCCGCCGCCGGCCCTAGCCGAGGCCACCCGCGCCGCCCTGCGCATCGCGGCCGCCGAGCCGTGGCGGCGCGAGCGCCTGCATGCGCTGGTGGCGCGTTTCCGCGCCGGGGCGCAGGCCGCCGGCCTGCCCCTCGGCGCCTCCACGACCCCGATCCAGCCGCTGGTGACCGGCTCCGCGGAGCGCGCCGTGGCCCTGTCGGCGGCGCTGGAGGCGCGCGGGATCCTGGTGAGCGCGATCCGCCCGCCGACCGTCCCGCAGGGCACCGCGCGCCTGCGCGTGACTTTCTCGGCACTGCACGAGGAGGCGCACGTGGACCGCCTGCTCGCCGCGCTCGCCGAGGTCTGGCCGGCGGCGGAGGCCGGGTGCGCATGAGCCTGTACGTAGAGACCCTGGGCGCGGGCCCCGACCTGGTGCTGCTCCACGGCTGGGGGCTGGACGGCGCGGTCTGGGGGCCGGCGGTCCCGTATCTCGACGCGGGTCCGGGGGGGCGGCGGCGCCTGTCGATCGTCGACCTGCCCGGCCACGGATTCAGCCCGGCGCCGCCCGAGGGGTTCGCGCTCGAAGGGGCCGCGCGCGCGGTCGCCGCGGCGGTGCCGCCCGGCGCCGTCTGGCTCGGCTGGTCTCTGGGGGCGCTGGTGGCGCTGGCGGCGGCGCTCGCCGGCGCCCCGGTCGCGGGCTTGATCCTGACGGGGGCCACGCCGCGTTTCACGCGGGCGCCCGACTGGCCCGCGGCGCTGGAGCCCGCGGTGCTCGAGGCCTTCGCCGCCGATCTCGAGCGCGACCCGGAGGCCACGCTGCGCCGATTCCTGTCGCTGCAGACGCGCGGGGCCGAGGGCGCGCGCGCCACGCTGCGGGCGTTGCGCTCGGGCGGGCTGCGCCGTGCCGCCGCGCAGCCCGCGGCCCTGCGCGGCGGGCTCGAGGTGCTGCGCACCGCGGACCTGCGGGCGCGCCTCGCGCACCTGCGGATCCCGGTGACCGTGATCAGCGGCGCGCGCGACACCCTGGTGCCGCCGGCCGCCTCCGAGGCCCTGGCCGCCGCGGTGCCCGGCGCCGGGCATGTGCTCATTCCCGGCGCCGGACACGCGCCCTTCCTGTCGCATCCGCAGGCCTTCGCGGCGGCGGTCGCGGGGTCGGCCCGTGCCTGACGGGCGCTGGGACCGCGGGCGGCGGCGGGTGCGCCTGGGCTTCGAGCGCGCCGCGGGGGACTACGACCGGGTCGCCGTGCTGCAGCGCGAGGTGGGTGCGCGGCTGCTCGAGCGGCTCGATCTGTTGCGCGCGTTCCGCCCGCGGCGGGTGGCCGACCTCGGGGCGGGGACCGGGCGCGCCGCCGCGGCGCTCGCGGCGCGCTACCGCGGCGCGCTGGTGGTGGCGCTGGACTGGTCGGGTGCGATGCTCGCGCGCGCGCGCCGCCGCGGGCCGTGGTGGCGGCGCCCGCGCTGCGTGTGCGCGGATCTCGAGCGCCTCCCGTTCGCCGACGCCAGCGTGGATCTGGTGTTCTCGAATCTGGCGCTGCAGTGGTGCCCGGCGCCGGACGCGGCGTTCGCGGAGTTCCGTCGCGTGCTGGCCCCGGGGGGTACGGTGCTGTTCTCGACCTTCGGACCCGACACCCTGCGCGAGCTGCGCGCGGCCTGGCGCGGCGTCGACGGGCGCGAGCACGTCAATCCCTTCCTCGACCTGCACGATTTGGGCGACGCCCTGGTGCGTGCCGGGCTGGCGGAACCGGTCATGGACGCCGAGCGGCTGACGCTCACCTATACGCGGGTCGAGGACCTCCTGCGGGACCTCAAGGGGCTCGGCTCGCGCGCGGTCGACGAGGGGCGCCCGCGCGGTCTGACCACCCGCGCCCGCCTCGCGGCCATGGCGCGCGCCTACGAGTCCATGCGCAGCGGCGGGCGCCTGCCGGCGAGCTTCGAGGTGGTGTACGGACATGCCTGGGGGCCCGCCGCGGGACAGCCCCGGGGAGGCGCCGAGGCGCCGGTCGCCGTCGCCGTGCCGGTGCGCGGGGGCGGACCGGCACGGCGCGGGGGGCGGCGGTGAGCACGGGCTATTTCGTCACCGGGACCGACACCGGCGTGGGCAAAACCGTCGTCAGCCTCGGCTTGGTGCGGGCCTTCAAGGCCCGCGGCCGGCGGGTCGCGGCGATGAAGCCGGTGGCCAGCGGGTGCACGGAGCAGGGCGGGGCGTTGCGCAACGACGACGCGCTCCGGCTCCAGGCGGAGGCCTCGGTGGCGCTGCCCTACGAGACGGTGAACCCCTATGCCTTCGCCCCGCCCATCGCCCCGCACCTGGCCGCCGCCGAGGCCGGCACCTGGATCTCGATCGCGCGCATCGCCGCGCAGGTGCGGGAAGTGCAGGCGATGGTGGAGACGCTGATCGTCGAGGGCGTCGGCGGCTGGCGCGTCCCGCTCGACGAACGCGAGACGGTCGCGGAGCTGGCCGCGGCACTCGGTTTTCCGGTGGTGCTGGTGGTCGCGGTGCGCCTGGGTTGCCTCAACCACGCCCTGCTCACGGTGGAGAGCATCCAGCGCGCCGGCCTGCCGCTGGCCGGCTGGGTCGCGAACCGCCTCGACCCGGCGTGTCTGCGCGCGGATGCGAACGTGGACACCCTGCGCCGGCACATCCCGGCGCCGCTGCTGGGGGAGCTGCCGCGCCTCGCGCGCGTGGACCCCGCAGCGGCCGCCGCCTGCCTGCGGCTCGACGGCCCGGATTGGTGAGCCTAAAAACGTGTATTACCCTGCCCCTGCCAGGCGATTTGGCGGAGGCCGAAGCCAGTTCACCCCCGTCAGCATGGTCATCAGGTGTTCACACACCCGCCGCCAGACGGCAGTGGGGTCTAAT
>JALUXX010000020.1 GCA_027013145.1 Gammaproteobacteria bacterium | reverse complement strand
CACGCCCCGTCAACCGACGCGCTCCACCGGGGGGCGGGTCTCGAAAGCGGGTGCCGCTCCAGTCGGCCGGCGCCGGCGCCCGAGAACGGGAGGCTCGATACTTGTCAGGACATGGTCCGGACAAGTACCATGGGGCAGTCCGAACCCGGAGGACCACACCGTGAGCACCCTGAACCGGCCCAAGACCGAACGCATCGATGTCCGCGCCAGCGGCCCGGTCAAGCAGCTGCTGCAGGAGGCCGCGCGCGCCTGCCACAAGAATGTCAGCGAATTCCTGCTCGACGCCGGCGTCACGGCGGCGGCCCAAACCCTGGCGGATCGGCGCCGGTTCGTGCTGGACGAGGCCCGATGGCGGGCGTTCCAGGAGGCGCTCGATCGGCCCGTGCAAAAGAAACCGCACCTCAAGAAACTGCTGAGCGAGCCTGGAGTGCTCGATTGAGCGCAGGCTACTCGCCCGTTCGCAAACTCGCGGCAACCGATCGGGTCGACGCCTTCGATTGCGGGGAGGCCGCGCTCAACCAGTTCCTGCAACGCTACGCGCTCGTCAGCCAGAAGGCCAACAGCGCACAGGCCTACGTCTGCTGCCGGAAGGACGAGGTGGTCGGCTTCTACAGCCTCGCCGTCGGCAGCGTCGAGCCGGAACGTGCGCCCTCCCGGGTGAGAAAGGGCTTGGCACGTCACCTAGTGCCGGTGATGATCCTGGCCAGGCTCGCCGTGGACAAGAACCACCAGGGCAAGGGCCTGGGCCGGGCGCTGCTCAAGGACGCCCTGTTACGCACGGCGCAAGCCGCCGACATCGCGGGCATCCGCTGTCTGCTGGTCCACGCCAAGAACGAGGCGGCGCGCCAGTGGTATGCATCCTGGGACTTCGAGCCGAGCCCGACCGACCCGTATCACCTGTTCCTGATGCTCAAGGACCTCAGGGGCTAGTTGTCAGGGGCCGACCGACAACAGCGCCGCCTCGAGGCGAGGGCGTCCATACACGCCACCGCGTCCAACCCGCCGCCCTCGCAACGACCCCAAATCGCATCATTCCACTCCCTGCCCAAAGTGCTCGTCCGCGGGCCGCGACCGCAAACACGGGGCGGCCGACGGGAGCACACCGGCCCGAAGATCCACTGCAAGACCCCGCAAGGGGCGCGAGTCCACGCCGCGACACCTACTCCCGACCGATGACGGCCCGCACCACCCAGGCGCGAGCGTCGTGTCAGCGGCCACCTGCCTTGTGGCGATGCAACAGCTCGCGCAGGCGCTCAAGGACGGACGCCGTATCGCCCGGCCAGGGCAGGGGTTCGGCAACGACCGCATCGGAGCCCGCGGGATCCGTATCGGACCCCCGCCGAATGCGCAGCACGTCGGGATGGATCGCCCGCACCCGGCGCAGGAACTCCTCTGCGCCCTCCGACTCGCCGGCGATCACCGCGCACCGGCCCGGCCCGGCGCGGGCGCTCTCGACGGCCAGCGCCTCGAACGCCTCCTCCGGATCGGCCGCCGTCCGGATTCGGAACGCGCCCGGATCGAGCCCCCCTTCCAGGAGGCCCGCGAACTGCGGTTCGAGCCCCACGAGCAGGAGGGTGGTCGTCGCCCCGGGCGCTTGCGCCGGGCGCGGGAACGCCGCCCCCGCCTGAAGCCGTTCGGCCAGCGCCTCGGCCGGCACCGGCCGGCTGAAGTAATAGCCCTGCACTTCGTCGCAGCCCTCGCGGGCGAGCAGGCGCAGCTGCCCCTCGGTCTCCACCCCCTCGGCGATCACTCGCATCCCCAGCCCATGGGCGATGGCGATCACGGAGCGGGCGATGAGGAAGCTGTCGGGGTCGTGGGTCAGGTCGCGCACGAAGGACTGATCGATCTTGAGCAAATCGACTGGGAACTTGCGCAGGTAGCCGAGCGAGGAGTAGCCGGTTCCGAAGTCATTGATCGACACCTGCACCCCCAGGGCCTTGAGGGCGTGCAGGGCCTCGAGGGTGCGCCCTCCGTTGCCGAGGTACACGCTCTCCGTGATCTCGAGCTCGAGATGGTGCGCCTCGATCCCGCTCTGCTCGAGGATCGCGCCGATGCGCGCGGCGAGGTCCGGGTCGTGGAACTGGCGCGCCGAGACGTTGACCGCGACCTTCACCCCCACCCCCGTCGTCTCGCGCCAGGCGCGCTGCTGGCGGCAGGCGCTGCGCAGCACCCATTCGCCGACCGGCGCGATCAACCCGGTGTCTTCGAGCAGCGGCACGAACTGCGCCGGCGAGATCCACCCGCGTTGCGGATGGTGCCAGCGCAGCAGTGCCTCGACCCCGACGATGCGCCCATCGGCCAGTGCCACCTGCGGCTGGTAGTGGAGCAGAAACGCCTCGCGCTCGACCGCCGCGCGCAGCGCCTGCTCCAGGGCGTGGCGCTCGCGGCTGCGGGCGTTGATCTCAGGGGCGTAGTAGCGGATCGGCTCAGGGCCGCCGGCGGCGATCGAATGCAGCGCAAGTTCGGCGTGCGCAAGCAGCGCCTCGGGCTCGGCGCCGTCCTGCGGGCCGAGGGCGATCCCCGCGCGCGCCTCGATCACCACCGTCTCGGCCTCCAGGCGCATCGGCGCGCGGATGGCCTCGAGGGCGCGGTGCGCGATCACCTCGGGCTCGTGGGTGCGGCGGATCTCGGCCAGCAGCAGCGCGAACTCATCGCCCCCGAGGCGCGCGACGGTGTCCGTGCCGAACCGCTCGGCGGTGTCGCTCGTGCGCACCACCGCCGTGAGCCGCGCGGCGACCTCGCGCAAGGCCTGGTCGCCGAGGTGACGCCCCAGGGTGTCGGAGACCGTCCGAAACTGCACCAGATCGAGTGCCAGCACCGCCGTGCGCGCCTGGGTGCGCCGCGCCCGCGCGAGCGCCTGGCCGAGCCGGTCGTGGAACAGCGCGCGATTGGCGAGGCCGGTGAGGGGGTCGTAGTAGGCGAGATCGCGCAGGCGCCGCTCCTGGTCGATGTAGTCGAGCCCCAGTCCGGTGTCCGCGGCCAGCTCCTCGAGCAGGCGCCGCTCGTGCGCATCGAAGAAGCCCGCCTCGTCGGCGTAGAGCGCGAGCGCCCCGACCACCCGGCGCCCGACCTCCAACGGGAAGGCGGCCACCGCGCGCAGGCCGAAGCGGCGGGCCGCCTCCCGCCACGGGGCCATGGCCGGGTCGCGCTCGATGTCGTTGCACACCATGGGCCGGTGTGCACGCAGCGCGCGCCCGATCGGTCCACTACTCTCGGGTTCTTCCGCCCGCACCGAGATACGGATCTGTTTGACGTAGTCCTGACCGTGCGCATTCCGGCCATGGCGGACACTGGTTCCGGGGAAGGCGGACAGTGTCGGAGCGTAGCGACGCGAGCGGGTTAGCCCGAACTATTCAT
>JALUXX010000019.1 GCA_027013145.1 Gammaproteobacteria bacterium | reverse complement strand
CGATGTCGGCTCATCACATCCTGGGGCTGTAGCCGGTCCCAAGGGTATGGCTGTTCGCCATTTAAAGTGGTACGCGAGCTGGGTTTAGAACGTCGTGAGACAGTTCGGTCCCTATCTGCCGTGGGCGTTGGAGACTTGAGGGGATCTGCTCCTAGTACGAGAGGACCGGAGTGGACGTACCTCTGGTGTACCGGTTGTCACGCCAGTGGCACCGCCGGGTAGCTAAGTACGGAAGGGATAACCGCTGAAAGCATCTAAGCGGGAAGCCCACCCCAAGATGAGGTCTCCCTGGACCCTTGAGGTCCCTGAAGGGCCGTCGAAGACGACGACGTTGATAGGCCGGGTGTGGAAGCGCAGTAATGCGTGCAGCTAACCGGTACTAATTGCCCGTGAGGCTTGACCATATAACACCCAAGCAGTCCGGGTGTTGCGTTCCGGGCGGAACGCGGTCGAATGCGCATACCCTGCGCCTTGCAACTCTCCGAAATTTGCGGGGATCGGCACGCCGAGAGGCACCGGTCCCCGGCAGCCGGTTTGCCTGGCGGCCATAGCGAGCGGGAACCACCCGATCCCATTCCGAACTCGGAAGTGAAACCGTTCAGCGCCGATGATAGTGTGGGGTCTCCCCATGTGAAAGTAGGTCACCGCCAGGCATTTCACACCAACCCCGTGGAGCGATCCACGGGGTTTTTTTTGGAGCCGCCCATGGGGAGCCCCTGCCGCGCTGCGCGCGGGGGCCGCTCGCGGGGCTCGCGGTCCGGGGCGGCCCGCAAGTCGGGCCGCCCGCTCGCCGGGGCGAAGCTCCACCGGAGCTTCGCCCATTCCCGGCTCGCCCCCATGTGAAAGTAGGTCACCGCCAAGCATTTCACACCAACCCCGTGGAGCGATCCACCGGGTTTTTTCTTGGAGCCGCACATGGGGAGCCCCTTCCGCGCTGCGCGCGGGGGCCGCTCGCGGGGCTCGCGGTCCGGGGCGGCCCGCAAGTCGGGCCGCCCGCTCGCCGGGGCGAAGCTCCACCGGAGCTTCGCCCATTCCCGGCTCGCCCCCATGTGAAAGTAGGTCACCGCCAGGCATTTCACACCAACCCCGTGGAGCGATCCACGGGGTTTTTTCTTGGAACCGCACATGGGGAGCCCCTTCCGCGCTGCGCGGGCGCTCGAAAAATAAACTCAGCAACATTAGGTTAGCGGGTCACACACACCGGCTATACTTTTCCCGACAGGCGGGCTCAAGGTGCCCGCGCGCCACGCGTGCCGGCCCCACGGCGGTCCCGCAGGCGAGGGGGTGAGGATGATCATCAGTACCACGGACCCGATCACCGGGGCCGAAGTACCGGATCCCGAGCACCATCCGTTCGTGATCGAAGGCGAAGGGGAGAACGCGGTGAAGATCTACTTCGAGAGCGAGGAGACCCGGCGGGCCTACCTCGAGATCGAGGTGGAACACCCCGGCAAGGACTTCGAGCACAATCTGGACAATCCGGCGCCGATGGCCGGCGATCGACCGCCGGCGCGCTGACGCACGGCCGCGGGACGCGGTGGGCGGGACTCCGCGAATTTCGGGGTGCGCGATTCGCGCGCGCCCTTTACAGGCCTGTACGTCGCCGTATCATCTCCCCATGTCCAAGCCGTACGCCGAGTCATGCGATCAGAACCGCGAGCCGATCCTTGCGGTGCTGCGCGAGGTCCTCGCCGGCCGCGCCGAGGTCCTCGAGATCGGCAGCGGCACCGGCCAGCACGCGGTCTTCTTCGCCGCCCACCTGCCCCAGGTGATCTGGCACACCAGCGACCTGCCGCAATGCCACCCCGGGATCCGCGCCTGGCTCGATGAGGCGCGGCTGCCTAACGTCCGCGAGCCGGTGGCGCTCGACGTGGCGCAGCTCCCGTGGCCGGTAGCGTCCGCCCCGGCGATCTTCAGCGCCAACACCGCGCACATCATGTCGTGGCACGCCGTCCGCCGGATGTTCGAGGGCGCCGGGCGTGTGCTCGAACCCGACGGCGTGTTCTGTCTCTACGGGCCCTTCGCGGAGGGCGGGCGCCATACCAGCCCGGGAAACGCCCGCTTCGACGCTTGGTTGCGCGCCCGCGACCCGGAGAGCGGCGTACGCGACCTCGATGCGCTCGACCGCCTGGCGCTGGAGCACGGACTGCAACGCGTCGCCCGTTACCCGATGCCCACGGACAACCGGATCGCGGTGTGGCGCAAGCCGGCCGCCGCGTCGTGACGGGGCGCCCGGATCCGGCAGGCCGTGCCCCGCTGCCTTCGAGCCGATCGGCGGCGATGACCGAGGCGCTGCCGTACCGCCTGATCCGCCTGCTCGCGGACGGTCGCTTCCATTCCGGGGAGGCCCTCGGCGCCGTCGCGGGCGTCAGCCGCGCCGGAATATGGAAGGCCGTTCGCCGGTTGCACGACCTCGGGCTCGAGGTCGACGCCGTGCGCGGGCGCGGCTACCGCCTCACCGAGGCGCTGGACCTCCTCGACGAGGCGGCGATCCTCGCCGCCCTGGGCGCGGACGGGGCCCGCCGCATCGCGCGCCTCGAACTCCTCCCGGTCGTGGATTCGACCAACCGCAGGTTGATGGAGGCGGCGCGGGGCGACGCCCCCTCCGGCTCGGCATGCCTCGCGGAGATGCAACGCGAAGGGCGCGGCCGGCACGGGCGCACGTGGGTCTCCCCGTTCGCCGCCAACCTCTATCTGTCGCTGCTCCGGCGTTTCGCCGCCGGCCCGGCCGCGCTCGGCGGCCTGAGCCTGGTGGCGGGCGTGGCCGCCGTCGCCGCGCTCGGCGACCTCGGGATCGGCGGGATCGGCCTCAAGTGGCCGAACGACCTCGTGTGGAACGGGCGCAAGCTGGGCGGCATCCTGGTGGACGTCGCCGGTGAGGGCGCCGGCCCCAGCCACGCGGTCGTCGGGATCGGCATCAACGTGGCCATGCCGGCCGCGGCCGGCGAGCGGATCGGGCAGCCCTGGATCGATCTCGGCGCGATCACCGGCACGCGGGTGGGCCGCAACGCGCTGGCCGGTGCGCTCCTGGCGCGCCTGTCCGAGGCCCTGGAACGGTTCGCCGCACTGGGATTCGAGCCCTTCGCGGAGCAGTGGCGGCGGCTCGACGCCGTGGCGGGGCGGGTCGTGGACCTGCACCTGCCGGACGGCGTGGTGAGCGGGATCGGCGCGGGGGTGGACGCGCAAGGCGCGCTGCTGCTGCGGGTCGGCGGGCGGCGCGCGCGTTTCACCGCCGGGGAACTGCGCTTGCGGGTGCGCACGTGAAACTGGTGGTCGACGCCGGCAACAGCCGGATCCGCTGGGCCGAGGCCGGATCCGGCGACCTGCGTGGGCACGGCGGGGAGGCCCATGACGGCGGCGCGCGCCTGTCCGAACTCCTCGACCGGGCATGGTCGCCGCTGCCGAGGCCGGAGGCGGTCGTCGTCGCCAACGTCGCAGGCGCGGACTTCGGGCGGCGGCTGGCCGGGTGGACCGCGGACCGTTGGGGGCTCGAGCCGGAATTCGTCGTGCCCGGCCACAATGCCTTCGGCGTCGTGAACGCCTACCGCACTCCGGAGCGCCTCGGCGCCGACCGCTGGGCGGCGCTAATCGCCGCGCGCCGTCGCTTCCCCGGCGCCGCCTGCATCGTCGACTGCGGCACGGCGCTCACCGTCGACGTGCTCGCCGCCAGCGGGGAGCACCTTGGGGGCATCATCGTGCCGGGCGTGCGGCTCATGCGCCGCGCGCTCGTCGACGGCACCCAGGGGATCCCCGACGAGCCCGATGGCGAGGTCTCGCTGCTCGCGCGGGATACGCGCGATGCCGTCACCGGTGGTACCCTCTACGCGGCGGTCGCGCTGATCGACCGCGTCGTGGCCGATGTCGCCGACGAACTCGGCCCGGAACTGGTGCCGGTCATCACCGGCGGCGACGCCCCGCGCGTCCTGCCGCTGCTGCGCAACCGCTTCCGCCACCTGCCCGACCTGGTGCTCGAGGGGCTCGCGGTCATTGGAGGAGAGGGATCGTGAGGGTGTTGTTTCTGGCGCTGCTGCTGGTGAACGTCGCGTTCTTCGCCTGGGAGTACCGCCACCCCGAGGCGCCCCCGGCCCCCGTCGCCGCGACCGAGCCGGGCGTGCCGACCATCCAACTGCTCAGCGAACGCCCCCCGCAGCCGGCGGCGGCACCGGCACCGGCCGCCAAGCCGGCGCCCGCCGCAACGCCCAAGTCCAAACCCAAGCCGGGCGCCGCCGCGGCGGGTGCGTCCGCAAACGGTCCCTGACCCGCGCGAGGCCCTTCGCCGCGGGCGTTTGTGGCCCGAGTTGTGGTTTTCTACAATGCGGGGGCCATCCTTGCCGCACGCTGGCGTAGCTCAGTTGGTAGAGCAGCGGATTTGTAATCCGCCGGTCGGGGGTTCGAATCCCTTCGCCAGCTCCACTTCGGCCGAACGGGCCGTGACTCGGCGCCTCGTTGGATGGGGTTGGGGTCCGCCGCGCGTCCAAGCGCAGTGGCGCGCCCGACCGGGCCCGGCGGCCATTCGCCGGGTGAGCCGCGCTTACAAAATTTTACCTTCCTTCTAACGCAAGCTTGCGTACGATCGGTTAGCCTGGGCGACAGCAATGCCTTGGAGTGCCGGTTCGAGATGCGGTTGCAAAGCCGGCCGATGGCGGCGGGCGCGATCTCAGGCCTCCACCCACTGGCCGCCTGGGTGTGCGACCCTCGCATATGAAGACATCGCAACGATCCACCGACCCGCGTGTAGTGCCGGGTAGGCGCCGCTGGGTCTGGGTGCTGGCCGCGGCGGCGGTGGGCGCGCTGTCGTGGTGGGCGCTCGGCCATGTCGGTCGCGGCCGCGAGGGCCGCGCCGCGCGCACGCTGTCCCCGCTGCCCGTTACCGCCGCGACCGCACAGACACGGGTCATGCCGGTGTGGCTCACGGCACTGGGCACGGTCACGCCGCGCAGGCTGGTGAACGTCATGCCACGGGTCTCGGGTCTGCTCGAGAGGGTCGACTATCACCAGGGCGGGATGGTCAAGGCGGGGCAGTTGCTGGCGGTTATCGACCCGCGGCCGTTCCGGATCGCAGTCGAACAGGCCCGGGCGCAGGTCGAGCAGACCGCGGCCCAACTGGCGGGCGCCAGGCGCGATCTCGCGCGCTACGAGCGCCTGCTCAAGCAGGACTCGATTGCGGCGCAGCAGGTCACCGATCAGCGCGCGACCGTGGCGCAACTCAAGGCGACCTTGGATGCGAACCGCGCGGCCTTGGACAATGCCCGGTTGCAGCTCGAGTGGACCCGCATCACCGCGCCGCTGTCCGGTCTTGCCGGTCTGCGGCCCGTCGACGCCGGTAACATGGTCACGACCGGCGGCGCGGTCGGGGCGAGCGCCGGCGCGACCGGCGCCGCCGCAACTCCCATCGTGACCATTACGCAGATGCGCCCCATCGATGTCACGTTTTCGCTGCCTCAGCAGCAGGTCGGTGCCGTGGTGGGGCCCCTCATGGCCGGCCGACGGCTCGAGGTACAGGCCTGGAATGCGGGCAACACCCGGCTGCTGGCCACGGGGAGGCTCTTCGCAGCGGACAACCGGATCGATACCGCCACCGGCACCCTGAGCCTGCGCGCCGCGTTCGACAACCGCAAGCTGAGTCTCTATCCCAACCAGTTCGTCAACGTGCGGGTACTGGTACGCACGATTTCCGACGCAGTGGTGGTTCCGGCCACCGCCGTGGCCGTGGGTGCACCCGGCACCTACGTCTACGTGATCGGAGCGGGCGACAAAGCCGTGCTGCGCCCGGTCAGGACCGGGGCCCGCGATGGCGGCCTGGTGCAGATCGAGTCGGGCCTGCGTGCCGGCGAGCGAGTAGTGACGGGAGGACTCGACCGCCTCCGTGAAGGCCGCAAGGTCGAAGTGGTGACGGCGCGGGGCCCCGGCCGGTCGGGGTCGAAGGCGGGCAGGGGCCGCGCGGCGGCCGGCTGAAGATCGAGCCCGTGAACGATCCACCCACGCCGCCGGGTGCGGACTCCGATCCCTCTCAAGGCCCCCCGCCGGACACGGACGGCGGAGCCGCCTCGGACCGGCCCAGCCCTTCGCGCCTGTTCATCCTGCGTCCGATCGCGACCACGCTGCTGATGGTCGCCGTGCTCGTCGCGGGCTTTATCGGCTACCGGCTCCTGCCGCAAGCGGCGCTCCCCGAGGTGGACTACCCGACGATTCAGGTGACGACGCTGTATCCGGGTGCAAGCCCGAACGTCATGACCTCATCGGTGACCTCGCCGTTGGAGCGTCAGTTCGGGGAGATGTCCGGGCTCGCGCAGATGTGGTCGGTCAGCTCCGGCGGCGCCTCCGTCATTACGCTGCGCTTCGACCTTTCTCTCCCGTTGGACGTCGCCGAGCAGGAAGTTCAGGCGGCCATCAACGCCGCCGGGAACCTGTTGCCGACCGACCTTCCGCAGCCGCCGGTCTATGCCAAGGTGAATCCGGCGGATGCGCCGGTCATTACGCTCGGATTGACCTCCCCGACATTGCCGCTGACTACGCTCTACGATCTGGCGGACACCCGCCTGTCCCAGAAGCTCTCCCAGGTCCCGGGCGTGGGTCTGGTCACGCTGGCCGGGGGTCAGAAGCCGGCGATCCGCGTGCACGTGAACGGGCGGGCGCTTGCGGCGCTCGGCATGAGCCTGGACGACGTGCGCACCGCGATCACCGGCGCCAACGTCAACACCCCGAAGGGAAGCATCGACGGCCCGCAGCAGGCGCTGACGATTGACGCCGACGATCAGCTGCGATCGGCGTAGCAGTACCGTCGATTGATCCTCACATACCGCAACGGCGCCCCGGTGCGTCTGGGCGAGGTGGCGCGCGTCGTCGCGGGCCCGGAGAACGCCTGGCAGGCGGCGACGGTCGACGGTAAACCCGGCATCGTGATCAATGTGCAACGTCAGCCCGGAGCCAATGTGATCGATGTCGTCGACCGCATCCACGCACTGCTCCCGCGACTGCGCGGGCAGCTTCCGGGCGCGGCCCGGCTGTCAGTGCTTTCCGACCGAACCGTCACCATCCGCGCGGCGATCGCCGACGTGCAGTTCGAGCTGCTGTTGTCCGTACTGCTGGTGGTGGCGGTGATCTTCCTGTTCCTGCGCAGCGCACGCGCGACTTTCATTCCGGCCACTGCGGTTCCACTCGCACTCGTGGGCACCTTCGGTGCGATGTATCTGTTCGGGTTCTCCATCAACACGCTGACGCTGATGGCGCTGACCATCGCCACCGGATTCGTGGTGGACGATGCGATCGTGATGATCGAGAACATCTCGCGCTATATCGAGGCCGGAGAACGGCCGCTGCGCGCGGCCCTCAAGGGTGCGGGTCAGATCGGTTTCACGATCATCTCGCTGACGTTCTCGCTCGTTGCGGTCCTGATCCCGCTGCTGTTCATGGGCGACGTGGTAGGCCGGCTGTTCCGGGAGTTCGCCATCACCCTGGCGGTGGCCATCGTCATTTCCGCGGGCGTTTCGCTCACCTTCACCCCGATGCTGTGCGGGCGGCTTCTGCGCCAGGTGCCCGAGAATGAGCAGGGCAGGCTGTTCCGCGCCAGCGGCAAGGCATTTCAGAGTCTGTCCGCCGCCTACACGCGTGCGCTCACCTGGGTGCTGCGCCATCAGAGCATGACCCTGCTGGTGGCGATCGGGACGCTGGCGCTCACCGTGCTGCTGTACATCGTCGTCCCCAAGGGTTTCTTTCCGGTGCAGGATACCGGCCTGATTCAGGCGACGACTGTCGCACCGCCGAACGTCTCCTTTGCGGTCATGCGCGAGCGCCAGCACCGGTTGGTCGAAGCGCTGCTGAAGGATCCGGCGGTAGCCAGTATCTCCTCGGTCATCGGCATCGACGGCGTCAACACGACCATGAACACGGGTCGCATGCTCATCGGCCTCAAGCCGTTGAGCGAACGCAGGTTGCGGGTGGAAGCCGTCATCCGGCGCCTGGATGCGCGCGCGGCGGGGGTCGCGGGTATCCGGGCCTTCCTGCAGCCGGCGCAGGACATCACGATCGACGACATTCGAAGCCGATATCCCTATCAGTTCAGTCTGTCGGCCCCCAGCAGCAGCGAGCTTGCCACCGCCGACCGGGCCCTGCTCGCCCGGCTGCGGGCCTCGCCGAGCTTTTCCGGTGTGAGCAGCGATCTTCAGGGCGACGGCCTTCAGGCCTATGTGAACGTCGATCGCGCCCTCGCTGCGCGCCTGGGCATCACCATGAGTGCCGTGGACAACGCCCTCTACAACGCCTTCGGACAGCGTCTGATCTCAACGATATTCACCCAGTCGGCGCAGTACCGCGTGGTTCTCACGCAGGGCGGCGAGGCCGGTCGGGGGCTGAACGCCTTCAACGGCGTGTACCTGACTTCGGCCGGCGGGGAGCCGGTCCCGCTGGCGGCCGTGGCGCGCATCGAGCAACGTACCACCCCGCCGGCCGTGGACCACCTCGGGCAGTTCCCGGCGGCGCTCATCTCCTTCCAGCCCGCGCCGGGGGTCTCGCTCGGCGAGGCTGTCGCTGCCATCCAGCGGGCCGTGCGGAATCTACACCTCCCCGCGTCGGTCACTATCGCGTTCCAGGGCGCAGCGAGCGCGTTTCGGGCCGCGCTCTCGAATCAACTGTGGCTGCTGCTGGCGGCCGTGGCGACGATGTACATCGTGCTCGGCGTTCTCTATGAGAGTTACATCCACCCTGTGACCATTCTTTCCACCCTGCCCTCGGCGGGGATCGGCGCACTGCTGGCGCTGATGTCGACGGGTCACGACCTGACGGTAATCGCGATCATCGGCATCGTGTTGCTGATCGGCATTGTGCAGAAGAACGCCATTCTGCTCGTAGACTTCGCGATCGAGGCGCAGCGCCGGGAGGGACTGCCTGCGGAGGCGGCGATGCTGCAGGCTGCCCATCTGCGCCTGCGCCCCATCCTCATGACGACGTTCGCGGCCCTGTTCGCCGCCGTACCCCTCGTGGTCGGTGGCGGCATGGGGGCCGAGCTCCGCGAGCCGCTCGGCATCACGCTGGTGGGAGGGCTGTTGCTGTCCCAGCTCCTCACGCTGTTCACGACGCCGGTGATCTATCTCGCGTTCGAGCGCCTCTCGGTCCGGATCGGCGCCTGGCGCGCCCGCCGCTCCGGCCTGCCCGATGAGACCGCCGAGGACGTCGGTTCGTGAACGTCTCCGCGCCCTTCATCCGCCGCCCGGTCGGCACCAGCCTGCTGGCGCTGGCCGTACTGTTGGCCGGTGCGATCGCCTTCCGCCTGCTGCCGGTGGCCCCCCTGCCGCAGGTCGATTTCCCGACCATCACCGTGAACGCGAACATGGCGGGCGCCAGTCCCGAGGTGATGGCGGCCACGGTGGCCACGCCGCTCGAACGCTCGCTGGGTACGATATCCGGCATCTCGCAGATGACCTCCAGCAGCACCCTGGGGTCGACGCAAATCGTTCTGCAGTTCGACCTCTCCAAGGACATCAACAGCGCCGCAAGGCAGGTGCAGGCGGCCATCGATGCCGCCCTCCCGCTCCTGCCCTCGGGGCTCACCGGGAATCCGACCTACCGCAAGCTGAATCCCGCCGACGCACCGATCCTGATACTCGCCTTGACCTCGAAGAGCCTGACCCGTGGTCAGATGTACGATGCCGCATCGACGATCCTGGCCCAGAAGATTTCGCAACTGCCTGGCGTGGGTCAGGTCATCGTCGGCGGCGCCGCGCTCCCGGCGGTGCGTGTCGATCTGGACCTCGCGCGCGTAAACGGAATGGGTTTGAGCCTGGAGCAGATCCGGCACGCCATCGCCGCCGCCAACGTCGACACCCCCAAGGGCGCGATCGACGGGGTCCGCCACCGCTGGCAGGTCGGCGCCAACGACCAGATCAGCACGCCGGCCCAATACCGGCGCGTGGTGGTCGCCTATAGAAACGGCGCCCCGATCCGCCTGGACTCCATTGCCGACGTAAGGGAAGGTCTGGAAAATTCGAGGAATATGGGGCTGGCCAACGGCCGCCCCGCAGTGCTGCTGATCGTTTTCCGCCAACCCGGCGTCAACGTCATCGACACGGTCGACGGCATCAAGGCGGCCCTGCCGGGTCTGAAGGCGTCGATTCCGGCCGCGATCCGTGTGCGGATCATGTCGGATCGCACGGGAACCATCCGGGCCTCGCTCGATGATGTCGAGACCACGTTGGCGCTGTCCGTGATGCTGGTCATTGGCGTGGTCTGGCTGTTTCTGCGTGACTGGCGGGCGACCGCCATCCCCGCGCTCGCGGTGCCGCTGTCCCTCGTCGGCACCTTTGCCGCGATGTGGCTGCTCGGTTATTCCCTCGACAACCTGTCCCTGATGGCGCTGATCGTCGCCACCGGCTTCGTCGTCGACGACGCCATCGTCGTCCTCGAGAACATCATGCGCTACGTGGAAGGGGGGGAGCGCCCGATGGCGGCGGCGCTGAAGGGCGCGCGCGAGGTCGGGTTCACCGTCCTGTCGATGAGCCTGTCGCTGATCGCGGTGTTCATTCCGGTGCTGTTCATGGGCGGGATCGTGGGTCGCCTGTTTCACGAATTCGCGGTCACCCTGTCGGTGGCCATTGCCATATCGCTGCTCGTGTCGCTGTCCGTAACGCCGATGCTCGCGTCGCGCTGGTTGCGTGTCCATGCAGTTCCGGCGGGCGGGGCACAGCGTCCGGAGTCCAGATTGGGCCGCGCCTGGGGGTCCCTGCTGCACGGCTATGGCCGCAGCCTGGGCTGGGCGTTGGCGCGCCCGCGGCTGATGCTATTGGTGTTCGTGTCGACCATCGGGCTGAACTTCTATCTTTATGCGGTCATTCCGAAAGGGTTTTTTCCGATACAGGATACCGGAGGACTGATCGCGTCCATCCAGGGCGATCAGTCCATGTCCTTTCAGGATATGAGCCGAAAGCTCGACCGCATCGTATCCATTGTGCGCAGGAATAAGGGTGTGGAAAACGTATTGGCCTTCACCGGGCGCGGAACGACCAACAGCGCCTTCATGTTCATGCAGCTCAAACCGATCGGCGAACGGCCCGGCGTGCAGACGATCATCCGGCAGTTGCGCCGGGCACTCTCGCGTGTCGCCGGGGCGCAGACCTTTATGTTCCCGATTCAGGATATACGTGCAGGGGGAAGACCGTCGGCTGCAATGTATGAATACACGCTGCAGGCCAACGACCTCAATGCCCTGCGTGCGTGGGAGCCGCGGGTGCTGGCCGCATTCAAGACCATACCCGGAATGAACGATGTGAACACCGATCAGCAGGCCAAAGGGCTGCAGTTGAGCCTCGTTCTCGACCGCGCGGCCGCCGCACGCTACGGCATCCCGATTTCCGCCATCGATCAGGTACTCAACGACGCCTTCGGGCAGCGCCTTATCTCGACGATTTACGCCCCGCTCAACCAGTACCGCGTAGTGATGGAAGCGGCTCCGCGCTATCAGCAGAATCCGGCGGCCCTGCGCGACATCTACGTCATCGGCTCCGGCGGACAACGCGTCCCGCTGTCGGCGCTGGCGCGCTACCAACTCACGAACACGCCTTTGGCGGTCAATCACCAGGGTCTTTCGGTCGCTGCCACGATCTCGTTCAACCTCGACAAGGGTGTCTCCCTCGGTCAGATCCAGGGCCGCATCGCGCGGGCGATGGCGCAGATCGGTTTGCCTTCGGACATCCACGGCGGCTTTCAAGGGACTGCACGCATGTTCGCCGAGACGATGAAGAACGAGCCGTTGTTCATATTGGCCGCCATCTTTTCCATCTACGTGGTGCTGGGAATGCTGTACGAGAGCACGCTGCACCCGCTGACTATCCTCTCCACACTGCCGCCTGCCGGCGTCGGCGCGGTGCTGGCGCTGGCTTTGTTTCATACGGAATTTTCTATCATCGCCCTCATCGGTGTCTTTCTGCTCATCGGTATCGTGAAGAAGAACGCCATCCTGATGGTGGACTTTGCGCTGCAGGCGGAGCGCGAGCAGGGCGTGGGTCCGCGTGAGGCGATCCATCGGGCCGCCACCCTGCGTCTGCGGCCGATCCTGATGACGACGATGGCGGCGCTGTTCACCGCTTTGCCGCTTGCGTTCATCACGGGAAACGGCGCCGAGTTGCGGCAACCGTTGGGGATCTCCATCGCCGGCGGCTTGCTGGTGAGCCAAGTGCTGACGCTGTACACCACGCCGGTGATCTATCTCGAACTCGATCGCCTGCGCCGGAAGGTGCTGCGCCGGTTCGGCCGCAGTGGGCGCCCCGTCCCCATAGAGGATCCGGTCTGATGGCCGGGCTGAGATCCGGCTCCGCGTCCGGCGGCGCCGGGGTCCGCGCCCGCGCCGTTGGGGCAGCGACGCTGCTGTCCCTGCTGGCGGCTTGCGCCGCCACTGCACCCGCGCCGCCGATGCGCATCGCCCTGCCGCCGGCCTACGCGCAGGCGGCGGGCGTCTGGCGCCCGGCGCCGCCGACACAGCCGGCCGGGGCGTGGTGGCGTGTATTCGGAGCTCCGGGCCTCGATCGCCTGGAAGGACAGGTGGCGTCGCACAATCAAAGCCTGGCGGCGCAACTTGCGGCGTACGATCAGGCGCGGGCGGCGGTCGATCAGGCGCGGGCGGCCTATTTTCCGACGCTGTCGCTCGGCGCGTCCGGCACGCGCTCCAAGTCGGCCGGATTCAGCAGCATCGTTCCGATTCCCGGCCGCATCGCGAACAATTTCACGACGTCCGCTACGGCGAGCTGGGTCCCGGATCTGTGGGGGCGGGTTCGGCTGCAGGTGCGCGCCGGTGAGGCGAACGCGGCGGCCGATGCGGCCACCTTGCGGGGTACGCTCCTGAGTCTGCAATCGACGCTTGCCGGGAGCTATCTGCAGCTTCGCACCGTCGACGCCCAGATCCGCCTCGGGCACCGTACCGTCGCGGCCTATCGGCGCGCCTTGCAGATCACCGAAAACCGCTATCGTGCGGGGGTGGGCACGGCCGCGGACGTCGCACAGGCCCGCACCCAACTGCTGCAGGCCCAGACCCGTCTCACGGACCTGGGTGTGACGCGCGTGCAACTTCAGAACGCGATCGCGGTCCTGGTCGGAAGGCCGTCGGCGCAATTCGCGCTTGCCGCGACCGCGACGCTGCCCGACGTGCCCGAAATCCCGCCTGGGATCCCCGCGCAGCTCCTGCAGCGGCGCCCCGATCTGCTCGCCGCGCAGGCACGGGTGGAGGCGGCCAACGCGGACATCGGGGTGGCGCAGCGTGCCTGGTTTCCCAGCCTCACCCTCTCCGGTCAGGCCGGCAGCCAGGGCGCGCGTCTGGCCGACCTGTTCACGGCGCCATCCCTGTTCTGGTCACTGGGGCCGACCCTTGCCGCCACGGTGTTCGATGGGGGCCTGCGCCGCGCCCAGCTCGCGTCGAGCCGTGCGGCCTATCGCCAGACCGTGGCCAACTATCGGGAGGCGGTGCTCGGTGCGCTGCAGCAGGTCGAGGACAACCTCGCCGCCCAGCGTATCCTCGCCCACGAGGCACGTCAGCAGGCCGAGGTGGTGCGCGCCGCCGAGACCTCGCTGCGCCTGGCCGAGAACCAGTACCGGGCGGGTACCGCTTCGTACCTGAACGTGATCACGGCCCAGACCGCGGCGACCGCCGCTCGCGACGCGGCGCTGACTCTGCGCAACCGTCGCTACGCGGCCGCCGTCGCCTTGATCGAGGCCCTCGGCGGCGGTTGGACCAGGGACGGGCAGGCCACGCCCCCACCCCCACCGAGAGCCGGTTCGCGCGCGAAGGAGCCGTCGCCGGGCCGGGTCGCCCGGTGAGGACCGCGCGCCCGAGTCGAAGCTGGAGCGCGAAGTGCCTGCGGAAGAGGGAGTGGGATGGTGTGCAAAAGGACGGGGATCGGGTCGGCGCCCGCGCGCCGGGCCACGATCCCCGAAGCAGGGGGAGGCCCGCTGAAACCTCGTTACGGAACCATCGGTCGTGGAGAGGGCGGTGCATCGCGGCGCATGGGCGGGGTGTCGCCGGTGGGGGCGGCGCCTTTCCAACGGCAGTCGCGTCGCAGTTCCTCGAGCTTGCGTCGCTGTTCGGGGGTGAGAATGGACGCGATCCGGATCCTGAGTTCGGTGCGGGCGCCGATGAGATCGGCGACCAGCCGGCCCTGCGCCCGGGCGAGCGCGCGGATCCGCACCGGATCGATCTTTGCGGATGCCAGCATTCCGCCCAGCGCCCTGCGGTTGGCGCGCATTTCATGGAACAGCTTGCGAAACTGCGGCCGGGCCTTTTCGAACGCGGCATGGATGGCCGTGCGTTGCCCGGGCTTGAGATCCAGGTGCTCGAATCTGCGCATGAGGTGCCGTTCCGGATCTTCGCGGCGGTGCCCGTATGCCCCACCCGGGGGACCGTGCATGCAGCCGGGGCCCCAGGGGTGCGCCTGGGCGGGGCCTCCCGCCGACAGCGCGATCAAGGGGAGAGAAAACAGTACGATCGTCTTGAATTTCATTGAGGTTTCCCTATGTCGGCCCGCGTTCGGGTGCGGGCGATGGCCCGATCGGAACTATAGAGGCCGCGGCCGTAACCGTGTGCACGGAGAGTGCAAAATCCTGCAAAGCCCCCGATGCCGGAGCGGCGCGGCCGACGGGACGCCGGCGGCGGTCTCCTGCCGCCGCCTGAGCGAGGCCTTGAAGGCGCAGCCGCGACGGGTGTGTGTCCCGTTTCTGGCGCGTCCATCGCTGTCTGCACGGGCGGCGTTGTGGCACGATGCGCAACGGGGGTCGTCTCACGGCTGCGCGGGGTACGTCCGCGGGGCCGGTACCGGAGGGCTGCGGTGAGTCGCCTGTTGTTGGCGGACGACGACGTCGAATTGACCGCGATGCTCAAGGAGTATCTCGAGCGCGAGGGGTTTTCGGTCGATCTGGCGCGCGACGGCGAGTCGGCGATCGCGAAGGTGCGAAGGACCGCCTACGATCTCCTGGTCCTGGACGTGATGATGCCGGGGCCGAACGGGTTCGACGTCCTGAGGGAGATCCGCTCCGACTCCCTCCTCCCCGTGCTCATGCTGACCGCCCGCGGGGACGACGTTGACAGCATCGTCGGCCTGGAACTGGGCGCCGACGATTACCTGCCGAAACCCTGTAACCCTAGGGTGCTCGTCGCCCGAATCCGCGCCGTGCTGCGTCGTACGGAGCCGCACCCGGAACCGGACGGCGGGATTCCGCAGCCGCAGATCCTGCAGGTCGGGGATCTGGAGCTTCACCCGGGGGCGCGCCGCATCCTGTGCCGCTCCGTTCCCGTGCCGCTTACGAGCACCGAGTACAGCGTGCTCGAAGTGCTGGTGCGGGAAGCAGGGCACGTGGTTCCAAAGGCGGTTTTGTGTGAGCGCGCCCTGGGACGAAAGCTCGCCCGCTACGACCGGAGTCTCGACATGCACATCAGCAGCCTGCGCCGCAAGCTCGGCCCGATGGACGGCGGGGACGAGCGGATCAAGACGGTCCGGGGCGTCGGTTATCAGTACACGCGTAACTGACCGGTGCATCGCCTGTTCTGGAAATTTTTCTTGTCGTTCTGGGCGGCGCTGGCGCTGTTCACCGCCGCGACGTTGTTTTCCGCATCGCACTACCTGAACTGGGTCCGCGAACACCGGTCCATCGCGGACCCGTTCGCCCGCTTCGTCGACGAGGCGGCGTCCGCGCAGCGCGCCGCCGATACCGGCGGACTGGCCGGTCTGCGTGCCTGGGCCCTGCGCGCCGATCGTCGCCGGCTGGTCCCGCTGCTCGTCGTGGACGCCTCGGGCCGCGACGTGTTGGGACGACCGGTGCCGGCGGCGCTGCGTGATCGGATCCGCCGCTTGGCACGATACTGGGTCCGGCCGGCGCCCCCGGGACGGCATCCCCCCGCTGTGATCGCCCTCCCCGGCGGAAAGCGCTATCGGTTGATCCCCGACTTTCAGGCGGTCACCTTGGCGCGCATCCTCAGCCGCCCGCGGGCCATGGTGCCGCCGCTGCTGCTCGCCGCACTGGCCGGGGCGGTGGTCTGCCTGCTGCTGGCGCGCTATCTGACGGCTCCGTTGGAGCGACTGCGGCGCGCCACCGAGGCCTACGCCGCGGGCGACCTGGCGCACCGGGTGGCGCCGACCCTGGGTCGCCGCCGGGACGAAATCGCCGACTTGGCGCGTTCGTTCGATGCCATGGCGCAACGCCTTCAGGAGTTGATGACCGCCCAGCGCCGCCTGCTCAGGGACGTGTCGCACGAACTGCGCTCCCCGCTCGCACGGTTGGAGGCCGCGCTCGGTCTTGCGCGGCAACGGATCGGTACGTACGGTGTGGACGAACTGGATCGCATCGAGCGCGAGGCCGAACGGCTGAACGAGCTGATCGGTCAGGTGCTCTCGCTCGCGCGCTACGATTCCGCCGCGGTGCAGCCGCACATCGAGTCCGTGGACCTGGGGGAGCTGCTGGAGGCCGTGGTGTCGGACGCGGATTTCGAGGCGCGATCCCAGGGGCGTTGCGTGCGGCTGGAGCTTCACGCCGCAGCGGTGATTGCGGGCGATGCGGCGCTCCTTCACAGTGCAATCGAAAACGTCGTCCGCAACGCCGTACGCCATACGGCCGCCGGTACCGCGGTCGCGATCACGCTGCGGAGCGATCCGGGCCCGCCCGAAGGATTTACGGTCGAGGTTCGCGACCACGGGCCGGGCGTGCCGGAAGAGGAGCTGCCGCGGTTGTTCGAGGCCTTCGTCCGCGCCGGTCAGGCCCGGGATCGGGCCACCGGGGGATTCGGTCTGGGTCTGGCGATCGCAGATCGTGCGGTCAGGCTGCACGGCGGCCGCATCGAGGTTCGCAATGCCCCCCAGGGCGGGCTGTCGGTGATCGTATGGCTTCCGGCGCGAGCCGCGGGCGCGCCGCCGGCGGATCAACGGCCCGGGAGGTCAGGGTAGCCGGCGCGTGTCACGCGGGCCCGTACGTCTTTGAATATCCGTGCCTCCAGGGCGGCCGCCCAGCGACGCTGAAGCCCTTCGGTCTCGAGTTCGATCTGCGGGCTCTCGAGCAGCATCGACTGCCCGGCGGGGCGCCGGAAGAAGGTGATCATGTCCCGCAGTTCGGCGTCCGTGTAGTAGTGCGCGTAGAGCGCGGCCTCCTGGTCGAGCAGTCCCCCGGGTTTCATCACCTCCTGCGACAGGTCCCGCATGATGGTCAAGCCGATCAGCCGCAACTCGTCGGGCGGTATCCGGGGGTCGCGCTCGTGGAGCTGGGAGACGGCCCACTGGACTTCCCGCAGAAGGAGGAGTTCGGTCATCTCTCCCTGGTGCGTCAGGGCGAGAAGCGTGCGTGCGTCGCCGACCGGGTCGGGCTTCGCCGGCAGGGGTTTCGGGCCGGCGACGGGCACAGGCGCACGTGCTACCGGGGTCCGCCACGACGAACATGCAGCGGGTATGACGCCGAGGACGAGCGCCAGCAACAAGGGGCAGCGCCGTAGTCTCATGGATCCGGGACCGCAGGTGGGTGACATGCGCCCGGCACCCGCCGGCCGCTGGCTTCATTATACTGCGCGCCGATCGCGCCCGATCCAGCGCGCGGGCCGGGCTTGTCCGGCCGACGCGCTCGTGCGGCTCCTGCGCGGTACTATTTCAGTGCCAGCGAGGCCGGATGTTTCATCCAGCCGCCCATCCCGTCGGGCACGATTTCGACCAAGTTCACCTCGGCGTTGCCGATCCGGACGATGCGGCCGTAGTTCATCCCCATGTAGTCGCCCTTGTGCACCGGAAAGATCGTCCCGTCGGGGACCTGGATGAGGGCCCACGTCCGGCCCTTGATCTGCAGGGTGCCGACCATCTTGAGCGAATCGAGCGGGTAGGCCTCCAGCGGCCCCTTCGGGCGTTTGAAGTCGGGGTGCAGCCCGGAGTTCCCGACGGGAAGCGGCTTGGTGCCCGCCGTCAGGCGTGCGGGGCTGAAGGGGCTCGGGAGGTCGCCCGCGGTGAACGCGAACTTGTGATAGGGGACGATCTTGGGGAGGGGTGCGATCCGTCCGCCGTGTCGGGACTCCACGTTCCGCACCCACTGGTGCAAATCGGTCATCCCCCCGGAACCGCTGCACCCGGCGAGCAGCACCGTCGCCAGGGTCAGTATCATCCAATTCCAACCGCGCATGGATTCCACCTCCGTCGTTCCGATTCGATACCGATTGGATACGGGCCGGTCGCGGCCCGTTCCGGTCAGTGATATCGGTCGGTCGCCGCTCGGGCGTATCGCAAGGCTCCCTACAGGTTGCGGATGCAGTCCGCGACGCCGTCCCGGCCGCAGCGGAATGGGCCGGCCTGAGTTGCGGGCGGTCCGGGTCCCGCCCGGCGGCCGGCCTTCGGCGGGCTGCGTGTCCGCGAATCGGGGGCGCCGGGGCGAGGGGAGGCCCGGGCGGTGTCCGCCCGGGGGGTGGTGCGCGCCCAAGCTCCCTTGTAGCATGTCGCCCCAGTTCCGCCCGCGATCGCGGGCGGCGGCAGAAGACCATGGGTCCGGTGCGGCGGCGGGCGATTCCCCGCGGCCGGGGACCTCGATCGCCGGATACAGAGCGCAGGAGGGACGTTTAATGAAAAGATTGCGCAGGATCGTCGTCGTCGCGGCCGCGGGACTCGTGTTCCCGGCCGCCGCGTGGGCCGCCGGCCCGGGCGGGGCCGGACACGGCCTCGCCGGGCAGTGGCTCGGCCCCTACGCGGGCGCCCAGTTCGGTTTCAACGACTCCAGTGCGGCGGGGCTCGACACCCAGCTGGGGCTCGATGGGGGCATCCTTCTGGGTTACAACGGATCGGTCGCGCTCTCCGGCGTGCCGCAGCCGGTGGTCGTCGGCGCGAACTTCTTCGGCGAGTTCAACAGCCAGGAGACCCACAACGGATTTTTCAGCTACGGCTCGAACGTCTTCGGTGTCGACTTCATGGCGGGTTATCCGCTGGGCATGCGCGGCCAGCTCCTGCCTTTTCTGAAGATCGGCTTCGGTTCGCTGAGCGGCACCGGCGACGCCGGCGGGAGCGAGGTCGGGGCGCGTATCGGGCTCGGCGCCGAGTACCGGCTCGGGCCGCAGCTCGGGCTGGTCGGGCAGTGGATGCATCAGGATGCGGCCGGGATCACCAACGACAACTTCACCGTCGGGGTCAACTACCACTTCCGTATCTATTGATCGGCTGCGGGTGCCGGCCGCGACGCGGCCGGCACCCGCGTCCGGGTCCCCGCCCGGACTTCAGCGCGCGTTGCCGCGCCCGACGGCGTAGTGGGTGATGCCCATCTGGGCGAGGCGCCGGGGGTCGTATAGGTTGCGCCCGTCGAAGATCACCGGCTCGCGCAGCCGTTCCTTGATCTCGGCGAAATCCGGGCTCCAGAAGACATTCCATTCGGTCAGCACGACGAGCGCATCGGCGCCCTCGATGGCCGCGTCCGGATCGTCGCACAGGACCAGGTCGGGGCGCTCGCCGTAGATGCGCCGTGCCTCCTCCATCGCCGCCGGGTCGTGCGCGCGCACCGAGGCGCCGTGCGCCCACAGTGCCTCGAGCAGCACTCGGCTTGAGGCCTCCCGCATGTCGTCGGTGTTGGCCTTGAAGGCGAGTCCCCAGACGGCGAAGGTGCGCCCCGCGAGTTCGCCGTCGAAGTGGCGGCGGATCTTTTCGAACAGCACGCTCTTCTGGCGGTTGTTGATCGCCTCGACCGCCTGCAGGAGTTCGGCGCGATAGCCGACGCCGGCGGCGATCCGCTCCAGCGCCCGCATGTCCTTGGGGAAGCACGAGCCCCCGTAACCCACGCCCGGATAGATGAAGTGGTAGCCGATGCGCGGGTCCGAGCCGATACCGGTGCGGACCTGTTCGATGTCAGCGCCGAGGCGGTCGGCGATGTTGGCCAGCTCGTTCATGAAGCTGATCTTGGTCGCGAGCATCGCGTTGGCGGCGTACTTGGTCAACTCGGAGGAGCGGATGTCCATGACCATGAGGCGGTCGTGGTTGCGGTTGAAGGGCGCGTAGAGTACGCGCAGCAGTTCCGCGGTGCGCGGATTGTCGGTACCCACTACGATGCGGTCCGGGCGCATGAAATCCTCCACCGCCGCGCCCTCTTTCAGGAACTCCGGGTTGGAGACGACATCGAATTCGATCTCGACGCCGCGTCCGCGTTGCACCTCGAGCATGGTGTCGCGCACGCGGTCCGCGGTTCCCACCGGCACGGTGGACTTGGTGACGACGATGCGGTACTCCTCCATGCGCTCGGCGATCGTGCGCGCGACGGCCACGACGCTCGAGAGGTCGGCCGAGCCGTCCTCGTCCGGCGGCGTGCCGACCGCGATGAACTGGAACAGTCCGTGCTCGACCCCCCGCGCGGGTTCGGTGGTGAACTCCAGACGTCCGGCCGCGCGGTTTTTGGCGACCAGATCCTCCAGCCCCGGTTCGTAGATGGGGATGCCGTCGTTCTGCAGCAGTTCGATCTTGGCCCGGTCGGTGTCGACGCAGAGCACCTCGTTGCCGACCTCGGCCAGACACGCACCGGTGACCAGGCCGACGTATCCGGTGCCGTAGATGGTGATTTTCATGCAACCGCCTCGCTCATGGGGGGGCGGCGTCCGCGCCCGGTGTGAACGCGCCGCCGATCGAACCGGCCGGGGGCCGGGGAAGTTCCGCGTCCGCGCTCACCGGGCCGCGCGCAGCTTGCGCTCCCACTCGAGGGAGGTGCGCGCGATGAACGCGAGGTCGTCGTACTGGGGTCGCCAGCCCAGAACCTCGCGGACCCGATCCGCCGCCGCCACCAGCGCCGGCGGATCGCCGGGGCGGCGCGGCGCCTCGCGGATGCGCAGCGGCCGCCCGTGCACGCGCTGCACCGTCTCGAGCACCTCGCGCACGCTGTAGCCGTGCCCGTAGCCGCAGTTCAGGGTGGTGGAGGCGCCGCCCGCGCGCAGGTAGTCCAGGGCCTTGAGGTGGGCGGCGGCCAGATCCTCGACATGGATGTAGTCGCGGATGCCGGTCCCGTCGGGGGTCGGGTAATCGGTCCCGAAGATCACCACCTCCTCGCGCGCCCCGGTCGCCGCCTCGCAGGCGACCTTGATCAGCAGCGTTGCGTTGCGGGTCGACTGCCCGATCCGCCCGCCGGGGTCCGAGCCGGCGACGTTGAAGTAGCGCAGGGTCACGTGGCGCAGCGCCGTCGCCGCCGAGAGGTCGCGCAGCATCCACTCGGTCATCAGCTTGGAGGTCCCGTACGGGTTGATCGGCGCCGTCGGACTGTCTTCCGCGGCGCGATCCCCGTCCGGGATCCCGTAGACGGCGGCGGTGGAGGAGAAGATGAAGTGGCGCACGCCGGCCGCGGCGCAGGCCTCGAGGAGGCTGCGGCTCGAGCAGGTGTTATTACCATAATATTTGAGCGGGTTCTGGACCGATTCGGGCACCACCGTGTGCGCCGCGAAGTGAAGTACGCTGTCGATTTCGCGCTCGCGCAGCAGCCGTTCCACCAGCGCACGGTCGCCGGTCTCGCCCACCACCAGCTCCCCGCCGAGTACCGCCTCGCGGAATCCGGTGGATAGATTGTCCAGGACCGTCACCCGCTCGCCGGTCTCGACGAGCTGCCGGACCACGTGACTGCCGATGTATCCGGCCCCCCCGGTGACAAGTATTCCTTTATTTTTCATGATGTTTAGAATTTACCTTCCCGATGGCGCCCGGCCCGCCCGGGCGTCCGTCCGTCGCCCCTCGCCGGGGACGTCAGAACGGGACGAGGCATTATACCGGCCCGGCGCGCGTGCGGGTATGCGCGCGCCGGATTCCCGTCGGCGCGACCGTCCCCTGCGCGCAAACCGCAGTTGACAGTCCTCTCCCGCTCCTACAGAATTGCGGGCTTACGTTCCGGGAGGGGTTCCCGAGCGGTCAAAGGGACCAGACTGTAAATCTGGCGGCTCCGCCTTCGTAGGTTCGAATCCTACCCCCTCCACCAGGCGGCACGGGTTCAGGGCAGCGGCGCCTCGCATCGTTTGACGACGTGTACGCCTCTGTCCCTATGGCGCAGGCGGGTGTAGTTCAATGGTAGAACCTCAGCCTTCCAAGCTGATGACGTGGGTTCGATTCCCATCACCCGCTCCAGCGGTGCGGCGCGCGGCGCCCAAAGGCAGCAGGCCCATATAGCTCAGTCGGTAGAGCACTTCCTTGGTAAGGAAGAGGTCACCGGTTCAAGTCCGGTTATGGGCTCCATTTCGGTCGGTGCGACGGTTTGAAGAATCAGGCGGCGGCCCCGCGGGGCCGCACCGCGCGGCAACCGTCCCCTCGCCCGGCGCGGGGGAAGGGTGCGTGCGCACGGCGTTTTTGTTTTCCGGGGCGGCGGGCGGCCGCCCGCGTCCGGGTCCGGTCAGACTTGAGGAGAGCACTCGATGTCCAAGGAAAAATACGAGCGTAAGAAGCCGCATGTAAATGTTGGGACGATTGGGCACGTGGACCACGGGAAGACGACGCTGACGGCGGCGCTGACGAAGGTGACGTCGCAGAAGTTTGGTGGTGAGTTCAAGGCGTACGATGCGATTGACAATGCGCCGGAGGAGCGTGCGCGGGGGATCACGATTGCGACGGCGCACGTGGAGTATGAGTCGGAGGGTCGGCACTACGCGCACGTGGACTGTCCGGGGCACGCGGATTATGTGAAGAACATGATCACGGGTGCGGCGCAGATGGACGGGGCGATTTTGGTGGTATCGGCGGCGGACGGTCCGATGCCGCAGACGCGGGAGCATATTCTGCTGGCGCGCCAGGTTGGGGTTCCGCACATTGTGGTGTACATGAACAAGGCGGACATGGTGGACGATGCGGAGCTGCTGGAGCTGGTGGAGATGGAGGTTCGTGATCTTCTGAACCAGTACCAGTTTCCTGGGGATGACACGCCGATTGTGGTGGGATCGGCGCTGAAGGCGCTGGAGGGGGACGAGAGCGAGATTGGGGTGCCCTCGATCTGGAAGCTGCTGGAGGCGATGGACGCGCACATTCCGGTGCCGGAGCGTCCGGTGGACCAGCCGTACCTGATGCCGATCGAGGATGTGTTCTCGATTTCGGGTCGTGGGACGGTGGTGACGGGTCGTATCGAGCGCGGGAAGGTGAAGGTTGGGGAGGAAGTGGAGATTGTGGGGCTGCGCCCGACGGTGAAGACGACGGTGACGGGTGTGGAGATGTTTCGCAAGCTGCTCGACGAGGGTCAGGCGGGGGACAATGTCGGGGTGTTGCTGCGCGGGACGAAGCGCGACGAGGTCGAGCGCGGGCAGGTGCTGTGCAAGCCGGGATCGATCACGCCGCACACGAAGTTTGAGGCGGAGGTCTACGTCCTGACGAAGGAGGAGGGGGGTCGGCACACGCCGTTTTTCACGGGGTATCGGCCGCAGTTTTATTTTCGCACGACGGATGTGACCGGGGCGGTGGATCTGCCGGAGGGCGTGGAGATGGTGATGCCCGGGGACAACATCAAGATGACCGTCTCGCTGATTGCGCCGATCGCGATGGAGGAGGGCGTACGCTTCGCCATCCGCGAGGGCGGGCGCACCGTGGGCGCCGGCGTCGTCTCCAAGGTCATCGAGTGAGCACGGGCGCGACCGCGCGGGATGCGGAGTAGCGGTTTTTCAAAGGCCAGTAGCTCAATTGGCAGAGCAGCGGTCTCCAAAACCGCAGGTTGGGGGTTCGAGTCCCTCCTGGCCTGCCATACGGTGCCGAACCGCGACACCCGGATGAACCACGCGGCTGCGCCGGGGCGTACCCCGGCGGCCGCACATACGAAATCGGATACATGGCGCAGAAGCCGGAAACGACGTCCACTTCGCCGCTCGACACCGTCAAGCTCGCGCTTGCGGTATTGATCCTGATCGCGGCGATCGTGGGTTTCTATTGGTTTGCGGATCAGCCGCCCCTCTTCCGCGTGCCCGGGCTGCTCGCGGCCGTCGGTATCGCGGTCGCCGTCGGCTCGCCGACCCGCGCGGGGCGCGCCATCTGGGCGTTCATCGGCGAATCGCGCACCGAGGTGCGCAAGGTGGTCTGGCCGACCCGGCAGGAGACCGTCCAGACGACGCTGGTGGTGATCGGACTGGTGCTGCTGGTGGCCATCTTCATGTGGGTCCTGGACCTGGGGCTGCTCAAGATGGTGCGCCTGCTGACGGGTCAGGGGAGCTGAGGGAATGGCACTGCGCTGGTATGTGGTACACACCTACTCCGGTTTCGAGAACCAGGTGCGCCGTTCGCTCCAGGATCGAATCGAACGCAGCGGACTGCAGGATCGGTTCGGGCAGATCCTGGTCCCCACCGAAGAGGTGGTCGAGATGCGTGAGGGACAGAAGCGGCGCAGCGAGCGCAAATTCTTCCCCGGCTACGTGCTCGTGCAGATGGAACTCGACGACGAGACCTGGCACCTGGTCAAGGAGGTGCCGCGTGTGATGGGTTTCGTGGGGGGTACGTCCGACCGCCCGGCGCCGATCAGCGACCGCGAGGCGGAGACGATCCTGCAGCGCGTCCAGGAGGGTGTGGAGAAGCCGCGGCCGAAGGTGTTGTTCGAGCCCGGCGAGGTGGTGCGCGTGATCGACGGTCCGTTCAACGACTTCAACGGGGTCGTCGAAGAGGTCAACTACGACAAGAGCCGGCTGCGCGTGGCGGTGCTGATCTTCGGGCGGCCCACCCCGGTCGAACTCGAATTCAGCCAGGTCGAGAAGGGCTGAGCGGACGGTAGGTGCGCGCCGGCGTGTCGCCGGCGGCGATCATCCCGGGGAGCCGAGAGGCGTCTGCACCCGGCAGGAGTGAGTGATGGCGAAGAAGATTCAAGCCTATATCAAGCTGCAGGTGCCGGCCGGGCAGGCGAATCCGAGCCCGCCCGTGGGTCCCGCGCTGGGCCAGCACGGCGTGAACATCATGGAGTTCTGCAAGGCCTTCAACGCCCATACGCAGGGTGTCGAGCAGGGGCTGCCCACGCCGGTGGTGATCACCGTTTATTCGGACCGCAGCTTCACCTTCGTGACCAAGACGCCGCCGGCCTCGGTGCTGCTGAAGAAGGCGCTCGGACTGCAGAAGGGCAGCCCGACTCCGAACAGCAACAAGGTCGGCAAGGTCACCCGCGCGCAGCTCGAGGAGATCGTCAAGGCCAAGGCGCCCGATCTCACCGCGGCGGACGTCGACGCCGGCGTCCGTACCATCGCCGGCAGCGCGCGCAGTATGGGCATCGATGTGGAGGGGGTCTGAGCCATGGCCAAGCTTTCCAAGCGTCAGCGGGCGGTGCGCGAGAAGGTCGAGTCGGGCCGGCTCTACCCGGTCGACGAGGCGCTCGAACTCCTTCAGGGACTGCCGCGGGCGCGCTTCCGCGAGTCGGTCGACGTGGCCGTGAATCTTGGCGTGGATCCGCGCAAATCGGATCAGGTGGTGCGCGGCTCGACCGTGCTTCCCAACGGTACCGGCAAGTCGGTGCGGGTCGCCGTGTTCGCCCAGGGCGCGAACGCCGACGCGGCGCGCGCGGCGGGTGCGGATCTGGTGGGGTTCGAGGACCTCGCCGAACAGATCAAGGGCGGAACGATGGATTTCGACGTGGTGATCGCCTCGCCGGATGCGATGCGCGTGGTCGGCCAGCTCGGTCCCATCCTGGGGCCGCGCGGCCTGATGCCGAACCCCAAGGTGGGCACCGTCACGCCGGACGTCGCGGGCGCGGTGCGCAACGCCAAGGCCGGCCAGGTGCGCTATCGCACCGACAAGGCGGGCATCGTGCACTGCACCATCGGCAAGATCGATTTCGAGGCCGCCGCCCTCAAGGAGAATCTGCTCGCGCTGCTCGCCGATCTCCAGAAGGCGAAGCCGGCGGCTGCAAAGGGCACCTATCTGCGGAAGGTCACCCTGTCGTCGACCATGGGTGCCGGCATCGTGTTGGATCAGAGTTCGCTCGCCGCCTGAGCGGCGGGCGCGGGGGCGCGATGGCCCCCATGCAGGCTTTGGGGTTGTCCCGCACCCTTCGGGAGTCGGGGCGGCCGTCAAAGACCGCAGGTGCCGGCACCGGTCCCCGCGCGGGGCCGGCGGAGGCTTAATGGGATGTTTCCCGGCCTGCGCAGACGGTGAACCCAACGTCAGGAAGGTCTGGCGTCGTTCACCGGACGGGCGGGCGCCCTCGCGGCGCCCTGAGTCCACGAGGGGATACGGGTGCACCGTTGTGCGCACCGGTCCCATGAGGTGACAGACGTGCCACTCGTATTGGAAGAGAAGCAGGCCATCGTCGCGGAAGTCAACGCGCAGGCCGCGGGCGCCCATTCGGCGGTCGCGGCCGAGTACCGGGGGCTGAGCGTCGAGGAGATGACGGAACTGCGCCGCTCCGCGCGCGCGGGCGGCGTCTATCTTCGCGTCGTGAAGAATACCCTGGCGCGGCGCGCGTTGCAGGGTACCGCGTTCGAGTGCATGCAGGACGGCCTCGTCGGGCCGCTCGTGCTGGCGTTCTCGAAAGAGGATCCCGGCGCCGCGGCGCGCGTGGTCAGCGCGTTCGCCAAGGACCATGAGAAGCTGGTGCCCAAGCTGGTCGCCGTCGGTGGGAAGCTGCTGCCCGCCGGCGAGCTGCAACGCCTCGCCACGCTCCCGACCCGGGAGCAGGCCATCAGTCTGCTGATGGCGGCGATGCGAGCGCCGCTCGACAAGCTCGCCCGCACCCTCAACGAGGTCCCGGGCAAGCTGGTGCGCACCCTCGCGGCCGTCCGCGACCAGAAACAGACGGCGTAAACGTCCGTTCCGGGGAGGATGCACCGCTGCGGCGGGCGCCCCCGGCGGCGACAGACTACTGACGATTCAGGAGATTCGACCATGGCCGTATCCAAAGAAGACATTCTCGAGACCATCGCCGGCATGACGGTGATGGAAGTCGTCGACCTGATCTCCGCGATGGAGGAGAAGTTCGGCGTCACCGCGGCGGCGGCCGTCGCCGCGGCCCCCGCAGCCGCGGGCGGCGGGGCCGAAGCGGCCGCCGAGGAGAAGACCGAGTTCGACGTGGTCCTGTCGAGCTTCGGCTCCAACAAGGTCGGGGTCATCAAGGTCGTACGCGCCTTGACCGGTCTCGGCCTGAAGGAGGCCAAGGACCTCGTCGAGGGTGCGCCGTCGACCGTCAAGGAGGGCGTGTCCAAGGACGAGGCCGCCGACATGAAGAAACAGCTCGAGGAGGCCGGCGCGAGCGTCGAAATCAAGTAAGGGTCGGCGCAGACCGGATGAGTTTGCCGATCGGCGAAATGCGGCGGCGGATGCTGCCGGCGGCTACGGGCCGCCGGCACGCATCCGCTCGTTTCCGTGTCGCCGGGCCCACGCGCCGGACCGCCTACGCGGCCGGCACCAGTTTCTGATCGAGAGGGACCAGCGCGATGTCCTACAGCTTTACCGAAAAGAAGCGGATTCGCAAGGATTTCGGGAAACGCCCGCGTATCCTCGAGGTGCCGTATCTGCTCGCGACGCAGATCGAATCCTATCGCCGGTTCCTCCAGGAAGAGGTCCCCGCCGACCAGCGCCGCCCCACCGGGCTGCACGCCGCGCTGCAGTCGGTGTTTCCGATTTCGAGCTACTCCGGTACCGCGGTGCTCGAGTATGTCGACTACCGCCTGGGCGAACCGGTGTTCGATGTCAAGGAATGCCAGATGCGCGGCATGACCTATGCCGCGCCGCTGCGTACGACGCTGCGCCTGGTCATCTATGACAAGGAAGGACAGGGCGGCGTGCAGTCCGTCAAGGACATCAAGGAGCAGGAAGTCTACATGGGTGAGTTGCCGCTGATGACGCGCAACGGCACCTTCGTGATCAACGGCACCGAGCGTGTCGTGGTCTCGCAGCTCCATCGCTCGCCCGGCGTGTTCTTCGAGCACGACAAGGGCAAGACCCATTCCTCCGGGAAGCTGTTGTTCTCGGCGCGGGTCATTCCGTACCGCGGTTCCTGGCTCGACTTCGAGTTCGACCCCAAGGACTGTGTCTTCGTGCGTATCGACCGCCGACGCAAGCTCCCCGCGACGATCCTTCTGCGCGCGCTCGGGTTCTCGACCGAAGAGATCCTCGCAACCTTCTTCGAGACCAACGTCTTCCATTTCTCCAAGGACGGTGTGCAGCTCGAACTGGTGCCCGAGCGCCTGCGCGGCGAGACGGCGAGCTTCGACATCAAGATCAAGGGCAAGGTACTGGTCGAGGCGGGGCGCCGGATCACCGCGCGCCACATCCGCGAGCTTGAGCAGGCCGGAATCAAGACCCTCGCCGTGGGCGAGGAGTACCTGGTGGGTAAGACCGTGGCGCACGACGTCGTCGACACGTCCACGGGCGAGCTGATCGTCGCGGCCAACGACGAGCTGACCGCGGAGTCGGTGACGAAGCTGCGCGAGGCCGGGATCAAGGAGCTGCGAACCCTGTACACGAACGATTTCGATCGCGGCCCCTACATGTCCAGCACGCTGCGTATCGATCCTACCACCACCGAGCTCGAAGCCCTGGTGGAGATCTACCGGATGATGCGCCCGGGCGAGCCCCCCACCAAGGAGGCGGCGCAGAACCTGTTCAACAATCTGTTCTTCAGCTCCGACCGTTACGACCTCTCGGCGGTCGGGCGGATGAAGTTCAACCGCCGCGTGGGTCGCTCCGAGATCACCGGTGAGGGGGTGCTGTCGAAGGAGGACATCATCGATGTCCTGAAGGTCCTGATCGATATCCGTAACGGCAACGGCTATGTGGACGATATCGACCACCTCGGCAACCGGCGCATCCGCAGCGTCGGCGAGATGGCGGAGAACGTCTTCCGTATCGGCCTGGTCCGGGTCGAGCGCGCAGTGCGCGAGCGCCTCAGCTTGGCCGAGTCTGAGGGCCTGACGCCTCAGGAGCTGATCAACGCCAAGCCCGTGGCCGCGGCGATCAAGGAGTTCTTCGGGTCCAGTCAGCTCTCGCAATTCATGGACCAGAACAACCCGCTCTCCGAGGTGACCCACAAGCGCCGCGTGTCCGCCCTTGGACCGGGCGGCCTGACGCGCGAGCGCGCCGGCTTCGAAGTGCGCGACGTTCACCCCACCCACTACGGGCGGGTCTGTCCGATCGAGACGCCGGAGGGCCCGAACATCGGGTTGATCAACTCGCTCTCCTGCTATGCGCGCACCAACGAATACGGGTTCCTGGAAACGCCCTATCGCAAGGTCGTGAACGGCCGCGCCACCGAGGAGGTCGTCTATCTGTCGGCGATCGAGGAGGGCCAGTACGTCATCGCCCAGGCCAACGCCACGCTGGACGAAAAGGGCAACTTGGTCGACGACCTCGTCTCCTGCCGGCATGCGAACGAGTTCACGATGATGACGCCGGACAAGATCGACTTCATGGACGTTGCGCCCATGCAGATCGTCTCGGTCGCGGCGGGACTGATTCCGTTCCTCGAGCACGACGACGCCAACCGCGCGCTGATGGGATCGAACATGCAGCGGCAGGCGGTCCCGACCCTGCGAGCCGAGAAGCCGCTGGTCGGCACCGGGATGGAGCGTACCGTGGCGATCGACTCCGGAACCGCGGTCGTCGCCGACCGCGGCGGGATCGTCGACTCGGTCGACGCGGGGCGCATCGTGGTGCGGGTGAACGACGAGGAAACCGTTCCCGGCGAGCCGGGCGTGGACATCTACAACCTCATCAAGTACACGCGCTCGAACCAGAACACCTCGATCAACCAGCGCCCGCTGGTGCACACCGGCGACGTCATCGCGCGCGGCGACGTGCTCGCCGACGGGTCTTCCACGGATATGGGCGAGCTGGCCCTGGGCCAGAACCTGCTGGTGGCGTTCATGCCGTGGCACGGCTACAACTTCGAGGATTCCATCCTGATCTCGGAGCGCGTCGTCGAGGAGGACCGCTTCACCACGATTCACATCGAGGAGCTGACCTGCGTCGCGCGCGACACCAAGCTCGGCCCCGAGGAGATCACCTCCGACATCCCAAATGTCGGCGAGTACGCGCTCTCCAAGCTCGACGAGTCGGGCGTGGTCTACATCGGCGCGGAGGTCCGCACCGGCGACATCCTCGTCGGCAAGGTCACGCCCAAGGGCGAGACCCAACTGACCCCGGAGGAGAAGCTGCTGCGGGCCATCTTCGGCGAGAAGGCCTCGGACGTAAAGGACACCTCGCTGCGCGTCCCCTCGGGGATGGACGGCACGGTGATCGACGTGCAGGTCTTCACGCGCGACGGCGTGGAGAAGGATCAGCGCGCCCTCGAGATCGAGGAGATGGAGCTTGCGCGCATCCGCAAGGATCTGAACGACCAGCTTCGGATCGTCGAGGACGACACCTTCCAGCGCGTCGAGCGCCTGCTCTCGGGCAAGACCGCGGAGGGCGGTCCCAAGGGGCTCAAGGCGGGGACCAAGATCGCCAAGGGCTATCTGGAGGGGGTGCCGCGGGAGAAGTGGTTCGAGATCCGGCTGCGCAACGAGGATGCGAACCGCCAGCTCGAGGCCGTCGCCCAGCAGATCAAGGCGTTGCGCAAGGAGTTCGATCGCCGGTTCGAAGAGAAGAAAGCGAAGATCACGGCGGGCGACGACCTGGCGCCGGGTGTGCTGAAGATGGTGAAGGTCTACCTCGCGGTCAAGCGCCGGACCCAGCCGGGCGACAAAATGGCCGGGCGTCACGGGAACAAGGGTGTCATCTCACGCATCGTGCCGGTCGAGGATATGCCCTATCTCGAAGACGGCACCCCCGTGGACATCGTGCTCAATCCGCTCGGCGTGCCTTCGCGCATGAACGTCGGCCAGGTGCTGGAGACCCACCTCGGGTGGGCCGCCAAGGGCCTCGGCGAGCGCATCGGGCGCATGCTCGACGCCGGCTCCAACGCCTCGGAGCTGCGCAAGTTCCTGGACGAGGTGTATAACGGCAGCGGCCGCAAGGTCGACCTCAAATCGCTCGATGACGACGAGGTCTTGCGGCTCGCCGGCAACCTGCGCGGCGGCGTTCCGATGGCGACGCCGGTGTTCGACGGTGCGAGCGAGGAGGAGATCAAGAGCATGCTCCGCCTGGCGGGTCTGCCCGAGTCCGGAAAGGCAACGCTGATCGACGGGCGCACCGGCGAGGCGTTCGACAAGCCGATCACCGTCGGCTACATGTACATGATCAAGCTGAACCACCTGGTCGACGACAAGATGCACGCCCGCTCGACCGGGCCGTACAGTCTGGTGACTCAGCAGCCCCTCGGCGGGAAGGCGCAATTCGGCGGGCAGCGCTTCGGCGAGATGGAGGTGTGGGCGCTCGAGGCCTACGGTGCGGCGTACACGCTCCAGGAGATGCTCACGGTCAAGTCGGACGACGTGAACGGCCGCACGAAGATGTACAAGAACATCGTCGACGGCGACTATCGCATGGAGGCAGGGATGCCGGAGTCGTTCAATGTACTGGTCAAGGAGATCCGCTCGCTCGCCATCAATATCGAGCTGGAGCAGGAAGACTGAGTCCCCCCGAGGCATCGGGGCAGGGTTGGCGGGAGGCCTGACGGGACGCCGGCGGGCGTTTCCGAACTTACGGGACAGGTGACGTGATGAAAGATCTATTGAATCTTCTCAAGCAGCAGGGACAGGTCGAAGACTTCGATGTCATTCGCATCGGCCTGGCATCGCCCGACATGATCCGCTCCTGGTCCTATGGCGAGGTCAAGAAGCCCGAGACCATCAACTACCGCACTTTCAAGCCCGAGCGCGATGGCCTGTTCTGCGCCAAGATCTTCGGCCCGATCAAGGACTACGAGTGCCTGTGCGGCAAGTACAAGCGGCTCAAGCACCGTGGCGTGATCTGCGAGAAATGCGGCGTCGAAGTGACGGTGGCCAAGGTCCGGCGCGAGCGCATGGGGCACATCGAACTGGCGAGCCCGGTCGCGCACATCTGGTTCCTGAAGTCCCTGCCTTCCCGCATCGGACTGCTGCTCGACATGACCCTGCGTGATATCGAGCGGGTTCTCTACTTCGAGGCCTTTGTCGTCGTCGATCCGGGCATGACCCAGCTCGAGCGCGGTCAGCTTCTGACCGACGAGCAGTACCTGGAGGCCATCGAGGAGAACGGGGACGAGTTCGACGCCCGTATGGGCGCCGAGGCGGTCTACAGCCTCCTCAAGGCCATCGACCTGCGCACCGAGGCCGTGCGCCTGCGTGACGAGATCGCCGGCACCACCTCGGACGCCAAGCTCAAGCGCCTGTCCAAGCGCCTGAAGCTGATCGAGTCGTTCCTGGATTCGGGCAACCGTCCGGAGTGGATGATCCTCACCGTGCTCCCGGTGCTGCCGCCGGATCTGCGCCCGCTCGTGCCGCTCGACGGCGGCCGCTTTGCGACCTCGGACCTCAACGACCTCTACCGGCGCGTCATCAACCGCAACAACCGCCTCAAGCGGCTGCTCGAGCTGAACGCGCCGGACATCATCGTGCGCAACGAAAAGCGCATGCTGCAGGAGTCTGTCGACGCGCTGCTCGACAACGGTCGCCGCGGGCGCGCCATCACCGGTACGAACAAGCGCCCGCTCAAGTCGCTGGCGGACATGATCAAGGGCAAGCAGGGACGGTTCCGGCAGAACCTGCTGGGCAAGCGGGTCGACTACTCCGGCCGTTCGGTGATCGTCGTCGGTCCGACGCTGCGTCTGCACCAATGCGGCCTGCCGAAGAAGATGGCCCTGGAGCTGTTCAAGCCGTTCATCTTCGGCAAGCTCCAGCGCCGCGGGCTGGCCACGACCATCAAGGCGGCGAAGAAGATGGTCGAGCGCGAGGTCGCCGAGGTGTGGGACATCCTCGAAGAGGTGATCCGTGAGCACCCGGTGATGCTCAATCGCGCCCCTACACTGCACCGTCTGGGCATCCAGGCCTTCGAACCGGTCCTCATCGAAGGCAAGGCGATCCAGTTGCACCCCCTGGTCTGCGCGGCCTTCAACGCCGACTTCGACGGCGACCAGATGGCCGTGCACGTGCCGCTCTCCCTCGAGGCCCAGCTCGAGGCGCGCGTGTTGATGATGTCGACCAACAACATCCTCTCTCCGGCGAACGGGGAACCGATCATCGTGCCCTCGCAGGACGTGGTGCTCGGGCTCTATTACATGACGCGCGAGGCGGTCAACGTCCCCGGAGAGGGCATGATGTTCGCCGACGTCGCAGAGGTGCACCGGGCCTATGAGAGCCGGGTGGTCGACGTGCACGCGAAGATCAAGGTGCGGATCCGCGAGGTCGTGAAGGACGAAGACGGGGAGTTGCGCGAGGTGCGGCGCGTCGTCGATACGACCGTCGGGCGCGCCCTGCTCTCGGAGGTGCTTCCGGACGGGATGTCCTTCGACCTGATCAACCAGGACATGAACAAGAAGGCGATCTCACGCCTGATCAATTCCGCCTACCGCAACGTCGGCCTGAAGGAGACGGTCGTGTTCGCGGACAGGCTGATGTACACGGGCTTCTACTACGCCACGCGCTCGGGGGCCTCGTTCGGGGTCGAGGACATGGTGGTCCCGGATCAGAAGCCGGAGATCCTTGCGCGCGCGGAGGCGCAGGTCAAGGACATCGAGGCCCAGTACGCGTCCGGATTGGTGACCAACGGCGAGCGCTACAACAAGGTCGTAGATATCTGGTCGCACACCAACGACGTGGTCGCCAAGGCGATGATGGAGAAGCTCGGGTCGTATGAGGTGACCGACGCCAAGGGCAATGTCGTCAAACAGAAGTCGTTCAACCCGATCTTCATGATGGCCGACTCGGGCGCGCGCGGAAGCGCGCAGCAGATCCGACAGCTCGCCGGGATGCGCGGCCTGATGGCGAAGCCCGACGGTTCGATCATCGAGACCCCGATCACCGCGAACTTCCGCGAAGGGCTGGACGTGCTGCAGTACTTCATCTCGACTCACGGCGCCCGCAAGGGTCTGGCGGATACCGCTCTGAAGACGGCGAACTCGGGCTACCTCACGCGGCGCCTGGTCGATGTGGCGCAGGACCTGGTCGTAACCGAGGTCGATTGCGGGACCAGCGAAGGGCTGCTGATGACCCCGCTGGTCGAGGGCGGCGACGTCGTCGAGCCGCTGCGCGACCGCGTGCTCGGGCGCACGGTGTCGGCGGACGTCCTGAAGCCAGGAACCGAAGAGGTGCTGGTTCCCGCGGGCACCCTGCTCGACGAGCGCTGGGTCAGTGTGCTCGACCAGTCGGGCGTCGATCGGGTGATGGTGCGCTCGCCGATCTCGTGCGAAACGCGCTACGGGGTCTGCTCCGCCTGTTACGGCCGCGACCTTGCGCGCGGACACCGCGTCAATCTCGGCGAGGCGGTCGGCGTCATTGCCGCGCAGAGCATCGGCGAGCCGGGTACGCAGCTTACGATGCGCACCTTCCATATCGGCGGAGCGGCCTCGCGGACCGTCGCCATCAACAGCGTCGAGATCAAGTCGAAGGGTACGGTCAAGCTGCGCAACATCAAGCTGGTCAAGCACAAGAAGACCGGAAACTATGTCGCGGTGTCGCGTTCCGGCGAGTTGGCGGTGACGGACGAGATGGGCCGTGAGCGCGAGCGGTACAAGGTCCCGTACGGCGCCGTACTCACCGTGGAGGACGGCGACGCCGTGGAGCAGGGTCAGGTGGTCGCCAACTGGGACCCGCATACCCATCCGGTCGTCACCGAGGTGGCCGGGCGCCTGCGCTACTCGGATTTCATCGAGGGTGTGACGGTGCTGCGTCAGGCCGACGAGATGACGGGGCTCAGTTCCATGGTGGTCATGGACCCGAAGCAGCGCGGCGCGGCGGGCAAGGACCTGCGTCCGATGATCCGCCTGCTCGACGAGGACGGAAACGACGTCTGTATCGCCGGCACCGACAAGCCGGCGCAGTACTATCTGCCGCCCGGCGCGATCGCCAGCGTCGAGGACGGCGCATGGGTCGGCGTCGGCGACGTCATCGCGCGTATCCCCCAGGAGTCGAGCAAGACCCGCGACATCACCGGCGGTCTGCCGCGTGTCGCCGACCTGTTCGAGGCGCGCAAGCCCAAGGAGCCCGCGATCCTCGCGGAGACTTCCGGGACGGTGAGCTTCGGGAAGGACACGAAGGGGAGGCAGCGGCTGATCATCACCGATTCGGACGGCGTGCAGCATGAGGAGCTGATTCCGAAGTGGCGGCACATCACCGTCTTCGAAGGCGAGCACGTGGAGAAGGGCGAGCCGATCGCCGACGGTGAACCGAACCCGCACGATATCCTGCGGCTGCTGGGGGTGACGGCCCTGGCCGCCTATCTGGTCAAGGAGATCCAGGACGTCTACCGTCTGCAGGGTGTGCGGATCAACGACAAGCACATCGAGATCGTGATCCGCCAGATGCTGCGGAAGGTGGAGGTGACCGAGGCCGGCGACAGCCGCTTCCTCAAGGGCGAGCAGGCCGAGCGCGCACGCGTGCTCGAGGAAAACGAGAAGCTCGAGCGTGACGGGCGCCAGCCGGCCCGCTTCGATCCGATCCTGCTCGGGATCACCAAGGCGTCGCTGTCGACCGATTCGTTCATCTCGGCCGCTTCGTTCCAGGAGACCACCCGGGTGCTCACCGAGGCCGCCGTGCGCGGCCTGCGCGACGAGCTGCGCGGGCTCAAGGAGAACGTGATCGTCGGGCGCCTGATCCCGGCGGGTACCGGGCAGGTCTACCACGCCGAGCGCCGGCGTCGGCGGGCGGGGCTCTTCGGCGATCTGGAACTGGGTACGGCCACCGAAGCGGCGGATGCCCCGGTGGCCCCCGCCCCGGTGGAGGATGCGGGCGGCGACCAGGCCGCCGACCAGGCCGTGGACGCCTCGGAGCGCTGATCCCCGGGCCCCGGGGTACGTGCCGCTTGACACCCCAGGGCCGCGTACTTAGAATCGCCTGTCTCCCGACAGGCCGGATTCATCCGGCCTGTCGTTTGTTTTCGGGTGCGGCCGCCAGACGCGCGCCGGCCCCGTACAGCGGCCTACCGCGGTGGCGGGAAGGCGGCCGGCTCCGCATGCCATGTTGTTGAATAGCCTAGGCTATTTTTGACAACATCCGGCGGAGGGGGGTCGCTCGCTCCCGTTTTTCCACGTCCGGGTCGGAAACGCGGTCATTCGCCGTGCGGAGTTCGGGTAAGCCATGACGACGATCAACCAGCTGGTACGCCACGCGCGTACCCGCAAGAAGGAAAAGAGCAAGGTCCCGGCGCTGGAGGGTTCGCCCCAGAAGCGCGGGGTGTGCACCCGCGTCTATACCACGACGCCGAAGAAGCCGAACTCGGCGTTGCGGAAGGTCGCGCGTGTGCGCCTTACCAATGGTTACGAGGTCACCACCTATATCGGCGGTGAAGGCCACAACCTTCAGGAGCACTCGGTGGTGCTGATCCGCGGTGGGCGCGTAAAGGACCTCCCCGGCGTTCGCTACCACGTGGTGCGCGGCAGCCTCGATACCGCCGGGGTGAACAACCGCAAACAGGGCCGTTCCAAATACGGCGTCAAACGGCCGAAGAGTTGACGCGGTGCCGGGCGCGGCCCGGTGGACGTGCAGGAGTCGGGTAGAAGCCAATGCCGAGACGAGGAACCCTTCAGCGCCAGCCGATCCTGCCGGATCCGAAGTTCGGCAGCGAGACGCTGGCGAAGTTCATCAATATGGTGATGTTCAGCGGCAAGAAGTCCGCCGCCGAGCGCATCGTCTATGGCGCGCTCGACCAGATCGCCGCCAAGGGGAAGGGCGAACCGACCCAGGTGCTGGAGAGCGCCCTGGAGAATGTGCGCCCTATGGTCGAGGTGAAATCCCGGCGCGTCGGCGGGGCGACTTATCAGGTCCCCGTCGAGGTGCGCCCGGTGCGGCGCGTCTCGCTCGCCATGCGCTGGCTGATCGACTCGGCGCGCCGGCGCGGCGAGAAATCGATGGTCATGCGTCTGGCAAACGAGCTGATGGACGCCGCGGAGAACCGCGGTGCTGCGGTTAAGAAGCGCGAAGATACGCACCGCATGGCGGAGGCGAACAAGGCTTTTTCGCATTACCGCTGGTAAGGCGAATGTCCGCCGTCGGCGTATCGGAATGACACGAGGGATGGGCCCGGATGTCGTGAGCGGGTGGATGTGAGCGCGAGCGCCTTGGAGGCAAGGCGCTTGCGTCGCACGCAAGGCCGCTGAGCGACTACTTTAAATCAGGTCGAGTACAGAGGTTTCGGACCGTGGCACGCAAGACCCCCATTGAGCGCTACCGCAACATCGGCATTGCCGCGCACATCGACGCCGGCAAGACGACGACGACCGAGCGCATCCTGTTTTATACCGGCATTTCCCACAAGATGGGGGAGGTCCATGAGGGCGCCGCCGTCATGGACTGGATGGAACAGGAGCAGGAGCGCGGGATCACGATCACCTCCGCGGCCACGACCTGCTACTGGCAGGGTATGGACAAGCAATACCCGCAGCACCGGATCAACATCATCGACACCCCGGGGCACGTGGATTTCACCATCGAGGTGGAGCGCTCGATGCGCGTGCTCGACGGCGTCGTGGCCGTGTTCTGCGCCGTCGGCGGCGTCGAGCCGCAGTCGGAGACGGTCTGGCGCCAGGCGAACCGCTACCATGTGCCGCGCATGGCGTTCGTGAACAAGATGGACCGTATCGGCGCCAACTTTCTGCGCGTCGTGGGGCAGATGCGCGAGCGCCTCGGGGCCAATGCGATTCCCATTCAGTTGCCGATCGGCGCCGAAGACGGATTCGCGGGCGTGGTCGACCTGGTCGACATGCGCGCCATCTACTGGGACGACGCCACCTTGGGCGCGAGCTACGAGGCCAAAGAGATCCCGTCCGATCTGGCGGAGTTGAGCGCCAAGTGGCGCGAGACCATGGTCGAGGCCGCGGCCGAGGCGGACGAGGAACTGATGGAGAAGTACCTCGAAGGCGGGGAACTGGCGGGCGAGGAGATCCTGCGTGGGCTGCGCAAGCGCACGCTGGCCAACGAGATCGTCCCGGTGCTGTGCGGCTCCGCCTTCAAGAACAAGGGCGTGCAGGCCCTGCTCGACGCGGTGATCGAGCTGATGCCCTCCCCGGTCGACGTACCCGCCATCAAGGGTCACCTCGACGACGCCGCGGGTACCGAGGCCGAGCGTCACCCCTCCGACGATGAGCCGTTTGCGGCGCTCGCCTTCAAGATCGCCACCGATCCCTTCGTCGGCAGCCTTACCTATATCCGCGTCTACTCGGGCGTCGTCAGCTCCGGGGACACCGTCTACAACCCCGTGAAGAGCAAGAAGGAGCGCATTGGGCGCTTGCTCCAGATGCACGCGAACCACCGCGAGGAGATCAAGGAGGTCCGTGCCGGGGACATCGCCGCCTGCGTGGGGCTCAAGGACGTCACGACCGGCGACACCCTCTGCGACCAGAACAACGTCATCATCCTGGAGCGGATGGAGTTCCCCGAGCCGGTCATCTCGCAGGCGGTTGAGCCCAAGACCAAGGCCGATCAGGAGAAGATGGGCATTGCGCTGCAGAAGCTGGCGCAGGAAGACCCCTCCTTCCGCGTACGAACCGACGAGGAGTCGGGGCAGACGATCATCTCCGGAATGGGTGAGCTGCACCTGGAGATCATCATCGATCGCATGCGCCGCGAGTTCAAGGTCGAGGCCAACGTCGGCAAGCCGCAGGTGGCCTACCGCGAGACGATCCGCAAGAGCGTCGAGCAGGAGGGCAAGTTCGTCCGCCAGACCGGCGGGCGCGGCCAGTACGGCCACGTTTGGCTGCGCATCGAACCGAAGCAGCCCGGCGAGGGTTACGAATTCGTGAACGCGATCGTCGGCGGTGTGGTCCCGCGCGAGTACATCGGCGCCGTGGACAAGGGTATCCAGGAACAGATGCAGAACGGCGTGATCGCGGGTTTCCCTGTGGTCGACGTCAAGGTGACCCTGTTCGACGGCTCCTACCACGAGGTCGACTCCTCGGAGATGGCATTCAAGATCGCCGGGTCCATGGGCTTCAAGGAGGGTGCGCGCAAGGCCGACCCGGTGTTGCTCGAGCCCATCATGAAGGTCGAGGTGGTGACGCCCGAGGAGTACATGGGCGATGTCATGGGTGACCTCAACCGGCGCCGCGGTCTGGTGCAGGGCATGGAAGAGGCCCCGGCGGGCAAGATCATCCGCGCCGAAGTACCGTTGGCGGAGATGTTCGGGTACGCCACTGATCTGCGCTCGGCCACGCAGGGGCGCGCGACCTACACGATGGAGTTCTCCAAGTATGCCGAGGCGCCGGCGAACATCGCCGAGCAGGTGATCAAGAAGGCCTCCTGAGGTCGGCCGTTCCGATCAACCGTTTGTAGAGACCGAAAGTTCCAGACGAAGAGGTAGACGACCGTGTCCAAGGAAAAATACGAGCGTAAGAAGCCGCATGTAAATGTTGGGACGATTGGGCACGTGGACCACGGGAAGACGACGCTGACGGCGGCGCTGACGAAGGTGACGTCGCAGAAGTTTGGTGGTGAGTTCAAGGCGTACGATGCGATTGACAATGCGCCGGAGGAGCGTGCGCGGGGGATCACGATTGCGACGGCGCACGTGGAGTATGAGTCGGAGGGTCGGCACTACGCGCACGTGGACTGTCCGGGGCACGCGGATTATGTGAAGAACATGATCACGGGTGCGGCGCAGATGGACGGGGCGATTTTGGTGGTATCGGCGGCGGACGGTCCGATGCCGCAGACGCGGGAGCATATTCTGCTGGCGCGCCAGGTTGGGGTTCCGCACATTGTGGTGTACATGAACAAGGCGGACATGGTGGACGATGCGGAGCTGCTGGAGCTGGTGGAGATGGAGGTTCGTGATCTTCTGAACCAGTACCAGTTTCCTGGGGATGACACGCCGATTGTGGTGGGATCGGCGCTGAAGGCGCTGGAGGGGGACGAGAGCGAGATTGGGGTGCCCTCGATCTGGAAGCTGCTGGAGGCGATGGACGCGCACATTCCGGTGCCGGAGCGTCCGGTGGACCAGCCGTACCTGATGCCGATCGAGGATGTGTTCTCGATTTCGGGTCGTGGGACGGTGGTGACGGGTCGTATCGAGCGCGGGAAGGTGAAGGTTGGGGAGGAAGTGGAGATTGTGGGGCTGCGCCCGACGGTGAAGACGACGGTGACGGGTGTGGAGATGTTTCGCAAGCTGCTCGACGAGGGTCAGGCGGGGGACAATGTCGGGGTGTTGCTGCGCGGGACGAAGCGCGACGAGGTCGAGCGCGGGCAGGTGCTGTGCAAGCCGGGATCGATCACGCCGCACACGAAGTTTGAGGCGGAGGTCTACGTCCTGACGAAGGAGGAGGGGGGTCGGCACACGCCGTTTTTCACGGGGTATCGGCCGCAGTTTTATTTTCGCACGACGGATGTGACCGGGGCGGTGGATCTGCCGGAGGGCGTGGAGATGGTGATGCCCGGGGACAACATCAAGATGACCGTCTCGCTGATTGCGCCGATCGCGATGGAGGAGGGCGTACGCTTCGCCATCCGCGAGGGCGGGCGCACCGTGGGCGCCGGCGTCGTCTCCAAGGTCATCGAGTAGCTCGGACGGCGGGATGGACTCGTGCCATCCCCGGAAGGACAGGCAAGGCGCACTGAAAAATGGCTACGAACCAGAGAATCCGGATCCGCTTGAAGTCGTTCGATCATCGCCTGATCGACCAGTCCACGCGCGAAATCGTCGAGACCGCGCGGCGTACCGGTGCGCGCATCTGCGGGCCGATTCCGCTACCGACGAAGAAGGAGCGCTGGACTCTGCTGATCTCGCCGCACAAGGACAAGGATGCGCGCGATCAATATGAGATTCGGACGCACAAGAGACTGCTCGACATCGTCGAGCCCACGGACAAGACCGTGGACGCCCTGATGAAGCTCGATCTGGCGGCGGGCGTCGACGTGCAGATCAAGCTGAACTGACGAGCGGGCGCAGAGGATCGAGGGCTTCGAGATGGCGATCGGTTTGATAGGGCGCAAGGCGGGCATGACCCGCGTGTTCACCGAGGACGGCGCATCGGTTCCGGTGACCGTGATCGAAGTGCAGCCGAACCGCGTCACCCAGGTCAAGACGGACGAGGTGGACGGTTATCGGGCGATCCAGGTGACGACCGGTGTCCGCCGCCCGACTCGTGTGCGCAAGCCGGCCGCCGGACATTTCGCCAAGGCCGGCGTCGAGGCCGGTCGCGGATTGTGGGAGTTCCGGCTCGACGGCGGCGAAGGCGCGGAGCTCGCGCCGGGCGCGGAGCTGCGCGTCGATGTGTTCAGCGCCGGACAGAAGGTGGACGTGACCGGAACGACGATCGGAAAGGGCTTCGCCGGCACAGTGAAGCGCCATAACTTCTCGGTCAAGGACATGACGCACGGCAACTCACTCTCCCACCGCACGCCGGGCTCCATCGGCCAGCGCCAGACCCCGGGGCGCGTGTTCAAAGGCAAGCGCATGTCCGGGCATCTCGGCAGCGTACGCCGTGCGATGCAGAACCTGGAGGTCGTCCGCGTGGACGCCGAACGCAACCTGCTGCTGGTGAAGGGTGCGGTTCCGGGCGCGCGCGGCGGTGATCTGATAGTGCGCCCGGCGGTGCGCGTGCGCGTCAAGGAGACTTCGTGATGGACCTTGCGGTGCAGGGTGCGGCGAAGGGCGCAACGCTGTCGGTTTCCGACCGCGCCTTCGGCAGCGCATTCAATGAGGACCTGATTCATCAGGTCGTGGTCGCCTATCTCGCCGGTGCACGCGCGGGCACGAGCGCACAGAAGTCGCGCGCGGACGTCAGCGGCGGCGGAAGCAAGCCGTGGCGCCAGAAGGGCACGGGCCGCGCCCGTGCCGGCACGACCCGCAGCCCGCTGTGGCGCGGGGGCGGCGTGACCTTCGCGGCGCGTCCGCGCGACTACGCCCAGAAGGTCAATCGCAAGATGTATCGCAGCGCACTGCGTGCGATCCTGTCCGAACTCGTGCGTCAGGACCGGCTGGTCGTCGTCGAGGATCTCGGGATGTCCGTGCCGAAGACGCGCGAGCTGAGCGCCCGGCTCGACGAACTGGGCCTCGCGCGCGCGCGGGTGTTGATCGTATCCGAGGAAGTGGACGGGAACCTCTATCTCTCGGCGCGTAACCTGCCGGGCGTGGAGGTTCGCGACGTCGCCGGCCTGGACCCGGTGGTGCTGGTGGGCGCCGAGAAGGTGCTCTGTACCGCGGGCGCGATCAAGCGGATCGAGGAGTGGCTCGCATGAACGAAGCGCGCCTGATGAAGGTCCTGGTCGGGCCGGTGGTGTCGGAGAAGGGCAGCCGGATCGCGGACCGCAACCGCCAGTACATCTTTCGGGTGCTGGAGGACGCCAGCAAGCCCGAGATCCGCGGCGCCGTCGAACTCATGTTTCGCGTGAAGGTGCAGGGCGTGCAGGTTGCGAACATGCGCGGCAAGATGAAGCGCTTTGGTCAGACCTACGGCAAGCGTCCGAACTGGAAGAAGGCCTACGTGACGCTGGAGCCGGGACACGACATCAACTTTACGGATGCGGAGTAAGGCGCGCGTCGCCGCCCGCGATCAGGGGATCGAGATGGCCGTCGTAAAAGTCAAACCGACTTCGGCAGGACGCCGCTTCGTCGTCAAGGTCGTCGGCACCGGACTGTGGCGGGGCGAGCCGTATGGGCCACTGGTGGCGAAGAAGTCGCGGACCGGCGGGCGTAACAACCAGGGCCGCATCACGACGCGGCACCAGGGGGGCGGGCACAAGCAGCGTTATCGCATCGTCGACTTCCGGCGCGACAAGGACGGAGTGCCCGGGCGCGTCGAGCGCCTCGAGTACGATCCGAACCGCAGCGCTCATATCGCGCTGGTCCTCTACCGGGACGGCGAGCGGCGCTACATCATCGCGCCGAAGGGCGTGGAGGTCGGGACGGAGATCGCCTCGGGGGCCGTCGCGGCGATCAAGCCGGGGAACTGCCTCCCGCTGCGCAACGTACCCTTGGGCACCCAGGTGCACTGCGTGGAGCTCAAGCCCGGCAAAGGCGCTCAGCTCGCCCGCAGTGCCGGGACCTCGGTCCAGCTCGTCGCTCGCGAGGGCGAGTACTGCACCCTGAGGCTGCGCTCGGGGGAGATGCGCAAGGTCCGCGTCGAGTGCCGGGCGACGATCGGCGAGGTCAGCAACGGGGAACACAATCTGCGCTCGCTGGGCAAGGCGGGCGCCAAGCGATGGCGCGGCGTGCGCCCGACGGTGCGCGGGGTGGCTATGAACCCGGTCGATCACCCCCACGGCGGCGGCGAAGGCCGCACCTCGGGCGGCCGCCACCCGGTCTCCCCATGGGGGATGCCGACCAAGGGCTACAAGACGCGCTACAACAAACGCACGGACAAGATGATCGTCCGGCGCCGCAAGTGACGGCGCCCGGGAATTGACGACGGAGGACGGGACCAGTGCCGCGTTCGGTTAAGAAGGGACCATTTGTGGATCTCCACCTGCTGCAGAAGGTGGCGGAGGCGCGCGCCGCGGGCAGCAAGCGCCCGATCAAGACGTGGTCCCGCCGCTCCATGGTGCTGCCCGATATGGTGGGGCTGACGATCGCCGTCCACAACGGCCGCCAGCATGTGCCGATTCTGGTCAACGAGAACATGGTCGGGCACAAGCTGGGGGAGTTCGCGGTGACGCGGACCTTCAAGGGTCACTCCGGCAACCGCAAGACCAAGTGACGGGCTGATATCATGCGAGTAGAAGCCAAGTTGCGATACGCGCGGATCTCCGCGCAGAAGTGCCGGCTGGTGGCCGACCAGATCCGCGGGCTGCCCGTGGATCGGGCCCTGAATACGCTCACCTTCAGCCCGAAGAAGGCGGCGCGGATCGTGCGCAAGGTGCTCGAATCCGCGATCGCCAACGCCGAGCACAACGAGGGTGCCGACGTCGACGAGCTGAAGGTGGCGGCGGTCTTCGTGGACGAGGGCCCGACGTCCAAGCGCTGGCAGGCGCGGGCCAAGGGCCGGGCCACCGGCATCTTCAAGCGGACGAGTCATATCACCGTCTCGGTAGGGGATCGCTGAGTGCGCAACGGTGCGGCGCCGTCGCCGCGTTCTGGATACGCAAGGTAGGTTTACGATGGGTCAAAAGGTACATCCAACGGGATTCCGGCTCGGGATCGTGAAGCAGTGGACCTCTCGGTGGTACGCCGATTCCAAGGGGTTCGCCGACATCCTGGGAACGGACCTGCGCGTGCGCGCCTATCTGAAGAAGAAACTCGCGCATGCCTCCGTGAGCCGTATCCAGATCGACCGGCCCGCGCGCAATGCGTTCATCACCATTCATACCGCGCGGCCCGGTATCGTCATCGGCAAGAAGGGTGAGGACATCGAGGCCCTGCGCAGGGAACTGCAGCGGATGATGGGCATCCCCGTCAACGTCAACGTCGAGGAGATCCGCAAGCCGGAACTCGACGCGCAATTGGTCGCGGAGAGCGTCGCGCAGCAGCTCGAGCGCCGCATCATGTTCCGGCGCGCGATGCGCCGCGCGGTCACGAACACCATGCGCCTCGGCGCCCAGGGGATCCGCATCAATGTGGCGGGCCGTCTCAACGGGGCCGAGATCGCGCGCAGCGAGTGGTACCGGGAAGGGCGGGTGCCCCTGCACACCCTGCGGGCGGACGTCGATTACGGCTTCGCGGAGGCGCGTACCACCTATGGCGTCATCGGCGTTAAGGTCTGGATATTCAAGGGCGAAGTCCTCGGGTACGACGAGGAGAGCGAGGAGGCCGGAGCGGCCGAAAAGGCGGCCGGCTGATCCCGGCCACCTGAGTCCGAGCGGAGTTCCAAGACATGCTGCAACCGAAGCGAACGAAGTTCCGCAAGCAGAGCAAGGGCCGCAATCGCGGCCTGGCGACCACGGGCAACCGGGTGAGCTTTGGCGAGTATGGGCTGAAGGCGACCAGCCGCGGGCGCATCACCGCGCGGCAGATCGAGGCCGCCCGTCGGGCGATTACGCGTCACGTCAAGCGCGGCGGGAAACTCTGGATCCGGATCTTCCCGGATCTCCCGGTGAGCAAGAAGCCGCTGGAGGTGCGCATGGGGAACGGCAAGGGCAACGTGGAGTACTGGGTGTCCAGGATCCAGCCCGGCCGGATGCTCTATGAGATGGAAGGCGTCAGCGAGGAAATCGCGCGCGAGGCCTTCCGTCTGGCGGCGGCAAAGCTCCCCGTACAGACGACCTTTGTGGTCCGGACGGTGATGTGATGGCCAAGGCGAGCGAACTGCGTTCGAAGACTCCGCAGGAACTCAGGGCCGAGCTCCTGAATCTGCTGCGCGAGCAGTTCAACCTGCGGATGCAGAAGGCGACCGGCCAGCTTTCCAAGCCGGATCGGGTCCGGGCGGTGCGGCGCGACATCGCGCGCGTCCAAACGGTCTTGAATGAGCAGATGCAAGCGGGTAATCGGGCATGACCGAAGCGGCGAAGACTTCGCGCACCCTGACGGGGCGCGTGAAGAGCAGCAAGATGGACAAGACGATCACGGTGGTCGTGGATCGAATGGTGCCGCACCCGGTTTACGGGAAGTACGTCCGCAAATCGACGCGACTGCACGCGCACGACGAGAACAACGAGTGTCGCGAAGGCGATATCGTGACGATCGAACAGTCCCGCCCGATCTCCAAGACCAAGGCATGGCGCCTGGTCAAGGTCGTGACGCGGGCGCAGTGAAACAGGCGCCGGCGCAGATGCGGCAGGCGGGCTCCAACGGACGAACTGGTGCGCGACGATGATACAGATGCAGACGATCCTCAACGTGGCGGATAACAGCGGCGCGCGCCAGGTGATGTGCATCAAGGTGCTGGGCGGTTCGAAGCGCCGCTATGCGGGCATCGGCGACATCATCAAGGTGAGCGTCAAGGACGCCATCCCGCGCGGAAAGGTCAAGAAGGGCGAGGTCTACAGCGCGGTCGTGGTGCGCACCCGGAAAGGGGTGCGGCGTCCTGACGGATCGCTGATCCGCTTCGATACCAATGCTGCGGTGTTGCTGAACAATCAGTTGCAGCCGATCGGGACGCGCATCTTCGGGCCGGTTACCCGCGAGCTGCGTACCGAGCGTTTCATGAAGATCATCTCGCTGGCACCGGAAGTGCTGTAACCGAGGGTGTAGAGACCATGCGCAGGATTCGAAAGGGCGACGAGGTGATCGTGATCGCGGGCAAGAGCAAGGGCCAGCGCGGCACCGTGTTGCGCGTGCTCGCCGATGACCGCGTCGTCGTGGAGAACGTCAATATCGTCAAGAAGCACCAGAAGCCAAACCCGCAGAGCGGGATTACCGGTGGGATCATCGAGAAAGAGGCGCCGCTGCATATCTCGAATGTGATGGTCTTCAATCCGGTGACCAAGAAGGGCGATCGCGTCGGCTACCGCCGGCTCGAGGACGGGCGCAAGGTGCGCTACTTCAAGTCCAACGACGAGGTCGTGGACCTGTAACGGTCGGTAGGGGCCATGAGCAGACTCCAAGAGCATTATCGGAACACGGTCGTCGGCCAGTTGCGGGAACGCTTCGGCTACGAAAACGTCATGCAAGTCCCGCGTATCGTCAAGGTCACGCTCAACATGGGTGTCGGCGAGGCGGTGAGCGACCGGAAGGTGGTGGAGAACGCCAGCGGCGACCTGGCGTTGATCTCGGGGCAGAAGCCGGTGATCACGCGGGCGCGCAAGTCCATCGCGGGGTTCAAGGTGCGCGAAGGCTGGCCCATCGGGACGAAGGTGACGCTGCGCCGCGAACGCATGTATGAGTTCATCGACCGGCTCATCAACATCGCGATTCCGCGAATTCGTGATTTTCGCGGGTTCAGCGCGAAGGCCTTCGATGGACGGGGGAATTACAGCCTCGGCGTGCGGGAACAGATCATATTTCCGGAGATCCAATACGAGAAAGTGGACGCGATCCGGGGGCTGGATATCACCTTTTCCACGACGGCGCGGACGGACGAAGAGGGACGCGCGCTGCTCGAGGCGTTCCATTTTCCTTTTCGGAACTGAGGGTACGGGCAGATGGCGAAGACGTCGGTAGTGGAACGCGAGGGGCGGCGGATGCGTACGGTGCAGCGCTATGCCGCGCGGCGGGCCGAGATCAAGCGCATCCTGAGGGATCCGAATTCGAGCGACGAAGAAAGAGACGCGGCGCGCATCCGGTTGCAGAAGCTGCCGCGGGATGCCAGCCCTGTGCGGCTGCGCAACCGCTGCTCGCTGACCGGGCGTCCGCACGGCTACTACCGAAAGTTCGGTCTGGGCAGGAACAAGCTGCGCGAGGCGGCGATGCGCGGCGACATCCCCGGGCTGGTGAAATCGAGCTGGTGACCGGGGTGCCCCGATTCACCGGATGAGGCAGGTATGAAGCGATGACGATGACCGACCCCATAGCGGACATGCTTACCCGTATTCGCAACGGCCAGGCGGCCGGGCGCAAGGAGGTGAGCATGCCCTCTTCCAAGGCCAAGGCCGCGATCGCGGCGGTGCTCAAGGACGAGGGCTACATCACCGATTTCAGCGTTGCGGAGGCCGACGGCAAGCGGGTGCTGAGCGTCGTGCTCAAGTATCACCTCGGGCGCCCGGTCATCGAGCAGTTGGAGCGGGTGAGCCGCCCGGGCCTGCGCCAGTACCGGAGCAAGGACGATCTGCCCCAGGTGCGCGGCGGTCTGGGCGTGGCTATCGTGTCCACCTCGCAGGGGGTGATGACCGATCGTGCGGCGCGCGCCGCCGGCCACGGCGGCGAACTGCTGTGTATCGTGGCTTGAGGCGGGGATAGTCGGATGTCGAGAGTCGGCGAGCAGCCGGTCGTCGTGCCCTCCGGGGTCGAAGTGACCGTCAACGGACAGCATCTTGCGGTCAAGGGGCCCAAGGGCGCCCTGGAGATGACCGTGCACATGGCGGTCGGTGTCAGCCGCGACGGCGGGGAGCTGCGTTTCGAGGCGCGCAAGGGCGCGGACGGGGCGAATGCTCTTTCCGGGACCATGCGTGCGCTGGCCAACAACATGGTGACGGGTGTCAGCCGCGGGTTCGAGAAGCGGCTCGCCCTGGAAGGCGTCGGCTATCGCGCCCAGGCCCAGGGTAAGGTGCTCAACCTGACGCTGGGGTTTTCGCACCCGGTGAATTTCCCGGTCCCGGACGGGATCACCATCGAAACGCCCAGCCAGACGGAGATCGTGGTGCGCGGCATCGACAAGCAACTCGTGGGCGCCGTCGCCGCGCAGATCCGCTCGTTCCGGCCGCCCGAGCCGTACAAGGGCAAGGGTGTTCGCTATCAGGGCGAGATCATCATCCGGAAGGAAGGCAAGAAGAAGTGATGCCGTCGCGGCGCAGCCGCACGGCGGAGTGACGAGGGCTATGGACAAGAAGTCGGCACGACAGAGGCGGGCGCGCCCGGCGCGCATGAAGTTGCGCGAGCTGGGGATGTACCGGTTGTGCGTTCATCGCACGCCGCGCCACATCTACGCTCAGGTGATCAGTCCGGACGGCGGGCAGGTGGTCGCGAGCGCCAGCACCCTGGAGAAGGAGATCCGCTCCAGCGTGAAGGGCACCGGCAACGTCGCCGCCGCCGACGCGGTGGGCAAGGCGATCGCCGCGAAGGCGAAGGCCGCGGGCGTCACGCGCGTGGGTTTCGACCGCGCCGGCTTCCGCTACCACGGCCGGGTGAAGGCGCTGGCGGACGCGGCGCGCGCGGGCGGTCTGGAATTCTGAGCCGGTCTGCGGGCCGGGGCGATTACTGACAAGGGCGATCCGAGATGGCGATTCCCGAAACCGCAGGCGGCGACGACCTGCTCGAAAAACTCATCGTGGTCAACCGCGTGGCGAAGGTCGTCAAGGGCGGGCGCCAGTTCGGCTTCTCGGCCTTGAGCGTGGTGGGCGACGGCAAGGGCCGGGTGGGCTTCGGCCACGGCAAGGCGCGCGAGGTGCCCATGGCGATCCAGAAGGCCATGGAAGGGGCGCGCAAGAACCTGCGCACCATCCCGCTGAACGGCAACACGCTGCACCACACCGTCAACGCCCGGCACGGCGCGGCGCGCGTGCACATGCAGCCGGCCTCCGAGGGGACCGGCATCATCGCCGGGGGCGCCATGCGCGCCGTGCTCGAGGTGCTCGGCGTGCGCGACGTGCTCGCCAAGAGCTACGGCTCGCGCAACCCGTTCAACGTGGTGCGCGCCACCATCCGCGGACTCGAGCAGATCACCTCGCCCGAGGACATCGCCGCCAAGCGCGGCAAGACCGTCGAAGAGATCCGGGGTTGATCATGGGCGGCAAGCAGATCAAGGTCACGCTGGTGCGCAGTCTCTATGGGCGCGTGCCCGGACACCGCGAGTGTGCGCAAGGCCTGGGCCTGCGCCGGCGCCATGACACGGTGACCGTGGCGGACACCCCCGAGAACCGCGGCATGGTGGCCAAGGTCTCGTATCTGCTCAAGGTCGAGGAGGTCTGAAGATGCGCCTGAACACCCTCAAGCCGGCTCGAGGCAGCCGACCCGACGCCAAGCGCGTCGGACGCGGCATCGGCTCCGGACTCGGCAAGACCGCCGGTCGCGGACACAAGGGACAGAAGGCGCGCGCGGGCGGCTTCCACAAGGTCGGTTTCGAAGGCGGCCAGATGCCCCTGCAGCGGCGTCTGCCGAAGGTCGGATTCACCTCGCGCGGCGCACGCCGGGTCGTCGAGGTACGCCTGCACGAGCTGGCGAAGATCGGCGCCGAGGTCATCGATCTGGCGGCGCTGAAGGCGGCCAACGTCGTACGCCACGACGTCCTGCGTGCCAAGGTCATCGCCAGCGGCGAGCTGGGCAAGGCAGTCACCGTGCGCGGCCTGCGTGTAACCAAGGGCGCACGCGCCGCCATCGAAGCGGCCGGCGGTCGGGTCGAGGACTAAGTGGCCAGTACCGGATCCAGCATCGGCTCCGCCATCGGCGATATCACGCGGCTGACCGAGCTGCGCCAGCGGCTGTTTTTCGTCTTCGGCGCGCTGGTGGTGTTCCGCATCGGCTCCTTCATCCCCGTGCCGGGGATCGATCCCACGGCGCTCGCGCACCTGTTCCAGCAGCAGAAGGGAACCATCCTGGACATGTTCAACATGTTCTCGGGCGGGGCCCTCAAGCGGTTGAGCATCTTCGCGCTGGGAGTCATGCCCTACATCTCGGCCTCGATCATCATCCAGCTCATGACCTCGGTGGTGCCGGCCCTGGAGCAGCTCAAGAAGGAGGGCGAGGCCGGGCGGCGGAAGATCACGCAATACACCCGCTACGGCACCGTGGTGCTGGCACTGTTCCAGTCCGTAGGCGCGGCAATAGCGCTGCAAAATCAAGGTGTTGCAGTATCTCCCGGGCCGTCCTTCGTGATCACCGCAGCGGTCACGCTGGTCTGCGGGACCATGTTCCTGATGTGGCTGGGCGAGCAGATGACCGAGCGCGGCATCGGCAACGGCATCTCGATGCTCATCTTCGCCGGTATCGTGGCCGGCCTGCCCTCGGCCATCGGCGGCACGCTGGAGCTAGTGCGCACCGGCGAGATGAACGTGTTCAATGTTCTGCTCCTGTTCGGGCTGGCGATCGTGGTCACCGGTTTCGTGGTGTTCGTCGAGCGCGGCCAGCGACGCATTCCGGTCAACTATGCCCGGCGCCAGCAGGGTCGCAAGCTCTACGCGGCCCAGAGCAGCCACCTCCCGCTCAAGCTGAACATGTCGGGCGTGATCCCGCCGATCTTCGCCTCGAGCCTGATCCTGTTCCCGGCGACGCTGGGGAGCTGGTTCGGGCACGCGAACGGTATGACTTGGCTGCAGAATTTCACCTCCCTGCTGACCCCGGGGCAGCCGATCTACGTGGCGATCTACTCGGCCCTGATCGTCTTCTTCGCCTTCTTCTACACGGCCCTGGTCTTCAACTCGAAGGAGACGGCCGACAATCTCAAGAAGTCCGGCGCCTTCATCCCGGGGATCCGGCCGGGGGAGCAGACCGCACGCTACATCGACGGGGTGCTAACGCGCCTGACCCTGGCCGGCGCGATCTACCTGACGATCGTCTGCCTGCTGCCGGAATTTTTGATCGTTTACTGGAACGTGCCGTTCTATTTCGGCGGCACCTCGCTGCTGATCATCGTGGTGGTTCTCATGGATTTCATGGCGCAGTTGCAGGCGCACCTGATGTCCCACCAGTACGAGAGTCTGCTCAAGAAATCCAACCTCAAGGGGCAGCGCCGGGCGGGCGCATTGCGCTGAGCCGGCCGCGCCGCCGGCGGGGCGGGAGACGGGAGAAGCCAAATGAAAGTACGGGCATCGGTCAAGAAGCTGTGCCGCAACTGCAAGATCATTCGCCGCCGCGGGGCGGTGCGGGTCATCTGCGTCAACGCGCGCCACAAGCAGCGCCAGGGTTGAGTGCGGAAGGCATTGATTTTGCGGTCCCCGGAAGCTAACATTACCGGTTTACGAATTTTCGGCTGACTGAAGTATCGACAGGGAAACGAGACGGTTATGGCACGTATCGCCGGCGTCAACATCCCCGTGCAGAAGCACGCGGTGATCGCTCTCACCTCGATCTACGGCATCGGCCGCCACCTGGCGGGCGAGATCTGCCGCGCCGCCGGGGTGGCCCCCGATCGCAAGATCAAGGAACTCACCGAGGGCGAACTCGACGCGTTGCGCGCCGAGGTCGGGAAGTACCGCGTCGAAGGCGACTTGCGGCGGGAAGTTTCCATGAATATCAAGCGGTTAATGGATCTCGGCTGCTACCGCGGCCTGCGCCATCGGCGCGCGCTTCCGGTGCGCGGTCAGCGCACCCGGACCAACGCCCGCACCCGCAAGGGGCCGCGACGGGCGATTCGGAAGTAACGGTCCCCCTGGGGCGGGGCCGGACGCATCCACGGCGTCGGCGCGCGAGGGCGCGCCCGCCGCGATGAGGAAATCGAAGACATGGCGAAGACGACGACCACGCGCACGCGCAAGAAGGTCAAACGCAACGTGGTGGACGCGGTGGCGCACATCCACGCGTCGTTCAACAACACGATCATCACGATCAGCGACCGCCAGGGCAATACGCTGACCTGGGCCACCGCGGGCGGATCGGGGTTTCGCGGCTCGCGCAAGAGCACGCCGTTCGCCGCGCAGGTCGCCGCCGGCCGCGCCGGCTCGGTGGCGCAGGAGTATGGGGTCAAGAACATCGAGGTCCGGGTGAAGGGCCCGGGGCCGGGGCGCGAATCGGCGGTGCGTGCGTTGCACTCCGCCGGCTTCCGGATCACCAGCATCAGCGACGTGACGCCGATCCCGCACAACGGGTGCCGGCCTCCCAAGAAGCGTCGCGTCTAGTACAGTTTCGGAGAAGTCCACGTGGCCAGAAATATCGGACCGAGGTGTCGCCAGTGCCGCCGTGAGGGCGTGAAACTCTTCCTCAAGGGCGAGAAGTGCTACACCGGAAAGTGTGCCATCGAGAACCGTCCCTTCCCCCCGGGGCAGCACGGGCAGCGCCGCCGCGGCCGGCTCTCGGACTACGCCACGCAGTTGCGCGAGAAGCAGAAGCTGCGCCGCATCTACGGTGTCCTGGAGCGCCAGTTCCACGGCTACTACGAGACCGCCGCGCAGAAGAAGGGCTCCACCGGCGAGAATCTGCTCCAGTTGCTCGAGGGGCGGTTGGACAACGTGGTCTATCGGATGGGCTTCGCCGCCTCCCGGATCGAGGCGCGCCAACTGGTCCGCCACAATGCCATCGCGGTCAACGGCAGGCGGGTGAACATCCCCTCCTACCAAGTCAGGCCGAACGACGTGGTGAGCGTCAACGAGAAGGCCCGCGCGCAGCTGCGGGTGCAGGCGGCGCTCGATCTCGCACAACAGCGCGGCTTCGCCTCCTGGATCGACGTCGATGTGAAAAAGATGGAAGGGGTCTTCAAGGCCCGTCCGGAACGCGCGGATCTGCCTTCCGACATCAACGAACATCTCGTCGTGGAGTTGTACTCCAAGTAAACGGACGCGAGGGATCCTTCCATGCAGGGCTCTGTAACCGAATTTCTCAAGCCGCGCCTGGTCGATGTCCAGGCCGTCAACGACCGTTGCGCCAAGGTCGTGTTGGAGCCGCTGGAGCGCGGTTTCGGCCACACATTGGGCAACGCGCTGCGGCGGATCCTGCTCTCGTCGATGCCGGGCTGCGCGGTCTCCGAAGTGGAGATCGAGGGGGTCCTGCACGAGTACACGACCATCGAGGGCGTGCAGGAGGACGTGATCGAGATCCTGCTCAACCTCAAGGGCCTCGCCATCCGAATGCATGCACGCGAAGAGGCGACGCTGAGCCTGAACAAAAAGGGGCCCGGCATCGTCACGGCGGGCGACATCCAGCTCGATCACGACGTCGAGGTCGTCAACCCCGACCATGTGCTCGCGCATCTCACCAAGGCGGGCGAGCTGAAGATGACCCTGAAGGTGACCCGGGGACGGGGCTACCGTCCGGCGGTGCAGCGCGGTGCGGGCGAGGAGGACGACCGGCCGATCGGCAGACTGCAACTCGACGCCTCCTACAGCCCGGTGCGTCGCGTCACCTACAGCGTGGAGAGTGCGCGCGTGGAGCAGCGCACCGACCTCGACAAGCTCGTGATCGAGATCGAGACCAACGGCACCATCGACCCGGAAGAGGCCATCCGCCGCGCGGCCACCATCCTGCAGGACCAGCTCTCGATCTTCGTGGACCTCGAGGGTGACGAGGAGGCGCGTCCGCAGAAGCGAGAGGCGGAGATCGACCCGATCCTGCTGCGCCCGGTCGACGACCTGGAGCTGACGGTGCGTTCGGCCAACTGCCTCAAGGCCGAGAACATCTTCTACATCGGCGACCTCATTCAGCGCACCGAGGTCGAGTTGCTCAAGACCCCGAACCTCGGGAAGAAATCCCTCACCGAGATCAAGGACGTGCTGGCCTCCCACGGGTTGTCCCTGGGGATGCGGCTGGAGAACTGGCCGCCGCCCGGGCTGCACGACGGCGATCCCAACCGCGAGCAGGCCTCGGCGTAACGGCGCCCCGGCCCGAATCGAGCAAGGTGGAACGAGATGCGTCACCGTAACATCGGTCGCCAGTTGAGCCGCAACAGCAGCCATCGCAAGGCGATGTTGCGCAACCAGGCCGCTTCGCTGCTGCGCCACGAGTTCATCCGCACGACCGTGCCCAAGGCCAAGGAGCTGCGCCGTGTCGTCGAGCCGCTGATCACGCGCGCGCGCCGCGACACTGTGGCCAACCGCCGTCTCCTGTTCGCGCGCCTGCGCGACCGCGAGGTGGTCACGAAGCTGTTCAGCGAGATCGGACCCCGCTACCGCGAGCGCCCGGGCGGTTACCTGCGGGTGCTGCGGTGCGGCTTCCGGGCCGGCGACAGCGCACCCATGGCCTACGTCGAACTGGTCGACCGGCCGCAGGCGGCCGGGGGTGCCGAGTAGCGCACCCGCGTCCCCCGCGATGCGCAACGACTACCGACGCCGGGCCGCAGCGCCCGGCGTCTGCGTCTTCGGGGCGCCGCGCCGCAGGAACCGGGAGGCGACGTCGTGATCGTCCTGCTGACCGACTTCGGGCTCGAGGGCCCGTACACGGGTCAAATGCAGGCCGTCCTGCACCGCGAGGCCCCCGGGGTGCCGGTGGTCAGCCTGTTCGCCGATCTCCCGCCCTTCGATCCGCGCGGCGCCGCCTACCTCCTCGCCGCCTATGCCGGGGAGTTCCCCCTCGACAGCGTCTTCCTCTGCGTCGTCGATCCGGGCGTAGGCGGCGCACGGGGCGTGTGCGTGTTGCGCGCGGACGGGCGCTGGTACGTGGGCCCCGACAACGGCCTGCTGGCGATCGCCGCCCGCCGTGCCGTGCACCGGCAATGGTGGTCGGTCGCCTGGCGCCCGCCGCGACTGTCGGCGACCTTTCACGGGCGCGATGTCTTCGCCCCGCTCGCCGCGCGGCTGGCGCGCGGCGAGCCGCCGCCGGACGGACCGGTCGCGGCGCCCGCCGTCGGCGCGGACTGGCCGGACGACCTCGACCGGATCGTCTACATCGACCGCTTCGGCAACGCGATGACCGGTCTGCGCGCGGCGACGATCCCGGCCGGCGCCCGCCTCGAGGTCGGCAGCCGGCGCCTGCCGCGCGCGCGCACCTTCGCCGACGTCCCGCGGGGCGATGCCTTCTGGTACGAGAACGCCAACGGGCTCGCCGAGATCGCCGTGCACGCCGGCCGCGCCGACCGGACCCTCGGCATCGCACCCCGCACCCCTGTCCGCATCCTCCCGAAAGACGCGTAGGGCCGGGCTTGCCCGACCTACCGGGCGACGTCGTGGATCGGCGCGACATCGTTCGGATCAGGCGTCGCCGGCGGGCCGAGGCCCGCCCTACGATGTCCCGCGCGGCATGAATCACGGGGTAGGGCCGGGCTTGCCCGGCCGACGTCGTTGCCTGGTCCGACGTTGTTTGGATCAAACGACGTCGGCGGGCCGAGGCCCGCCCTACGATGTCCCGCGCGGCATGAATCACGGGGTAGGGCCGGGCTTGCCCGGCCGACGTCGTTGCCTGGTCCGACGTTGTTTGGATCAAACGACGTCGGCGGGGCAAGCCCCGCCCTACGAGGCCTGCCGGCCGAGGCTGTGGATTCGGCGCATCGTTCGGGTCGGCGTCGCCGGCGGGCCGACATCGGCGGTTGGACCGACCGGTCGGATGCGCCTGACGCGCCGGGCGCGGGTCAATCGTGCTGCGTGGGGAAACCCGGCAGTGGTCCGATTTCGTAGCGGTCCCGCGGGTACAGCGGCCCGCTCTGCAGGTAGACGCCGAGGAGTTCGACCAGCGACTGCAACGCGTGCACGTGGATGCGCTCCCAGCCGTGTGAGCCGTCGATCCCGAAACAGACCAGCGCGGTGCGCAGGTCGTTGCCGGCCTCGACCGCGGCGGCGCTGTCGGAGCGGTAATAGCGGAACAGGTCGCGCTGGTGGGGGATGCCGAACTCCTTGCACAACTGCAGGAGGCGGTGCGTGAGATGGTAGTCGAACGGACCGCTGGAGTCGGCCATGGAGATGGTCACGCCGAACTCGCTCGAATTCTGCCCGGGCGCTGTGGTGCCGTTGTCGATGGTCACCATCTCGGCCACATCACCGTGCAGGATCGCCGAGGCGCCGGAGCCGACCTCCTCGGAGATGGTCAACAGTACATGGGTGTCGACCGGAAGCTCGAGGCCCGCTTCGCGCACCGCCTTGACCGCAGTGAACAGCACCGCCACCCCGGCCTTGTCGTCGAGGTGGCGCGAATTGATGTACCCGGCGGCGCCGATCTCGGGATTGGGGTCGATGGCGACGTAGTCGCCCACGTGGAAGCCCAGGCGCATGAGATCGTCGAGGCACGCGCTCTCGGCGTCGACCCGCAGCTCGAGGTTGGTCCAGCTCACCTCCTGCGTGTCGACTTCGTGATGAAACGTATGCCCCGAGGCCTTGAGCGGGAGCAGCGTCCCGCGAAAGCTCCCGCCGTCGGTGAACACCGTGCAACGCGCGCCCTCGGCGAAGCGCGCGTTCCAGTGCCCGATGGGCACGACGCTCAGGCGCCCGTTGGCGTTCAGCGCCTTCACCATCGCCCCGAGCGTATCCAGGTGGGCCACCAACGCCCGGTCCGGGCTCTGCTGGCGTCCCTTGAGGGTGGCGCGGATGGCGCCCCGGCGGGTCAGCTCGAAGGGCACGCCGAGGCGCTCCAACTCCTCGCAGGCGAAGTGGACGATGCGGTCCGTATAGCCCGAGGGGCTCGGGATGTGGAGCAGCTTGAGCAGGATGTCCAGGAGGTAATCCTGATCCACCGGCAACACCTTCATGCGGTCCTCCGCAACACGCCTGCACCCGTGGTAAGTCCCGTGAGCCTACCACACCCGGTGGGATCCGATCCGAAGCCCGGGACCGGCGGATCGGAGGCGGGCCGGCGTCATGAATCGGGCCGATGGGGTCGCGATCGGGCGTCGTCGGCGGGGCAAGCCCCGCCCTACGGGTGCCCGGATCCGGGTAGGAGGTGGGGTAGGCCGGGCTTGCCCGGCCTACCGGCCGACGCCGTGGATCGGTGCATTGTTCGGGGCGGCGTCGTCGGCGGGGCAAGCCCCGCCCTACGGGTGCCCGGATCCGCGTAGGAGGTGGGGTAGGCCGGGCTTGCCCGGCCTACCGGCCGACGCCGTGGATCGGTGCATTGTTTGGGGCGGCGTCGTCGGCAAGGCGAGCCCCGCCCGACGGGTGCCCGGGTCGGCGTGGGAGGTGGGGTAGGGCCGGGCTTGCCCGGCCGACGCCGTGGCCGGGTCCGATGTCGCAGGGAGAGGCCACGGACCCCAGGGAACACACGGAACGAATGAAACCGGTCCGTGGGTTCCGTGGCGCCTTTGTCTGTTTTTCGAAGGTCACCGCCCGCGGACGGAAATCGCGATTCCGGGCGTCGCCAGCGGGCCGAGGGCGCGGAGGGCCCCGGGCGCTCAGCCGGTCCGGCGCCGCCGGGCGGCCTCGAGCAGGGGCTTCAGGAAGCGACCGGTATGGGACTCCGGGCAGGCGGCGATGTCCTCCGGCGTCCCGACCGCGACCACCCGCCCGCCCCCTGCGCCGCCCTCCGGTCCGAGATCGATCACCCAGTCGGCGGTCTTGATCACGTCGAGGTTGTGCTCGATGACGACCACGGTGTTGCCCCGCTCGCGCAGGCGGATGAGGACACCGAGGAGTTGCTCGATGTCGTGGAAATGCAGCCCGGTGGTGGGCTCGTCGAGGATATAGAGTGTGCGGCCGGTATCGCGCTTGGACAGCTCGCGCGCGAGTTTGATGCGCTGCGCCTCGCCGCCGGAGAGCGTGGTGGCGTTCTGGCCGAGCTTCACGTAGGCGAGGCCCACCTCGGCCAGCGTCTCGAGCTTGCGCCGCACCGCGGGCACGGGCGCGAAGAAGGCGAGGGCGTCCTCGACGGTCATCTCGAGGACTTCATGGATGTCCTTGCCCTTGTAGCGGATCTCCAGGGTCTCGCGGTTGTAGCGCAGGCCCCCGCAGACGTCGCAGGGGACATACACGTCCGGCAGGAAATGCATCTCCACCTTCAGCACCCCGTCGCCCTGGCACGCCTCGCAGCGCCCGCCCTTGACGTTGAAGCTGAAGCGCCCGGGCCCGTAGCCGCGCGAGCGCGCCTCCTGCGTGGCGGCGAACAGTTCGCGGATCGGCGCGAACAGGCCCGTATAGGTGGCGGGATTGGAGCGCGGCGTGCGCCCGATCGGGCTCTGATCGACGTCGACGACCTTGTCGAGGTGCTCCAGACCTCCGATCTCGCGAAACGGCGCGGCCGATTCCGCGGCGCCGTTGAGCCGGCGTGCCGCGTGCCGGTATAGGGTGTCGTTGATCAGCGTGGACTTGCCCGAGCCCGACACCCCGGTCACGCAGGTGAACAACCCCAGTGGGATGTCGACGTCGACCTCGCGCAGGTTGTTCCCGCGCGCCCCGCGGATCGTGATCGCGCCGGCCGCCGCCGGCAGGATGCGCTGGCCCGGCACCGCGATCGCGCGCCGCCCGCAGAGGTACTGTCCGGTGAGCGAGGCCGGATCGCGCTCGATCGTCTCCGGCGGGCCCGCCGCGACCACGCGGCCGCCGTGGACCCCGGCGCCGGGGCCCATATCGACGACGTGATCGGCGCTGCGGATCGCCTCCTCGTCGTGTTCGACCACGATCACGGTGTTGCCGAGATCGCGCAGGCGCATCAGGCTGGCCAGCAGGCGGCGGTTGTCGCGCTGATGCAGTCCGATGGAGGGCTCGTCGAGGACGTACATGACGCCGACCAGACCGGCGCCGATCTGGCTCGCCAGCCGGATGCGCTGCGCCTCGCCCCCGGAGAGTGTGTCGGCGCTGCGGTCGAGCGTCAGGTAGTCGAGCCCGACGTCGACGAGGAACTCGAGGCGGCGGCGGATCTCCTCGAGGATCTTTTGGGCCACCGCGCCGCGCCGGCCCGGCAGCTCCAGCGCGGCGAAGAATTCGTGCGCGGCGCCGATCGGCAGCGCCGCGACCTGCGGCAGGGTGCGCTCGGCGACGAAGACGTTGCGTGCGGCGCGGTTCAGGCGCGTGCCGCCGCAGTCGGGGCAGGGCCGCGCGGCCAGGAAGCGCGCCAGCTCCTCGCGCACTGCGGCCGACTCGGTCTCGCGGTAGCGCCGCTCCATGTTCGGGATGACGCCCTCGAAGGGGTGGCGGCGCCGGTGCCCGCGCCCGCGCGCGCCGGGATAAGGGAATTCGATCGCCTCCCCGCCGCTGCCGTAGAGGATGACCTCGCGTACGGCGGGGGGCAGCGCCTCGAACGGCGTGTCCACGTCGAAGCCGTAGTGGCGGGCGAGCGCGCTGACCATCCGGAAATAGTGCTGGTTGCGCCGGTCCCAGCCGCGCACCGCGCCGCCGGCGAGGCTCAGGTGCGGATGGGCGACCACGCGCTCCGGGTCGAAGAACTGCGCGGTGCCCAGCCCGCCGCAGCTCGGGCAGGCCCCGGCGGGGTTGTTGAAGGAGAACATCCGCGGTTCGAGTTCGCCGATCCCGTAGCCGCAGACCGGGCAGGTGTAGCGCGCGGAGAACACCATCTCCTCGTGCCCGCCTGCACCGGGGTCCGTACCCCCCCGGTCGAGGAAGGCCACGCGCGCGACGCCGCCGGAGAGCCCGAGCGCCGTCTCGAAGGACTCGGCCAGGCGCAACGCGTGCTCGCGCCGTACGCGGAAGCGGTCGACGACCACCTCGATGACGTGCTTGCGGTGCGCGTCCGGGGCCGGGGCGCCGTCCAGTTCCAGCACCTCGCCGTCGATGCGCACGCGCAGGAAGCCCTCGGCCCGCAGGCGCTCGAGCAGGTCCGCGTGCCCGCCCTTGCGCTCCTGCACGACCGGCGCCAGGAGCATGAGGGCGGTGCCCTCGGGCAGCTCGAGGACGCGGTCGACCATCTGGCTCACGGTCTGGGCCTCGAGCGCCGTGCCGTGCTCCGGACAGCGCGGGGTGCCGGCGCGGGCGTAGAGCAGGCGCAGGTAGTCGTGGATCTCGGTGATCGTCCCCACGGTGGAACGCGGGTTGTGCGAGGTCGATTTCTGCTCGATGGAGATCGCCGGCGAGAGACCCTCGATGTGGTCGACGTCGGGCTTCTCCATGATCGAGAGGAATTGTCGTGCATACGTCGACAAGGACTCGACGTAGCGGCGCTGGCCCTCGGCGTAGATGGTGTCGAAGGCCAGCGAGGACTTCCCCGAGCCGGACAGGCCGGTGATCACGATCAGGCGATCGCGCGGCAGGTCGAGGTCGACCGCCTGCAGGTTGTGGGTGCGCGCCCCACGGATCCGGATCGCCTTCATGCCGATTTTCCGCGTACAGAGTAACCTGCTATTATACCGGCCCCCTTGAATTCGACGCAAAAGAGGCGACTACCGTGGAAGAGCGCGCAGCCGCGCCCGCACAGCGGATGACGGCGGCCGAGAGCCGTGCGGCGTTTTCCCTCGCCGGGATCTTCTCGCTGCGGATGCTCGGCCTGTTCATGATCTACCCGGTGTTCTCGGTCTACGCCGAGCACCTGCGCAACGCCACGCCCACCACCATCGGCCTCGCGCTGGGCGCCTACGGACTCACCCAGGCAATTCTCCAGATCCCTTTCGGGATGGTCTCCGACCGCCTCGGGCGCAAGCCGGTGATCGCCGCGGGTCTGCTCGTCTTCGCTGCGGGCAGCGTGGTGGCGGCGCTCTCGCACTCGATCCAGGGCGTGATCCTCGGGCGGATCCTCCAGGGCGCGGGCGCGGTGGGATCCACCATCCTGGCCCTGGCCGCCGACCTCACCCGCGAGGAGCATCGCACCAAGGCCATGGCCGTGATCGGCATGACCATCGGCTTCTCGTTCGCACTGGCGGTGGTCCTCGGGCCGATCCTCAACACCTGGATCGGCGTGCCGGGCATCTTCTGGTTGACCGCCGTGCTGGCGCTCGGCGGCATCGGCGTGCTGGTCTTCAGTGTCCCGCGACCGCTCCATGTCCGCCTGCACCGCGATACCGAGGCGGTGCCGGCGCTGTTCAAGCGCGTCCTCAGCGACGGTCAGCTCCTGCGGCTCGACTACGGGATCCTCACGCTGCACGTGGTCCTGACGGCGAGTTTCGTAGCCCTGCCGCTGGCGCTGCGCGACGCCGCCCACCTCGACGTGCACCACCAGTGGTATCTGTATCTGCCGGTGCTCCTGGTCTCCGTGGTGGCGATGGTGCCGTTCATCATCCTGGCCGAGAAGCGCCACCACATGAAGGGTGTGTTCATCGGCGCCATCACCGCCCTCGGCGTCGCCGAGCTGCTCCTGATGGAGTGGCACGCCAGCCTGATCGCGGTGACCGCCGCCCTGATCGTCTTCTTCACGGCCTTCACGCTCATGGAGGCGACCCTGCCCTCGCTCATCTCCAAGGTCGCGCCGCCCGACGCCAAGGGCACCGCCATGGGCGTCTACTCCAGCTCCCAGTTCCTCGGCATTTTCATCGGCGGGACGGGAGGCGGCTGGTTCCTGGGCCACCACGGCCTGGAGGGCGTGTTCGGCTTTACCGCCGCGGCCCTGGGGGTCTGGCTCCTGGTCGCCCTGACGATGCGCCAGCCTCGCTACCTCAACAGCTACCTGTTGAATGTGGGGCGGATCGACGCGGCCGGGGCGCGTCGGCTCGCCGAGCGCCTGGGCGCGGTGCGGGGCGTGGCCGAGGTGGTCGTGGTCGCCGACGAGGGGGTGGCCTACCTCAAGGTGGACGGCGAGACCGTCGACGAGGCCGCGCTGCGTGAATTTTCCGCGGCGCAGGCGTAGACTCGGACGCACGGGGCGCAGGGACGACCCCGCAGGCGCGGCCCGCGCGGCGGGCCGCCGGACACGGACAGTCGATCGAGACCGGAGGGGGCTATGGCGCGCGGCGTAAACAAGGTCATTCTGGTGGGGAATCTCGGGCGCGACCCGGAGCTCCGCTATCTGCCGAGCGGGTCGGCCGTGGTCAACGTGACCGTGGCCACCAGTGAGTCCTGGAAGGACAAGCAGAGTGGGGAGCGCCAGGAGCGCACGGAGTGGCACAATGTGGTGTTCTTCGGGCGTCTGGCGGAGATCGCCGGCGAATATCTGAAAAAGGGCTCCCAGGTCTACGTCGAAGGCAGCCTGCGCACGCGCAAGTGGCAGGACAAGGAGGGGCGCGACCGTTACACCACCGAGATCGTCGTAAGCGACATGCAGATGCTCGGCGGGCGCGGCGGCGGTGGCGGAGCCCCGGCGGCGGAATCCGCCGGGGGCGGTGGGGAGCGCGCGGCCGCGCCGGCACCGGCGGGCGAGTTCGACGACGACATCCCGTTCTGAGTCGTCGCGCCCCGGCCCGGAGAACGCTTGCGTTCCGGACCTGCTAATGAAGACCCTGTTGATCACCGGCGGCGCCGGCTTCATCGGCGGTAACTTCGTGTTGCACACGCTCGCGCGCGGCGGCGTGCGCGTGGTCAACCTCGACGCCCTGACCTACGCCGGCAACCCCGAGACCCTCGCCGGGGTGCGCGACCACCCCGACCACGTGTTCGTCCACGGGGACATCGGCGACCGCGCCCTGGTCGCGGAGCTGCTCGCCCGTCACCGCCCGGACGCGATCCTCAACTTCGCCGCCGAGAGCCACGTCGACCGCTCCATCGACGGGCCGGCGGCCTTCGTGCAGACCAACGTGGTCGGCACCCTTGCGCTGCTGGAGGCGGCGCTGGAGTACTGGCGCACCCTGGACGGGGCCGCGAGCCGCGACTTCCGCTTCCTGCATGTGTCCACCGACGAGGTCTACGGCTCGCTCGGCGCCGAGGGGCGGTTCACCGAGGACTCCCCCTACGCGCCGAACTCGCCCTATTCGGCCTCGAAGGCCGCCTCCGACCACCTGGTGCGCGCCTTCCATCACACCTACGGGCTGCCGACGCTGACCACCAACTGCTCCAACAACTACGGCCCCTACCAGTTTCCCGAGAAGCTGATCCCGCTGATGATCCAGAACGCACTCGCCGGGCGCGAGCTGCCCGTCTACGGCGACGGGGGCAACGTGCGCGACTGGCTGTTCGTGCTCGATCACTGCCGCGCCCTCGAGCGCGTGCTCGAGGCGGGCCGGCCGGGGCGCGTCTACAATATCGGCGGCGACTGCGAGCGCACCAACCTCGAAGTGGTGCGCACCCTGTGCGCGCTGCTCGACGAGGAGTTCCCGGACTCCCCGCATCGCCCGCACGAGCGGCTCGTCCGCTTCGTCGCCGACCGCCCCGGCCACGACCGCCGCTACGCCATCGACGCCGGGCGCATCCGCGCCGAACTCGGCTGGACACCGCAGGAGGACTTCGAGAGCGGGCTGCGCAAGACCGTACGGTGGTACCGCGACCACGCCGACTGGTGCGCGCGCGTGCTCGACGGCAGTTACCGCGGCGAGCGCCTGGGGCTCGGGGACGGCGCGCGCGCGCGGCGCGGCTGAACGGGGGACGGCATGGGCGCAGGCGGTGCGGAGAACCTCAAAGGCATCATCCTCGCCGGCGGGGCGGGCACGCGCCTGTATCCGATCACCCAGGTCATCAGCAAGCAGCTCCTCCCCGTCTACGACAAGCCGATGATCTACCATCCGCTCTCCACGCTGATGGAGGCGGGGGTGCGGGAGATCCTCCTCATCACCACGCCGCACGAGCAGGCGCTGTTCCGCCGGCTCCTGGGCGACGGCGCCCAGTGGGGCATTCGCCTCGACTACGCCGTGCAGCCCGAGCCGCGCGGCCTGGCCGAGGCATTCCGGATCGGGCGCGACTTCGTGGGCTCGGGGCGATGCGCCCTCATCCTCGGCGACAACATCTTCTACGGCCACGGCCTCGGCGCGATCCTCGAGCGCGCCGCGGCGCGTACGCGCGGCGCCACGGTGTTCGGCTACTGGGTGCGGGATCCGGAGCGCTACGGCGTCGCCGAGTTCGACGCCGAGGGGCGCGTGGTGCGCCTGGTCGAGAAGCCGCAGCGCCCGCGCTCGCACTACGCCGTCACCGGCCTGTACTTCTACGACAACGACGTGCTCGATATCGCCGCGGACCTCCAGCCCTCGGCGCGCGGCGAACTCGAGATCACCGACGTCAACAACCGCTACCTCGAGCGCGGCGATCTCGTCGTGGAACGCTTCTCGCGCGGTATCGCCTGGCTCGACACGGGGACCCACGAGTCGCTGCTCGAGGCCTCCAACTTCATCGAGACCCTGGAGAAGCGCCAGGGCCTGAAGGTCTGCTGTCCGGAGGAGATCGCCTACCACCGCGGCTGGATCGACGCCGGCCAGGTCGCGGCGCTCGCCGAGCCGCTGCGCCACAACGGCTACGGGCAGTACCTGCTCAACCTCCTGGAGCGGGACACGCCGGCGTGAAGGTCACGGCCACCGCGCTGCCGGGCGTGCTCGTCATCGAGCCGCAGGTCTTCGGTGACGCACGCGGCTTCTTCCTGGAGTCGTGGAACCGCCGCCGTTACGCCGCCGCCGGCATCGACGTGGATTTCGTGCAGGACAACCTCTCGCGCTCGGCACGCGGGGTGCTGCGCGGCCTGCACTTCCAGTATCCGCACCCCCAGGGAAAACTCGTCTCGGTGCTCGAAGGCGAGGTCTACGACGTCGCCGTCGACATCCGCCCGGGCTCGCCCGACTTCGGGCGCTGGGCCGCGGTGAGCCTGTCGGCGGAGAACCGCCGCCAATTCTACGTGCCGCCCGGCTTCGCCCACGGCTTCTGCGTGGTGAGCGAGTACGCCCTGTTCGCTTACAAGTGCACCGACTTCTACGCCCCCGAGGCCGAGGGCTCGGTGCGCTGGGACGATCCGGACCTCGACATCCCGTGGCCGGTGCGCGCGCCGCAGCTTTCGGCCAAGGACGCGGCCGCCGCGCGCCTCGCCGAGTGGCCGGCCGCGCGCCTGCCGCCGTATCCCGGGCCGCCGGCGGGCGGGTGAGGGGGGCGTCGTGGACATCCTGCTGACCGGGCCCGGCGGACAGATCGGCTGGGAGTTGCGCCGCACGCTGGCGCCGCTCGGCACCGTGCACGCGCTCGGGCGCGCCACGCGCCCGCTCGCCGCCGACCTCGCCGATCCCGACGCGTTGCGCGCGGCGGTGCGTACCCTGCGCCCGCAGCTCATCGTCAACGCCGCCGCCTACACCGCGGTCGACCGCGCCGAGTCCGAGGAGGACACGGCGCGGGCGGTCAACGCCGAGGCCCCCGGGATCCTCGCCGAGGAGGCCGCCCGTCTCGGTGCGGCGATCGTGCACTACTCGACCGACTACGTCTTCGACGGGGACGCAGGGCGGCCCTACCGCGAGGACGACGCCACCGCGCCCCTGGGCGCCTACGGGCGCACCAAGCTCGCCGGCGAGCGGGCCGTAGAGGCCGCCGGCGGCGCCTGGTGGGTCCTGCGCACGAGCTGGATCTACGGCGCGCGCGGGGCCAACTTCCTGCGCACCATGCTGCGCCTGGGGGCCGAGCGCGAGGTCCTCCGGGTGGTCGACGACCAGCGCGGCGCCCCCACCTGGGCGCGCATGGTCGCCGAGGCCACCGCCCTCATGCTCGCCCGCGCCGGCGCGCCCGTCCGCAGCCCGGCCGAGGCGGTCGGCGCGCATACGGGCGTCTACCACGTCACCTGCGCCGGCGAGACCACTTGGTGCGGCTTCGCGCGCGCCATCTTCGCGCGGCTCCCCGACCCGCCGCGCGTCGAGGCGATCACCACCGACCAGTGGCCCACCCCGGCCCGCCGCCCCCCCTGTTCCGTCCTCTCCGGCGAGCGCCTCGCCGAGCGCTTCGGCCTGCGCCTGCCACCCTGGGAGGACGCCCTCGCCCGCTGCCTGGAGGAGATGGGCCACGGTATCGGGTCGTCGTAGGGCGGGGCCCGAGGGGCGGCACGCGGTTTTGGGTCGGTGTAGGGCGGGGCTCGCCCCGCCGACGGCACCCGATCCGGGCGGCGTCGGACCGATCGACGGTATCGGCCGGGCAAGCCCGGCCCTACGGGCGGAATGCGGGCGGCGCCCGAGGGGCGGCACGCGGGCGGGGCCCGAGGGGTGGCACGCGGTGTTGGGTCGGTGTAGGGCGGGGCTCGCCCCGCCGACGGCGCCCGATCCGGGCGGCGTCGGACCGATCGACGGTATCGGCCGGGCAAGCCCGGCCCTACGGGCGGAATGCGGGCGGCGCCCGAGGGGCGGCACGCGGGCGGGGCCCGAGGGGTGGCACGCGGTGTTGGGTCGGTGTAGGGCGGGGCTCGCCCCGCCGACGGCGCCCGATCCGGGCGGCGTCGGACCGATCGACGGTATCGGCCGGGCAAGCCCAGCCCTACGGGCGGAATGCGGGCAGCGCCCGCCCCTGGAAATCCGCCGCCTTTCGTAGTATGTTAAAAAGCTCCTTTTCTTCAATAGATTAGCATGGCACGCAAGCTGTACATCCGGACCTTCGGCTGCCAGATGAACGAATACGACTCCGCCCGGATGGCGGAGCTCCTGGAGGAGTCGCACGGTCTGGAACTCACCGCCGTTCCCGAGCAGGCCGACGTCCTGTTGCTCAACACCTGCTCGATCCGGGAGAAGGCCCAGGAGAAGGTGTTCTCGCAGCTCGGGCAGTGGCGCGAATGGAAGGACGCGCGCCCGGGGTTGGTCATCGGCGTGGGCGGCTGCGTCGCCAGTCAGGAGGGCGAGGCCCTGCGCCGGCGCGCTCCTTTCGTCGATCTCGTCTTCGGCCCGCAGACCCTGCACCGCCTTCCGCAGATGCTCGCCTCGGTCTGGGGCGCCGTCGGCGCGCCCGTCGTCGACGTCTCGTTCCCCGAAATCGAGAAGTTCGACGCCCTGCCCGAACCGCGCGCCGAGGGCCCGACGGCCTTCGTCACCGTCATGGAGGGGTGCAGTAAGTATTGCAGTTTTTGCGTGGTACCCTACACGCGGGGCGAGGAGGTCAGCCGGCCGTTCGACGACGTCATCGCCGAGGTGGTGGGTCTCGCCGAACAGGGAGTGAAGGAGATCACGCTGCTGGGCCAGAACGTGAACGCCTATCGCGGGCCGCTGCACGGCGGCGGGCATGCCGACCTCGCGACGCTGATCGACTACGTCGCGGCGGTACCCGGCATCGGCCGCATCCGCTACACCACCTCGCACCCGCTGGAGATGACCGACGCGCTGATCGAGGCGCACGCGCGCATCCCGCAGTTGGCGCCGCACCTGCACCTGCCGGTGCAGAGCGGATCGGACCGCATCCTCGATCGTATGAAGCGCCGCCACACCGCCGCCCACTATCGCGACATCGTCGCGCGCGTGCGCGCCGCGCGGCCCGATATCTCCATCACCTCGGATTTCATCGTCGGCTTCCCCGGCGAGACCGAGGCCGACTTCGAGGCGACGATGGAACTGGTCGAGGCGGTGGGCTTCGACCAGTCCTTCAGCTTCGTCTACAGCCCGCGGCCGGGTACGCCCGCCGCGGAACTGCCGGACGCGGTCCCGCCGGAAGTGAAGAAGCGCCGCCTCGCGCGGCTGCAGGCGCGGCTGGAGGCCGATGCCGCCGCGGTGAGCGCCGCGATGGTCGGCAGTGTGCAGCGCGTCCTCGTCGAGCGCCCGGCGCGGCGCGACCCGGGCGAGCTGGCCGGGCGCACCGGCAACCACCGCGTCGTCAACTTCCCCGGCCCGCGGGACCTGATCGGCGCCTTCGTCGACGTGCGCATCACCGCGGCCAAGCCCAACTCGCTGCGCGGCGAGTGGATCGACGCCCCGGCGCGCGCCGCCGCCGGACGCTGAGCGCGCGACGCCCTCCGCCTTGAGCCGACACCCCGAATCCGTCGATCTCGCCCTGGAGCCCGCGGACAACCGCCGGCTCGCGAACCTGTGCGGACAATTCGACGAGCACCTGCGTCAGGTCGAACGCCGCCTCGGGGTGGAGATCAACGGGCGCGGCAACCGCTTCCGCCTCATCGGCGACGCCGACTCCGTGCGCCGCGCGGGCGAGGTCCTCAAGGGCCTGTACGCGGCCGCCGGCCGCGAGGCGCTCACGCCGGCCAGCGTGCAGTTGTACCTCCAGGAGGGCGCCGGGGAGGAGGCGGGGGCGCGGGAGCCCGCGCAGGAGGAGACCGTCATCCGCACGCGCCGCGGGTTGGTGCGCGCGCGCGGCGCCAACCAGCAGCGCTACCTGCGCAGCATCCTCACACACGACATCAGCTTCGGTGTCGGACCCGCCGGCACCGGCAAGACCTACCTCGCAGTGGCCTGCGCCGTCGAGGCGCTGGAACGCGAGCAGGTGCGCCGCCTGGTCCTCGTGCGCCCGGCGGTGGAAGCCGGCGAGCGCCTCGGATTTCTGCCGGGCGACATGGTGCAGAAGGTCGACCCCTACCTGCGACCGCTCTACGACGCGCTCTACGAGATGCTCGGATTCGAGCGGGTGGCCAAGCTCATCGAGCGCAACGTCATCGAGGTCGCGCCGCTTGCGTTCATGCGCGGGCGCACCCTCAACGATTCGTTCATCATCCTCGACGAGGCGCAGAATACCACCATCGAGCAGATGAAGATGTTCCTCACGCGCATCGGCTTCGGCTCGACCGCAGTGGTGACCGGCGATGTCACCCAGGTCGACCTGCCGGCGCGTCAGGTCTCCGGCCTGCGTCACGTCGTCGACGTGCTCAAGGACGTCGAGGGCATCCGTTTCGTCTTTTTCACCGCGAACGACGTCGTCCGCCACCCGCTGGTGCAGCGCATCGTCTCCGCCTACGAGGGCTTCGAAGCCCGCCGGGACCCGCCCAAGGGGCGCACCAAGGAATGAACGCGCAGGTGGCGGTGCAGTACGCGGTCGCGCGACGCGGCGTACCGGCGCCGGTCTCGTTCCGGCGCTGGGCGCAGGCGGCGCTCGCCCGGCGCCGCCGCCCCGCCGCGCTGGTGGTGCGCGTCGTCGGCGGCGCGGAGATGGCGCGCCTCAACCGGCGCTACCGCGGCAAGTCCGGGGCGACCAACGTGCTGTCGTTTCCGTTCGCCGCGCCGCTGCCGCAGGCGCGCGATACGCTCGGCGACGTGGTGATCTGCGCGCCGTGCGTTCGCCGCGAGGCGCGCGAACAGGGCAAGCCGGTGCGGGCGCACTGGGCGCACCTGACCGTGCACGGGGTGTTGCATCTGCTGGGCTACGATCACAATGGGGAAGGGGAGGCACGGGTAATGGAGGGGCTGGAGGCAAAGATACTGGGCGCACTCGGCTATCCCGATCCGTACCGGGGGGGCGATTGCGATGGGAGATGACCGACCTGGCGAGCCGCCGCCGCGGGGGTCCTGGTTCGACCGGCTGAGCCGGCGCCTGCTGCAGGCGCCGCACGATCGCGAGCACCTCATCGAGCTGCTGCGCGCCGCGCAGCGCCGCAACCTGCTCGACGCCGACGCCCTCGGCATGATCGAGGGCGTACTCCAGGTCTCGGAGATGCAGGTGCGAGACATCATGATCCCACGCGCGCAGATGGTGGTGGTCGAACGCGACGAGGCCCCGGAGGAGATCCTGCCGCGGATCATCGACTCCGGCCACTCGCGCTTCCCGGTGGTGGGGGAGAACCGCGACGAGGTCGTCGGCATCCTGCTGGCCAAGGACATGCTGCGCCACTTCGCCGGCGACGGCACCGCGCCCTTCAGTCTGCGCGACAACCTGCGCCCGGCGGCGTTTATCCCCGAGAGCAAACGCCTCAATATGCTCCTCAAGGACTTTCGCTCCAGCCGCAACCACATGGCGATCGTCGTCGACGAGTACGGGGGCGTCGCCGGGCTGGTGACCATCGAGGACGTCATCGAACAGATCGTCGGCGATATCGGTGACGAGCACGACATCGAAGACGGCAGCCTCATCCTCAAGCACAGCGACTCCTCCTACACGGTCAAGGCACTCACGCCGATCGAGGACTTCAACGAGGCCTTCGGTACCGCGTTCAGCGACGAGGAATTCGACACCATCGGCGGCCTGGTGACGAACGCCTTCGGCTACCTGCCGCGGCGCGGCGAGTCCGTCACCCTGGGCGACTACCGCTTCCAGGTGCTGCGCGCCGACAACCGCCGCGTACACCTGCTGCACGTCACCCCGGTGCCCGCGCCTGCGTCCGCGCCCGGCGTGGATGGCTGAGGCGCGCGCGCGCGCCGGTTCGCGGCGCGGGGACCTGCTGGCGCTCGGGGCCGGCGCGATCCTGCCGCTCGCCTTCGCGCCGTTCGACCTCTATCCGCTCGCACTGCTTGCGCTCGGCGCGCTGTTCCTCTTGTGGCGCGATGTGGGGCCGGGCCGCGCCTTCCTGCGCGGCTGGCTCTTCGGCGTGGGCCTGTTCGGCGTCGGCGTCTCCTGGGTGTTCATCAGTATCCACCGCTACGGCAACGCCTCGACCGGGCTCGCGGCGCTGCTCACGGCGCTGTTCGTGCTGCTGCTCGCGTTGTTTCCGGCGCTCGCGGGCGGGCTTGCACGGCGCTTCGGCGCCGGCCCCCTCGGCGTCGCAGTGGGCTTTCCCGCCTGGTGGACGCTCATCGAGTGGTCGCGCGACTGGTTCCTCACCGGCTTCCCGTGGCTCTCGGTCGGCTACAGCCAGCTCGGGGCCCCCCTCGGCGGTCTCGCGCCGGTGCTCGGGGTCTATGGTGTGGGCGCCGCCGCCGCGTTCACTGCCGGTCTCGGTGCCGCCGCCTTCGCCGGGCGCGGGCGCGCGCGTCTCGTCCCGGCGGCACTCGCCGCGCTGCTTTGGGTGATCGCGTGGGGGTTGGGTACCGTGCACTGGACGCACCCGACCGGGGCGCCGCTACCCATAGCGCTCGTGCAGGGCAACGTATCCCAGGACGTGAAGTGGCGCCCCGAGTACCTCGCCGACGTCCTCGAGCGCTACGCGGCGTTGACCGAACGCCACTGGGACAGCCGCCTCATCGTCTGGCCGGAGACCGCGGTACCGGCCTTCTACCACCAGGTGCGCGACGCCTTCCTCGACCCGCTCGCCGCGCAGGCCCGGCGCCACGGCAGCACCCTGCTGATCGGCGTGCCGGTCCTCGGCCCCAAGGGTGCGCGTTACTACAACGCCGTCGTGCGCCTCGGCGCCGCCGGCCCCCCGGCGTTCTACTTCAAGCACCACCTCGTGCCGTTCGGCGAATATGTCCCGCTGCACCGCTACCTGGACAACCTGCTGCGCTTCCTCGACATCCCCTGGTCCGAGTTCAGCGCCGGCGCCGCCTACCAACGGCCGCTAACGGTCGCCGGACACCCGATCCAGACCTCGATCTGCTATGAGGACGCATTCCCGGGCGAGATCATCCGCTACCTCCCGCAGGCGCAGCTCCTCGTCAACGTGAGCGACGACGCCTGGTTCGGGGACTCCCTGGCACCGCACCAGCAACTCCAGATCGCGCGCATGCGCGCGCGCGAGACCGGGCGTTACCTCCTCAGCGACACGAACGACGGCATCACCGCCATCGTCGCCCCCGACGGCGCCGTCCTCGAGCGCGCCCCCCAGTTCCGCGCCACCGTCCTCACCGGCACGGTGCGCTTCATGGAGGGCGCCACCCCCTACGTGCGCTGGGGCAACCTCCCCGCCGTCCTCCTCGCTGCCCTCGGCGCCGCCGCCGCCCTCCTATTCGGGGACAGTATACCTATTACCCGTTCCCCGCCGGCTTGAGACCGGTCCGATCAACGCCGCCGGCCCGGAGGGCGGGGCTCGCCCCGCCGACGGCGCCTGATCCGGACGACGTTGCTTCGACGCACGCCGTCGGCCGGGCAAGCCCGGCGCTACCCCCGACGATGCCGCGCCGGGCACCTGTAGGGCGGGGCTCGCCCCGCCGACGCCGCCTGATCTCGCGGAGACGCCCGCCACCGTGCCGCGGCTGTTTGACACGCAACCAAAAGGTTGCATAAAATACGGTCCGTATGGAAGCGGTTTTCAAGGCCCTGGCGGACGTGAGCCGCCGCACGTTGCTCGACGAGCTGTATCGGGACAACGGCCAGACGCTGACGCAGTTGTCGGCACACCTCGACATGACGCGCCAAGCGGTCGCGAAACACCTGGCGTTGCTGGAGGCTGCGGATCTGGTCGTCGCGGTCCGCCGTGGCCGCGAAAAGCTTCATTACCTCAATCCGATGCCGCTGCACGAGATCTACGAGCGCTGGATCGGCAAATACGAGCGGCGTCGCCTGCAGGCCATGAGTGAGCTGAAAAAGGGTCTCGAGACCCACAGCAAAGGATGACCATCATGGAAAAGCCGACCTTCGTCTATGCGACCTACATCCGCACCACGCCCGAAAAGCTTTGGGAGGCGCTGACTCAGGGCGAGTTCAGCGAGCAATATTGGTTCGGTTACCGCATCGAGGTAGAACCGAGGAAGGGCGGGCGCATCCGCATCCTCGCCCCCGCGGGCGAGACGACGTGCGGTGATCTCACCGGCGAGGTCCTGGCGTGGGAACCGGGTCGCAAGCTCGCCTACACCTGGAGCACGAAGGACGATCCCGCCGTTGCGGCCAAGCGCCGCGGTCCCTCGCGCGTCACCTTCGAACTCACGCCGGTCGGACCGCAGGTGCGGCTGCGGGTGATCCACGAAGACCTCCTGCCCGAGGACCTCGAGGCCGACCCCAACGCCTTTCGCGGCGTCAACAACGGCTGGACGGCGGTGATCAGCAGCCTCAAAAGCCTGCTCGAAACCGGCGAGGCGATCCGCTTCTAAATTCGGGGACAGTATACCTATTACCCGTTGCGCCGCTGCGCGGCGCCCGCGTGCGGTGTGCGCGGACAAGCACGCCCGTCGGCGGCGCCCGCCTCACGCCGAAGAGGGGCGCGCGGAGAAATTGGTAAACTGTCCCCGGTGGGTGCTCTACGGTGGGGATGAATCGCGCGGGAAATGAGTGAACGGTCCCTGTGCGCGGCGCTCCTCGCGGATCGCGTCGACGTCCTCCGCCGTGAGGCCGAGCAGGCGTTGCAGGTCCGCGGCCGATTCGGGCAGGGTCTCGGGCGGCATGGGGACGGGTTCAGCGGCGCCCTCGAGCAGGCGGTGGGCGAGGGCGAGGACGGCGACGTCGCGCGCGCCTGCCTCGTCCGCGGCGGCGAGCGCCGCGCGGCCGTGGAAGGTGGCGACGATCTCGACGTGGTGGGCGGGCAGGCGGAACTCGCGCGCGACGCGCGCACCGACGGGATCGTGGCTGAGGCCGAAGGCCTCGGTCTCCAGCCGGTCGACCGGTACGCCGCGCCCGACGGCGTCGGCGAGGACCCGCGCGTAGGGTTCGCGGAAGTTGGCCGCGAGCACGAGCATGCCGACGTCGTGGATCAGTCCCAGGAACTCGAGGTCGTCGGCCGCCTCGGCACAGCAGCGGCGGGCGATCAGCCGGCAGAGCACGGCGGTCTGCGTGAGGTGCTCCAGGATATCGCGGCTGACGGTGTCGTCGCCGGGCAGCAGCGCGCGCATGGTCGCGCTGACGATGGCGCTGTGCACGCTCTTGAGCCCCAGCACGCGCAGGGCCGTGGGGACGTTGCCGATCTCGCGCGCGCGCCGGTAGAGCGGTGAGTTGGCGTAGCGCAACAGCGTGGAGGCGAGGATCGGATCCTGCATCACGGCCTGCGCCAGCGCCCGCAGGTCGGGTTCGGGACCGGTGACGATCTCCAGCGCCCGCGCCGCGCTCGGCGAGGCCTTGGGCAATTCGAGTTGATTGACGTCGACCGCCAACGGCGTCCCTCCACTGCCATTCATTCAGAAGTTCATCGACTCGAAAACGGGCAGGCTCTCCGGGTCTTCGAGCAGGCGGTGGGCCACGATCAGGGCCGCGGCCGACCAGGTCTGGCGCAGGTTCGCGCGGCGCCCGACGAGCGAGCCGTGGCGCCCGTCGTAGTACTCCGGCCAGCGGTCGCGGGCCAGCTTCTGCGCCGAGCGCTCCACGGCGCGGCGCGCGAGATCGTGGCGCCCGGTGCGGATGGCAGCGCCCGCAAAGGCCCACAACAGGCACGGCCAGTGGCCGCCGTTGTGGTAGGACCACGGCGCGTTCTTCGGGTCGCTGCCGGTGACGTGTGCCCAGTGTTCGCCGCGCACGGCGGGGTAGGTGATGATGACCGGCGTGGCGCCGACCAGATCGTCCCAGCGCTGTTCGTACAGCGCCATGATCTGCTGTGACTGCTCCTCCGTCGCCAGACCGAAGAGGATCGCCAGCAGGTTTCCGAACGCGAAGAAGCGAAAGTCCATCCGCCCCGGCCCCAGGTTGCCGACGAAGTAGCCGGCGTCCTCCGGGAGCCAGCCGTCGATCCACTCGGGGATCGATTCGGGGTAGATGTTGAGCAGGTTCACCGCATCGGCCCCCAGCTCCTCCGAGCGGAAGCGGTGGATCTCGTTGAGCCGGTACTGGTCCAGCCAGTAGTACATGCGCACGTAGGAGCGCAGCGTCTGCAGGCGGCGCTTGACGTTGGCCAGCAGTTCCTCGCCGCCCACCGCGGGCAGCAGCAGCTCGCGCGCGGTCTGCAGCATGCCGAAGAACAGCGACTGGATCTCCAGCGGGTGGCCGTAGACCTCCATGCGGCGGTCGATCATGAACGAGCCGTCCGGCACCAGCATCGCCGGCGAGGTCTCGAAGCTCTCCTGCAGGTAGAGTTCCAGCGCCGCGCGCATCGCCTCCTGGCACTGGGGCCGGCGCGCGAACTCCACGTCCCCGGTCGTCAGCACGTAGATGCGCAGCAGCAGCATCCACCACATCGCCGAGTCCACCGGCGCCACGCGCCCGATGGCGAGGTCGCCGAAGTCCGCGCTGACCCCGTCCCCGTCCGGCCGCACGCGGAAGCTGGCGGGCATCAGCCCCGGCGCGCGCCGGTGCCCGGCCATGACCCCCTGCTGGCCGCAGAGCTCGACGACGAGCTCCAGGAAGTTGCGCACGATCTCCGTCTTCCCGTCCATGAGGAAGACGAACGCGCTCGGCACGAAGTCGCGCACGAAGCACTCGTGGTAATTCGCGGCCGCCGCGCCCTCGTCCAGCGCCGCCGCCGTGCCGACCGGGATGCCGTCATGGGTCAGGACGGAGTCGTGCAGGACCTCGTAAGCCGATGCCAGGACTTCATCCATCGCCATGCGTCTAGGGGCCCGTGCCGAGTGGGTTCACCAATGACTATCGGCACGCCGGGCGAAAGCCTGTATACGCGCGCCCGCGGCCCGCGATGCCACGGCGCGGGGCCTCCGCGCCCCGGCGCCGGAGGCAACGTCGCCCGCGCGTGCCGCCGGGCGCGACCGCATCCCGGGGCCTGCGCAGAGGTTCCCCTGTCCGGTGCCTCCCCCGGGGGTCGACCGGCCCGTGGCCACCGACGGGTGTCGCCGCCGGCATGCGCGCCCGGTCCGCTGCTGGGCTCCTGGCATCGCGCGCGGCATACTGGCACCCTGGGTACTTCCTCCGCCCGGCGCCCCCCGGCCGAGAACGCAGCGATGACCGGCGAACCGATCCTTCCGCGCAGCTACTCCCCGGCGACCGTGCAGCGCGAGTACGCCCGCGTCGCCTGGTTCTACGACCTCTGGGGCCGCTGGACCGAGGATCGCGCGCTGCAGCGGCTGTTGCAGCTCGCCGACGTCCACGACGGGATGCGGCTCCTGGAGGTGGCCGTCGGCACCGGCCGGCTCTTCGCCCGCCTGGTCGCACGCAACCCCACCGGGCGCAACGAAGGCATCGATCTCTCCGCGGACATGCTGGCCCGCGCCCGCCGCCGGCTGGCGCGCCGCGCGCCGCCCGCCTCCTACCGGCTGCAGGAAGCCAGCGCCTACGCGCTCCCGTTCGAGGCCGCCACCTTCGATATCCTCGTCAACACCTTCATGCTGGACCTGCTACCGGCGGAGGACTACCCGCGCCTGCTGGCGGAGTTCGCGCGCGTCTTGAAGCCCGGCGGCACGCTCGCGCTCGCCTACTTCTCCTACGGCACCCGTCGCGTGCATCGCTTCTGGTACTGGCTCGCGCGTCACTTCCCCACGCTGCTGACGAGCTGCCGCCCCATCCGCTTGGAGTCCTACCTCGAGCAGGCGGGTTTCCGCGTGCTGCATCAGGAGGAGATCAGCCAGAACACCTTCCCGTCCGCCGTCCTGACGGCCCAGCGGGGCGTATAGCCGCCCGGGACGAACGCTCCAGGGGGGCGGGTGGCACCCACCCCCACGACCCCGGGAATCCCGCCGTCGCCGAGCCCTGACGGGAGCCGCTTGCATCCGCTAGAGGATACGTGCCGTAAAATTACATAGCTATAGAACTTTATAGTTAACAATAAAATTCCTGGAGCTATTGCCGCTCCGTCCCCCAACCCACCGATTTTTCGCCGATTCCACCGAATCCCGGGGATACCCACACCCTCCCTCGGGTGGTACGATGCCGACGGAAGCGGGCAGCAGGACATCGATGGCGGCAGAACCACAATCCCCAGCCAGGGACACCGCCGACCGCCCCCCGGACCACCCGGCCGGCCAGGCACCACCTCTCCGGGCCAGGAAGGCCCACCCCCACCGCGCCGCACCCCGCGTCGGCCGGGCGGGTGCGTGCGCTTCGGGGCGCCGTTCGTGGGCTCGCGACGGGTCCGGCCATTCCCCGGGAGGCCGGCGGCACCCACGGGCGACCGACCATTGGGGTCGGCGCCTTTCCGCCCGCCCGTGCGTAGGCCGCCCAATGCCCCGCATCGGGTGTTCCCGATGAGGAACATTTTCCTGCTCTACATTCCGCCGGGTAATGCCCAGGCGACGGTCAACTACGAAAACACCGTCCGCCGCCGCGTCGAGCCGGAGCGGATCCTGCGCTATCTATCGCCTGCCTTGGGGGCAAAGCTCCGCGCAATCTTCGGAGGGCGTCGGATCACTGTGTGGGGTTCAAAGGACTCGTCCGCCAATCGCGCCAAGTTCGAAGGCATGGGGCCGGGCGACGAGATCCTGGTCGTCGAAGGCCCGATCATCAAACTGCTCGGGAAAATCGCCGCGACCACGGTCAACCCGGACCTCTCCAGGGAGCTGTGGCCGCCGATCCGCTCCGCGGATCAGACCGACTGGAGCCTGATCTATTTCATTGCCAATCCCCAGGAGATCGACCTCCCGTTCCCCGAGTTCTGCCGGCTCATGGGCTATTCGGAAGAGTACCAGTTGCGCGGGTTTACGAGCGTCAGCCAGGAAAGGTTGGAGACGTTCTATCGTCGCTACGACGATCTGTACTCGATCCTGATGCTCGCCAAGCGCGGCCAGCCGTTCTATGAGATACCGCAAAAGGACGTTTTGGGTAATGACCTCGAAGGCGAGCCCGGCGTTCCTGAGCCCGCACTGGAGTCGCTACCCGAGGGCCCGGGGATGGACCGGCCCGTTTCCGACCACCTGCGCATGCAATGGACGCTGGCCAACCTGGGCCGTAAGGCAGGCAACCGGGTCTGGGTGCCGGCGAGTGACCAGGGCCGCATCCGCGCAGAGTATCAGTTCGACGAGTTCGAGACCGACTTCGCAGCGGGCTTGGATACGCAGACCAAGTACGTCGAGAACATCGACGTGGTATGGAAGGAGGAATACCGGATCGACGCGGCCTTCGAGATCGAGAACTCCACCGCCATCTATTCGGGCCTGCTGCGCTTCGCCGACCTGACGCTCGTCGCCCCCAATACGCTTTATCCCTTATTTATCGTGGCGCCCCGGGAAAAGCGCAATCGCCTGGTCGAACAGTTGCGCCGCCCGACCTTTCAGAAGTTGCGTTTGGACCGTAAGGTCCGCTACCTGCCCTACGAAGCCGTAGAGGAGATCGGTCGGTTCTTCGAAGGCAAGGAGCGCGGCCTGACCGTGGATGTGATCGTCGACCGCTCCGAGGAAATCCATTTCCATTACTGATGAGGCCTGATAACGGATGCCCCTGTGCGATTGACGATAAAGGTTAACGAGTACAGGTTTAATTGAACAATCTGCCCCCCTTGCCCAGTAGAACCTGCTGCGGGATTGAGCGATTTCAAAAAAAACAGTTAGAGTGTTGGCAAGTGTGGTTAGCGAAGTGAACGTTAGCGTGGGCGGGCCATGAAGCTCTGGGTCGGCGTGACCGACGAGGGGTGGTTCGATTATCTCCGGGCGCGCAACCCGGACGAGGTGAACTTCTGGCAGCCGAGCGGCGCCCGCGAGTTCCGCGCGCTTGAGCCCGGGGAGCCGTTCCTGTTCAAGCTGCACAGTCCCAAGAACTATGTGGTCGGCGGTGGGTTCTTCGTGCGGTACTCGCCGCTGCCGTGCTCGCTCGCCTGGGCGGCGTTCGGAGAGAAGAACGGCGTCGGCGGCCATGCCGAGTTTCTGGCGCGCATCCGCAAGTATCGCGCGCGGGGCGGGGGTGGCGGCGCGATCGAACCGGACCCGGTAGTTGGCTGCAACATCCTTGCGCAGCCGTTTTTCTTCCCGGAAGAGGCGTGGATTCAGGTGCCGTCGGATTGGGCGCGCAATATCGTGCAGGGCAAGACCTACGACACCGGGCAGGAGGCGGGCCGCGCTCTGTGGACCGCAGTGGAGGATGCCGCGGCAGCGCTGGGGCTCTGGTCGTCCGATGCGGTGCAGGACGCGGCACGAGCGGATGCGCCGAGATACCTGATGAAGGGCCGGCTGGGTCAGGGAGCGTTCCGGGTTCTGGTGACCGATGCCTACCACCGGCGCTGCGCGATTACCGGCGAGCGCACCCTGCCGGTGCTGGAGGCCGCGCACATCAAGCCCTATGCGAGTGACGGGCCGAACCTCACGCGCAACGGCCTGCTGCTGCGCTCCGACCTGCACAAGCTCTTCGATATCGGCTATGTGACCGTGACCCCGAACTACCGCATCGAGGTCAGCGCCCGGATCAAGGAGGAGTACGAGAACGGGCGAGAGTATTACGCCTACCACGGACAACGCCTGGTGATGCTGCCGCAGTCGGCCGAGGACCGGCCCTCCCGGGAGTTCCTGCAATGGCACAACGAGAGTCGGTTTGTCGCATAGCGATGGTCGATGTCACGGATTCCGTTGAGAAGTCGGGGGCTGGCCACGGTAGCCTAGCGGCATTGTCGGCCAACCTGGTGCGTCTCGGCTGCCGGAGTTCGGCCGGTCCCCCGAACGGCTGCGACCAGCCTTACAGGTCCTACCTTGACCGAAGCCGCGGGCGCAGGGGTGCATCATGCGGGCGGCCTGAAGGCGCCGCGCCTGAGAGCCGCAGTTGATGGATGATTTTTCGGTACGGCGCGTCGCCTTCGAGTGGCTATCGGCGCAGGTGCGTCTGCACGGGGATGTTCTTCCTCGGAACCTGCTGGCTCAAGGCTTCACGCTCGACGGGGTCCGCGTGCCGTTGCTGGGGCCGCAGGGGATATTCAAGCCGCAGGCCCTTCCGGAGATCCCGCTGTCGATCACGACCGTGCCGAGCGGGCCGTACGATGACGGTTTCTCATCCGATAACCTTCTGCTGTACCGGTATCGCGGTACGGATCCGCGCCATCGCGACAACGTCGGGCTGCGCGAGGCGATGCGGCGGCGGGTGCCGCTGATCTATTTCCATCGCGTCGTTGAAGGCAAGTATCTGGCCGTGTGGCCGGTCTTCATTGTCGGAGATGATCCTGGGCGGCTGACCTTCAAGGTGGAGGTCGATGACGTGCAGTACGCGGCGCGCGGGCTGGCCGCGGAGCCCGCCGGGCCGATGGTGCGCGACGAGGAATCCGGGATACGGCGTGCCTACATCACGGCGACCGTGCGCCAGCGGGTGCATCAGCGTGCGTTTCGCGAACGGGTGCTGTGTGCCTACCGCGACCAGTGCGCGCTGTGCCGGCTCCGCCATGAGGAGCTGCTGGATGCCGCGCACATCATTCCCGATGGCGAGCCGGACGGGGAGCCGATTGTCCCCAATGGCCTCGCCCTGTGCAAGCTCCACCACGCGGCCTTCGACCGCCAGTTCCTCGGCATTCGGCCGGATTACGTGGTGGAGGTGCGACGAGACATCTTGGAGGAGTCCGACGGCCCGATGCTGTTGCACGGGCTGAAGGAAATGCACCAACTACGGTTGCATGTGCCGCGGCGTGCCACGGACCGGCCGAGCGAGACGCTCCTGGAGCGGCGGTATGAGCGGTTTTTGCTACTACAGGAGGGCTAGGTACTGGGGAAAAAACGGGGACAGTATACCTATTTAACGACGCCATTCCGCCCGCCCGCTTCCGGCGGCAGCGAAAGGAGTCCCTGCCACGGGACGGGGGGGCGGGCCAGCCTCGCTGAATAAAGTACACTGTCCCCGAATTCTTCGCCGGACTATGAACAGGTGGAGCTATTGAGGCTGGAACGGGATTTTGAGAGCCGCTTCGCGTATGACGGGGGCGTGGAATACTTCGTTCTGGAAGGGGCCTTTCGGGATGCCCATGGTAGCTATCCTGCGGGCGTCTGGTTGAGACTGCCGGCGGGCTCGAGCCAGGTCATCCAGGTGACCGAGCCCTGCCTTGTATGGCGCAAGCAGGGGCATTTGCTGAACCCGGTGTCGTTTCTTGAGTCGTGATCCCGTTGTCATCATCGGGGCCGGGTTGAGCGGCCTGTACCTGGCCCGCCTTCTGAAACAAAAGGGTTACCCGGCCAGCGTGCTGGAGGCCCGTGATCGGGTGGGCGGACGGATCGTTTCGGAAAGGATCGGTGTGGACCGTCATGCCAGTGTCGACCTGGGCCCGGCGTGGGTGTGGCCTGAATTGCAGCCGCGCCTGTCCCGGTTGCTGGCAGAGCTCGATATCAAAGTCTTTGCGCAAACCGTTGACGGCGACAGCCTGTGGCAGGGACCCGATGGCCGTGTACAGCGACACCCGGGCCCGTCGCCGCACAGCGAGTCCTACCGTATCGTCGGCGGCGCTCAGAGCCTCGTGGATGTACTGGCCGATGACCTGGGTGCGTCGATTCACCTGAATACCGAGGTGTGCGCGATCGACGCCAACACCCGGACCGTCACGGCCCGAAGCGGGGGCGAGCGCGTCGAGCTCAGGGCCCGTAAGGTGATCTCGGCCATACCCTTGCGCCTGCTGGCGGATGCCGTCGTGCTTACCCCCGACGTGGATGAGGCGATACGGCGCGCATGGCGGGCGGTGCCGACCTGGATGGCCGGGCACTGCAAGCTCCTGTTTTTATATGACTCGCCGTTCTGGCGCGAGCAGGGGCTGTCCGGCGAAGCGTCCAGTCGGCGCGGACCGCTGACCGAGGTCTATGACGGCTCGCCCTATGCCGCCCCGGGCACCGCGCCCGGCTACGCCCTGACCTCGTTTGTCGGGCTCGGTGCGCTGCAGCGCCGCCAGGCCGGCGAAGGGCCGTTGGTCGAGGCCGGCCTGGCGCAGCTCGAGCAGCTGTTCGGCCCCCGGGCGCGGGATGTCCAAAAGGTCATCGTCAAAGACTGGAGCGACGAGGCGCATACCACCACCGAGGCGGACCTGGCCGGGCCGCATGAGCACCCGCACTATCCGCCCTCCGCCCCCCGGCAGGTGCTGGAGGGGTATCTCTTGCTCGCCGGCACGGAAGCGGCCCGGGAGTATGGCGGGATCATCGAGGGGGCGCTGGAAAGTGCCGACGAGATCGTGCGGCTTTTGTAACGGGAGCACCCCGCGGCCCGAACGCGTGTCGATCATCGCAGATGAACACCGACGACCTGGACAAGATCCCCGACGTCCGCGACGGCCTGACGCGAACGGAGCGCATCGTCCTGTACTGTATCGATCAGCTACAGAAAGAACGGGGAGGCCGCCATGTCCCCGCCGCGATGCTCTATGGCCGGGTTGTCGAGCGCGTGGATATCGGTGAGCAGGAGCTGCAACGCATCGTGCAACGGCTGACGGGCGACAACCCGGACGCACCGACCAAAGCCTGACCGTCTGCGCGGCACGGGCGGTTGGCGGGTAACCGCGAAACGGGCGGCGACGGAGGCCGATTTGACGCGCAAGGGCCTGGGTGGGCGGGTTTCGCGCAATTCCAACAAATCCGGGAGGCCTTTCCCGTCGAGGATCTCTACCGCGTTTTGCTACCATTGGAGTAGGGTGTTGATCTGTGAACCGGGCTCTGCGAACCGGAGAGCCGCCCGGTGTCGCGCACCGGAGTTTACGGAGAGTTCGAACGACCGACTGAAAAAGCGGAGGGACGGCTATGGAATTACCAGAGCGTGACGGCGATGGCTATCTTGTGGATATGGGTGCCTGGACGCCCGAGATCGGCCGGGCGATGGCGGATGCCGATGGAGTGGAGCTCGACGATGCCAAGTGGGAGCAGGTGCTCAATGCGCGCCGGTATTTTGAAGACTTCAGCGTCGTGCCGCCGATCCGGAAATTCGCAAAGCACATCGGCGTGGATCAAAAGGAGATGTTCAAGCAGTGGAACTGCGGGCCGATGAAGCCCATCACCAAATACGGGGGACTGCCCAAACCCACGGGCTGCGTGTAACGACAGCGCGTGGGTCGGACCCGCGTATCCTCATAAGAGCAAAGATTTTTCGGAACAATGTTACTAAGGGGCCGCGGGCGTATGATGCAAGCGATGTTCCGACCGTGTTGGTTTTTGTCTGCAGCGCAGAGGCAGCGATGAAGAAACTGAAGAACGAAGCGGAGTTGGTCAAGGGCGCGATCGCGGCGGGCGTAAAATACGCGGAGGAACGCAAGGCGGCTGTCTTCGAGCCCACGGATTCGGTGGCGGACAAGATCCTGTACATCTACCGGCTGCTGGTACACGACAAGAAGATCCAGCCGATGCCGGAAGAGCAGGTTTCGCAGCAGTCCATGCGCCACCGACTCGCCATGTGGTACGCAAGGCAGCTGCCGAAAGACCACCCGCTGTTGTAAACGGGGACAGTATACCTATTTGACGACGCCATTCCGCCCGCCCGCTTGCGGCGGCATCGAGAGTCGTCTCGGCTACTGGAAGGGACGGGCCGTGCCAGCCACGCGGAATAAAGTACACTGTCCCCGAATTCTCAGTATAGTGGCGCGATGCAGACCATCGTCTCCATCTCCAATGTGTCCAAGACATACGCCAGCGGCTATCAGGCGCTGAAGGACGTGAGCCTGGACATCCGGCGGGGCGAGATCCTCGCGTTGCTCGGGCCCAACGGTGCGGGCAAGACGACGCTGATCTCGATCATCTGCGGCATCGTCAACGCGAGCGCCGGCACGGTGCGCGTCGACGGCCACGACATCGTCGCGGACTACCGCATCACGCGCAGCCGGATCGGACTGGTACCCCAGGAGCTCAGCCTCGGCGCCTTCGAGAAGGTGTGGCACAGCCTGTGTTTCAGCCGCGGGTTGTTCGGCCGGGAGCCAAATCCGGCTTATCTGGAACAACTATTGAAGGACCTCTCGCTCTGGGAGAAGAGGTACAGCCCGCTCATGGCCTTGTCGGGTGGCATGAAGCGGCGCGTGCTGATCGCCAAGGCCCTCGCCCACGAGCCGACGGTGCTGTTTCTGGATGAGCCGACGGCGGGTGTGGATGTGGAACTGCGCAAGGACATGTGGGCGCTGGTGCGGCGTCTGCGCGCCTCGGGGGTCACTATCATCCTTACGACGCACTACATCGAGGAGGCCGAGGCGATCGCCGACCGGGTGGGCGTCATCCACCAGGGCAAGCTGCTGCTGGTGGACGACAAGGAGGCGTTGATGCACAAGCTGGGCAAGCGCCAGTTGGTGGTGGAGCTGGAAGCGCCGCTGTCGGCGGTCCCGGAGGCGCTGGGAGCCTGGTCGCTGGAGCTTGCGGGAAACGGCACCCGACTGGTCTACACCTACGACCCGCACAAGGCGCATACCGGCATTCACGAGTTGCTGCAGGCCGTCCGCGATGCCGGGCTGGTGATCAAGGACGTGAATACCATCAAGACCTCTCTGGAGGAGATCTTCGTCAACCTGGTGAGCGTCAAGTCGTGAACATCTACGCGATTCGGGTCATCTACAAATACGAGATGCGGCGCGCCTTCGAGACCGCGCTGCAGAGTTTCGCCTCGCCGGTGCTATCCACGGCGCTGTATTTCGTGGTGTTCGGCTCAGCCATCGGTTCGCGCATCGCCTCCGTCGGCGGGGTGTCCTACGGCTCGTTCATCGTGCCCGGGCTGGTGATGCTGGCGGTCCTGACCCAGAGCCTGGCCAACGCCTCTTTCGGGATCTTTTTCCCGAAATTCACCGGCGCCATCTACGAGCTGCTCTCCGCGCCGGTGTCGTTCGTGGAGGTGCTGATCGGCTATGTGGGCGCGGCGGCGACCAAGTCGTTTCTCATCGGGTTGATCATCCTCGCGACGGCCGGGTTCTTCGTGCCCCTGCACGTCGCCCATCCGGTGTGGATGTTCGGTTTCCTGATTCTGACCTGCCTCTCGTTCAGCCTCTTCGGCTTCATCATCGGGCTGTGGGCGACCAATTTCGAGAAGCTCCAGCTCATCCCGCTGCTGGTCATCACCCCGCTGGTATTCCTGGGCGGCACCTTCTACTCCATCAACATGCTGCCGCCGCTCTGGCAGACCGTGACGCGGTTCAACCCCGTTCTGTATCTGGTGAGCGGCTTTCGCTGGAGCTTCTACGAGATCGCCGACGTGAGCGTGGCGCTGAGCCTCGCGATGGTGGTCCTGTTCCTGACCGCCTGCCTGGCCCTGGTGTGGTGGATGTTCAAGACCGGCTACCGCCTGAAGCAATAAAAGGGGGACAGTATACCAATTTCACGACGCCACACCTCCCTCCCGGCGGCGGTGAATGGCGTCCCTGCCACGGGAAGGGAGGATCCGGGCCAGCGGCTTCAACTAGAGTACGCTGCCCCCGAGTCAATTGCGGGGACAGTATACTCATTTGCCCGGAGACCCCGCCCGTTTCCGGCGGTGGTGAAAGGCGCGCCCATTGCGCGAAGGGGCTCTGGTCAGCTGCTTTGAATAAAGTACACTGTCCCTGAATTGTTCCCAAGGGGCGGTGTCACACCCGGCGTTCTCCGCCCGCGTCGCTGTCGGTGCTGCAAGATACGAGCGTCTCGTGCGGGGCGCTGAGTGGATCGTCATGGTGGCGCCGGAAGGTCTGGCTACTTGGTCGGGCCGGCCGCTGGCCGGGTCTGTGGCGGGCCGCGTTCGTTGCGGCTACACTGGTGACATAGAGAGTGCTTTTTCGCTACATACATAAGGAGTCGCGCCGTTGCGGCATCGTAGGCGGGTCGGGGCATCGATTCGCCGGGATGAGACACGACGAGCGTGACCGTGCATTACATTCATACACAGAATGAGAATGGGGGGTGCCATGTACCGGTTCATGGATCTTCGACGTCGGGTTGGATGGGGGCTTGGAGGCATTTTCCTGTTTACCGTCGCAGCCTTGCTTTCGAGCTGCAACTCCGCGGGCGGCGGTACGGCTCCGCCCGCGGCCGCGGTAGCCATCACCGCCCAGAACAGCGCACAGGCCTCGGGCGCCGCTTACCAGGGCGCGAGTACGGCGAGTTCGTCCGGCAGCTCGGGGACCGCAGTGCTGACCGGGACCGTCACCGTGGGCGGTGGCGGCTCGCCGGATCTGGCCCGTTTCGCCCGTTCGCAGCTCGCGCTACTGGCCTCGCTCGGCTACACCAGCGGTACGCCGCTGCTGGTCGGAGGTGTCATCTCGCGGAGCGCGTCCTGCGATCCACCTCTGGCGGGTGTTCCGGGCAGTGTCGCCGTCAGCTTCGACGATGCCGACAACAACGGAAGGCTGAGCAGCGGCGACACCCTCAATGCGAGCTTCTCGAACTGTTACCTCGCCTCGGAAGGGAAGACCTTCAGCGGCGCGTTTTCATTGACGGGCCTGACCCTCACGGGCACCCCTTCGGTCGCCGGGACCGTCTGGAGCGCGACGGCAACCTTCTCGTTCTCCAACCTGCAAATCAGCGGACTCGCTGCGGGCGATACCGTGCAGGGCGCATTTACCTACTCGGGTGGCAGCCAGGACGGAGTGACCATCTCCGGTTCACTGAGCGGCGCATCGCTCAGCATCCAGAGGAGCCCCGGACCGACGCTCACGCTGAGCAACTTCAGTTTGTCCGCCACGGAGGACGCGAGTACCGGCGCATACTCTTTCTACGGATCGGGCCGCGTCACCGACTCCGCGCTTGGCGGCTACGTGGATTTCCAGATCCCGTCCTCGACGCCGTTCGCGGGCGTGGGCTCCGCGGATCCGAGTTCCGGGAGCATGACGGTGACGGGCGCGAACGGCACGCGGGTGCGCCTGACGGCCCTCGGCGCGTCGGCGGTCCGCCTCGACGTGGATACCAACGGCGATGGCGCGTACGACCTAACCCTCTCCGAATCGTGGTCGGACATCGCTCAGTAGCTTACCGGGGACAGGATACCCATTTAACGATGCCATCCCGCCCGCCAGTTTCCGGAGGTGGTGTCCCAGAGGTTTTCCGGGCCACTGCCTGCTCAAATGCGCGAACGAAATCGTACGTAATCCCTGGCCGGAACACTCGACTTCTCGAAACTCAACCGGCATGTGGCACATTAAGCCACTCGAAATTCAAGAGAGCCATAAAAGAAGCGATTTTCAGCCAAAGATGGTCGAACGGTGATCAGCGGTGCATTAATGAAACAATCTTTCTATATCCCTTGTACAAGATCGTCGGGACGAAAAACCACCAGACTGCACCAAGAACCCCATGTACAAAATACATCACATAGTGAGACGTTGATTCGAGTGCAAATGACAAGAAAAAAACGAACAGAGAAACTGGAAAATCAAGCGCCAACCAATAAATCCATAGTAGCTGGCTTTGCCCATCACGCGCAGACAGGCCTGTCAAATACGAAATAAACCAGAAAAATAAAATCAGATGGATAACCGCCAGTAACAGGCCGATCTTTCTTTGCGTGGACATGTTCATCCTGATGCACTCCCTTACGGGCCTGTCCGCCTGCAACTCGGACGATTGGGCCCAGGTCCAGGGTTAGAACGGCGCATATACCATTCGAGCGCATCTCTGCGATAACCACCCGACTGGCATCCTTGCGCACAATTAGCCAGCGTTCTGTCGCACTGTTCAAAACAAGACTCCCTGTCATTCTCTGAACAAGAATGATTGCTTCGACAATTCGCCGGTAGTGTCCAGAATCTTTCGCACTTTTGTTTGGCGGTGGTCCCAATCTGGGTTCATGCCGCGTGGGTCTCGGTAGCATCGAGATCCTTGAGCAGCTCCATCCTCAGATAGCGTTTGGTGCCCCAC
>JALUXX010000018.1 GCA_027013145.1 Gammaproteobacteria bacterium | reverse complement strand
CGGCACGGCGTACGCCTCGCTGAGCTATCTGCAGACATTGCCGGTGGACCGGATCAAGATCGACCGCTCCTTCACCGCACGGCTGCTGCAGGGGCGGCGCGAGGAGGCGATCGTCGGCGGGGTGGTGTTGACGGCGCGGCTTCTGGGCCTGGACCTGGTCGCCGAGGGGGTGGAGATCGACAGCCAGGCGGAGCTGCTGCGCCACCTCGGCTGTCCGAAGCTGCAGGGTTACCGGATCGCGCGCCCGATGCCGGCCGATGCGGCCGCGGCGTGGCTGCGGGCGTGGGATCCGGCGCCCTGGGCGCAGGGCGGGGGCGGGGCCATGGCGCCGGTGCTCGACCGCGCCGAGGTGCTCGCCGCCGCGCTGCAGGACTGGGTCTCGGTGCGCTCGCTGCTGCGCGCGGCGCGCGGCGAGGCCGATCCTGCTGGCTGCTGCCCATGGTTACGTTCCGGGGATATGCCCTCTCCGTTTTCCCGCTGGTTGAACGGGCCGGGGCGTGCGCGCTTCGGTGGCGATGCCGCTTTCCAGTCCCTTGCCGCGGAGCAAGCGGCGCTGGAGAGGACGGCGCGCACGCTGGCCGGCGCCATCGACGGCGGGATGGTGGCGGGACGGGAGACGGCCGTAGAGGCGCTGGGCGCGGCATCTGAGCGCATGCTGCATGCGGTGAATACCCTGCCGCTCGATCGCGCCTCGCCAGGGGGGGTATAGGAGGTGAAAGCCCGCGCATGGGCGGGGGATGGTTGGGCGCGCAGCATACCCGGCCTGCGCGATGCGGTCGTCCCGCCGCTGCAGCTGTGGCGCGGGCTGCTGCGGGCCGGGGCCCAGGATCCGATGACGCGGCGGTATCGGGCCTGGGTCGTACTTGCCCGGGTACGTCTGTGGGCAATGCTGTGGGCCGGGCTGGTGTTGCTGTGGATCCCGTTGGATCTGGCATTGATCGGAGGTGCGGCGGGCCGGCGCCTGGCGCTGGGCCGGCTGGCGGTGGCGGCGCTGCTGGCCGCCGGCGCCTGGCTGTGCCGTTGCAAGCCCTCCCAGGGCAACGTGTGGCGGGCCTACGCGGTGTTGTTCGGGGCACCGCTGGTCTTCTTCGTGGCGCTGGCGCCGTACTTCCACGCAGTGGCGCCGGTGGGAGGGGCCGGTGCGGTGTATCTGTCCACCTGTCGGATCTTCCCCATTCTGATCGCCGCCTCCATCGGCCTGCTGCCGGTCACCGTCTTCGAGGGGATAGTGTTGATCGCCGCCTGCCTCGCGGCCTCGGCGGCGGGGGCGGTGGCTTCGAGGTTCAGTCCCCAGACGATCCCCCTGCTGCAGGCGGTGGTCTCGCCACAGGCGGCGGAGTTGGGGTGGTCGTGGATTCTGTGGGTTGCCGGTGCCGTGGGGACTTTGGCGGGGGTGAGCCAGACGGCGCTGCTGCTGCAGCACTTCCGTGACGCGGTCACCGATCCGCTCACCGGCCTGCTCAACCGGCGCGCCGGCATCAATCTCCTCGCGCTGCAGTGGGAGCAGGCGCGGCGGGAACATCGGGTGCTCAGCACAGCGATGATCGATGTAGATCACTTCAAGCGGATCAACGACACCTTCGGTCACGAGGCCGGGGACCGGGTGCTGGGGGCCTTCGCTGCCCGCCTGCGTGGAGCGCTGCGCGCGGGCGATGCACTGATCCGTTGGGGCGGGGAGGAGTTCGTCGCGATCCTGCCCGGAGCGGCGGCCGAGGAGGCGGCGGCGCGCCTGGAGCAGGTGCTGCGGGAGGGCGCGGTGACCGGACCTGATGGCGCGGCGCTGACCTTCTCGGCGGGCGTGGCCGAGCGCGGCCGGGACCGTGCCTTTGGTCCGCAGGCCCTGGTGGCGCTGGCCGACCGGCGCCTGTACGCCGCCAAGGCCGCCGGGCGCGCCGCGGTGGTGTCCACTGGCGCGGCGCAAGCCGCTGGCACGGCGCAAGCCGCTGGCACGGCGCAACCCCCTGGTGGACCGGGATCGGATCGGCATGGATAGCGGCGGCGGGATTGCGGTGAGCGTGATGGCGGGCGAAGCGGTGCTGAGCGGGGTCGGGGCGCTGATGACCGAACTCTCGGTGGCCTTTCGCTTGGGCAATCGCAAGGGCGATCTGGCGGCGCGCATCGAGCGGGTGGTGGGGGGGATCGAGGCGCTGGTACGGGCCGACATCGATGCGGCGTTGGCGGCGATCGTGCACGTGCACAAGCACGGATACGTGGTGAGCCACTCGGTGCACGCGGCCCTGCTCGTGGAGGCGTTGGGGCAGTCGCTGAGGTGGACGGTGCCGCGACGGCGCTCCGTAGTGGCCGGGGCGCTGACGATGAACGTTGCGGCACGCGAGGTGCAGGACGAACTGGCCGAGATGCCCGGCGAGGTCGATGCGCGCTACTGGGCGTGGTTGCTGCGTCACCCGAAGGAAGGGGTACGGCGGCTGCGCGAGGCAGGCGTGCGTGACGGGCTGTGGCTTGGGATCGTCGCCCGCCATCACGAGCGGGCCGACGGGAGCGGGTATCCGGCCGGGCTGCGCCGGGCGGACCTGCAAGCGGAGGTGCGGGCGGTGGCGCTGGCGGATCTATACTGTGCGCTGGCCTCGGGTCGGGGCGCGCGCCCGCGAGTGGCGGGCGAGGAGCTGCGCGAGCGGTTCCTGGAGCGGGCGGTGGCGGTGGACGGGGCGCTGGGGCAGTTCCTGGTGCGTTGGATCGGGCTCTACCCGCCGGGGACCTGCGTCGATCTGGCCGACGGAGAGACGGTGGTGGTGGTGCGCCGCCCGGCGAAGGGCGCCCCGGCGCACTGTCCGCGGGTGCGTGCGATCCGATCGGCGAGGGGCGAGTACCTGGCCGATCCGCCGTGGCGCGATACGCAGGAGGAGTCGAAGCGGATCGTGCGCGTGCTGCACGCGTTGCCGCCCGGGTTTTCCGATCCGGTCGAACGGCTTTGGGCCCCGCCGGCGGCGGATGGAACGAGGCGATGAGGGTCATGCCATGGGCGAGTCCTGGAGTTTGTCGCGGGGGTTGTGGCTGGGAGGTTCCGAGCGCCGCGACTGGCATTTGATGGCGATCGAGCGGCTGATCAAAGAGGGGGCGTTTTGGCGCGTGTCCGGGACCGACGTGGTGGTTGCGGCGCGGATGCACGGGTTTCGCTGCGGGCGCGAGGGGCGAAGACGCGAGAGCTGCCCGTTTCGCTCCGAGGCGGCGCAGGCGGCCTGGATCGAGGGCTTCGTCATCGGCCGCCGCGAGCGCCTGTGGACGCAGAACCGCAACGTCGGTGCACGCACGTGGCGCCATTGAGCACCGCCCCCAACGGGTAATCGCCCCGCGCGGGCGGAAAGGTCACCGCCCGTGCGAGCGGAGCGTCAGGTCAGCCCGAGCTCGCGGCGCAGGACCTCGACGTTAGGGCCCATGCCCGGCGCGGTCGCATCGGAGTACTCGAACTGCAGCAGCAGGGCCTCGAGCCGCGGGCGCAGGCGCGGGGAGCGCGCCGCCTC
>JALUXX010000017.1 GCA_027013145.1 Gammaproteobacteria bacterium | reverse complement strand
ACGAGCTGGGGCTCGAGGGCGGCGATGCGGTGCGGTTGCGCGCGCTGCTCGCGCGCAGCTACGGTCTGTTTCTGGTGACCGGACCGACCGGGTCGGGGAAGTCGACGACGCTGTATGCGGCGCTCGAGGAGATCCGCGCGCGCGGGCCGGCGAACCTGATCACGGTGGAGGACCCGGTGGAGTACCGCATCGCGGGGGTGACACAGGTGCAGATCGACCGCGGGGCCGATCTGAGCTTCGCGCGCGTGCTGCGCAACCTGCTGCGCCACGATCCCGATGTGATCATGGTCGGCGAGATCCGCGACCGCGAGACGGCGCGGATCGCCGTCGAGAGTGCGCTGACCGGCCACCTGGTGCTGAGCACGCTGCACACCAACGACGCCGCCGCGACCGTGGTGCGGCTGCTGGAGATGGGGGTGGAGGACTATCTCGTGGCGGGCACGCTTCTCGGGGTGCTCGCGCAGCGGCTGGTGCGGCGCAACTGTCCGGCCTGCCTGGCGCCGGAGCGCGTCGAGGAGGCCGTGCGCCGCGCGCTGGGGGTGGAGGGCGACGAGCCCTTCTACCGCGGGGCGGGCTGCGCCGAATGTCACGGCACCGGCTACCGGGGCCGCCTGGCCGTCTACGAGTTGCTGGCGGTGGATGCAGGGCTGCGGACGCGGATCCGTGCGGGGGTGACGGCGGCGGAGCTTCGCGCCGCGGCCCTCGAGGCGGGCATGACGGCGCTGACGCAGCAGGCGCTGTCGCGGGCGCGCGCACGGTTGACCTCGCTCGCGGAGGTCTACCGGGTGCGGTTGGACTGAGGGGGGCGGCGGTGGAGATCGAGGACTATCTGCGACGGATGGTCGAGCGCGGCGCCTCGGACCTGTTCTTCAGCGCCGGGGCGCCGGTACAGGTCAAGGTCGAGGGCGTGCTCGCCCCGCTCGAGGCGGAGGTGCTCGATGGGGCGCGGGTGCGGAAGCTGGCCTATGCGCTGATGAGCGCCGAGCAGCGGGCCGAGTTCGAGCGCGACCTCGAGCAGAACCTCGGCGTCTCGTTGCCGGGGCTCGGGCGCTTTCGGGTCAATGTCTACCGCCAGCGCGGCGAGACGGCGATGGTGGTGCGTTTTCTCAGGTCGCGCATCCCGGACCTCGAGGAACTGGGTCTGCCGGGGCGGCTGCGGGATCTCGCCATGGCCGTGCGCGGACTGGTGCTCGTCGTCGGTCCCACCGGGTCGGGGAAGTCGACCACGCTGGCGGCGATGATCGAGCAGCGCAGCCGCAACGACGCCTGCCACATCCTCACCATCGAGGATCCCATCGAATACGTGCACGCGCACGGGCGTTCGATCGTCGACCAGCGCGAGGTCGGCCTCGACACCCGCTCCTACGAAGCGGCGCTGAAGAACGCGCTGCGCGAGGCCCCCGACGTGATCCTGATCGGCGAGATCCGCGAGGCGGCGACCATGCGCAGTGCCCTGGCCTACGCGGAGACCGGGCACCTGTGCCTGTCCACGCTGCACGCGAACAACGCCGAGCAGGCGCTCGAGCGCATCGTGAGCTTCTTTCCCGAGGACGCGCACCGCCAGCTCTACCTGGACCTGTCGCTGAACCTGCGGGCGATCGTCAGCCAGCGCCTCGTGCGCGGCGTGGATGGGCGGCGCGCGGCGGCGGTGGAGCTGCTGCTCGTCTCCTCCTACGTGGAGGAGCTGATCCGGCGCGGGGCGTTTGACGGGCTGCGCGAGGCGATGACGCGCGGGGCGCAGGAGGGCATGCAGACCTTCGACGAGGCGCTGTTCGAACTGTATCGTGCGGGGCGCATCGCCCGCGAGGAGGCGCTGCGCTATGCCGACTCGCACAACGACCTCGCGCTGCGCATCCGTCTGGCCGAGGGCGGGGGACTCGAGGCGCTCGGCCCGCAGGCCGGGCGGCTGCGCCTCGAGGATCCGGACGCGGGATCGACCTGATAAGGCTCCTTGCACCGGTTGGGCACACGGGCGGGATGTCCGGGAGCGGTGTGCCGTCCCCGGCGGTATAATTGTGCCCGCTCCCTACCCAGGATCATCGTGTGACTCGGTTGCCTGCGCTCGCCGCTCGAATGCCATGCGCCAGCTATGCGCGATAGCATTTGCGCAAACTTTGGTTAACAAGTGTCGGGGTCTGTGGCCATGTGAGACCGCTGCCCTACGAAGCGGTATCCTACGCCGGGTTCGGTTTGCAAGTAGCGCGGTTCGTCGGCGTCGTCACCAAGTTTCTGGCGCAACTGCCGTATGATGTTGCGCAGATAGTGGGTATCCCGGGTATGGGTGGGCCCCCAGATTTCTCGCAGCAGTTGGGTTTGCGTGATCACTTGGTCCTGGTGCGTGATCAGGGTCCGAAGCACGGCGAACTCTTTGCGGGTGAGGTGGGCCGCCTCGCCCTTGACGAGGACCTGCCGGGTGGTAAGGTCGACCAGCAAATATCCGTCGTCGTAGCGTGCGGTGTGATCCGTTTCGTGATCGTGACGCAAGCGGAGCAGATTACGCACGCGCGCCAGGAACTCCTGAATGCCAAACGGCTTGGTGACATAATCGTTGGCACCGGCGTCGAGGGCGCGGACCTTTTCGCCTTCATCCGCCCGGACTGTCAGGATCAGAACGGGTGTAGACGACCAGCTTCGCAGGTTCTGGAGCACGACCTTTCCATCGGCATCGGGCAGGCCCAGATCCAACACGACGAGGTCCGGCTGACGTGTGGCCGCGAGGGACAGGCCCTGTGCGCCCGACTCCGCCTCCAGGACCTCGTAGCCTTGGCTCCTCAGACTGATCCGCAGGAAGCGCCGGATCTGTGGCTCGTCGTCGATGATCAGAATGCGCCGCAAGGTCGCGAAGGCGCTCATGGGCTCGCTCCTTTAGGCTCAGATGGAACCTCAAGTAGCGGCAAGTGGATCGCGATAGTTGTGCCCTGGCCGCGGCTGGAGGGCCGTGCCTCAATATGCCCGCCATGGGCGCCGATCATTCCATGGCATATCGCAAGGCCAAGGCCACTTCCGTGTTTGCTGCGGTCGCCCGCGTTTCCCGTGTAGAACATATCGAACACCTTCGTATACTCCTCGGGCGGGATTCCGGGGCCGTTGTCCGATACGGTGACCAGGATTCCGCCGGCTTCACGCCCGGCCGCAATACGGATCTCGCCGTTGTCGGGAGAAAATTTTGCCGCGTTTTCGATGACATTGACCAGGGCCTGCTCGATGAGCGCGGGATGGACGTATAGCAGGGGCAAGCCCGGCTCAACTTCCCGAATGAGCGGGTGATTGTGCAGCAGATCGTGGGTACGTCGTAGCGCGGCGTTGATTATGTCGTCGATTCCGATCCAGTCTCGCGCCAACTTGAGCGTGCCGTGCCCTAGCCCGGAAAATTCGTGAAGTTGGAGAACGGAAGGCATCGGATGTGGTCGAAAGGCTGTAAAAACAGACCTTTCCACATACGCGAGGTCTTCCGATGAGGCATGGTGGCACGCGACAGTCTGTT
>JALUXX010000016.1 GCA_027013145.1 Gammaproteobacteria bacterium | reverse complement strand
GCTCACCCATGGTCTCCTCCTCACTCTCACCGATGGTCCCAGAATCCACTCCATCTTGGCGCATCACGACGCCGAAGTAGAGGGGGAGGAGACCATCCCATCGGATGGAGCGCAGCGCAATCCGGGGAGGGAATCTCCCGTTCCAGACGGCGCCGTCGTTCCCACTCCGCCGCGGGAACCCTCCCCTGTCCCTCCGGAAGCGGGACAGGGCGAGGGGATCCAAGCGGCGCCGGCCCCCCCCACGGGGCCGACGCCGCTCCGACGAACGCGGGTATCACCCCTGCAGCAGGCTGCGCAGCATCCAGGCGGTCTTCTCGTGCACCTGCATGCGCTGGGTGAGGAGATCGGCGCTCGGCTGGTCCCCCGCGCCCTCCGCCTGGGGAAACACCTCCCGGGCGGTGCGCACCACGGCCTCGTGGTCGGCGACGAGCCGCCGCACCATGTCCATCGCCGCCGGGACCCCGCTCTCCTCCTGCAGCCGGGTGAGACCGGCGAACCGGGCGTAGCTCCCCGGGGCCGGCTCTCCGAGGGCACGGATCCGCTCGGCCACCGCGTCCACCGCCAGCGCGAGTTCGTTGTACTGCTGTTCGAACATAAGATGCAGCGTATTGAACATCGGCCCGGTGACGTTCCAGTGGAAATTGTGCGTCTTCAGGTACAGCGTGTAGGTATCCGCGAGCAGCCGCGCGAGACCGGCCGCGATGGTCTTGCGCGCGGCCTCGTCGATACCGATGTCGATGGCAAGGGCTTGCGTGTTCATCTCGGACCTCCTGATCGCTCCGTCTCCCGGCACGATTCCGGGCACGTCGACAGGATCGCCCGGACCGCGAGCGAATGGAATTTTATTGTAGCGATCCTTCCTATTGCTATTATCTATCGCACACGGGAACTCAGTGCTTGCCCGGCGCCAGCGCCACCCCGCGCCGCTCGAAGGTGATGTAGGCCTGCAGCGCCACCATCCGCGGATCGTCCAGCGCCAACGGCTTGCTCTGCAGCGGGTTCATGATGCACCAGTTGATCATCTCGCCCAGCACCGCGACGCGCCCGAGCTGGCGCTGGAACTTCGGGTAGGTCTCCGGGTGGATGTCTGCGGCGTCCGGATGACACTGGTCGCAGGAGACCGTGTTGGTGCTCTTGAGACCGCCGTGGAAGAGGGCCTCGCCCTTCTTCACCACCGCCATGTACTCGCCCTGCCAGCGTTCGAGGTCCTGCCGAGTGAACTCGTCGGCCGACGCGGCAACGGCAAACCCCAGCAATATCGCCGCGGCCAGGGCCCCCGCCGCCGCGCACCTCCCCTCCGGTTTCCCCCGCTTCATCTCCCCTCCTCCCCGCTCAATAGCGCGTCTGCGGCGGAATACGCCGCTTCGGGTCCTGGTACTCCCGATCCACCGGGTGACCCGCCGCCGTATCGTAGGCCACGACCCGGTTGCGGTTGTCCGGGAGCAGGTAGTGCACGTCCGCGTTGCCGGTATGGAGATCGATGAACTGCCAGCCCGTTCCGTCGCGCTCGAAAAACGGATTGGCGCGATCCATCGGTACGGTGAGTTTGGGCAGGTGGCTCGGGGACTGCACGAAGGACTGCGGATACGGCCATGGCCACGCGGTCGCCATCACCGAGTGAAAGCTGATGTTGCCGATCTGGTTGTACTGGATCTGATGCACGTGACCGTAGAGGACGGTGACCTTGCGGAACGGCTTGAGCAGCGCCTGCACCTGCTCGGCGTCGTCGGTCCAGAAGTTCCACCCTTTGTATATCTTCTGCAGCGGGGAATGCGAGAAGACCACCAGCGGCGTGTCCGTATCCACCTTCTCGAGCTCGCCGCGGAGCCATGCGCGCTGCGCTTCGCCGACCATGAACGGCGAACCCTGCGGGTTGTCCAGTCGCGCCATCTGGTGCATGCGCTCAGCGGCGCTCGGCCACCGGCGATGGGTCCAGTCGTCGTCGGTCAGGATGCTGTTGAGCACGATGAACTGGACCCCCTTGTGCCGGAAGCTGTAATGATCCGGGCCCAGCCTGCGCCGCCAGTGCTCGCCCAGGTCGAGATAATAGTCGTGTTCGCCCATCACGTAGCGGACCTCGCCGCGCAGCCCGGAGAGGATCTCGAGCCCATGATCGATCTCCTCCCGCTTGCCGAGCTGCGCGATGTCGCCGCCGTACATGATGAAATCCGGACGCGGATCGAGCAGGTTGGCTTCCGCCACCGCCTGGATCAGCCCTCGGTCCCAGTTGCGCACGAATTCGCGCCCGCGCACGTGCGTGATATGGCTGTCTGACAGATAGGCGAAGGTGAACCCTTCGCGCCCGCTGTCCTTGCCGAATGCGATCTCCACCAGGCTCATCGGCAGCGCACCCGCGGCGAGCAGCGCGCCGCCGCGCTTGAGGAACTCGCGTCGATCGATCGGTCGTCTCATGGCTGCCCCCTTTCCCGCCGTGCCGCGCCCACGGCCGCCGTCCGCTGCCCGCCGCGCCGGGCGTATTGCGGGCTGGTGAGAGCCTTGAGGAACGCGACCAGGTCCGCTTTCTGTCGCTTCGTCAGATTCAGCGGCCGGATTCCGCCGCTCTGAAAATCATCGACCGGGTCGGTTTTGCGAAGGCGTCCGCCGTTGTTGTAGAAGTCCACCACGTCCGCGAGCGTCTCGAGGCTGCCGTCGTGCATGTACGGGGCGGTGAGCGCGACATTGCGCAGGGTCGGCGTCTTGAAGGCCCCGATCTGTGTGAGGTTCTCGGTGACCGCGAAACGCCCCATCTCCGACATGTCCTTTTGCGTGAGCACGGTGACGTCGACGTTGGCACCCCCGCGCTTGGCGGCGATGAACTGCCGCGCGAGGCGGTTTTCGCGCCCGCGGATGCGCTTGAACCCCACACCGATGTTGTGGAAACGGTTGTCGGTGAACAAGGCCTGTGTCTGCTCGATGGTGTGGCAGGAGACGCAACGCCCCTGATTGACGAAGACCTCGAACCCTCGGATCTGGGCCGCGGTCATCGCCCGACGATCGCCGGCGAAGTAGTAGCGGTCGAAGGGACTGTCTCCGGATACCAGCGTGCGCTCGAAGCTTGCGATCGCCCGCGCGACTTCGGTCATGGTGATGCCCGCGCCGCTCTTGCCGAACACGCGGCGGAACGCCGCCGCGTACTTCGGATCGGTGCGCACGATCTTCAGGATGGGATCGTGATTCTTCAATCCCATCTCCACCGGATTGACAAAGGGCTGTTGCGACTGGCCCTCCAGATCCGGCTCGCGCCCGTCCCAGAAAAGCGTCTTCATGTAGGCGGCGTTGACCACCGTCGGCGCGTTGCGCGTCCCCTTGAGCTTGTGAATGCCCTCGGAGACCTTCAATCCATCGGTGAAAACCAGTTCCGCCTTGTGGCAGTTGGCGCACGCCACCCTGCCGGTGCTGCTGAAGCGTTTGTCGTGGAACAGGCGGTCGCCGAGCGCGATCTTGGCCGCACTCTGGGGGTTGTCGGATGGAATCGGGACCGGCGGCAGACCGAGCGGTGCCGCCGGCAGCCGGGGAACACCGCCCGCGAACAGTAAGGCGCAGGCCACGCCGAGCCCACGGCTTCGCTTCGCCATTTCAGCCTCCTCCTCCCCCGCCGCCGCGCACACCCCGTCCGCGCGCGGCGGCGGATACGTTGCGGGTGCGATCCGGTTTCGCCCAATAGACCTCAGGGTCGGGGTCGCGCGCAATTGATCCTTCCAATCGCGCCCCCGCGCCTGCACCCGGCGCCTGCGCCGCGCGCGCCACGCGGCGGACCTCGCGGGCGAGAAAGAGGATCCGGCGCCCGAGGACCACGATCTCCCGGGCCGGCGCGGAATCGCACACCGTGCGCCGTTCGCGGTCGAAGAGCCGTATCCCGAGGTAGTCCTCCAGGCGGCGGATCTGCAGACTCAACGTCGATTGAGTGGCGCAACAGCGCTCGGCGGCACGCCCGAAGTGGCCGGTGTCGGCAAGGGCGACGAGATACTGGATCTGGCGCAGCGTCATTCCCCCTCCTCCCCGACGGATCCCCCTCATGCGGTACACTAGCCCCCGCCGCCGGCACCGGGAAACGGATTTTTCCAATGTGCCCGATAGCCGTACACTATGGTTCACGATCGGATGCTCCGCACCGGGGGCCGGTATGACGCTGACGGAATTGCGCTACATCGTCGCCGTGGCGCGCGAACGCCACTTCGGGCGCGCCGCGGAGCGCTGCTTCGTCAGCCAGCCGACCCTGAGCGTCGCGGTGCGCAAGCTCGAGGACGAACTCGGGGTGCAGCTCTTCGAGCGCGCGCCGGGCGAGATCGCGCTTACGCCGATCGGCGAGCACGTGGTCGCACAGGCCCAGCGGACCCTCGAGGAGGCCGAGGCGGTCAAAGTGGCGGCGCAGGCGGGCCGCGACCCGCTGGAGGGTCCGCTGCGCATCGGCGCGATCTATACCGTCGGGCCTTATCTCTTCCCGGCCCTGATCCCGCTCCTGCGCCGGCGGGCCCCGAAGATGCCGCTGATCGTGGAGGAGAATTACACCGCGGCGCTGTCCGAAAAGCTGCGCCACGGCGAGCTCGACGTCATCGTGATCTCGCTCCCGTTCGCGGCGCCGGGCATCCTGACGCTGCCGCTGTATCGGGAGCCGTTCGTCGTGCTGCTGCCCGCCGCCCACCCGCTCACCCAGCGCGCCGGGTTACGCTCGGCCGATCTGGAAGGGGAGACCATGCTCCTCCTGGGGGCCGGCCACTGCTTCCGCGACCAGGTGATCGACGCCTGCCCCGCGTGCGCCCCGCGCAGCGACGGGGCCGTCAACCATACGGTCGAAGGCAGCTCGCTCGAGACCATCCGGCACATGGTGGTATCCGGCCTCGGGCTGACGGTCGTACCCTGTACCGCCGCCGGCGCCGACCGCTATGCGCGCCGGCTGCTCGCCATCCGCCGCTTCAGCGGCCCGGCGCCCACGCGCGACGTCGCACTCGCCTGGCGCGCGAGCTTTCCGCGTCCCAAGGTGATCGACGTGTTGCGCGAGGCGGTCGCCGCCTGCGATCTGACCTGCACCGAACCGGTGCCGGCGCGCTCAGGGCGGCGCCGTGTCGGGGCCGGGGGCCGCGCGCGCCGCGCCTGACGCAACGCCGTTCGCCAACCAGCGCACGAGTTCGCCCGCAAAGACACGAACCGCGGCGCGCGCGGCGTGCACACCGCCGGCGGCATCCGGCGTCGGGGCGGGCCGCCGCGCCTGGAACAGGCGTTGCGCCAGGACGCGACCGTCGGCCGGATCGGTCACGGTCGCACGCGCCTGCAACGTCACGACGCTCGTGCGCGGCGCCGTAAAGGTCTGGCACAACTCCAGCAAGTGCACGCGTACCGCCAGATCCGCCCGCGCCGCCGTACCGGGCCCGATCACCGCGCGCCAGCGCCCGCGCGTCGCCAAGGCGTCTTCGACCGCCTGCGTCAACATCGACGGCACCGGTGCGGCCCACTCCGACTCCGCGTAGGTGGCGAGGCGGGCCGTGTCGTGATAGGCGAGTCGGTAGCAGATCCCGCGCCCCCGCAGCCACGCCGGCGCCAGCACGGGCGCCACGCGGATCACGCCGCCCGCGGCCGACTCGGGCCGGGCGGCGACGGGGACGTCGGCGAGCAGGCTATAGCGTTCCGGAGCCGGCGGAGGCGCCGTCGCGCACCCGGAGAACAGCGCCGCCAACGCCATCACCGCGAGCACCCGCACCGCACTCATCGTGCCCGCCCCGCGGGCGCGTGAAAACCCGGCTCGCCCGGCCCCGGACGCGGCGCCCGCCCGCCGAACAGGAGCGCGCCGGGGTCGGCCTGCAGTTCGCGCGTAAGGGCGTCCACGCGGTTGGCGGTGCGGTCGAGGGTGCCCGTCAACGCATCGATGCGCGGCAGCGTATCGTAGCGTAGCGCGCGTGCGGTGCCGGTGGCGGCCCCTCCGGCGGCATGCAGCGCCCGGGCGTCCCCCTGCAGCTCTACGAGCAGGTGGCGTGCCTGAATGGTCATCTTCCGGGTCTCCCGGGTCAGTTGCGCCAGCCCGCGGACCGCCGGGAGCGCCGCGTCTTCGAGCGCGATCAGCCGCTGCGTGGCCCCGTCAAGATTCGCGAGAATGCGGGCGACGTGGGTACGGTTGCGCCCGTTCAGCAGTTCGGCGAGGCGACGGCTCACGCGGTCGGTCTGGTTGAGCAGCGCCTTGCCCGACTGCTCCAGCTTGGGCAGCAGCCCCGGCCGGATGGGGATCCGTGCGGGATGCGCCGGCGAAGTCGCAAGCGGCGTCCGTGCCCCGGAACCCTCATTGAGAGCGATATAGCTCATGCCGGTGATGCCCTGGCTGCTCAGTTCCGCGTAGGTTGCGTGCGTGACCGGCGCATCGGCGACGAGGGAGATCCGGATCAGGATGTCGCGCGGGTTCGTCGGGTCGAGCTTGACCGACTGCACGCTGCCCACGTTGACCCCTTTGTACTGGACCGGGGCGTCGGCGCTGAGGCCCGCCACGCTGTAGGGAGAGACGATATCGTAGACCTTCACCTGCGGCGTCCCGGCCTGCATCCACCAGGCCACGAACGCCGCCCCGAGCCCGATCACGATCAGAAACGTGACGGCGACGATCGCATGCGCCTTGTCTTCCATCGCCTCTCCTCAGCCGGTGCGCAACAGCGCCGCGCCGCGCGCGCCGTGGAAAAACCGCCGCACGAACGGATGATCGTAGGCGGCGACCTCATCGAGGGTTCCGGTGACCAGCACCCGGCCCTCGGCGAGCACGGCGATGCGGTCGGCGACCGCGGCCATGCTGTTGAGATCGTGGGTGATCATCAGCGCGCTCAATCTCAGCTCGCGGTGCAACTCGTCGAGCAGCCGGTCCAGTTCGCTCGCGGAATTCGGATCGAGACCGCTGGTGGGTTCGTCCAGAAACAGGACCTCGGGCTCGAGAGCCAAAGCACGCGCCAGGGCCGCGCGCTTGATCATGCCCCCGGACAGCTCCGCCGGCAGCTTCCACGCATCCGCCGGGCGCAACCCGACCATCCTGAGCTTGAGCATGACGAGGTCGTGGATGACGTCTTCCTCCAACTCGTGGCCCGCGACCCAGAGTTCGCGCAGCGGAAAGGCGATGTTCTCGAATACGGTCAGCGACGTGAACAGGGCCCCCTGCTGAAACAGCACACCCCACTGCACGCGCAGGTGATACGGCGCGGTCGGTCCGTTGTACACCTCGCGGCCGAGGACCTCGATGCGCCCCGCCTGCGGGCGTGTCAGCCCGATGATCTCGCGCATCAGCGTGGTCTTGCCGCCTCCGCTCTCGCCCACGAGGGCGAGGATCTCGCCGCGGTGCACCGTCAGGTCCAGATCGCGGTGCACCCAGTGTCCGCCTAGGTAGGTACCCAGGCCCCGGACCCGGACGACCGCCTCGCGCCCGGCCCCGGCACCCATCAGGCGAGCCCCACGTTGGAGAGCAGGATCCCGAGCACGCCGTCGATGGCGATGACCAGCGCGATGCCGACCACGACCGCGCGTGTGGTCTCTTCGGTGAGACTGCGCGTGTTGGGCTGCACGCGCAGCCCGTAGTAGCTCGACACCACCCCGATCAGGGCCCCGAACAGGATTCCCTTCGCGAATCCGATGAAGTAGTTCGACCACGGGATCGCGCCGGGGAACTGGTCGATCCACATGCGGTAGCCGACACCGAGATCTGCCTGGGAGACGTAAACGGCGCCGACCATCCCCCAGAAATCCGTCCAGATCACCAGCAGCGGGGTGGCGAGCGTGAGGCCCGCGACCTTGGGGAACACCACGCGCAGGGTCGGCGAGACCCCGAAGGCCCGCAGGGCGTCGATCTCCTCGGTCACGCGCATCGCACCGATACCGGCGGTGAACGACGAACCCGAGCGCCCCACGAGAATGACCGAGGTCAGGAACGGACCCAGCTCGCGCATGAACGCCAGCCCCACGACCCCGATGATCGCCTGGTTGGCGCCGAACTGCTCGAGCTGCCCCGCCATCTGATAGGCGAGCACCACACCCACCAGGGCCCCGATGAAGGCGAGCAGCAGCAGCGACTGCGCGCCGGCGCGATAGACCGTCGCGGATATACCGCGCCAGGGGAAGGCGCGCGGATGCCGCAGGCAATAGAGAAAATCGACGATGAGCTGCCCGAGCAGCAGCAGGATGCCCGCGGTGTGCGCAAACAGGTTGGTAATGGAGCGGCCCAGCGCCACAAGCGCGTCGCGGGCCCGCAACGGCGGGGGTGCCTCCGGCGGCGGCAGCGCGTCCAGGTGACGGAACCACGAGCGCTGCTCCTCGCGCCACCTCACGCGTTCGGGGAAACGCCCACCCCACAGGCGCCACAGCAGCAGCGCGCCGGTGCTGTCGAGTACAGTGACCCCCTCGAGGTCCCACCGATCGGCGGCCCGTGCATCGAGTTCGCGCAGGCGTTCACGGAACCTCCGCCCGGCGCGTGAGAGGGAGAGCAGATTCCAAGGCCCGTAGAGCCGGATCTCGCGGCCCGCCGCGGCGTCCTCGCGCACTTCCCACCCGGGGCTGGGGTCTGCTGTACTCATCGCCGCCGCATCATTGTCGGTATGGGAGCCTGTACCGGACGCCGGGCCCGTCGAGCGGCCGCCGCGGGATCGACGAAACCGCGACCGGCGTGTCGTTCGACCCCGGTCCGCGGCGCGGGTTCCGGGAGCGGACCCGCGCTCAGCCCCGCTGGTCGCGGCACTTGCCGCAGATACCGTAAATATACAGGCAGTGGTCCGTGATCTCGTAACCGGCGCGCTCGGCGATCGCCTGCTGGCGCTCCTCGATGGCGGGATCGACGAACTCGTCCACCCGCCCGCAGCGGACGCAGAGGATGTGATCGTGGTGCCCGCCCTGGTTGAGTTCGAACACCGAGTGGCCGCCCTCGAAGCGGTGCCGGGTCACCAGTCCCGCGGTCTCGAACTGCGTCAGGACCCGGTACACCGTGGCGAGTCCGATCTCCTCGCCGTCGTCGAGCAGCACCTTGTAGACGTCTTCCGCCGTGACGTGGCGGTTCTCCGCGCGCTCGAGAATCTCGAGGATCTTCACGCGCGGCAGCGTCACCTTCAGGCCGGCCTTCTTGATGTCCTGGCTTTCCATGGTGTCGGTCCCGCCCGCAACTGCAGGCCTGTCGTGTCATGCGGAGTGATTTCCGCTATGATCGGGCGCCGGACGGCGCGGCGGGCGCCCCGATGTGAACCAGACGCGGGTTCAGATGCGAAAGCTTCTCATTTCTATCCTGTGCGGCGCAACCCTGGCCCTGAGCGGCTGCTCCCTGCTGACCCGCTTCCCCTGGATCCACCGGATCGACATCCCGCAGGGCAACATCGTCACCCAGTCGATGGTGGACCGGCTCAGACCGGGCATGAGCGAGGCCCAGGTGCGCTTCATCCTGGGCACACCGCTGCTCGTGGACCCCTTCCGCCCCGACCGCTGGGACTACGTCTATCGGGACCAACGGCCCGACGGCGCGGCCAGCGAGAGTCGCCTGAGCGTCTTCTTCAAGGACGGGCTGCTGGCACGCACCACCGGCACGCTCCGCCCCGAGCCCGGCGCGACGCCGGAACAGCCGCGCGAGCAGCTCGTCGTCGTCCCGCCGCAACCGGTGGAACCCCACGGCATCCTCGAGAAGCTCTGGGCCTGGATCCGGCGGAAGGTCTGAGCGCGGGTCGCCGTTCACCCGCCCCGGGGGTCGCCTCCGGACGGGCCGGCCGAGCGCCCGTGCCGGCGTGCCCGCCGGCGCCGGGCCTCTTTCGGGTCGACGCGGACCGGGCGGTAGATCTCCACGCGGTCGCCGGCGGTCAGTGTCGCGTCGAGATCGCACAGCCGCCCGAACACCCCCACGCGCTGGCGCCTCAGATCGATCTCCGGGAAGCGCACAAGGATCCCCGAGCGCTCGATCGCCTCGCGCACGCACGCTCCGGGTGCCAGCCGCACCATGCACACCGCGTGCGCATCGGGGCGCGCATAGACGACCTCGACCTCGAAGGCGTCAGCGCTTTCCATATACCTGCGCGGCGCGGCGGATGAACGCATCGACCAGGCTGTTGGAGATCTGGCTGAAGACGGGCCCGATGGCCATGCTGAGCAGGCGCGTGGCGAACTCGAACTGCATGTCGAGCGAGACCTTGCAGGCCTGCTCGCCGAGCCCCTGAAAGCGCCAGTAGCCCTCCAGGCAGCGGAACGGCCCCTCGACGAGACGGATATGGATGAGCTTGTCCTTCTGCATGCGGTTGCAGGTGGTGAACGACTTCTGGATCCCGTGCCAGGCCAGCTCCAGGGTCGCGCGCACCTCGTCGTTGCGCCGCTCGATCACCTTGGCCGAGCGGCACCAGGGGAGGAAGTCGGGATAGGCCTCGAAGTCGTTCACCAGGGCGAACATTTCCGCGGGCGAATACGGTACCACTGCACTGCGGCTGATACTGGTCACCTCACCTCCACCCCATGAGTCTACGAGGCCAGCGCGTCCTTGAGACGAAACAGGAACACCGCTCCGATACCCGCGGGCGTGACGTAGCGCACCAGGAACCGCCAGACACGGTAACCGGGCGATTCGCCCAGGCCCAGCTCCTCCGCACTGGAGGCGCGCGCCATGACCCAGCCGGCGAACACGCTGATCAGCAGGCCGCCGAGCGGCAGGAGGACATCGGAGCCGAAAAAGTCAATGATATCGAAAACGCCCTTGGCGGCGAATCCGGGCACCGCGGCGAGCGGGCGCCAGCCGGACCAGAGATTGAACGAGAAGACCGTGCACAGCCCGAGCAGCCATGTGACCACGCCCGCCCAGACCGTCGCACGCACGCGGCTCATCCCGCGGTTCTCCACCAGCCAGGTCACCGGCGGCTCGAGCAGTGAGATCGCGGAGGTCCACGCCGCGAACACCAGCAACACGAAGAACAGGGTGCCGAAGAAGGCCCCGCCCGGCATGTGCCCGAAGGCCAGCGGCAGGGCCTTGAAGATCAGGCTCGGGCCCTGATCGGGGTGCAGCCCCTCCGCGAACAGGATCGGAAAGATCGCAAGCCCCGCCAGCAGCGCCACCGCCGTGTCGGCCGCCGCCACCGTCATCGAAGTGCGCGCGATCGAGGCCCCGTGCGGCAGGTAGGAGCCGTAGATCATGATCGCCCCCATACCCAGACTCAGGCTGAAGAAGGCCTGGCCCACCGCGGCGAGCACTACCGCGGCCGTGAGCCGCCCGAAGTCCGGGGCGAAGAGGAAGCGCAGACCCTCGTCGAAGCGCCCGCTGTTAAGCGCGTAACCCACGAGCACGATCAGCAGGACGAACAGCGCAGGCATCAGGAACCGCACCGCGCGCTCGAGCCCGCCGCGCACCCCGCGGGCCACGACGATCATCGTCATCCCCATGAAAATCGTATGCCAGGCGAGCAGCCGCTCGGGGTCGGCGACCAGGGCGGCGAACACCCGGTTCACGGTCGTCGCGGTGGCGCCGTCGAACACCCCGCCCGCCGTGCGGAACACGTAGGCCAGGGTCCAGCCGGCGATGACGCTGTAGAAGGAGAGGATCAGGAAGGCGGCCACGATCCCCATCCCGCCCAGCCAGCGCCAGTGCGCCGAGCGGCCCTCCTCGCGCGCCAGCGTCGCCATGGTCTCGAGCGGATTGCGCCGCCCGCGCCGCCCGAGCAGGACCTCGGCCATCATCACCGGGACGCCCACGCATGCCACGCACAGCAGGTACACCAGCACGAAGGCGCCGCCGCCGTTCTCGCCGGCCATGTACGGGAACTTCCAGATGTTGCCCAGGCCCACCGCCGATCCGGTCGCCGCCAGCACGAAGGCCAGGCGCGAGGACCACTCGCCGTGCACCGATACCCGTCGCGCCCCCATCGCCGTCCCTCCGTCCGCCCTCCCCCGCGGCATTCTGGGCGAATTTCCCGGCCGCCTCAACCGGATAGCGCGGCCCGCGGCGTCACCGCCGGCGCCGGCTCGGGTATACTCGCGCCATGAACGCGGCCAAAAAACCCTCGGCGAAGGCCAGGAAGGGCGCCACACCCGCCACCATCGCCCTCAACAAGAAGGCGCGCCACGACTACGCCCTCGAAGAGCGCTTCGAGGCCGGGCTGGCGTTGCAGGGCTGGGAGGTCAAGAGCCTGCGGGCCGGACGCGCGCACCTGCGCGAGAGCTACGTGCTGGTCAAGGGCGCCGAGGCGTGGCTGTTCGGGGCACACATCTCCCCGCTGCCGAGCGCCTCCACCCACGTCGACCCCGACCCCACCCGCACCCGCAAGCTGCTGCTCCACCGCGCCGAACTCAACAAACTCATCGGCGCGGTCGAGCGCAAGGGCTACACCCTCGTCCCGCTCGCCCTCTACTGGAAGCGCGGGCGCGCCAAGATCGAGATCGCGCTCGCCAAGGGCAAGAAGGCCCACGACAAGCGCGCCGCCGAGAAGGAGCGCGACTGGCAGCGGGAGAAGCAGCGCATCCTGCGCCACGGCTGAGGCCGCGGTCCCCGGGACCTGTGGTAGAATGGATCCGCACGACGAAGCGGGGGCGACTTGGCTTCGACGTGGGTTGCGAAACCCGAGGTGCATGCCGAGGATGCAGATTTCCTCGTAAATCCATCTGCAAACGATAGTTGCCAACGACGACAACTACGCACTCGCCGCTTAAAACCCGGTAGGGTGCCGTCGGACTGGAGCCGTGCCTGTGCGTCCAGGTCTCCGGCGTCATCTCTCACAGGATCGCGGTGACGCTCTCCCGGGGCGGATCCGTCAAACCCTTACCGGGATCGCCGTCAGCAGGCCCTGCCCGTCGGGTGGCTGGCGGTTAAATCCAAAGACCGGGCTAAGCATGTAGAGCCGAAGGCGGAGAACTCACGGACGCGGGTTCGATTCCCGCCGCCTCCACCAATTCGGGGACAGTATACCCATTTCATCCCCTCATCCCGGCGACTCCTTGGGAGCGACCATGCGTGGCCGTTCGTTCAATAAAGAACGGGATGGCGCGATCGCTCCGAGTGCCCGCGCCACCCTACGCAGCGCAGCGACCGGCCTTGAACCCTGCGGATCCCTGTTTCGCATCCTGTAGGCGATTACATGATCACCGTCGAACCGATACTCGAACCTTCGAACGGCTGGGCAAAGCACTTTTGGGCCAGCGACGCTCGAATGATGGTTTGAACACCTTGGCAAGAACGAGAATGCGGGCGGCCCGGCAGGCTTCCATGGAGTTTTCGGGTTCGCGAACAATCAGCATCGCCTCTCCGCGCCCGCGAAAGATCCGGTCGCACGACGCGCGCAACGGTCGGGAAATGGGTGTACTGTCCCCGAATTTTACTCTTCGGGGTCGATGGGGAAGCCGTCGAGGCTGACGGCGTTTTTCTCGCGCCAATAGCGGCGGATGCCCTCCTCGCCTTTGCGGTCGGCCCATTCCGCCAGTGTCGGGCGCGGGCCGCGGTAGTCCATCAGCGGGACGCCGAAACCGCACGACGTCTGCACCAGATCGATGTCGAGCAGGACGATCTGCCGCGCGCCCGGCAGCGGCGGGAAGCGGCCGACCCAGTCGCGCCATTGGGAGTCCGAGCGGCGCACGAGCCGCGCCTGGCCGTAGGCCCGCAGAATCAGCGGCGGGCCGCTGAAGGCGCAGAACATCAGTGTCATGCGCCCGTCCTGCTGCAGGTGCGCAGCGGTCTCGTTGCCGCTGCCGGTGAGGTTGAGCCAGGCGATGCGCTGCGGATCGAGCACCCGCAGGGTGTCGAGCCCCTTGGGCGAGAGATTGATGCGCCCCTCGCGCGCCGCGGTGGCGACGAAGAACACCGGTTGCGCCTCGATGAAGGCGCGATGCTTCGGTTCGAGCGCGGAAAAACGTGCACCCATATCCTCTGGCCCATTCCGGAGGATCCGGGACCGGCCCCGGATCCTGGTCACGCCCATGAAACACCAGCGACCCGGGGACCACAAGGTTCGGTGGACCCCATTTGGCACGCGGCAGGCCGGCGTCGGCGCGCCGCGGGCGTCCGGTTTCCGGGGTCGTTCGACCGCTGGGAGAATGCGAATGAGACGCGTTTGTCACCGACCCGGATGGGCAAGGGGTTGAGGGGGTTGGGATTGCGGGGGCGTCAGGGGGTCTGCAGGCGGTCGTAGAAGCGGGCGCGGTACAGGAGACGGACGCCCTCGGGGCCGTCTGCGAAGGCGGCGCGGTCGTGCAGGACGTTGTTGCTGATCAGCCCCATACCGGGCTCCAGGCGACCGCGAAGGACGCCCGTCGCGGGGTCGTCGAGGATCTCGCGCAGGCGCCGCGCGGCGGCCTGCGTCGCGGGGTCGTCCTTCCACACGGCGTTGTGGCGGCGTGCGGTGTAGCGCATGTGCAACGTGCCGGTGGCCGGGTCCACGCGAAAGACCGGTCCGGTGCGGGCCGGGCGCGCCCTCCCGCCCGCCTCCGTCCCCGGCGGGATGGTCAGCGCATCGGGCGCGGACAGCACGCGGATGTAGTCGGGATCCTCGCGGCGCAGCAGCAGGTAGGCGATCTCGTGGTCGAGCAGGCGGTTCTCGCCGCCGCTCGCGGCCGGCGCGACGCAGTGCAGCAGCAGGGCCCGAATCTGGCGGTCGGCGGCATTGTAGTAGCCGTCGGTATGCCACTGGATGGCGCGGTCGGTATAGGGGATGTAGCCGCTGCGCGCCCCGCCGGCGGCGACGGTGAGACTGGTGAGCCCGTCCGGATCGGAAAGCCAGTTGCGGTCCAGGCGCACGGCGCCGAAGCGGCGCGCGAGTTCGATCGGGATCGCACGATCGGGGTCCGCGGGCCCGACGTAGAGCGCCATGTTCGCGCGCCGCAGCCGCGCGGCGATCGCGGCGTATTCGGCGGCGGTGAGCCGGCGGGGGTCACCGACCTCGACGACCAGCTCCCCAAGCCCGGCCGGATAGGCCTCGAGCTTCGCCTCGCTCCAGCGCGCGAAGGGCTCTTCGCGGCCGAGATCGAAGGGCGAGTCGGCGCGAGCGGCGGCGGGCGTTGCGAGGTTCACGGGGCCTCCGGGACGTTGCGCGGGACAGGAGCGGCAGCTTAGCCCCAAGCGCAACCCCGCCGCTTGCGCTGGATCAACCGCACGCAGGCGCCCGACCGCGCATCCTCAGCCGCAACCGCTGGAGCGGTCTTCCACGTCGGCCAGGATCGCCGCCTCCAGCCCGGCCAGCAGTTCGCGCTCGATGCGATCGAACTGCTCGAGCCCCGCCGCCACCGGCACGGTACCGGCGGCGATCTCCTCCACCAGGTGGTAGTGGCGGGCCGCGAGGGCCGCGGCGGCCGGGAGCCGGCGCAACGCCTGCGCGATCGTGGGGTCGGCCCGCTCGCCCGCGAGCATCGCGTTGATGTGATGCGGGGCGCGCACGAGCAGGGCGCGGATACCTCGCGACCACACCAGGTGCGCGGCGTAGGCGGTGACGAACCCGGTCGACGGCGCGGGACGGCGGAGGGGCCCGGCCCGCGCGAACGCCAGCAACGCCTCGCCGTCCAGCGGCCGCGAGATCGCGTAACCCTGGGCGAAGGGCACACCGATGACGCGCGCGGCGTCGAGGACCTCGAGCGATTCCACGCCCTCGGCGACGAAGTCCACGCCCAGACCCTGTGCGAGATCGACGAGGCTGAGCAGAAAACGCAGGTCGCGCGGGCGCCGTTCGAGGCCGATGCAGAAATCGCGGTCGACCTTGACGAGGTCGACCGGCAGGCTGCGCAGGCGCTCGAGACTGGCGTAGGCGCTGCCGAGATCGTCCAGGGCGAGACGCACGCCGCGCGCCCGCAGTTCGCCCAGCCGGCGGCGCGCGACCTCGTCGATCAGCAGGTCGCTGCTCTCCAGCAGTTCGAGCGTCACGCGCCCCGGTTCCACGCCGTAGGCCTCGATCCGCCGGCCGACCTCCTCGACGATCTCCGGCGCCAGCAGGTCCCAGGGCTCGAAGTTCACGGACACCGAGAGCCGCAGACCGCAGCGGTCCCACTCGCAGAGCTGGGCGAGCGCGCGGTCCAGCACCATCAGGCTCAGCCGGCGCCGATCGTCGGGGGAGAAGTAGGGCAGGAAATCCTCCGGGCTCAGCACCCGACCCGCCTCGCGCATGCGCGCCAACGCCTCGACCCGCCCGACCGGACCGCCCGCGAGGCTGACGATCGGCTGGTATTCGACCTCCAGGCTGCGCTGCATCAGGGCGCGCAGCCTGGCGCGCGCGGCCACCGCCGCCGGGCCCTCGCCGTCCGCCTGATCCGGCCGGTAGAGCCGGTAGTAGGGCTCGTCCGCGCTGCGGCCGCGCTTGCTCTCGTAGAGGGCGAGATCGATATGGCGTAGCAGCTCGCGCGGCTTGGCTTCGTCGAGGGGGAAGATCGTCAGCCCCAGACAGGCGCCGATGCGGACCTCCATCTCGCCGAGCACGAAGGGGGTGGCGACCGCCTTGTGGATACGCTCGAGCAACGGCTCGAGGTCGCCCCAGTGGGTGAGGTCCTCCATCATCAGGACGAACTCGTCCCCGCTCAGCCGCGCGATGAAATCCGAGGCGCGCAACGCCTCCCGCAGCCGGCCCGCGAGCACGCGCAGCAGCTCGTCGCCGGCGGGATGCCCGTGCGTGTCGTTCACCGCCTTGAAGCCGTCGAGATCGAGCAGGCCGATCGCCAGGAGCCGCTCATGGCGCAATGCGCGCGGCAACGCCGCCTCGAGCTGCTGGTCGAGGGCATAGCGGTTGGGAAGCCCGGTGAGGAAGTCGTGGTAGGCGGCGCGGTGCAGCTCGTCTTCGCGCGCCTTCGCCTCGGTGATGTCGGTGAAGATGCCCACGTAGTGGGTCAGCCTGCCGCCCGCATCGCGCACCGCACTCACGCTCAACAACTCCGGGTAGATCCGCCCGTCCTTGCGCCGGTTCCAGATCTCGCCCTGCCAGTGCCCCTCCTCCTCCAGCGCACGCCACATGCGCCGGTAGAAGCCGGCGCCGTGACGGCCGGAGCGCAGCAGCGACGGGGTCCTGCCGATGACGTCCTCGGCGCTGTAGCCGCTGATGCGCGTGAACGCCGGATTCACCTGCAGGATGCGCCGCTGCGCGTCGGTGATGATGATCCCCTCCTGGGCGTTCTCGAACACCCGCCCGGTCAGGCGCTGGTACTCCTGTTCGCGCAGTCTGGCGCTGACATCGCTCTGCAGACCGATATAGTGCGTGAGCGTGCCGTCCTCCGCGCGCACCGGCGCGAGCGAGACCTCGTTCCAGAACGGCGTGCCGTCCTTGCGGTAGTTGAGCAACGTCACCGTGACCGGGCGGCCGGCCGCGAGGGCGGCGCGCATCATGAGCCGGGCCTGCACGTCCGTGTCGGGGCCCTGCAGGAAGCGGCAGTTGCGCCCGATGACCTCTGCTGCGGGATAGCCGGTGATGCGCGTGAACGCCGGGTTGGCGTAGAGGACGGGATGATCGGGCGCGCGCGCGTCGCTGATAAGGATCCCCTGGCCCGCGGCCGCGATCGCGCGCGCCTGCAGTTCGACCTGCCCGAGGCTCGCCACCAGTCGCGCCTCACGCCGGGCGCGCTCGAGCGCGACGCCGAGGATCTGGCCGCCGCGCTCGAGGAGCGGCAGCAGGCGCGGCACATCGAGTTCCCCACGCGCCGCGACAGTCAGCGCCCCCGCCACCTTTTCGCCCACGGACACCGGCGCCACAGCCACCTGCCGCAGATCGCTGCGGCGCACATGCTCCGCCCACTCGGCGGCCTCCGGCTGATCCAGCAGGGGTTCGGCCGCGTAGTCGTCCGTCCAGATCGCGCGGCCTTCTCGGAGTACCCGGTCGACCAGCAGCGGCACGCGCGCCTCGCGGGCGCGCACGAGGACCTTCATGAACTCCTCAATGGTCTTGCGGTCAAGACCGCGCGCGGCGAGCAGGTCGGGCGTACCATCAACACGGCGTCGCCCGAACCAGACGATTGGAAACAGCCCCGTATCGTACAGGACGTCAACCACGCGCGCGGCCAGCGCCGCCTCGTCCAGTTCGTGCAGGTGCCGCTCCTGAATGCTGACCAGGGCGTCGAGGAGGCGCGCGTAGGCGTCCTGCGCGCCGTCGGTCTCCATGCGCTCGAGTCGCGCGCCCACGGCCCACCCGATCCACGACAGCAGCGGCTCCCAACCGGCGAACCGCCCGCGGGTGCGGCTGTAGAGCGAGATCAGGCCGAGCGGTTCGCGGCTTCCCGAAAGGGGAAACGTCGCCGAGGCGCGCCAGCCGAAGCCGAGGGCACGCCACGGATCCATGTGCGGGTCGCGCTCCCAGTCGGGGACGACGATCGTCTCCCCCCGGCGCCAGCTCCTGCCGCTCGGGCCGTCCGCCAGCCGTCCGGCGTCGCTGCGGATCTCGGCGCGGTCGAGGTAGTCGCGCATCCCCTCCCCCGTCCAGGCACGGACGCGGAAGCGCCCGGCCCGGTCCGGACGCCCGACCCACGCACCGTCGACGCCCGGCTCGGCCGTGAGCCGATCGAGCACTCCCTGCAACAGCTCCGGCTCGGAATCGATCCCGGAGAGCAGCGGACGAAGGCGCCACAAAACGCGCGCCGCCCCGGCTTCCGGGCCACCGGACCCGCCGGAATCGTCCGGCAATCGCGTCGGGCGGTCATCTGCGGTCATCGGCTCACACGCGCTCGGCCGCCTGGGGCGGGTCCTACCAGTATATGCGGACCGGCGGCCCCGGTCGCCGCCGGTCCTCGCGAAATCGTCCGCCGCAGGCGGGAAACCGGACCTTTATTCCTCCGCGTCGAGGGCCGCCCGCACGTGCGGGCAGGTAACCCCGCAGCCGCCGGGGCAGCCATCACAGGCCCGCCAGCGGCGGAGGACCCCCTCCATGCGCCGCTGCTGCGCGCGCAGCTCGGCGATGTGCCGCCGGTTCTCGTCGAGCCGCTCGATCAGCCGCTGCTGCAGGCCCTCGCAGCAGCGGTCGGTGCGCCACAGCAGATGTTCGACGTCGTGCAGGTTCAGGCCCAGGCGCCGTGCGCGGCGGATGAATCGGAGCCGCTCGGCGTCCGCATGTCCGAAACGTTTGTAGTTGTTCGCGGGATCCCGCGACGGTTTCAGCAGCCCGATGCGCGTGTAGTAGCGCACGACGTGCGGCTCGACGCCGACGGTGCGTGCCAGTTCGTTCACCTTCATGGAAGTCCACCTCCCGATCCTGTCGCGGAGGACCTGGATCCGTCTCCAGGCCGTCCTCGAACCTGCCCGACCGACCACGCGGCCGCGTGGTACGCATGCATCCGGGAATGGGCGGGCCGCACCGGTCGGTGCCGCACCCGTCCCGGACCCGGCGCTACTCGCGCAGGCGCAGGGTGAGGAGATAGACCGGCGGGGGCGCGCCGCCGCGCCGAAGCGTCGGCGGCATCCGCGGCGGCGGGGACGACGGGACACCCCCCAGGGCACGGGCCGCGGGATGCGTCGCGTGTGCCGGTGACGCGGCGGCGCGCGCACTCGCGCACACCGGCACGAAGGCCCGCAGGTCCGGGAGCCGTGCGCAACAGTGTCCGGCCTCATCGCCGTGCGGGTGGCCCGCGGCCGCGGCCGCGGACATCACCGCGCGCAGGTGACCCGGGCCCGCGCACAGCGGCGAGGCCGCCGCCAGGATCGTCGCCAGTGACCACAACCCGACGAGGAGCGGAACGAGATTGCGGCGGCGGCGCGGCATGCGGCAGACCCCCAGCGGACCGGGTTTCGCCCCGGCACCGTTGTGATCATTCGACCGCGGGCGCCCGCCGCCGACCATGACCTGGATCAGGAAGACGCGCGGTAAGGTCTCTGTCGTCCCCCCGCGCATCCCCGCCGCGGCGCGGCGATCAACGCCCGCCCAGATGCCGTTCCGCCAGATCCAGCAGGCGGTGCAACTCCGGGACGTGGAGGTGGCCGCCGACGGTGCGCACGATGCCGGCGTTGCGCAGGCGGCCCAGCAGGCGCGTGATGACCACCCGGACACTGCCGATGAGGTGGGCGAGTTCCTCGTGCGGCAGGTCGCGAATGAGATTGGGGGCGCCGCGAGCCTCTTCCTCGTCGAAGTGGCGCAGCAGCAGGTGGGCCAGGCGCGTCATGGTGTCGTCCATCGCCAGCTCGCCGGCGAGGGTGTCGAGATGACGGAACTGGCGTGCGACGTAGTGCAGCATGGCGTGGCGCAGCAGCGGGTTCTCATCGAGCCAGCGCCGCCACAGGGCCGCCGGCGCGCTGCACAGGCTCACCGGATCGAGTGCCAACGCGGTGATGTCGTGCGGGCGCCCGTCGAGCAGGCCGACGATGTCGAATCCGTCCCCGGGACCGAGCAGGAACAGCGTCAGCTCCCGGCCGTTGCCCGCATGATGGCGCACGAGCTTGACGCGCCCTTCGAGCACGACGTGGAAACGCGCCGCGGTATCCTCGCCTTGCAGCAGGACCGTACCCGCGGCGGCGTGCTCGACGCGTTGGGCACGCGCCATCGCCTCCACCGCCGGTGCCGACAGGCCGCGCACCAGCGGGGAGTCCGCCAGCCGTTCCGCCCCCGCCAGACAATCGCGCTCGATCCGCCCCGCCACGCCGCCTCCGCACGCAAAGGACCCGCATCCCGCCGTGTCGGCAAGCATAGCACAAGGGGGTTACGGACCCCCGCGCGCCGGGTGGGCCGTTCAGCGCGCCCAGAGGACCGCCGGGGCCTCCAGCGGCAGGACCGCCTCGGGGTGATACGGCACCAGCCGCGGCGTATAGTCGGCGGCTTCGCGGTCCGCCGGTGCGGTGCCGGTGAACACATAGGCGTTGGCCGCGCCCGCGAGCGCCTCTCCGCGCGCCAGGACGCGCACCACGGGCGGCTCGCCGTCGGCATAGAGTTCCACGCGGACGGCGTCGGGGTCGAGTTCGTCGAGGTAGACCTGCACGGCGAAGCGGTGCCCGTCCCCGCCCGTCTCCACCGCGACGTTGCCGAAGCGCAGCGCCGGCCAGTGCCGCGCAACACTCACACGCCACTGTGCCAGGGCGCGGCCGACCGCGCCCCCGTCCGCGGCGCGACGGCGGCAACGGCGGATCAGCGGCAAATAATAGGTCTCCGTGTATTCGCGCAGCATGCGGTTGGTCGAGAACTGCGGCGTGAGGCGCGCCATGCTCTCGCGCACCCGCGCCACCCAGGCGCGGGGGACGCCATGCGCGTCGCGCTCGTAGAAAGCGGGGACGACCTCCTCCTCCAGGATGCGGTAGAGGGCGCGACACTCCTCCCAGTCCCAGGCCGGATCGTCGTCGTGCTCGCGCCCGTCGCCGAGCGCCCAACCGACCTCCGGGGCGTACGCCTCCGCCCACCAGCCGTCGAGTTCGGAGAGGTTCAGCCCGCCGTTGACCAGCACCTTCATGCCGCTCGTGCCGCTCGCCTCCCAGGGGCGGCGCGGCGTGTTGATCCATACGTCCACCCCCTGCACCAGCTCCTCGGCCAGCGCGAGGTCGTAGTCGCTCACGAAGACCACGCGGCCCTGCACGTCCGGGCGACGCACGAACGCCGCCCACTCGCGGATCATCGCCTTGCCCTCCGCGTCCCGCGGGTGCGCCTTGCCGGCGATGACGAGCTGCACCGGCCGGTCGCGGCGCCCGAGCAGCCGCGCCAGGCGCTCGGGATCCTTGAGCAGCAGGTTGGGGCGCTTGTAGGTGGCGAACCGCCGCGCGAAACCGAGCGTCAGCGCGTCGGGATCGAACAGCTCCGCGCACGCGCGTACCGCCGCGCCGCCCGCCCCTTCGAGACCGCGCTGGGCGGCCACGCGCAGGCGCAGGCGTTCGACGAGCCGGCGGCGCGCCGCCCCCCGGAACGCCCACAGGTCCTCGTCGGGCACCGCCCGCAGGTCCGATTCCAGCGTCTCCAGGGCGCCCAGCCAGCGCCCCTTCCCGCACGCGCGCGTCCACAGATCGTCCGCCGCCGCCGAGTCCCAGGAGGGGACATGCACCCCGTTGGTGACGTGGCCGACGGGCACCTCGACCAGCGGTCGGCGCGGAAACAGCGGCTCGAAGATGCGCCGGCTCACCGCCCCGTGCAGGCGACTCACGGCGTTGACCGCGGCGCTCCCCCGCACCGCCAGGTAAGCCATGTTGAACGGCTCGGCGCGGTCGCCCGGATCGGCCCGCCCCAGCGCCAGCACCGCGTCGAGGTCGGTCCCGAGGGCCGCGGCGTAGTCACGGAAGTAGCGCGCGAACAGCCCCGGGTCGAAGCGGTCGAAGCCCGCCGCGACCGGTGTATGAGTGGTGAACAGGTTCCCGCCGCGCGTACAAAACAACGCCACCTCGAAGTCGAGTCCGGGGTTGCGCTCGACGAACGCACGCGCGCGCTCGAGGATGGCGAAGGCCGCGTGTCCCTCGTTCAGGTGGCACACCGGGCAGTCGAGCCCGAGGGTGTCCACCAGCCGCCAGCCGCCGATCCCGAGGACGATCTCCTGCTGCAGGCGCAGCTCGCTGCCGCCGCCGTAGAGCGCGCTCGTAATGCCCCGGTCGCCGGGGGTGTTCCTCGGGTCGTTGCTGTCGAGGAGATAGAGCCGGCGGCGCCCGACCATCACCTGCCAGGCACGCAACCACAGCGTGCGCCCCGGCAGCTCGACGCGGACCCGCACCCACTCCCCGTCCGCGTCGCGCAGCGGCACCACCGGCATCATCGTCGGATCGTTGTAGGGGAAGAACTCGAGCTGGTCGCCGTCGGGGTCCAGGGCCTGGCGGAAGTAGCCCTGTTGATACAACAGTCCGATCCCGAACACAGGGACTCCGAGGTCGCAGGCGGTCTTGAGATGGTCGCCGGCGAGCACACCGAGGCCGCCCGAATAAATGGGAAGCGACTCGCTCAGCCCGAACTCCATGCTGAAATAGGCCACCGCCCCGTCGAATCCCTGCGGGCGCACGCCTTCGAACCACGTCGCGGCGCCGAGGTGGTCCTCGCGGGCGGCGAGCTGCGCGTTCAGAATCTCCAGGAAATCCGGGTCGCCCGCCAGTTCCGAGAGCCTGCGTTCCGACACGGTCTCCAGGATCAGCCACGGGTTGCGCGTGGCCTCCCAGAGACCGGGGTCGACCCGGCGCCAGAGTTCGTCGCCCGCATGGTGCCAGCTCCACAGCAGGTCCGAGGCCAGCGTCGCCAGACCCTGCAGGGTCTGCGGCAGCGCACGCGCCGCATAACGGGTCATCGCCATCCGACCGCCCCCCTCTGTCCGCCGCGCCCCCGGCGCGCCGCGCCGCTAGCGCTCATACGGCCACTTCCACTCGGTGAACTCCGGCGCATCGTAGCCCTCCTGCGCGGCGAAGTGCAGGCTCGCGATGATCGCGTTCTTCATCCGCTCCTTGACGTGGGCGCCCGCGACCTGCAGGCGGGGCACCCGGTCGATGACGTCGATCACCAGGTCGAAGCGGTCGATCTGATTGCGGATCGCCAGCTCCATGGGCGTATTGATGTTGCCGTACTCCTTGTAGCCGCGCACGTGCAGGTTGCGCGAATTGGTGCGGCGGTAGGCGAGCTTGTGGATCAGATACGGATAGCCGTGGAAGTTGAACACGATCGGGCGGTCGCGCGTGAACAGACTGTCGAAGTCGCGGTCCGACAGGCCGTGTTCGTGCTCGCTCGTGGGCAGCAGGCGGAACAGGTCCACGACGTTGACGAAGCGAACCTTGAGGTCGGGGAAGTGCTCGCGCAGCAGCGCGGTGGCCGCGAGCGACTCCATGGTCGGCACGTCGCCCGCGCAGGCCATGACGACGTCGGGCTCGGCGCCGCCGTCGTTGCTGGCCCAGTCCCAGATGCCGATGCCCTTGGTGCAGTGCTCGATGGCTTCGTCCATGCGCAGGTACTGGAGGTGACGCTGCTTGTCGGAGACGATGACGTTGACGTAGTTGGTGCTGCGCAGGCAGTGGTCGGCCACCGACAGCAGGCAGTTCGCGTCGGGCGGGAGATAGATGCGCGTCACGCGGTGGCTCTTGTTGGTCACCAAGTCCAGGAAACCCGGATCCTGGTGCGAGAAGCCGTTGTGGTCCTGGCGCCAGACGGTCGAGGTAACCAGCAGATTGAGCGAGGAGATGCGCGTGCGCCAGGGCACGTCGAGAGACTTCTCCAGCCATTTGGCGTGCTGGTTGAACATCGAGTCGATGACGTGGATGAAGGCCTCGTAGGAGGAGAGGAAGCCGTGGCGTCCGGTCAGCAGATAGCCCTCCAGCCAGCCCTCCAGCGTGTGCTCGCTGAGCATCTCCATCACGCGCCCGTCGCGCGACAGGTGCCCGCCGTCGGCGTCCTCGGGGAGGATCGGCTCCATCCAGGTCTTGCCCGAGACCTCGTAGAGGTCGTCGAGGCGGTTCGACGCCGTCTCGTCGGGACCGAACACACGGAAGTTGTTCGGGTTCCGGCGCATCGTATCGCGCAGGAAGCGCCCGAGGATGCGGGTGTTCTCCACCTCGGAGCGACCGGGCTGCACCACCTCGACCGCGTAGTCGCGGAAGTCCGGCAGGCGCAGGGCCTTGCGCACGAGCCCCCCGTTGGTCACGGGATTGGCGCTCATGCGCCGCGCCCCTTCGGGCGCCAACGCACGCAGCTCCGGGATGAGTTGTCCGTCGTCGTCGAACAGGCGTTCCGGCTCGTAGCCGCGCAGCCAGCGCTCGAGCAATGCCAGATGGGCCGGGTCGTCGTGGACGTCGAAGGGCACCTGGTGCGCGCGCCAGAACCCCTCGAGCCGGTGGCCGTCGATCTCCTTCGGGCAGGTCCAGCCCTTGGGGGTGCGCAGCACGATCATCGGCCACTCCGGCACGCCCTCCAGGCCGGGGCCGCGCGCCTGTTCCTGGATCGCGCGGATCTCGGCGACGACCGTGTCCATCACGGCGGCCATGCGCTGGTGCACCGCCGCCGGATCGTCCCCCTCCACGAAGAACGGCCTGTAGCCGTAGCCGCGGAACAGGCTCTCGAGCTGCTCGTGCGGAATGCGCGCGAGGAGGGTTGGGTTGGCGATCTTGTAGCCGTTGAGGTTCAGGATCGGCAACACCGCGCCGTCGCGCGCCGGGTTGAGGAATTTGTTGGAGTGCCAGGAGGTGGCCAGCGGGCCGGTCTCGGCCTCGCCGTCGCCGATCACGGTGGCGACGATCAGGTCGGGGTGGTCGAAGGCCGCCCCGAAGGCGTGCGAGAGGCTGTAACCGAGTTCGCCGCCCTCGTGGATCGAGCCCGGCGTCTCCGGCGTGCAGTGGCTGCCGATCCCCCCAGGGAAGGAGAACTGTTTGAGGAAGCGGCGCAGACCCTCCACGTCACCGCCGCGATCCGGGTAGCATTCCGCATAGGTCCCCTCGAGATAGGCATGGGAGAGCATCGACGGCGCGCCGTGGCCCGGACCCGAGACGAAGATGACGTTCAGATCGTCGCGCCGGATGACGCGGTTCAAATGGACCCACACGAAGGTCTGCGCCGGGTCCGAACCCCAGTGCCCGAGCAGGCGCTTCTTGATATGTTCGATGCGCAACGGTTCGCGCAGCAGCGGGTTGTCCTTGAGATACAGCATCGCGGCGCACAGGTACAGGCTCGCGCGCCAGTAGTCGTCCATCCTGCGCAGCTCGTCCGGGGCCAGCGGCCCGGATGCGGTGTCCGTTTCCGTCATCGCTCGTCTCCTCGCTCGGTTACCCGGTCGCTGCCGACGCCGGTACATCCAGGGGCCTCGGCGGGGCAAGCCCCGCCCTACGGCGCCCTTCGCATCCGTGGTCACGGGGTAGGGCCGGGCTTGCCCGGCCGGCGGCGCCTATCGGGCGACACCGGCACATCCCGCGGCGGCGGCGGGGCAAGCCCCGCCCTACGATGCCCCCGACACCCGTGGTCATGGCGTAGGGCCGGGCTTGCCCGGCCGGCGGCGCGTATCGGGCGCCACCGGCACATCCCGCAGCGGCGGCGGGGCAAGCCCCGCCCTACGATGCCCCGACACCCGTGGTCATGGCGTAGGGCCGGGCTTGCCCGGCCGACGACGCACGCGCTTCGGCGCCCCCGTCTCCGGGATCGGCCGCATCCGGAGCCTACCACCGCACCACGAGCCGGTGGCTGACGCCCGTCAACGCGTGCGCGAATTCTCGCCCGCCGCGCTATGGCATGCAGTGCCCGCGGTTACAGGCGCGGGCGCAACGAGGCCCCGCCGCCCCTCATGCCCGGAAACGGTGCGCCGACCGGCCGCGGCCGCCGTTCAGCCGCCGGCCGCATCGAGGATGCGCTTGACCTCTTCACCGTCGATGACTTCCTTTTCCTGGAGCACTTTGGCCAGAGCCTCCAACCCCGCCCGGCGCGACTCGATGATCTCGCGCGCGCGCGCGTGCCCCTCCTCCACCAGGCCCCGCACCTCCGCGTCGATGAGCTGCGCGGTGGCCTCACTGTAGTTCCTCTCCTCGGGTCCCTCCACCCCCAGAAAGGCCGACCGTTGCCGCTGGCCGTAGGTGACGGGACCGAGCCGCTCGCTCATGCCGAGCTGCGTGACCATCGCGCGTGCGATCTCGCTGGCGCGCTCGAGATCGTTCTGGGCGCCGCTGGAGACGTCGCCGAAGACGACCTCCTCGGCGACGCGCCCGCCGAGCAGGATCGCGAGCTGGTCGCGCAACTCCTCGCGCGTGGAGAGGAACTTCTCGCTCACGGGCAACTGCAGCGTGTAGCCGAGCGCCGCCACGCCGCGCGGGATGATCGAGACCTTGTGCACCGGCTCGGCCGTGGGCACCGTCTCGGCCACGAGCGTGTGTCCCGACTCGTGATAAGCCACGCGGCGTTTCTCCTCGGCGTTGAGCGCGCGGTGCTTCTTCTCCGGACCGGCGATGACACGGTCGATGGCGGCCTCGAAATCCGCCATCGTGATCTCCTCGTGCCCCTCGCGAACCGCGCGGATCGCCGCCTCGTTGGCGATGTTGGCCAGATCCGCCCCGACGAAACCGGGCGTGCGCTGCGCCACCACGCGCAGGTCGACGTCCGCGGCGATGCGCATGTCGCGCGTGTGGAGCCGCAGAATCGCGGCACGCGCCTCCAGGTCCGGCTTGTCCACCACGATCTGCCGGTCGAAACGCCCGGCGCGCAACAGTGCCTTGTCCAGGATCTCCGGGCGGTTGGTCGCCGCCATGACGACGACGCCGACCGAGGGGTCGAAGCCGTCCATCTCCGTAAGGAGCTGGTTCAGCGTCTGCTCGCGCTCGTCGTGCCCGCCCATCACCGGACCGATCCCGCGCGCCCGGCCGATGGCGTCGAGCTCGTCGATGAAGACGATGCACGGCGCCTTCTCGCGCGCCTGCTGGAACAACTCGCGCACGCGCGCGGCCCCCACGCCGACGAACATCTCGATGAACTCCGAGCCGCTGATATTGAAGAACGGCACCCCGGCCTCGCCGGAGACCGCGCGCGCCAGCAGCGTCTTGCCGGTACCGGGCGGGCCCACGAGCAGCACCCCCTTGGGCATGCGCCCGCCGAGGCGGGCGATGCGGCTCGGATCCTTGAGGAACTCGATGACCTCGCCCAGTTCCTCCTTCGCCTCCTCCGCCCCCGCGACGTCCTCGAACGTCACCTTCGCGCCGCCCTCCGGGTGGATGCGCACGCGGTTGCCGATGTTGAGGAACCCCTTCCCGGGAGTGAAGCGCCGTCCGATCCAGATCCAGAACAGGAACAGCAGCCCGAAGGGCAGGACCCAGTTGAACAACAGATCGCCGAGCCAGTGGCTGTTGTAGCGCACCGTGTATTTGACGCCGTGCTTCGCGAGCAGCTCCGCAAGGTTGCTGTGCCACAAGGGCACGGTGACGAAGCGCTCCGGCTTGCCGGTCTTCGGATCCTTGATCTTCAACGTTCCGGCGATGACGTCTCCCGCAACAACCGCCTCGCGCACCTGATCCTTCTGTACGTACTGGAGAAATTCGCTGTAGGGGATCTCGCGCGCCTGCTGCGGGGGTTTCGTTTGCCAGAAGTAGAGCAGGCCCAGGAAGAGCAACAGGTAGACCAGCAGATTGAATCCCGGCCGCTGCCAGAATTTTTGCTCTTCCGGCGGCCGGATCTCGATGCGGGGTTTGTCCTGCGACGCCCCGCCCTTCGGCGGCTTCCCCTTCTTATCCATCGGCGACCTCCTGCGGCGTGGTACCGGGCGCGTCCGCCCCGGAGCCGCCCCAACGTACGAGGGCGTCTCCGGTCGCGGCAACCACGGGGTGAACCGGGGCGGTGAGGCGCGGGTGACTGCCGAACTGCAGGCTCGCGATATCGGTCGCCGTCGCCCGCAACTGGATCGCGATGGCGATGGTGTTCAGCAGTTCAGCCGTCGTCGCCCCGCCGGTGACCTGCCCGCCGAGCAGGCGCTCGCTGACGCGGTCGAAGAGCAGGCGACAGTGAATCTCCTGCGTTCCGGGCATCGTCGCCGGGTGATGATCGGGCAGGCGCACGCTGCCGGCGACGACCGAGAAACCGAGGGCGCGCGCGGTCGCCTCGGTGAGCCCGGCCACGCCGAAGGAGAGATCCGCGATCCGGCTCGCATAGACGGCGATGGTCCCTGCGTTGGCGCGCAGCAGGCGCAGGCCGTAGAGGTTCATCCCCGCAATGCGCCCTTCGGCCGCCGCCTGCGAGGCGAGCATCGCGTGGCTGGCATGGCGCGTGAAGAAATCCTGCTTGTGGGCGCAGTCACCGACGGCGAAGATCGCAGGATCCTCGCGGCTGCGCTGGAAGCCGTCCACCCACACGCCGCCCGAGCGCGATAGGGTGAGACCCATGCCCTCGGCGAGCCGGGTGTTCGGCCGCGCGCCGAGCGCGACGAGCGCGGCGTCGCAGGGGACCAGGCTCCCATCGCTCAGGCGCACCCCGCCGACGCGCTCGCCGCCTTCGCCCGCTTCGAACGCGGCGACACCCGTGCCGGTGTGCAGCTTCACGCCGACCTGTCCCAGCACCGCCTCCACCCGACGACTGACCTCCGGGTCGAAGGAGTTCGCGAGCGGATGGGGCTGCTGCTCGATGAGATGCACCTCGATGCCGCGCTTGCGCACCTCCTCGGCGAACTCCACGCCGATGAACCCGCCGCCGACGACCGCGAGCGTCCTGACGGCCGGCAGATCGACGGAGAGCAGGCGATCCAGATACTCGTAATTCTTGTGGATCGTGAATACCCCGGACAGCTCGCGCCCCGGGATCGGCGGCAGGACCGGCTCCGAGCCGGTGGCGAGCACCAGGCGCTCCCACCGCACGCGTCCGGTCCGCCCGAGCACCGCGCTGCGGTCCCCCCGATCGACGGCTACCACGTGATCCACGACGAGCCGCCCGCCGGCCGAGAGAAACGGCGCCCGTCCCGCCAGATCCTCGTCCGTCCCCCCGAGCGTGCCGAAGATGTACGGGATCCCGCAGGGCACGACGGCGTCGGCCTCCGGGCGCACCAACAGGACCCGCTTCCCGGGCCAGGACTGCGCCGCCGTGATCCCCGCCATCATTCCCGCCGGCCCCCCGCCGACGATCAGTACGTCCGTCACCGATTCCACGTCGCTCCCCATTCTATAAGTAGCTGCGCAACGCGCCCGCCCTGCGGCCCGGCTGCGATCACGATGCGGCGGACAGCAACCGATGCGTATGGCGCGCAATCATGCGGTCTTCGTCGGTCGCCATCACGAGCACCTCGCAGGGTGCCCCGTCCGCCGAGATCCGCCCCGCCCCGTCCGCGTTGCGCGCCGGATCCAGGCGCACGCCGAGAAATTCGAGGTCCCGGCAGGCCGCCGCGCGCACCGGTGCGGCGTGCTCGCCGATCCCGCCGGTGAACACCAGCCGGTCCAGGCCCCCCAGCACCGCCGCATAGGCCCCGATCCGCTTGCGCACTTGGTAGGCGAACAGATCCACGGCGAGTGCTGCGCGCCGATCGCCGCCCGCGGCCAGCAACGTGGCCATGTCGGCGCTGCGGCCCGAGACGCCGAGGAGACCGGATTCGTGTTCGACCACGCGTTCCACCTCCGCCGCGCTCCGCCCGCGACGCAGGAGATAGAGCAACACGCCCGGGTCGAGATCCCCGCAGCGAGTCCCCATCATGATCCCGCCGGCCGGGGTAAAACTCATGCTGGTATCCACCGGGCGACCGTCGCGGACCGCCGTGAGGCTCGCGCCGCCGCCCAGATGGGCGATGATCAACCGCCCCCGGGCCTTCTCGCCGAGCGTCTCCACCACGTATTCGCAGGACAGCCCGTGAAACCCGTAGCGGCGCACCCCCTCCCGCCACAGCGTGTCCGGCAGCGGCAGCCGTTGCGCCAGCTCCGGCAGACCGCGGTGAAAGCCGGTGTCGAAGCAGGCGACCTGCGGATGCGCCGGAAAGCGCGCCGCGGCCGCACGGATCGCCTGCAGCGCCGGCGGCAGGTGCAGCGGCGCGAGCGGCACCGCCGCCTCGAGATCGCGCAGGAGCTGCGGGGTGATCCGCTCCGGGGACCGGTGCGCCGCGCCGCCGTGCACCAGCCGGTGCCCGATCGCGTCGGGCGCCGGCAATCCGCGGCGCTCGAGGATCGCAAGTACCCCGCCGAGCGCCTCGGTGTGGGAGGCGGCCCGAAACGGCGCGGGCGCCTCCCGATCCCGGCCCCCGCCCACGTGCAGTTCGCCGGCGGGCTCGCCGATCCCCGAGGCGACGACCTCCAGCCGGCATTCCTCGCCCCCGGACCCGAACCGGTAGAGGCCGAGCTTGATCGAGGTCGAACCCGTGTTCACCGACAACACATGGGGTGTCCCGCTCACCGCAGCCCCCAATAGACATAGATCAGCGAGAGCGCGAACGTCCCGACCAGCCAGGCCGCCGCGGGCGCCACCGCGCGGTTGCGCGACAGCCCCAGCGCATACCCGGCCTTGAGCAGATTGTTGCTGCCTGCGGCGATCAGGACCGCCGCCTCCAGCGCCGCCTCGGCGACGTGGAACTTGCCGGCGAGCAGCGCCAGGATGAACGGGTCGATGTCGGTCAGGCCCACGCCGAAGGAGAGCACCTGCAGGCCCCCCGCGCCGTAGCCGCGCACGACGAAGTGGGTCAGCGCGGCGAAGAGCACGAACAGGCCCGCGAAGAGGACCGCCGTGGAGAACTCCAAGGGGTGTCGCGGCGCCTCCGACGGTGCCGGCGTGCCCTCGCGGCGCGCACCCCGGTAGATCCACCACGCGACGCCGAGCAGCAGCAGGAACAGGACGGCGAACGGCGCCGCCAGGCGCTCGGCGGTGATCCGGTGCCCCAGCAGGGCGATCAGCACCCACAGGCGCAGATACATCATCGCGCTGGCCACCGCGATCGCCGCCCCCGTCACGCGCGCGCCCTCCCCGGCACCGTGCGCCCGCCGCCCGAGTACCACCGTGGCGGCCGTGCTCGAGTAGAGGCCGCCCAACACCCCCGTGAGCAGCGCCCCCCGCGTCGGGAAGAAGTAGGTCTGGGCGAGATAGCTCAGGTAGGAGATCGCCGAGACCACGATCACCGCGAGCCACACCTGATAATAGGTCACGGTGACGAACGGCGCGATCTGCCGCGCCGGCAGGACCGGCAGGATCAGGCCGGCCATGATCAGGAACTTCACCAGCGTGGTGGCCTCGTGGCTGCGGAAGGCGTCGGAGAAGCGCCGGATGCCGGGCTTCTCGCCGAGCAGCAGGAGCACCACCACCACGTAGAGGATCAGCAGCCACATCGGCTCGCGCAGGGCGAGCGGACCGATGCCGTAGACGAGCAGCGCGATCAGCGCCGGCAGCAGGCTCTGCTCGCGCTCCCGCAGCCGCGAACGATAGTGCAGCGCCACCAGCACGGCCACGGCGACCAGCCCGACCGCGTAGAGCCCCAGACCGGGGTCGAGCAGCGCCAGTACGAATCCCAGGATCGCCAGCAGGGTGAGCGTGCGCGTCGTGCCGAAGCCGAGGTCCCGGCCCGCGGACCGCCGGTAGCTGTGCAGCTCGAGCCCGATGACGAAGCCGAACAGCGCCGTCAGGCCGAAGGCGACCGGTACCTGTGGCAGCGTGTCGAATATTCCCATTCGGATCGGCCCCGCGCGCGTCAGCGCCGCGCTGTGCATCCCGTTTCCCCCGACCGGGCGCGCTTCAGAACAGGCCGCGCGCCGCCTTGCAGATCCCCTCCGCCGCCATCGGGTGTTGATCAGGGAACGCGGCCGGACCGACCCCGCCCACGGCGGCGACGATCAGTACATCCACGCTCTCCGCGCCCGCCCTCCGGTTACAGCGCCGCGACGACGTGCACGATCAGATACACCCCGAGCGCCGCGACCACGGTCCCCAGGGCCAGGTTGGGCCACACGGCCTGATAGGCGTGCGCCTCCGGCGTGTCGATGAGGCGCCGGTTCCACAGAAATCCCCAGCTCGCCAAGGCCACGATCGCGAGACCGACCACGAGCATGGCGACTCCGGCGCGGCCCACACCGCCCTGCGATCCGCCGTGACCGTGGGTGATAAACCGGACGAAGAGGTCGAACTTCTCGATCACGAAACCGAAGGCCATGAGGGCGACCGCCGTGCGGATCCACGCGAGATAGGTGCGCTCGTTGGCGGCGTGGTCGCGGAAGTTGGCGATCACGAATCCGCATCCGGCGCCGGCACCACCAGAACCGGCAGTCGTCCGTGGCGCACGAGCGCCTCGGAGACGCTCCCGAGCAGGACCCGGTCCAGGCCCTGCCGGCCGTGGGTTCCGACCACCAGGAGATCGGCGCCCCACTCGCCCGCGAACTCCAGGATGCGCTTCCAGATCTCCCCTTTCGGAGCCTCGAGGATCTCGGTCTCCGCGGCGAGCCCCGGATCCGCCGAGCGCACCCGCTCGCCCGCTCGTTCCAGCGCCGCCCGGGCCTGCGCCGCCAGCTCCTCGTGCAGCCGTTCCGACCCGACCCAGCCGACCTCCGCACCACGGTAATCCGCGACGCCCTCGTCCAACACCGAGACGAGCATGAGACGCGCCCCCTGCTCGCGGGCGATGGCGATCGCGTGGTCGAGCGCGTGGAATGCGGGCGGTCCGCCGTCCACGGGCACGAGGATTCGCTGATAGAGACTCATCGGCTACGCTCCTGTCGCAAAAGAATGGGTCCGGCCGTGGCGTTCACGGATACGGGTCGTGATGACGCATGCGGACCCGGTGGCGCGGACGCCCGGCGATCTCGTAGATCCCGAGCAGCATCAGCAGCACGGCGAACACGGTCCGCAGCGTCGCATCGGGCAGCCACAGCGCCAGCCGCGCGCCGCCCAGGGCACCGCCGACCGCGCCCAGCGCCAGCGCCGGGACCAGCGGCCAGTCCACATGGCCCTCGCGGGCATTTTCCCACAAACCGCTCACCGTGGCGGGCAGTCGCGTCACCAGCGAAGTCCCTTGTGCGAGCGCCTGCGACATCCCCAGTCCGAGCACGAACATCGGCGCCAGCACCGGGCCCCCGCTGATTCCGACCACGCCCGCCACGGCGCCGGCGACGACGCCGACCAGCACCAGATAGCCGTCGCGCCAGGCGACGGCGAACCCCGCCGCGAACCCGTGACCGACCAGCAGCAGCGCCGCCCCGCCCAGGATCACGACCCCACCGAAGGCGCGGCGCAGCGCCGCCTCCTTCAGCCCCCGGCTCCAGCGCGCCGCCAGCGGGGCCACGACCAGCGCCGGCACGCCGGTCCATACCACCGGGAGCCACGCCACCCGCCCGCCGTGCGCGTAGGCGAAGGCCGCGCTCGCGGCCGACGCCAGCGCCACGGCGAGCGCCGTGCCGCGCGCGCGCAGGGCGCTGAGGCCCGCGACTTCGGTCAGCAGCGGGATCAAGAGGGTCCCGCCCCCGAGGCTCGCCAGCCCGCCGCCGAATCCACCCGTCGCGCCGATCCACAGACCGCGCAGGAGCCGGTGTCCGAGCCCCTGTGACCTCGAGCCGTCCCCGCCCTCCGCAACCGGCGGGGTGCCGTCCGCGTCCGCCCTCACAGGTCGAAGGACTCGCCGAGCCGCGGCATCTCGATGCGGGCGTCGCCGAGCCGTGCGGCGAAGGCGCGCATGACGTCCTCGTCCCCGTGCACCAGGAAGGTCCGGTCGGGATCCGCGCGCCGGTGCCAGTCGAGCAGCTCGTCGCGGTCGGCGTGCGCGGAGAAACCGTTGATCGTATGGATGCGCGCCCGCACCGGGATCTCTTCGCCGAACAGATGAACGCTCTCGGCGCCGTCGACGATGCGCCGGGCGAGCGTACCGCGCGCTGCGTAACCGACGAAGACCACGGCGCAATCCTTGCGCCACAGGTTGTGCTTGAGATGGTGGCGCACCCGCCCGCCGGTGCACATGCCCGAGCCGGCGAGGATCACGGCGCCTCCGGCGATGCGGTTGAGCGCCATGCTCGCGGCGCTCTCGCGGGTGAAATGCAGCCCCGGCACAGCGAAGGGGTCACGCCCGTCGCGGAACCACGCCGCCGTCCGCGCATCGTAACACTCGGGATGACGCTCGAAGATCTCCGTGGCCGAGATCGCCATCGGCGAATCCAGGAAGACCTGCATGGAGCGCGGCAGCCGCCCCTCATCGACCCCCTCGCGCAGGAAGTACAGCAGCTCCTGGGCGCGCTCGAGCGCGAAGGTCGGCACCACGACGTTACCCCCGCGCCGCACCGTGTCGTCGACCGCGGTGTAGAGTTCCTCGACGGAAGGGGCCAGCGGCTTGTGCAGCCGGTCGCCGTAGGTGGTCTCCATGACCAGCACGTCGGCGCGCGGCGGCACCACCGGGGCACGCAGCAGCGGGCGCCCGGCGTTGCCGAGATCGCCCGAGAAGGTCACGCTGCGCCGTTGCCCGCCCTCCTCCAGTTCGAGCCGCACGCTCGCCGAACCGAGGATGTGTCCGGCGTCATAGAACGTCGCCCGCACCCCCGCGGCGATCTCGAACGCCTCGCCGTAGACGGCCGTGCGCCCGAAGTACTCCAGGGTGTTGAGCGCGTCGAGCGCCGTGTACAGCGGCCGCGCGGCCGCGCCCTGCCCGCGGCGCGCGGCGTGGCGCGCCTTGCGCGCCGCCTCCTCCTCCTGCAGGTGGGCGGCGTCGAGCATCACCACCCGCGCCAGCTCGCGTGTCGCCGCGGTGGTGACGATCTCGCCGCGGAACCCGCGCTTGACGAGCAGCGGCAGACGCCCGCAGTGATCGAGGTGGGCGTGCGTGAGCAGGACGCAGTCGATGCGTGCGGCGTCGAAACCGAAGGGCTCGGCGTTCTCCTCGTCGAGTTCGCGTCCGCCCTGATACAGGCCGCAGTCGACGAGGATGCGCCGCCCGCCGCACTCGACGAGATGGCAGGAGCCGGTCACGTCGCGGTCGGCTCCGTGAAACGAGAGCCTCATCCGATTGCCCCCTTCACGAGGATCCGCGGGCGGCGCCCGCCGGAAACAGGGGCGTGCCGTTGGCCTCGTGCCACTCGAGGATGCCGCGCCAGATCTCCCCGGCTTCCTCCGCGTACCAGAACAGCTCGCGATCCTCGGGGTCGATCACGCCCTCGTCGACGAGAAAGTCCACATCGACCGCGCGCCGCCAGTAGCGCTCTCCCACCAGGACCACCGGCACCGGCCGGATCTTTCGCGTCTGGATCAGGGTGAGGGTCTCGAACAGCTCGTCGAAGGTCCCGTAACCGCCCGGGAAGGCGACCAGGGCCTGCGCCCGCAGGAGGAAGTGGAGCTTACGTATCGCGAAATAGTGGAAGCGGAAGCAGAGATCCGGCGTGATGTAAGGGTTCGGATACTGCTCGTGCGGCAGGGTGATGTTGAGTCCAACGGAATGCGCACCGACGTCGAAGGCGCCGCGGTTGGCCGCCTCCATCATCCCCGGCCCGCCCCCGGTTACCAGCATGACGCGGTGGTCCCCGGGCCCCGCACCGGCGGCGCCGATCAGGCGACCCAACTCGCGCGCAACGTCGTAGTAGCGGCTCTTCGCGAGCAGGCGCTCGGCCACGGCGAGGCGCCGTTCGAGGTCCGCATCGCCCGGATTCTCCCGCAGGCGTGTGATCAACTCCTCGACCCGGCGCTCGGCGGCCGCCGGCTCGCGGATGCGCGTCGAGCCGAAGACGACGATGGTGTGCTCGACCCCCCGGCGTTCGAGGGTGAGCTGCGGCTTGAGGTAGTCGATCTCGAGGCGCACGCCGCGCGTGGCGGGATGGTCGAGAAACTCCACGTCGCGATCGGCCGGGCGGTAGGTGGGGCTGTCGAGGATGGCCTGCACCCGCCGCGGCGCGTCCGGGTCCTCCGCCGCCGGCTTCGGCGCGTGCCACGGCAGCGGCTCGCGCCGGCGCTGCGGGTGCGCCGGCGCCGGGCGCCCGCCGCCCGGCGCACCCCCACCCGCGGGTGGATCGTCGCGCCCGCTCATGCCGAACCCTTCGCCGCACGCGGCGCGCGGCCGAGTCGTCGTTCGAGATCGAGCACGTGCCGGGTGGTCGCCAACACCGTATCCGGATTGAGGCTCATCGAGTCGATCCCGATCTCCACCAGGAACTCCGCCATCTCCGGATAGTCGGACGGCGCCTGCCCGCACAGGCCCGAGTGGATCCCGTTGCGGCGGCAGCCCTCCACCGCCAGGCGGATCATCTCCTTGACGCCCGGGTCGCGCTCATCGTAGTCGAAGGCCACGATCTCGCTGTCGCGGTCCACGCCCAGGGTGAGCTGGGTGAGGTCGTTGGAGCCGATGGAGAAGCCGTCGAAGCGCTTGGCGAACTCGTCGATGAGCACGACATTGTTGGGGATCTCGCACATGGCGTAGACACGCAGGCCGTTCTCGCCGCGCTTGAGACCGTGCTCCGCCATGGCGGCCAGGACCGCGTCGGCCTCGGCCACACGCCGCACGAACGGCAGCATCAGAATCACGTTATCGAGACCCATGGTCTCGCGCACGCGCTTCATCGCCGCGCACTCGAGCGCGAAGCCCTCGGCGTAGGCCGGGTGCGCGTAGCGGGAAGCGCCGCGGAAACCGAGCATCGGATTGGCCTCCTCCGGTTCGAAGTCGCGCCCGCCGAGCAGCGAGGCGTACTCGTTGCTCTTGAAGTCCGACATGCGCACCACCACCGGCCGCGGATAGAAGGCCGCGGCGATCGTCCCCACGCCCTCCGACAGGCGCCGGACGAAATACTCGCGCGCGTCGTCGTAGCCCCGCGCGAGTTCCCGCACGCGCGCCTGCACCGCCGGATCCGACACGCGCTCCGGGTGCAGCAGCGCCAGCGGATGCACCTTGATGTACTCGTTGACGATGAACTCCATGCGCGCGAGACCGACGCCGTCGTTGGGAATCATCGCCGTCTGGAACGCGATCTCGGGGTTGCCCAGATTGATCATGATCTCGGTGGCCGGGCGCGGCAACTCCCCGAGGTCCGTGCGCTCGACCTCGAAGGCGAGCGCGCCGCGGTACACGCGCCCGACGTCGCCCTCCGCACACGAGACCGTGACCTGCGACTCCGCCGCGAGGCGCTCCGTGGCGTCGGCGGCGCCCACCACCGCCGGGATACCCAGCTCGCGGGCGATGATCGCGGCGTGGCAGGTGCGCCCGCCGCGGTTGGTGACGATCGCCGCGGCCGTCTTCATGACCGGCTCCCAGTCGGGTGTCGTGGTGTCGGCGACGAGCACCTCGCCGGGGCGGAACTGCGGGAGATGGGCCACGTCGGGGATGACGCGCACCGCACCGGCGGCGATGCGCGAACCGACGGCGCGGCCGCTCACCAGCACCTCGCCGTGTTCCTTGAGCACGTAGGTCTCGAGGACGCCGCCGCGGCGCTGCGAAGCCACGGTCTCCGGCCGCGCCTGGACCAGATAGATCCGGCCGTCGAGGCCGTCCTTGGCCCACTCCATGTCCATGGGCCGGTCCGCGCCGGCCTTGGCGCTGTAGTGGCGCTCGACCTTGATCGCGTAGTCGGCCAGCGTCAGGACGTCGGCGTCGTCGATGCAGTAGCGGGCGCGCTCGTCGGGCGAGGTGGGGACGTTGCGGGTGGCCTCGCGGGTACGCCCGCGCGCGTAGATCATCTTGATCTTCTTTGCCCCGAGCGCGCGCCGCAGGACCGCGCGGTGACCGGCCTCGAAGGTCGGCTTGTGGACATAGAACTCGTCGGGGTCGACGGCGCCCTGCACCACGTTCTCGCCGAGGCCGTAGGCGCCGGTGATGAAGACGACGTCGCGGAAACCGGTCTCGGTATCGAGCGAGAACATCACCCCCGAGGCGGCGAGGTCGGAGCGCACCATCTTCATGATGCCGACCGACAGCGACACCTTGAAGTGGTCGAAGCCCTGATCGATGCGGTAGTGGATGGCGCGATCGGTGAACAGGCTGGCGAAGCAGCGCCGGCAGGCGTCGAGCAGGTTCTCCTCGCCGTGCACGTTGAGATAGGTGTCCTGCTGGCCGGCGAAACTCGCCGTCGGCAGGTCCTCGGCCGTGGCCGAGCTGCGCACCGCCACGCTGAGGTCTTCGCCGTACTCCGCGAGCAGCTCGCCGTAGGCCGCGCGGATCTCGGCCGCAAGGTCCTCCGGCAGGCCCGCGCCGTAGACAATCTCGCGCGCGCGGCGACCGCGCCGGGCGAGATCCTCCACGTCGGCGGGATCGACGCCGTCGAGGGCCGCGTGCAGGCCGTCCCAGGCCCCGGCGCGGTCGAGCACGTAGCGGTAGGCCTCGGCGGTGACGGCGAAGCCGTTGGGCACCTGCACCCCCTGCGGGGTGAGTTCGCGGTAGGCCTCGCCGAGCGAGGCGTTCTTGCCGCCCACCAGCGGCACGTCGTCCAGCGTGATGTCACGGAAGAAGCGCAGATAACGGTAATCCATCCTCTTGCCCCGTTTTCGCAGTGAGTACTCCGGAGGGTGCGTGGCGCGCCGGCACCGGCCTCAGCCCCCGCCCTCCAACCCCGGCCGGTATTCCCCGCGCCGGGCGGCGGCGTTCATGCGCAGGCGATGCCGGAAGGCGCGCCGGGCCGCCTCCACGTTGCGCGCGCGCCCGGCCCAGGCGACCATCACCGGCTCCTGGATCGCACGCGCGAAGGAGAAGGACAGGGCCCAGGGCTGCCCGGGGAAGCCGGCGTTCATCGCGTTGAGGTTGGCCGTCGCCTCCTCGGGCCCCTGGCCGCCGGAGAGGAAGTTGACGCTCGGAACGGCCGCCGGGACCGTGCGCCGCAACACCCGGACCGTCGCCTCCGCAACCTCCTCCGGCGTCGCCTTCCGCGGGTGATCCCGACCCGGGACGATCATGCTCGGCTTGAGGATGAGGTATTCGAGAACCACGCGGTGGCGGTGCAGCGCGTGGAACACCGCGTGCAGCACGGCCTCGCTGACCTCGGCGCAACGCTCCAGGCTGTGGTCGCCGTCGATCAGCACTTCGGGTTCGACGATCGGAACGAACCCCTCCGCCTGGCACACCGCGGCGTAGCGTGCGAGCATCTCGGCGTTGGCCTCGATACCGAGCGGCGTCGGGTTACGTTCGCTCACCGGGTAGACCTCGCGCCATTTGGCGAAGCGCGCACCCTTCTCGCGGTACTGCGCCAGGCGCTCGGCGAGGCCGTCGAGCCCGTAGGTCACCTGGTCTCCCGGCGCTCCGGGGAGCGGCCCCTTGCCCTTGTCGACCTTGACGCCCGGGACGACCCCCTGGCGCGCCAGCACGACCGGCAGCGGGGTCCCGTCATCGGCGGTCTGGTCGAGCGTCTCCTCGAACAGGATCACCCCGTTGAGATATTCACCGATGCCCTCGGTCGTGAACATCAACGCGCGATAGGCGCGCCGGTTCTCCTCCGTGTTGTCGACGCCCACCGCTGCGAAGCGCTTGCCGATGGTCGGCAGGCTCTCGTCGGCGGCGAGGATCCCCCGATCCGGCCGCACCAGGGCGGCGATGGTCCGTTGCAGTTCCTCTTCCGCATTCATGTCCGATCCTCCGATCTCCAATCCAGGGACCCGCCGCGGGTCACGGCGGGGTCGCCGCCGCGCGGGCACTGCGCCCGAGGTCCCGCCCCCCGCTCGTCGCCTCGGCCGCCCGCCCCGCCCCGGCGGCCGGAGGCGCCCCGCCCCCCCAGGCGCGGTGCATACGCACGGCGAGCGCGGCCGAGGCGATGCGCGCCGCGTGCGGGTCCGAGCGCGATGTCAGGATGATCGGGACCCGCGCGCCGACCACGACGCCGGCGAGCGTCGCCCCGGCCAGGTACTCGAGGTCCTTGACGAGGATGTTGCCGGCGTCGAGATCCGGCGCAAGCAGGATGTCGGCGTCCCCGCACACCTCGCCGTCGATGCCCTTGATCCGTGCGGCCTCGCGTGAGATCGCGTTGTCGAAGGCCAGCGGACCGTCGATCACCACCCCGCGGATCTGACCGCGCTCGGCCATCTTGCTGAGGCAGGCGGCGTCGATGGTCGATGGGATCGCCGGCTTGACCATCTCCAGCGCCGAGAGCGCGGCGACCTTCGGGCGCCCGATGCCGAGGAGTGCGGCGAGATCGACGGCGTTGCGCACGATCTCCGCCTTGGTGAGGAGATCGGGCAGGATGTTGATCGCCGCGTCGGTGATCAGCAGCGGTTTGTGGTAGCGGTCGAGCGCGGCGGCGAACACGTGGCTCACGCGCCGGTGCGTGCGCAGGTGCGCGAGGACCGGGTGCATGATCACGTCGGTGTGCACCCAGCCCTTCACCAGGATCGCCGCACGCCCCTCTTCCACCAGCCGCACCGCGGCCTCGGCCGCAGGTCCCTCGGGGGCGCTCTCGAGCAGCGGCGGCACCTCCACGCAGAGGCGGGCGCACAACTCCTCGATGGGCGCGCGCGGGCCGACCAGGACCGGCTCGATCAGCCCCGCCGTCCGCGCCTCCAGGGCCGCCTCGAGCACATGGGGTTCGTGGGCGTCGACGATCGCCGCCGGCACCGGCGGCTCGCCCTGCGCGGCCGCGGTCCACTGCGCGAAGCGCTCCGCCGCACTCACGACCGCCCCCCGGCGTCGGAGCGGAACGCCCGCAACACCCCGAGGAGGCGGGCGCGCCGGTCCTCCAACCGGGACTCGTCGCGCGCCTCCACGTTGATCCGCAGCACCGGCTCCGTCAACGCCGCGCGCGCGTTGAACCACCAGTCCGGATAGTCCACCGTGATCCCCTCGATGCGGTCGATTTTTCCGTCCGCGAAGGTCCGGGCGAGCGCCTCCAGGGCCGCCGCCGAATCGCCGACCGCCACGTTCATCTCCGCGGCACGCGCGTAGCGCCGCAGCCCGCGCGCCAGCTCCGAGAGCGGCGCGTCCGCGCCCGCCACGACGTTGATCAGCTCGATCAGCGTGCGCAGGCCGTTGTCGGAACAGTACAGGTCCGAATAGTAGTAGTGTCCCGACATCTCGAGGGCGAACAGCGCCTCGTGCGCGCGCATCGCCGCCTTGATGTACGGTCGGCCCACCCGCGTGCGCAGCGCACGCCCGCCGGCCTCTTCGACCGCTTCGGCCACGCCGCGTCCGGCGCGCGGATCGCACAACACCACGCCTCCCCCATGACGCGCCAGGAGACGCCGCGCCACCAGCGCGCCGACCACGTCCGCAGGCACCGTCTCACCGCGTTCGTCGACCACGGCGATGCGGTCGGCGTCGCCGTCGTAGGCCACACCGAGTTCGCAGCCGTGGCGGACCACGCAGCGGGCGAGGGCCATCAGGGCGCCGGGCGCGCTGGGGTCCGGGGAGCGGTCCGGGAAGCCGCCGTCGGGCTCGAAGGAGATCTCCCACAGCCGCACATAGGGGAGGTGCGAGAAGACCTCGCGCGTGTCGAGCCCGCCGGGTCCGTTGCCGGCGTCGACGACCACCTTGACCGGGCGCGGCGCCTCGATGCGCGCGCGCATCACCGCCGCGTACTGCGCCAGCGGCCGTGCCCGCTGCAGGACCGGGGTGCAGGGCCGGTCGAAGACGAAGGGCAAGCGCACCAGGCGCCGCACCTGCGCCAGCCCGTCCTCGGCGCTCAACGGCATCGCGCCGGCGCGGCACAGCTTCAGCCCGTTGTACTCGGGCGCGAGGTCGCTGGCCGTGATCATGACGCTGCCGTCGAAGCCCTCCGCGGCCCCGTACCAATAGAGCATCGGCGTGGTGCACAGGCCGATGTGGGTGACGTGGTGGCCGCCGGAGCGCAACCCCAGGCTCACCGCCTCGGCCAGCGAGCGTGAGGTCACGCGCGCATCGTGACCGATCACGAAGCTGCGATCGCCCTCGGGGCTGATGAAATCGCCGTAGGCGCGGGCGATGGCGATCACGTTGCCGCAGCACAGGGCGTCGCGCGCGTCGCCGCGGATGTCGTAGGCCCCGAAGACGGTGTCGAGGCGCTTCCCGGCGTCGACCGCCGGACCGGTCTCAGTGTCCCCCATGTCGTCCTCCGGCGGGATGGTGCAAGGACTGGCGCATCGTCTGCAGGAAATCGCGGTGCCGACGCCCGCCGAGTTCCAGGTGCCGGTAGACCGCCAGCTTGGCTTCGTCTTCGACGAAGATCCACGCGATACAGTAGAGCCAGATGAGGCCGGCCGCCGGCCACCCGATCGGCGTGATCAGTCCCAGCGGATAGACGACGAACAGCGTCGCCAGCACCTTGGTCGCGACCGCGCCCCACAGCACCAGGGGCGAGGGGTAAGGAGGACGCCAGAATCGTCGACTGGTGCGCGCCACGAACAGCGTCAGGTGCCCGGCCACCGCCAGCTTGAGAAAGATCACGGTCTGGATCTCGGCCACGTCCATGTGCAGCCATTCCTTGACGATCACCAGCAGTCCGAAGGTCTCCACCACGCCGATCAGGCCCAGGACCGTGGACACGGTCAGCACCCGGCGCATCTCCCATCGCACCGGGTGCGGATCCAGCCAGGTGTTGTCGTAGGCGATCGCCATGATCGGGACGTCGTTGAACAGCGCCAGCAGGATGATCATGATCGCCGTGATCGGATAGAAATCGAAGGCGAGCATCGCCGCCACCACGAAGAACATGATGCGGATGGTCTCGGTGATGCGGTAGATCGCGTAGGAGTTCATCCGCTCGAAGATCCGCCGCGCCTCTTCGATCGCGTTGACGATGGTCGACAGGCCGGGCGCGGTCAGGATCAACGCCGCCGCGGCGCGCGCCGCGTCCGTCGCCCCCGAGACCGCGATCCCGACGTCGGCCTGCTTGAGCGCCGGGGCGTCGTTGACCCCGTCTCCGGTCATCGCCACCAGGTGCCCGCGCGCCTGCAGCGCCTTGACGATGCCGTACTTGTGCTCGGGGAAGACCTGCGCGAAACCGTCCGCCGCCTCGATGCGCCGTCCGGCCTCGGCGTCGAGAGTCCCCGGATCGACCCCGCCGGAGAACAGGGCGTCGGCCGGCTGGATATTGGTGCCGAGGCCGAGCTGAGCCGCGATCTCGCGGGCGATCGCGGAGTTGTCGCCCGTCACCATCTTCACCTCGACGCCGTGCGCCCTGGCTTCGGCGATCGTCTCCCTGGAGTCCTCGCGGGGCGGATCGAACAGGGGCAGCAGTCCCAGGAAGCGCCACCGGCCCGGTTCGTCGGCGCGGGCGACCCCGAGCGTCCGGTAGCCCTTGCGCGCGAAGGCATCGATCTCGCGCTGCGCACGCTCGGCCGCCTCGCCTTCGACGCCCGCCATCTGCAGGATCACCTGGGGCGCACCCTTGGCGACGGCGAAGCGCCGGCCCTGCGGATCGGTGATCTCCGCCTCGGTACGCTTGCTCACGGGATCGAAGGGGGTGAACTTCTCCTGACGGTAGGAGGCGAGGACGCCGCGGTCGCTCAGGCCGCCGATCACCGCGAGGTCGATGGCGTCGGCGTCCTCCTCCTTGGAGGCGAGGGCCCCGGCGAGGATCAGGGACTGTGCGTCGGCGGCCTCGAACAGCGCGGGCTCGCCCAGGGTCAACTGGTTGCGGGTCAGGGTACCGGTCTTGTCGGAGCACAGGACGTCGACCCCGGCCATCTCCTCGATGGACTCCAGGCGCGAGACGATCGCCTTGAGCCGCGAGAGCGCCAGCGCGCCCACCGCCATCGTCACCGACAGCACGGCGGGCATCGCCACCGGGATCGAGGCGACCGTCAGGATCAGGGCGAACTGCACCAGCTCGAGCAGCGGAGCGCCGCGGAAGAGCTGCACCAGGATCAGGATCGCCACCAGCCCGAGGCTGATATAGATGAGGTAGTCGCCGATCGTCAGCACGGCCTTCTGGAAATGCGAGACCGCCCCGGCGCTCTGCACCAGCTTGGCGGTGCGGCCGAAGTAGGTACTGGCCCCGGTCGCGATCACCAGCGCGACCATCTCGCCCTGTTTGGCCACCGAGCCCGAGTAGGCGACGTCGCCCGCTTTCTTCTCCACCGGCAGCGACTCGCCGGTGAGCGCCGACTGATCGACGCTGAGGTAGTCGCCCTCGATCAGCTTCACGTCGGCCGGGACGATGTCGCCGAGGCGCAGGCGCACGACGTCGCCCGGGACCAGGCCCGCCGCCTCCGTCTCCTGCCAGCGCCCGTCGCGCAGGACGCGCGCCTTGAGCGCGAGCTGCTTCTTCAGGGCCTCGAGCGCGTTGGCGGCCTTGTATTCCTGCCAGAAGCCGACGAGCGCGTTGAAGACGAGGAGCACGCAGATGATGATCAGGTCGGCCCAGTGGCGGACGATCGCGGAGAGCACCGCCGCCACCTCGATCATCCACGGGATGGGGCCCCAGAAGTAGCCCAGGAACTTGAGGAAGGGGCTGACCTTCCGCTCCTCGAGGGCGTTGGCCCCGTATTGTTCGAGGCGCCGCCGCGCCTCGTCCGCACTCAGCCCGCCCGGGGAGGCACCGAGGCGTTGAAACAGATCCTCCGCGGAGACCTTTTCGGCCTCGCGGCTGTCGATCACCGGAGCATCCACTACCGGGTCTCTCCTCTTTGCGCGTCCTGCATCCGCGCGGCGGCACGCCCCGCGGCCCGGTACCATTGTGGACCGCGCCGGCCGCAGCCGCGGTAACGGCGGTTACAGGGGCGCGAGCGGCGGCGCCGCGACCGCGCCGCGACTCATCCCTCCGCGACCATCTCGATGAAGCCGCACGGGCACTCGTGCGCGCACAGCCCGCAGCCCTTGCAGAACTGGTAGTCGAAGACGTAATGGCTGCCGTCGAAGGCGCGCTCACGGGTCTTGAGCACGGCCGCGTCGGGGCACAGCGTGAAACAGTTGTCGCAGGCCAGGCACTCGCCGCAGGACAGACAGCGACGCGCCTCGGCGGCGGCCTGTTCCGGGCCGAGACCGCGGTCGATCTCGGCGTCGCCGCCGCGCTCGGATACCGGCAGCACCTCCTCGCGGGCGCGCGGCGCGGGCTCGTAGTAGGCGAGGTTCAGTCCCTCGATCCCGATCGGCTCGGCGGGCGCTTCCGGTGCGGCGTCCACCCCCCGCAGCCGGCGGTCGATGGCCTCCGCCGCCACGCGCCCGGCACCCACAGCCGCGGTCACGGTGCCGCCGTGGGGCGTGGCGTCGCCGCCGGCGAACACGCCGGGCAGCACGGTGGCGCCGGCGTCGTCGACCTCGATGTAGGCGGCGCCGCCCAGCAACGACTCCAGCCCCTGCGGATCGACTTCCTCGCCGACGGCCGGGATCACCATGTCCACGTGCAGGACCGTCTCGGTGCCGTCGAAGGCGACCCGCCGCAACCGGCCCTGGTCGTCCGCCAGCTTCTTCATGTGCACCATCTCGACCCCGACGACGCGCTCCCCGCGCAGGATGAGCCGCCGCACGCCCCGGTGCGCCAGGATCTCCACCCCTTCCTGGCGCGCCTGTTCGATCTCGCGTGGGAGCGCGCGCATGGCGTCCTCCGCGGGCACGTCCGGGCCGGGCAGCCCGTTGTGCGTGATCACGTAGACCCGCTCCACCCCGCCCGCCTTGAGCACGCGCGCCAGATCCATCGCCGTGTTGCCCCCGCCGATGACCGCCGCACTCGCCGGCTTCGGGAGACTCCCGACGCGGATCCATTCCTCGAGCAGCTCGAGCCCGGCATGCAGGTCCGATGGGACCGCACCGTCGATGCTCCACGCGCGCCCGCGCCTGGCGCCGACCGCGAGGAACACGGCGGCGTAGTCGGCACGCAACTCCTCGAGACCGAAGTCGCGACCGAGGCGCCGGCGCGGCTCGAAGTCGATGCCGGGCAGCGCCAGCAGGCGCGCGATCTCACCCTCGAGCGCCGCACGCGGCAACCGGTACGGCGGGATCGCCGCGGCGCAGGCCCCGCCCGCTTCGGCCTCGGCCTCGAACAGCGTGACGCGGTGCCCGCGGCCGGCGAGCTGCCAGGCGCAGGAGAGCCCGGCCGGACCCGCGCCGACGATCGCCACGCGCGCGGCGTCGCGCGGCGGCGCGACCGCGGGCAGCGCCCACCCCTCCTCGAGGGCGAGGTCGCCGAGGCGGCGCTCGACGTGGTGGATGGCCACCGCCGCGTCGAGTCGGCCGCGGTTGCAGGCCTGCTCGCAGGGATGCGGACATACGCGTCCGGTCACCGCCGGCAGCGGATTGGCCTCCACCAGCACCTCCCACGCCGCGCGCGCCCGGCCCGCGTCGAGCAGCGCCAGGTAGGCCTGCGGGTCCTCGCCCGCCGGACAGGCGTGGTGACAGGGGGCCGGGCGGTGGCGGTGGACCGGGCGCTGCACGCGCCAGCTCCCGGTGTCCGCCGTGAGCGTGGATCCCGGCGCCGCGATCCCTCCGCGGGTGTAGGTGAGGGCGCTCATGCCCAGCGCGCCCCGCCGCGGCGCACGGTGTCCGCACCGGCCGTGTCCCGCGGGTCGGCGCCGGCGCCGCGCAGGCCGTAGACCTCGATGTTGTGGTCGGCGAGCGCCTGCAGGTGTTCGAGTTCGCGGTGCGCCTCGGGCGTATCCGCGAACAGGTGCCGGAAACGCGCCTGGGCCTTGAGATAGTCGGTCACCGGGCGTACCGCGCGGATGGGCATCGCCCCGGTGAGTTCGCCGCGCTCCAACTCGATCAGCGGCACCAGCCCCGACTCGACCGCGAGCCGCGCGATCTCGATGCTCCGGGACCCGTCGTGCCCCCAACCCAGGGGACAGGGCGAATGGATCAGGAGGAAGGTCGGCCCCTCCACCGCCACCGCGCGGCGCACCTTCTTGCGCAGGTCCGAGGGATAGGCCACCGAGGCCGTGGCGGCATAGGGCATGTGGTGCGCGGCGACGATCGACAGGATGTCCTTCTTGAGGTGGCGCTTGCCCAGGCGCGCGCGTCCCGCCGGAGAGGTCGTGGTCGCCGCCGCGTGCGGCGTCGAGCTCGAGCGCTGCACGCCGGTGTTCATGTAGGCCTCGTTGTCGTAGCAGACGTAGAGGACATCGTGGTGACGCTCGATCATCCCGGAGAGCGACTGGAACCCGATGTCGAAGGTGCCGCCGTCGCCGGCGAAGGCCAGCACCTTGGCCGCCCGCCCCTGCGCCTTGAAGGCGGCCTCCAGCCCGGAGGCCACGGCCCCCGCGTTCTCGAACAGCGAATGCACCCAGGGCACGCGCCACGCCGATTCCGGCCAGGGCGTAGTGAATACCTCGAGGCAGCCGGTGGCGTTGGCGACGGCGACGTCGGGGCCGGCGGCCTCGAGGACCAGCCGCGCCGCGAGCGCCTGGGCGCAACCCAGGCACGCCCGATGCCCGGCCTCCAGACCCTGGAAGCGCGGCTGGCGCCGCCGCAGGGCCGCGACATCCGGGACCGGTGTGCTGTCGCTCGATTCCTCGTTCACGTCGCCTCCTCTTCCGCGCCGCGGGCGGCCGGCGGCGCCAGATCCGGGTAACGGTCCTCCGCCGGCAGCCGCCGCGGGTCGACGTCGAGGATGGCGAACGTCCCCTCGCCCGGGGCGAGCGCCGCCTCCACCGCACGGCGGTAGATCGCCATCGGCACGTCGCGCCCGCCGAGACCGACGGCGAAGCCGCGCACCGCGGGCGCCGGCTCGCGCCCGTACAGGGCCGCCCGGACCTCCGCCGTCACGATGCCTTCGCCGCCGGGCGAGAGCGCGCGCTCGAGCACGACGAGGGTCTCCAGGCCCGCGCACGCCGCCTGCAGCGCCGCGGCGGGAAACGGGCGGAAGGCGCGCAGGCGCAGCAGGCGCACCGGCGGCAGGTCGGGGCTTGCGGCGCGGGCGTCGGCCATGGTGCCGCTGATCGAACCCAGGGTGAGCAGCCCGATGCGCGCGTCCTGCGGCCCGTCGACCTCGAGCAGCCCGCCCCAGGCGCGCCCGGTGGCCGCCGCCCAGTCGCGATCGGCCGCCTCGATGTCCGCCGCCGCGGCCAGGAGCGCCCCGTGCTGGCTGTGGCGGGCCTCGGTGAACCACTCCGGCGAGACGAGCGTGCCGAGGCTCAGCGGGCGCGCGGGATCGAGCGCACGCGCGAAATGCAGCGGCGGCAGGAAGGCGTCGACGGCGGCCTGATCCGGGATCTCGATCGGCTCGAGCGTGTGCGTCAACGTAAAGCCGTCGACACACACCATCACGGGCAGCTCGGTGTCCTGCGCGATGCGGAAGGCCTGGATCGTGGTGTCGACGGCCTCCTGATTGCCCGCGCAGTAGAGCTGGATCCAGCCGGCGTCGCGCACCGCCATCGAGTCCTGCTGGTCGTTCCAGATCGACAACGGCGCCGAGAGCGCGCGGTTGGCGCAGGTGAGCACCAGCGGCAGGCGCAGGCCGGCGATGTTGTAGAGCACCTCGCTCATCAGCAGGATGCCCTGCGAGGCCGAGGCGGTGTAGGCGCGGGCGCCGGCGGCCGCGGCGCCGAGCACGACGCTGGCCGCGGAGTGCTCGCTCTCGACGCTCACGAACTCGCAGGCGAGCGCACCGTCGGCGACCAGCCGCGCGAGGTTCTCGACGATGTGGGTCTGGGGCGTGATCGGATAGGCGGATACAACCTGCGGGCGGCACAGGGCCACCGCCCGGGCGATCGCCTGCGAGCCCTCAAGCGCCTGCGGCATCGGTCTCCTCCACGGCCCAGGCCCCCGGGGGCGGCAGCTTCGCGGCCGCGGCGATCAGGGCCTTGTTGGCCTCGAGCACCGGCCCGCGGAAACGCGCCGCCACCGCCCGCTCGAGCGCGGCGACCGGCAGCAGACCGGTGAGGGTCAGAAAGACCGCGAGCAGCACCGTGTTCGGGACCGGGCGGCCGAGGTGCTCCTGCGCGAGCCGGGTCGCGGGCACGGCGAACCGCTTCGGCGGCAGGTCCGCCCCGGCCGGCTCGCGCGCCGCGTTGACCAGCAGACCGCCTTCCGGGCGCAGCCCCGCCAACACCCCGGGTACGTGCAACAGCGCCGCGTCCTGGACGATGAGGAAATGGGGCCGGGCGACCTGATCGCGGCGGCGGAACGCGCGGCGGTCCATGCGCACGAAGGCTGCGACCGGCGCGCCGCGCCGCTCGGCCCCGAACGCGGGGAAGGCGAGGGCGTGCCAGCCCTCGCCGATCGCCGCGGCAGCGAGCAGGTAGGCGGCGGCCACGTTGCCCTGCCCCCCGCGACCGTGGATGCGCACCTCGATCATGGCCCCTATGCCGCTCCCTGGACCGTCCCGGAGACACTCTAACGGGACCGGTTCCGGCCGGGGTTGATTGGGGTCAGTCGTGCCGCCGATTCGCAGCCGGCGTCGCCGGTACCCGCAGCCCGGCGCGGTGCGGCTCCCAATTCGGGGTCGGGCGCGCTACCCTGTTCGCGCGCGGTCCTCGCCGCGGGACGGCGGGTCCGACCCCTTGAAATATTAGGCCTTGCTAATATACTCGCCCGCTGCACTGTCCGGGCGATCGTCTCACGAGCCAAACGCGACCCGACACGGGGCAAAAACGCCGCCGGATCCGTCGGATGCCGATCGAGGGAGACAACGTGCCGCCGATCCGCCACAGACCGAAACCGCGCACCGCCATCCTGCACACCGCCGCGCTAGCGCTGGGGTTCGCCCTTTTCGCGACGCCCCCCCCCGCGCGGGCCGCGGGCGCGCCGTCCCCGGCCGCCCTCACCCCGCAGGCCGCCTACCGCCTGGCGCTCGCCCAGACGCCGGCGATGATGGAGGCGCGCGCGGGCGTGGCTCAGGCCCGCGGGGCGGTGCGTGAGGCGCGCGGCCATCTCCTGCCCAAACTGGACCTCGCCTTCACCGCGAGCGGGAGCGACAACCCGCTCAACGTCTTCGGCATGAAGCTGCAGCAGCGGCGCGCGACCTTCAACGACTTCGGCGCCGGCAGCTTCCTGCAGGGCATCCAGTCAGGCAACTCCGCCGTCGTCTTCAGCGCGCCGGCCGAACTCAATCAACCCGGGTTCTACACCAACTACCAGACGAAGCTGCAGCTCTCCATCCCGGTGTACAACGGCGGGTTGATCTGGGGCGGGCTGCGCCGCGCCGAGGCGATGGTCGAGGCCGCCCGCCGCGGCGAGCGCATGGCGCGCCAGAAGCTGCTGTTCGAAGTCATCCGCAGCTACGACGGCGTGCGCACGGCGCAGGCCTACGTCGGCGTCGCCCAACAGGCGATCGCGGCGGCGAAATCCTATGTCGCGCTCACCGCAAAGCTCTTCGACCGCGGAGTCGTCGCCAAGACCGACGTGCTGCGGGCGCGCGTGCAGTTGGGCGACGCGCGCCTGGGTCTGGCCCGGGCGCAGAAGGAGCTGGCGCTGGCCGAAGCGGGGCTGCGCATCCTCATCGGGGAAGCGCCGGGAACGCCGCTGAAGCTGGCGCCGGGCACGGTCACGGTCGATCTGCCGCAACAGCCCCCGGCGCTGCTCAAGCGCGCGGCCGAGACCGGCAACCCCGGTCTCCGGGCGCTCGAGGCCCGGGTCGGCGCCGCCCGCGCGGCCGTGCGCCAGGCGCGCGCGGCCTATCTGCCACACTTCAATCTGATGCTCGCGCGCGAGTGGAACGACCGCACCGTTGCCCTCTCGCACCCTTCCTATACGGTGGCGGGCGTACTCGACTGGGACGTCCTCGACCTGGGTGCCCGCCGCGGCGCCCTCGATCAGGCCCAGGCCAAGGTCATCCGCAGGCGCGCGGCGCTGCTGGAGGCGCGCGACAAGCTGCGCCTCCAGGTCGAGCGCGCCTGGCAGGACGCCCGGCTCGCCGCCGCACGCATCGCGGTCAAGGACGCCGCGGTCGCCGCCGCCGCGGAGACCGCGCGCCTGGAGGAGTTGCGCTACCGCCAGGGCGTATCCACTTTCACCCAGTTGCTCTCGGCGCAGACCGAACTCGACCAGGCGCGCGCCGACCGGGTCGCCGCCCGTTACCGGGAAGTGATGGCGCGCGCCGCGCTGCTGCTCGCGCTCGGCCGGCTCACGCCCGCGGCCGTGCACCTCGCTTCCGCTCGCCCCCAGCCCTGAGGAACCGGACATGCGCGCACGCCTCGCCCTCGCAACGATCCTGCTCGCCGCGCTCGGGACCGCCGCGGCCGCGCCCACCCCGGCCCCGGTGCCGGTGCCGGTGCCGGTGCCGGTCAAGATCCTCCGCGCCGAACCGCGGCCCATCGAGATCTACGCCGCCTACCCCGGCACCGTGATCCCGGCCGAATATATCCGGGTCGCCTCGCGCATGAGCGGCTACGTCGAGGACATCAAGGTCCACGTCGGCCAGTCGGTGACCAAGGGCGAGCTGCTGCTCACCGTCAACCCGGTGCAGGTCGCGGCCGGCGTACGCCAGGCGCGGGCGCAGGAGGCCAAGGCGCGCGCCGCGCTCGACACCGCGCGCAAGAACTACGAGCGCTTCAAGGCCCTGTACGTCGCGGGGGCGATTCCCAAGGAGCGCTACGAACAGGTCCAGCTCGGCTATACGGCCGCCAAGAGCGACTATCAGGCGGCACGGGCGGCGGTGGCGCAGGCCGAGAGCCAGATCGGCTACGCCGAGGTGCGCGCGCCGTTCCCGGGTGTCATCTTCTCGAAGAAGGTCAGCAACGGCCAGCTCGTGGGGCCGGGCAAGGAGCTGATGGTGCTCTACAATCCCAAGCAGCTCCAGATCGACGTACAGGTACCCGACAGCGCCTTCTATGCGCTCAAGCCGGGCGAGAAGGTCCCGGTCGAGTATCTCGGCCGCGACCGCAGCCCGCACCGCATCGACGCCACCGTGCAGCGCCTGGTCGCGGCCTCCGATCCGATGACGCATACCCACACGGTCAAGCTGCTGCTGCCGCCCGACAGCGGCGCGCAGGGCGGCGAGTATGCGCGGGTGATGATCCCGGTGCGGCGGGTTCCCTCGATCGTCGTGCCGGCCGGTGCGCTGCAGGAGCGCGCCGGAATCACCGGCGTCTTCGTGGTCGATGCGCACGGACGCGCACGCTTCCGCATGGTCACACCCGGCGAGCGGCGGCCCGACGGCGTCGTCATCCTCAGCGGCCTGTTCCCCGGTGACCGCGTGGTCGTGAGCGCCGCGGCCCCGCTCGCCAACGGCACCGTGGTCCGGCCCGAGGCGGGTGGCGGGGCATGAGCACCGGGGACGACGCGCCGCTCAACTCCGCGGGGCGCCTGACGCGCGCGTTCCTGCACACCAAGATCACCCCGCTGATCATGCTCGCCATCACCCTGTTCGGGGTGCTGGCGATCCTCGTCACGCCGCGGCTCTACAACCCCGAGATCGTCGTCCCCGCCGCGGAGATCATCGTCGTCCGCCCCGGCAACGGGCCCGAGCAGATCCAGCGCCAGGTCGTGCAGCCGCTCGAGCAGCTGATGTATTCGCTGCGCCACGTCAAGCACGTCTACGGCTACGCGGCCGACGACGTCGGCGTCGTCACGGTACAGTTCGAGGTCGGCGCCAACGAGACCGCCAGCCTGATGTACCTCTACAACGAGCTGCAGCGCAACATCGAACGCCTCCCGCCGGGGGCCCGGCGGCCGATCGTCAAGAGCATCGGCATCAACGACGTGCCGATCCTCGCGCTCACGCTCAGTTCGTCCACTCTCTCCGGCACCCGGCTGCGCGCGGTGGCCGAGCACTTCCTCACCCAGCTCCACAGCGTCCCCAATGTAGGGCTGAGCGCGGTCATCGGCGCCGAGCCGCGGGCCGTGAAGATCCTGATCGATCCCCAGCGCCTCGCCAGCGCGGGGATCCCGCTCGAACGCCTGCTCGGGGTACTCAAGGGCTCCAACGTCGTCGCACCCGGGGGCGAACTGGAGCACGACAACCGGCGCATCCCGCTGCGCGTCGACGCCGCCTTCTCCTCCGTGCGCGGCCTCGGCGACCTCATCGTCGGCGTCCACGACCGGCGCCCGGTCTTCCTGAAGGAGGTCGCGACCATCGTCCAGGGGCCGCGCAGCGGGCAGCGGCACGCGTGGATCGCCACGGGCCGCGGGGCCGGCGCGTCCGGTTTCGCGCCCGAAAGCGCCGTCACCATCACCATCGGCAAACGCCCCGGGACCAACGCCGTGACGGTCGCGCGGGCGGTACTCGCCAAGCTGCACACACTCGAGCGCGAGGCCCTGCCCGAGGGTGTGCACGTCACCGTCACGCGCGACTACGGCCACCGCGCCGACGAGGCGGTCAACACGCTCATCGAGCACCTCGCGGTCGCCGCCGGTGTGGTGCTCGTGATCCTGTTCTTCTTCCTCGGCTGGCGCGAGGGCGTGATCGTCACCCTGCTCGTCCCGTTGACGCTGTTCGTCGTCCTCGGCGTCGGGCTGGTCATCGGCCAGACCATCAACCGCATCACGCTCTTCGCCCTCATCCTCTCGCTCGGGCTGCTGGTCGACGCCGGGATCGTGGTCATCGAGAACATCCACCGTCACCTCCACCACCTGCGCAAGCCGCGCGACTTCGCGCCGCTGATCGTCGACGCCACCAACGAGATCGGCAACCCCACCAACGTCGCCACGCTGGCGGTGATCCTCGCCTTCATCCCGATGCTGTTCGTCACCGGGATGATGGGTCCGTTCATGCGCCCGATCCCGATCAACGTGCCGATCGCCATGATCGCCTCGCTCGGCCTGGCCTACGTCGTCGTTCCCTACATCGCGCTGCGCTGGCTGCACAAGCAGGCGGCCGCCCGGCGCGAGGCCCTGGAGCGGCCGAGCCTCGAGGAAGAGGATGCGTCCCCGCGCGACCCGCTGCGGCGCATCTTCCTGCGCCTGTTCGTCCCGCTGCAGGAGCGACGCACGGCGCGCAACATCTTCTTCGGCATCGTCCTCGTGCTGCTGCTCGCCTCCCTGCTCATGCCGGCGTGGCAGTTCATCCGTCCCCAGGGCATGAACGGACCGGAGAGCCTGTTCGGCGTGAGCCTGAAGATGCTGCCGGAGGGCAACGTCAGCACCTTTACCATCCAGATCCAGACGCCGGCGGGAACGGCGCTGCCGGCCACCGACCGCATCGCCCGCGACGCCGCGCGCATCGCGGCGCGCAACCCGTACGTACGCGACGTGGTCGGCTACGTCGGACGCACGGGCCCGCTGAGCTTCGCCGGGATGGTGCGCGGCGACGAGATGATGCGCGGCGGCAACATCGCCCAGGTCATCGTCAATCTCGTACCCAAGGCCCGGCGCCCGCACACCGCCGAAGTCGGCGCCGCGGTCTGGCGGGCCCTCGCCCCGCTGCGCGCGCGCTTTCCGAAGACGCACATCATGCTGTTCCTGGTCCCCCCCGGACCGCCGACGCGCGCCCAGGTCGTGGCGCGGATCTACGGCCCCGACTACGCCGTCCAGCGCCGCCTGGCCACGGCCGTCGGCGCACGATTCCGCGACGTCTACGGAATGATCAACGTCCACGACTCGGTCACGGCGACCCGCGCCGAGTACCGCATCCATGTCGATCCGCGCAAGGCCATGCTCGCCGGGGTCGTCCCCGGACAGGTCGCCGCCCTGATCCACGATCTGGTCGCCGGCAAGACCATCGGCTCGATGTTCCGGCCGACGGTGGAGCCCGAGGACATCATCGTGCGCCTCGACCGCGCGCACCGCGCCTGGATCCAGCAGATCGAGGACCTCACGATCACCAATCCCATGGGCAAGGAGATCCCGCTCGGGAGCATCGCCGAGATCCGCCGCGTGGACGCCGCCAAGCCGGTCTTCTCGCGCGACGGCCATCCCGTCGTCTACGTAATGGGCGACGTCCTCGGCTTCTCGCCCGAGTACGCCGCCCTCGTGCTCGACCACCGCCTCGACGGGCGCACCCTGTCGCCGGGCGTGCGCGTGACGACGGGCAACCTGGGCTTCTTCCCGACCCAGCCCGACGACGTGAGCCGCTACCAGATCCTCTGGGGCGGGGACATGCGCCTGACGCTCGACGTCTTCCGCGACTTGGGCACCGCCTTCATCGTCGCGCTCATCTTCATCTACCTGCTGCTGGTGGCCTACTATCAAAGCTTCATCCTGCCGCTGATCGTCATGGGCGCCATCCCGCTCACGCTCGTGGGCATCTTTCCCGGGCACTGGCTGTTCCACGTCCCGTTCAACGCGACCTCGATGATCGGCTTCATCGCGCTCGCCGGCATCGTCGTGCGCAACTCGCTGCTGCTGATCGACTTCATCCTCGACTACCGCCGCCGCGGCGTGCCGCTCGGCGAGGCCGTGCGCGAGGCCGGCGCGGTGCGCTTCCGCCCGATCCTGCTGACGGCGCTGGCGATCATGTTCGGCTCCGCGGTCATGATTCAGGACCCGGTCTTCGGGGGGCTGGCGGTGGCCCTGATCTCGGGCACCTTCGCCTCGACGATCCTGACGCTGTTCGTCATCCCCCTGCTCTATCAGATCTGGCAGCGCGGAAGCGACGGCGCGCGGACACAGCCGGTCGCGGGGAGCGGCGACCGCTGAGGCCCACCCCGGGCCGCGGGCCCCGCCGGCGGACCGCGTGCTAGCATTGCCGGAGACACGGCGCGCGCGCCGGAGGCAAAGGGAGGGGGCAGCATGCGACGCATCTACTTTCTGGTCCCGGGGGTTTCCGAGGCCAAGCGGATCGTGGACGAACTGTTGCTGGCGCGGGTGGAAGAGCGCCACATTCATATCATCGCCAGGGAGGGCGTGTCGCTCGAGAACCTGCCCGAGGCCTCACTCGCGCAGAAGAGCGACCTGGTGCCCGCCCTCGAGCGCGGTATCGGCGTCGGCGGGGCCACCGGCATCCTGGCCGGCATCGTCGCGGTGAGCTTCCCGCCCGCCGGCCTCGTCCTCGGCGGCGGGGCGATCCTGGGCATCGGCCTGGCGGGCGCCGGGTTCGGGGCCTTGATGTCGACGATGATCGGGGTCAGCGCACCCAACAGCCGGATCGCGCAGTTTCAGCAGGCCATCGAGAACGGCGAACTGTTGATGATGGTGGACGTCCCGAAAGGCCGCGTAGCGGAGATCGAAGCGCTCGTGTCGAAGCATCATCCGGACGCGGAGATCGAGGGCACCGAACCCACCGTACCGCCGTTTCCCTGATCCGGCAGCGGCACCGGGCGTGAGGACCCGCGGCGGGAGATGAGCGCGCGGCGCATCGGGCCCGGGCGGCCGCTGCCGCCCGGCGCGACCCCGGACGGCGGCGGCTGCAATTTCTCCCTGTTCAGCCGCCACGCGACCGGGGTCAGCCTGCTGCTGTTCGAGCCGGCGGATGCCGCAGCACCGAGCGTGGAAATCGGCCTCGATCCGGACCTGCATCGCACCGGAGACCTTTGGCACGTCTACGTCGCGGGCGTCGGCCCGGGCATCGGATACGCCTACCGCGTCGACGGGCCCTGCGCACCGGGGCGCGGCCTGCACTTCGACCCGCGCCGCCTCGTCGTCGATCCGCGCGCCCCGGCGTTGCATGGCGCGGCCGCCTGGGATCTGACCGCCGCGCGTCGGGGTTGCGACGCGCCCGGCCCGGCGCCGACACCGCCCGCGCGCACGGCGCGCGGGGTCGTGGTGGAGGACCGCTTCGACTGGGGCGGCTCGCGCCGCCCGCGCCATCCGTGGTGGAGGACGGTCATCTACGAGACGCACGTGCGCGGGGCCACGCGCCACCCCAGCGCCGGGGTCGCTCAGCCGGGAACCTACGCGGGCCTGATCGAGAAAATCCCCTATCTGCGCGAACTCGGCGTCACCGCCGTCGAGCTGCTGCCGGTGCAGGCGTTCGACCCGAACGGGATCGAACGCCGCAACCCGCTGACCGGCGCCCGCCTGCAAAACTACTGGGGCTACGACCCGATCGGGTTCTTCGCACCGCACGAGGAATACGCGGCCGGCGACGCCGTCGAGGAGTTCAAGACCCTGGTCCGCGCCCTGCACGCGGCGGGGATCGAGCTGTTCCTCGATGTGGTCTTCAATCACAGCGCCGAAGGCGGCGCCGACGGCCCGACGCTGTCGATGCGCGGAATCGACAACCCCATCTACTACCTGCTGGATCCCGCCGATCCCGGTCGCTATCTCGACTTCACCGGCTGCGGGAACACCCTCAACTGCAACCACCCGGTGCTGCGCGAATTCATCCTCGACTGCCTGCGCCACTGGGCGACCGCGATGCAGGTCGACGGCTTCCGCTTCGACCTCGCCTCGGTCCTCGGCCGTGACCGTTTCGGGAACATCCTCGCGAACCCGCCGCTCCTGGAGCTGATCGCGGAGGATCCGGTCCTGCGCGACGTCAAGCTGATCGCCGAGGCCTGGGACGCCGGCGGCGCCTACCAGGTCGGCTCCTTCCCCGGGCGTCGCTGGTCGGAGTGGAACGGGTGCTATCGCGACGACGTGCGCCGCTTCTGGCGCGGTGAGCGCGGCCTGACGGGACGCTTCGCCTCGCGACTCGCCGGCAGCGCCGACCTATACCAAAAAGGGGACCGGAGCCCCGTCAACAGCGTGAACTTCGTCACCTGCCATGACGGCTTCACGCTGAACGATCTCGTCAGCTACGCGCGCAAGCACAACGAGGCCAACGGCGAGGACAACCGTGACGGCGCCGCCGAGAACTTCAGCGACAACTGCGGCGTCGAGGGCCCGAGCCCTGACCCTCAGGTGGAAGCGATGCGCGCCCGACGCATCCGCAACTTCATCGCCACGCTCATGCTCTCGCGCGGCGTACCCATGCTCCTGGGCGGCGACGAGTTCCGGCGCACGCAGGGCGGCAACAACAACGCCTACTGCCACGACGACGAGACCTCGTGGTACGACTGGTCACTCGCGCTGCGCAACGCGGACCTGGTGCGGTTCACGCGCGGGATGATCCGCCTCCGCCATGCCCTGCCGATGCTTTCGCATGAGGCGTTCTACGCCCCGGCGGAGTTGGGCTGGTTCGGGGAATCCGGCGCCGCGCCGGACTGGGCGCACGGCGATCCCGTCCTCGGTGCGCACTTCCACCCGCCCGGTGCGACCCCGCGGCTGTGCGCGCTGTTCAACGCCGCCGAGCGCACGGCCGCGTTCACCCTTCCGGAGGGTCCGTGGTGGATCGTCGCCGACACCTCGGCCCCGGCGCCGGGCGACATCCGCCTCGAGGCCCCAAGCGCATTGCCGGCCGGCGGGGGCCTCACCTTGGCGCCCGGCAGCCTGACGATCCTGCTGTCCGCGGCCTCGATCCCCGGCTGAGGGTCACTCCTCCCCCAACCGCTGCGGACCGGAGGGGGGCGGGCGCGAGAGCAGTTCCTCGGCCTCCAACTCGTTGGCCGCGAAGACGATGCGGACCGACTCGACGCTCCCCGCCTCGCGACGCAGTTCCCGCGCGCGCGCCTTGGCGTCCTGAAAGCGTTCGGCGCAGCCCAGGGGCTCGAGCACACCGAGCGGTCCGATCCTGTAGATGAAGTAAGGCATGAGGTCGCCCCGGCGGGGATGGCTGGTGAGAGTGGCCGGCGAAGCGAAAGATTAGGCGAAAACGGGGGCGGAGGGAACCGCGTCCCTCCGCCCCCACGCTCAGACGCGCCGGCGCCGACGCAGGAGGCCGAGACCCAGGGTCGCCCCGGAGAGGAACAACCACACGGCCGCGGGCAGGGGCACGGGCGCCGCGGTGTAGAGGTGGGACTGCGGGATGGTCTCGAACGGCCCGCCGTTCGGCCACCAGCCGAGGTTCAGGACACCGGCCTCGAGGTGGTTGTAGCCCACGAGATCGAAGTAATAGAGCCCGGCACCGAGGTCGAGGTTGCAGTCGCAGGCGGCGGTGAAGCGGAAGCCGTGCCCGGACTGGTCGGGACCGAAGGCGAAGCGGTCGCGCGGCGAGAGCCCGTCGAGGGCCATGGCGCGCGAGCCGTCCGCGCCCACCAATGTGAACTGAAAGCCGTCGTCCGAGAGCACGCCGAAGTTGTAGAGACCCGGATCGGTGACGGCGATATAGCCGAACACGTGCCCGGCGTAATCGGTCTGGGATCCGGCGCCCGATGCGAACAGCGGGACCGGATCGGCCGCGCCCCAGGTCGCGGCCCACCGCGTGTTGAACTCCGCGTTCCCGACGTTGACCGTGGGGAGCACGGCGTCCGCGGAGCGCACCACGCGCGGGTCCGAGGCGGACAGCCCGAGGGCGGTGGTCGCGTCCCACAGGGTCGCGATCCCCGGAAGGGCCGCCACCCCGTCGAGCGCCGTCGGGGTCAGCGTGCTCGGCCCTTGAAACGTCGGCTGCACCTGGACCCAATGGCTGTTGACCCCGTTTCCGGCCGTGAACGTACCGGGGATCAGCGGCGCGAGGGCGGTCACCGTCGCCGCCTGCGCCGTCGCGCCCGCCGCGGCCAGCAGGCTCAGGATCACGACCGTCGCGGCCCATCCGCGCACCGTGCGCATCGACATTCTTATTGTTTCCGCCATGAAGGGTACCTCCTCTCGACCCGGTGCGCGGCCCCTGCCGCGCCCGAAGCTCTTTTGCGTTCGCCTTGCCGCCGCCGGCACTTCACGCGTTGCGCGCACCGCCGCGGCGCGCGAAGGCGCCGAGCGCGGCGAGCCCGCCCAGCATCAGCCATGCCGCCGCGGGAAGCGGTACCGGCGCCACCGGGACGCCGCCGCCGAAGTAGGCGCTCTCGATCCCGTCGTGTTCGTCGAAGCCTTCGTGGCGGTCGAAGTCACCGTCGACGTCGTCGACTTCGGACCCGCCGCGACCGTCCGGACCCATGCGTAACTCGAAACGGGTATAACGGCCGGCGTTGGCGCTCTCGAATCCCGCCACGTAGGCCGCGAACCGGGGCGCGATCCCGTCGACGCCGACGCCGTGCACCGTGAAGCGCAGCGGGTCCTGCCGTACGTCCCCGTCGCCGCGCAGCCCGAACTGGAAGCGCCCGAAGATCGACATCTTCAAGCGGTCGCGCCGGGTCGGGCGCCAGTCCGAGGGCAGCCCGCTCAGGCTCACCCCACTCGGCGGCGCATCGCCCGCGAGCTGGAAGCCGAACTGCTGGATCCCGAAGCGCCGCACCGCGGCGGTGTTGAGCGGCGCCAGCGTGCGCACGGTGAAGTCCACGGAATCGGGCGTCGCACCGTCCCGGAGCGTCACCATCAGATAGTCGGTGCCGTCCGGCAGATCGGTCGGCTGGCTCGACCGGCTCAGGTAGTAGGAAATCGACGCCGCACCGGCCACGGCCGGAAGCATCGAGACTGCGAGCACCAGCGCCCCGCAGAAGGTTTTTTTCGTGCCCATGTTGTCTATGCTCCTCCGCGCCGCCGCCGCGGGCGCTCCCGCCCCCGACCCCCGGCCCTCGCTCCCTCGAGTGCCTCCGATCCCGGAGGCACCCTCATCCCGACTTGGCCGCCCTGCGGCCGCTGCGCCCCGCGCTCACGGCCGGACCCTCGGTGCCGCCGATGCAGCGCAGCAGTTCGCCGGCATCGCGAAAGGTCCGCTGCTCGCCGCTCTCGGCGTTTTCCACCCGCCCCACCATGCGCTCCGGGTCCTGCGCGTCGCGCCGGTAGATCCGCACGATATACGTATCCATCACGCCCCTCTTCCCCGGGTCCTGCACCGTCCTGCGCCCGGGTTGTTTGCATTCCAGCCTACGGACTCCACCTCACGGATGACTCACGGATTGCGGGGCGAGGCCGGGTTGGGCCGGGGGATCGGTCGAGCGGGGGCGAACCGCGCCGTGCCGGGCGGCGGGTGGGGCACGCAGGCGCACGGGCGCGCCGGCCGGGCACCGGCCCGCCGTACGACGCTACGCGGGGCGATTCAGGGGGCGGTCGGGGCGCGCAGTACGCGGCGCATCAGCGCCTCGGTCTCCGCGGAGGGCGCGATGCCGAGCACGAGGGACAGGGTGCGCCGGCAGCGACGGTAGGCGACCAGCGCCTCCGCCTTGCGCCCGAGCGCGGCGTGGCAGGCGATCAGACGCTGATGGAAGACCTCGACGAGGTCGTCGACGTCGAGCCCCTTTTCATAACAGGCGGCGGCGCGGTCCCATTCCTGCATGGCCTCCCAGGCCGCCCCGATCTCGGCGAGGCGGCGCACGAACTTGCTGCGCAGGCGCTCGCGCAGGCGGATCGTCCACGACTCGCCCGCCTCCGCGCCGAGAAAATCACCGTGATACAACTCGAGCGCGCGGTCCATCAGGTGCGCGAGGCGCTCGCGCCGGCGCCCGGTATCGCGGCCGTGCACCAGCCGGTCGATCCGGGAGAGCACACGCTCGAGGGCCCACACGTCCACCCAGCAGTGGCGGTTGTCCAGGGACAGGCGCCCGCCCGCCACCGTCACCGCCGCATCGATTCCGATGAGGCGACGCAGACGGTAGAGCGCGGTCTCGAAGGCGTGGTGCGCCGCATCGCCCTCGGCCTCGGGCCACAGGATCGCGCACACCCGGTCGACGGGGACGTCGCGCCCGCCTAGGGCCACCAGCACCTTCAGCAGGTCCATGGGGCGGCGCTGGGGCTTGCGGTCGAAGCGCACGGGCGCCGCGTCGCACACCACCGAGAAGCGGCCCAGGGTATAGATGCGCAGGCGATGCGGCCAGTCGTCGATATCGGCGCTGTGCGGGACCAGCCGATGGCGCTCGATCAGTCCGCGGACGAACTCACGCTCGACTCCGGCGCGCAGGGCCGTCTCGCAGGCGAAGGTCAACGAGCGCTCGCCCCACCACGGCAGCCCGCCCACTCCGTAGCGACGCACCAGGTCGAAGGCCCGGCGCACCTGGGCGGTGGCGCGGCGGCGCTGCCCGCCCTCCAGGCTGTGGCGCGCCTCCAGGAGCAGCGTGAGGTGTTCGAGCAGCCGGTTGCGACAGCGCGAGGCGAGCGTCCCCACCTCCCGCAACAGCTCGCCGGCCACCGCCTCACCGCGCTCGACGGCGATGCGGCACAGCCCGAGGCGCGCGAAGGCGTCGATCAGCGGCGCCCCGAGGCGGCGCGCAAGGACCAGCGCAATCCCGGTATGCTCGGCGGCCTCGGCGTAATCGCCTTCGGCGAGCGTCGCGAGGGAGGCCAACATATGATAGTGGCAGGCCTCCAGAGTGCCCCCTTCCGCCGCCAGCCCGCGCAGGGCCTCGAGGTGGCGGTGCGTCCGCTCGTCGTCGCGTCGGCACAGGGCCGCATAGGCGGCGTGCGCGTGCAGTTGGAAACGCCACTCGGGGGCCGGGGCCGACTCGGCCGCCGCGAGTCCGGCGTCGACCGCCTCGGCGGCGCGCCTCCCGTTGCCCGAGGCCCAGGCGTGGAGCGCCTCGCTCGCCTGCAGGGCGGCCGCCTCCGCCCCCCGCGGCCCGCCGGCGAGGGCGTGCCCGATCCACGCCGCGAGCGGGGCCGCGGCCGCGAGGTCGCCCCCCCAGACGAAATAGGCCATGAGACGGTTGGCGAGCACCGCGCGCGGCAGACCGCCACCGTCACCCGCCGGGGACTCGCGATAGAGGTCGTCCGCGATCGCCTCGGCGAGCGCCGGCAGACGCCCGTCGTCGGGCCGGCGCAGGTGCAACGCCTGGAACAGCCCGCCGCGCACGACGCCGCGCAGCGACTGCGGGCAGTCCTCGAAGGCGATCCCGTCGCCGATGCGGTCCACCCACGGGTCCAGATCCCGATAGTCGCGTCCCGTATGGAGGCAGGCCTCGACCGCCTGGCTCCACGCGCGGTAGCGGATCGCGGCCGCCGCGTCCTCCCGGTGTTGCCCGTCGCCGCGCGCGTGCGCCGCCGCGCCCGCGGTCTCGTTGCCGGTCATCGGAAGTAGTGCGCGAAACATGGATCACCCACGAGCCGACCCGCCCCGGCCCTTCCTCACCGGAGCGGCCGGCGACGGAAGCGGGCCGAAGGGTTCGAAGTCGAGCCCATCTGCCATCGAGATACCGTTGTCCGTCAAAAAAACAGCAGGTTTCATGCCACTGCCAAAAAAGTCCTGCCCCGTCCAACGGTTGGCGCTAAGCGACCCGAGCGACCGCGAATACTCAGTTATCTGACTGTCAAATCGGCTGACACCTGCGCCCGCCGATCGTCGCGGTTACGAATCAGGCGTGTACGCGCTTTTTGCTGTAAATCAGCGACATTCGCGGCCGTCACCGGCGACCGGCGGCCCCGGGCACTGTAAAATCTTCCGACAGTTTTGCCGGACGGCCGGTAACGCTATGATTTGCCGGTATCCAGGCCCCAGCGTAGCATCCCTACGCCCGGTGGCGGGGCGCCGGGTCCGGTCAGGGCCCAACAAGGAAATGGAACGATGGCTGGAGGGGGGACACCGGCGCCGACACCCTGGACCGTTGCCGGAGGGGCGGCGCCGAGGCGCATGCACCGCGCAGGCCGCGCACCATGAACGCCGCCCCGGCGGACCCCGAGGTCATCGCGCACCGCGGCTACGCCGCACGCTATCCGGAGAACACACTCGCGGCGATCGAGGCGGCCCTGGCCGCCGGGGCCCGCTACGTGGAGTTCGACGTGCAGCTCACGCGCGACGGCGTCCCGGTGCTGTTGCACGACCGTGACCTCGCCCGCACCACCGGCCGCCCCGGCGACGTGACCGAATGGGACCTGGCCGCGGTGCAGGCCCTCGGTGCGGGGGAACCGGCGCGCTTCGGCACCCGCTTCGCCGGCGAACCCGTCCCCACCCTCGCCGCGGTGGCGGCGCGGCTCGCGCGCCACCCGCAGGTCACGGCCTTCGTCGAGATCAAGGAGGAGAGCCTGGAACGCTTCGGCACGGAGGCGACCGTGCGCGCCGTGCTCACGGCGATCGAACCCGCGCGTGCGCACTGCGTGCCGATCTCGTTCTCGGAGGAGGCGGTGCGTTGCGCCCGCGCCTCCGGGGCCGCGGCGATCGGCTGGGTCCTGGATACCCTGGACACGGCGCACCGCGACCGCGCGCAGGCGCTCGCCCCCGCCTATCTCTTCTGCGACCACCGCGACGTCCTCACTCGGCCCGGTCGCCTGTGGCCCGGGCCGTGGCGCTGGGCCGTCTACGAGGTGACCACCGCGGCGCTGGCACGGGAACTCGCCGCGCGCGGCGCCGGGTTCGTGGAGACCATGGCGGTCGGCGAACTCCTGGCGGAGCTGGCCGGTTCGCGGCGGTGAACACGGAGGACTGCGACGTCGCCGTCGTCGGCGCCGGGATCCACGGGGCCGGCGTCGCCCTCGCCGCCGCCGCCGCGGGCTACACGGTACGGATCCTCGAACGCAGCGCCGTCGCCGCGGGGACCTCGTCGCGCTCGAGCAAACTCATCCACGGCGGGCTGCGCTACCTCGAGACCGGCGCCCTGCACCTGGTCTATGAGTGCCTGCACGAACGTGCGGCGCTGCTGCGCCTGGCGCCGGAGCTGGTGCGTCGGGTCCCCTTCTATCTCCCGGTCTACCGGGACGGCACCCGCGGGCCCGCGCGCATCCGCGCCGGGCTCGGTCTATACGCGCTGCTCGCCGGCCTCGGCCCCGACGCGCGCTTCGCCGCCGTGCCGCGGCGCGCCTGGGGCGATCTCGACGGGCTCGACACACGCGGCCTGCGCGCGGTATTCCGCTACTGGGACGCGCAGACCGACGACGCCGCGCTCACCCGCGCGGTCCTCGCCGCGGCGCTGCGCCTCGGGGCGCGGGCGGCGATCCCGGCGGAGCTGACCGGTGCGGAACTCGACGCCGCCGGCTGCACGCTGCGCTATCGCACGCAGGACAGCGAACGCGAGTGCCGCGCGCGCGTACTGGTCAACGCCGCGGGGCCGTGGGTCAACGCGGTCCTGGAGCGCATCCGCCCGGCGGTCCCGGCCCTGCCGCTGACCCTGGTCCAGGGCGCGCACCTGATCCTCGAGGGAGCGCCGCAGCGCGGGGTGTATTATCTGGAGTCCCCGCGCGATCATCGCGGCGTGTTCCTGATGCCGTGGAAGGGACAGGCGCTGCTCGGGACCACCGAGACCCCGTACAGCGGCGACCCCGATGCGGTGCACGCACTCGATGCCGAACGCGATTACCTGCTCGAGACGCTGTGCCGCCGCTTCCCCGCGCGCGGGACGGTGCGGGACGTGCCGGTGCGCGACGCGTTCGCGGGGTTGCGGGTGCTGCCCGCCGACCGCAACGACCCCTTCCGCCGCTCGCGCGAGACGCGCCTGCACCCAGACCGGGAGGCGCGCCCGCGCGTGCTCAGCATCTACGGCGGCAAGCTCACCGCCTTTCGCGCCACCGCCCGCGCCGTGCTCGCCCGCATCGCCCCGTCCCTGCCGCAACGGCGCGCGCGCGCCGATCCCGACACCGTGAAGCTGGAGCCGGCACCGGAACCGGGCCGCGAAGAAGCGGGCTGAGACGTCCCGTCTTCGCGGCGTCGCGCGGGGGCACGGGGACGGGAGGCCGCTCCATTCACGCCGCAGCGGCGGGGACAGACATCCGCTCGCCCCCCGACCTCAGTCCTCCTCCACCGGCAGGCCCGCGAGCTTCCACTCGGGGAAGCCGTCCTCGTAGCGGCGCGCCTGGCGGCCCGCGGCGCGCAGCCGGGCGACGGCCTCATAGGACAGGATGCAGTGGGGGCCGCGACAGTAGGCGACGATCTCACGATCGGCCGGAATCTCCGCCAGGCGCCGCTCCAGTTCGGCAAGCGGCACGCCGAGCGCGCCGGACAGGTGTCCGGCGCGGTATTCCTCCTCGGGGCGCACGTCGAGCACGACGACGTCGCGCGCGCGCATGCGCCGGCGCAGGTCCTCGGCCGAGACGGGTTCGAGATCATCCTTGGTGGTCAGATAGGTCGCGACGAGGCGGCCGACCTCAGCCAGGCTGCGCTCGGCGAGTGCGCGCAGGATCGCCATCAGCTCGACGATCCGTTCGTCGGCCAGGCGGTAGCGTACCGACTGTCCCTCGCGGCGGTTGGAGACCAGCCCGACCTGGAGCAGTTGCTGGAGGTGCTGGGAGGTGTTGGCGATGGAGAGGTGCGCGGCCTGCGCCAAGGCCTCCACGCCGCGCTCACCCTGCGCCAGCAGCTCGAGCAGCTCCAGGCGGCGGCCGTTGCCGAGCGCCTTGCCGATGCGCGCGAACTGATCGAACAACTGAGGCTTGAAGCCGGACCCGCTCACGGTGACCGCTCCCTTTCACACCGCGCCCGGTTCGGCGTCGTGTTGTGGTATAACCTAGCGGTTCGCACACGGACACACAACCGCGGCGCCGAGTGCGAAGCGGAGGACCCGATCGACATGCCGGACGAGACCGCAGTGATCCGGGCCGGATTCTTCCTCGGCATCCTGTTGCTCATGGCCCTATGGGAGGCGTTCGCGCCGCGGCGCGGACGCCGGCGCGCACGCGGCGCGCGCTGGACGGAGAACCTCGGCCTGGTGCTGATCGACGCCTTGGTCGTGCGCCTGCTGCTGCCCGGGGCGGCGGTATCGGTGGCGCTGCTCGCCGACGCGCACGGCTGGGGACTGCTGCACTGGCACGCACTTCCCGAAACCGCGGCCTTCGTCCTCGGTGTCGTACTCCTCGATCTCGTCGTCTACCTGCAGCACGTGATGTTCCACGCGGTGCCGGTGCTGTGGCGCATCCACATGGTGCACCACACCGACGTCGATTTCGACACCACGACGGGCGTGCGCTTCCATCCGGTGGAGATCGTACTGTCGATGCTCCTCAAGATGGCGGCGGTGGCGGCCCTCGGGCCGCCGGCCGGCGCCGTCGTGGCCTTCGAGGTCCTGCTCAACGCCACCGCGCTGTTCAATCACGGCAACGTGCGCCTGCCCGCGCGCCTGGACCGCATCCTGCGCGCCTTTGTCGTCACCCCCGAGATGCACCGCGTGCACCACTCCGTCATCCCCCGCGAGACCAACAGCAACTTCGGCTTCAATCTGCCCTGGTGGGACCGCCTGTTCGGCACCTACCGCGCGCAACCGGCGGCCGGTCACGAGGGCATGACCATCGGCCTGTCCCAGTTCCAGGATCCCCCACCGACCGGCCTCGGGCGGCTGCTGGCGCTGCCCGCCACCGGCGCCCCCGGCGCCTATCCGCTCAACCGCGGCGCGCCGACACTATAATCCCCCAAAGAAGGCCGGTGTAAGGAACGGTCCGGATGCGCGACTAAGGGGGGGTCCGACCCACCCGGCCAACGGAGACGCCGCATGCACGCCACCCTGCCGCTGCTCGAGACGCTGCACTTCCCCGCCCTGCGGCGCGGGCGCCTCGAAACCCTGCAGGTCAACGTCGGGTACCGCTGCAATCAGTCCTGCCTGCACTGTCACGTCAACGCCGGCCCCAACCGTACGGAGGCGATGGAGCGCGCCACCGTCGACGAGGTGCTCGCCTTTCTCGATGCCTCGGCGGTGACGCGGCTCGACATCACCGGCGGCGCGCCGGAACTCAACCCGAATTTCCGCTATCTGGTCGAACAGGCGCGCGCGCGCGGCCTGCACGTCATCGACCGCTGCAATCTCACGGTCCTGGAGGAGCCGGGCCAGGAGGACCTCGCCGCCTTCCTCGCCCGGCACCGCGTCGAGGTCGTCGCCTCGCTGCCGTGCTATCTCGAGGACAACGTCGACCGCCAGCGCGGCAAGGGAGTCTACGCCAAGAGCGTGCGCGCGCTCCAACGCCTCAACCGCGAAGGCTACGGCGCGGTCGATAGCGGTCTCGAACTGAATCTCGTCTACAACCCGCAGGGCACCGATCTGCCGCCGCCGCAGTGCGCACTGGAAAACGACTACAAGCGCATCCTGCGCGAGCGTCACGGTGTAGTCTTCAACCGCCTCTACACGCTGGCGAATATGCCGATCCAGCGCTTCGGCAGCACGCTGGTCTCCAAGGGCCTGTTCGAGGAGTACATGGCGCGCCTGCGGGAAGCCCACGAGGAGCGCAATTTGGAAGGCGTGATGTGCCGTTCGCTCCTGAGCGTAGACTGGCGCGGTTACGTCTACGACTGCGACTTCAACCAGATGCTGGACCTGCCGTTGCGGCTGGGCGGGCGCGGGCGCACGCACCTGCGCGAGCTGGTCGGGCGGGACCTCGCGGGCAATCCGATCGTCGTGCGCGACCACTGTTTCGGCTGCACCGCCGGACAGGGCTCGAGCTGCGGCGGTGCACTGAGCTGACGGCGGCGCCGATCCTGGAGGAAACGAGCGATGGATGTCGATAGCAGTGTACGTGAGCGTTATTCGAAGGCGGCACAGCAGAAGGAGGAGGCGCTCTGCTGTCCCACCCCCGGCTACGATCCGCAGATGTTGGCGCGGCTCCCGGCCGAGATCGTGGAAAAAGACTATGGCTGCGGGGACCCGTCGCGCTACGTGCGCCCGGGCGACGTGGTCGTGGATCTCGGCAGCGGCGCCGGGAAGATCTGCTACCTCGCCGCGCAGCTCGTCGGCGAGACCGGGCGCGTCATCGGCGTGGACGTCAACGACGACATGCTCGCCCTGGCGCGCAAATACCAGCCCGAGATGGCACAGCGCCTGGGCGGCGACCGCCTGCGCTTCGTCAAGGCGCACATCCAGGACCTCGCCCTCGACCTCGAGGCGCTCGACGCCCATCTCGCGGAAAACCCCGTACGCAGCGCCGCCGACCACGAGCGTCTGCTCGCCTGGCAGGAGGCGCAGCGGCGCGCGGCGCCCGCCATCGCCGACGACTCCGTTGATCTGGTGGTCTCCAATTGCGTCTTGAACCTCGTGCGTGAGGAGGACAAGGGCCGACTCGCGCGCGAGATCCACCGTGTACTCCGCCCCGGCGGACGCGTGGCGATCTCCGACATCGTCAGCGACGAACCGGTGCCGGAGGAGCTGAAGCGCGATCCGGAGCTGTGGAGCGGATGTATCTCGGGCGCCTTCACCGAGGAGGCCTTTCTGAACGCCTTCACCGAAGCGGGCTTCCTCGCAGTGCGCTACGACAAGTGGGACGCCGCGCCGTGGCGGGTGGTCGAGGGCATCGAGTTCCGTTCCGTCACGCTGACCGCCGTGAAACCGGACCCCGCGCCGTGCCTGGACCTCGGGCACGCCGTGCTCTATCGCGGCCCGTATGCCTCCGTGACCGACGACGAGGGGCACGTTTATCCACGCGGCGTGCGCATGGCCGTGTGCGAGCGTACCTACCGCTTCCTGACCACCGGTCCGCTGAGCGCCGACTTCATCGGCGTCAGCCCCGCCGAGCCGCGCGACCCGGTGCCCTGGTGCGCACCCGCCGGCACCCGCCGGCCCGCCGCCGAGACCAAGGGCGGCACCCACGCGGCGGGCGGCGGCGGCCGCTGCTGCTGAACCGTGCCGCGCCTGTCGGTCATCGTCCCCACCTGGAACGAGGCCGGCGCCGTCACCGGCACGCTCGCGCCGCTGCAGGCTGCGCGCGCCGCCGGCGTGGAGGTCCTCGTCGCCGACGGCGGGAGCACGGACGATACGGTTGCGCGCGCGACGCCGCTGGCCGATCGCGTACTGCGTTGCGCACGCGGGCGCGCCGTGCAGATGAACGCCGGGGCGCGCGCCGCGCGCGCCCCCGTATTGCTCTTCCTGCACGCCGACGTAGTTCTGCCCCCCGGCGCGATGGAGGCGGTCCTCGACGGGCTCGAGCGCAGCGGGCGCGGCTGGGGCCGTTTCGACGTTCGCCTCGCCGGACGTCATCCGTTCCTGCCGGTGATCGCGGCACTGATGAACGCCCGCTCGCGTCTCAGCGGCATCGCCACCGGCGATCAGGCGCTGTTCGTACGCCGCGACTGGTTCCGGGCGCTCGGCGGCTATGTCGAACAGCCGCTGATGGAGGACATCGAACTCTCGCGCCGGCTCAAGCGTCGTGGTCCGCCGCTGTGCCTGCGCGAGCGGGTGATGGTCTCGGCACGGCGCTGGGAACGCGACGGGGTCGCCCGCACGATCGTACTGATGTGGCGGCTGCGCCTCGCCTACGCCCTGGGCGCCGACCCCGCGCACCTCGCCGCCCGCTACTATCCGGATCACCCGCAAGTCCGGACGCCGTCGTGACCGCGCCAGGCTACCGGGCGACCGACTGCGTCGTACAGGTGTTCGCCCGCGCCCCGGCGACCGGCGCGGTCAAGACGCGCCTGATCCCGGCGCTGGGCGCGCGCGGCGCCGCACGGCTCTACGTCCGTCTGGTCGGCCTCACCCTGGAGCGCGCCGCCGCGGCGGCGGCGGGACCAGTCGAACTGTGGTGCGCGTCCGACCCCGGGCACCCCTTTTTCGCCTGGTGCCGGCGCCGCTACGGACTGGTACTGCGCCGCCAGTCCGAGGGGGATCTCGGCGCGCGCATGCGCCACGCGCTCGGCTGCGCCCTCGGCGCCGGGGCCGGCAGCGCGATCCTCATCGGGACCGACTGCCCGGCGCGGACCGCGCAGGCCCTGCGCGCGGCCGCCGCGCGGCTGCGCGCAGGCGCCCGGCTGGTACTCGAGCCCGCGGTCGACGGCGGCTACACGCTCGTGGGCGTGCGCACCGCCGTCCCCGAGGTGTTCGACGGAGTTCCGTGGGGAAGTCAGATGGTGCTGGCAGCGACGCGCGCGCGCGCCGCCGCGCTGGGGCTGCGCGTGCACGAACTGCCTCGGACCTGGGACCTGGACCGGCCGGAGGACCTCGAGCGCCTCGCCGCACACCCGGAACTGCGCGCGCTCACCGCCGGCCTGCGCATCGGTAGCTGCCCCGCCTAGCCGGGGGCCGCGCGCCTCAGGCCGCGGAACGACGCCCGAGGTCGCGGGCCTCGCGCAGCCGCGAGCGCGCGATGCGCTCCTGCACGGCCGGCTGTTCGAGGAACGCCCCGATCGTGATGCCGTCGAGGAAGTCGTAGATCTCGCGGCTGAGCATGCCCCACAACGCGCCGGTCACCGGCCGCCTGTCCGCGGTCGCGTCGACTTCGGTGCGCGCCGGCGCGGGACCGTCCACCGCGGCGACGACCTCCGCCATGGTGATCTCGCCCGCGGGCCGCGCGAGCCGGTAGCCCCCGCCCGGTCCGCGCACGCCCTCGACCAGACCCCGCCGGCGAAGGTGGGCGAACAACTGCTCGAGATACGACAGGGAGATCCCCTGCGCCTGCGAAATATCGGCGAGCGTGACCGGCTCGTGGCGCGCGTTGAGCGCCAGATCGAGCATCGCGGTCACGGCGTGCTGCCCTTTCGTGGATAGTCTCATCGCATCCACCCTTTCGATTCCGGTGCGGCGCCGGGCGCCGCCTTCACTATCGATGACTGAGTTGCAGCCTACCCTTTGTTGACTATTTCAGTCAAGTTTTAGTTCCGCGCCCGAAACGGTGGACCCCGTCCATAATTTTATTGCGGCAGCAATAGATTAGCCTGATGGCCGATCGCCCCGGCGGCGTGACGCGGAGCGTTCATATGGTAGACTCTGAGCCCCCCGGGCGCCCCTCGCCCCGGGTCGCGCCGGCAGCGCCCGCGGCTCGGCCCCGGTGCGGGCACCCGGGCGACGGGACCGGATCCCTGGACGAATCGGAGCGGCCGCCGGCGCATGGCGGCCCCACAGCGGAGCGAGGCATGGCGAGCAAAGAATCCCTTGAGGCACGGGCCGCGCAGTGCAGCGGCGTGGATGACTACGTGGCACTCGCGCGCGAGGCGCTCGCCGAACCCGCCGACGCCGATTACGCGCGCGAACTCCTCAACAAGGCCGAGGTCCAGTGCCAGTTTCCCGCCGACTACGTCAAGGTCGCCGAGGTCTACGCGCAGGCCCTGAAGGACGCCGATTACGCACGCGGACTCTACGAACAGGCCGAGGAGGCGTGTTTCGAGGCCAAGGAATTCGCCCTGCTCGGCCACAGCGTCGCCGTACAACTCGGCGACCGCGACAAGGCGCGCGAGCTGCTCACCAAGGCCGCGGAGGAATCCAAGGAACTCGCCGAGTTCCTCACCCTGGCGCGTTACGCCAAGGAAGACCTCGAAGATGCGGAGCTGGCGAAGGAGCTGCTCGGCAAGGTCGAGGGCGCGTGCAAGGGGCTGGACGATTTCCGCAAGCTCGCCGAGACCGTTCTGCGCGAACAGAACGACCCGGAGACGGCGCGCGAGCTGTTCAAGAAGGCGGCACGTTTCTGCGGCGACGTGGAGACCACGGTGAGCTACGCCGAAGGTATCGTCGAGCTGTTCGACGATCGCGACTGGGCGCGCAAGGTACTCGACGACGCCGAGACCGACTGTCAGTTCACCAAGGAGTTCGTCGCCCTCGCATCCGGCTACCAGCGCCTGTTCGACGACCGCGACAAGGTCCGCGAGCTGCTCGATCAGGCGCAGGAATTCGCCATGAGCGGCGAAGAGAACGTCGATCTCGCCCGCGGGCTGTGGTCGCTGCTGCAGGACAAGGAAGCGGCGTCCGCGGCCTACGAGAAGGCGCTCGCCGAGATCGCCACCGGCTCCGAGCTGCTCGAACTCGCCCGCACCGTGGCCGCCGACCTCGGCGACCGCGCGCTGGCGGCGAAGGTCTACGAGAAGGCCGAGAGCAAGCTCACCAATACCGCCGATCTGCTCAAGCTCGCGCGCTCCGTCGCCGAGGACCTCGGCGACCGTGAACTCGCCGCACAGGTCTATGGGCGCTTGCAGGAGCGGCTGGTGTCGGCCGCCGACCTCGGGGCGCTCGCCGCGGAGGTCATCGCCGCGCTGGACGACAAGACCCGGGCGGTGGCGATCTACGAGAAGGCCCTCGATCAGGTCGGCGACTTCCAGGGCTACATGAAGCTGCTCGACCAGGTGCGCGAGCACGTGGACGACAAGGCCCTCGCCCGCCGCATCCTGGAACGGGCCGAACAGGGCGCGGGCTCGAGCATGGACCTGCTGGAACTCGCCGACCGCGTCCACGATCTGCTCGCCGAGGAGGCCTTCACCCGCCGTCTGGTCGAATCGGCGGAGGAGCGCGTCACCACGATCGAGGAGTTGCGCGCCGTCGCCGCGGCGGTCGAAAAGTACTTCTCGAGCGACGACGCCTGGAAGACACGCGTGGCCGAGAAGCTGGAAAAGCGCGAGGCCAACCAGAGCGTCTACGAGGCGTTCCAGAAGCGCGAGGCCGGCGCCGACAGCCTGAAGAAGTATCTCATCCTCGCCGACGAAGTCATGGAACGCCTCGAGGACGCCTACTACGCGCGCAAGCTGCTCGCCGCCGCCGAAGAACTCCTGTCCGCGGAACCGTTCGTCTTCAGCAAGCACCGCGAACTGATCCTTGCGATCGACCGCCACCTGGGCGATCACGAATGGACACGGCGCCTGCTCGACGCCGCGGCCGAACGTTGCACCACCTTCGCCTGCCTGCACGAGGTCGGGCATTGTGCGGCGCGCGAGCTTTCCGGGGACGAGGGGCGCGGGGCGGCGCGGGGCTACTATCAAACCTACGAAGGCAGGATCGATGCGGCGCAGGGACGATCCGCCTACGATTACAGCAAGCTCGCCGAGATCGTCCTCGAGGACCTGGGCGATCGCGAATGGGCCTTCAAGCTGCTGGAAAAGGCCGAAGGCGCGGCGCGAGACCATTTCGCCTTCTCCCACCTCGGCCTGCTGGCCGCGCGCATGGGCGACGCCGGTCGCGCGGACGCGCTCTACGGCAAGGCCGCGGCGGCCTGCGATACGGCCACGGCCTGCGTGCAACTCGCGACGCGGCTGCTGGCGAACGGCGTGGACCGGGACACCGCGCGCGGGCTCTACGAGAGCTGCGGCGCCCGGCTTCAGGATCCGGTCGAACGCCTCCACTGGGCGGAAGGGATCCTCGAGGCCTTCCGCGACGTCGACTGGGCGCGGCGCGAATACGACACGATGGAGGCACAGTTCAGCGGCGCGGGCCGCGAACTCTACCGCGCCAGCCGCAAGTACCGACTGGAAAGGACGCTTTGACGGGCGGCTGAAAACGCCCCGCCGCGGCGGGACCGCCCGCGCCCCGCGCGTCGCCCTTCGCGGGCGCCGGCGGCTGCGGGATCAGGCGTCGGACAGGGCGCCGGCGGGTACTGCGGCGCGGGCCGCCGGGCGGAACCGGCGCCCCTGCTCGAGACTGTAGTTCAGCCACTTCTCTAGGAAGAGGTTGGCCTCCCAGCGCTCGGGCAGGACGTCCGCAGTGTCCGCAGTCCGTGCGCCCGGACTGCGCCCGTCCCGGCACGAAAGGACCTCGACGAGGCGCGCGTCGTGATACACGCGCACCCGCGCGTCCGGTTCCGCAACCCGCCCGCCGTCGTGCGTGAAGTAATAGGTGAGCAGAAGGGTCGTCGTGTAGCGCGTGCGCTCGAGCACCTCCAGGTACAGGTCCGGCGTACCCTCGGCATGCGCGGCGACCTGCGGCGCGGCGCAGGCGGCGATGGTGTGCAGATGCGGCACCAGCGCGAGCAGGCGCGCATAGTTCGCCTCGTACAGCGACATCAGCGCCGCGAAGGTGCGGCGCGGATAACCACCTGCGATGTATTGCCAACGCCGATCCATGACCGCGGTATCATAGCATAGCCGTTGTTTCCCATAGCGGCCGAAACCGCGCCGGATTGAGCCCGCACCGGGGCGTCTTCGAATCACCGGCACGAATGGAGCTGCGATGAAGATTGACAATGTCACGACCACGCCCTTCGACGATCAGCGCCCCGGTACCTCGGGGCTGCGCAAGAAGGTGAGCCGGTTCACGCAGCCGCACTACCTGGAGAACTTCATCCAGTCGATCCTGTCGGTGGTGGAACCGCGCGCGGGCGCGACCCTCGTCCTGGGCGGCGACGGGCGTTATCACAACGCCGAGGCGATTCAGGTCATCCTGCGGATGGCGGCGGCCAACGGCATCGGCCGGGTGCTGGTCGGCCGCGACGGGATCCTCTCCACGCCCGCCGCCTCGTGCGTGATCCGCAAACACGGTGCGGCCGGCGGCATCATCCTCTCGGCGAGCCACAACCCCGGCGGCCCGCAGGGCGATTTCGGCGTCAAGTTCAACACCGCCAACGGCGGCCCGGCACCGGAGACGGTCACTGAGACCATCTACCGCCACAGCCGCGAGATCCGCGAGTACCGCATCGCCGCGCACGGAGACATCCCCCTTGGGCGCACGGGCCGCCATACACTCGGAACGATGTCGGTCGAGGTGATCGATCCGGTCGCCGACTATGCCGAGCTGATGGAACGGCTGTTCGACTTCGACCGCATCCACGCGCTGTTCAACTCCGACGCCTTCCGCATGCGCTTCGACGCCCTGCATGCGGTCACCGGGCCCTACGCCCACGCCATTCTCGAGCGGCGTCTGGGCGCGCCGCCCGGGACCGTGGTCCATGGGACGCCGTTGCCGGACTTCGGCGGCGGCCATCCCGATCCGAATCTCGTCTACGCACACGAACTGGTCGACGCGCTCTACGCCGCCGACGCCCCCGACTTCGGCGCCGCCTCCGACGGCGACGGCGACCGCAACATGATCCTCGGGCGCCACTGCTTCGTCACCCCCAGCGACAGCCTCGCCGTCCTCGCCGCCAATGCGCACCTCGTCCCCGGCTACCGCCTCGGTCTGCGCGGGGTGGCGCGGTCCATGCCCACGAGCCGCGCCGTCGACCGCGTCGCCGCCGCCCAGGGGATCGACTGCTACGAGACGCCCACGGGATGGAAGTTCTTCGGCAGCCTGCTCGACGCGGGCCGCGTGACCTTGTGCGGAGAGGAGAGCTTCGGCACCGGCTCGGACCACGTGCGCGAGAAGGACGGCCTCTGGGCGGTCCTGTTCTGGCTCAACCTGCTCGCACTCAAGCGCCAACCGGTCGCCGCGCTGCTGCGCGAGCACTGGCGCACATTCGGGCGCGACTACTACACCCGCCACGACTACGAGGGCATCGACTCGGCAGCGGCGCACGCGATGATCGATACGCTGCGCGAGGGGCTCGGGTCGCTGCCCGGCCGGCGCGTCGGCGCCCGTAATACCGTATACGCCGACGATTTCGCCTACACCGACCCGGTCGACGGCAGCGTCAGCACCGGGCAGGGCATCCGCATCGTCTTCGACGACGACGCGCGCATCGTATTCCGCCTCTCCGGAACCGGGACCGAGGGCGCGACCCTGCGCGTGTACCTGGAACGCTTCGAACCGGACCCCGAGCGCCACGACCTCGATCCGCAGGCCGCCCTGGCCGACCTCATCGCCGCCGCCAACGAACTCGCCGCCATCGAGCGCCACACCGGCCGCACCGCCCCCGACGTCATCACCTAAAGAGCTAAACGGGGACAGTATACCTATTTCCCATCGCACCCCGGCCCACACCAAACACCTCCGCGAGCCCGCCCCGGCGCCGGGGAAACACGTCCCCGCCGCGCGCGGCGAAGACGCGGTCGGCCTCTTCGCATCAGGTTCACCGGCCTCTGCAACCGCGGTGCCGCTGTTCGCGGAACAGTCGCAGAACAAAAGACCCCGTGGCGGTCGCGCGGAACTGCCGCACGCACGGCTGCATCGCAGCGGGCAGTTCGTGCACCGCGGGCACCCGGATCCCATATTCCGGGGGCGCCACGAACGGCGCCAGCATGCACGCCAGCGTCAGATCGGCCGCAGTGAACCGCCCGCCCACCAGATAGGCGCGTCCGTCGGCGAGCATCGCATCGACCTCCCGCACGATCTCCCGGGACTGCGCCAAGCCCGCCTCCACGGCCTTGGGATAGGCCTGCAGAAGCCGGGTGGCGAAGCGGCTCATCGCCGGATAGGCCACGGCGGCGGCAGCGCACTCCAGCCACGGCGCCCCCTGCGCGGCCAAACGACGGAACGCACGACCGTGCGGGAGGTAGTGAAAGTAGATCCAGCGCCGGCTCTCCACCCCCAATACTTCGTCGAACCAGTCCTCCAGCGCCTCGACTTCGCGGCACTCCACCGTGTCCCGCGGATAAAGGCGACTGCCGGACGCCGCATATGAATCGAGATGTTTGAGGATGTTTGTGGAATCGGCAATGACCCGGCCGCCGTCCACCAGTACCGGAACGGCGGGATTGCGACTCACCCACCAGGTCCTTGGATAGTGCAGCCCCTGAATATGACGCTCCTCGCGGTAGGTAAGCCCGAGCCGGTCCAGCGCCCAGCGCGCCTTCTCGCAGTAGTGGCTCATCGGAATCGTGATCAGGCGCAGCTCGCCCATGCCGTCCCCCCCAATTCGGGGACAGTATACCTATTTCACCCCACCTTCCCGGACGCCGCACTTTGGCCTTCTCCCACGTTTTCGGGGCAGCAATGATCGGCCGCTGATTTTTTCCGCAGCGGCGAGGAACGCCCGCGAGCCCGCGGGACGACCCGTGCGACCGTGCTTGCGCAGCCGTTCGATCAGGGGCCCATCGCTGGCGCGCGCGAGATAGGCTGGCCAGTCACGAACGCGCTCCAACAACGGCTGTACCCGGACCAGACAATCGTCGATGCCCCGCAGATGGGCCGTCGCGCTGGACCAGGGCCAGTCGGCCGCCGTGTCGGTCAGTCCGGCCGCGACCGGGTTGCGCTCCACGTAGCGCACCGCGGCAAGCAGGTGTGCCTCGTCCATGGGAAACGAGTGAAAGCGCTCCTGCCAGAGATGGCCGCGCCAGCCCTCGCGTATGTTCACATGACAGGTGTAGCGCCGGTGGGCCTCGGCCAGCGCCGCACGCAAACCGTCGGGACAGTCAGGAACCAGCACGAGATGCACGTGATTCGGCATGAGGCAATAGGCCCAGCATGCCGTACCGCAATCCGAGCAACTTTCCGCCAGCAGCTTTCGGTACAGACGGAAGTCCCGCTCGCAGAAGAACACCGTCTGGCGGCGATTACCGCGCTGGGTGACGTGGTGCGGGTAACCGGGCAGAACGACTCGGGGCAGGCGTGCCATACCGTTCCTCCATGAACAGTCGATGGCGCTGGATCGGTCGGAGAACTCCGCGTGGCGTCGCTCTCCGCCTTTGCGATCCGTTCCTTCCCGCATCCTACGACGGCGTCGGCCGCAAGACAAATTGGTATACTGTCCCCGAATTTAGCGGAGGCCGCGGTGTTGGAGGATGGTGGTGGCGATCTCCTCGATGGACATGGCGGTGGTGTTGAGGAACGCGATGGCTTCCTCGCGATACAGCGTCTCGGCGCGGCGCACTTCGGCCCGGCAGGCGGAGATTGCGGCGTAGCCGCCGTCCGGATGGCGCGCGGCGCGCAGCATCGCGAGCCGTTCCGGGGCGATGGTGAGCCCGTAGAGCGCGGCGCGGTGGGGGGCGAGCGCGGCCGGTAGGACGCCGCCCTCGAGCACGTCCGCGGTCAGCGGATAGTTGGCGGCCCGCACGCCGAACTGGAGCGCGAGATACAGGCTGGTGGGCGTCTTGCCGCAGCGCGAGACACCGAGCAGGATGACGTCCGCTTGTCCGTAGTGGCGCACGCCGGCGCCGTCATCGGTGGCGAGGGCGAAGTTGACCGCATCCATCCGCCCGGCGTAGCGCGCGGGATCGGCCATCCCGTGCATGCGTCCCGGCGCGCGGGCGTAGGCCATACCGAGTTCCCGCTCCACGGGCTGGATGAAGGCATCGAAAAAGTCCAGGAACACGCCGCGGCAGGACGCCACGACGCGGCGCAGCGCCGGATCGACCAGCGTACTGAAGACCAGCGGGCGGCACCCGGAGCGCTCGGCCTCGGCGTCGATACGCTCGCGCGCCGCGCACGCGCGCTCGGCGCTGTCGACGAAGGGCAGCGTGACGCGGCGAAAACGCACCGCCTCGAACTGGCTGAGAAGCGTGTTGCCGAGCGTCTCGGCGGTGATGCCGGTGCGATCGGAGACGAAGAAGACCGCGCGCCCCTCCCCGGCCCCTTCCCCGCCGGCTTCCCCGCTCGTTGCGTCGCCTTCGGACATGTTGGTGGCCGCCGCCCCTTCGTGGCATGCTGCGCTGAGGACACCTGTGTAACAGCCGATCGCGGCGCTGGCAAGCGCGGGGGACGGGGATGGACGAATACGTAGTCTGGTTCCGGGATCTCGGTATGGGCGACGTGGCCCGGGTCGGCGGCAAGAACGCCTCGCTCGGCGAGATGATCCGCGAACTCGGCGCCGTCGGCGTCTCGGTCCCCGACGGGTTCGCGACCACGGCGGCGGCCTTCCGCGACTTCCTGGCCCGCGACGGACTCGACCGGCGCATCGCCGCGCGCCTCGACGGGCTCGACGTCGGCGACGTCGCCGCGCTCGCCCGCGCCGGGGCCGAGGTGCGCGGGTGGATCCTGGCGGCACCGCTGCCGGAGCCGCTGGAGCGTAGGATCCGCGAGGCCTGCGCCGTGCTCGTGCCCGACGGCGGTCCAGTCGCCGTCCGCTCCTCGGCCACCGCCGAGGACCTGCCGGAGGCCTCCTTCGCCGGCCAGCAGGAGAGCTTCCTGAACGTGCGCGGCGCCGACCGTATCGTCGCGGCGGTGCGACGTGTGTTCGCCTCCCTGTACAACGACCGCGCCATCGCCTATCGCGTCCACCACGGTTTCGCCCACGAGGCGGTGGCGCTGTCCGCCGGTATCCAGCGGATGGTGCGCAGCGATCTGGCCGCCAGCGGGGTCCTGTTCACGCTCGACACCGAGTCCGGCTTTGCCGACGTGGTCCTCGTCACCGCCGCCTACGGGCTCGGCGAGACCGTCGTCCAGGGCGCGGTCAATCCGGACGAGTTCTACGTGCACAAGCCGACCCTCGCGAACGGGCACGCCGGCATCGTACGCCGCACCCTGGGGGAGAAGGCCGTGCGCATGGTGTTCGCCGACGCCGACGACGCCCCCGTGCGTGTGGAGGACGTCCCCGAAGCCGAGCGGCGGCGCTTCTGCCTCGACGACGATGAGGTGCGCGAGCTGGCCCGCCTGGGAATGGCGATCGAGCGCCACTACGGGCGCCCCATGGACGTGGAGTGGGGCAAGGACGGGGTCGACGGGCGCCTGTACATCCTCCAGGCGCGCCCGGAGACGGTGCGCAGCCGCGGCGACGCGCGCGTCCTGCGCCGCTATCACCTCAAGGCCCGCGCCCCGGTACTCGTCACCGGACGCAGCATCGGCCAGGCCATCGGCGCCGGTCCGGCGCGGGTGATCGCCTCGGCCGCGCAGATGGAGCGCGTACGCCCGGGCGACGTGCTCGTCACCGACATGACCGATCCCGACTGGGAGCCGGTAATGAAACGCGCCGCGGCCATCGTCACCGACCGCGGCGGGCGCACCTGCCACGCCGCGATCGTGGCCCGCGAACTCGGCATCCCGGCCGTCGTGGGCACGGGCGATGCGACCGCCGCGATCGCCGACGGGCGCGAGGTCACCGTCTCCTGCGCCGAGGGCGAGAGCGGACACGTCTACGACGGCATCCTCGACTTCGAAGTGCGCGAGCTGCATCTCGACGCGATGCCGGAGTTGCCGTTCCGCATCATGCTCAACGTCGCCAACCCCGAACGCGCCTTCGATTTCCGCGCGCTCCCCAACGCCGGCGTCGGGCTGGCGCGGCTGGAGTTCATCATCAACCGCATGATCGGCGTCCATCCCAAGGCGCTGCTCGAATACGATGACCTGCCGGCGGACCTGCGCGCGCGCATCGACCGCCACTGGGCCGGCTACGCCGACCCGGTGAGCTTCTATGTCGAGAAGCTCGCCGAAGGCGTCGCCACCATCGCCGCCGCGTTCCATCCGAAACCGGTGATCGTGCGGCTGTCGGATTTCAAGTCCAACGAGTACGCCAACCTGATCGGCGGGGACCGCTACGAACCGCAGGAGGAGAACCCGATGCTCGGCCTGCGCGGGGCGGCGCGCTACGTCTCGGCGGAGTTCCGCGACTGCTTCGAGCTGGAGTGCCGCGCCCTGCGCCGTGTGCGCGGCGAGCTGGGGCTGCGCAACGTGGAGGTGATGGTGCCATTCGTGCGCACGGTCGGCGAGGCGCGACAGGTGAGCGGGCTGCTCGCGGAGAACGGGCTGCGCCGCGGCGCGGACGGGCTGCGCGTGATCATGATGTGCGAGGTCCCCTCGAACGCGCTGCTCGCCGAGGACTTCCTCGAACACTTCGACGGCTTCTCGATCGGTTCCAACGACCTCACGCAGCTCACGCTCGGCCTCGACCGCGACTCGGGCCTGCTCGCCGATCAGTTCGACGAGCGCGACCCCGCGGTCAAGGCGTTGCTCGCGCGCGCCATCGCCGCCTGCCGCGGGGCCGGACGTTACGTCGGGATCTGCGGCCAGGGCCCGTCCGACCATCCGGACCTGGCGCGCTGGCTCATGGAGCAGGGGATCGACAGCGTCTCGCTCAACCCGGACTCGGTGATCGCGACCTGGCTCGCGCTCGCCGCGCCGGAGACCTGAATCCGCCTCAGCCGTGCGCGGGCGCGCGTTCCTGGGGCCGGCTGCCGGGAACCAGGTAGTAGTGGGCCACCGCGCGCATCTCGTCGTCGAACTCGTAGATCAGCGGCACACCGGTGGGGATCTCGAAATTGGTGATCTCGTCGTCCGGAATGTCGTTGAGGTGCTTGACCAGCGCCCGCAGCGAGTTGCCGTGCGCGGAGATCAGCACGTTGCGCCCCGATCGCAGCACCGGCGCGATCGCCTCCTCCCAGTACGGCAGCAACCGCCCCAGGGTGTCCTTGAGCGACTCGGTGGCCGGCAGCAGGGCCGGATCGACCTGCGCATACCGGGGATCGAAGCGGGGGTGCCGCGGATCGGACTCCTCCAGCGCCGGCGGCCGGGTCGCGTAGCCGCGGCGCAGCTCGCGCACCGTGTCGGCGCCCAGCTTGCGCGCCATCTCCTGCTTGTCGAGACCCTGCAGGGCGCCGTAGTGGCGTTCGTTCAGGCGCCAGGTGGGGTGCGCCGGCACCCACATCAGGTCCATCGTGTCCTGGACGATCCACAGGGTACGGATGGCGCGCTTGAGAACCGAGGTGAAGGCCACCTCGAAGCCGCAGCCGTGGGCCTGCAGGAGGCGCCCGGCCTCGCGTGCCTCGGCGATGCCCGCCTCGGTCAGATCCACGTCGGTCCAGCCCGTGAAACGGGTCTCCAGATTCCACTGGCTCTGGCCGTGGCGCAACAGTATCAGCTTGATCGACAAGGTTTCCCCCACGCCTGGAGTATTGTTCCGGTGGCGCCCGCCGGGGCAATCCCGCGGGCGGCAGGAGTATATCGGATCGCGGCGCCCATTGCCCCCCGCGCGAAGCCGCGGGCGTCGCCCCGGTTTCGACCGCGGTCCCGCGGCGGTGTTCCGGGGCCGCGGCCCGCGGCGCGTCCCGGCGCGCCGCCCGGCCGCAGGGTGCCCGAATCAGTCGCCGGGTGCCGAATCCGCCGCCTCGTCGTGGATCCGCACCGCCAGCACGTCACAGGGCGCGTGGTGCAGTACACCGTTCGCGGTCGAGCCGAGCAGCAGCGACAGGCCGTGGCGGCCGCGCGTCCCGACGACGATGAGGTCCACGCCGTTCTCCTGCGCAAAGCGCACCGTCTCGCGCTTGGGCGAACCCGCCTCCACGAAGGCCTGCGCCCCTTCGACGCCGAGCCACCCGAGCCGCCGGTCCAGCTCCGCGCGCGCCCGATCCATGAGCTGGTTCTCGATGTCCACCCCCACCGGCACGACCGGATCGTAGGCCAGATCCAGCGGCGGCACGTATTCGACCACGTGCAGCAGGGACAGCCGCGCCCCGTATTGGCGCGCCAGGGCCGCCGCACGCCCCAGAACGGGGTCCTCCTCGCCCGGGGCCAGGTCCACCGCCGCCAGAATGTGCCGGTAGCCCGCCATCGCGCCGTCCTCCCCCGTCAAGGTTGCAAAAAGTGCGCCAGCTTCGTTACGCACCGATGTCATGCCGGTGTCCGTAGCGTGAAGGATACAGGATCCACGCCGGGGGGTGTCCCCCCCTTCCCGATCGCCCCCGGCTGCCGCAGACTGGCGCGATGCGCGCCGTGTTCCTGGATCTCGACACCGTCACCGCCGGCGATCTCGACCTCGCTCCCTTGTACGCGGCCCTCCCCGACCTCGAGTGCCACGCCCTGACGACGGCCGCCGAACTGCCCGCGCGCCTCGCCGGGGCCGAGGCGGTGATCACGAACAAGGTCCCCCTCGGACGCGCGGCCCTGGAGGCGGCCCCGGCGCTGCGGCTCGTGTGCGTGGCCGCGACCGGCACCGACCACATCGACCTCGAGGCCGCCCGCGCGCGCGGGATCGTCGTCTGCAACGTACGCGGCTACGCCACCGCCTCGGTGGTACAGCACGTGTTCGCGCTGATCCTGGCGCTCACCACCCGCCTGCCGGCGCAGCAGCGGCGCATCGCGGCGGGCGCTTGGTCCCGCAGCCCCCACTTCACGCTGCTCGGCGAGCCGGTGCACGAGCTGCACGGACGCCGCCTCGGCATCGTCGGTCACGGCGAACTCGGCCGCGCGGTGGCCGCCGCCGCCCCGGCCTTCGGGCTCGTGCCGTGGATCGCCGAGCGGCGCGGTCGGGCGCCGCGGCCGGGCCGCCGCCCCTTCGAGGAGGTGCTCGCGGGCGCGGACGTGCTTTCGCTGCACTGCCCGCTGACGGCGGAGACCCACGGTCTGATCGACGCGGCGGCGCTGGAACGCATGAGACCCGGCGCCCTGCTGATCAATACGGCGCGCGGCGGGCTCATCGACGAGCCGGCGCTCGCCGCGGCCCTGCGGGCCGGCCGTCTCGGCGGGGCGGGACTCGATGTCCTCGGCCGTGAACCGCCGCCGTCGGATCACCCGCTGCTGGCGCCGGACCTGGCCGCGTGCAACCTCATCGTCACCCCGCACGTCGCCTGGGCCGCCCACGAGGCGCGTGCGCGCCTGATCGCGGAGATCGCCGCGAACGCGCGCGCGTTCCTGGCCGGCGCGCCGCGCAACCGTGTCGCCTGACGCGCGCCCCGGGTCGATCCGGGGACCCCGGAGCCGGGGGCCGACCCGGACGGGCCGGCCGGTCCCGTCAGCGGCTCTGACGCTCGATCGCGCGCCGCTCGCGGCGCGCGGCGGCGTCGATCGTCCGCTGGACCCCCCGCGCACGGTCGAGGGTGTGGATCTGCTCCTTGAACAGGGTGTTCGCGTCGGGATCCGGCGGCGGCTTCGACTTCGAGCACCCGACCGCCGCGGCCGCCAGCGCCAGGCAGAGGGCGAATCGTCCGAACGTCTTCATGCATCACCTCCGGCACCGGGCCCGGGCCCGTCCCCCGGTGATCGTCCATCCGGCGCCGGCGCTTGAGCCGCGGGCACCAGCTCGATCACAGCGATCTCCGGCGGCGCCAGGAAACGGATCGGCGGACCCCAGAAGCCGGTCCCGTTGCTCAGATAGAGGTACGAGCCCGAACCCAGGTCCGTGAGGCCGGGGCGCGCCGGGTAGGCGCGCCGCACGACCCAGCCGAAGGGGAAGATCTGCCCGCGATGGGTATGACCGGAGAGCTGCACGTCGAAGCGCCCGAGCGAGGCCGGGCGCACACGCGGGCGGTGCTTGAGCAGCAGCGTGCAGCGGCCCGCGGGCAGGCCGTCGAACACCCGCGCCTCCCGGTCCGGCCCCCCGGCGGCGGGGTCGTCGACGCCCGCCACCACGAGCCCGTCGCCGACGGCGCGCCACTCGTCGCGCAGCAGGACGAACCCCGCCCAGCGCGTGGCGGCGGCGGCCGCCTCGAGGCCCGCGTAGACCTCGTGGTTGCCGATGACCGCGAAGCGCCCGAGGCGCGCCGGCACCGCCGCGAGGGCCTGCGCCGCCGCCTGCGCGCACGGGATGTCGCCGTCGATGAGATCCCCGGTGGAGACCAGCAGGTCGGGTTCCAACGCCGCGAGGCGCGTCGCGAGCCGGCGCACGGGCCCCGCACCGGTCATCGGTCCGATATGGAGGTCGGTGATCTGGACCACCCGCACCGGCGGATGTCCGGCGGGCAGCCGCGCGCTGCGCACGCTCACCCGGCGCACGCGCACGCGCCGCGCCTCGAACGCACCGTAGAGCGCACTCGCCGCGGTCAGCGCGAGCGCGGCGAGGGCGCGTGCGTGCGCGTCGGGATCGGGCAGCGCCGCCGCGCCGGCGCCGCGTACCAGCGCGGCCGCCGCCGCGACGAGGTCCAGGGCGAGCCCCCAGCAGACGAACAGGAACAGCAGGCCCATCCACAGATAGCCCGCGCGCGCGAGCGCCCGCCCGGCGACCGCGGCCCCGCGGCGGTCGAGGACGTGGGCGAACACCGGTGCGAACGCGAGCAGGGCCATCGCCGCCGCCAGCCCCGCCGCGGCGGGCGCCCCGGGCGCGAACGCCGCGCCCAGGGCCACGAAGGCGTAGGCGTGCATCCCCAGATAGATCAGAAAGGCCGCGACGATGAACCGCATGGCGGCCCCGATTGTGCACCGCCGCGCCGGCCGGGTCGATCGCCCGGCGGCGCACCGGTCCCGCAGGCGGGCCGCCGGGGGAGCGGCCCGGCCCTCAGCCGACGATCACGCCGCGCGGCGCAGCCGCAGGCGCGTCCCGAACGCGGCGAGCCCCGAGGCCATCAGGATCAGGGCGCCGGGCAGCGGTACCGGGACCGGGTTCAGATCCACGCTCTTGTAGCCCGCGAGCTGCGCGACGCCGAGGATGTCCACGCCCGTGAGGAGCTTGCGCTCCGACGGGGGGAGCGAGGGATAGAGTTCAGCGGTCGTGATATCGATGTGCCCGGTGGTGGTCGTCGGGATGGAGGTGCCGGCGTTCGGCAACGGATTGGTCACGACCACCGGGGCCCCCGAGGAGGGCGTGAATCCCAGGGCGTGGCCGATCTCGTGCAGCGCGACACTGAGCAGATCGTAGCGCCCGGAGGCCGCGCCGGTGGCGCCCGTGAACACGCGCCCGGTGTTCACCGTACCGCCGCCGAGGTTGGCGCTGCTCGGCGTGAAGGTGGTGTATTCCGAATTGGCGGCGGGGGTGGCGTCGAGGAACAGCGGGCTCGTGCCGGCGCTGTTGAACTCGATGAACGAAGTAGTGCCACCGCCCGTGAACGTGGTGGCCAGCACGTTGCCGGTCAGCCCGGCCCAGCCGAAATCGATCGTGACCGTGCCGGGCGACAGGATGGCCTTCTCCCAGTAGCTCGCCGCCGTGGCGAAGACCCCCTGCAGCGAGCCGCCGCCCGCCGTGGTCGTCGGCGCCGCGGTCGCGGTATTGCCGTTGGGGAAGCTGCTCCCGGCGGCGACGAAGCTGGCGTTGATCGTGAGCGCGCCCGCCGGCGGCGCGGCGACGGCCAGCCCCAGCACCAACAGCAGGGTGCAACCGCAGCGCCGCACCGGGCGAACCCGGGACTTCGTTGGAGTCTTCTGCCGATGATTCACGCCTTCCTCCTTCCCGGTGACCGTTGTCATTCGAGTTGTGGTTCGACCGAATCCCACCGCCGCGGGACGACCGCGTCCGCGCCGGTCCGGATCAACCGCCCCGGCCCGGATGCCGGGCCAGCCGTTCGATCCGCTCCACCAGTGCTGCGCACGGGCCCGTGGCACGCACGTAGCAGACCTTCTCGCGCGGAGCGCCCGCGCCCCGGCGCAGCGTGACCGTCGGGGCATCGAAGGCGCGGTAGGCCGGGCGCGGCAACGCCTCGACTTCCCGCATCAACGCCCGCACCTGCACCGGGTCCAGGCGCCCGCTGCGCCGCAGGAAATGCGGCGGCGTCTGCGCGTCCGCGCGCCCGCGCCAGACATAGCGCCCGTCCGCGCGCAGGACGAAACGGGCCAGCAGGCCGGCGCCCCACGCGCCGCGGTACTCCATCACCAGCACCGCCCCCGCCGCGGGTCCGGCGACCACAGCGCCACCTGCCGGGACGGCAGCGGCGATCCACAGCCCCGCCACCAGGGCCGGTGCGCCGATCAGGCCCCGCAGCCTCATGCGCCCCTACCCTCTCCGTCGCGCCACCGCCGGGCATGCCGGCGATGCACACGGCCGGAAAACCAAGCAGCATCCGTGCCAGAATCGCCGAAAATGGATTTTTCCAATGGTTTCAATGGATATGGCTTATAGCCGCCGGTATGCCGCCCGCCCCTGTAAAATCCGCCGACAGCGCCGGGAACGGGCGCCGTCGTGCAGGCCGCGCCAAGCCCGGCCATTCGCCCGCCCCCGGGCACGTCCCCGCAGGGCCCGGAAAACGCTTGGTGGACGGTGGATTGTGCATTTTGCACAAGCAGATGCGGGGCCATCGCGTTGCGAACCGAAGGCCGCAGGCGGCCGCGCGTGAGCCGGTCGCGGGTCTTCACGGCGCGAAAACGCGTAAAAAATCCCGACAAACCGGAGCCCGCACCGGTGTGCCCGCCGGGCCCGGGGGGATTCATGGGGCGGGCGCCGGGGGCCTCAAAAGACGTTGGTCACCGCGCTGACGCCGGGGACGCGCCCCTTGACCAGCCGCTCGACCACATTGCGCAGGTCCAGGACCGAGCGCGGGCAGCCCACGCAGGCGCCCTTCATCCGTACCCGCACCACCGTCCCCTCGATGGCCACCAGCTCGATGTCGCCGCCGTCCCGGCTCAGGATCCGGCGCGCCTCCTCCACCGCCGCCGCCACCTCATCGGGGTCCACCGGGCCGCACGCGGTCGGTGCGTGTGCGGCGCGGGCGCGCGCGGCGAGCGTCTGGGCGCGGTCGATGCGCAGCGCCAGCTCCGCGTCGAGCGCCTCGATCGCGTCGAGCTCCTCCTCGCTGTAGACGTGATCCGGATCCGCGCTCAGCAGGGACTCCAGTCGCGCCTGTCGGTCCTCGTTCATGCCCCGACCTCGCCCGCACCCGCCGTCCGCGCGCGCCGGGCCCTTTTTGCCGTCGCCGCGGCGTACGGGCATTATACCGGGACGTTTCCCCCGCGACGGAACCGGGACACGCGCCTCATGGAATTCCCGATTCGAGCCGGTGCCGATTCCGCACCGCCCTCCCCGGAGCGGCGGCGGCGGCTGCTGCGCGCCCTGCGCGCCGTCCTGCCGGCGGGCGCCCTGCTCTCCCACGTGGAGGAGCTGCGCCCCTACGAGTGCGACGGGCTCTCCGCCTACCGCCGCCTGCCGCTGGCGGTGGCCCTGCCGGATACGGTCGCACAGGTACAGGCCGTGATGCGCCTGTGCGCGCGCGAGCGGGTGCCGGTGATCGCCCGCGGGGCGGGCACGGGGCTGTCGGGCGGGGCGCTGCCGCGCCCGGATGCGCTGCTGCTCAGCCTGGCGCGCTTCGACCGCATCCTCGCCATCGACCCGGTCAACCGCGTCGCGCGCGTGCAGCCCGGCGTGCGCAATCAGGCCGTCTCGGAGGCCGCGGCGGTGCACGACCTCTACTACGCACCCGACCCCTCCTCGCAGATCGCCTGCACCATCGGCGGCAACGTCGCGGAGAACGCCGGCGGTATCCACTGCCTGAAATACGGCCTCACCGTGCACAACCTCGTCGCGCTCAGCGTCGTCACGGTCGACGGCGAACGCCTCGAACTGGGCTCGGCCGCGCTGGACGCGCCGGGCTACGACCTCACCGCGCTGCTCACCGGCTCGGAGGGGATGCTCGCCGTGATCGTCGAGGCGACCGTGCGCCTGCTCCCGCGCCCGGAGCGGGCGCAGGTGATGCTGGGCGCGTTCGCGCGCATCGAGGACGCCGGCGCGGCGGTCGCGGCGATCATCGGCCACGGCCTGATCCCGGCGGGCCTGGAACTCATGGACCGGCTCGCGATCCGCGCCGCCGAGGACTTCGTGCACGCCGGCTACCCGACCGATGCGGCCGCGATCCTGCTGTGCGAACTCGACGGCACCAACGAGGAGGTCTCCGAGCGGATCTGGGCGGTGCGGCGTCTGATGCTCGAGTGCGGAGCGGTCGCGGTGCGCACGGCGCAGACCGAGGCCGAGCGGCGCCGGATGTGGCTCGGGCGCAAGGCGGCGTTCCCGGCCGTCGGCCGCCTGGCCCCGGACTACTACTGCATGGACGGGACGATCCCCAGGCGCGCGCTACCCGAGGTCCTCCACCGCATCGGCGAGCTGTCCGAGGAATACGGCCTCGCGGTCGCCAACGTCTTCCACGCCGGCGACGGCAACCTGCACCCGCTCATCCTATACGACGCCAACCGCCCCGGCGAGCTGGAACGGGCCGAGGACTTCGGCGCGCGCATCCTGGAGCTGTGCGTGGCGGCGGGCGGGACGATCACCGGGGAGCACGGCGTCGGCGTCGAGAAGATCGACTCCATGTGCTCGCAGTTCGCCGCGCCGGAGCTGGCCCAGTTCCATGCCGTCAAGGCGGCCTTCGACCCGAACGGCCTGCTCAACCCGGGCAAGGCCGTCCCGACCCTGCACCGCTGCGCCGAACTGGGCGCGATGCACGTGCACGGCGGGCGAGTCCCGTTCCCGGAACTCGAGCGCTTCTGATCCCGGCGTGGACGGGGCCGATCTCAGCGAGGCGCTGGCCGCGGCGGTGGGCACCGCCTACCGCGACGGCACCGCGCTGTGCATCCGCGGCGCCGGCACGCGCGCGTTCTACGGGCGCACCCCCACCGGCGCGCCGCTGGAAGTCGGCGGCCACCGCGGCGTGGTCGACTACGAGCCGACCGAACTCGTGGTGACCGCGCGCGCCGGGACGCCGCTCGACGAAATCGAGACGGTGCTGGCCGCCAACGGCCAGCACCTCGCCTTCGAGCCGCCGCGCTTCGGTCCCGGGTCCACCCTCGGCGGCGCCGTGGCGAGCGGCCTGTCGGGGCCGCGGCGGCCCTACTGCGGCGCGGTGCGCGACTTCGTGCTGGGCGTGCGGATCGTCAACGGCCGCGGCGAGATCCTGCGCTTCGGCGGGCGGGTCATGAAGAACGTGGCCGGCTACGACCTCTCGCGCCTGATGGCCGGGTCGTTGGGGACTCTCGGGGTGCTCCTGGAGGTCTCGCTGAAGGTGCTCCCGCAGCCGGCCGCCGCGTGCACCTTGATTCTCGAGTGCGACTCCGCCAAGGCCCTCTACCTGGCCAACCGCTGGGCGGCGACACCCGTGCCCCTCGACGCCGTTGCCTGGCACGGCGGGAAGTTGTACGTGCGCGTGGCAGGCGCGGAAGCCGGCGTGGAGGCGGCCTGCCGTCACATCGGCGGCGAGCGGGCGGCCGAGTGCGATACGTTCTGGCGCGAGCTGCGCGACCACCATCACCCCTTCCTCGCCGCCCCGGGGCCGCTGTGGCGCCTGTCCCTGCCGCCCGGGGCCCCGCAGCCGGAACTCTCCGGGGACTGGCTCCTCGACTGGGGCGGGGCCCAGCGCTGGCTCCGCAGCGCGGAGCCCGACGGGCGCATCCGGGCTGCGGCCGCCGCCCTGGGCGGCCATGCGGCCCGGTTCCGCGGGGGCGCGCGCGAGGACGAGGCCTTCCAACCCCTCCCGCCCGCGCTCTTCGCCCTGCATCGCCGCCTCAAGGACGCCTTCGACCCGAAGCGGATCCTCAATCCGGGCCGCCTGTACCGCGACCTTTAGGAGCCTGTCGGACTTAGGCATGTTCTACTGCGGCGGTGGGAGATCGGCCCATTTTTCGGATCGTTTTCGTTAAATAGCGATCACTATTCGCCTCAAACGATCGGAAAACTGTCCTCGATCTCCCGCCGCCTCGCTACGAACACCTAAGTCCGACAGGCTCCTAGCCCGGCGCGTACGGGGACCCCTGACACGGTGCCCCGTTCATGGCAAAGTGGCCCGACGCCGAAGGGGCCACCGCCATACCATGCAGACGCAACTCTCGCCGACCCTGCAGAACGATCCGCGCGCGCGCGCGGGCGAGCGCATCCTGCGAAGCTGCGTCCACTGCGGCTTCTGCAACGCGACCTGCCCGACCTATCAGCTCGCGGGCGACGAACTCGACGGACCGCGCGGGCGCATCTACCAGATCAAACAGCTCCTCGAGGACGGACCCGTCTCGCGGCGCACGCTGCGCCACCTCGACCGCTGCCTCACCTGCCGCGCGTGCGAGAGCACCTGTCCTTCGGGCGTGCGTTACGGCGAACTGCTCGAGGTCGGCCGCGAGCTCATCGAGGCCCGCGGCCTGCGCCCGCGTGCCGGGCGCGCGGCACGGCGCGCCGTCCGGGCCGTACTCCTGAGCCCCGTCCTGCTGGGGGCGTTGCTGAAGACGGGGCGCACGCTGCGCCCCCTGCTCCCGCGCGGCGTACGCGGGCGTATTCCGCACGCGGAGGACCCCGGACCCTGGCCCGCCCCGCGCCATGCGCGCCGCGTGCTGCTGCCGCGCGGCTGCGTGCAGGGTGCCGCCGCCCCCGCGATCGACGCCGCCGCCGCGCGCCTGCTCGACGGGCTCGGTGTGAGCGCGATTGCGCCCGGCGGGGGGGGCTGCTGCGGCGCGCTCAGCCATCATCTCGGTGCGGAGCGCGAGGCGCGCGAGCGGATGCGACGCAACATCGACGTGTGGTGGCCCTACCTCGAAGCCGGAGCCGAGGCGATCGTCAGCACCGCAAGCGGCTGCGGGGTGCATATCAAGGACTACGGCCGGCTGTTCGCCGACGATCCGGCCTACGCCGCGCGCGCCGCGCGCATCTCCGCGGCGACCCGCGACCTCGCGGAGTTCGTCGGCGGATGCGCCGACGCCGCGCTGACCGCGGCCGAGTCGGTGCCGCGGCGCATCGCGGTCCATTCCCCCTGCACCTTGCAGCACGGCCAGCGACTGCCCGGGATCGTCGAAGGGCTGCTGGAACGGGCGGGATTCACCCTCGCGCCGGTGAGCGACGAACACCTGTGCTGCGGGTCCGCGGGGGCCTATTCGCTCCTGCACCCGCGGCTCGCGGCCGAACTGCGCCGGCGCAAGCTCGCCGGACTCCTCGGCGGGGCCCCGGAGGCGATCGCCACCGCCAACATCGGTTGTCTGCTGCACCTCGGTGCCGCCGCGCCGGTACCGGTGCGCCACTGGGTACATTGCGTCCGGCCGGCGGGCGCTCCCGGGCGATAGGTCCGGCCCGCCGGGACCGGATCCAAACCGCATCGCGCCGATCCGCGGCGTCGGCCGGTAGGCCGGGCAAGCCCGGCCCTACGATATCGCCCGCGCCGCTCCCGGTGCCCATAGGGCGGGCCTCGGCCCGCCGACGACGCCGAATCCGAACGACATCGGATCGATCGGCGAGGCCGACGGCGACCTCGACCTCCCCCCTCCCCGATACGCAATTCCCGCGGCCGCGACCGGGTGTCCGCCGCCGCACGCCTGTCTATACTGGGGCATCCAGCGCCGTCCGGGCATTGGCGCGGCCCGGATTCGCAGGCGCGCGGTGATTCGAGCCGTGTACAGGGGGAACGCGATGTCCGCACCGATCTTGCCGCTGGTGGTCGAACCCGAGGAGCTGGAGGCGGCACTTGGGCGCGAGGGCCTGCTCGTGGTCGACCTCAGCAAGCCCGAACTGCACGCGCAACTGCACGTGCCGGGCGCCGTGCACCTCGATTACGCCCGCATCGTCGCCGCGCGCAAACCGGTCGCCGGGCTGCTCCCCGAGGCGGACGCGTTGGGCACGGCGCTGGCCACGGTGGGGATCACGCCGGCCACCCACGTCGTCGCCTACGACGACGAAGGCGGCGGCAAGGCCTGCCGCCTGCTGTGGACGTTGGATGTGCTCGGCCACCGCGGGTTCTCGCTCCTGAACGGCGGTCTGCACGCCTGGGCCAACGAGCGCCATCGGGCCGAGTCGGGAATGACCCCACCGACCCCCGCCCCGCGGTATCCGGTGACGTACCGCGACGAAGGCCGCGCCGATGCCGACTACATCCGGGCGCACCTCGACGATCGCGGCGTGCGCCTGCTCGACGCCCGATCGCCGGAGGAATACCAGGGCTTCAAGCGCCTGGCCGCCCGCGCCGGCCACATCCCGGGGGCGGTCAATCTCGAATGGACGCGCGCCATGGACCCCAACCGCAACCTGCGCCTGCGCGCGGAACCGGAGCTGCGCGCGATGCTGGAGGCCATCGGCATCGACCCCACCCACGAGGTGATCACCTACTGCCAGAGCCATCACCGCTCGGCACACACCTACATCATGCTCAAGTCGCTCGGTTTCGAACGCGTGCGCGGCTACCCCGGTTCCTGGTCGGACTGGGGCAACCGCGACGACACCCCGATCGAATAACCGGCCCGCCCTATCGACGCCCCACCGAACGCGGCAGGGCCGGGCTCGCCCGGCCGGGGCCGCTGCCTGGTCCGACGTTGTTTGGGTCGAACGGCGTCGGCGGGGCAAGCCCCGCCCTACGGGCCGACATCGTCGATCGGAGCGATGCCGTTTGGATCATGCGTCGTCGACGGGCCGACGTCATCGATCAGGCCGATGCCGTTTGGATCGCGCGTCGTCGGCGGGGCGAGCCCCGCCCTGCGGGCGCCCGCTTCGGCGTGGGATGCCGTAGGGCCGGGCTTGCCCGGCCTACCGGCCGACGACGCGGATGGAGGCCGACATCGATTGGATCGGGCGTGGTCGGCGGGCCAAGGCCCGCCCTACGGGGGCCCGCTTCGGCATGGGATTCCGTAGGGCCGGGCTTGCCCGGCCTACCGGCCGACGACGTGGATGGAGACCGACATCGATCGGATCGGACGTCGCCGGCGAACCGACGCCCGCCCAATGGGCCGACAACACCGGATGGGATCACAACGCCGAGAGGCGCAGGAACTGATCGCGGTAGTGACGCAGTTCGCGGATCGAGTCGCGCACGTCGTCGAGCGCGAGGTGACTGGAGTTCTTGTCGAAACCCTCCGCCACGCGCGGCGCCCAACGTTTCGCCAGCTCCTTGAGGGTGCTGACGTCGATGTGGCGGTAATGGAAATACTGTTCCAGCCGCGGCATCCAGCGATGCAGGAAACGCCGATCCTGGCAGATGCTGTTGCCGCACATGGGGGAGGTGTTCGGCGGCACCCACGCCTCCAGGAACTCCAGCGTCCGGCTCTCGGCCTGCGCGACGTCGACGTCGCTCGCACGCACGCGATCGATCAGACCGGAGTTGCCGTGCTGGGTCTGGTTCCAGCGGTCCATCTGCTCGAGCACCGCATCGGGCTGATGGATCGCAAGCACCGGCCCTTCGGCGAGGATCTCCAGCCGCCCGTCCGTGACGATCGTGGCGATTTCGATGATGTGGTCGCGATCCGTATCCAGACCGGTCATCTCGAGGTCGATCCAGATCAGATTGCCGGGGTCCTGGGCCATGAAACATTCCTTTCTTTGGGGGATCCGCCGCGCCGGTTGCCTCGCATTCTATCAAAAGCTACTCTGATCCGACGCCGAAATTCCGGCGACCGGATCGCAATCGTCCATGGAAGCCTTTCGCACGGCGTTTCTGTTTTTCCTGGCCGCGGCCACGATCACGCGCCTGTGGCTCGACCGCCGGCACCTGCGGCACGTCCTGCGCAACCGCGACCGCGTCCCGGAGGCTTTCCGTGATCGCGTCCCGCTCGCCGATCACCGCAAGGCGGCGGACTACACCGCCGCGCGCACCCGTCTGGGCGCGGTCGAAACCGTATACGACGCTGTGCTCCTGCTGGGGTGGACCGTGGGCGGCGCGCTCGATGCGCTCGACCGCGCCTGGCGCGGCCTGGGCCTGGACCCGCTCCTGACCGGGGTCGGCGTCATGCTCAGCGTGTTCCTCCTGATCGCGCTGCTGGAACTCCCGTTCTCGATCTTCCACACCTTCCGTATCGAGCAGCGTTTCGGCTTCAACCGGTCGACGCCCGCGCTTTTCGCCGCCGACCTCGCGCGCCAACTCGCCCTCACACTCCTCCTCGGCGCCCCGCTGGCATGGGTCGCGCTGTGGCTGATGCAACACGCCGGCGCCCTGTGGTGGCTCTATGTCTGGGCGGTCTGGATCGGCTTCGGGCTGTTGATGTCGTGGGCCTGGCCGACCCTGATCGCGCCGTTGTTCAACCGCTTCAGCCCGCTCCACGACGAGGCCCTGCGTACGCGCATCGAGCGGCTGCTGGCGCGCTGCGGATTCGCCAGCGACGGCGTATTCGTCATGGACGGCTCGCGCCGCTCGGCACACGGCAACGCGTATTTCACCGGGCTCGGCCGCCACAAGCGCATCGTCTTCTTCGACACGCTGCTGCAGGAGCTCGACCACGCCGAGGTCGAGGCGGTCCTCGCGCATGAGCTGGGCCATTTCCGCCTCCACCACGTGCGCAAGCGGCTGATCCACGGCGCCGTCCTGAGCCTCGCGGGACTCGCCGCGCTCGCGTGGCTGATGCACCGGCCGTGGTTCTACGCGGCGCTCGGCGTCAGCACCCCTTCCGACCACATGGCGCTGTTGTTGTTCCTGCTGGTCGGGCCCACCTTCGCCTTCCTGCTGCAACCGCTCGCGGCGCGGATCTCCCGCCGCCACGAGTACGAGGCCGACGCCTTCGCCGCGGGTCAGACCGACGGCGAGGCCCTGGTCCGCGCGCTGGTGAAGCTTTACCGGGAGAACGCGAGCACGCTCACCCCCGACCCGCTGTATTCGGCGTTCCACGATTCGCACCCGCCCGCGCCGCTGCGCATCGCGCACCTCTCCGCGGCGGCGCGGGCATCGGCCGCACCGCATTGATGATCCGCAGGAGGAACGAACGATGAGGACGACGACAGCCCTACCGGCGATCACCGCGGCGCTCGCAGCGGCCGCTCTGGGCGCCGCGCAGCCCGCCCGCGCCGCCAGCGGGTCCGAACTGGCGCGCGGCAAGGCGCTGCACAATCAGGCGTGCCTCGCCTGCCACGATCCGAGTGTCTACACCCGCCCCAATCACAAGATCCGCAGCCTCGCCGCCCTGCGGCGCCAGGTGTCCGGATGCCAGCAGGCGGCCGGCGCGAACTGGAGCCCGGCGGAGCGCGCGGCGGTGATCGACTACCTCAATCGAACCTTCTACCATTTTCCGGAGGGCGGCGGCCATGGCTGACGATCTGCGAGCGAAACACTGCAAGGTATGCGAGGGCGGCGTGGCGCCGCTCGACGCCGATGCGGTGCGCGCGATGCTGGCTCAGGTGCACAGCGACTGGTCGCTCGACGAGGCCGGCGGCGAGATCAGTCGCACCTTCCGCTTCAAGGACTACTACCGGACCATGGCGTTCGTGAACGCGGTCGCGTGGATCGCACACCGCGAGGACCATCACCCCGACCTGGAGGTGGGGTACAACCGCTGCCGCGTGCGCTACAGCACGCACGCCATCGGCGGGCTCTCCGAGAACGACTTCATCTGCGCCGCCAAGATCGACGCGCTCCTCGCCGACGGCGGGTGAGGCGAAGCGACCGACGGGTGCCAGCATCGGTGTGGGAGGTCCGTAGGGCCGGGCTCGCCCGGCCGAGGCGGTGAATCGCGGCGATGTGGTTTCGATCCGGCGTCGTCGGCGGGCCAAGGCCCGCCCTACGCGTGCCCCGGTCGGCATCCGCGGTACGGTAGGGCCGGGTTTACCCGGCCGGCACTGTCGATCGGGGCGATGTGGTTTCGGTCCGGCGTCGTCGGCGGGCCGAGACCCGCCCTACGCGTGCCCGGGTCGGCGTCCGCGGTACGGTGGGGCCGGGTTCACCCGGCCGGCGCCGCCGATCGGGGCGATGTGGTTTCGATCCGGCGTCGTCGGCGGGCCAAGGCCCGCCCTACAGGCGCCCGGGTCGGCGTCCGCGGTACGGGTGGGGCCGGGTTTACCCGGCCTGCGCCGTCGATCGGGGCGACGTGGTTTCGATCCGGCGTCGTCGGCGGGCCGAGGCCCGCCCTACGCGTGCCCGGGTCGGCGTCCGCGGTACGGTAGGGCCGGGTTTACCCGGCCTGCGCCGCCGATCGGGGCGACGTGGTTTCGGTCCGGCGTCGTCGGCGGGCCGAGACCCGCCCTACGGGCGCCCGGGTCGGCGTCCGCGGTACGGTAGGGCCGGGCTTGCCCGGCCGACGTCGCCGAATGAACCGATGTGGTTCGGGTTATGCGTCGTCGGCGGGCCAAGGCTCGCCCTACGCGCGCCCCGCGGGGCGTAATCACGGGGTAGGGCCGGGCTCGCCCGGCCGAGGACGTGTATCGGTCCGCCGTCGTTTGCAAACATGGCGCAGGTGGACCGGGGTCGGAGTCACCGCCCGTCGGCGATCGCCCCGATGCCCCGCCGATGCTGGAGGGCGGTGACTCCGACCCCCCGGCAGCACTCCGCCTCCCCGCAGCAAACCCCCGCCGTGCGACCCGCGATCCCTTACGGCGTCGGCCGGACAATGCCCGCCTTACGGGCGTCATCTCGAGACGGCATGTCGTAGGGCCGCGCTCGCCCGGACGCCGCCGCGGATCGGGTCGCCGTCGTTCCCATCGGGCTCCGTCGGCGGGGCAAGCCCCGCCCTACGGGCGCCCGGGTCGGCGTCAGCGGTACGGTAGGGCCGGGCTTGCCCGGCCGGCGCCGTCGATCGGGGCGACGTGGTTTCGATCCGGCGTCGGCGGCGGGCCGAGGCCCGCCCTACGGGCCGGCGCGGGCATCAGCCGGGCGGCCAGCCCATCGGCCGGCCGCCGAGCAGATGCAGGTGCACGTGGAACACGGACTGCCCGGCCTCGGCGTTGCAGTTGAGCACCGTGCGGTAGCCCCGGTCGGCGATCCCGACCTCGCGGGCGATATGACGCGCCGCCAGCAGCAGCCGGCCCAGCAATTCCGCGTCGTCGGGACGCACGTCGTTCAGCGTGGCGATATGCCGCTTGGGGATCACCAGGACGTGGGTGGGCGCCTGCGGGTTGATGTCGCGAAAGGCGAGCAGATCCTCGTCTTCGTAGACGACGTCCGGTACGATCTCGCCGCTCGCCATCTTGCAGAACAGGCAGTCCGCCATAAGCCCTCCCTCGTTTTTGCGCCGCCCGCACCCCGGCGCGACCCGATACCGCGCGGCACCGGGCCGGCCCCGGCGACCGTTCACCGGTGTTCAGGCGTATTCGTCCACGTTCGACGGCGCCCCGGCGCCCGAAAACATCCGCTGGTGCGCCTGATAGACGGCGATCCCGCGCGCGGGCCCGTCGACACCCAAGGTACCGGAGCCGACATACTGCGGCTGGACACGGCCGGCGACACGCAGGGCATGCAGGAACGCGACCGGGGACCCTTCGCGGTGCAGGAGTTCCCCCTGGACCACCCGCTCGACCGGCGCGCGCGCGCCCGTGGAACGCCCGCCGGGCACGACCACGGGGCCCGCGACGGGCCGTGGCCGCGTGGATTCCGGGCGCAACAGCGCCGGTGCAGCGACCCGGGCGACTTCCATCGATCGTTCCCTCTCCCGCTCCGGCGCGACCCCCTGCCGCGCCCCCCGGTGGGTCCGGCCGCCGGGCCGGGCCCCGAACGAGGTCCAATCTTTTCAGTATAGCCGCCGGCGGGGCTCCGGGGGATCCCGCGCCGCGCCGCCGGGTACCGTAGCCGGAGACGGACCGGTTCCCGGATTCCGAGCGGCCTACAGGTCGCGGCGCCCGCGAAAGGCGTGCGAGAGGGTGTCCTGATCGACGTACTCGAGCTCACCGCCCACCGGGACCCCCTGGGCGATCCGTGTCACCCGCACCGAGTGTTCGCGCGCCACCGTGCTGATGTACTGCGCCGTCGCCTCGCCCTCGGCGGTGAAGTTCGTCGCCAGGATCAGCTCCCGCACCTCGCCCTCGGCCAGCCGGGCCCCCAACCGGTCCAGACCCAGCTCCTCCGGCCCGATGCCGTCCAGCGGCGACAGACGCCCCATGAGGACGAAGTACAGGCCCCGATACCCGGTGGCCTGCTCGATGGCCTGGGTATCCGCGGGGGTCTCGACGACGCACAGCAGCGAGCGGTCGCGGCGCGCGTTCGCGCACACCTCGCACAGCTCGTCCTCGCTCAAGGAGCGGCACAGGCGGCAGCGGCGCACGCGCTCTCCGGCCTCGTCGAGGGCGCGGGCGAGGCGGCGCGCGCCGTCGCGGTCGCGCTCGAGGAGATGATAGGCCATGCGTTGCGCCGACTTCGGGCCCACGCCGGGCAAACAGCGCAGCGCCTCGATCAGGCGTTGGACAACCGGCAGATGCGGCATGCGGGACCTAGAACGGGAGCTTCATGTCGGGCGGGAGCCCCATCCCCGCAGTGAGGCCGGAGAAGCGCTCCTGCACGGTCTTCTCGACCTTCTGCACCGCGTCGTTGACCGCCGCGGCGACGAGATCCTCCAACATCTCCTTGTCGTCGCCGAGCAGGCTCGGATCGATGGTCACCCGGCGCACGTCGTGGCGTCCGGTCATCACCACGCTCACCAGCCCGCCTCCGGCCTGGCCGGTGACTTCCAGCGCGGCCATCTCCTCCTGCGCCTTCTGCATGTCCGCCTGCAGGCGCTGGGCCTGCTTCATCAGATTGCCGATACCGCCTTTCATACCCTCACCTCGTGCCGCGCCGGGCCCGGCGCCGATCATACATCACCCGCACACCCCCCCGGGGCGCGCTCAGTCGGTCGGTCGAACGGAGTCGGGCGCGACCTCCGCCTCGAACGTCTCGCACAGCGCGCGGACGTTGCCGTCCTCCGCGATCGCCCGCTGCGCCGCCTCCACCCGCTCGCGCTCCTCGCGCGCCCAGCGCTGCGCCGGGGTCTCCTCCCGCGGCTCGCCGAGCTGGATCACCACGCGGGTCGCAGCGCCGAAGTGGCGCTGCAGCGCCTGCACCAGACGCTCCTCGGTGCTCGAGGAGCGCAGGTGCGCGCGCGCCGCGTCGAGCTGCAACTGGACGACCCCGTCCTCGCAACCGAGGAGGTTGCAGTTGGCCGCCAGCTCCCGGGCCGGCCCGCCGAGGCCGAGCGACTCGCGCACCATCGCGAGCCAGCGCGCGCCGAGTTCGCCGGGCTCCGCGGCCGGCGCCGCGGTGCCGGCCGACGCGGTCGGCCTCGGCGATGGATCGGCACCGTTTCCACCGTTTCCGCGGGTCTTCTGCACCGCGGCGGCCGCCGTCTCGCGACGGGCGCCGCGCGCCGCCGGCGCCGCCCGGGGCGTTACGGGCGCGGCGTCCTCCCCCGAAGCCGCGACCTCCACGGGTCGGAACGCGAGCATGCGCAGCAGCACCATCTCCAGCCCCGCGCGCGGGTCGGGGGCGATCGCCAGGTCGCGCCGCCCGAGCAGCGCGATCTGATAGAAGAGCTGCACGTCCTCGGGCGTGAGCCGTGCGGCGAGCGCCTCCACCGCGGCGCGGTCCTCTTCCTCGACCGCCTCCGGGACCTGCTGCGCCAGCGCCACGCGGTGCAGCAGCGCGATCAACTCCGACAGCACCCCGAGGTAGTCGACGCACTGCTCCGCAATCTCCGCCACCTGCGCCAGCAGCGTGGTCCCGTCGCCCGCGGCGAGCGCCTCGACCAGACCGAACAGGCGCTCGCGCGGCAGGGTCCCCAGCATCGCCCGCACCTCGTCGGCCCTCAGCGTCCCGCCCCCGTAGGCGAGCGCCTGGTCGAGCAGGCTCAGGGCGTCGCGCATGCTGCCCTCGGCGGCGCGGGCGATCGGATCCAGCGCCCCGGCCTCGGCCTGCGCGCCTTCGCGCTCGAGGATCGCCGCCAGGCGCTCGGTGATCAGCGCCGGCGGCAGCCGCTTGAGGTGGAACTGCAGGCAGCGCGAGAGCACCGTCGCCGGCAGGCGCTGGGGATCGGTCGTGGCGAGCAGGAACTTGACGTGCGGCGGGGGCTCCTCCAGCGTCTTGAGCAGCGCATTGAAACTGTGGGTGGAGAGCATGTGGACCTCGTCCACCAGATACACCTTGAAGCGCCCGCGCGTGGGTGCGTACTGCACGTTCTCGAGCAGCTCCCGCGTATCCTCCACCTTGGTCCGGGAGGCCGCGTCGACTTCGATGAGATCGACGAAGCGCCCCTCGTCGATCTCGCGGCAGGACTCGCACTCGCCGCACGGAGTCGAACCGACCCCGCGCTCGCAGTTGAGCGCCCGCGCCAGGATGCGCGCCACGGTGGTTTTGCCCACGCCGCGGGTCCCCGTGAACAGATAGGCGTGGTGGAGGCGGTCGTGGTCGAGCGCGTTGACCAGGGCCCGCACGACGTGCTCCTGCCCCGCCAGCTCGGCGAACGTCCGGGGGCGCCACTTGCGCGCAAGTACCTGATAGCTCATGTCGTGAACAGTCCGGGCGGCGCGGCGGGCAGCCCCCCAGGGTTTCTCGCGGGGGCCTGCGGCCCACGGGCCGATGCAGGAGACGGCGCCATGATACCGCAGATCGCGCGGCAACGGAGGCGGCGGACCGTGCCAGCCACACCCCGGCACCCGACGCTGCTGCTACCGCTGCTCCCTTCCGGGCCTGACGGGGTTTACAACAGTTCGCTGCGGGGGGACCGACACGGCCGCCATAGAAGCGGGGCGGCGCGATCGTCGAAGGGACAAACCGGCCAACAAACAGATCCGCCGGACGGATTCTAACTCGGTGTCCGCGCGCGCGCCACCCGCCTCAAAAAGGCGCCCCGTGGGTTCGAATCCCGTCCGGTTGCGTTGAAAAAACCACTGCCGTGGTTCCCGAAGGACCACGGTCTATATTGGCGGAGAGGGTGGGATGACTCGGGCCTGCGGCCCTCGCCCCTCCGGGGTCGCCGCCTCGCGGCGGCGCTCGCGACGGCTGCGCCGTCGCGTCGAACCCGGCCGTTTGGACCGTGGGTTCGAATCCCATCCGGTTGCGTTGAAATAAACCACTACCGTGGTTTCCGAAGGACCACGGTCTCTATTGGCGGAGAGGGTGGGATTCGAACCCACGTGGGGCGCAATGCCCCCAACCGATTTCGAGTCGGTGCCGTTGTGACCGCTTCGGTACCTCTCCAGTTCGTTGACGGACATCCGGTTTCGCATCGGGTAAAGCCCGACACCCGGATGCCCGCTACCCTGTTGGCCCGCTACCCGGGGCCCGACGCGACCGTCCGGCCGCACGCCACCCTTGCGCCCGGGCGGGCGAACGCCGCTGGACCGCTGATATTCGGTGCTATTGTACCTGAATGGGCCGACGACGATCGAACCTCTCCGATGGGGGAGCCCCCCCGCCCCGCCCAGCCCCGGGGGTCCGCGCCGCGCACCTGGCGTGGCTGACCGCGCTGGCGCTGGCGGTCGCCGGCTGCCACCACGAACCGAAACTCGATGCCCTCCAGAAAGTCAAGGAACGCGGCGTCCTGCGGGTGATCACCCGCAACAACCCCACCACCTACTATCAAGGGCCCGCCGGACCGGAGGGGCCCGAATACGACCTGGTTCACCAGTTCGCCCGGGAACTGGGGGTCAAAGTCCAACTGATCGTGCCGGACAGCTTCGACGAGATCCTGCCCATGATCGCGGTGGGACGCGCGGACCTGGCCGCCGCCGGCCTGACCGTGACGCCGCGGCGCGAGCGCTACGTGCGCTTCACGCCGCCGTATCAGACCGTCACCGCGCAGGTGGTCTATCGCCTGGGACACCGGCGCCCGCGCAGCGCAAAGGATCTGATCGGGGGGCGGCTGGTGGTGGTCGCAGGGAGCAGCTACGTGGAGCGCCTGGAGGCCCTCAAGGCGCGGTATCCGAAGCTGCGGTGGGAGGCGACCACCGACTACAGCAGCGAGGACCTCCTCGGCCTGGTCTCGGCGCAGGAGATCGACTACACCATCGCCGACTCCAACGCCGTGGCGCTCGACCGGCGCTTCTACCCGGAGCTGCGGGTCGCCTTCAATTTCAGCAAACCCCAGGGGCTCGCCTGGGCCTTCCCCCGCACCCGCGACAAGAGCCTCTACGACGCCGCGACGGCCTTCATCGAGCGCATGAAGAAATCCGGCGATCTCGAGCGCATCCTCGCGCGCTACTACGGGCACCTCGGCAACCTCGGCTACGTCGGCACCAAACGGTTCATGGAGGACATCAAGACGCGCCTGCCGCTCTATCAAAAGCTCTTCGAGCAGGCCGGGGCCGAGACCGGGATCGACTGGAAGCTCCTCGCCGCGATCGGCTATCAGGAATCCCACTGGAATCCGAAGGCGGTCTCCCCCACCGGGGTGCGCGGGCTGATGATGTTGACGCTCGACACCGCCGACCACATCGGCATCGACAACCGCGTCAATCCCGAACAGAGCATCCTCGGCGGGGCGCGTTATTTCGCGCAGATCGAGAAGCAGATCCCCAAGCGCATCCCCCAGCCGGTGCGCACCTGGATGGCGCTGGCGGCCTACAATCTGGGATTGGGGCATCTCGAGGACGCGCGCATCATCACCGAAGATCGCGGCGGCAACCCGGACAGTTGGGTGGACGTGAAGCGCAACCTGCCGCTGCTCAGCCAGAAGCGCTGGTACCGGCGCACCCGCAACGGCTACGCGCGCGGCATGGAGGCGGCGCGCTACGTCGGCAACATCCGCACCTATTACGACATCCTCACGCGCGTCGAGAGCCGTCAGCCCCAACCGGCGCCGGGCCCGCACGAGAGCGTGGCCAAGCGTCTGCCGTGACGCCGCCCCGGGGACGGTTTCAACCTCTTCGCGTGCGGAAGAACTCCTGCAACAGCGCGGCGCACTCGGCGGCCAATACGCCGCCCTCGGCCGGTACCCGATGATTGAGGCGCGGCTCGGAGAGCACACGGAAGACGCTGACCGCCGCCCCCGCACGCGGATCCTCGGCCCCGTAGACCACCCGCGCGATGCGGGCGTGGACGATGGCGCCGGCACACATCGCGCAAGGCTCGAGGGTGACGTAGAGGGTGGCGCCGCCGAGCCGGTAGTTCCCGGCCCGGCGGGCGGCGGCGCGCAGGGCCTGCACCTCGGCGTGCGCCGTCGGATCGCAGCAGCCGATGGGGCCGTTCCAGCCCTCGCCGAGGACCACGCCGTCGCGGACCACCACCGCCCCGACCGGGACCTCGCCCGCACCCGCCGCATGCCGCGCCAGATCCAGCGCCCGGCGCATCCAGCGAAGGTCCTCGCCGGCGCCCGCGGCCGGCCGGGCGTCATCCGCATTCGAATCGAGAGGGTCCACGACAACCCGCAATCAAGGCCCTCGACAGTATACCAATCGGACCCCCGTGGCCGGTCCGGCGGCGGCGTCGCGCGGCGACCGGGGGCGCCCGCGCCACCGCCCGCCCCCGTTCCTCGCCCGCACCGGCTCGCTACACGCCGCATCGGCCGGGGGCGCGGGCGCGACCGGGCGATGGCTTGCGTCGCGGCGCCCGGATGCCCCGGATGGCTCTCGCAACATTATGTTACTATAAAGGTTTTGAAAGCCTCCGGCCCATGGAAACCGACCGTCTCGAAAACGTCAACGTACGCTCGCAGGACCTGCTGCCCACGCCTCAACAGGTCAAGGCGGCACTGCCCCTGACCGACCGGGCACGGGCCACCGTACTGCGGGGTCGCGAGACGGTCCGGCGCATCCTCGACCGCCGGGATCCGCGCCTGTTCGTGGTGGTCGGGCCCTGCTCGATCCACGATCTCGATGCCGCGCGCGAATACGCGGCGCGTTTGCTGCGGCTCGCCGAGGAGGTCGGCGACACCGTCTATCCGATCATGCGCGTCTACTTCGAGAAACCGCGCACCACCGTCGGCTGGAAGGGCCTGATCAACGACCCGTTCATGGACGATTCCTTCCGCATCGAGAAGGGCCTGCATCTCGCGCGCGAGCTGCTGCTGCATCTCGCCGAAATGGGGCTGCCCGCCGCCACCGAGGCCCTCGACCCGATCACCCCGCAGTACCTGTCCGACCTCATCACCTGGACGGCGATCGGGGCGCGCACCACCGAGTCGCAGACCCACCGCGAGATGGCCAGCGGCCTGTCGACACCGGTCGGCTTCAAGAACGGCACCGACGGGAGCCTCGCCGTGGCGATCAACGCCTTGCATTCGGCGGCGCGCGCACACCATTTCCTCGGCATCAATCAGGAGGGGCAGTGCGCGGTCTTCCGCACCCGCGGCAACCGCTACGGACACATCGTCCTGCGCGGCGGCAACGGACACCCCAACTACGATTCGGTATCCGTCGCGCTGGCCGAACAGGAGCTCACCAAGGCCGGCCTGCCCGTCAACATCGCCGTGGACTGCTCGCACGCCAACTCCAACAAGGATCCGTCCGTGCAGCCCCTGGTCGCGGAGAACTGCGTCAACCAGATACTGGAGGGCAACCGCTCGCTCGTCGGCCTGATGCTGGAGAGCAACCTCCACGCCGGGAGCCAGCCGATTCCCGCGGACCTCTCGCAACTGCGCTACGGCGTGTCGGTGACCGACCCCTGCATGGACTGGGAGACCACCGCCGGGCTACTGCGCGGCATGCGCGCGAAGCTGCACCGTATGCTGCCGGAGCGGATATAGCCGACGGATCGTGCTACCCCGGGCACCGGCGGCGCGACGCAGCGCCCGGGCATCCGACCTGCCGCCGCTTCTATCAGGACGTTCCCTACCTCCAGGTCGGCGCGCTCAGCGGGTTGACGCCAACCGAGATCTCGAAGCCTCGGGTCCCACGGTACTGGGACGCGGCCCCGATGAGTCTTCCGTCTGCGTCGATCAATCCGTCCTTGGAAGTCCCGGTGAGGTTGTCGGTGAATTTGACCGTCTTCCCCCCGCCGGTACTCGAATTGAATTTTGCGGTCTTGCCCGAATCGTCGATCAGGACGTTGCTCTCCTCCCACACGGTGTAGGGAAAGTCATCCAGCCCGCCGATCCAGCCCGTAAAGGTGTTCCGATAGACATAGATCTGAGGGTTCGCGTTCAACGCACCCCCGGGGCCCGTCCACTCGTAGACGAAGGCGGGCTGCCTAACGTCCCCCGTCCTTACGAGGTTATACGCGACCTCGATATCATTGTTCGGGAACACCTGCGCCTGCTGCGCAATCCAGATCGCGCCGTAGCCGTAGGACTGCGAAAGCGAGGTATTACGACGCACGGAGAAATTCTGAACATCCGATTTCAGAAAGATCCCCGCCCAGGGCGATGGCCCGTTGCCCGTGAGCAACTGATTGTCTTCGATCACGCCGTATTTGATGGCATATGTGTCGACGAGCTCCGCCGTAAAATGGTCCAGCGTATTGCCGATCAGAGCGAAGTAGTTCCGAAGTACCCCGGGGTTGAAAAACAGTATCGCCGCCTGATTGGAATCTCCCCCGCTGAGGTCATCGATATCCTCGAACTTGTTCTCGAAGAAGGTAACCCGGTCCTGTGCCGCGTTCTGATTGAAGAAGAAGAACTGCGCATTCAGCACGTCGGTCCTCGCGTTCATGATATGCAGGCCGCCCACAAATACGTCGTCCTGCTTATCGACCAGAACCTTGGAATGGCTGAAGTCGATCCTGGCATCTTCCCCGGGATAACCCAACCACACTGCCGGATTACCGTTGCCCTGCAACTGTACGTTGCCGATGCTCTCCGGCCCCGAAAGGACAGTGGTTCCGGCGCGAAAATACACGATATACCCCCCGTACGGGCCCATCGTTCCGTGCAGGACGAACAACGGCGCGACACTGTTGAACGGACTCGCCTTCGTACCGTTTCCGTTTGTGGCCGCCTTGGGATCGACAAACACGAAACCGGATGTCGTCGCCTTCACGGACCACGCCACCGTCACTGTGGCGTCTTGCTGGTCTGTGACCGTTACCGTTACCGGATACGACGCACTGCGAATCTGGCTGCTCGTCGGGGTCCAGGTGACAATACCGTAGTCGGGATCAAAAATATCCTGGCCGATTTTCATCCCCGGGGGGCCGGAAACGAGGGTATAGTGGAACGGATATGCACCCCCTTGTACGGCGATCGGGATCCGATACTGAACGGTCCCGTCGGCATAGGCCATGCGCTGCCGCGCCCAGGGGCTCGTCTCCGCATCCGGCCGCGGGAACACCACCGTCATCGGCATCTTCGCGGGCACGAAGTATCCCGTCGGCAGGCGCCAGCCCGCGCCTGCGATGGCAACGCAACTCAAGCTACTTAACAGAAGCCCAACGAGAATGCGGCGGCTCATCGCCTACCCCCCCCTGTCTACGCTCGTCGCGCGTCCCAGCCCCGCCGGCGCCAGCTTACCGCAGAGGGACGAACCACATTGGGAAACGGCATATACAAACCAGGGAAACATTGACACGGGGCCCGGTATTGTCATTCCCCCTTTGATCCCGGGCGGCCATCCGGCAGCTTGGTCAGCTTATTCTTCATTGTCAAATCTACTGAAACGGCGTGCCTCGAACCGTGACCGGCTTCACGCGTTCCCCGCTCTCGGGTGGCATCCCGTGGTTTCCACACCTCCCTGCGAGCAACCAGACGCCTCGCTGCAACGTACCCGCTCCTTCGAAGGAATCGCACGCCCGCGTTTCTGTCAGCCCGTCCGCAACCCGCTGCGGCCAACAGCACGACGTGGCCCAACGGCATGCCTCGCCGAGGGCATCGCTCGACGCTTCGGCCCCACCGAATCCCCTCCCCGACCCCACGGCCGGCGACGGACCATACGGCGCATAATGTTGCGTAGCGGACGGACGCCGCCCGGATACGGTGCGCACCGGCCCCACGATGAGGCGGCAGGCGGTAGCGGATTTTGGCGCAATCCATGCCAACGTACCCCTATTGGACGCGCATTTCACGCTGGCACACAAATTGCTCTGTTCGTGGCTACGGCTTTCGCAAGGTAAGGCAACAACCACCGATGCCCGTATCGCCATCCCTGTCATTTCCCCGCCATGGGGACAAACAAAACTCGGCATTTTCGAGGATTACCTGATCCGCCTGCTCGAAGAGCGCGATCGCGTAGGACTGACCGACATGATCCGCGAGATCGACGCCATCATGATCACGGTCGATCCCGGCCACTCAATCCGCTACGTCTCCGATCTCGCGCTGATGACGCCGTACCACTACCTCGTCACCCTGGAAAGTGAATCGCACTGGACCCACATCCTACGTATCGATATGCAGTCGCCCGATTTCCTCGTACGCGAGGTCAAAGACCCGGATATCCGCGGCATTTTCCGAAGCCTGAACGAGGTCTACCCGATCGGGGCGCGCAAGCCCAACAGCCGCTACATGGGCGAGATCCTCCGCGTCGAGGACCTCCACAGCGTCGTGGCACATCAGGAAGAGCGCGGGTTCCGCTTTTTCTCACAGGATCAGATCCGGCGCCTCGAGCTTCCGGGAAACCTCGCGGTCGGAAAGCCGTCGCCCTATACCCACAATATCGTCGCGTATATGGAGCGATCACCCGATCAGGCTAGGGTCTATGCGCTGGGCATGAGCAGTATCCGCGACGATGTCCAGGAGGCCTTCCGAAACGCGAAGGACCTTCAAAACCAACTCGGCATAGCTGACCTGATCCTGCCATCGATCATCTCGCCACCCGGGTCTACAGTCAGAACCGCGAGGTCGTGATTCTCGAGTGGCTCTCCCTGTCGAGCTACTATTACTGGGGCTCCTACGACATCGCGGATCAGAACTCCTCGACCAACGTCACCAAGAGTGTGCACCACACCGCCGACATGCGCAGCCCGGCGAAGGTCTTCACGGCCAGCAACACCCCGCACTTCGTCAACCACCTCGGTCGGCTTCCCTCTCCCACCGAGACCTTCGTACGCAACTACGGTCCGCGCCTGCATCAGATCGCGCTCGCCGTGGCCGACGGCGAGCGTTCCGGCAGCGAGAATATCGAGTTCGTCGTACGCCAAATCGAGGCGCAGGGCCGCAGATTCCTTCTGGATGTAATCGGCTCCAAGGAGCAGGGTCGCAAACAGATTTTCTCGATCGCGTCGGAGCATTCTTCGCTGATCATCGAATACGTCCAGCGGTTCGGCGGCTTCGACGGCTTCTTCGCCAAAGACAACGTAGCCAGGCCGCCGGGGTCGAGGACGAACTGCTACGGCTGCAGGCGCAGGAAACCGCAACCACATCGTGAACGCGTTCTGAACGGCGGCAGTATTCGCAATCAGCCGGAGGCTCCGTGGGTTCTGCTCTCCGCGCCCGAGATCCGGGCCCGCCGAATACCCGTAATCGTCGCCAGCGGCCGGCTGGCCCTGCGTCAACGACCGCCGATCCGCCATCCCGCAATTCACACCGTCAGTTCGGCCGCCCCGGTGGCCGTCCGGACCCAAGCTCTCCGCCGCCGCCAAACACCAGATCACCGCTGGAATACGTCGTTCCGAAGGTCCTGGTTAGCGACGCTACCTCGCGCAGGGCCGCAACCACTTCTGCGTCCGTGAGCGGCGACAGCGGATGTATAAACGCCGCGAATACAATTCCGTCGCGAATGGCATACCGTGCGTCCAGAGCCCGATCGAAGTTGGCCTCCATCAGCACCGCCATCTGGCCTGGCGCCAGTTTCGAGGTCTCGCGCACCGGGGCGATGATCCTCATTCGGTCATGACCCACATCGGAGATACACAGCATCGGCACATTGTCATAGACCAACTTTAGGAAATCCGCGCTTCCGTGCACATCGCTCCCGTATCGGCGGATCAGTCTGTCGAGCTGACCTTGGGTCATGGCATGCACTCCGGTTGTGCCGCTCTTTTGATTGATCAGGTTGCACCCGGCCAGTGAGGTCACAACGGCCAGCGACAACACCAGGGCCAGGGCTTCTTTCGCATACACCATTCCCCCTCCTCCCGCGTAGAGCCTCGAAAACAGTATACCCATTTATCGTCATCGAAACGGCGCTGCAAACGGTGGCGACGAATGACTGGCGATGATAGGCGTGGAAGTCGCGCGGATCTCGCCAACCGGATCGACCGTAACAATATCCTCCCGGCCGGGCTATGGTGCGACGGCGCATCTGCCGGGCATCGACGGGCTTGGGTTCGCGCGCGCGCCGGCAGGCGGGTTCACGTATGCTTCTTGTCAGCGGCGAAACGATCACTGCTGGAGCATTACGCTAACCAACCCGCGGAAGAAGCCCGGATCACGACGGCCGGAAAGGTGGGGTGAAATAGGTATACTGTCCCCGTTATTCCTGGAGAGCAACCTCCACGCCGGGAGCCAGCCGATTCCCGCGGACCTCTCGCAACTGCGCTACGGCGTGTCGGTGACTGACCCCTGCATGGACTGGGAGACCACCACCGGGCTACTGCGCGACGTCCTGCCTGCGCGGCGCTAGCGTTCACCGCGAGCCCCGTCCCCGGTCACCCGAAGGCGACCCGCGCGGCGCTCGCCCCTTTGCCACCCGGGCCGTGGCCCACTCCCGGCGACCGTAGCGCTAGCCCCGGCACATCACCCGAGGCCCGCGTCTTTCGTCGCCAACATGCCGATCGCCGACCAGTCGAGTCGCTCGCCGCCCTGCGCCAGCAACGCGAGGAACCGATCGCGCACCAGACTCGCCAACGGCATCGGCACACGCAACGCCTCGGCCGCTTCCAGCGCGAGGCGGATGTCTTTGTGTCCCAGCGACGCCGCGAATCCGGCCGGTTCGAATTTCGCTTCGGCCAACAGGCCACCGTAGGTCCGATACACCGGCGCCCCGAACAGCGTGGAGGTCAATATCTCCAGATACTGGCGGCGATCGATGCCGCCTTTCTCCACCAGAGCCATCGCCTCGCCGAGCCCCTCGACCACCGCGGCGATCAGGAAATTTCCGCTGAGTTTCACCAGGTTGGAGGCGGCCGGCCGGTTCGAGACCACGAAGGTCCGCTGGCCCATCGCCTCGAACAGCCCGGAGACCGCCGCCAGCGCCGCGTCCTCGCCCGCGGCGACGATGAACAACTTCCCCGCCGCCGCCGCATCCGGACGCCCGAATACCGGCGCCGACACGAAGCGCTGGCCGCGCGCCGCGTGCGCTTGCGCGAGCCGTTCCGCGAGCGCGACGCTGATGGTGCTCGACGATACATGGACCGCGCCCTTTCCGAGCCGCTCGAGGATGCCGTCCGTCCCAAACGCGACCTGCTCCACCGCCCGGTCGTCGGCCAGCATGGTCACGACCACCTCGCCCCGGCAGGCCGCCCCGACGGATTCCGCGCCCTTCGCGCCCTGGCCGACGAGCACTCGCGCCTTCTCCGCAGTGCGGTTGAACACGACTACATCGTGGCCGGCCCTGAGCAGATTGGCCGCCATACCCGAACCCATCCGACCCAGTCCGATAAATCCGATCATGGGAACAGTCTCCATATACGGGGACAGTGTACCTATTTCCCTTTCTAAGTACGGCTCCGTGGCTATGGATCGACGCCGTGCGGACCTCGTCTCGCGCCCACCAAGGCCGACCGTTCACGAAACGGCCGTATGGCACGCCTGCCTCATATCCTGCCGCCGAGTACTACCCGACTGGAGCGACCGGAATGCTGGCCGGCCGGCCGTGATCCATTGCGCCGGCGCATACGCGTGGGATCGATGACCCGGAAGGGCAGCCAAAATGGGTACACTGTCCCCGTCACGCGCATCAGTATCGGCCGCCGGTCTTCGTGATGTACTTGGTCAACTCGGCGTTCTCCTGATCCATGCGCATCAGATTGTTGTGCGTAGCCCTGAACAATGCGCGCATCACTTTGTACACCAGCCGCGGATCGGAATCCAGCAACGTCTCGAAGCGGTCGGGCTTCAGCACCAGGACCGTAGCCTCGCCCACCGCGCGCAACGTTGCCTTTCGCGGAGTCCGATCCACGAAGGCTCGCGTCCCCGCACATTCACCAGGGCTCATGAGGTATACCGCGACTTCCGCTCCATCGATCGTATTGCTTACCGCGAGATCACCTTCGGCCAGGAGAAACAGCGAATCGTCGACGTCGCCCTCCGTAACCAGCAATTCTCTATCCGCCAATTCTCGCTCTTCCATCAGCGCACTCAAGACCTCGCACTCCCTGGCATCCAGCTCTCCGCCGATAACCGAATTCTTGATCCACAACGCCTTGCGCTGCTCGTTCATCTCCAATGCCCTCTCAAACCTCATAGCATTTACGGGGACAGTATACCCATTTACCTATTCTAAGGACGGAGCCGTGGCGTTGGCTCGAAACCATGAGATATCTTTCCGAACCAAGCGGCGCCGATTGTTTACGGAAAAACTGCGTCACACGCCTGCACCAAATCCCGGGATCGAGCACAACATGACCGAATCTCTCCGAACGCGGGCTGGCCGGCCGTGCATCACTGTCGCCGCCATCTGCGCGGTGCCGGCGACCCGGCGGCCGGGCGGAAATAGGTATACTGTCCCCCGTTATTCCCACTCGATGGTGGCGGGGGGTTTTCCGGAGATGTCGTAGGCGACGCGGGAGACGCCGGGGACTTCGTTGATGATGCGCCGGGAGACGTGGTCGAGGAATTCGTAGGGCAGGCGCGCCCAGTGCGCGGTCATGAAGTCCACCGTCTCGACGGCGCGCAGGGCGATGACGTGCTCGTAGCAGCGGGCGTCGCCGACGACGCCCACGGAGCGTACCGGGAGGAACACCGCAAAGGCCTGGCTGACCTTCTCGTAGAGCCCCGCCGCGCGCAGCTCCTCGATGAAGATGGCGTCGGCCAGGCGCAGGGTGTCGGCGTAGTCCTTGCGCACCTCGCCGAGGATGCGCACCCCCAGGCCGGGGCCGGGGAATGGGTGGCGGTAGACCATCTCCGAGGGCAGGCCGAGTTCGACACCGATCCGACGCACCTCGTCCTTGAACAGCTCGCGCAGCGGTTCGACGAGCTTGAGCTTCATGCGCTCGGGCAGGCCGCCGACGTTGTGGTGCGACTTGATGACGTGCGCCTTGCCGGTGGCCGCGCCCGCCGATTCGATCACGTCCGGGTAGATCGTGCCCTGGGCCAGCCAGCGCACGCCCTTCAGCCGTGCGGCCTCCTCCTCGAAGATCTCGATGAACAGGCCGCCGATGATCTTGCGCTTGCGCTCGGGGTCGGAGACGCCTTCCAGTGCCTTGAGGAAGCGCGCCTCGGCGTCGACGCGCAGGACGCGCACGCCCATGTGCTCGGCGAAGGTCGACATCACCTGATCGCCTTCGTGCAGGCGCAGCAGGCCGTTGTCGACGAACACGCAGGTGAGCCGCTCGCCGATCGCCCGGTGCAGCAACGCCGCCACCACCGAGGAGTCGACTCCGCCGGAGAGCGCCAGCAGCACCTCCTCCTCGCCGACCTCCGCGCGCACCCGCGCGATGGCGTCGTCGATGATGTTGGCCGCCGTCCACAGCGCGCCGCAGCCGCAGATCTCGTGCACGAAGCGTTCGAGGATGCGCGCGCCCTGGCGCGTATGCGTCACCTCGGGATGGAACTGCAGGCCGTAGTATCCGCGCTCGTCGTCGGCCATGCCGGCGAGCGGGGCGCTGTCGGTGGCGGCGATGACCTTGAACCCCGGCGGCAGAGCCGCGACGCGGTCGCCGTGGCTCATCCACACGTCGAGCAGCCCGTAGCCCTCGGGGCTGGTGTGGTCCTCGATGTCGCGCAGGAGACGCGAGTGACCGCGCGCGCGCACCTGGGCGTAGCCGTATTCGCGTTTTCCCGAGGGCTCGACCGCGCCGCCGAGCTGGGCGGCCATCGCCTGCATGCCGTAGCAGATGCCGAGCACCGGCACGCCGAGTTCGAAGACGAGCTGCGGCACGCGCGGGGTCTGCGCCTGCGTGACCGACTCGGGACCGCCCGAGAGCACGATGCCGCGCGGCTGGAACTCGCGCACGCGCGCGGCATCGACGTCGTAGGGCATGATCTCACAGTACACCCCCGCCTCGCGCACGCGGCGCGCGATGAGCTGGGTGTACTGGGACCCGAAGTCGAGGATCAGGATGCGTTCGGCGTGAATATCGGACATGGCTGAGGGCTGCGGGCCCGGTCCCGGATGTAGCGTCCGGCGGTCCGGTCGGACCGCCGTCAATCGACCCGGTAGTTCGGGGCCTCTTTGGTGATCGTCACGTCGTGCACGTGGCTCTCGCGCACGCCGGCGGAGGTGATGCGCACGAACTGCGCGCGCGTGCGCATCTCCTCGATGCTCGCGCAGCCGACGTAGCCCATACTGGCGCGCACGCCGCCGAGAAGCTGCTGGATGATCGCCACGAGGCTGCCCTTGTACGGGACCCGCCCCTCGATTCCTTCCGGGACCAGCTTGTCGACGTCACCGGTGCCTTCCTGGAAATAGCGGTCGCTGGAGCCGTTGCGCGCGGTCATCGCACCCAGCGAACCCATGCCGCGGTAGGACTTGTAGGAGCGGCCCTGGTAGAGTTCCACCTCCCCCGGCGCCTCCTCGGTCCCGGCGAGCAGCGAGCCGATCATCACCGAGTAGGCGCCCGCCGCGAGCGCCTTGGCCACATCGCCCGAGTAGCGCACGCCGCCGTCGGCGATCAGCGGGATGCCACTCTTGCGCAGCGCGTCGGCGACGTTGGCCACCGCCGTGATCTGCGGCACACCCACGCCCGCCACGACACGCGTGGTGCAGATCGAGCCCGGTCCGATGCCGACCTTGACGCCGTCGGCGCCGGCCTCCGCGAGCGCGCGCGCCGCATCCGCCGTGGCGATGTTGCCGCCGATCACCTGCGTATCGGGATAGTGCTGCTTGACCCAGCGCACCCGCTCCAGAACGCCCTCGGAGTGTCCGTGGGCGGTGTCCACCACGACCACGTCGACGCCCGCGGCGACCAGTGCGGCGACCCGCTCCTCGGTGCCGGCGCCCACGCCGACCGCGGCGCCGACCCGCAGGCGCCCCTGCTCGTCCTTGCAGGCGTTCGGATAGTCCTTGGCCTTCTGGATGTCCTTGACCGTAATCAGACCGCGCAGCTCGAAACGATCGTTCACCACCAGGACCTTCTCGATGCGGTGGCGGTGCAGCAGCGCGACCACCTCCGCCTTGTCCGCGCCCTCGTGGACCGTCACCAGCCGCTCGCGCGGGGTCATGATGTTGCGCACCGGGTCGTCCAGGCGCGTCTCGAAGCGCAGGTCGCGGCTGGTCACGATGCCCGTGAGCCCGCCGCCCTCCTCCACCACCGGCACGCCGGAGATGTTGTGGGCGCGGGTGAGTTCCAGCACCTGGCGGATGGTGGTGGCGGGGGTCACCGTGATCGGTTCCTTGATCACGCCGCTCTCGAACTTCTTGACCCGCCGCACCTGTTCGGCCTGCTGCTCCGGGGTCATGTTCTTGTGGATGATACCGATCCCGCCCTCCTGGGCGAGCGCGATGGCCAGGCGCGCCTCGGTCACCGTGTCCATGGCCGCAGAGACGACCGGGATATTGAGGCGGATATCGCGCGTCAGCCAGGTCTCCAGGTGCGCGTCGCGGGGCAGGACCTTCGAGTGCGCCGGCACCAGCAGCACGTCATCGAAGGTCAGGGCTTCCTCGGCGATACGCATGGCGGAGCGGTTCCTGGGTCGCGGCGGGATCGGTTCCCGGCGGAGTAAGCGGGCATTATAGAGAGTCGGGCCGGACCGGTAAACGCGCACCCCGCGACGGCCCTCCGCCCGCCCCCGCCCCGGCCGGGCGGGGGTGGCGATCGCCCGCCGCGGCTTGGGCCCCCCGCCCGCGGGGTTTATCATGGCCCCATGCTCAGCCCGGACGCCGGCCCGCCCCAGTTGCGCCCGCAGCGCGACGTCTACACGATCTCGCGGCTCAACCGCGAGGTGCGGGCCCTGCTCGAGGGCGCCTTCCCTCTCCTCTGGGTGGAGGGGGAACTGTCCAACCTCTCGCGGCCCGGCTCCGGGCACCTGTACTTCACGCTCAAGGACGCCCAGGCACAGGTGCGTTGCGCCATGTTCCGGGCGCGCAACCGCAACCTCGCCTTCGCACCGCGCGACGGCATGCAGGTCCTGGTGCGCGCCCGCATCGGGCTCTACGAGGCGCGCGGGGACTTCCAGCTCCTGGTCGAGCATATGGAGGAGGCCGGCGACGGCGCGCTGCGCCGGGCCTTCGAGGCGCTGAAACGGCGCCTGGCCGCGGAAGGACTCTTCGACGAGGCGCGCAAGCGACCCCTGCCCGCCCTGCCGCGGCGCATCGGCGTCATCACCTCGCCCACGGGCGCGGCCATCCGCGACATCCTGAGCGTACTCCGCCGGCGCTTCCCCTCGATTCCGGTCCTCCTCTACCCGGTACCGGTGCAGGGCGAGGGCGCGGCCGCCGAGATCGCCGCCGCCCTCGCCCTCGCCTCGCGCCGCGCGGAGTGCGACGTGCTCCTCCTCGCCCGCGGCGGCGGCTCGCTCGAAGATCTCTGGGCCTTCAACGAGGAGGTCGTCGCGCGCGCGATCCGCGCCTGCGACATTCCCGTGGTCACCGGCATCGGGCATGAGATCGACTTCACGATCGCCGACTTCGCCGCCGACCGCCGCGCCCCGACCCCCTCGGGGGCCGCGGAGCTGGTCAGCCCCGACCGCAGCGAGTGGCTCGCGCGCCTCGAGCACCAGGGCGCGCGCCTCCTACGCGCCCAGCGGGGCGCGCTGCAACACCTGCGCGCGCGACTCGACGGCCTCGTGCGCGGCCTCGCCGGCCGGCATCCCGGACGGCAGGTGCAGCAGCGCACCCAGCGCCTCGACGACCTCGAACTGCGCCTGCGCGGCGCCGTGCGCGGCGAGCTGCGCGGGGCGCGCGGCGCCCTGGCCGAGCTGGCCGCGCGCCTCGAACACCACTTCCCGCTGGCGCGCGTGCAGCGCCTGAGCGCCCAGTGCGGTCACCTCGAACACCGCCTCCATGCGACGCTGCGCGCCGGACTCGGCCTGCGCGCGCAGCGGCTCGCCGCACTCGGCCGCACCCTCGACACGGTCAGCCCGCTGGCGACGCTCGGCCGCGGCTACGCCATCGTGCGCCGCCTGCCCGACGGGACCCTGCTGCGCGACGCCGCACAGGTCGAGGCCGGCGCACAGGTCGAGACACGCCTCGCCCGCGGACGGCTGCTGTGCCGCGTCGAGGAGACCCGGCCCGAACCGGATCCGCCGGAGGGGACGTGAGCCGGATGCCGCCGCTCCTGCGCCTTCTCCTCTCCGCCGTGGCGATACTCGCCGCCGCGGGCGTGCGCGCCGAAGGGCGTCTGCCGCGCTCCGAACCGGTCCCGGGCGGCGTCTTCGTCGCTGCGCTGCACGCCGCCCCGATCCCGCCGCGCGTGACCTACAACGGGCGCCGTGTACTGGTCGTCGGCAACGAGAGGAACTGGTACGCCGTGGTCGGCATCCCACTCGACGCCCGCCCCGGCAAGGCGACTCTCGTCGTCTATGAACCCGGCCGTGCCCACACCGTGCGCTTTCGCATCCGCCCGCACCATTACCCGACCCAGCGCATCACCCTGAAGAACCGCCGGATGGTGACGCCTACCCCGGAGCAACTGCAGCGCATCAACCGCGAACTGACCCGCATCCACAGCGACCTGCGCCACTGGAGCCCGGCACTGCACGTCGACGTGGCGTTCCGCACGCCGCTCGCAGGCGCGCTCACCAGTCCCTTCGGCGCGCGCCGCATCCTCAACGGCAAGCCGCGCAAGCCCCACAGCGGCATCGATATCGCCGCCCCCGCAGGCACCCCGATCCGCGCCCCCGCCGGCGGGACCGTACTCGACACGGGCGACTACTACTTCAACGGCAAGACCGTGTTCATCGACCACGGCCGCGGGCTGGTCACCATGTACTGCCACCTCAGCCGCATCGATGTCCATCGGGATCAGCGCGTCAAGGGCGGCCAGATCATCGGCCGGGTCGGACGTACCGGGCGCGTCACCGGCCCCAACCTCCACTGGGGCGTCAGCCTCGACGGTGCCCTGGTTAACCCGCTCCTCTTTCTGCCCAAGCCGGCCGTCGCGGCGCTGCGCGATCGCGACCGGAGCGCAAGATCCGTATCGACGCCGACCCGAAACTCGCCGGTGGCCCCGTAAGCTGATAACATCCACCGCCGGCCGACCGCGCCCCATGAGCGCCATCAGGGAGACGGGGCCGCCGGCCCGCATGGAGATCGACGACGCTTCGGAATTCCGGGTGCAGCGCATCGGTCGAATCGTTCGCCGAGAGGCGGATGGTAAGGACAGTGACTGACCCTCTTTCATTCATTTGATTCCTGGTTTTCATGACCCGCGAGCGCGAACAGCACACTCGGCAGGCCGCCGCCCCCGGGGGCCCCCGCCCGGAAGAACCGACCCGTCAGCCGGACCCGCCAAAACATGAAATCCTCGCCCGCCTCTCCGGGCGCTACGGCTGTCCGGCCGTCGAATACGACGAGGATCTGACCGTACCACGGGACCTCCTGCGACACCTGGACCTCGATACACTGAGATCCGAACTGTGGATGCCGCTGTCGGTTGGCGGCGACCGCGCAGAGGTCGTCGCCTGCGACCCCGCCGACCCCGGGCTGAACCGGCGCATCCGCGAGGTCCTCGGGGTCGACGCGATCGATTTCCGGGTCGCCACGCGACCCGACCTCGTGCGGCTCATCGAAAACAGTTGGGATGTGAATCCCGGTTGCCCCGCGTCGGCGGGGAGGACGCCGCTGGCCAAGGCGCGGGCCTATCTCGCCATCGTCCGCACCCGCTACAGCGTCCAACGGACGCAGTTTGCGCGCAGCCGCACCGGGCTCGCCCTCACCCGTACCGGGCTCGCCTGCGTGAGTATCGCCGTCGTGCTCCTGAGGCTGTTCGGTGCCGGCGACCTGCTCGCGGTGGAGATTCCGCTGCTGATCCTGGGAGCCGCGGCCATCGCCGATGGTCTGTTCTGGTACCTGCCGGTGCGCGGCGAAACGCGGGAGATCAAACCCTACCCGCTCTACGAAGTGCCGGAGGGCTTTTCCTCACTCGAGGTCTCCGATCCCGGCGGGGAGATGCATTTCGGCCGCAGCGCCGTGGTGGAGGGCGCGGCCGCGTTGCGGCAGGACTGGGACTCGCTCGCGCCGGTCGAACGACGGCGATTTCTGGCCAACGACCGCCTCAACATCGCCGAAGAGCGGACGGTGCAGGCCTACCTGCGGACGATGATGGCCAAGGCGCGGACCGGCCTCGCCTTCGGCCGCACCGGAGTCAGCTTCGTCGGCATCGGTATCGGCTTCCTGCGCCAGTTCGATCCGGGACTGTGGACGGTGTTCGACTGGGCCCTGATCGTCGCGGGCACGCTCATGCTGGCGGAAGGGTTCTATTGGTATTTCCCGGGCAGGAAGGCGGCCGACATCGGACGCGAGACCATCGCCAGGGCAAGCGGGAAGAAGGGCCCCTGGGATCTCATCTTCCCCTCCCTGTGCCTGTACACGACCCTGAACCGCGATCAGGCGGCCGAAGCCTCGTCCCCTCCCGCACAACCCGGGGTGTGGGCCACCACCGGCCTGGCACTGGAGCGCACCGTACTCGCCGACCGGCGCAACGCGATGTCGATGTTGCGCACCCTGCTGGCGCGCTCGCGCACCGGGGCCGCCTTCATCCGGACAGGCTTCAGCATCATGGCAGTGGGCGCCGGCCTGTTCGTCTATTTCGGCGGGGGGAACGCACCCTGGGCGGCGTTCGACGTCCTGCTCGTCGTCGTCGGTCTGTACCTCATCGGTGACGGCCTGCGCTGGGCCCTGCCGGCGGAACGGCTCAAGCGGCGCTCGCCCTTCTGCACCGGCGACTTCGAGATCGTCCACCCCGACTACAGCGAGCCGACCGTCTCCTGGGAGCGGCTCTCCTTCCACCATGACAACTGAACCGACTCCCTACGTTACCTTGGTGGAGGACGGCGTCCTCACGCCGGAGCAGCTCGCCGCCGCCCGGGAGGGCGCCGACGCCCGCGGCGTCGAGCTGGAAAGGGTACTCCTGAAGGACCTCGGCGTCCCGCGCTGCACACTCCTGGCGGCACTCGCCCGGCACTTCGGCTGCCGCTTCATCCAGTACGACGAGCGCATACCGGTTCCGACGCGCCTGTTCTCCGGTCTCGACGGCGCCAAGCTCCGGGCCGAAAAATGGTTTCCGGTGATGATGCTCGGCGAGACGGCGGTCATCGCGGCCGCCGACCCGCACAGCGAGACGATGAAGGCGCAGGTAATGCGGTGCGTCCCGGCGGCTCGGTACGAGTTCCGTGTCGCCCTGGCCGAGGACCTGCGCTGGTACATTCAGGACTATCTGCACGCCGAGGCGAAGCGGCTGATCGGCATCGAGCGCACCGGGCTCGCCCAATGGCGCAACAACATGGCGCTATGGCGTACCCGCCTCGCCTGCCATCGCACCGACCACGCCCGGGCGCGAACGTCCATGAAGCTCTTGCGCTGGGGCTTGGCGATGGTGGCCCTGTCGAACGCCCTCACGCGCATCCACGAGAATCTCCTCAGACCCCATCACATCGCCATCCTCGCCGTCGGGATCGCCCTCGCCGCCGCCGGGCTCTACGACTATCTCAAAATTCGCCGCCGGCGAATGAGTGCCCCCTGGCGCCACGCCATGGTGGACGTCACTCAGGAGGCGATCCGCTTCACCGAACGCTATCACCTCGAAGAGGCGCCCCCCAAGCCAAAGGACAGAAGCGCACTCGCGCGCCTGGCGGCATCGATCCCAGACTACTGCTCCTACATCCCACCCGTGCCCGCCAGCAAGGAGCGCACCTACCTCGCGCGGGAGCGCAACATGCTCGCCGCGCAACGGACCATCGCCGCCAGCCACCGCACCCTCTACGCGCGGGCGCGTACCGGACTCGCCTTCCTGCGCACGGGCATCTCCTTCATGGCCCTGGGCTTCGTCATGAAGCAGGTCCTCGGCACCGGGCCCTACAGCTACCTCGACTATGTCCTCGTAGGCGCGGGCTTCCTGATGACCCTCGACGGCGCCCTCTGGTACCTGCCGGCACGCGCGGTACGATACGGGATCGGCAGGGCCGTCGCCGAGTAGCGGCCGGTCCCAAATCACGCCAATGGAACGGCGAACGGCAAATAGGCGGCAAACGGGCAAACGGGACAGATTTATTTGGCATGCCAAATAAATCTGTCCCGTTTCCTTCCGATTCAATTCTCCGGGCTGCGTCGTGGCGGCCCGGGCGATTCGGACCATCTTGGAAACCGCTCGGAGCCGGTCGCCGAGGCCGCCGATCCGCTAACGCCCCGCCCGTGGCTGGCGGACCATCCGCAGGTAGGGCTTAAGCGTGTTCCAGCCCTGTGGGAAGCGGGTCTTCGCCTCTTCGTCCGACACCGCTGGAACGATGATCACATCTTCCCCGTAGCGCCAGTTCACCGGGGTGGCAACACTGAAATCGGCGGTCAACTGCAGCGAATCGATCACTCGCAGGATCTCATCGAAGTTGCGCCCCGTACTGGCCGGATAGGTGATCATCAGCTTGACTCGCTTGTCCGGGCCGATGACAAACACGGAACGCACAGTGAGCGTGTTGTCAGCGTTGGGATGGATCATCCCGTAGAGATCGGAGACGGCGCGATCGGCGTCGGCGATGAGCGGAAAATTCAGCGCATAGCCCTGGGTCTCGCGAATGTCGTCGGCCCACGCCTCATGGTCCTCGAGCGGATCCACACTCAATCCGATGACCTTCACATTGCGCCGGTCGAATTCGGACTTCAGTCGCGCCACCTCTCCGAGTTCGGTGGTGCACACCGGCGTGAAGTCCTTGGGGTGCGAGAACAACACCGCCCAGCCGTCGCCCATCCATTCATGGAAGCGGATCGGCCCATCCGTCGTTTGCGCGGTGAAGTCCGGAGCGGGGTCGCCCAATCGTATGTTCATGGCATCCTCCTGGAGTCATGGTTGTAACTACACCGTCAGACGCCCGAATATAGGCCCGGCAAACCGAGGATGCAATCGGATTGCAGTGACGGGACCGGCAACCCGGCTTCCACCCGGTGGGCGCCGTCCCGGTCCTCTACCGGGGTAGCCGTTCACTTCAATGGATTGGACAACGATCCTGCTACCTTCGAGGAGAATCACTCCGCCTGGGCGACAAAAACCCGGCGCTTCGACCCGGCCGCAAGCGGTACCCTCAGGCGACATCAACTCCGGGCTGCGACAGTCCAGCACAGCCTCTGAGTACGCCTTGGCAGGCAAACGAGGCAAACGGGACAGGACGGGCAAACGGCGCGGGCAAACGGGACACGGGCAAACGGGACAGATTTATTTGGCACGCCAAATAAATCTGTCCCGTTTCCTTTGGCAACCTGGGTGACCGGCTTGTCCGCCTCCTCCGCCAACCGGATCGCCTCCAGCTTGAATTCCCTCGAATAACTCCGATACTTCTTCCGGATCATCGAACACTCCTCAGGGACCATGCTAGCCCCTTTCCGGGTGTCCGTTAAACTGGGGGAGGTTCAATCTGTCCCGTTTCCTTAAATAAATCTGTCCCGTTTCCTTTCAGATTCGCATGTTCTCTCCTCGGTGACGGTCGCGCGAGAGGCCGTCGACGCGCCGGACGACAAGGGGACAGATTTATTTGGCACGCCAAATAAATCTGTCCCCTTTCAATGCACAATCGTAGGCCGGAATCTGGGGATCGGTGCGACGGGGGAAACCTCGTTCTCCCGGACTTGGCTTCATCCGGACTACCTATCCGCTCTGCGTTGGATTTCGGCTGCACGGGGGTCAGCGCCGGCGTGCGGGGCCGCGGGTGCGCGGACGGTAGGGGTTCTCGCCCTCGCGCAGTTCGATGCGCACCGGGGTGCCGACGAGTTCGAGTGCGGTGCGGTAGGTGTTGGCGAGGTAGCGACGGTAGCTCGCCGGTACGTGGCGGATGCGGTTGCCGTGGATGACGACGGTGGGCGGGTTGGTGCCGCCGGCATGCGCGTAGCGCAGCTTCACCGCGCGCCCGTGCACCAGCGGCGGCTGGTGGGCGCGCACGGCCTGTTCCAGGATGCGCGTGAGCAGCGGGGTGGACAGGCGCCGGGTGGCGGCCTCATAGACGCGCGGGATCGTGTCGAAGAGGGTGCCCACGCCGGTGCCGTGCAGCGCGGAGATGAACTCCAGCGGCGCGTAGTCGACGAAGCCCAGGCGGCGTTCGAGTTCGTCGCGCACGCGCCGGCGTCGCGCGTCCTCGAGCCCATCCCATTTGTTCACCGCGATCACCAGCGCGCGCCCGCTGTCGGCCACGAACCCGAGCAGGGCCGCGTCCTGGTGGCCGATCCCCGTCTGCGCGTCGAGCACCAGAATCACCACGTGCGCCAGGTCGATGGCCTGGAGTGTCTTCACGGCGCTGAACTTCTCCACCGCGTCGGTGACGCGCCCGCGTCGGCGCAGGCCGGCGGTGTCGATGAGCGTGTAGCGCCGCCCGTCGCGCTCATAAGGGATGAACACGCTGTCGCGCGTGGTACCCGGTTCGTCGAAGGTCACCACGCGCTCCTCGCCGAGCAGGCGGTTGACCAGGGTCGACTTGCCGGCGTTGGGGCGACCGACGACGGCCACGCGGATCGCGTCGGAGTCTTCGGGTACGGCCTCCTCCGGCGCATCCGGCAACATCGCGAAGACCGCGTCGATGAGCGCCTCGAGCCCGCGCCCGTGCGCCGCGGAGATCGGGTGCGGATCACCGAAGCCGAGGCCGTGGAACTCGGCGCAGGCGATGTCGGGATCGAGATCCTCACTCTTGTTGACGCCGACCACGACGGGACGTCCGCAACGGCGCAGTCTGGCGGCGATCTCGCGGTCGCCCGCCGTCGGTCCGCTGCGCGCATCCACCAGGAACACGACCGCCGCGGCCTCCTCCACGGCGCGCAGGGTCTGGCGCCCAACGGGGGCGTCGATCGGGGCCTCGGGCCCCGCCAGCCCGCCGGTATCGACGACGAGATAGGGGCGCGGGCCGAGGCGGCCGCGCCCGTAGATGCGGTCGCGCGTCAGACCCGGGCGGTCGGCGACGAGGGCGTCACGCGTGCGGGTGAGCTGGTTGAAGAGTGTGGACTTGCCGGTGTTGGGGCGACCCACCAGTACGAGCGTCGGCAGCATCGTCGCGACCTCAGGGGCACGTTCGGCTCACTCGCCGGGCGCGCCGACACGGTAGGCCGCGAGTTCCCCGTCGCGGGCCAATGCGAACAGCAGGTCGCCGTCGACCGCCGGAGGCACGAGGATGCCGGAGCTGTCGAGTCGCCTGCGCGCGAGAAACCGCCCGTCCGCGCGGTCGAGCCAGAACAGGTAGCCCTCGCGGTCGCCGACGACGACGTAACGCGCACCGAACGGGACCGGGGCGGTGACGCCGCGATAGCTGAGCTTCTTCTGGCGCCACATCGTCGCGCCGGTGGCGCGCGCCAGCGCCCATACGTTTCCGTGATCGTCGGTGACGAAGACCTGATCGCCGGCGACGCCGAGGCCGGCGTAGGAGGGTATGTCGCGTTCCCACACCATCTGTCCCGAGGCCAGGTTGATGGCGGCGACGCGCCCCTGATAGGCGGCGACATAGGCGACGTCGTCGAGCACTCGCGGCTCGCTGTCGACGTCCACCATGCGCGCCAACGCAGAGTTCCCGTGCGGGACGGCCACCGTCGCCTGCCACAGCAGGGTGCCGTCGCGCAGGCGGATGACCTCGAGCTGTCCGCTGGCGAGGCCGCAGAGGGCGACGCCCGAGAGCAGCACCGGCGAGGCGGTCCCGCGCAGGGTGAGGGTGGGAATCGTATTGGTCACCATCCACAAACGATGGCCGTCGCGGACCGAGAGGCCGAAGACGTTGCCGTCCCCGCTCTCGACCACCACGACACCGTCGGCCGCACGCGGGCGCGAGAGCACCTCACTGGTGACGGTCGCCTTCCAGCGCAACTTCCCGGTCGCGGCATCGAGCGCCAGCACCCGGCCCTTGCCCGTGCCGACGAGGACCAACCCGTCGCCCCCGCCCACGCCGCCGGTGATCGGCGCATCGGTGTCGGTGCGCCACACGCGCTTTCCGGTCCGCGCATCGAAGGCATATACGCGGCCCTTGCGCCCCGCCGCGTAGACGCGACCGTCCTCGACGAGCGGGAAGAGCTTCAGGCCGAGATGATCGCTCCCCGAGCCGACGTCATGCGACCAGACGCGGTCGACACGGAACGCGGGTTTGAACTCCGGGAGCGGAGACGGGGGGATGGAATTGTCCTTGCTGCCGAACAGGCTGCATGCCGAGAGCAGGAGACAGGCGGCGAGCGCCGGGAGGGCGCGCCTCATGATGCGGCCTTGGCGGACGGGGCCGCGCCGAGATTGTCGAGCTTGACCTCGAGCCACCGGCGCTGTTCGGCCGGTGCGTCCTTCGGCAGGGCCTTGAGCGCCGCCTCGTAGGCGGCGCGGGCCTTCGCCTTGTCTCCGCGCGCGACGTAGACATCCCCTTCCACCTGATAGAATTCAGCGGCGAAACCGCCCGGCGGGACGGTCGCCAGCGTCTTGCCGGCGGCCTCCAGTCGACCCGCGGAGAGCTGTACCCGAGCCAGCCGCAAGGCGGCGACACGGCGCAAGTCCTCGTCACCGGCCTGATCGAAGGCCCACTGCAGGCGGCGCTCGGCGGCCTGGGTGTGCCCGGCATCGATGTCGAGGCGCGCGATGGCGAATGCGGCGAGGGTCGCGTAGGGCGTGGAGGCATAGTCGGCGATGATCTGGCGCCCCCACTGGCGCGCGCCCTCGTCCTTCCCTTGCGCGATCGCGGCCGACATGCGCGCATATTCCATCGCCGCGTGGTCGGCGCGCGCCTGCCCGTAGTGCTGCCAGTAGCGCCAGCCGAGCAGACCCGCGAGACCGAGGACCACGCCCGCGACGATCGCCTTGCCGTTCTCGCGCCACCAGGTGCGGATGGCCTCGATCTGCTCCTTTTCCGATGCGTAGGGATCCATCAGGGGCCCTTCCCATGTCAGTCGTCGAGTCCCGGCGCGCCCACGGATCCGATCCCGCCGGCGCGCCGATCGCGCAGTATACCAAGGACCGCCGCCGCCCGCGGTCCGCGGGGGCCCGCGCGCGCCGGCGCTTCAGCCCTCGGGGCCGCCCCGCAGCGCCCGCGCGAGGTAGGCGGCCACCTCGGCGTCGGCCACGGTTTCCTGCTTCTGCGCTCCGCGCAGCGGCTTGACGGCGACCCGGCCGCCGCGCACCTCCTCCTCCCCGAGGACGAGCGCGAAGCGCGCCCCGCTGCGGTCGGCCCGCTTGAACTGGGACTTGAAGCTGCCGCCCCCACAGTGCGCGAGGACGCGTACGCCCGGCAGGGCGTCGCGCAACCGCTCGGCGAGGCGCGCCGCGGCGCGCTCCGCCGCCGCGCCCACGGCGACCACATAGACGTCGGCCTCGCCCGACCCGGCCCCCCAGGACTCTCCCAGCAGCGCAAGCAGCCGCTCGAGGCCCATCGCGAATCCGACGGCCGGGGTCGACCGCCCCCCGAGCTGCTCCACCAGTCCGTCGTAGCGCCCGCCCGCGCATACCGTCCCCTGCGCCCCCAGGCGGTCGGTGACCCACTCGAACACGGTGCGGTTGTAGTAGTCGAGGCCGCGCACCAGCCGCGGGTTGACGACGAAGCCCACGCCGAGATCCTGCAGCGCGGCCTTGAACCCCTCGAAGTGCTCGCGGCACCCGGCCCCGACGTGCGCACCGAGCTGCGGTGCGCCCGCGATCAGCGCCTGCAGGTCCGGGTTCTTGCTGTCGAGGATGCGCAACGGGTTGGTATACAGCCGACGGCGGCTGTCCTCGTCCAAGTCCCCACGGTGGGCCTCGAAATAGTCGACCAGACGCGCGCGGTAGGCGGCACGGTCGGCCGCGTCGCCGAGCGTGTTGATCTCCAGGCGCACGTCGTCGATGCCCAGTTCGCGCCACAAGCGCGCCGTCAGGACCACGATTTCGGCGTCGATGTCCGGCCCCGGCATCCCGTAGGCCTCGACCCCGATCTGGTGGAACTGGCGGTAACGGCCCTGCTGGGGTCGTTCGTGACGGAACATCGGTCCGAGATACCACAGCCGCCGCCCCGGCTGCTGGAACCAGCCATGCTGCAGGCCGGCGCGCACGCAGCCGGCGGTACCCTCCGGGCGCAGCGTCAGGCTCTCGCCGTTGCGGTCTTCGAAGGTATACATCTCCTTCTCGACGATGTCCGTGACCTCGCCGATCGAACGTCGGAACAGTTCCGTCTTCTCCACCAGCGGCAGGCGCACTTCGCGGTAGCCGTAGGCGTCGAGGACGCGCCGCGCGATCCGCTCCAGGCGCGCCCAACGCGGGGCCTCCTCGGGGGATACGTCGCGCATGCCGCGTACGGCCTGGATCGAATCGGACACGGGCGGATTCCGTAACGGGTTATCGAGGGCCGGGGCCGCCGGCCGGCGCCGGTGCGGCGGCCGCGCGCGGGGTCCCGACGCTGAATCTCACGACCTTGCCGGGCGCGCCGCGCGGCACCGGCACGCGGCGCCCGTCCCACTCGACCCGGACCGCCGCCGGGTTGCCGAGCAGGACGCGAAACGGCGGCGTACCCACCACCCGGCGCACGTCGCCGGCGTGCAGCAGATCGTAGACCAGGCGCCGCCCGCGCGCATCGCGCACCTCGACCCAGGAATCGGCATCGCATCGCAGGACCAGCACGTCGGCAGGCGGCGGTGGCGCCGGGGCGGGCGACGGGGCCGACGACGGGGCGGTGGCGCCGGCCCTCGGGACGGGCGCCGGTTGCTCCGCGGGCGCCGCGGAGGAGGCAATCGACGACGACGCCTTCGGCGCTCCCGACACCGCCGGCCGCGGGAGCGGCGGCCTGGCCGCGGGTACCGGAGTGGGAGCCGGCGGGATCGGGGGCGCGGTCTGCGGCGATGTGACCGCAGGGGCCGGCGGCGGCGAGGACCGCGACGCGGCGGGCCGCGGACCGGAACCGCCGCGGAACCACCAGGCGAGGAACACGGCCGCTGCGAGTACGACGAACAGGACGTAGAGGCCGTGCCGCGTGCGGCCGAGGCCCACCTGCGCGGGCGAGGGGGCGGGCGCGGTCATGGGCGGGGGCTCCACCGGCCCGGCGCGACGATGGTATTCGGCCAGGACGGGATCGACCGCGAGGCCGAGGCGCTTCGCGTAGCTGCGCAGATACCCCTGGGTGTAGGTCGGCGGGAGCGAGCCGAAGTCGTCGCGCTCGAGCGCCTCGAGGATCCGCGCGGGCAGATGCAGTTCGGCCGCGAGTCGATCGAGGTCCAGGCCGGCGCCCTCGCGCGCACGGCGCAACCGCTCCCCGGGACCCGGCGGCGGCGCGACTGGATCGGCGTTTTCGCGGTTACTGTCCGGACGCTCGACCATTCGCTTCGGATTCGAGGAGTTTTTGCGTCTCCGCGGAGTCCGGGTACTTCGACTTCAGCAGCAGGGCGTAACTGGCCACCGCGTCGCGGTCCCCCAGTTTGCGCTCGATGCGGAGGGCGAGCCACAGGCTCTCGGGGGTATTCCGGGCCACCGCCTGATAACGCTCCATGTACGCCCGCGCCTGCAACCAGCGCTTCTGGCGATAGCTCAGGCGCGCCATCGCGAACAGGGCGGGGGCGAACTTCGGTTGATACTGGAGGGCGCGACGCAGGTAGGTCTCGGCCTTGGCGTCATCGCCGGTCCTGGCCGCGCAGTAACCCCAGTTGTACCAGGCCTGCTCGGGCTGCGTGTAGAGGGGATTGGCGAGCGCCGCGCGGAAGTGGGCCTCGGCATCCTTGACCCGGCCGCGCCGGCACAGGAACGCGCCGTAGTTGTTCTGCGCGTTGGAGTTCTTCGGATCGAGGTCGACGGCGCGGCGGAAGTGGCGTCCCGCCTTGTCGTACTCCCCGAGGCGCTCGTAGAGCACCGCGATGGCGTCCTGGGCCAGCACCAGGTCGGGATCCTGTTCGATCGCCTTCTTCAGGGATTCCTCGGCAAGTTGGAGCCGGTTCTCCCCCATATAGGCGATACCGAGCTGGGTGTTGATGACGGCGGCCTTGCTCTGATGGCCGCTGACATGGCGGAAGTCCTGCGTGGTCCCGCACCCGGAGAGCGCGGCGGCCGCCCCCACCCCCAGCACCAACCCGGCGACGCAACGGCGCAGCATGCGACTCATCGGCTGTACTCCGCAACAGGGATGGCGGTGCCGCGGCTGCGGCGCGTGCGATCACGCACGCGTCCCACGAGCTGCCCGCAGGCGGCGTCGATGTCGTCGCCGCGTGTCGTACGCGTCACCGTCACCAGTCCCGCCGCCGTCAGTATCGCCCGAAAGGCGTCGATGACCGGCGGCGGGGAACAACGGTACCCGGCGTCGGGAAACGGATTGAAGGGGATCAGATTCACCTTCGCCGGGATGTCGCGCAACAGACGCGCCAGGGCGCGCGCGTGGGTCGCGGAATCGTTCACCCCGTCGAGCATCACATACTCGAAGGTCACCCGCCGGTGCGGCCGACCGGCCACGTAACGCCGACAGGCGTCGAGCAGGACTGCGATCGGATACTTGCGGTTCAGCGGCACGAGCGCGTCGCGTAACGCGTCGTCGGGGGCGTGCAGCGATACCGCGAGGCTCACGTCGCAGGCGTCGCGCAGCGCGTCGATCATCGGCACCAGGCCCGCAGTGCTCAGCGTGACGCGCCGCTTCGACAGCCCGTAGGCCAGATCCTCGACGAGCAGGCGCAGCGCCGGCACGACGTTGGCGAAGTTGAGGAGCGGTTCGCCCATCCCCATGAGCACGACGTTGCTCAGGCGCCGCGGCGGATCGAGCTGCGCGAGGCGGCGCCGCGCACTCCAGACCTGACCGACGATCTCCGCCGCAGTCAGGTTGCGGTTGAAACCCTGACGGGCCGTGGAGCAGAAGCGGCAGTTGAGCGAACAGCCGACCTGGCTGGAGATGCACAACGTGGCGCGCTCGGGTTCGGGGATGAAGACGGTCTCCACGGCGTTGCCGTCGTCCAGGCGCATCAGCCACTTGTGGGTGCCGTCGGCCGATACCCGTTCCGCCATCGGCTCGGGTGCGCGTACGAGGCACTCCTCGGCGAGGCGCGCGCGCAGCGACTTACTCAGATCGCTCATGGCGGCGAAGTCGGTCACGCCGCGCTGGTGGACCCATTGCAGGAGCTGCGCGGCGCGAAATCCGCGTTCGCCGCGCGCGGCGAAGAACGCCTCGAGGCCCGCACGATCCAGACCGAGCAGATTGATGCGCCCGGCCGCTACGTCCGGCGGCGCAACCCGAGCTTCGCTCACCGCAGTCATCCCCGCCTCGTCTCCGCAGCCGTACGGGGCGCGGTCCACGCCCGCCGAAACGCGGACCATTATAGGACCGCGAGGAACACCCTCAAAGAGGTGGAATCCCCGAACCGGGCCGCCGGCGGCGGTCGGAGCCGACTTCAGACGCTGAAGCTCTCGCCGCACCCGCACTCGTTCTTGACGTTCGGGTTGCGAAAACGGAAGTTCTCGTTGAGACCGTCGCGCGCGTAGTCGACCACCGTCCCGTCGAGGGCGCCGAGGCTGTCGCGATCGACCACCACCTTGACACCGAACTCCTCGAAGACGGTATCGTCCGCACCGACCTCGTCGGCATAGTCCAGATCGTAGGCAAAGCCGGAGCAGCCGGATTTGCGGATCCCCAGACGCAGCCCCAGACCGCGTCCGCGCCGCTCGAGCATCTGGCGGATGCGCCCTGCGGCCGCCTCGGTCAGTGAAATCGCCATGTCCATCACCTCGAATTTCCCACCGGCCGCGGCCGGTCGCGTACACGCCCGCGCCGCCGCACCCGCGACGGTCCCGGGCTTCGTCCGCTATCTGTTTATAAAATAAGGCCTATGGGGAACAGATACAAGGGCGATCAGGGCACGGCGCGCGCACCCGCCGCCAGGCGCGCGCAGGCCGCGTCCAGGCCCTGCAGCAGGGCGTCCAGATCCGCCGGGCCGGATTCCGCCCCGAAGCTCACCCGGACGGCCCCGTAGGCGGTCTCGCGCGCCACGCCCATGGCGGCGAGCACGTGGCTCGGCTCGGCGCGTCCGCTGTGGCAGGCCGAGCCGCTCGACACCGCCACGCCCGCCCGGTCCAGTTCCAGCACCAGCGTCTCGCCCGCGATCCCGGAGACGGCGAACTGAACGGTGTTCGGCAGCCGCTCGGCGTCGGCGGCGAACACCACCGTCCCGGGCCGCTGCGCCAGCGCGCGCTCGAGCGCGTCGCGCAACCCGCGCATGCGCGTCGCGCGCGCCTCCCGCTCGCGGCGCGCCAGCTCGGCGGCAGCGCCGAAGCCGACGATCCCGGCCAGGTTCTCCGTGCCGCCCCGTCGGCCGCGCTCCTGCCCGCCGCCCTCCACCAGCGGCGCCAGATCCACCGCCGCGTCCGCGATCAGGGCGCCGACACCCTGGGGGCCGTAGATCTTGTGCGCGGAGAGCGTCATCAAATGCACGCCGCTGGAGGGAAAGTCCACCGGCACCTTGCCCGCGGCCTGCACCGCGTCGGTGTGCAGGATCGCCCCCGCGGCGCGGGCCAGCGCGGCGATCTCCGCCACCGGTTGCAAGACGCCGGTCTCGTTGTTGGCCCACATCACCGACAGCAGCACGGCGCCGGCCTCGAGCGCGTCGCGCACGGACTGGATCCGGACGCGGCCCCCGGCGTCCACCTCCAGGGTGCGCACCGCGCGTCCGTGGCGCTGCCGGCGCCGCGCCGCGGCGAGCACCGAGGCGTGTTCCACCGCACTCACGGCGATCGGCGCATCCCGCGCGCCGGCGGGGTGAACGCCGCGGATCGCGAGGTTGTTGGCCTCCGTCCCGCCGCTCGTGAAGATCACCTGATCCGGTTGTGCCCCGACCAGCGCCGCGACCTGCGCGCGCGCCTGCTCGAGCGCCGCGCGCGCCGCGCGCCCGAAGCGGTGCACGCTGGAGGGATTGCCCGCGGGGCCCGCGAGATGTGGCAGCATCGCCTCCACCACCCGCGGATCCACCGGCGTAGTGGCGTTGAAGTCGAGGTAGACGGCCACGGGGGCGGTCGGGAACCGGCGCGGCTCAGCCGCGCGGCGCCACGCGCACCGCGGCGCCGGCCTCAGCGAACTCGGACGACTCGCGCAGGCAGCCGTGACGCCGGTCCTGCCGCTCCGCAACCTCGCGCACGTCACGCCGCGCCATCAGCTCGCCGAGCGTGACCCCGCTCAGGAACTCCTCGATGCGGGAGCTCAGTTCGACCCACAGCTCGTGCGTCAGGCATCGCTCGTTGTCCTGGCAATTGGCCAGTCCGCCGCAACGCGTGCTGTCCACCTTCTCGTCGACGGCGAGGATCACCTCGGCGACGGCGATGCGCGCCGGTTCGCGGCTCAGACGGTAGCCCCCGCCCGGCCCCCGGACGCTGTCGACCAGCGCGGCACGGCGCAGGCGGGCGAACAACTGTTCGAGATAGGACAGCGAGATGCCCTGACGTCGCGAGATGTCGGCCAGCGTCACCGGCTCGGCGCGCGAATGGATGGCGAGATCCAGCATCGCGGTCACGGCGTAGCGACCCTTGGTGGTCAGCCGCATCGCCGCACTCCGCTCCGGCACCGCGCCCGGTCCGCACCGCCCGCCCCTGCCTGTCGAGATACCCCCATCGCTCCGACCCTCACTCCGGCGCCTGTGGCCGGCGCCTCACCATTCCAGCATACCCATAACCATTTAAAATGGTCAACTATTCCCGCCCGGAAACCGCCCGGAAACCGCCCGGACGGCCCCGGGCGACGCCCCCGGGGCACGCCCGCGGGGGCGGCCGGGGCCGCGGTCTATTCGAGGCGCTCCTGCCGGGCCCAGTCCTCCCCTTCCGGCGCCTCGGAACCGTCCGCCCGCCGGTCCGCCTCGCCCGCCCCGGAGCGGATCTCGCAGGGGCCGAGATCGGGGACGTGCACATCGGCCAGCTCCGTGCCGAGGGACTTCAACGCGGCGCACATCGCCTCCATGCGCCGGTCCATGGCCTGGATGTGGTCCAGCATGCAGTTGACCGCATGCGCGACCGGGTCGGGCATGTCGCGCGTCGTCCCGTAGGAGTCGAATCCGATCCGCTCGGCGAAGGCACGCCGGTCCGCATCGCGCCCCGGATCGTCGCGCCGCACGACGTGGCCCGGCACCCCGACGACCGTCGCACCGGCGGGGATATCCTTGACCACCACGGCGTTGGAGCCGATGCGCGCCCCGTCCCCCACCCGGATCGGACCGAGGACCTTGGCACCGGCGCCGACGACCACGTCGCGCCCGAGCGTCGGATGGCGCTTGCCCTTCTCCCAGGTCGTCCCGCCGAGCGTCACACCGTGATAGAGCGTGCAGTCATCGCCGATCTCGGCCGTCTCGCCGATGACCACCCCCATGCCGTGGTCGATGAAGAAGCGCCGGCCGATCTGCGCACCGGGGTGGATCTCGATCCCGGTCAACCAGCGCGAGAGCGCCGAGAGCCAGCGCGCCGGCCACCGCAGACCGGCATTCCACAATCGATGGGCGGCGCGGTGAAAGAGGACCGCATGCACCCCCGGATAGGTCGTGAGTACCTCGAATACGGTACGCGCCGCGGGATCGCGGTCGAATACGCAGCGAATGTCCTCGCGCAGGCGTTCAAACATCGCGGGCTTCCCGAAACGGCGCCATCGACGGTTCTTGAAAGCGGCGGACCTTCACCACAGCGACGCGCCTTCACCCACGGCCGCAGCGCGACTGCACGGCGGTGAGGATTCCGCGCAGGATCGCCACCTCGTTGCGGTCCGGACCCGCGCGTCCCAACAAGCGTCGCAGACGCCGCATCGTGTGGCGCGGATTGGACGGATCGAGGAAGCCCACCTGCACCAGCACCGCCTCGAGGTGTTCGTAGAGGCGTTCGAGGTCCGCGGCGGGCGCCGGCGCGCTGTCCGCGTCCGGCGCAGACGCCGCGACGCCGGGCGCCCCCGCCGCCAGGCGCAGTTCATAGGCCAGGATCTGCACCGCGGCGGCCAGATTCAGGGAACTGTACACCGGATCGGCGGGAATGGACACCACGGCGGCACAATGCGCCAGTTCCTCGTTGCTCAGCCCCGACTGCTCGCACCCGAACACGATGGCCACGGGGCCGTGGCGCGCCGCGTCCGCGGCACGCCGCGCGGCCGCCCGCGCATCCAGCGTCGGCCAGGGCAGACTGCGGCTGCGGGCGCTGGTGCCCAGCACCAGGGTGCAGTCCGCCACCGCCGCGCTCAGCGTCGCGTGGCAGGCCGCGGCGGCGAGCACGTCGTCGGCGCCGGAGGCGCGGGCGGTGGCCTCGGCGCTCGGGAAGCGCGCCGGGCGCACGAGGCGCAGACCGCTCAGCCCCATGTTCTTCATCGCCCGGGCAGCGCCCCCGATGTTGCCCGGATGACTGGTGCCGACGAGCACGATGTGGAGATTGTTCAGGATGGTTTCCACGACTGGGCGCCCTCCGCGCGCACCCGGAGCCTATTCTCTGCTATCCTGAGCGCGCCCCCGGTACAGACGGCGCGGCGTCCCGGGCCCGCTCCCGGCGCCGCACCCGATTCGCACGGAACCGACCGCCGATGAACCCGGCACTGAACATCGCGATCCGCGCCGCTCGCAGCGCCGGCAACCTGATCGTGCGCTACATCGAGCGCGTCGACGGCCTGGCCGTCACCACGAAGGCCCGCAACGACTTCGTCACCGAGGTCGATCGCATGGCCGAGCAGGAGATCATCCGCATCCTGCGCCGCGCCTACCCCGGGCACGGGATCCTCGCCGAGGAGACCGGCGAACAGCCGGGCCGCGACGAGCACGTGTGGGTCATCGACCCCCTGGACGGGACCACCAACTTCCTGCACGGATTCCCGCAGTACGCCGTCTCCATCGCCCTCAAATCCCGGGGCCGGGTGGAACAGGGCGTCGTCTACGATCCGCTGCGTCAGGAACTGTTCGCCGCCGGCCACGGCGAGGGTGCGCGTCTCGACGATCGCCGCATCCGCGTGAGCCGCCGTCAGGGCCTGGGCGGCGCACTGATCGGGACCGGCTTCCCGTTCAAGCATCCAAACCATCTCGACGCCTATCTCGCGATGTTTCGTACGCTGCTCACCGAGGCCTCCGATCTGCGCCGCGCCGGCGCCGCGGCGCTGGATCTCGCCTACGTCGCGGCCGGTCGACTCGACGGATTCTGGGAAATCGGGCTCAAGGAATGGGACATGGCGGCCGGGACCCTGCTGATCCGCGAGGCCGGCGGGCTTGTCGGCGACTTCTCCGCCGGCGAGGACTACCTCACGACCGGCAACGTCATCGCCGGACCGCCCAAGGTCTTTCGCGCCCTGGTGGGGGCGATCGCCCCGCACCGCGGCCCCGCCCTGCAACGCTGAACGCCCGCCCCGGCCGTGGTCAGGGCCGCCGGTCGGCCTCGGTCATCTCCTTGCGCACCGGCATCAGGTCCGCCCGGCTCACGCCGAGCCACATCGCCAGCGGACTCGCGACGTAGATCGAGGAGAAGGTCCCGATGCAGATGCCAACGATCAGCGCGATGGAAAATCCGTGCACGACCTCCCCGCCGAGGAAGAACAGCGTCACCACCACCAGCATCGTCAGCAGGCTGGTCATGATCGTACGCGAGAGGGTCTGGTTGATGGCGGAATTCATCACCTCCACCGTATCCGCCTTGCGCATGCGCCGGAAATTCTCACGGATCCGGTCGAAGACGACGATGGTGTCGTTGAGGGAATAGCCGATCACCGCCAGCACGGCCGCCAGCACCGTCAGGTTGAACGGGATACGGAACACCGAGAAGAAGCCGAGCGTGAAAATGGTATCGTGCACGGTGGCGAGCACCGCCCCCAGCGACAGGCGCCACTCGAAACGCAGCGCGACATAGACCAGGATCCCGAGCAGGGCGTAGAGCATGGCCAGCCCGCCCTTCTCGGCGAGCTCGGATCCCACCTGGGGCCCGACGAATTCGACCCGCTTGAGATCGAGCTTCGCACCGGCTTCCTTCTGCAGCGCCGCCAATACCTGATTGCTCAGGTCGGCGCTCGACTCCTTGCCGTGGGGCGGCACGCGCACGAGCACGTCGCGCGCGCTCCCGAGATGCTGCACGACGGCCTGCGGAAAACCCGCCGTGGCGAGCGTGCGGCGCACCCCGGGCAGCTCCACCGAATGCGGATATCGGACTTCGATCAGGGTACCGCCGGTGAAATCCAGGCCCAGGTTCAGCCACTGCGTCGACAGCGAGACCAGGCTGATGATGATGGTGACGACCGAGAACCCGGCCATCCACACCCGCTTGCCCATGAAGTCGATATTGAGCGTGGATTTGAAGAATTCCATGATGCCGTGCCTCAGATGGAGAGCCGCTTGACCCGGCGCCCGCCGTAGAGCAGGTTGGTGATCGCGCGGGTGCCCATGATCGCGGTGAACATCGAGGTCAGGATACCGAGCGAGAGCGTGACGGCGAAGCCCTTCACCGGCCCGGTACCGAAACCGAAGAGCACCACGGCGGCGATCAGCGTGGTGATGTTGGCGTCGGCGATGGTCGAGAACGCCTTCTCGTAGCCGGCGTGGATGCTCGCCTGCGGTGTGTTGCCGTTGCGCAACTCCTCGCGTATGCGCTCGTAAATGAGCACGTTGGCGTCGACCGCCATGCCCACTGTGAGCACGATGCCGGCGATGCCCGGCATCGTCAGCGTCGCCTGCAGCAGCGAGAGCAATGCGACCACCAGCACCAGATTGAAGAACAGGGCGAGGTCGGCCATCAGGCCGAACGCGCGATAGTAGACGGCCATGAACACCAGCACGACCACGAATCCGACCACGACGGCCTCGAAACCCTGACGGATGTTCGCCTGCCCGAGGCTCGGACCGATGGTGCGCTCCTCGATGATCTGCATCGGCGCGGCCAGCGCCCCCGCGCGCAACAGGAGGGCGAGGTTGCGCGCCTCCTGGGGGCTGTCCAGGCCGGTGATCTGGAAACGGCGGCCGAAGCGGTCGCGGATCACGGCCACGTTAATGACCTGCTCGACCCGACGCGTCACCCGTACGGGCTTGCCGTTCTTCATGTGGGTGGTGACCTTGTTCTCGATGAACACCACCGCCATGCGCCGGCCGATGTTCTTGGCCGTGGTGTCCTCCATGATCCGCGCGCCGCGACCGTCCAGGGTGATGAACACCGCCGGCTGACCGCTCTGCTGGTCGAGGCCGGAGGAGGCATCGGTGATCTGGTCGCCGGTGATGATCACGCGGCGCAGGAGCAGGATGGGGCGGTGCTGGCGATCGTAGTAGATCCGGTCGCCGGGGGGGACGTGGCCGGTGGAAACGGCGTCCGCGACGCTGTGCTCCTCGTCGACGAGATGAAACTCCAGGGTTGCGGTCGCGCCGATGATCTCCTTCGCGCGCGCGGTGTCCTGCACGCCGGGCAGCTCGACGACGATGCGGTCCCGCCCCTGCTGCTGGATGATCGGCTCGGTGACGCCGAGCTCGTTGATGCGGTTGCGCAGCGTCGTGATGTTCTGCTGCACCGCAAAATCGCGTATCTTGGTCAAATCCTGGGGACTCAGGACCGCGCGCAGAAAGAAGCCGCCCTGCCCCGAGGGCGTGCTCAACACCAGATTCGGTTCCTTCTGCGCGATGAGCGCGCGCGCCCGATCGAGGTCGCGGGCGTCGCGGAAGCGCATCTCGATCGCGTCTTTCGCCCGGGAGACGTCCAGATAACGGATCCGCTTGTCCCGCAGCAGGGTGCGCAGATCCCCGACATGACGCTCGAGGGCCTGCTTGATCGCTGTGCGCATGTCCACGGACATCAGGAAATGGACCCCGCCGCGCAGGTCCAGACCGAGATACATCGGCCGGGCGTTGATGGCCCGCAGCCACGCCGGGGTGGACGGGGCGAGGTTCAGGGCGACCACATAGTCCGATCCGAGCGCGACCTCCAGCAGGTCGCGGGCACGAAGCTGGGCCTCCGAGTCATGGAAGCGGATCAGCAGGCGCCCGTCGTGCTCGGTGACCGACTTGTAGCGGACGTTGGCCTTCTCGAGCACTGCCACCGCCTTGTCGCGGATCTGCGCGGTGACCGGTTCGCCGCGCGTGGAGGAGATCTGCACTGCGGGATCCTGGCCGTAGAGGTTGGGCAGCGCGTAGAGCGTACCGACCAGCAGCACGCCGAGGATCAGCAGATACTTCCACAGGGGGTAGCGGTTGATCATCGAAGGCGGACGTTCAGAGGCTCTTCAGGGTACCCTTGGGCAGGACGGTCGCGACCGCCTGCTTCTGAACCCGCACCTGGACGTTACCGGCCACCTCCACGAGGACGAAGTTCTCGCCCACTTCGGCGACCTGACCGGCCAGACCGCCGTTGGTCACGACCTCGTCGCCCTTGGCGAGGGCGGCCACCATCGCGCGGTGCTCCTTGGCCCGCTTGGTCTGCGGGCGGATGAGGAGAAAATAGAAGACGACGAAGATCAGGACCAGCGGCAGGAAGCTGAGCAGCGGATCCCCTCCGGCCTGCGGGGCCCCCGCGGCCCAGGCGTCGTTTATAAAGAAGCTCATGCCGTATCCCCGACTCGTTGCGGATGCCCGAGGGCCGAAAAGCGCGAACCGCGGGCACCCCGCGGCGCGGCGCGTCCCGCCCCGTTCCGGGGGGCGGCGGCGCGACGGCGGCCATTATGACACATCCTCGCCCCCGTGCACCCGGGCGGCGCGGAATTCGCGCGCATAGGCCGCCAGCCGTCCCCCGGCCACCGCCTCCCGCAGTCCCCGCAGCAGCTCCGCGTAATAGTGCAGGTTGTGCAGCGTGTTCAGGCGCGCACCCAGGATCTCGTTCGAGCGGTCGAGGTGGCTCAGATAGGCGCGGCTGTAGTGGCGGCAGGTGTAGCACCCGCAGGCCTCGTCCGGCGGGCGGGTATCGTTGCGGTAGCGGCTGTTGCGCAGGCGCAGGATTCCGCCGCGCACGAACAGGAAGCCGTTGCGCGCGTTGCGGGTCGGGAGCACGCAGTCGAACAGGTCGACGCCGCGGCACACCGCATCGACGATGTCCTCCGGCGTGCCCACTCCCATCAGGTAGCGGGGTGCCTTCGCGGGCATCTGCGGCAACAGGGCGTCCAGGATGCGGTGGCGTTCCTCCTTGGGTTCGCCCACCGACAGTCCGCCCAGCGCATAGCCGTCGAAACCGATCTCCACCAGGGCATCGAGCGACTCCCTTCGCAGGTGCGGATGCATCCCTCCCTGCACGATCCCGAACAGCGCCGCGGTGTGGTCGCCGTGAGCGTCCCGGCTGCGCCGCGCCCAGCGCATGGACAGCTCCATCGAGGCGCGTGCCTGCGCCTCGGTGGCCGGAAACGGGGTGCACTCGTCGAACGCCATGACGATGTCGGCGCCCAGCGCCCGCTGCACCGCCATCGATTCCTCCGGCCCCAGGAACACGGACGAGCCGTCCACGGGCGAGCGGAAGGTCACCCCCGCCTCCGTGATCCGGCGCATGCGCGCCAAGCTGTAGACTTGGAAACCGCCCGAGTCGGTCAGGATCGGGCCCGGCCAGTTCATGAAACCGTGCAGTCCGCCGTGGGCGCCGATCACCTCGAGCCCCGGGCGCAACATCAAATGGAAGGTGTTGCCCAGGATCATCTCGTAGCCCAGGCCGCGCACCTCCTCGGGGGTCATGGCCTTGACCGTCCCGCGCGTGCCGACGGGCATGAAGGCGGGCGTTTCGACGTCGCCGCGGGCGAAGCGCAGCCGCCCGCGGCGCGCCGCCCCGTCGACGGCAAGGACCTCGAAGTCCATCCCCGCTAGCCCTCGCCGGTCTGCGGGGCGCGGGTGAGAAACATCGCGTCCCCGTAGCTGTAGAAGCGGTAGCGCTCCCGCACCGCGTGCTCATAGGCGGCCATCACCGCACGGTGACCGGCGAACGCGCACACCAGCATGAGCAGGGTCGAGGCCGGGAGGTGAAAGTTGGTGATCAGGGCGTCGACCGCCCGGAACCGGTACCCGGGAACGATGAACAGGTCGGTCTCGCCGGCAAACGGGCCCGGCGCCCCGGTGGGCCGCGCCGCCGCCTCCAGGCTGCGCACCACCGTGGTCCCCACCGCCACGACACGCCCTCCCCGCGCGCGCGCCGCCGCGATCCGCGCGCAGGTCTCCGCCCCCACCTCCACCCGCTCGGCGTGCATCCGGTGCGCATCCAGACGCTCCGTACGCACCGGCTGAAAGGTCCCCGCACCGACATGAAGCGTCACGAAGGCCTGGTCCACGCCGGCCGCGCGCAGCCGCTCCAGCATCGCGTGGTCGAAATGGAGCCCGGCGGTGGGTGCCGCGATCGCGCCGGGACGACGCGCGTAGACGGTCTGGTAGCGGTCCCGGTCCTGCTCCGTGTCGGGCCGGCGGATGTAGGGCGGCAGCGGCACGTGTCCGACGGCCTCGAGCCGCGCGGTCACCGTCCCTCCCCCCTCGAAGGTCAAGGGGTAGAGGTCGCCCGCCCGCGCGCCCACGATCACGCCGCTGCCGTCTTCGAGCGTCAGCCGGGTTCCCGGAGCCGGGGCCTTGCTCGCGCGCACGCGCGCGCGCGCGCGATCGGGACCGTCGATGCGGTCGACGAGCAGCTCGACGCGCCCCCCGCTCGGCTTCACCGCATAGAGCCGTGCCGGTATGACCCGGGTGTCGTTGAACACCAGGAGATCTCCCGGGCGCAGCAACCGCGGCAGATCATCGAAGACGCGGTCGCGATGCGTACCGTCGGCTCCGTCGACGCACAACAGACGCACGTCTCCGCGCTGCCCGGACGGGCGCTGCGCGATCAGCTCCGGCGGCAGCCGGTACTCGAAGTCCCGCCGAAACATGGGCCGGAATGGTAGCATGACGCCCGTCGGCACCGTCATGGTGCACCGCGCCCGACCGGTCCTTGCCCGGGGGGCGGGATCGCTTATACTAGGCGCCCGTCCAGCAGCCGGGATGGCGGAACCGGTAGACGCGCCGGACTCAAAATCCGGTGGTGGCGACACCGTGAGAGTTCGAGTCTCTCTCCCGGCACCAGACGGCCCGGCCCGACGGGGGAGTGGCGGGTCCGCCTCCCCCGCGAACGGCGCCGCGGTGCGACCGCCCCGGGATCCGGCACCATGCCCGGCCCCGACGCCTTCGCGGCCGCGCGACGTCTGCCCCCCGATGCGAGCCTGCGTCCGTCGCGGCGCCGGAGTGGACGACCCCCTGAAGAGGCTAGAGATACCGTAATGAAAGGCACCCGTTACCGGCTGGAAGTCCAGCCGCGGCTTCCCGAACGCCTGATCCGTCTGCAGGAGCTGGCCACCGACCTCGCCTACAGCTGGAACCGTCAGGTACGCGGGCTGTTCTACCGGCTCGATCCCGAACTGTGGGACCGCTGCGGACACAATCCGAAGGTGTTCCTGCGCCGGGTCGCGCAGGAACGTCTCGACGAGGCCGCCGAAGACCGGATCTACCTGGAGGAATACAATCGCGCGCTCTCCGCCTACGACACCTACCAGCGCGAGGAGATTCGCAGCGGCATCGAACCGCACCTCGACCCGAGCGCCGACCTCGTGGCCTACTTCTGCGCCGAGTTCGGGCTGCACGAGAGCCTTCCGATCTACTCCGGCGGCCTCGGGATCCTCGCGGGCGATCACTGCAAGGCGGCCGGCGATCTCGGCATACCGTTTGTGGCGGTGGGGATGCTCTACCGCCAGGGCTATTTCACCCAGACCATCGACGGCCAGGGCAACCAGGTCGCGCACTATCACCCGACCGCCTTCGCCGACCTGCCGGCGCAGCCGGCGCTCGGCGCGGACGGGCGCGAGTTGCAGGTCCACGTCGAGCTGCCGGGGCGCGAGGTCGCACTGCGCGTCTGGCGCGTCAAGGTCGGCCACATCGATCTGTACCTCCTCGACAGCGACACCGCCGAGAACAGCGAGGCGGACCGCTCGATCACCTATCAGCTCTACGGCGGCGACAACAACACCCGCATCCAGCAGGAGATCGTCCTCGGTATCGGCGGCGTGCGTGCGCTGCGCGCCCTGGGATTGACCCCCACCGTCTGGCACATCAACGAGGGGCACCCGGCGTTCCAGATCCTCGAACGCTGCCGCGAATACGTCGAACGCGGGATGGACTTCGACGGCGCGCTCGAACTGGTCGCGGCCGCGACCGTATTCACCACTCACACGCCGGTCCCCGCGGGGCACGACATCTTCGACCACAGCCTGGTCACCACCTACCTGGGGGGGGCCATCTCGAAGCTGGGGATCGGCGTGGACCAGTTCCTGGCGCTCGGCTCCACCCCCAACAACCAGGGCGGGTTCAACATGACGGCCTTCGCCCTGCGCAGCTCGCGCTTCCACAACGGCGTGAGCCGGATCCACGGCAGCGTCGCCTCGCGCATGGAGGGCTACATCTGGCCGCAGGTACCGCCCGACGAGAACCCGATCCACTACGTCACCAACGGCGTGCACGTCCCGACGTTCCTGGCCCGCGAATGGGTCAACCTGCTGGACATGCGCCTGGGCGGGGAATGGCGCAGCGAACTGCGCAACGAAGAGTATTGGGAGCGCGTCGACGAAATCCCGGACTACAGCTTCTGGAGCCTGCGCCAGTCGCTCAAATCCGAATTTCTCGCCGAGGTCCGCCGGCGCGCGATGGTGCAGTACCGGCGCAACGGCTGCAGCCCGCTGCAGATCGAGCGGCTCACCCGCTACCTCTCGCCGGAAGAACTCAACGTCCTGACGCTGGGCTTCGCGCGGCGCTTTGCGACCTATAAGCGTGCGACGCTGCTGTTCAGCGACCCGGAGCGTCTGGCGCGCATCCTCAACGACCCCGACCGCCCGGTGGTGCTGATCTTCGCCGGCAAGGCACACCCCAACGACCTCCCCGGCCAGCACCTGATCCAGGTCATCCACGACTTCTCCCGCCGGCCGGAGTTCGAAGGGCGGATCCTGGTCCTCGAAGGCTATGACCTGGCGCTCGCGCGCAAGCTGGTCACCGGCGTCGACGTCTGGGTCAACACCCCGGAGTACCCCATGGAGGCGAGCGGGACCTCCGGCCAGAAGGCCGGCATCAACGGCGTGCTCAACCTCAGCGTCCTCGACGGCTGGTGGGGCGAGGGCTACAACGGCGAGAACGGCTGGGCGATCGCCCCGCACGGCCCCGAGTTCGACGCCGGCTACCGCAACCGCGAGGAGGCCCAGGAGCTGATGGACATCCTCGAGCATCAGGTGGTGCCGCTCTACTACCAGCGCAACAGCCACGGCTACTCGGAGGGCTGGGTGCGCATGTCCAAGGCCTCGGTGAAGTCGCTCCTGCCCCGCTTCAACGCCGAACGCATGGTCACGAACTACGTGACGGACTATTACGGACCGGCGCGCCGCCACTCGCGCCGATTGTCGGATGCCGGCGGCGCGCCGGCACGGGAACTGGCGGAGTGGAAGCGCAGGATCGCCCGCTCCTGGCACAAGGTGAGCCTGCGCCGCGCCGATCCGGGTCCGCAGGAGATCGCCGCCGGCGACTCGCTGCCGATCCGCGTGGCAGCGAACCTCGACGGCCTCGACACCCGCGACGTGGTCGTGGAGTGTCTGGTCGGCACGGAATCGATCAACGGGGAGTTCCAGGTGCACCAGCGCGTCCTGCTCGAGCCGGTCGGAGAGCGGGTCAAGGGCGAGGTGATGTTCGCACTCGACCTGCGGCCCGACCTCGCCGGACTCGTCTACTACAAGCTGCGCATGTATCCCCATCACGAACTGCTCTGCCACCCCTTCGAGACCGGCTGCATGGTCTGGCTGTAGACCGCCGCCGGTACGGACGCGGCGGCGGGCCCCGGGGTCAGAGTCAGCGCCCCCGGACCGCGCCGGGCCCCGCCGCGCTTTCCGCCGGGCGCCGACTCCGACCCCTGTCATAGTCGAGCCGGGGTCGGAGTCGTCACGCCGAGGAGGAAGCGTAGGCGCACCGCGCGGCGCGATGCGGGACGACTCCGACCCCCCGGCGCGGACGCGGCCGCGGGCGCCGGGGTCGGAGTCAGCGCCCCCGAACCAAGCCGGACCCCGCCGCCCTTTCCACTGGGCGCCGACTCCGACCCCTGTCATAGTCGAGCCGGGGTCGGAGTCGTCGCGCGGAGGAGGAAGCGGAGGAACACCACGCGGTGCGATGCGGGACGACTCCGACCCCCAGGCACGGACGCGCCGGCGGACGCCGGGGTCATAGTCGAGCCGGGGTCGGAGTCGTCGCGCGGAGGAGGAAGCGGAGGGACACCACGCGGCGGGATGCGGGACGACTCCGACCCCCCCGGCACCCAAGCGGCGGCGGACGCCGGGGTCAGAGTCACCGCCCGCGAACCGCGCCGGGTCCCGCCGCGCTTGCCACCGGGCGTTGACTCCGACCCCTGTCATGCGGCACCGACCCCCGCGACCGCGGGCGGCTACGGCGTGGCGGGCGCCCGCCCGTAGAGGTGGATCAGGTGGCGCATGCGCTGCGCGATGTCCTGGGGGAACCAGTCCCAACCGAAGCGCCAGCGCCAGTTCCCTTCGGCGGTGCCGGGCCGATTCATGCGGTGGGTCGCGTCCAGCGCCAGGACATCCTGCAACGGGACCACGGCGAGGCGCGCCACCGAGGCCAAGGCGGCGCGGATGAGCGGCCAGGGCATCGGTTCCGAGGGGTGGGCCAGGTAGTCGCGCACCGCGTGCCGGCGGTCCTCGGGCAGCTCGTCGAACCACCCGCAGGTGGTGTTGTTGTCGTGTGTGCCGGTATAGACGACGGCGTTGGACTCGTGGCGGTGCGGAAGGTAGGGATTATCGGGATCGCCGTCGAAGGCGAATTGCAGCACCTTCATCCCGGGGAAGCCGAAACGCTCGCGCAGCGCGTCGACCTCGGGGGTGATCAGCCCCAGATCCTCCGCCACCAGCGGCAGGTGAGTACCCAGACGCGCGCGCAGCGTCTCGAACAGCGCCGCGCCGGGGGCTTTGACCCATCGCCCCTGCATCGCGTTGGGCGCATCCGCTGCGACCTCCCAATACGCCTCGAAGCCGCGGAAATGATCGATGCGGATCAGGTCGAACAGCTCGCGCTGCGCGGCGACGCGCTCGACCCACCAGCGGAATCCGTCCGCCTCCATCACGTCCCAACGGTAGTGTGGGTTTCCCCAGAGCTGGCCGGTGGCGGAAAAGTAGTCGGGAGGCACGCCGGCGACGGTCAGCGGGCGGCCGTGCTCGTCGAGCGAGAAATACTCGCGGTGCGCCCAGACCTCGGCACTGTCGTGCGAGACGAATATCGGCAGATCGCCCAACAGCAGGATCCCGCGCTCGTTCGCGTAGGCACGCAGCAGGCGCCATTGGCGGCGGAAGACGAACTGCACGAACCGCACGCGCTCGACGGCGTCCGCGAGTTCCCGGCGCACGCGCGCGAGGGCCTTCGGCGTGCGGTCCCGCTGCCCGCGCGGCCACTGGGTCCAGGCCTGACCATGGTGCGCGTCGCGCAGCGACTGGAACAGCGCGTAGTCTTCCAGCCAGTGGGCGTTCTCCGCGCGGAAGGATTCGTACTCCGCGCGTGCCGCCGCATCGGCGTGCGCCTCGAAGCCCTCCCGTGCAGCTTCGAGCGCGTCGTCGCCGCCCGTTTCCGCCGCCTCCGGGGTGATCCCCGCAAGCCAGCCCCACTGCACCAGCAGGGCGCGGCTGACCAGTCGCGGGTTGCCGGCGTGGACCGAGAGGCACTGATAGGGAGAGCCGCCGTCGTGGGTGGGACCGAGGGGCAGGGTCTGCCACAGCCCGAAACCCGCATCGCGCAGAAAATCGACGAACCAGTAGGCGTCCGGACCGAGCCGGCCGCACGGACCGGGGCCGGGCAGCGAGGTCGGGTGCAGCAACAGCCCGGCGCGGCGCCGGTCCAGGACCTCCCCGCCCGCCGTCACGACTGCGCCTGGCCCGGGCGCATGGTGCCCCCCGCGCGCGGCGCTCCGCCGCCGTGGGTGAACGGTTGCTCCAGATAGGATGGCGGCTCCTTGCCGAGGAAACGGTAAAGATTGGAGAGATGGCGCCGGTAGAGCCGGTCGAAGTCGCTTACGGTGTCCGCCGGGTTGTAGTCGCCGAACCACCAGAACCAGTCCGAGCCCTCGCAGATCGCGAGCTGCTCCAGGGCCAGTGCCCGCTGTTCCTCGCTCAGACGTCCCGAGGCGAGGGCGGCGTCGTAGGCGCGCTTGGCGGCGCCGAGCATGTCCCACCCGCGGTTCTTGTCCGGATCCCCGATCCAGGTCGAAAAGGTCCCGTAGACCCAGCTCCCGGCGACCAGCCGCCGCAGCTCCGCAGGCGGCGGCGATGCGTCGAGCGCCGCCGAAAAGGTCGTGAGTTCGATGCCCGGATGGTCCGCGAGCCGGCGGTAGAGGGCACTCAGGAAATAGTAGCCGTTCTCCGGGTAGTACTCCCAGGCGTTCTCGCCGTCGAGGATGATCGACACCACCGCCTCGGGGCGTCCCGACTGGGCGGCGGCGATCCCCTCCAGGTGATGCACCAAGTTGGCGACCGCGTCGTCGGCGTGCCAGTCCGAGTAGGTGAAACCGATGAGGTCGGATAGGCCGTCGTCGCGGAAAAACGCCGCCAGCCGCGAACCCTTGAGGCGGTACGGGCGGTGCACTCCGGGAATCGCGCCGCCGCCCTGCAGGCTGTTGGTGAGCACGCCCTGACCGCTGGCGGCCCAGCGGAAACCGTGATCCTCGAGCAGCCGCAGCGTCGCCTCGCTCACGCCGCCCTCGGAGGGCCAGCACCCCGCGGGCAGCCGGCCGAAGTGGCGCTCGAAGGTCTCGATCCCCGCGCGTACGTGCCAGCGCGCACGTTCCTTCCCACCGGGGTAGGCCTCGAGCATGGGCAGCGGAGCGTCGGGCATGGCCTCGCGCGCGCAGCCGATGTCGAGCATCAACGGCACGATGGGGTGTGCGTAGGGGCTCACCGACAGCTCCACCTGGCCGCGCTCCGCGAGCGAGCGATAGCGTCCGATGACCCCGGCGAGTTGCTCGCCGATGACGGAAATCAGCAACCGCCGGTCGGCAAGCGTAAACCCGGCGGCCTTGTTCTCCAGCCGCTTGATGCGCGTATCCCCGCGCCGCACCGTCTCGCCCATCCACGCCAGGTGGTACCAGACCAGCAGGTCGGCGAGATACTGATCACTCAGATACTCGACGCTGCGCTCGAGGCCGCCCATGCATTGGGCGAGCCGGGCGAGCCGCTGGTAGGCCGGGAAGCGGTCGATGAGCCGGGTGCGGTTGGCGCGCAGGCAGGACTGGACCAGCTCCTCGCGCGCCTCGACCGCCGCCGGCAACTCCGGCCCCGCGAGGGCCGCCAGCAACGGATCGCCGATCGGCGCGCCCGCGTCGAGAAACGCCCGCACGCGCCGCGAATAGTCCTCGATCTGCTCCAGCAGAATCGGCGCGAAATTGACGACTGCGCGCGCCTCCGGGACCGCCTCGAGATGGGCCGCCATGTCGACGTAGTCCTTCACGGCGTGCAGGTAGGTCCACGGCAACTGGTAGGAGTCGCGCACCAGATCGCGGTACTGCGGCTGGTGCATGTGCCAGCACAGCACCACCTTGAGACGCCCGTCAGCGGACATAGTGACGGACCTGCCCCAACATCTCGGGGATCACCAGCGTCACTCCGCGCTCGGTGACATGGAACCGCCGCGCGTCCTCCTCCGGATCCTCGCCGATCACCATCCCCTCCGGGATCCGGCAACCGCGGTCGATGACCGCGCGGCGCACACGCGCCCGGCGCCCGATATCGACATCGGGCAGGACCACCGAGTCCTGCACCAGCGCGTGGGAGTGGACCTGGACATTCGAGAACAGCAGCGAGTGACGCACCGTCGCCCCCGAGATCAAGCAGCCGCCGGATACCATCGTGTCGACGGCCATCCCGCGGCGGTCGTCGTTGTCGAAGACGAACTTCGCCGGCGGAAGCTGCTCCTGGTAGGTCCAGATCGGCCAGTTCTCGTCGTAGAGGTTCAGCTCGGGGGTGACGCCGATCAACTCCAGGTTGGCCTCCCAGTAGGCGTCGACCGTCCCGACGTCGCGCCAGTAGCTCTGGCGTCCGCTCTGCACGTCGCGGAAGGGGTAGGCGACGACGCGATAGCGGTTGATCACCGCCGGCAGGATGTCCTTGCCGAAATCATGGGTCGAGTTGGGCAGATCCGCGTCCCGGATGAGCTGTTCGTAGAGGAAGGCGGTGTTGAACACGTAGATCCCCATGGACGCGAGCGCGACATCCGGTCTGTCAGGAATGGGCTCGGGTTCGGCGGGCTTCTCGGCGAAGCGCACGACGGCCCCGTCCCCGTCCACGGTCATCACGCCGAAGGAGCGCGCGCGCTCGAGGGGCACCTCGATGCAGCCCACGGTGAGATCGGCGCCGCGGTCGACGTGGTGGGCGATCATCGGGCCGTAGTCCATCTTGTAGATGTGGTCACCGGCCAGGATCAGGACGTAGCTCGGATCGTGTCCGCGGATGATGTCGATGTTCTGGTAGACCGCATCGGCCGTGCCCGCATACCAGGATGTCGTGATGCGCTGCTGCGCGGGCAGCAGTTCCACGAACTCTCCGAACTCGCCGCGCAGGAACCCCCAACCCTTCTGGATGTGCTGGATCAGGGAATGGGCCTTGTACTGCGAGAGCACCCCGATGCGCCGGATCCCGGAATTGATGCAGTTGGACAGCGGGAAGTCGACGATGCGGAACTTGCCGCCGAAGGGCACCGCCGGCTTCGCCCGCCACATCGTCAGGTGCTTGAGGCGCGAGCCCCGCCCTCCGGCAAGGATCAACGCGAGGGTGTCGCGCGTCAGAAGGCTGACGAAACGCGGGGTGGAAGCGAGGTTCATCCTGGACCTGTCCTCGGCGGCTGCTGTGGATCGCCCGCAGGTGCGTCGCGAATCCGGCGGCCGGGCGCCATGCCCATGCCCGCTGCCGGCCGGGATCCGCGGCGCATTCCGGGCTATGGTACCATCAATCCCCGAATTCCGGTCACGGCAACCGAACCGATGCCCTTGCAGAATCGACTCTCCACCGCTGGAAGCGCACCGCTGGATGACGACCTCAGGCGCATCGTGCAGGCCCGCCACCACGACCCCTTCGCGGTGCTGGGCCGCCACCAGCGCGACGGCGCGGAGTACGTCCGTGCGTTCCTGCCCCAGGCCGAGGCGGCGTGGATCGTCGAGACCGGCGCACCCCTGGAGCGGATCCCGGAGACGGACCTCTTCGAGTGGCGCGGCGCGCCCGGCACGGTCCCCGACCGCTACCGAATCGGCTGGCGCGACCGCAACGGCGGCGGGCAGCACGAGCAGTTCGATCCGTACTGCTTCCCGCCCCTGATCCCGGACTTCGACCTCCACCTCTTCGGCGAGGGGCGCCATTGGCACGCCTACCGTATCCTGGGTGCGCACCCGGTCACGGTGGAAGGCATCGCCGGCGTGCGCTTCGCCGTGTGGGCTCCGAACGCCGAGCGCGTCAGCGTGGTGGGCGACTTCAACGCCTGGGACGGACGCCGCCACCCGATGCGCATCCGCGGCTCCACCGGGGTGTGGGAGCTGTTCGTTCCGGGGCTCCCGGCGGGCACCCTCTACAAATTCGAGATCCGCAACCGCCACACCGGTGCGGTCGTGCTGAAAACCGACCCCTACGGCCGGTATTTCGAGCGCCGCCCCGCCACCGCCGCGATCGTCGAGGAGGAACCGGCCTTCGAGTGGGGCGACGGGGACTGGATGCAGGCGCGCCGCGAGCGCGACTGGCTGCACGCGCCGATGTCGGTCTACGAGACCCACCTCGGTTCGTGGCGCCGGCGTGACGACGGCGGGTTTCTCAATTACCGCGAGCTGGCCCACGAACTGGTCGACTACGTCAAATCCCTCGGCTACACGCACATCGAGCTGCTCCCGGTGACCGAGCACCCGCTGGACGCCTCCTGGGGCTACCAGACGACCGGCTTCTACGCCCCCACCAGCCGCCACGGGACACCCGACGACTTCCGCTATTTCGTCGACCGCTGCCACCGCGAGGGGATCGGGGTGTTCCTCGACTGGGTCCCGGGGCATTTTCCCAAGGACGCCTACGCGCTGGCGCGCTTCGACGGCAGCGCGCTCTACGAGCACGAGGACCCGCGCCGCGGCGAACACCGCGACTGGGGGACCCTGATCTTCAACTACGGGCGCAACGAGGTGCGCAACTTCCTGCTCTCGAGCGCGCTCTACTGGTTGCAGGAGTTCCACATCGACGGGCTGCGCGTGGATGCGGTCGCGTCGATGCTCTACCTCGACTACTCGCGCCAGCCCGGCGACTGGATCCCGAACATCTACGGGGGCAACGAAAACCTCGAGGCCATCGATTTCCTGCGCCAGCTCAACCAGGTCACGCACGGGCAGCAGCCCGGGACACTCATGATCGCTGAGGAATCCACCGCCTGGCCGCAGGTGACGCGTCCGACCTGGCTCGGGGGGCTCGGCTTCAGTATGAAGTGGAACATGGGCTGGATGCACGACACCCTCGTCTACATGACCAAGGACCCGATCCACCGCCATTTCCACCACGACCAGCTCACCTTCGGTCTGCTCTACGCCTTCACCGAGAACTTCGTCCTGCCCTTCTCCCACGACGAGGTGGTGCACGGCAAGCGCTCGATGCTCGACAAGATGCCGGGAGACGAGTGGCAGCGATTCGCCAACCTGCGCCTGCTCTATACTTACATGTCGACCTACCCGGGCAAGAAGCTGCTGTTCATGGGCAGCGAGTTCGCCCACGGGCGCGAGTGGAACCACGAACATCCGCTCGACTGGTACCTGCTGGATTATCCGAACCACGGAGGGGTACAGCGCCTGATCGCAGATCTCAACCGGATGTACCGCGAGGAGCCCGCGCTGCACCGCTTCGACTTCGAGCCCCGCGGCTTCGAATGGATCGACTGCCACGACGCCTCGCAGTCGGTGCTGAGCTATCTGCGCCGCAGTGAGGACCAGGTCGTCGTGGTCGTCGTCAACTTCACGCCGGTGGTGCGCCGCGACTACCGGCTCGGCGTGCCGGTCCCGGGCGCCTACCGCGAGATCCACAATTCCGATTCCGAGTACTACGGCGGGAGCAACGTCGGCAACGGCGCCGGCGTCGAGGCCGAGGCGGTACCGTGGATGGGCCGCCCCTACTCCATCCGCCTGACCCTGCCCCCGCTCGCCGGCATCGTACTCAAACCGGCGACCGGCGCCTGAGCGCCGCCGGCGCGGGCCCGCGCGCGTCTCACCCGAAGGCGGCGAGCCGCACCGGCAGGCGCCGCGCCCCCCAGGCGCCCGGCTGCGGTTCGAACACGCCCGCGCACGCCGTCCCACATGCGGGGCAACGGCCCTCGGCCGAAAGGTTCCAGTCGGTGATGACGTACCAGTCGCGCGCGATGAGGCGCGTGCCGCACTGGTGGCAGTAGGTGCTGCCGCCCTCCTCGTCGTGCACGTTGCCGGTATAGACGTAGCGCAGCCCGTTGCGCAGCGCGATGCAGCGCGCCCGCGTCAGCGTCTGCGGCGGGGTGGGCGCGACGTCGGTCATCTTCCAGTCGGGATGGAAGGCGGTGAAGTGCAGCGGCACGTCCGGACCGAGGTTTTCGGCGATCCAGGCGGTCATGGCTTCGAGCTCGGCGTCCGAATCGTTCGCGCCCGGAATGAGCAGCGTGGTGATCTCGAGCCATACCCGGGTCTCGCGCCGGATATAGCGCAGCGTATCGAGGACCGGCTCCAGGTGCCCCCCCGTGAGCTTCCAGTAGAAACGCTCGCTGAATCCCTTCAGATCGACGTTGGCGGCGTCCATGTGCGCGAAGAACTCGGCGCGGGGCCCGGGCGAGATGTAGCCGGCGGTCACCGCCACCGTACGCACGCCGACCTCGTGACAGGCGTCCGCGACGTCGATCGCATACTCCATGAAGATGACCGGATCATTGTAGGTGAACGCCACGCTGCGGCACTCCAGCGCCCGCGCCGCGCGCGCCAGGGTGTGCGGCTCGGCGCGGTCGGCCAGCGTGTCGATCTCGCGTGATTTGCTGATATCCCAGTTCTGGCAGAACTTGCAGGCGAGGTTGCAGCCGGCGGTACCGAACGAGAGCACCGGGGTACCCGGCAGGAAGTGGTTGAGCGGCTTCTTTTCGATCGGATCCACGCAGAAACCGCTCGAGCGCCCGTAGGTGGTCAGCACCACCCGCCCCCCGAGATTGGCGCGCACGAAGCACAGCCCGCGCTGCCCCTCGTGAAGCCTGCACTCCCGCGGACAGAGGTCGCACTGCACCCGCCCGTCCTCCAGGGCGTGCCAATGGCGCGTGGGGACCGTGTCCGGGCCCGGTCGAATCGCCGTTTCCTCTCCTTGTGCCATCGCTTCCCCGCCGGCCGGCCCGACGCGCCGCCGCGCCGGGCGCGTTTATGTCTATACTGTATAGGTAGGGCCCGGTGCGTTTTCAAGCCACGGGCGGGGAGGTGGGACGGAATGACGGAGGCCGCTGTTCAGACACGGGTGCGACCTGCCGCAGTCGCGGGGCTGTTCTATCCGGCGGATCCGGACCGGCTCGAGGCGACCGTGCGCGGTTTCCTGGACGCGGCGGCGTCCGCGGGCGATCCGCCGGCGGCGTTGATCGCACCGCACGCAGGTTACGTCTACTCCGGACCGGTGGCGGCCTCGGCCTACGCACTGCTGGGGCCGGCGCATGGAGACGTGCGGCGCGTCCTGCTTCTGGGGCCCTCGCACCATGTCGCCTTCCGCGGTCTGGCGGTGCCGACGGCGGCGGCCTTCGCCACCCCGCTCGGGGAGATCCCCGTCGACCGCGAGGCCGTCGAGGCGCTGGCGCGCCTGCCGCAGGTGCGGCGGCTCGACGCCGCCCATGCGGCCGAGCACAGCCTCGAGGTCCATCTCCCGTTCCTGCAGACCGTGCTCGGGCGTTTCCGCCTCGTCCCGCTGGTGGTCGGCGAGGCCGGACCGGACGAGGTCGCGGAGATCATCGAGACCCTGTGGGACGGCCCGCATACCCTTCCGGTGGTCAGCTCGGACCTCAGCCACTACCACGACTACGAAACCGCGCGCGCGATGGACGCGGCCACTTCGCGCGCGATCGAGGCGCTGCGGCCGGAGGCGATCGGCTACGAACAGGCCTGCGGGCGCGACCCCATCAACGGCCTGCTCACCGTGGCGCGGCGGCGCGGCCTGCGCGCCGAGACCGTGGACCTGCGCAACTCCGGCGACACCGCCGGGGGCCGCGACCACGTCGTGGGATACGGGTCCTATGCCTTCCGCTGAGGGGGCGACCCTGAGCCGGGAGGACCACCGCGCCCTGTTGCGGGTGGCGCGCGAATCGATCGCCCACGGCCTCGAATACGGACACCCCCTCACCGTGGACCCGTTCCAGTTCTCCGCCGCGTTGCAGGAGCCGCGTGCGAGCTTCGTCACCCTCCATCACGGCGGCGAGCTGCGCGGTTGTATCGGTGCGCTGCAGGCGACGCGGCCGCTGGTTCAGGACGTGGCGCAGAACGCCTACGCCGCGGCCTTTCAGGACCCGCGCTTCCATCCCCTGCTCGCCGAGGAGTTCTCCGGACTCGACATCCACATCTCCGTTCTGGGGGCGGCGGAACCCGTACCCGCCGCCGACGAGCGCGCGCTGTCGCGCGCCCTGCGCCCCGGCATCGACGGCGTGATCCTGGAGGACGGCCGCCACCGCGCCACTTTCCTGCCCGCCGTCTGGGAGCAGATCGCCGATCCGCTGACGTTCCTGCGCGAGCTGAAACAGAAGGCGGGGTTGGCACCGGACTACTGGTCCGACACGATCAAGGTCTACCGTTACTCGACCGAGTCCTTCCACGGAGAACGGGACCGATAGTCCCGGTTGCCCGGGCGCGGCACGGGGCGCTCAGCGACACCCGCCAACCGAGCCTTCCGCACAGACGCGCCCGTCGGTCCAGATGGCCTGATCAAGGTTCGCGCCCGCGAGCCGCGCGCCCGCGAGCCGGGCGCCGCGCAGATTCGCGTAGGAGAGATTGCTTCCGGCGAGGTCGGCACCGCGGAGGTCCGCGCCGCCGAGCCCGGTCCCGACCAGGCGCGCGTGCGCGAGGTCCGCACGCGCGAGGTCGGCGGTCCCCAGACCGGCATAGGACAGGTCGGCGCCCGCCAGCCGCGCACCGGACAGGTCGGCGCCGCGCAGATCGGCGCTGCGCAGATTCGCACGCCGCAGATCCGCGCCGGCCAGGCGCAGACCCTCGAGCGTGCAGTAGCTCCAGTCGATCCCCGGCCGCGGCGGGGCGCTGCAGTCGGGTGCCCCCGGCCGCCCGGGCGTCGGGCCGCGGAGGGCCGCATACCACAACAGTCCGCCGACGAGAACGAGGATGCCCAGCACCACACCCCACCGGGCGCGCTGCGGCGAGCCCTCCGCGCGCGTGCGCGCCCGCAGGCGCCGGTAGCGGAGCATCCAGTCGGGCTCGCGCCCGCGGCGTTCACCGCCGCGGCGCTCCGCACCCCCCGGGCCGGCGGCACCGCCGGCGCGCCGGTCGGAGACGTCACGCTCATCCTCCCGCAACCGGGCCGCCATCAGTCGGGCGCGCGCCTCCTCGTCGTCGCGCGCGGCCGTGACCAGTTCGGGAATGAGTTCCGGATGCGACTCCAGGGGCGCCCACGACTGCCGGTCGCGGCTGACTTCGTCGGCCTCGCCGACCCGGCCGAGGAGGACATAACGCCGCAGCAGCGATTCGGGAAACGGGCCCCGCACGCGCCCGTCGCGACGGGTGTACCACAGCGGCCGCGGGGACCGACCGTTGTCGTCGGGTTCGCTCATCGCCCTAAAGGGATGCAGGAACCGTGCCGATTTCCGATCGAAGGCACCCGCATTCAGGTGCCCGGCCACGATCGTCCGATGCGCATTCCCTCCGCCGATCCCTCCCTCTCGCTGCGCGTCGACGGCGGCGGCTGGACACGAGGCTGGCGCGTCGGCGGCACTCTCCGCGCGGTGCTGGTCGAGACCCACGGCGCCGATGCCCTGACGCTGCGTCTGGGGGGGCGCCTGATCCGCGCCGCCGGGCGCGGGCTGCCGCCGCTCGTACCGGGGACGGTGCTGCGGTTGCGCGTCGAGACGCTGGGCCTGATGCCGGTCCTGAAGCTGCTCCTGCCCGCGGCGGAAGGACCCGCCGCGGACGTCGCCGCCGCCCTGCGGGCGAGTCTGCCGCAGGCCGGAGCACTCGAACCGCTGCTGGAACGCCTCATCGCCGCCGCCTCCCGGACCGCCCCCGCGCCGCCGGCCGAGGCGGCGGCGCTGCTGGGCGCGTTGCGCGGCCCCGCCGAACTCACCCAAGCCGACACCCTGCGCGCGGCCGTCCTCGATTCCGGCCTGTTCCTGGAGGCGCGGCTGCTCGCCGGCGCCGATGCGGCCGCGCTCGCGGGCGATCTCAAGGCCGCGCTCTGGCGCCTGCTGGCGGCGCTGGAGTCGAGAGCCGGCCCCTCCGCCCGACCCGACGCCGGCTCTCCGTCGCCGGACACCGCGACCCCCGGCGGCCTCCTGCGCGGCGCGGCGGAGGCGGCGCTCGCGCGCTTGCAGCTCCACCAGATCGCGTCGCTGCCCCAGCGCCAGAGCGGCACGCACTGGAATGTCCTGATCCCCGTATTCGGAACGGAACCCCATGTCGTGGAGCTGCGGATCGACGCGGAAGCGGGCGACCGTCCGCAACGCACGGCGACCCGCGCCTGGTCGGTCCTGTTGCACCTCGATCTGCCCCGGCTCGGACCGCTGCAGGCACGCATCCGCCTCGATGCGGGCGGCATCGACGCCACGCTGTGGTCGGAACGGGCGCCGACCCACGCGGCGGCCTGCCGCCACCTCCCGCAGCTCCGGGACCGGCTGCGCGCGGCGGGCCTCAAGGTCGGGCGCCTGGAGTGCCACCGCGGACACGGACCGCGCCCCGCCCCGTCCCTGCCCGGGGCACCCCTGGTGGATCTCGAGGCATGAGCGGAGGGAGACGGAACGAGCCGTCCGACCTGGCGGTCGCGCTGCGCTACGACGGCCGCGACGCCCCCCGGGTCACCGCGGCCGGGCGCGGGGACCTCGCCGCACGGATCGAGCGGATCGCCCGCGAACGCGGGATCCCGTTGCGCGAGGAGCCGGAGCTGGCGGCGGCGCTCGCTCAGGTGCCGCTGGGGGAGGAGGTTCCGCCGGAACTCTACGTCGCGGTCGCCGAGGTCCTGGCCTTCGCCTACTTTCTCGCCGGGCGCGCACCCCCCGGCCACGATCCCGGGCGGACTTGAGACCGGACCGCGGCTTCGCCCTCAAGTATCCGTCGGAACGGGCGAAATGGTGTGGGCGGGCCCGGAACGGCCCGTCCGGGGGAAGCCACGTGGTACCCGATTCGGATCCTAAAGAACCAGAACCCGGCGGGACACCGTCGACCCGGGACCTGACCCGGACCAAGCGCATGCGCATCCTGGTCGCCGATGCGGCACCGGCGGCGATCTCGACCCTGCTCACGCGCGGCGGCTTCGTCAACGTGAGCACCGTCACCACGGCCGGTGCGGCGATCGAGTTCCTGCGCCGTCGCGAACACAGCCTCAACGGCTCGGTGGACGTGGTGATCGTCGGCTCCCACCTGTCCGATCAGGACGGGGTCGGACTGTGCCGGGGCATCCGCAGCCATCGCGCGTGGCGCGAGGTCCCCGTGATCCTGGTCGCCGAAGCGGCGGGCGACCCGCGCCGGACGCTCGGCGACGCGGACGCCGCCGGCGCCGACGACGTCCTGTTCGCACCGCTGCGACCCTCGGAGCTGTTCTCGCGCCTTCTCTGGGCACTGTCCCTGAAGCACGAACGCGATCTGCGCCACAGCCGCGAGCGCGCGCTGATGGAGGAGCTGGCGGGGCGCAAAATCATGGAGGCGCGGCTGGAATACCTGCTCGATCACGACGCCCTCACCGGGACCGCCAACCGCCGCGGCCTCGAGCAGGCCCTGGACCAGGCGGTCCTCGACGCCCGCTACCGGCGCGAGACCGCCGCCCTGCTCTACCTCGACCTGGACCACTTCAAGGTGGTCAACGACACCGAAGGCCACGCCGTGGGCGACCGCATGCTGATCGCGGTCGCCGAAGCCCTGCGCCCCGAGCTGCACGCCGCCGATCTGCTGGCGCGCATCGGCTCGGACGACTTCGCAATCCTCCTGCGCGCGACCGATCCGGCGCAGGCCCGCGCGCGCGCCGAGGCCTTGCGCCGCGCCGTCGACGAGCTGCGCTTTTCATCGGACACCCGCGGCTACCACGTCAGCGCCAGCATCGGCGTCGTGATGGTCGAGCCCGGGCGCATCACCAGCACCGGGGAGATCCTGGGCCGCGCCGATCAAGCCTGCTTCATCGCCAAGAGCCGCGGCCGCAACCAGGTGCATGTGTTCGCCCTCGACGACCGCCACACCCTGCACCAGTTGCGCAGCAACGCCTACTGGGTCCCCCTGATCCGCGAAGCGCTCGCCAACCGCGGCTTTCAGCTGCTGTTCCAACCGGTCCAGGGACTGCGCGACGGGCGCATCAATCACTACGAGGTCCTGCTGCGCATGGAAGGTCAGCGCGGAGAGCTGCTGGAACCGGCCGAGTTCGTGGCGGTGGCCGAACGCATGGGCCTGATCCGCGAGATCGACCGCTGGGTGCTGCGCGAGGCCACCGAGCTGCTGCGCACCCTGCCCGAGGAGATCGCGCTGCACGTCAATCTCTCCGGGCACGCCTTCCAGGACCCCGGCCTGCTCGGACTGGTGCGCCAGCGCCTGCGCGAGACCGGCGTCAACGCACAGCGCATCACCTTCGAGATCACCGAGACCGCCGCGATCGCCGATCCGCCGCGCACGCGCGAGATGCTCCAGCGCCTGCGCGCGCTCGGCTGCCGCTTCGCGCTCGACGACTTCGGCTCCGGATTCAACTCCTACGGCTACCTCAAGCAGTTTCCCGTCGACCTGCTCAAGATCGACGGCACCTTCGTGAGCAACCTCACGCGGGACCCCGTCGACCGCGTCCTGGTGGAGTCGATGGTGGCGGTGGCGCACACGCTGGGGAAACAGACCGTGGCCGAATTCGTGGAGAACCGCGAGACGCTGGAACTGCTGCGGCGGATGGGCGTGGACTACGCCCAGGGCTACTTCATCGGCGCACCGGCACGCGAACTGGTGGCGAACGGCTGAGGCGGGCCCGCGGCGTCAGCTCGCCTTGTCGACGCGGTGCAGCATCACGATCAGCTCCGCCTCGCCGCGCGCGAGCCCGCAGTTGCGGACCAGTTCCTCACAACCGGCGCCCTGATGGACCATGCGGATGGCCTGGGTGTAGGGGCGCTCGCCGGGGTCGCGCAGCTCGACCAGCTCCAGCTTGCCGCTGAGCGCGCGCAGCGCGGCCTCGAGCCGGTTCTGCCGCGCGTCGATGCCGTTGGCGCCGGCGCAGAGGGATTCCGCGTCGGCACGCACCGCCGCCACGACGCCCCGCAGGCGCGCGAGCCGGCGTGCCAGCAGCGCGACCCACAGCGCCAGCGCCGCCAGCGCCACGCCGGCCGCGGCGGCGATCGTCGTCGCGGTCCCGATCGCGATATTCACGGGTGCCACCCGTCAGGCGTAGTCGTCGACATGCGGTCCGTCCTCCTCGTCATCGCCCTCGCGCGGCGGCGGCGGGCGCTTGGGCGGCGCAGGCCGCGGCGGCGGCCGCCGGCGCGCGCCGGGGCGATCGCCCGGGCGGCCCGGAAAGACCGGCGAGAGCGGAGGGATGTCCCCGGTTTCGGCCATACGCTCACCACTGCCGTGCACGCCCCGCGATCGATCTCAGAGCGCACCCACCTCGTTCCACTCGCCGTCGGTCAGGAGCTTGTTGAGATCGACCAGGATCAGCAGACGGCCCTCGCGGCTCGCGACGCCCTGAATGAACCGTGCCCCCTCGTCGTTGCCGACGTTGGGCGCCGGCTCCACCGCGGACATCGGCAGATCCATCACCTCCGACACGCGGTCGACCAGTATCCCCACGACCTGCCCCTTGGCCCCGCCCGCGTCGCCCTCGATGATGACGATGCGCGTGGCGTCGTCGACCTCGCGGGGCGGCAGCCCGAAGCGCGCGCGCGTATCGATCACGGTCACGACGTTGCCGCGCAGATTGATGATCCCCAGCACGTAATCGGGGGCCCCGGGCACGGGCGCGATCTCCGTATATCGGAGCACCTCCTGGACCTGCATGACGTTGATCCCGTAGGTCTCCTCGCCCATATGGAAGGTCACCCAACGGATCGCCGCGTCTTCGGCCTGGGCCGGCTGGTTCATGCTCGTCTCCCGGTGTTCGGTTCCCGTCCCGCAGCGGCCGCCGCTGCGCCGGAATCTTGACGCACAGGCCCCGCAGGCGGGCATCCCCTTGACTCTGAAGATTGATTAGCAGGATCCGTGCCAGTAGCGCCGGCCGCATCGGGTTCCCGCGTTTCACCGGGCCCGAGCAGGTCGGCGAGCAGTTCCCGATAGGCCTGTACCCCACGGGCCTGCGGATAGGCCGCCGAGGGCGGCAGCCCGGCGCGCGTGGCCTCCCGGAAGCGGGTGTCCACCGGGATCACGGAACGCCAGGTCTGCTGCGGATAGCGCGCCCGGAGCCGCCGCAGGCTCTCGGGCGAGGCGCGGGTGCGCCGGTCGAAGAGGGTCGGCACGATCAGGGCGGGCAAGGGCTGCGGGCGCGCGCGCGTGACCATCGCCAGGGTGCGCATCATCCGGTCCAGGCCCTGCAGCGCCAGATATTCGGTCTGCACCGGCACCAGGACCCGCTCGCAGGCGGCGAGGGCGTTGACCATGAGGAGCCCGAGCATCGGCGGGCAGTCGATGAGGACAAAATCGAAACGGGCGGTCAGCCCCGCCAGCGCACGCGCGATCACCAGCCCCATCCCCTCGCGGGTCCCGAACTGGCGATCCAGGGTCGCCAGGGCGGTGCGCGCCGGAAGCAGCCACAGTCCGTCGGCCCCGGTCGCGACCACGCCCGCGGCCGCGTCCCCCACCCGTCCCTCGGCAGCGGCCTGGAAGAGCGCATAGACACCGCCCTCGCCACCCTCCGGGTCGTGCCCCAGATAACCGGTCAGCGAACCGTGGGGATCGAGGTCGACCAGCAGCGTGCGCCGGCCGGACTCCGCGAGCAGGCCGCCGAGGCAGGCGACGGTGGTGGTCTTGCCGACCCCGCCCTTCTGGTTGGCGGACGCCCAGACCCTCACCGGGGGGTCCCCCCGCGGGGATGCGCGACCGGCGCCGCTGGCGACCGGGCGGCGGCGGGAGTGCGCCGTTGCGCACCGGACCCGACCCCGGCGAGCTCCCTCAGGGCCGCACTGTCGAGCAGAGTGCGCGTATCGGTGCCGGCGAGGACGACGAGCACGACGCGGCGGTTGCGCGCGCGGCCCGCGGCGGTGGCATTGCTCGCCACCGGCCGATACTGGCCATAGCCGATCGCCGCCATCCGGTGCGGGTCGATGCCGTCCTTCATGAACAGGTGCACGACACTGGCCGCGCGCGCAGCCGACAGCTCCCAGTTGGACGGGAAGGCGACGGTGTGGATAGGGACGTTGTCGGTAAAGCCCTCGACGTGGATCGCATTGGGGAACGGCTTGAGGATGCGGGCGATGCGCTCAAGCACCGGGGCCGCCGCCGGGGCGAGCCCGGCGCTGCCGCTGGGGAACAGGATCTTGGTGCGGATCTCGACCTCCACCCAGAGTTCGTGCCGGCGCACGCGGATCAGCCCCTCCTTGACGAGGGGTGCGAGACTGCGCTCGAGGGCGGCGGCGATCTTGACCAGCGCCTCGGGTCCGTGCCCCGACTTGCCCGCCGCCGGCCCGGCCGGTGCCCGGGCACCGGGATGCGTTCGGGGGGGCGTTTGGGGCTGCTCGCCCGAGTGCACGGGCGCAGGGGCGCCGCCGCCGACCGGCAGCGGGCGGCGTACCGGCGACGGGATCGGCCCGGTCGGCGGCAGCGTGATCGGCGTCGTCACCGGCGCCGAGAGCACGGCCGGTTTGTTCAGCATCTGGTTGCGCGCGTTCACCGGCGCCTTGGCGATGCGCCCGATCTGGATCGGCTCCATGCTGCGCGGCGTCGAGCGGAACGCCGCGACCAGGGCGTCGGAGAGCACGCGGTACTTGCCCTCGTTGACGGAGGAGATCGAATACATCACGACGAAGAATGCGAACAGCAGGGTGATGAAATCCGCGTAGGAGACCAGCCAGCGCTCGAGATTCTCGTGTTCCTCGTGTTTCTGCTTGCGTGCCATTGCCGCCTCCGGACCGCCGCGGGCTCAGTGCAGATAGCCCTGCAGCTTGGTCTCGATGTTGCGCGGATTCTCGCCCTCGGCAATGGCGATGATCCCCTCGATGACCATCTCGCGAAACTGCGTCTCCTTCTGGACCAGACCCTTGAGCTTGTTGGATATGGGCAACATGAACAGGTTCGCCGAGCCGACGCCGTAGATCGTCGCCACGAACGCGGTCGCGATGCCCTCGCCGAGCTTGCTCGGGTCGGCCAGGTTCTGCATCACGTGGATGAGTCCCATCACCGCGCCGATGATGCCCACCGTCGGGCTGTAGCCGCCCATCGCCTCGAAGACCTTGGCCGCCTGCAGCGCCGTATGCTCCTTCGCACCCAGCTCGACCTCGAGAATGCCGCGGATGGCCTCGGGCTCACTGCCGTCGACGAGGAGCTGCAGACCCTTGCGCGCGAACAGATCCTCCTCGGTCTCGGCCATGCTCTCGAGGCCGAGCAGTCCCTCCTTGCGCGCGATGTTGCTCCAGGAGACGATCTTCTCGATCGACTGCTCGGGACTCTGGCGCGGCGGGAGCACCACCCAGACGACCATCTTGAGCGCGCGCACGAAGATCGGCAGCGGGGTCTGCAGCATCACCGCACCGGTGGTGCCGCCGATGACGATGATGAATGCGGTGAGCTGCAGCAGCGAGCCGATGTGCCCGCCTTCGATCATGTTGCCGCCGAGGACGGACCCCAGGGCGAGCACCACTCCGATGATGCTGAGCAGATCCATCGGTCAGCACTCGCGGGCGAGGCCCGCCCCGATCTCGTCCAGCGACAGGATGCGATCCGCGATGGGGGCGACCGCCTGCGGCATTCCGTAGACGACGCTGCTGCGCTCGTCCTGGGCCCAGACCCGGCTGCCCCCGGCCTTGAGCAGGCGTGCGCCCTCGCGCCCGTCCGCGCCCATCCCGGTGAGAACGACCCCGAGCACCCCCCCGGGCCAGGCGCGTGCCGCCGAGGCGAAGCTCACGTCCACCGACGGGCGGTAGGTGACCTCCGGGCGGCTGTCCGCGATGCGCAGGTGCACCCCGCCGGGGCGCCGCTCCATCAGCATCTGCCGCCCGCCCGGGGCGAGGTAGGCGGTCCCCGCCGCCACCGCCTCCCCGTCTTCGGCCTCCTTCACCCGGATCGCGCAGAGCTGATCGAGGCGTTCGGCGAAGGCCGGGGTGAAGGCCGCGGGCATGTGCTGGACCAGCAGGATCGGGACCGGGTATCCCGCCCGCAGTTGCGGCAGGACGCGCTGCAGCGCCGCGGGCCCGCCGGTCGAGGTGCCGATCACCACCGCCTGATGCCGCGCTGCGACGGCGCGCGGGCGCGGCGCCGCGGGCGGCGCGGGGATCGGCGCGGTGCTGCGCGGTGCGGAGACGCCCGGCCGCGCGCCGCGGCATCCGAGGGCATGGACGCGGGCGCGCAGCACGCGGTTGGCCTCCTCGCGGTCGCGGGCGATATCCTCCAGACGCTTGGGCAGGAAATCGAGGGCACCCGCCTCGAGGGCGTCGAGCGTGGCGCGCGCGCCCTCGTAGGTCAGCGAGGAGAACATCAACACCGGCGTCGGATGCGAGGCCATGATCCGGCGCACCGCGCTGATCCCGTCGAGCACCGGCATCTCGATGTCCATGGTGACCACATCGGGGCGCAGGCGCTCGACCTGCTCGATCGCCTCGAGCCCGTTGCGCGCGCTGCCGACGACCTCGATGTTGGGATCGTCGCCGAGGATCTCGCATACCCGCCGGCGGAAAAACCCCGAGTCGTCCACGACCAGCACACGCACCGCCGGGCGCCGCCGCGCCTCGGGGCCGCGCGGGTCGTCCGCCTTGATGCCGGTTTCGCTCATGCCGCTCGGTTCCCTGCCGTCAACTTGTTAGCGGCGGTGGGCGTAGGCCTTTAGCAGGCTCGGCACATCCAGTATGAGCGCGATCTTGCCGTCGCCGGTGATGGTCGCGCCGGCCAGTCCGGCGACGCCCTGGACCAGGGCACCGAGCGGTTTGATCACCACCTCCTCCTGCCCGACCAGGCGGTCGACCACGAACCCGATCCGCTGGTTGCCCACATGCACGACCACCACCGAAGGCGTCTCCGCGGCGTCCGGCGCGCCGTCGCGCACCAGCCAGCGGCGCAGGTGGAACAGCGGCAGGGCCCGGCCGCGGCTCAGGATGACCTCGCGCCCGTCGACCACGTTCGTGCGCGCGGCGTCGAGATCGAAGATCTCGCTCACGCTCGCCAGCGGCAGGGCGAACACCTGCCGCCCCAGCACCACCATCAGCGTGGGAAGGATCGCCAGCGTCAGCGGCACCTTGATCCGCAGGGTGGTCCCCATCCCGGGCCGCGAGTCGACCTCGATCGAGCCGTTGAGCTGCGCGATACGCGTCTTGACCACGTCCATGCCGACGCCGCGTCCGGAGATGTCGGAGATCTCGGACTTGGTCGAGAACCCCGGCGCGAAGATCAGGTCGAAGGCGTCGCGATCGCTCAGCCGCGCGGCGGCCTCCTCGTCCATCACCCCCTTCTCCACGGCCTTGGCACGCAGCCGTTGCGGATCCATCCCCGCGCCGTCATCCTCGATCGTCAGCAGGATATGATCGCCCTCCTGCGCGGCGGACAGGACGACCGTCCCGGCGCGCGGCTTACCGGCCGCCTCGCGCGCGTCGGGAGGCTCGATGCCGTGATCGACTGCGTTGCGCACCAGGTGCACCAGCGGATCGGCGAGGGCCTCGACCAGATTTTTGTCGAGGTCGGTGTCCTCGCCCATCATCTCCAGGTGCACCTCCTTGTCGAGCGAGCGCGCCAGGTCGCGGACCACGCGCGGGAAGCGCCCGAACACCTTGCGTACCGGCTGCATCCGCGTCTTCATGACCGCCGTCTGCAGGTCGGCGGTCACCAGCCCGAGATTGCCCACCGCCTTGGCGATCTCCCCGTCCGGGAGCGTGGCCTTGAGGGTCTCGAGCCGGTTGCGCACCAGCACCAGCTCGCCGACCAGGTTCATGATGTCGTCCAGGCGCCGCGTGTCGACGCGGATCGTGGACTCCGCGGCCGGTGACGCGCTCGCCGTCGCTTTCGGGGCGCCCGCCGCCGTCGGGCTCCCGGACGCGGCCGCGGCCGGGGCGGCCGGGACCGCCGGTCGCGTGGGGGCCGGGGGCGGGGCCGGAGCGGCCGGCGCGGCGGCGGGCGTTGCGCCCGGCGCATGCCCGGCTCCGTAGAGGTCGTCGAGCAGCGACTCGAACTCGTCGTCGCTGATGGTATCGGCGCTCCCCGGGCCGGCCGGCGCCTCTTCCGCGGCCGGTCCCGGCGCGGGCTCCCCTTCGGCGTGCGGTTCCGACCCCTGCAGGCGGTCGAGCAGCGCCTCGAACTCCGCGTCGGTCATGGTATCGCCGCCGCCCGCGGCCACCGCGGGCGGGGCACCGCCGAGGGCGTCGCGGATCATGTCGAACTCCGCGTCGGCGGCGGGCGCCGGCGGTACAGCCGCGTCCGCGGTCTCCGGCGGGTCCGCCGCCTGCGCCGGCGCCCCCGCATCGGGCCCCTGCGCGGCGCCCCCCTCCTCCCCGGGCGGGTTCGCCGCGAAGCGCTCGAGCGCCCGCAGGAGCCCCTCGTCGGCGGGGGTGGGCGGCTGTCCCGCACGCACCTCGGCGAACATGGCGTTGACGCTGTCGAGCACGCGCAGCACGGTGTCCATCAGCGCTGCGTCCACGGTGCGCTCGCCCTGGCGCAGGAGGTTGAAGACATCCTCCGCCCGGTGGCACACCTCCACCAGCGGCGTGAGATTCAGGAAACCGGCACCGCCCTTGACCGTGTGGAATCCGCGGAAGACCGCGTTCAGAAGATCCCGGTCGTCCGGGCGGTGCTCGAGTTCGACGAGTTGCTCGCCGAGCTGTTCCAGCAGCTCGCCCGCTTCGACCAGGAAGTCCTGCAGGATGTCGTCTTCGGCCCCGGACATGCCCGCCTCACGGCCGCCACGCGCACCGGCGCCGGCCGCCGCTGCGCATCCGCGCGACCGCGTTCACCGGCTTAGAACCCAAGGCTCGAGAGCAGATCATCGACATCGTCCTGCCCCGAAACCACCCCGGCCTCGTCGCGCCCGGGGACGGCGGGACCCGTGGGGGCGGTCGGGTCGACCGGCGCCGGCGCAGGCTCCTCGCGACGCTGGCCGGAGAGGCGCACCAGGTCGACGAGGTGGGCCTCGACCTCCTGCACCAGCGCGATCACGCGCCGCAGGATCTGCCCGGTGAGGTCCTGAAACTCCTGCGCCATCAGCACCTCGGTCAACTCCGCATGGGTGCGCTCCATCTCCCGGCCGGTGTGCAGGAGAAAACCGTCGAGCTCCTCGCTCAGACCGCGGAAGGTGTCGAGGTCCATGCGCCGCTGCCGGAAATGGGTCCAGCGCCCGTGCAGGTCTGCGGCCCGCCGCTGCAGGTCGCCGACCACCGGGATGCGCCCCTCCACCGCGGTCAGCGTGCGGTGCGCGGCGTCCTCGGTCATGGAGATCACATAGCTGAGCCGGTCCTTGGCGTCGGGCATCTCGCGCGCGGCGATGTCCATCAGGCGTGCGTCACTGCGGAAGCTGTTCAGCGCCTCGTGGAGCTGGCGCGTGAGCTTGCCGAGTTCCTCGAACAGGGTGTCGCCGCGCAGTTGGGTGAGCTGCTCGAGCGCCCGGGCGGTCCCGGGCTCGTCGCCCGCCTCGACCCGGGCCAGCAGGTCGCGCGCCGCAAGGAGCAGCGGTGATTCCTCGGTTTTCTTTCGCGGCGAACGTCTCGCCATCGTTCATACCCCCTGCCCGTTGCCACCCCCCGCCGCGCCCGCGGGCGCCAGGCACTTCACGCAGACGCCGCCCGGATTTCCGGTCCGCCGCGTTAGGCGTTGGCCTCCAGCCGCTCGAAGATCTTGTCGATCTTCTCCTTCAGGGTCACCGCGTTGAACGGCTTGACGATATAGCCGTTGATGCCCGCGTTGGCCGCCTCGACGATCTGATCGCGTTTGGCCTCCGCGGTCACCATCAGCACCGGCAGCTTGGCGAGTTTGGCGTCGGAGCGCACCGCCTTGAGCAGGTCGAGGCCGGTCATGCCGGGCATGTTCCAGTCGGTGATCAGAAAATCGAACTTGCCGGTCTGCAGTTGCGGCAGCGCGGTCTTGCCGTCGTCGGCCTCGGCGGTGTTGTTGAATCCCAGGTCTCGCAGGAGGTTTTTGATGATCCTGCGCATCGTGGAAAAGTCGTCCACGATGAGAATCTTCATGTCCTTGTTCAACATGGCCGCCACCCCGGAACGCGCGGCCCGCAGGCGCGGCGCGCCCCCCGACCGCGACTGCTGGTCTTCCCTCTCATTGCTCCGCGAGCCATCCGTTCATGCGCCCCCGCAGGCGCAGCAGCGCCTGGCCGTGGATCTGGCACACGCGCGACTCGCTGACCCCGAGCACCTCGCCGATCTCACGCAGGTTGAGCTCCTCGTCGTAGTAGAGCGCCATCACAAGCCGCTCGCGCTCCGGCAGCGTGGCGATCGCCTCGGCCAGCGCGCGTTTGAAGTCCTGCTGCTGCAGATAGTCCATCGGGGTCGATCCCGAACCGATCCCGCCTTCGGGTTCGTCGCCCCCGCCCTCGAGGTCGTCGAAGCTGAACAGCCGGCAGCCGGTCGCGTCCATCAGAATCTGGTGATACTCCTCCAGTGAAATGTCCATGGCCTCGGCGACCTCCTTGTCGCGGGCGTCACGACCCTTGCGGTTCTCGATCTCGCGCACGACCTCGGCGACCATGCGCGCCTTGCGGTGGACCGAGCGCGGCGTCCAGTCGGTCTTGCGGATCTCGTCGAGCATCGCGCCGCGTATGCGGATGCCCGCGTAGGTCTCGAAGCTCGCGCCCTGCGTCGGGTCGTAGTGGCGCGAGGCCTCGAGCAGCCCGATCATCCCCGCCTGGATCAGGTCCTCCGCCTGGACGCTCGGCGGCAGGCGGCTGATCAGGTGGTAGGCGATGCGCTTGACCAGCGGCGCATACTGGCCGACCAGTTCCTCTTGCCCGTTCTCCTTCACGGTGACGTACATGGCTAGTCCGTTCATGGCGGCAACTCCCTGTCATTGCAGCCGGAACGGATCAGACGCTCGACGAAGAACTCCAGGTGCCCGCCTGCGACCGTCGGTACCGGCCATCTATCGGCCCGTTGAGCCAGATTCTTGAATGCCTGCGCCGCGCGGCTGCGCGGAAAGGCCTCGACCACGGCGCGCTGCTTCTGCACCGCGCGGCGCAGATACTCGTCGTGGGGGACGGCCCCGAGAAAGTCCAGGGTCACGTCGAGGAAGCGGTTCGTGACCCGGGTGATCTTGTTGAACAGCTCGCGCCCCTCCTGCGCCCCGCCGACCATATTGGCCAGGACGTGAAAGCGCGGGATGCCGTACTCCCGGCTCAGGAGCTTGATCAGCGCATAGGCGTCGGTGATCGAGGCGGGCTCGTCGCAGACCACCACGATCACCTCCTGCGCGGCGCGCGTGAAGCTCACCACGCTCTCCGAGATTCCGGCCGCCGTGTCGATCAGAAGCACGTCGAGGCGGTCGCTCAGCTCGCTGAAGGCGTGGATGAGGCCGGCGTGCTCGGCCGGGCTCAGCTCGGTCATGTGCTTCACGCCCGAGGTCGCCGGGATGATGCGCACGCCGCAGGGACCGGGAACGATCACCTCCTCCAGCGTGCGGTGGCCGTCGAGGACGTGGGCGAGGTTGCCGCTCGGCTGCAGCCCGAGGAGGACGTCCACGTTGGCCAGGCCCAGATCGGCGTCGAGCAGCATCACCGAGCGCCCGGCGCCCGCCAGTGCGACCGCCAGGTTGACCGAGACGTTGGTCTTGCCCACCCCTCCCTTGCCGCTGGTGACCGCCACCACCCGCACCGGGCGCGGTTCGGCCATGCGCCGCAGGCCCGCGGCCTGGTCGACCCTGCACTCAGACATGAGCATGCGCCGGTACCCCTCCCTGGGCCTGGGCCGCCGGGGCCGCCTCGCGCGGCGCCGTCGCCTCGAGGAGCTTGGCCGCGCGCGCCACGAGCACCGCCGCACGCGCCGGCTGGATGTCCTCCGGGACGCGTTGTCCGTCGCCGACGAAGGCCAGCGGCAGGCCCTGGCGGATCGCCACCGACAGCGCGCCCCCGAGGCTCGCCGTCTCATCGACCTTGGTGAGGATCCCGCCGGCCAGCGGGACACCGCGGAAGGCGCGCGCGACCTCGTCGAGGACCGCGCGCTGCGTGGTCGCCGACAGCACCAGGTAGGTCTGGATGCGCGGATCCCCGCCGTGGAGCGTGGCGAACTGCTCCGAGAGGCGCAGATCCCGCTGACTCATACCGGCGGTGTCCACCAGCACCAGGCGCCGGTCCTGCAGTTCATGGAGCACGGAGCGGAGCTCGCCCTCGTCGGCGGCCGCGTAGACGGGCGCCCCGAGGATACGCCCGTAGGCGCGCAACTGCTCCTGCGCCCCGATGCGGTAGCTGTCCGTGGTCACGAGCGCCAGGTGCCGGCGCCCGTGGCGCAGGACAAACCGCGCGGCGAGCTTGGCCACCATGGTGGTCTTGCCGACCCCGGTCGGGCCGACCAGGGCGAGTACCCCACCTCGCGTCAAAATATCGTCGCTGACCACGGGGACCCGGCGGCACAGGCGCTCCAGCGCCCCGCGCCAGGCGCGCGGGAAGTCCTGGTCGAGCCCCGGCTCGCCGACCAGGGACTGCGCCAGGTCGCTGTCGAGTCCGAGGTCGCCGAGGCGCCGGAGCAGCCGCGCACGCACGGGCTGGCGCCGGGCCATCTCGCCCCAGGCGAGACTGGAGAGTTGATCTTCGAGGAGGTCACGCAGGAAGCGCAGTTCGCGCTGCATCTCGACCAGCGTCGGCTCCTGCGACCAGATGTTCGCGCCGGGCGCACCGGAACCGGCCCCCGTCAACGGCGGTTCGGGCGCATCCCCGGCCGCATCGGCGCCCATCCCTGCGGGGCGGGCACCGCCATCCGCGGCCCCGCCGGGCGGGGAACCAACCGCCTGATCCAGAAGCGTTTCGTCGTAATCCACCGCGGCGATGATCTCGACTCCCCCGGAGACCCGGCGGTTGGAGAGGATCACCGCCTCCGGCCCCTGCTCCTCGCGCACCTGACGGATCGCCTGGCGCAGCTCCGGCGCGAAATAACGCTTGATCTTCATCGTGGACGCCTCTTCTCACCCGACCCGCGGACCCGGGCGGGGCCCGGCCGGCTCACGCCTGACCCACCGTGGCCAGCACCCGGATCCGGCGGTTGTCCGGCACCTCGTTATAGGCCAGCACATTGAGCCCGGGGATGGTGTGGCGCAGCCAGCGCGCCAGCCAGGGCCGCAGTTGCGGCGGCACCAGCAGTACCGCCGGCTGTCCGTTGACCTCCTGCCGTTGCGCCGCCTGCGCCAGGGAGCCGTGCAGCCGCTCCGCCAGTCCCGGTTCCATGCCACCCCCGCCCTCGCCACTCGCCTGGAGCGATTGGTGCAATATCTGTTCCAGTGCCGGATCCAGCGTGATGACCGGGAGCTCGCCGCTCATCCCATTGATATGCTGGACAATCAGCCGCCCCAGCGCGGTCCGTACGGCGGTCGTCAACACGCCGGGGTCTTGACTTTGCGGCGCATGGGCCGCCAGCGTTTCGGCAATCGTGCGCATGTCGCGGATCGGGATGCGCTCGGCGAGCAGGTTCTGCAGCACCTTGAGCACCACCCCCAGCGGCAGCGTCTTCGGCACCAGGTCCTCGACCAGCTTGGGCTGGGTGCGCGCCAGCAGGTCGAGGAGTTGCTGGACCTCCTCGTGACCGAGCAGTTCGTGGGCGTGGTCCTGGATGACCTGGCTGAGGTGGGTGGCGATGACGGTGCCGGCATCGACCACCGTGTACCCCATGGCCTGCGCCTCGTCGCGCTGCCCGGGCTCGATCCAGACCGCCTCCAGGCCGAACGCCGGGTCCTTCGCCGGGATCCCCTGCAAGGTCCCGAACACCTGCCCCGGATTGATCGCCAGCTCCCGCTCCGGATAGACGACGGACTCGCCCACCGGGACCCCGAGCAGGCTGATCCGGTAGGCGTTGGGGGCCAGCTCCAGATCGTCGCGGATGTGCACCGGCTGTACCAGGAATCCGAGTTCCTGCGAGAGCTTCTTGCGTACCCCCTTGATGCGGCTCATGAGCTGCCCGCCCTGATTCTTGTCCACCAGGGGAATCAGGCGATAGCCGACTTCGAGTCCGATGAGGTCGACCGGCTGTACATCGTCCCAGCTCAGATCGCGCGGCTCGGCGGGCTCCGCCTGCGGGGCGGCCGCGGCGGCGGCCTCGGCGGCGGCCGCGGCGCCGCGCCAGTACAACCAGTAGGCCGCCGCGCCGATGACCGCGGCGAGCGTGAGGAAGGCGAAGTTGGGCATGCCCGGGATCAGCCCCAACAGCCCGATCACCGCCGCGGTCACGGCGAGCGCCCGCGGGCTGCCGAAGAGCTGCGCCAGCACCTGCTCGCCCATGTCCTGCGCCGAGGACACGCGCGTGACGATGATCGCCGCCGCGGTCGACAGCAGCAGCGCGGGGATCTGCGCGACGAGTCCGTCGCCGATGGTCAACAGCGTATAGGTATGCAGGGCCTCCTGCAGCGGCAGGTGATGCTGGAGTACGCCGACGGTGAGCCCGCCGAGGATGTTGATGAACAGGATCAGGATCCCGGCGATGGCGTCGCCGCGCACGAATTTGCTGGCGCCGTCCATGGAACCATAGAACTCGGCCTCGCGGCTGATCTCCGCGCGCCGCTCGCGCGCCTCCTCGTGCGTGATGATGCCGGCGTTGAGGTCGGCGTCGATCGCCATCTGCTTGCCCGGCATCGCGTCGAGGGTGAAGCGCGCGGTCACCTCCGAGACGCGCGTCGCGCCCTTGGTGACGACGACGAAGTTGATGATCACCAGGATGATGAACACCACCAGCCCGACGGCGTAGTTGCCGCCGACCACGAATTCCCCGAAGGCCTCGATGACGTGCCCCGCGGCGCCCGGGCCGGCGTGGCCGTGCAGCAGCACGACGCGGGTGGAGGCGATGTTCAGGGCCAGACGCAGCAGCGTGCCGACCAGGAGCACCGAGGGGAAGATCGAAAAATCCAACGGTCGCCGGCTGTAGACGACCACCAGCAGGATGATCAGCGACAGCGAGATGTTGAAGGTGAACAGCAGGTCGAGGCCGACGGGCGGGAGCGGCAGCACCACCATCGCCAGCATCATGATCAGCAGGATCGGCGCTCCCAGACCGTTGCGCGCCATCTCGCGGATCGTCGTCAGTACGGCACTCGGATTCATGATCGCCTCACCCCGTCAATCGGGCCCGCCGCCCGTGCATGGAAGCTCACCGCGGGCCGGCCCCCGGCTCATCGGGAACCGGAAGATCCGTCGGCGGCGGCGGTTCCTCGAAACCGCCCTCGCGCGCCGCACGCAGGTGATAGACGTAGGCGAGCACCTGCGCGACGGCGACGTACAGGGCCGCCGGCACCTCCTGCTCCAGCTTGGTACGGTGGTACAAGGCCCGCGCGAGCGGCGGTGCGCTGAAGACCGGCACTCCGTTGGCCTGCGCGACACTGCGGATCTTGAGCGCCACCAGGTCGACCCCCTTGGCCACGACCCGCGGCGCCCCCATGCGCTCCTGGTCATAACGCAGGGCCACCGCGAAGTGCGTGGGGTTGGTCACCACCACGTCGGCCTTGGGCACCTCCTCCATCATGCGCCGCTGAGCCATTTCGCGCTGCAGGCGGCGCACCCGCGCGCGGATCTGCGGGTCGCCCTCGGTCTCCTTGAACTCGTCCTTGACCTCCTGGCGCGTCATCCGCAGCTGCCGGCCGTGGTTCCAGATCTGAAAGGGCACGTCGATGGCGGCGATCACCACCAGCGCCGCGCTCAGCACCAGGAGCGTGACGCCGATCAGATGCGCCCCGTGTGCGGCCGCGGACCACAGCGGCTCGTAGCTCATCGACAGGATCTGGTTGCGGAACTGCCACAGCATGGCCGTGGCGACGCCGCCAACGAGGACCACCTTGGCGATCGATTTCACCAGTTCCACGAGCCCCTGGGCCGAGAACAGCCGCCCGAGACCCTTCACCGGATCGAGCTTGGTGAGGTCGAAGGCCAGCGCCTCGGCGCTGAAGGCCCAGCCGCCCAGTGCAAGCGGTCCGAGCAGTGCGGCGATCAACGTGACCAGGAGAAACGGCGCCAGCAACAGCAGCGTGTAGTGGAAATCGTGCACCAGCGCGGTGAGCAGTTGCTCGGGGTCGAACAGGCGCGCGCGCGGGATCTCCAATCCGCCGCGAATCATCCCGATCATGCCCTCGAGCATCCCCGGTCCCAATACGAGGAAGGCGAGCGAGGACAGAAGCAGCAGGAGGGTGGTATTGAGGTCGCGCGAGCGCGGGACCTGCCCCTTCTTGCGCGCCTCCTGCAGGCGTTTGGAGGTGGCCTTTTCGGTGCGTTCCTGCCCGTCGGTCTCGGTCCCGGCCACGGATCAGCCCCCCACGCCGAAGAGCCGCGCGAGCAGTTCGAAAGCCGCGCCCGCGAGCGCCTGGAACTGATCGCCGAGCGCCGGCAGGGTCACCAGGATCAGCACGAATCCGACCAGGATCGTGACCGGAAAGCCGACCGCGAAGATGTTCATCTGCGGCGCGGCCTTGGTGACCATGCCGAAGGCGAGGTTCACCAGGATCAGCGAGAGCAGCGCCGGGAGCGCGATGGCGATGGCCCCGGCGAACATCTGGGTGCCCCATCCGGCGAGATGCCACAGGTCGGCGCGGCTCAGACCGATCGGTCCGACCGGGAGGCTGTGGAAGGTCGCGGCGAGGATCTGGATCAGCAGCAGGTGACCGTCGAGGGCCAGGAACAGCAAGGTCGCCGTGATCGAGTAGAACTGGCTGATCACCGGCACCTGGACGCCGCTCTGGGGGTCCACGACCGCCGAGAAGCCGAGGCCCATGCCGACGGCGATGCTCTGTCCCGCGATCACCACCGCGCCGAAGACCAGTTGCACGACGAAGCCCATCGCCACGCCGATGGCCACCTGCTGTACGGTGATGAGCAGCCCTTCGGCCGAGAGCGGGTCGACCGCCGGGGCCGGCGGGATGACCGGGACCAGGACCCAGGTCAGGGCCAGCGCGAGGATGATCCGGATGCGCGCCGAGACCATGCGTCCGGCGAAGATCGGCGCCACCGCGAGCATCGCGCCGATGCGCACGAAGGGCCACAGCGCGCTTCCGACCCATCCCGCGATCTGTGCGCTCGTAAACGTCAGCATCGCGCTCGCCCGATCCGCCCGGGGCCCCGCATCACGAACCCACGATCCGCGGAATGTCCTGGATCATCTGCCGTGTGAACCCGACCAGCAGCCCGAGCATCCAGTGTCCCGCGACCGTGAGCACCACGACCACGGCGATGAGCTTCGGGATGAAGGTCAGGGTCATCTCGTTGATCTGGGTCGCGGCCTGGAACACCGCCACGACCAGCCCCACCGCCAGTGCGGCGAGCAACATCGGTGCGGAGAGCAGGATGGTGAGCTGCATCGCCTGCTGAACCACATTGAGAATCGCATCCGTCTGCATCGTCGCCCGCCTCCGTGTGCCGCTACATGTAAAAGCTCGATGCCAGGGTTCCCATGATCAACGACCAGCCGCCCACCAGAACGAACAGCAGGATCTTGAACGGCAGTGAGATCAGCATCGGCGAGAGCATGATCATGCCCATCGACATCAGCAGGCTCGCGACCACGATGTCGATCACCAGGAACGGGATGAAAATCAGAAATCCGATCTGAAACGCCGTCTTCAGCTCGCTGGTCACGAAGGCCGGAACGAGCACGGAGAAGGGGATCTGGCTCGTCGAGTCCACCGGGCCGTTGCCGGAGATGCGCATGAACATCGCCAGGTCCGACCGGCGTGTCTGGCGCAGCATGAACGTGCGGAACGGCGCCGCCGCCCGTTGCACCGCGACCTGCGCCGGTATGCGGTCGTTCATGTACGGCTGCACCGCCCCCGAGTAGACCTTGCCGAACACCGGGGCCATGACGAAGAAGGTCAGGAACAGCGCCAGCCCGATGAGAATCTGGTTCGACGGCGTCTGCATCGTGCCCAGGGCCTGGCGCAGCAGCGCGAGCACGATGACGATGCGCGTGAAGGCGGTCATCATCAGCAGCCCCGCGGGGAGCAGCGTGAGCGCCGTCATCAGCGCCAGGATCTGCAGGCTCAGCGTATAGGTCTCCGCACCCTTGGGGCCCGGCGCCACGGTGAATGCGGCCACACCTGGCTGCGCCAGGGCGAGGCCGGTGGGGAGCAGCGCGAGGACCAGGAGCAGTACCGGCGGCAGCAGGCGCTTCACGGCCGCCTCCGCTGCTGCAGCGCCGCGGCGAGCCGCCTGGCGAACCCGTCGCCCGCGCCCGCCGTCGGGCCGGCGGGGGCGGAGGTCGGAATCGGCGCGGCCAGCACGTGCAGTGCCTCGACCCGCCCCGGGGCGACCCCCAGCAGGAGCTGTTCGTCCCCGACCTGGATGAGCACGACGCGCTCGCGCGTCCCGAGGGAGAGGCCGCCGAGCACGCGCAGCGCGCCGCCGACGCCGCGCGGGACACGTGCCAGGCGCCGGTACGCCCAGGCGCTCAACACGATCAGCGCGAGCACCACGCCGAGGCCGAGGAGGACATGCACGGCCGCATCGAGCCCGAAGGTGAGCGGCCGGGGCGTCGGCGCCGCGACCGCCAGCGCCGGGCGCGGGAGCGCCGCCCAGACCGCCGCCAGTGCGGTCGCCTCCCATCGTTTGCGTGTCGGACGCATCGTCGACCTCCGCCCCGCCGCGCCTAGCGCAGCTTGCGGATCCGTTCGCTGGGGCTGATGACGTCGGTCAACCGGATGCCGAGCTTCTCGTTGACGACCACCACCTCGCCGTGGGCGATCAGCGTCCCGTTGACGAGCACGTCCATCGGCTCGCCGGCGATGCGGTCGAGTTCCACCACGGAGCCCTGGTTGAGCTGCAGCAGGTTGCGGATCTGGATGCGCGTGCGACCGATCTCCATCGAGATCGTCACCGGGATGTCGAGCACCACGTCGAGATTGGCGTCGCCGTCGCGGGGCGCGGCCGGCTCCGGATCGAGTTCCTCGAACTGCGCCCGGTCCACGGCCGGTTGCGCCGCGGCCGTCTCCGCCGCTCCTTGCGCGGGTGCACCGTCGCCGCCCGCGGCGGCCTGCTCCTCCAGGGCCGCCGCCCAGTCGCCTTCCGCGGCGGCGTCTTCGGTTCCGGTCGTCTCGCTCGTTTCGGTCATGACGTTTCCCCGTTGCTGCTGCTAGGACCCCCGGCGCCCGACGCGCTCGAGGATCTTGATGGCGTTGTGTCCCTGGGAGACCCCGAATCGCCCCCGGAACAGCGGGATGTCCTCCGCGGTCAGGGTCACCGTCTCCGGCAGTTCGACCGGGATCACATCCCCCGGACGCAGGTGCATCAGTTCGCCGACGGTGATCTGCGTCTCCACCAGGCGGCTGCAGACTTCCAGTTCGGCGCTCTTCACTTCCTCGCGCATCGCGTTGAGCCAGCGCTCGTCGAGTTCGCCGCGATCGCTCTGCACGCCGGCGTCGAGCAGCTCACGGATGGGCTCGACCATCGCGTAGGGCATGGTCACGTGCAGGTCGCCGCCGCCGCCCTCAAGCTCCACGTGGAAGGAGCTGACGACCACCACCTCGGTGGGGCTGACGATGTTGGCGAAGTGCGGATTGACCTCGGAACTCAGATACTCGAACTCCACCGGCAACACCGCCGCCCACGCCTGCTTGAGGTCCTTGAACGACTGATCGAGGATCATGCGGATCACGCGGCGCTCGGTCGGCGTGAACTCGCGCCCCTCGATCTTGGTCGGGAAGCGCCCGTCGCCGCCGAAGAAGTTGTCGACGATGATGAACACCAGCTTCGGGTCCAGCACCAGGAGCGCGGTGCCGTGCAGCGGCTTGATGCGCACCATGTTGAGGCTGGTCGGGACATACAGGCTGTGCACGTACTCGGCGAACTTGAGCATCTGCACGCCGTTGACCCCGATCTCCCCGGTGCGGCGCAGGAGGTTGAACAGCGAGGTGCGGAAATAGCGCGCGAAGCGCTCGTTGATCATCTCCAGCGTGGGCAGGCGCCCGCGCACGATCCGGTCCTGGCTGGCGAAGTCGTAGGGGCGCGCCTCGCCGGGCGGCGGCGCCTCGCCCTCGGTATCGACGTCCCCGCTGGAGACGCCGTGCAGCAGGGCATCGATCTCTTCCTGGGACAGCAGGTCGTTGGCGGCCATGGCTACTGCATCACGAAGCTGGTGAAATAGACGGCGTCCACGCCCGGCTCGCCGATCTCCTTCTGCATCACCTGCCGGATCTGGTCGAGGGCCTCCTTGCGCAGCTTCTCCTTACCCTTCAGGGTGCTCACCGAGGCGAGCGTCTGGCTGCTGAAGAGCATCACCAGCCGGTCGCGGATCTGGGGCATGTTCAGCTTGAGCGCATCGATGACGCGCTGCTGGTGGGTCATGACTTCGACCCCGACCTGCAGGAAGCGCAGACTCCCGTGGTCCTGGAGGTTGGCGACGAAGGCCGGGTCGAGCGCCAGATAGAGGGGCTTCTCCTTGGACTCGTCGGGACGCGGCTTGGCAGCGTGCTTCGCGGCCGCGGACTTGGCCTTGGCGGCGGGCGCCGGGGCCGCCGCGCCCGCCGGCGCCAGTTCGGTCTTCACCAGCATCAGGGTCACACCCATGCCGATGCCCATCACCAGCAGGACACCGGCCCCGATCAGTACGAACTTGCGCCACGCCGGCGCCGCCTTGGGGGCCGGCGCCGCGGCCTCTTCCTGTTCCGGTTCCGCCATGCTCTTTCGTCCTGCTGCGGTTGAATTCGGGCTTCCCGAATCGATTTAGCAAGAGCTATGCCACCGGATGGATCATTTTTTTCTTTTTATATTCTGAAAGTTGTAACTGTAGGTGGAGGGGGCGCCGGGACCTTGACGCGAAAGGGCCGGCCCGGGCAGCCGGAAAGCCGGCACCGGGTGCGCCCGGGCGCACCGCCGGGGGAACCGCAGGCGGAAGATCAGGCGTAGTAGTCGACGAGCCCGAGGACCGCCGCGACGGCGGCGACGGGCTCCGCGACGCCACCGCCGCCGTGGACCGGGCGGACCGGCGCGACGGCCCGCGGCTGCGACTGCGACTGTGGCATCTGGCCGGGGGAGTCCCCCGCGCCGCGATCGGCGAGCGAGTGCTGCGAGATGTGGACCCCCGCCAGGGTCAGACCGTTGCCGGCGAACAGTTCGCGCAGTCGCGGCAGCGCCGCCTCGACGGCGTCGCGCACGACGGCGTGGTGGCTGGCGAAACTGACCTGGGCCTGATCCTGATGCAGGCTGACCTGAATCTCGAGCGGGCCGAGACCCGGCGGGTTCAATCGCACGCTGGCGCTGGGGAGCTGGTGGTCGAGCACCCACAGGACCCGGCTGCCGAGGGCCTCACCCCAGGCGGGGTGCCCGGGCGGCACCGGCAGCGGCGGCGGCGCGTGGGCCGCCGCCGGGGACGCCGCGGCGGCACCCGCGGGCGCGATCCCGCCCACCGCAACCGGCGCGGTCGGCAGGGGGGCCGGTGCGCCCTCGGCCCCCGCCGGGTGCGCGGGCGCCGCCGATGCGGCGGGATCGCCGGGGGAAGTCGTCGTCGCCGCGGGCGCGTGCTGCGCGGCCGCGAGCAGGAGGCGGGCCGCGCGAGCATCCTGCACGGGCGGCGACGTTCCCGCGGCGTGGAGCAGGGCGGCGAGACGGGCCGCGGCGGCCTTCGTCCCGCTGCCGCCGTCGGCCGCGACGCCCGCCGGCGGAGTGTCCGCGTCGCGGTGCGCCGCTTCGAGGACCTGCAGCAGGCGCGTCAGTACATCCGCCCGGCCCCCGCCCCCGGCGCCCGCAGGGTGCGCCGCAACCGTCGCCGGGCCGCGGGCGGCGCCGCCCGCGTCGGGCGCACTTCCGCCGGCGCGGCGCGTGGGGGCGAGGCGCTGGAGCAGGGCCAGGAGTTCGGCGCCGCCGGGCAAGGCGATGCCGTGCGGCAGGGTCTTGCCGTCCCGGGTGCCGCCCCGCCCCGCCGCCGCCGCGGGTCCGCCCTCGGGGAGCGTGGCGCCCGCACCGCCGAGCGCCGCGAGGATCTCGCGCGCGAGTGCCTTCCCCTGACCCTTACCGGCGCCCAGGTCCGCCGCGAGGCGTTTCAAAAACTCCTGTTCCGAGAGCGAGTTGCCGGTAGCGTGAGACGATCGGCCCGACCCGGCCGATGGGCTCGCGGCCGCATGGGCGGCGGGGGCCGTGAGCAGATCCAGATGCGCTGGGGTCATCGCCTGTTTCCCGAAACCGGACAGTCCCGGGAGTCGAAGCAAGGACCGTACCAGGACGCGTCGCCTGGAGTCCGCTCAGGCGACGTCGGCTCAGCGATCCGTCGGGGGTTCAGTGCCGCGCTGCGCGTGCTCGTCGCTCTCGCTCTGCTCGCGCCGGCGCGCGACGCGTTCCTCCTCCCGGCGCAGGCGCTCCATCACCTTGTCGAGCATCCGCGTGCGACTGCGCGTACCCTGCCAGCGGACCGTGCAGTCCTCCCACTCGCGCCGCGCCGCGGCCACGAGTTGTTCCTGCTGGACGATGGCCTCGTCCAGGCGCGCCAGGAAGGAACGGAAGTCGCGCAGTCGCCCCGCGTCGAGGCCGCGCGCGCTCGCGGCCTGGAAACGCTGCGCGTATTCCTCGCGGTACGCGCCGAGTTCGTGCAGCCGCTGGAGCCGCGCGTCGAGCTCCCGCAACGTTGCGGCCAGCTCGCGCGCGGCCTGGCGCTCGCGATCGGCCGCCAGCCGGGCGATCGGGCGCAGGCGCTTGGATCCGGTCACCGTTCCCTCCCCGCTTCTCCGGCGGCGTCGTTCACGCCTGCGCCGGCTCCGCGACCGCTGCCTTCAGATCCCGGATACTCTCCTGCAGGGACACCGGCTCCTCCTTGTCCTGGCGCAGGAACGCGAGCAGCCGCGAATGATAGGCGACGGCCTCGTCGACCTGCGGGTCGCTCCCCTGCCGGTAGGCGCCGACGCTGATGAGGTCGCGGTGCTGCTGGTAGACGGTGTAGAGGCGACGGAAACGCTGGGCGGCGGCGCGATGTTCGGGTTCGACGATCCCGAGCATGGCACGGCTGATGGAAGCCTCGACGTCGATCGCCGGATAGTGCCCGCTCTCGGCGAGCGGCCGCGACAGCACCACGTGGCCGTCGAGGATGGCGCGCGCGGCGTCGGCGATCGGGTCGTTCTGGTCGTCGCCCTCGGTGAGCACCGTATAGAAAGCGGTGATGGAACCGCCGCGGGCGTCGCCGTTGCCGGCGCGCTCGACCAGTTGCGGCAGACGCGCGAACACCGACGGCGGATAGCCTTTGGTCGCGGGCGGCTCGCCGATGGCGAGCGCGATCTCCCGCTGCGCCTGGGCATAGCGGGTGAGCGAGTCCATCAGCAGCAGGACCTGCAGGCCCTGGTCGCGGAAGTATTCGGCGATGCTGGTCGCGAGCATGGCCCCGTGCAGACGCATCAGCGGCGGGTGATCCGCCGGCGTGGCGACCACCACGGCGCGCGCCAGGCCCTCCGCGCCGAGGTTGCCGTCGACGAACTCCTTGACCTCGCGCCCGCGCTCCCCGACGAGCCCCACGACGATGACGTCGGCATCGGTGTAGCGCGTCATCATACTGAGCAGCACGCTCTTCCCGACGCCGCTTCCGGCGAACAGGCCGAGGCGCTGGCCGCGGCCCACGCTCAACAGCGCGTTGATGGCACGCACCCCCACGTCCAGCGGTTCCCGAATCGGCGCGCGCGCCATCGGATTGAGCGCGCGCCCCGTGAGCGGCACGCGCGCCTCGGTGCGCGGGGGGCCCAGTCCGTCGAGCGCGCGCCCGGCGCCGTCGAGAACGCGCCCGAGCAGCCCGCGGCCGACGGACACCTCGCAGACGCGGTGCGTCGGCGTGACACGCGCCCCCGGCATCAGTCCGCGCAGGTCTCCGGTCGGCATCAGGAACAGGCGGTCGCCGGCGAAACCGACCACTTCGGCCTCGATGGGATCCCCGGCGGCGCTGGCGACGACGCAGCGCCCGCCGACCGCCTCCTGACACCCGGCCGCCTCGAGCGTCAGGCCGACCATGCGCGTGAGCTTGCCCTCGACCACCAGCGGCGGCGGACGCAGCCGCGCGCGGCGGCCCGCCAGGCGTTCGCGCCACCGGCCGCCACGCGGAACCTCCGGGATCGCGGTCGCCGTCTTCACCGCCGCGCGCCGGCGCCCGCCCGCGCCGGACTCACCGGTCGCCCTCGCGCTCGCCGCCGAGCACGGCCGCGGCCAGCGCCGCCAGCCGCGCCTCCACCGTGGCGTCGATACGCGAGGATTCGGTCACCACCCGGCAGCCGCCGCGCGTGAGCACCGGGTCCTCGACGAGTTCCCACGGGCGCCGCCCCTCGCCCAGGGACAGGACCTCCGCGACGAGCTGCGCGTCCTCGGGGTGCAGGTGCAGGCGCACGGCGCGCGCGCCGACCGGCAGCGCCGCCAGGGCTTCGCGTGCGATCGCCACGATCTGGCCGGGATCGGCCTTGATCTCGCGGCGCACGAGCTGCTGGGCGATGGCGAGCGCCAGGCGTACCAGTTCCTGTTCGACCTCCTCGTCCAGTTCCTCGAAGGGCCGTGCGAGCGCGGCGAGCAGCGCATCGAGGCGTTGCGCGCGCGCCGCGACCTCCGCCGCCCCCGCCGCGCGCCCTTCTTCGAGCCCGCGCGCATATCCCTCCTCGTAGGCCTGTTTCTGCAACCGTTCCAGACCGCCGGCGGTGGGCAGCCCACCCGCCCGCACCGCACGCCGCCCGCCGGCGTCGACCTCCGGCACCCGCCACGGTGCCGCGTTCGCCTCGCGCGCCGGGATGATCTTATCCGACATACTGCTCCGCACCCTTGCCGCCCAGGACCAGGTCGCCGGCCTCTGCCATGCGCCGCGCGATCGCCAGGATCTCCTTCTGCGCCGCCTCCACGTCGGACAGGCGCACCGGCCCCTTGGCCTCGAGGTCGTCGCGCAGCATCTCGGAGGCGCGCTTGGACATGTTCTTGAAGATCTTCTCCTTGACGGCCTCGTCGGCGCCCTTGAGGGCGACGATGAGCGATTCCGAGGAGACCTCGCGCAGCAACGCCTGCACCCCGCGGTCGTCGACCTCGGCGAGGTTGTCGAAGACGAACATCTTGTCCTGGATCTTCTGGCCGAGGTCGGCGTCCAGTTCCTTGATGTGGTCCATGATCGAGGCCTCGACGCCGGAGTCGACGAAGTTCAGGATCTCCGCGGCGGTCTTGACACCACCCACGCTCGAGGACTTGACGTTCGAGGTCCCCTGGAACTGTTTCTCCATGATCTCGTCGAGTTCGTGCAGGGCGTTGGGCTGGATCCCGTCGAGGGTGGCGATGCGCACCAGGACGTCGGCGCGGACGCGCTCGGGCAGGAACGAGAGCACCTCGGCGGCGTGGTCGCAGTCGAGATAGGACAGGACGATGGCCATGATCTGGGGGTGCTCCAGGCGGATGATCTCGGCGACCGCGCGCGGATCCATCCACTTCATCGCCTCCAGACCCTTGCTGTTGCGCCCGAGCAGAATACGGTCGATCAGCCCGCCGGCCTTCTCCTCGCCGAGCGCGCGTACCAGGACGTTGCGGATATAATCGTCGGAACCGACCCCGAGGGCGGTCTGATTCTCCACCGCCCCGACGAACTCCTCGAGCACCACGCCCACGTCCGCGCGTGAGACCGAGGTCAGCGAGGCCATCGCGGCGCCGAGCTTCTGCACCTCCTTGGGCCCCATGTGCTTGAGGACCTCGGCGGCATCCTGCTCGCCGATCGCCATCAGCAGGACCGCCGCACGTTCGGTCCCGGAAAGCTTCTGCGGATTCGCCTCAGCCATCGCTCCCCACCCAACCCTTCACCACCTGGGCGACCCGCTTGGGATCCTGGGTCGCCATGGTCTTCGCCGTCTGCAGCCGCTCCTCGTAGCCGCCCGGGCCGCCGAGGCGTTGCGTCCCCGGTTGCCCGCTCAGCGTGAGCTGATCCTCACCGATCCCGGCCGGTCCCGCCGCGCCCCCCGGCACGGCGCCCAGCGGGACCGGCAGGGCCGCCGCCTTCTCCGCCAGGCTGCGCAGCAGCGGACGCAGCACGCCGAAGATGAGCAGCAGCACCGCGATCCCGCCGAGGACCTGCTTGCCCAGATCCCACAGCCACGGCTGCTTCCACAGCGGCGGCGCCGGCAACGGCTTGGGTGCCGGCGGGACCTGGAAGGGGGCGCTCATGACGTTGACGGTATCGCCGCGGCGCGGGTCGAAGCCGATGGCGTCCTTGACCAGCGCGGTGATGCGCGCGATCTCCGCGGGCGGCAGCGGCTTGTGTACGACCTTGCCGTTCGGACCGGTGACGCTGCGGTCGTCGACCAGCACCGCCACCGACAGGCGGCGCACGGTACCGCTCGGCAACCGGGTGTGGCTGATGGTGCGATCCAGCTCGTAGTTGCGGGTGGCGCGTCGCACGGTGTTCGTCGGCGCCGGGGGCGACGACGCCTTCGCGCCCGCGCCCGCCGCGCCACCGCCCGCGGCCTTCGCCGCCGGGGCGACCTTGGCGGGCGCCGCCCCGGCGCCCGGCGGCACGTTCGACAGCGCCCCGGGCACGCCCATCGCCCCGGCGGTACCGGTTGTGGTCTCGTCGACGGTCTGCTCGCTGCGCAGCGCCGGCTGGTCGGGGTTATAGGTCTCGCGCGTCTGCTCGGTGGAAGTGAAATCGACATCGGCCGCCACCTGGGCGCGGACCTTGCCGGCGCCGAGGATCGGCGCGAGCAGACGTTCGATGCGCCGCACGTAGCTGTGTTCGAGGCTGCGGGTGTATTGGAACTGGCTCGAGGTCAGGGCCATGGTGCTGTTCGAGTCCGACGGCGTCAGCAACTGGCCCTGCTGGTCGACCACGGTGACGCGCGCGGCCTGAAGGTCCGGGACGCTGGAGGCGACGAGGTGGACGATCGCGGCCACCTGCCCCGGATCGAGCGTGCGCCCGGGGTAGAGCTTCACCAGTACCGAGGCGCTGGGCTTCTCGGTGTTGCGCAGGAAGGTCGGGCTGCGCGGGATCGCCAGATGCACGCGCGCGGCCTCGACGTTGTCCAGCGTCATGATCGAGCGTGCCAGATCGGCCTCCAGGTACTGCTGATAGCGCACGTTCTCGACGAATCGGCTGGTGCCGAAGCCGTCGTCCTTGCCGAACAGGCCGAGGCCGCCCGCGGTTCCTTTCGGCAGGCCCTGCCCGGCGAGGCGCATGCGCGCGGCCTGCACCTTCGCGGCCGGGACCATGACGGCGCCGGTGGCGGGATCGATGCGGTAGGGAATGCCGTCCTTCTGTAAGGCCTGGGCCACCTGCGCGGCGTCCTGGTCGGCGAGGTTGCCGTAGAGGATGCTGTAGGTCGGGGTCTGCGACCACAGGACGATCGCCACCCCGAGCGCGACGCTGGCCGCGAGCCCGATCATCACGCCGAGCTGGCGTATGACGGGCAGGCGGCTCAGCCCCTGCACGGGGGCGGCGAGCGAACGCGAACTGGCAGCCGGATCGGCCATGTCTGTCTATCCGCCGATGGGATCCGTGATCCCGTTCCCCGCCGGGCGGACGCGCGCCGCGCCCGCCCGGACCGACGCCCTCAGATGGGCAGGTTCATGATCTCCTGGTACGCCGAGACCAGCTTGTTGCGCACCTGCACCATCGCCTCGAAGGACACGTTCGCCTTCTGCAGGGCCACCATCACCTCGGCGAGGTCGACCTGGTTTTTCCCCAGTTCGAAGTCGCGCGAGAGCGCCGCCGCCTGTTGCTGGGTGTCGTTGACCTTGTCGATGGATTCCTTGAGCAGGTGGGAGAAGTTCACCTGCCCCGCCGGCTGCGCGGGGCCCGCCGCGGTCCCCTGCTCCGCGCGCGCGGCCATGGCGCGCATCTGGGCCAGCAGTTGCGTGACGTCGACCTGACTCATGTTTCCGGCTCTCCGATCCATGGGCGCCCCGGAGCGCGACCCGCGCCCGCCGGGCACCCGCTGTGGGCTGCATCATGCATGTTCCGCGCCAGACAGGGCCGGGATCTCCACCCCGGCGTCGCGCAGGCGCGCGAGCTTGTAGCGCAGCGTGCGCGGGCTGATGCCCAGCTTCTCCGCGGCCCGCTTGCGGCTCCCGCGACCCTCGCGCAGGGCCTCGAGGATCAGACGCTGCTCGCGCACGCGCAGGTCCTCCTCCAGACTGGCCGCCGCCGCGGCGGCCGTCTCGGCATCGGGTACGGTCGGCGCGGATGCCCCGGCGGGCGTCGCGGCGACGACGGGCGTCACGGCCTCGAAGTGGAGGTGATCGACCCCGATCTCCTCGCCCGGGGCGAGGATCAGCGCCCGTTGCACCAGGTTCTCGAGTTCGCGCACGTTGCCGGGCCATGAATGGCCGAGCAGCAACGCCTCGGCCGCGGCCGAGAGCCGCGGCGGGACGCGCCGGTCGCGGCCGTAGCGTGCGATCACGCGCCGCGCCAGCGGCAGGATGTCGCCGCGTCGCTCGCGCAGGGGCGGAAGGCTTAGGGGAAACACGTTGAGCCGGTAGAAGAGGTCCTCGCGGAAACGTCCCGCGGCCACCTCCTCGCGCAGCCGCCGGTTGGTCGTCGCCAGCACGCGCACGTCCAGGGCGATGGTGCGCCGCCCGCCGAGACGTTCGACCTCCCGCTCCTGGAGGACCCGCAGGAGTTTCGCCTGGAGGCTGAGGTCCATCTCCGAGACCTCGTCGAGCAGCAGCGTGCCGCCCTCGGCCTGCTCGAACTTGCCGGCGTGCGCCTGATAGGCGCCGGTGAAGGCACCCTTCTCGTAGCCGAACAACACCGCTTCGAGCATGTTCTCCGGGATCGCGGCGCAGTTGATCGCGACGAAGGGGCCCGCGGCGCGGGGCGAGCGGCGGTGGATGTGGCGCGCGAAGACCTCCTTCCCGGTCCCGCTCTCCCCGGCGATCATCACCGTGGCCTCACTCGCGGCGACGCGCGAGGCCAGGTCCAGGACGCGCCGCGTGGCCGGGTCCTCGGCCACGAGTTCCGGGGCCGGCGCGGCGGGCAGGTAACGCCCGACCAGTTCCACCAGGCGGTCGGCCTCGAAGGGTTTGACCAGGTAGTCGGTGGCCCCGTCGCGCATCGCCGCCACGGCCTTCTCAATGGTGCCGTAGGCGGTCATCAGCACCACCGGCAGATCCGGACGGCTGGCGCGGATCGTGCGCAGCAGGTGGTGGCCGTCCATCGGGCGCATCTGCACGTCGCTGACCACCATCGCCACCGCCTCGCTCCCGATGGCCTCGAGCGCGGCGGCACCGTCGTCGGCGCCGAGAGCGTGGTAGCCGGCGACCTGGAGGGTATCGCACAGCGCCTCGCGCAGGTCCTGATCGTCTTCCACCACCAGTACGGCGGCCTGGCTCATGAACGGACCTCCTTATGCGTCGGTGCGGATCCGACCGGGCGCCGCGAACGCACCCCGGCGCGGTCGGAGACGGAAACGGAAGACGGCGGCGCGAGGTCGGCCGGCAGCGCCGCGGACGCTTCGGCCAGGGGCAGGCGGATCCGAAAGCGGGTACCGCCGGGGCCGCTGTCCACATCGATCTCCCCGTGGTGGGCCTGTACCACCGCGTGCACGACGGCCAGCCCCAGACCGGTACCCTCGGCACGGGTGGTGAAGAACGGTTCGAAGATGCGCTCGCGCACGGCCTCCGGGATCCCCGGGCCGTCGTCGGCGAACTCCAGGTGCAGGGCGTCGGGCCCGTCGGCGACGGCCGTGAGAGACAGGTGCGGGGCGGCCACCGCCGCCTGCAGCGCGTTGACGGCGAGGTTTTGCAAGGCGCCCGCGAGCGCCTCCCCGCTGCCGCGCAGGCGCGCGCCCGGGGCACGGTTCACGACCTCGAGGGAGCCGCCGGCGGCGCGAAGCTGCGGTTCGATCATCTGGCGCAGCTCGCCGATGAGCGCGTCGACGTCGATGTCCTCGACCTCGAACACGCCGTCGCGGGCGAAGCGCAGCGTCTCCTCGACGAGGCGCTCGAGGTGGTGCAGGCGGGCGACGATGCGCTCGGCGAAGCGCCGGCGCTCCTCCTCGCCCAGGGCACCACGAACGAGGTTGGAGGCATAGAGCAGGGCCGAGGCCAGGGGCGTGCGGATCTGGTGCGCCAGACCCGCGGCCATATCGCCCATGGCGGCGACGCGCTGGTGGCGCTGGAGCAACTCCTGGAGCGCGCGCTGTTCGGTGACGTCCTGGAGCAGGATGATCCGTCCGGGTTCCGCCCCCAGCGGACGCACGGAAAGGATGACGCGGCGCCCGCCGCGCAGGCACACCTCGCGGGCGTCGGCGACACCGGAGTCGTCGACCGTGCGCCGGACCACCGCCTCCCAGGTCGCGCCGATCGGGCAGCCCCCGAGCAGCTCGCGCGCCGCCGGATTGCATTCCTGGACACGTCCGTCGCCGTCGAGCACGACCACGCCCCCCGGCAACGCCTCCAGCAGGCGCGCCAGACGGTCGGCGAGGCGCTCCTTCTCGGCGAGCTGGCGCAGGCGCTCGGAGCGCGCCGCGGCCAGCTCCCGGTTCAACTCGGCGACGCGCGTCTCGAGCTCGCGGTAGGAGCCCGCCAACTGCTCGGACATCGCGTTGAACGCGAGGAAGGCGTCGGTGAGCTGCTGTGCGCGCTGCTTCGCCTCGTGGGCCATTGCCGCTCCTGGTGACCGCCCGGCCCGCCGCCCGGCGGGCAGCGAACGCTTGCCTGGGGAGTCAGCAAGAAGCGTGCCGCAAATGCAGCGATTGTAAAAACAGAAGGTTACAAAGGTCGGTACGGAGAGCCGTCAAAGACTCGACATCTCGTCGCTGCGCTGGAGCCCGTATTTGCGCAGTTTTTCGACGAGGGTCGTGCGGCGCATCTTCAGGCGCCGGGCGGCGTGCGCGACCACGCCGTCGGCGTCGTCGAGCGCCTGCTTGATGAAGCTCACCTCGAGGTGGCTGAGGTGCTCCTTGAGATCGATCCCCTCGCGCGGCAGGCGCGGTTCGGTCGCCGCCTGCGCCAGCGCCGCGCCGAGGAGCGGCTCGACCGCGTGCGCCCCCTCGCCCGTATCCCCGGCCCCCTCGCCCCCCCCGGCACGGAACTTCTCCGGCAGGTCGCCGACGTCGACCACCCCGAAGGGGTAGAGGATCGCGAGCCGTTCGATCAGGTTGGCCAACTCGCGCACGTTGCCCGGCCACGCATACTGGCACAGGGCCAGCACCGCCGCCGAGGTCAGGCGCACCGAACCGCGCTTCTCGTGCTCGATGCGCGTGATCAGCTCGTTGACCAGCAGCGGGATGTCCTCGATGCGCTCGCGCAGCGGCGGCATGCGGATCGGGAAGACGTTGAGCCGGTAGTAGAGGTCCTCCCGGAACTTCTGTTCGGCGATCTGCGCCTCGAGGTCGCGGTGGGTGGCCGCGACGATGCGCACGTCGGTGGCGATGGTCTTGTTGCTGCCCACCCGCTCGAAGGTCTTCTCCTGCAGCACGCGCAGCAGTTTGACCTGCATCGACAGCGGCATGTCGCCGATCTCGTCGAGGAACAGGGTGCCGCCCTCGGCCAGCTCGAAGCGCCCCTGGCGGGCGCTGATCGCCCCGGTGAACGAGCCCTTTTCGTGTCCGAAGAGTTCCGACTCGAGCAGGTCCGGCGGGATCGCGCCGCAGTTGATCGGGACGAAAGGCTTGTCCCGGCGCGCGGAATAGTAATGGATGTTGCGCGCCACGACTTCCTTGCCGGTGCCGGTCTCGCCGAGGATCAGGACGCTGGCCTCGGTCTCGGCGACCTGGCGGATCATGCGCCGCACCGTCTGCACACCGCGGCTGTTGCCGACGAGGCTGCGGAAAAGCTCCACGGGCCGGCGCTGCTCGTGCCCGGACTGGTTGTCACGGTAGACCTGCGCCTGATGCAGCGCACTGGTCAGATGGGCGTACTTCAGCGGCAACTCCAGGTTGCCGAGCACGCGCGCGCCGCCGTTGCCCCCGCCCGGGGGCGGCACCCCGCCGCCGAGGAGGAAGATCGGGACATGGGGGTCGAATTCGGAGAACTCCTTGAGGATGCGCTGCAGTTCGGCCGCGCTCGCGCACGGACCGATGAACACGGCGAGATACGTATCCGGCCCGTCGAGTCCCTCGCGCCAGTGCTCATTGCACTCGGCGAGGAACACCGGTTCGTAGTCCATGAATTCGAGGACCGCCTGAAAGCGCGTCGCGCGCTCCGGGTCACGATCGACGATGAGAACCTTCTGCTCCGCCATGTCCGGACCGTCCCGCCGCGGGTGCCCGCCGTGCGCCGCGCGGCCCCGGGTCTCCTGTTATCGAGATTCGATCTTATTGTTGTACGGGGGCGTCCCGCGCCCCAGACGAAACCCACTGGGATAAAAGCATAAACATGATCTCAGGGAAATGTCAAAATTTTGTCTCTGGAACCGCGGCGCCGGTCCCCGGCTCAACCGTCCCCGCGCGGCAGCCGGCTCTGGGCGATGAGGCGCCGGTGGTTGCGGAAGATGAGCCGCTCGAGTCCCTCCTCCACCGCCTCGCTGAGGTGCTCGAAGCGCACCCGTACGCGCCCGTCCGCCCCCGGCCCGGTCTCCAGGACACGCGCCGGGAGTTCCACCGGACGCGGGTAGGAGGGGTGCAGGTAGAGACCGACGAGGATCGCCTCTCCCGGCGACGGCGCCGGGTCCGCGGACCATTCCAGGCCGCGCGCGCTCAGCCGCAACGGGACGGCGGCGGGCAGAATTTCCTCGCGCACGAGCAGACGCCCGACGAGATCGAGGAGGACGTTGAGCTTGAAGTCGAGATGGGCGAGTTCCGTGGCCGCGCTCGGATCCTCGCCCGGATCCGGCCGCACTTCGCCGAGGACCATCGCAACTTTGAGGACGGCCTCGTTGTCCCGGTTGAGGCGCAACAGCTCCTCTCCCGCCGGCGTCCCGGTCATCGGACGCCATTGCAGCGGGAGGATGTCCTCGTAGCTCAACCCCTCGGCGAAGGGGTCATCGGGACGCGGGACCATGTCGCCAAGATACGCGCGCCGCCGGGCCCCGGCAAGCGCTCAGCGACCGCCGCGGCGATAGGTCTCGGTGCCGCGTCGGCCCTTTTCCAGGGTACGCAGGGAGGCGGCGATCTCGTCGCGGCGCACCTGCCCCAGGGCGATGATGCGCTGGTCGATGGCGACGATCTCACGGATCGCTTCGGCGAGTCCGCCGGCCCGGGCGGGCGCCGGCGCCGCGAAATAGCGCTCCATCCGCTCACGGCGCTCGCGCTCGTGCGCGGTCACCGCATCCCAGTCGCCGTGTTCGGCGCACTCGAGCATCCGCCGCGACAGGGCGAGAATCCCGTCCATACCCGGGGCCGCTGCAACCCGGGGCGTGGCGGCGCTCACCGTCCGCTCCGCGATCAGCCGCGCGCCGACGCGGACTTGGCCCCGGCGGCCGCCCGTTCGACCGGGGTGCCGCGCGGCGGGTTCTTGTACTCGTCGGGGATCGCGTCCCACCCAGCCTTGATCTCGCGCAGCAGCGAGGCGACCTCGGTGAGGATCGCCGGGTCGTTCTCGAGGTTGGCCAGCATCAGGCGCCGCACCATGTAGTCGTAGAGGGCCTCCAGGTTCTCGACCAGTTCGCCGCCCGCCTCGGTGTCGAGGCTCGCGCGCAGCCCGTTGATGATCGAGACCGCCCAACTGATGTGGCGCCCCTTGGCCTCGAACTCGCGCCGCTCCATGTGCCCGCGCGCGGTGGCGATCTTCTCCAGTGCCCCGGCCATGAGCATCTGCACCAAGCGGTGGGGTCCCGCGTTTTCAAGGCCGGACTCCACGGCGGTTTCATTGTAGTGGCGCAGAGCGCCGCGCAGGTCCTTGTAGCTCATGTGTTCGACTCCATACCGTTTCGGTCAATACCGGTAATGCCGGCGTTATACCGCCCCTCCCCGAATCCCGATCCGGTACCTAAGGCCCGGGTAGTGCCGTGAGCTGCTGCGTGAGGAAGTTGCTGGTCGTCTGCATCGTCCCGAGCAACGCATCCAGGGAGCTGAACTGCTGGCGCAACGTGGTCTGCTCAGCCGTCAGCCGCACCTGCTGGCTGTCAATCTGGTTTTGCAGGAAGCTGATCTGACCGTTCAGGCTCTGCGTCTCGCCGTCGACGATCCCGTTCGGGGCGATCAACTGCTGCGCGAGATTCCCGAGCCGCGTGGCGAAGCCCTGCGTGGGGTCGGTGAACAGCTTCGCGACCCCGTTGGGGTCGGTGTTGAGCGCGGTCGTCAACTGGCTGCTGTCGAGCGCCATGGTGCCGTCCTTCTGGATCGACACCCCGATGCCGGCCAGATACGAATAGGTGGTGCTCACGCCGGCCGCGGGCGTATTGAGGACCGCGAACAACTGCGACTGGATCAGCGACAGCGAGCTGTCGCCGGACAGCGCGTTCGATCCCAGATCGCCCAGGGTCTTGTGCAGGGCATTGTAGGCGTCCACGAAGCCCTGCACCGCGGTGGTGATCCCGTTGGGATCCTGCGCCACGGTCAGCGTCGTCGTGGTGCCGGAGGCGTTGGTCCCGACCAGATTCAGGGTCACCCCCTGGATCACGTCGGAGATGGAGTTCGAGGACCGGGTCGCGGTCTGGCCGTTGACCGTGATCACCGCGTCGGCGGCCGCCTGCGTCGTCGTCATGGACAATGGATCGGTAATCGTCGACCCGCTGCTGTTCTTGAACGAAAGGGTCAGCGCATTAGCCGTGCCGGTCTGGTTCGAGGAGAGGACGAGCTGGTAGCCGGCGTCGGTATGCAGGATCGAGGCCGTGACGCCCTTGTTGTCCGGGGCGTTGTTGATGGCGTCCTGGATCTGAGTGAGCGTCTGGCCGCCGATGGTCACCGTGAAGGCATTCGAGGTACTGCTCCCCACCTGGATCGTCATGGTGTCGCCGGCACTGCCGACGGTGGTGGTGGTCGAGTCCGCGAAGGCCGCGGAGACCATCTGCTGGGCCGCGGCCAGACTCTGGACGCCGATCTGGTAGACGCCGGTGGCGGCGCCACCGGCGGCCGTCGCCGTGAACTTCGTATTGTCCCCGGAGGTGGCGGTGCGCGCCTGGAGCTGCGCCGTCGTCAGTCCCTGCATGGCAGTCTGGAACGTGGAGATGGCGCTCGTGAGCTGCCCGAGGGCGCTGACCTCGCTCTGCAGATTCGACTGCTGCTTCTGCAGGTTCTGCAGAGGGATGCTCTCGATCGCCATCAGCTTGGTGATGAGGCCGTTGACGTCGAGGCCCGAACCCACCCCGGGCGAGCTGATGGTAGGACTGATCGGACTGAGGATGGTGCTGGAGATCATATTTTCCGCCTCTTACCTCGACAGAAATCGTGCAAGGAGAATGCCAATCTCATGCCCGTGCCCGGAGCAGCAGGCCCGCGAGCTGCTGCAGGCGGTGATCCAGCGACAGGATGTCCTGCGGCGGGATCTGTCGCACGACCTCCTTGGTGCGGCGGTCGATGATCTTGACCACCGGCCGGTCGGTCTCCTTGTCGATCGAGATCGAGAACTCCAGATCGGGCCGCACCTGGCGGACGTGCTCATTGAGGCGGCCGACGACGGCCGCCAAGGCCGGCCCGGATACCGCACCGGCCGGCAAGGATGTGCCGGGAGCCGGTCCGCCCTGTACCGCGCCGGGTTGCGGCCCCGTTTGCGGCCCGGGGCGCGCGTCGCCGGCGACGGTCGTAGATGCGACCGCTGCCTGAATGGGTTGGACATCTAGGGCCATGGCGCTCACCCAACGACCTCGGATCGAGGAAGGGCGTACGGGGCGCGAGGCCCCGTACGCCGGCCGTCATTGCCGTTACCGCAACAGCGTCAGTGCCACCTGCGGATCGGTGTTGGCCTGCCGGAGCATGGCCACGCCGGCCTGCTGCAGGATCTGCGCCCTGGACAGCTTGGCCGTCTCGGAGGCGAAGTTCGCATCTACGATACGGCTGCGCGCGGCGGAGATATTGATCACCGTATTCTGCAGATTCGCGATCACCGCGCTGAAGCGGTTCTGGACCGCACCCATGGTCGCACTGTCGGTGGCCACGGTCTTGATGTCCGCCTGGACAGTGCTGATCGCCGCCGATGCGGCCGACTGGGTGCTGACGTTTACCGTCTTGGTCGCCGTGAGCGAGGCGTTGTAGGACTTCAGAGTCGTAAGGTTGAGACCGGTCACCGAGATCTGGTTGCTGGCCTTGCCGTCCTGACCCACCTGGAAGGTGATCGTCCCGCTGGTCCCGTCGAGAAGCTGCACACCCGCGAACTTCGACGTCTGAACGATCTGCGAGATATCCTGAGTGAGCTGGTCGACCTCGGCCTGGATGCCCGTCCGCTGGGCCGAACTCAGCGTGCCGTTGGCCGATTCGACCGCGAGCTGGTTGATACGCTGGAGATCGGCGCTGACCTGCTGCAGCGAGCCGTCGGCGGTCTGCGCCAGCGACACGCCGTCGTTGGCGTTACGCACCGCCTGGTTCATGCCGTTGATGTCCGCCGTCATCGTCTGGGCGATGAAGAAGCCGGCGGCGTCGTCTTTCGCCGTGTTCACCCGCAGGCCCGAGGACAGCCGTTGCAAGGCCTGGCTCAGATCCGCCTGGGTCTTGTTCAGGTTGTTCTGGGCAACCAGCGAGGAGATGTTGGAGTTGATCACGAGAGCCATGATGGAATCCCTCGACTGTCACGAATATTCCGTCGATTCAGTCGGATATCCGTGTCGGTGCATGTTCAGCGGATATACGGCCGGGGGTTTCCCGGCGTATTCACCGCTCCCGGACACCGTATCGGTCGGGCGGCCCAGAACTTTAGTCATCGCGACGATATTCCGTCGCCGGCGAGGCGGGGCGGGGTGGCAACCGATGCGGTCGATTCAGGGCGTACCGGCGCCGCCTCCGCACCCGGCTTCAGTGCAGCAAGCCATTGATCTAAATGATCTTCCAACATCCAGTGGGAATGCACCCAGGCGCGGAGGCGGTCACCCTCGGCTGCGGCCGCGTCGAGATCGTGCGCCCGCTCCCGAATCGCCTCGACCCATGCTTGAGATTGGTTGCCGATCCGGAACACAGGGCCCCCGCGATAAGGGGCGATGTCCGTACAGATCACAGGATAACCACAAGCTCCATACTCGAGAATCCGTAGATTACTCTTGGCCGTATTGAAGCGGTTTATTTCAAGCGGCGCTACAGCAACATCCAACCGTAACGAGGACAGGTATTCCGGGTAGCGGAGATAGGGCACGGGGCCATGGAATTCCTTAATATAGGGACGTATTTCTTCCGGGCACATGCCCATAAAAACCCAATCCACCTCCTTCGCCGTACTCCGGACGACATCGACAAGGACTCGCAGATCACCTGCGTGCTGCAGCGCCCCCACCCAACCGACTCGCGCCTTACCACCCCGCCGGCGAGTTCCGCCCAACCCTCTCCAACGAGCATCCAGATAGTTCGGAACGACGATAACGTCCTCAGCATATCTCCCAAAATAATCGCGCAGCGGTTCCGTACTCACTATCAGCCTCTGGCATTGCGACAGACAGTCACGTACGCGTTTCTTTATATCTCCGTACATTCGGTTCCGCAGCGGATTATTCACCGGTAATTCCGTCAACAGGTCATCCAGCCCAAATACGATTTGGGCTCTACTGCGCCTTCGATACTTTCTCATTGCCAGCAGGTGTTCTTCGTGAAAGGCGTTATAGAATAGGACCGTGTCGATATCCAGCCGCTCTAACTCCGTTACAGTCGGGACCCTAACCCTATCCCGGTAAGCGGGCACCTCCGCAGTCTGGGCCTGCCCTACCTGCGCCAAGCCCTTGAGGGGCTGCCTGCCTCGATACTCCCATGCCCCTTCGGCGCCCATCCACATTCCCAAAACTCGACGTCGCTCGTCCCTATCCTCCTTATTCCATCGTGGTAGCTCGCCTTCCAACGCGACCGCCTGCCCCAAAAGCGACAACGTTGGACTGAACGCCGGATCATTGATCAACCGCGAACGCCACCGCCGCCATACCGCATCAACTTCCTCTTCCGTCACCTTGACGCCCAAATCAACGGTGTGAGCCACCACAGTCGCGTATGGCGACCAGACGACCCTGCGCCCCCCTTCCCTAGCGCGCAAACAGATCTCCACATCCACATATTTCCGAATTCCCGCCGCCAGGTCACACCCGACCGAACGGTATAGGGCTCCATCCACCAGCATACACAGCCCGGAAACCGCCGACATGTCCTGGGAGACTTGCGCCCTCCCCATATAGCCCGGAGAGCCATGGAACAGCCCCGGCTCCAGAGGCGCCGCGATTCCATCCCCGCCCAGTCCGAGAACCATTCCGATTCCCCAGCTTCTCTGATCTAGCCCAACCACCCTCGCGCCGACAATTGACACACCTGGCTGCAGCGCCTGCGCCACCATCCGCGTTAACCAGTCCTTTTGCACCGCAACCACGCCAGCACGCAGAAATAGAAAATATCGTGCGTCACTCTCCTGCAACTCTTCTACAGCCCCTACAACTTCTACCCTACGCCCCCCAGCCTTATACGTCTCCAGTTCCCGGCGAACGCTCGCATCGTGCTCCGCGCCCACTACGGCTATCTTGAAATTCGGATAATCCGTGACAGACACCACCGAACGCAAAGTTTCGCGCACCCCCTCGGGCGACACACCGCCATAGATGACGACAGTCACCGAAACTGGATCCGCGAGCCGATACAAAACCCGCCATGTCTCTGGAGCAATACCCTCGACAACATCGGCTGCGATTCCCAGCCGTTCAAGGTGCGCGGCAACCACCTCCATCCCCCGCTGGACCCGGACTGCTATCGGCGCGCTCGACTCCTCCACAACGTGATGAACGATCTCGGGAACGTGACCGATCGCCTCCGCCCCAAAACGCTCCAGAATCCGCAGCAACAGATCGTAAGCGCATAACTCATCGACCCCCCGCATCCCACCAACCGCGCGAACGGCATCCCTGCGAACAAAGCAAAGCCTCCCCACATACGCCTCCGACCGCGCCATTTCGATATTGAAATCCGGCTTCACAAGCGGGTTACAGCGCTTCCCGTCACGTTGAATCCGGTCTTCATCCACGTAAACAAAGCAAACAGCCTCATGTTTCCTGATATAATTTGCTAATATCGCCAACGCATCCGCCGATAACCGATCACCTGGCTGCAAAACAGCAACCCAGCCCTTTTCCTGCGCCCCCACCACGTCATTTACAATAGATCTCCAGGAATCGCGCTCCTCCCGCATCCACCGGAACTTATCGTCACTCACACGAAGCTCCTCCGGCGGGCTTGCATCCGAAACTACATTTAGCCTCCAGCTGCCATACTGGAGTTGACACAACGAGTGTATCGTCCCGCTTAAAAATGGATCGTTCCCTGGGGCCAGCAAGATTAACTCGAAGCCCACCTCAACACCTGAAAACGGTCCACGCGCTACGTCCGCCCCCGGCCTTACGCCTTCGCCCCTCATTGTGGTCCATCTCCGATACGCCTCTCCACCCCCCCCGTCCTGCAGCGCTCCCGTGTCAGCCCTTGAAAGTCCCAGCACTTTTCTCACAAAACGCGGTGACCGCTCCTCCGCCCCAAGCAGCTCCGAATAGACCGCCGCATACTCCTCCCCATTGCGCTCAATTGTTTTGCAGCGCCGCCCCGCCAACTCCGCCCGCACACGCCCCAACGCCCCTCGATCCCTACTAAGCTCCTTCAGCCTTTCCGCCAACGCTCCTGCATCACCTGACGGGAACAAGAAACCCGTCTCCCCCTCAACGATACGTTCCGGAATCGCCCCGACATCCGCCGCAACTACCGGGACCCCGATCGCTTGCGCCTCGGATACCGTCATACAATACGTTTCGTCCCAAATCGACGGCACCACTAGCAGGTCGAGCTGCCCTACTTTGTCGCGCAGCTGCCCGGGCGTATACGCGCCACGCAGACGAATCCCCAATCTTTCCGCGCGCCGCCGTAGCTCCCCGGAAACACCGCCAAACACCTCGAATCGCATGGCCTCAGCACGCAACCTCTCCGCAGCATCCAAAAACAGATGCGCACCCTTCCTATCAATAAAGTTTCCAAGAAATCCCACCCTGAGGTGCCCCCGCGACTGGATCGCCTGCCCACCACCAGCAACGAACACCCCGTGCGGTATGACTCGAATCCTTTCGGCCAATCCACGTCCAAACGCTCGGGAAAACTTCTCCTTCACGAAACTCGATGGCGCGATCACCACGTCCGCCGCCGCAAACACCTCAGCAGCCAACTTCCGCCGCGCAGCCAAGTAGCCCGATAGGTCCGGAACGCTGCTCGCGTCGACAACCTCGCGCTTTGCGCTAATACAACGCATACATCCCGGATCACTACCATTCGCAATGCTCCGCCCACAGCGATGCAGCTCCGGAAGCAGCAGGTTGTAGTCTGGGCACAACAGATAGTAGTCGTGCAAGCTTATAACCACCCTCTTTCCCAGGGCCTTGGCGATAAGCGGTAAACGCAGGCTGTTCCAGTTCATCAGGTGCTGAAAGTGCACGATGTCATAGTCACCGCCTGCCAGGAAACGAAAAAAATGTTCTTCGACGCGCTCGTCCTTAATGTCTGACGGAATCCCCAGAATCTTTAATTCCGGATCGATGTTTCGCGCGCCTAACTCCACTACACGGCAATCGGGACTGTCAGAGCTAACCCGGAAGTCGTAGTGTTCATCGCCCGCATCCGTTTTTCGTTCCGGCAAAAGTACCGTCGCCCGGAATGATCCGCTGATCGCTTCAATAATCCTTTTCGTATGTTGTTCTGTACCCCCGGGCGCGTGCAAGCTATGTATTACATGCATCACGTGCGGCCTAGTTTCGCCACCAGAAAGGGCGAGTGATGTTCTGACTTTCTCTTGAATATGACGCAGTGGATTGGCTCGGCAATACGCGGCAATAGCGAAATCATAGTGTGGCCATCGCTCACTAAGGAGTCGCGCATTCTCCTTCCTCCGAGAGTCTATTGTCTGCACCCCCCCGAATGAAGCCTCTCCGTAGTGGTGCACATAGGCATCGTCACAGCATGCCGTTTCAATTCCCACGCTCCACGCACGCATACAAAAGTCGCACTCTTCCCCGTACCCGAGCCCATATGCCGTATCGAACTCCCCTACCTTGTCCAACGTCTTCCGTGTAATCAGCATACAGAAGCCGACCGCCGTCGGTATCCGCGGATACTCCCTTCCGGAATTTTCCGCAATGACGCGTGCAATATCTGCACTGGCCATGCCGGCGGGCATATGGTTATTTGTGTTCATGATCGGAACTGACAGTATTGTGGCATTGTTCGAAAGCGGACTTACAATGCCGATCGCCGCGTCGCTCCAACGGCAGCGGTCCATTCGCTCTAACCACCCGGGAGTAACTTCAGTATCCGAGTTTAGAATTACGACGTCATTCTTCGATATCCTGAATCCCGCATTTACGTTCTTGATAAATCCAACGTTTTCTTTGTTGTGTACCACATGAATTCTCATGTCTTGTTTTTTAAGCTTTTCAAGGAGCGGACTAACCCGCGGGTCCGTGCTCGCGTCGTTCAATAGGATCACACGATGTTGCGGGTCGGAGTGTTTAAGCACACTCGATACGCATCGTTCAATATGTTCGTAGGCGTTGTAAATCGGGATAATAATATCGTACGTAGATCGAGTTTCTGTTATTACGATTGCGGATCTACGCCTGCCCGTGAATTTACGGATAAGGTCGATCGCAATCTGGAGCGCATTCGCACCATCCTCTGGATCTTTTGTTCCTGCGCCGACGCTCTCACGGGCATCGAGACTCGGACCGTCCGCACTATCGAGCCCGGTATTTTCGACGCCCAAAATTCTTAGATTCTCCAAGGATTCCGGATGATTCGGGTTAAGTCTCAATGCATGCCCGAAGCATGCGAGCGCCGCCTTGGCGTGTCCTAGTTGCCAAAGAACCACGCCCCGGTTACAGTGCGCATCCGCGGATTCCGGCTCTAGGGCGATGACTCGCTCGAATACTGCAAGCGCTTCACCCGGTTTCTGTTCGCTTACCAGCCTCTCGCCAAGGGCCATAAGCGCTGCGATGTCCGTTCCGCTGGAGTCGCCTATCTCACCCATGGCTTTTCCCGTCCCTTGCTGCGGTCTGTTGGCCCTCTCGGCAACCGTCAGGGCAAAGAGCCGACAGCCAAACGTCTGTATGATCTTCTAGCATCGCCCCCATCGTTACCCACTGGTGTAACCGGGCACCATCCGACCGCGCCACATCCAGATCATGGACCCGCTCCCGGATCGCCTCGATCCAGCGTGCCGGATCGTTGGGGACTCGCGCAACGGGGGCCCCGCGGTAGGGCTCGATATCGGTGCAGACCACAGGCCATCCGAGGATTCCGTATTCGAGGATCCGGAGGTTCGATTTGGCGACGTTGAACGGGTGGATTTCGAGCGGTGCGACAGCAACGTCCAGCGCCAGGGAGGCCAGCTTCTCCGGGTACTCGGAGAACGGGACCATCCCGTGCACCTCCCGGGCGTAGGGTCGCAGCGCATCCGGGCACATGCCCATAAACACCCAGTCCACCTCGCGCGCCGTAGCCTCGACCACCGGGACGAGGAGTTCCAGATCCCCTTCGTGCTGCTGACCGCCCGCCCAACCGACGCGCGGGCGTGGACCCTCGTTCCGCGCCGGCTTCAGAGACCCCCACCGTTTCCGGGAGAGATAAATCGGCACCACCCGAATGTCGTCGACCAGCTTCCGATATTCATCGGCGAGCGGTTCCGTCGTCACGATCAGACGATCGCACAGCGACAGTGCCTCGCGGGTTCGGGCCTTGACGTTTCGAAACAGCAGCCGCCGCCGCGAGTTTTTCTCCGGAACGTTCGTCTTCAGGTCCTCCATGTCGAACACACGGAATACCTGGTTGAAACGACGATAGTCGCGCAGCGCCCCGAGATGTACGTCGTCGAGCGCGGCCTGGAGTAGCAGGGTGTCGGGCTCAAGGCGGGCCAGCTCCGTAACCGAAGGCATCCGCGCCCGGCCCTCCTGCGGGGCGAGAAACCCGCACTGCGCAACCGCGGCATCGTCGAGGGCGTTCAGTGGAGCGAGAATCCGGTATTCCCCGCACCCGAGCGTGTCCGCAGGCACGCCCAGGATCCGCGGCCGCTCGTGAAACGCCGGATGCCACCTCGCGGTCGACTCCTGACGCAGTTCGAAAGGCTCCCACGACAGACTCAGATTACGGTGGTAAAAGGGGTCCCGCGCCAGCTTCGGCAACCAGCGATCGTACAGTACCTCCCGCTCCGGCGAGTCTGCCGCAGGCGCGGTGGGTTGCGCGCACTGCCATCCGACAAGCGCGTACGGGGTCCACACGGTCCGATAACCCGTGGCGCCCGCCCGGAGACAGAAGTCCACCGAGAACCAGTCCGACGGGAAGTGGCTTGAGTCAAAGCCCCCGACCTCCTCGAAGCACGCCCGGTGGACCATGAAACATGCGGGCGGCACCGCCGAGCATCCCTGCTCCGTCAGGGCGCGCCCGTTGTACCCGGGGTCCCAAGCGGAAAGGCCCCGGAATGCATCGCGCGCCGAGCCCGCGGATCCGAGGATCAAGGCGCTGTGAACCACCCTGCCATCCGCGTCGACGATCCTAGGTGCAACGACGCCTACCCCGGGCCGCTGCGCATGACCCAGCAGCGTGGCAAGCCACGTGTCCTGGACGAATCCCACCCGGCGGTCGGCGAACACGAGATATTCGCCCCGTGCCGCCGCGGCTCCGGCGTTCAGGGCTTCCGCCGGCTTCGTGCTCTCCGGAACCGGGACTATGACCGTGCCGGAAGACTTCAAGGCCACAAAATATTCGAATGTATCTTCCTCGCGACTCCCCCGATCCACGACGACCAGTTCAATATTTGGGTAAGCGGTACTCCCTCGCAGGGTCTCTGCGAACCGCTCCAGGACCGCGAGGTCGTCGGTCGTCTCGACGATGACCGAAACCCGCGGTTCCCCGCGGACGGGATAGCGCACGCGCCAGGTTCCCGCGGCGATGCCCTCTTCGACGGCGGCATCCTCGCCGACCCGCCGCAGATGCGCCTCCAAACCCTCGCGCTCGGAAGTGCCCGTCTCGGAAGGACCACCTCCCCGCGTCGCCGCCCGATGGCACAGCACCTCGTCGATATGGGCGATCGCATCGATGCCATGCGCCTCCAGCACCCGCAAGGCGATCGACCGCGCCGAGGGAATGCCGGAGACGCCGCCTCGCAGGAGCTCGATCATGTCGTCACGCCGGACCAGGACCAGGCCGCCCAGGTCGGCACCCGTGCGCAGCCAGTCGACATCGGCGGCCCGTTCGAACACCGGATCGGAGAAATTGCCCGCCTGATCGATATGGTCCCAGTCGCTGTACAGCAGCCGCGTCTCTGCGAGAACCTGCATCCGGTCCGCACAGGAAAAAAGCGCTTGCGGCACAAGGCAATCGCCGGGACGAAGCAACGCGACCCAGTCGGACTCGGTCTCCTCGACTGCCCTTAGCAACTCCTCCTCGACCGGGCCCTCCACCCGACGCCACTCCAGGTTCGGGATCCCATCGAACGCCGTCTCCGGGGACGACTCCTGCGCCAGAACGGTCAGCCCCCAACCCGCATAGAGTTGCGTCGACAGGGAATCCAGTGTTGCCGCCAGCAGTTCCGGAGATCCGGGCACCGGAACGGCGATGAGATGCAGCGCCGGCTGTTTGTGCCAATGAATCATCATCCGCTCGGCCATCACCTGCCCGTCCGACTCGTGCAGCCCGAAAACCCGACGCCACTCCTGGTAGCTGATCCCCTTCGGGGCCTCCGGTTTACCGTTCACCACCATCGGAGTCGTAACGCCCGGTGTGACAAAGGCATCTTCGAGGGCATCGAGATCCGCCGTCAGGCGGTCCAGGTCTTCCTCTCCCGGCGTGGAATCGGACGAAGCTAGCGCCCCGTAGAGTTCCTCGGCCCGCCGCAGCAACATGCCGTCGGAACGGACGATCGTATCTGATCGGTGATGGCGCAGACCGGCACTCAGAAACTCCCCCACCCTTTCGGCGACATCGGCAGCGCCCGGCGCCAGTCCGACGCGTAACTCCGTCTCGATCCGCTGCAGCGTCGAGCGCCAGTCATCCAGCAGATCGTCGTAACTCACGAACACGCGTGGCGCACCGCGCGAACCCCGCTCCGCATCCAGTACGTGGCGAAGCCACAACGCCGCTGCGCGCTCCTGCATCATCCCGTCGCGCCTCGCCAAGGACGCCGCCACCTCCGCGGGACGTCTCAGCGGGATCACGAAGTGCTCCGTAGCACCGAGTTCTCGAATCGCACTCCGCCAGAGCGGCAGGAGGCGACAGATGCGCGGGTCCTTGACACCCCACAGCGGCCGAGCGCCAAAATCACGGCGTAGAATCGCGATCAACTCCCTTTTGAAATCCTGCACTTCCGGCCGTCTCCACCAACCGTCCGGAAGCCGCCTCGGATCCGACCAAGTGCGCCCCAGCGCGGCCAACAGCCGCTCATCCAAGCGCCAGAGGTCCTCATGCTCCCAGTAACCCCGCTCGTTCGCGGGATCCCCCTGCAGGAGTCTGCTCCCGAGCGCAACTCCGCACAGGTTGAAAAGCCGCGTAACGGCTGATGTTCCGCTACGGTGCATCCCCGCCACCAACAACGCGACTGCGGACCCTTCCCGTTTATCGCCGTGACATTGCCGCGCCGATCCCGAGCGCTCCTCCACACCCGCGAAATTGCCAGTACGTTCCGAGTTACCGGTGTGGAGCACGTACCGCCTTTGAACGCACCCCTCGGAAGCGACGCGTGCAAAAACGTCCGCGTATGCACGTGCGGCAGCCTCCCACGTAAATACCGAAGCCCGCTTCAACCCCTGGGCGCGCAGCGCTTCGCGAAGCCCCGAGTCCTGTATGATGCGCGTCAGGGCTTGGCACAGCCCCGATGTCGACGAGGGATCGAAGAATAACCCCGCTGAGCCGAACCACTCCTCCAGCGCGGAACCCGAGCCGGCGACGACCGGACACCCACATGCCATCGCCTCCGCAACGGGCAGGCCGAAAGTCTCGTGAAGAGACGGGAAGACAAATGCCAAGGCGCCTCTGTAGTAAGACCCAAGCTCCACGGAATCGAGGATGCGGTCCACCACCTGAATCCCGTCGACTTTTGGAACCGCGCCCTCCGAGATCCCCGGCACGATCAGGGTCAGCGGAGGTCGCGACGAGTCGAGCCGGGCGTATGCCTCGACCAGTCTGTAAATGTTCTTCTTCGGCTGCGGGACCGAGACGTGAAGAAGCCCTATCTCGTCCGCCCCTCCGGCTGCAGGACCGTCCGGATTAAATACCGCATGATCAATCCCATGTGGAATTGCCACAATCCTGTTTCCGGGAACGCCTACGCATTCTTGAAGTTCCTTGGCTCCGAAACGACTGGGCGTCACAAACGACATGGGCAGAGAGTTGAATGCTTCGCGCCAATGCGCAAGGCGTTGGAGCACTCCGAAGTGCCGCTCCAGCGCCACATCTACACGCCCCCAGTACTCCTGCGGGCGCATCGACAACGGCGCCGCCCCGTGGAACGTCACAATCCGCGGAATCGAAACCGACACATCCGCCGGCCACTCCGGGCCCAGGGGCCACCCGCAATAGGGGTCCCAGAGCACGTCCACCGACTTCTCCGCCGCCTCCGCCCCGAACTGTGTGACCAATTCCACCCCCACTGACCGCAGATGGGGCGCAAGAGCCGAAAAAAACCGCAGGAGACTCAGCGGAAGCTGTGATTCGTCCCTCGTTCGGATCCCAACTCTCACGATAACCCTCTCAATCTCGAGTCCCTGACGCCACTTCATCTCGATGGATGAAGACGAGGTTTTCGTGTTCTTCAAATACGACATGTGCAAAGACCTGCCCCCGTTCGTCCAGCGCGAACGGTTGGTAGCCCAATGTCGCCATCTTTTCAGTCACCTGTTCCGGATGGTGGCCGGCGCGGCCCAGGTGCTCCTTCGAAAACTCACACGCCACCAATGGGCGAAACGTCTTCAGAGTATTTTCCGCCCCCTCAAGTACCGCAAGCTCGTGTCCTTCAACATCAACTTTCATCACGTCGACCCGGCCAATCGTTCCGGATGCGACCAGCCGGTCGAGGGTGTCGAGCACGATCACCTCCGGGTCCGTTGGCGTTTTGGCATCGCGGTGAAGTGTCGCCATTCCCTTGTTAGGCCCGCAGGGAACGTGGATGGTGGCGGTCGCCGGAGAATCCGATAGCCCGACCCGATATGTGGTTACGCCAGAAAGCGCATTGAGACTTAGATTCTCCTCCAGCCGCCCATAGGTTTCGCGGACGGGCTCGAAGGCGTGAACGCATCCACCAGGAGCCGCCCTCTTCGCCGCGATCAACGTATGAAATCCGATGTTCGCTCCGACATCAATGAACGCAGTTCCCGGTCCCACCGCCATTTTCAGAAACCTTACCAAGCCGCGGTCTCCCTCCTGCATTTCATGAAAGTAGATCATCGACTCAATATGGTCCGACAGGCTTACGTGAAGCCTTAGATCGTCATCGAACGTCGCGACAAAACGCTCAGGCGGACCGAACTGCCGGAAGTACTCCCGATAAGCGGCCGCATGGCGCCAGAGCTTCGGCTCCAGCCGGGCATCGGCAAGGGCGGCTTGAAACAACGCTCGTATCGCCTGCGCTTGGCGCAGAATCACTTCACTCATCACTTCGTACTCCCAGTCTGCGCGCTCGCCGCGTGGACGGGCCGCACTCGTGGCGCCCGATGCAAATCCTCGGCGCGGCGCAAAGTGAAGAAAAGCAAGATCCGTGCCACACAGAACGCACCGGGCCAGAGAACGACCTCAAATAAAAAGCAACAACAGCCCCATATCCGGGTAAATCGCTGCTGGGGGGCCTGCGGGGCGAGGATCTGCTGGGTGATCTGCGCCGCAGTCGGGGCGATGCCCGGAAACGCAGGCTGCCCCCGGTTCTGCGATACCAGGACGAGGGAATTGCCACCCCATGACTTTACGAATTTCGCCCCGCGTCAGCGCAGGAAATTGAACAGCGACAACCCCTGTATCCGGGCAAAGCTCTGCTGGGCCGCTTGCAAAGCGACGAGCTGCTGATTGAGCTGGGCCGCGGCCTGGGCGATGTCGAGGGACGAGAGCTGGGATCGGTTCTGCTGGACCTGGAGGAGGAAATTATCGTTCAGCGTCTTTTGGTCGGAGATGGCGTTGAGGCGCGCGCCGACCTGGGTCTGTACGGTGAGCACGTTCTGCAGTGCGTTGTTCAGGTTGGTCAGGGAACTCGCGCTCGGGCTGTTGGCCTTGAGCCCGGCGACGAGGTCCGACAGCGTCTTGAACACGCTCTGCACCCCGCCGCCGGCGGCGGGGACGTTCATGAACACCGTCGAACCGGGGTCCTGGACGGCGACCTGGCGGCCAGGGCCGATCTGGAGGAAGCGCTGCCCGGAATCGCCCCCATAAGTGTACGTAGTGCCGCTCTGCGACACCGGTGTCGTGCCGCTCTGGAGCCCGGCGAACAGGTACTGGCCGTTGGCGTCCTGGGTGTTGGCGACGCTGACCAGTTGGTCGAGGATCTGCTGGACCTCGGCGGCGATGCCCTGGCGCGACTGCGCGCTCTGGGTGCCGTTGAGGCCCTGAACGGCGAGTTCGTGGGCGCGCTGCAGGCCGTTGACGACGCTCGTCAGCGCGCCGTTTTCGAGGTTGAGCTGGGCGGAGGCGGCATCGGCGTTGCGCTGGAACTGCTGGGTGGCGGAGATCGCGGCATCGAGGTTCTGGATCTGCGCCGCCGCGGCGGGATCGTCGGCCGGGGCCAGCAGCTTCTGCCCGCTGGAGAGCTGCTGCTGGACGCGGCTGAGCTGGGCCTGGTCGTTGAGGATGCTCGCCAGGCTCTGCTGGTAGAACTGGTCGGTGGCGATTCTCATCGCGGATCACCTCACGGCGTTGAGCAGCGTCTGAAAGATCGTGTCGGATACGGTGATGACCCGGGCCGCGGCCTGATAGGCCTGCTGGAACTGGATCATCTTGGCCGCCTCCTCGTCGAGATTGACCCCGGAGACCGCCGACTGCGCCTGCTGCGCCTGCTGGAGCAGCGCGGCCTGCGCCTGCTGCGCGACGTCTGCCTGCTGGGTCTTGCTGCCGACGTCGGCGACGAGCTGACCGTAAGTGTCGGAGTAGGAGGCGGTTCCTCCGACGAGGAGCGGCTTGCTCTGGAGTTGCCCCAGCAGCACCGCGTTGCGGTTGTCACCGATGCCGGCGGTGTTGTTGCTCATGATGAACTGGTCGCCGGTGGCGGGCGTGCCGGTGACGGTGAACTGGATGCCGGCGGCGCTGAAGGTCTTGCCGCTGTCGGTCGACGGATCGTAGGCGAAGCTCCCGCTCGCGCCGCCCGAATAGCTGAACGTCTTGGTCGCCGCGTCATAGGTGAAGGTGATGTCGCCCGACAGCGGCAGCGCGGCGGCCGCGGTGGCGGTCACGGCCCCGAAGGCGCCGGTGCCCGTGTTGGTGGTAGTCCCAGTGCTGTCGACGGCGGGGTCGATCCGCACCGGCGCCGCGGCGGCGATGCGGTCGGGCTCGGTGACCGCGAGCCCGATCTGGGCGGCGCCCGTGCGGGTGGGCTGGATCAGATACTGGTCGCCGGCCGCGGCGCCGGGGCCGACGACGATGCTGAGCCCGTCCGCGGTGAAGGGACTCGCGGCGGTCCCGCTGCCGCTGAGTGCGACGTTCTGCCCGTCGCTCAGACGCGTCAGCGTCCAGGCGCTGCCGTTGTAGCTCAGCCGGTAGTCGGAGGTCGTGAGCTGAGCGGGGTCGGAGACGGTCACGGAGGTGACGGACCCCGCGTTGCCCGGCGCGGGCAGCACCTGCGGCTGGGGCGCGACGAAGAAATCGCCCCCCATCCGTCCCTTCAGGTCCATGCCGAGCCGGTGCTGAGCGTTGAAGGTCTGGGCCAGACCCACCGCGAGGCGCCCCAGGCCGTTGAGCGCCGGATCGAGGACGTCCTTGCGGAACTGGAGCATCCCGCCGACGGTTCCGCCGCTGATCTGGGCCGTGATCGCCACCGGCGCCCCGCCGCCGAACGACAGGGTGAGATCCTTGTGGGAAGGATCGGTGGTGTTGTTGGCCGTCGCCACCGTGGCCGACTTCAGCCCCACGACCAGGGCCTGACCGCTGCCGATGTACACGTCCAGCGCGCCGTTGCCCTCCTGGATGGTGGTGACGCCGACCAGCTTGGCGAGCTTGTTGACCAGGGCCCCGCGCTGGTCCAGGAGATCGTTGGGCGTGATACCGGAGCCCGCGCCCTGGGCGTTGACGATCTCGCGGTTGAGCTTCGCGATCCCCTGGGCGAGGCTGGTGATGTCGGCGGCGTTGTTGGTGAGCGACTGGTTGACGTTGTCGTTCAGACTGTTGAGCTGTCCGCTCAGCGTGTGGAAGGTCTGCACCAACGACTGGGCGCTGCTGAGGAAGGTCTGGCGTACGGCGGTGGAGGTCGGGGTGTTCGCGACATCCTGCAGCGCCGAGAAGAAGCTCTGCAGCGAAGCGTTCAACCCCGCGCCCTGACTGCCGAGCAGGTTGTCCACCTGACTCGCAAGCTGGTGGAACTGCGAGAGTTGGCTCTCCGCCGCGGTGTTGGTCGTGACCTGACGGTTCAGGAAGGAGTCATAGACCCTTTCGATACCGGTGACCTGAACCCCGGTGCCGATGTAACCGGCACCGGTGAACTGCGGCGGCAAGGTCGACAGATCGGTACGCTGGCGCGTGTAGCCCGGGGTGTTGACGTTGGAGATGTTGTGGCTGACGGTCGCCAGCGAGCGCTGAAACGCCAGCAGCGCAGAGACGCCGTTGCCGAGGATATCGCCCATGTCAGGCCTCCTCCGGGGATCCCCACCGGCGGATCCGGGCGTGGCGACAGGTCGTGCGGATGCGCGGCATGGGTCTTCCCCTCGTGCCTCAGATTATCGGCCGCCCGTCGCCGGCCTTGAGGGCGCCGAGGGCCTCGCGCAGGGTCGGCCCCTGCAAAACCGCCTGGATTTTGCGGGCATAATGCGGATCGGTGGCGTATCCGGCGTCCTGGAGTGCGCGCGTGAAGGCGCGGGGATCACCCGCCCCGGCCAGCGCGCCGCGATAGCGCGGATCGGTCCGCAGCAGCCGCACGTAGTCGGCGAAGCTCTCGGCCGCCGAGCCGTAGGCGCGGAAGCGCTCGACGCCGCGCACCGCCACGCCGTCGCGGTACTCGATCGTCGGGACCGCCGCCGCGGGACCGGTCCAGTCGGCGCCCGCCTTGATCCCGAACAGGTTGTGGGTGCTGCGCCCGTCGGGGTGGCGCGCCAGGGCGCGACCCCAGCCCGTCTCGAGCGCGGCCTGGGCCACCAGCACGGCCGGGCCCACGCCGAGCGCCGCCCCGGCGGCGCGCGCCAGTGGCCAGATCCGGCGCACGAAGGCGAGCGGCCCCGCGCCCGCCTCGCCCCCGCCCTCCGTGCGGGCCGGTTGCTCCGGCCGGGCCGCGCCCGCGCCTTCGGTGCGCGCGGCGGTCCCGGACGCGCCCGCCGTATCGTGCGCCGACACCGCGGCTGCGGTGCGGGCCAGTGGGATGCCCGATCGCGCCGCAGAGTGCAGCGGAAGCGATTTCGGGTGGCCGCCGGCGACCGCGCCGGCGTGGCCCCGGTTCCCGCCGAGCTGTTCCACCAACAGCCGGGCCAGCCCGAGGTTGCTGTCGCGCGCCATCGACAACGCCAACTGTTGATCGGCGAGCCCCTGGTAGAAGCGCGTTTGATCGTTATTGAACAGCCCGCTCTCGAAACCGCGACCCGCCTTGCGCATGCTCTTGAGCATCATCTGCAGGAACAGCGCCTCGAACTGGCGGGCCGCGGCGCGCAGCGCCATCGGCGAATCGTTGCGCGCCGCGGCGCGCAGCTTGTTCAGGCCCTCGAAGTCGAGAAAGAAACTCGCCTCCCCCGCCGCCGGACCCATCATGCCGCTCATCGAAGCACCCCCGCCGGGATCACGATCAGATCACGATCAGCCGGGCGCGCAGCGCGCCCGCCTGCTTGAGGGCCTCGAGGATCGCCACCAGGTCGCTGGGCGTGGCGCCGACCTGGTTCAGGGCACGCACGACGTCGTCGAGCGTCACCGAACGCTTGACCACGAACAGACGCCGCTTCTCCTCCTGTACCTGGATCCCCGTCTGCGGTACGACCGCCGTGGTGCCGTTGGAGAACGGCCCCGGCTGGCTGACCTGCGGCTGCTCGCTGATAGTCACCGAGAGGTTGCCGTGCGCCACCGCGGCCGGCAGGACCTGCACCCCGCTGCCGATGACCACCGTACCGGTGCGCGCGTTGATGATCACCCGTGCCGGCGGCCCTTCGGCGGCGACATCGAGGTTCTGGATCATCGAGACGAAGGCCACGCGTTGCGCCGGGTTCGTGGGTGCGTTGACGCGGATGGCGGTCCCGTCGAGCGGCTCCGCGGTGCCCGGCGCGACGGCCTTGTTGATCGCCTCGGCGACCCGGAACGCCGTGGTGAAGCTGGGGTTGTTCAGGTTCAACTGGATCGTGCTGCCGCGATCGAAGGGGGTGGGTACGGAGCGCTCTACGGTCGCGCCGTTGGGGATACGCCCCGCGCTCGGGATGTTCACCGAGATGCTCGACCCGCTCCCGCCCGAAGCCCCCACGCCCACCACGACGAGATTGCCCTGCGCAATGGCGTAGACCTGCCCGTTCGCGCCGCGTAGCGGGGTCATCAGCAGGGTCCCGCCGCGCAGGCTCTTGGCGTTGCCGAGCGAGGAGACCGTCACGTCGATGGTCTGGCCGGGCCGCGCGAACGGCGGCAGCTGGGCGCTGACCGACACCGCCGCGATGTTCTTGAGCTGCGGGTTCACGCTGGACGGCAGCGTGATGCCGTATTTCTGCAGCATGTTCTCCAGGCTCTGCACGGTGAACGGGGCCTGGCTGGTCTGGTCGCCGGTCCCGTCGAGGCCGACCACCAGGCCGTATCCCACGAGCTGGTTGCTGCGCACTCCGGCGATCGTCGCCAGGTCGCGGACCGGTTCGGCGCCCGCCACGAGGCTCGCGAGCATCGACAGCATCCCCGCGGCGATCGCCAATCGTCCCACCCAGCCCGTCATCAACCGCCGCATTTCAATCCCCTCATCCTGCCCTTCTCCCGTGCAGAAAGGGCATCCTTCGTTCAACCACATCCGCCAGCCGGAACACACCACTGCATCCCTTGCTTCCCGTAGCGCGCGCGAAACGACTGCCTTGCATCGCGCCCGCCTAGAACGGCCAGAACACGCTCATGAAGAACCGCGAGAGCCAGCCCATGCGGCTCGCGTCCGCCACCACGCCGGTCCCGCTATAGCTGATCTGCGCGTCGCCCACGCGGGTGGAAACCACGGTGTTGTCCTGTTGGATATCCTCCGGGCGCACGAGTCCGCGGATATGGATGACCTCGTCGCCCTGATTGAGAGTCAGGTGCTTGCTCCCCTGGACGACCAACGTGCCATTCGACAGGACCCGGGTCACGACTACGGTGATGTTTCCCGTCAGACTGTTGCTCTGGCTCGTGTCGCCGGATCCGCCGAAGTCCTGCGAGGAATCGAGCGAGTTTCCGAGGCCGTTGCTGCGATTGCTCGCCAGCGGCAGGATACCCGGCGCGTTGAACTGCACCGGAGAACCGAACAGCACCGGGTTGGTGATGCTCACGCTGTCCTTTTTCTTCGCGGTGGTACTCGCGCTCTTGGAGGCCTGGGTCTTCTCCTCGAGCACGATGGTCAACAGGTCGCCGACCCGGTGCGCCTTGGTGTCGGAGAAGAGATCCGTGCTGTAGTGGGCCTGGTAGATCGCGCCGTTGTCCTGCGGCGGCGGGCGCGTGTCCGGCAGGTCCATCGCCGCCGGGTAGGGGGCCGGGCGCGAACCCGGAAAGCTCGCGCAGGCCGAAGCGAGCGCCGCGGCGGCAATCAGCAGGGCCGTGCGCAGCGCCCGCACTGCCCGCACGCGCGCGGCGGGCGCCGCGCCGGCGCCGCGCCCGCGGAAAAAAGTGGTCATCCATGACCGATGAGCCTGTCCCTGATGTGATCTCGCCCACGCCTTCATCACACCGCTCCGCTACAGGTTGTTGCTCGCATACTGCAGCATCTGATCCGTCGTCGAGATCGCCTTGGAATTCATCTCATAGGCGCGCTGCGTCTCGATCATGTCCACCAGCTCCTGCACCACATTGACGTTGGAACTCTCCAGCGAGCCCTGCTGCAGCGTCCCGAGGCCGGACAGTCCGGGCGTTCCGGTCTGCGCCGTCCCGCTCGCGGAGGACTCCAGGTAGAGGTTGTCGCCCATGGGCTGCAGGCCGGTGGGGTTGACGAAGTCGGCGAGCTGCAGCGTGCCGAGCTGGGACGGTGCGGACTGCCCCGGCAGCGTGACGCTGACGGTCCCGTCGGTACCGATGGTCACGCTCTGCGCGTTGCTCGGGATGGTGATCGAGGGCTGCACCGCGTAACCGCTCGCGGTGACCAGTTGCCCCTGCGAGTCGACCTGGAAGGACCCGTCGCGGGTGTAGGCCGTCGTCCCGTCCGGGAGCAGCACCTGAAAGAATCCGCGCCCCTGGACCGCGACGTCGAGGGGATTGCCGGTCTGCACGAGGTTGCCCTGGGTGAACAGTTTTTCGGTCGCCACGGGGCGCACGCCGGTACCGAGCATCAGTCCCGAGGGGAGCTGGGTGTTCTGCGAGGACTGCCCGCCGACCTGGCGCACGTTCTGGTAGAGCAGATCCTCGAACACCGCGCGCGCCCGCTTGTAGGCGGTGGTGTTGGCGTTGGCCAGGTTGTTGGCGATCACCGTCATGCGCATCTGCTGCGCATCGAGCCCGGTCTTGGCCACCCACAATGCTGGATTCATGATCTTGCTCCTGTCCTCGGTTGCGCCGCGCGGATTGTCACTGGACCTGCATCAACTGCGTCGTCGCCTGGTCGTTCTGCCGCGCGACCTGCATCATCTTCACCTGCATGTCGAACGAGCGCGCCAGCTCGATCATCCGGACCATGGCGCCCACGGCGTTTACGTTGCTGCTCTCCAGGGCTCCCGACACCAGGCGCACGGAGGCGTCGGGTGGGACCGGCTTCGCGTTGCGCGGCAGAAACAGCCCGTCCGGGCCCCGGACCAGATCCGACTCGGGCGGATTCACCAGCTTGATCCGATCCACCACCGCCAGGGTGTTGGGTTGCTGCCCCAGCGGGACGATCGAGACGGTGCCGTCGCTGCCGATATCGAGCTTCTGGTGCGGGGGGATCGCGATCGGCCCGCCGTTGCCGAGCACCGGGCGCCCGTTGGCCGTCTCGAGCACTCCGTTAGTGGAGATGCGCAGGTCCCCGGCGCGCGTGTAGGCCTCGGATCCGTCCGGCGCCTGCACGGCGATCCACCCCGTGCCGCTCACGGCCACGTCGAGCGGACGCCCCGTAGTCTGGATCGTACCGGGGGCGAAGTCCGCGCCGGGGCTCTCCGCCATCCCATAGACCCGGCTCGGATACCCCGGGCCGTAGACCGGCTGCGCGCGAAAGGCCGTCAGCTCGGCCCGGAAGCCCGTCGTATTCGCGTTGGCCAGGTTCTGCGTGGTCGCCGCCTGCGCCAGCATGTCCTGCTGCGCACCGCTCATCGCCACGTAGATCATGCGGTCCATTTTCGCTCTCCCGACGGCACGCGCCGCATCGTCAGCTCATGCCCCGTCAGCGGATGTTGATGATCGTCTGCGTGATGGTGTCCGAGGTCGTGATCACCTTGGCGTTCGCCTGGAAGTTGCGCTGCGCGATGATCATGTTGACCAGTTGCTTGGAGAGGTCGACGTTGGAACCCTCCAGGGCGCCCGACTGGATGTTGCCGAAGTTCGCGGTGCCCGCCTGGCCGAGGACCTGCGCGCCGGAGGCAAAGGTCTGACCCCAGCTCGTGTCACCGAGCTGCTGTAGGCCCTGCGGGTTGGCGAAGTTGGCGAGCGCCACCTGGCCCAGGTCCTGGGACTGCCCGTTGGTGAACTGCGCCTGCACCACCCCGCTCCCGTCGATGTTGATCCCGCTCAGCCGACCCGGCGCGAACCCGTCCTGGCTCAGCGCGTTGACCGCGAACGAGGTCCCGTACTGGGTGGTCGTCGAGTAGTCCAGGGTCGGCGTGATCCCGGTCGTCGGGTCGGTGGCGTAGGCGATCTTGCCCCCCGCCGGCGTGACGAGCTGGCCGCTGCTGTTGAAGGCAAGGGTCGCACCCGCGGGACTTACGGAATTCCCGTCGATGTATAGATACGTCTGCCACTGGTTCGGCGTCGCCGTCTTCACGTAGTACGTCGTCGCGGTGTGCGCCGTCCCGAGCGAGTCGTACATCGTGATCGCCGTGGAGTTCGTGTAGGAGGTCGGATCCGTGGGATTGAACGGGGTCGTGGTCGGTGGGGTCGCCGCCGCGGGCAGATTCAGGCCCAGCGTGACGTTGCTCGTAGCCTTCGGCGCACCCAGTGTGCTCGCGAGCTGGAGATCGGCCAGGGAGCCGGTGTTGAAGGTCCCGGGTTTGGTCCCGGGGGGGAACGCCTGCAGGCGCCGGCCCTTGGGGTCTACCACGTAGCCGTTCTTGTCGACACTGAACTGCCCGGCGCGGGTGTAGGCCAGGCTGCCGTTGTCGCTCAGCGTAAAGAACCCTTGCCCGTTGATGGCGAGATCCAGATTCTTGTTGGTGAACTCCACGTTACCCTGGCTGAACTGCTGCGCGACCTTCTGCAGGCGCACGCCGCTGCCGATGGCGTTGGAGGCGATGCCCTGCGCGCTCACGGCGTAGACATCGCCGAACTCGGCGCGCGAGGACTTGAAGCCGACGGTGCTGGCGTTGGCGATGTTATTGCTGACCGTGTTGAGGTCCGCGGTGGCCGCGTCCAGGCCGCTCAGTGCGATTCTAAATGACATGGTCTTCCCCTCCCCCTCGGATCACATGATCTGCTTGACGTCGGACAGGGCCACCGGCCCCACACCGCTCAGCTCGAGCGTCGTCCCGCCGGTCGAGTTGCCCAGGACGACGCTGGCGATCGGCGCGGCGAGGTAGGTCTGCAGCGCAGAGGGCTTGCCGCCGACATTGGCCTCGATACGCACCTGGTAGTTCCCGGCGGGTGCGCGGGAGCCGTCGTTCGCGGTGCCGTTCCAACTGAAGTGCGCCATTCCGCCGACCGCGCTCCCGAGCGGCAGGGTGCGTACGAGCTGTCCGTTCATCGCGTAGATGTTGACGGTGCCGCCGGTGGCCCCCGTGGGCAGTTGCGCGGCGCCCTGCAGCGTGCCGCCCGAGGCCAGCGTCCCGACGTCCTGGGGGACGAGTGCGGTGCGCCCGACCAGACCGGCGGCCTGCAGCGCCTGATTCGCAGTGAGCGCAGTGGACAACGTACCGAAGGACTTCTGCAACGCGTCGATGCCCGAGACCGTCCCGAACTGGGCCATCTGGCTTAGGAACTGGGTACTGTCCAGCGGCTGCAGGGGGTCCTGGTTCTGCAGTTGGGTGGTCATCAGCTTGAGGAAGTCGCTCTGGCCGAGCTGGGTCGGATTCGAGCTCGCCGGCGCCGCGGGTGTCTGCAGCAGACCCAGCTTCTGCAGCGTGGCGGTATCGAGGGTCGGGGTCATATCGATGCTCCTTGCGCGCCCGAAGCCTTATTGCCCGAGGCGCAGCGTGTTCAACAACAACTGCTTGGAGGTGTTCAGCACCTGTACGTTGTCCTGGTAGGTCCGCGAGGCGGAGATCATGTCCGCCATCTGCTCGATCACGTTCACGTTGGGCAGATGGATATAGCCGTTCTTGTCCGCCAGGGGGTTTCCCGGCGCATAACGACTGCGCAGCGGCGCATCGCTCTGTACGACACCCGCGACGCGCACGCCTACGGCGGTCGGGTCGCCGAAGCGGGTCATCACCGCGGAGAACACCGGGATCCGCGCGCGATAGGTCTGATCGGTGCTGCTGGCGGCGCTGTCGGCGTTGGCGAGATTGCTGGCGACCACGTTCAGGCGCACCGACTGGGCGCTCATCGCGGAGCCGGCAACCCCGAAGATGTTGAAAAGGGACATGGCTCAGTTTCCTTTCAGCGCGGTCATGATCCCGCGGATGCGTCCGTTCAGGAACGTCAGGCTCGCCTCGTACTTCACCGCGTTCTCGGCGAAGGCGGCCTCCTCGACCTGGGCGTTGACGGTGTTGCCGTCGAGCGCTGGCTGCAGCGGCACCCGGTAGAGGAGCTGCAGGGCGCCGAGTCCGGCGGACGGCCCCCGGATGTCGTCGGCATGGGTAACCGCCAGCGGCAGGGCGCCAGTGGCGGATCCGCCGTCGACCGCCTGGCGCAGCAGGGCCTTGAAATCGATGTCGCGCGCCTTGTAGTTCGGCGTGTCCGCGTTGGCAAGGTTGGAGGCGAGGATCTCGGCGCGCTTGGCCCGCAGCAGCAGCGCGTCGGCGTGGATCCCGAAGACCTGATCGATGCTGAATCCCATGGCGGCCGAACTCCACGCAGTGGTTTCCGGCAGAAACAGAAGCAATGCCCGTGCCAACGGTCTAAGGCATTGAAAAAACGCGTGTCGGTCTGGGGGGCACGGCGTGCGCACGGCACAGGCGGCAAACCGCCGCCGCGCCGGCGGCAAGGTCTGGACTCCTCGGACCCGGGGGGTCAGCGCCGCGGGGCGAAGGACTCGCGCAGGCGGTAGAGGATCCCGCCTCCGGCACGGACCATCTGGAACTCGTCGGTATGGCCGGACAGGGACTCGGAGGCCCCGAGTACGAGGTAGCCGCCCGGATTGAGGATGCGCGCCATGCGCCCGAGGATGTCGCGCCGCGACTCGGAGGAAAAATAGATCAGGACGTTACGACAGAAGATCATGTCGAACCGCCCGAGCAACGCGTAGGGTTTGAGCAGATTGAGGTCCAGAAAACGCACCCGGGCGCGGATCTCGGGAGCGACTTCCCAACAGTCGCGCTGGCGCCGGAAATAGCGCTCCCGCGCCGGCGCCGGCAGACCCCGCTGGATCTCGGCCTCGTAGTAGAGGCCCGCCCGCGCCTTCTTCAACATCGTCGGCGAGATATCCGTACCCACGACCTGTACGCCGCCGGGGAAGGCGTGCGGGCGCGCACGCAGGTAGTCCTCGACCACGATGCTGATCGAGTAGGGCTCCTGTCCCGAGGAGCAGGCCGCCGACCAGATGCGCGGCATGGGGCAGCGGCGCCGTTCGAGTTCCGGCAGTACGGCGGTCGCGAGGAGTTCGAAGGGATGCCCGTCGCGAAACCAGTAGGTCTCGTTGGTGGTCATCGCGTCCACGACCCGCTCGCGCAGGCCCAGGCCGACCCCCTTGCGCAGGTGCTCCAGCAGCTCGCGCAACGAGGCGTAGCCGTATTCCTCCAGCACCGGCCGCAGGCGCGTGCTCAGGAGATATTGCTTCTGCTCCCCGAGCACGATGCCACAGGACTCGGCGAGAAACGCCTGGAACCCCCTGTAGTCTTCCTCGCTCATCGCGCCAGCGGACACGCGCCACCCCCGGATCCGGAGCCCGTCATATTAGTACAGACCGCGCGCGAGTTCCCGATGCCCGCACGGCGCGGCGGGTTCGTGGCGGAGGAAGGAATCCCGAGTCGGGTCGAGTCGCTGGGGGGCGCGCCGGCGTGGAGGCACGCACCGGCGGTCCGGTCAGGCCGCCGGATCCGACGCCGTCGCCGCGTCCGGCGTGTTGAGGGCGTCGACCCGGGCGAGCACCGCCTGGGCCAGCTCGTCGGGCCGGAACTTGGCCAGGAACTGGTCGGCACCGACCTTCTCGACCATGGCCCCGTTGAACACGCCGCTCAGTGACGTGTGCAGCAGGATGTAGAGACCGTTCAGGCGCGCGTCGCGACGCAGCTCGGTGGTCAGGGTGTAGCCGTCCATTTCGGGCATCTCGATGTCCGAGATCACCAGCGCCGTACGCGCAAGGCGTGGGTCCTGCACCTCGGCCCACCCCCGCAGCAGCTCCAGGGCCAGCCGGCCGTTCTCCGCCAGGGTGCACTCGACACCGACCTGTTCGAGCGTGCGCCGGATCTGGTTGCGGGCCACAGCGGAGTCGTCGACGACGACGACATGGGCACGATCCTCCGCCGCGACCTCGGTTGCACGCGCCATCCCCGGCGAGAGCGCCGGCTCCTGCCCGACCACTTCGGTCAGAACCCGCTCGACGTCGATGATCTCGACCAGGTCCCGGTCGACTTCGGTCACGGCGGTGAGGTAGCTGCCCTGCCCCGCACCCTTGGGCGGGGGACGGACCGCCTCCCAATGGAGATTGACGATGCGGTCGACCATGCTCACCAGGAAACCCTGTATCGAGCAGTTGTATTCGGTGATGATTACGAATCCCGCACCGGGATCGGGTACCGCCCGGCCGCCGATCGCCAGCGACAGGTCGAGGACCGGAAGGGTGCGCCCGCGCACGTGCGCAAGCCCGCAGACCGCACGGTGCGAGTGCGGAAGGCGGGTGAGCGGCGGACAGGGAAGGACTTCCTGAACCTTGAAGACGTTGATCCCGAACCGTTGCGCACCGCCGAGGCGGAAGAGGAGCAATTCGAGCCGGTTGTGGCCGGCCAATCGGGTCCGTTGGTCGACGCTGTCGAGTAGTCCGGCCATTGCGCGCTCCGGTTCAGGTCCGTCCCCATAGCGGCGCGCGGGCCGATTTCTTGACCGTGCCGGTATCCGGCACGCGACTTGCATTTTTCGCATGCGGCTCAAGGTGCGTCCGCGACCTGCCGATGACCCCGTCGGGCCCTCCTGCACGCGTCCCGGGGGCCGGACGCACCGTCCCGAGGAATGACCGTGACCAAACCCGTGCTCATCACCCGACACGCCCTCGAAGTACTCGAGGCCGCCGTCGCCGCCGACACCGAGCGATTGCTGCGCGAGCAGCGCCGCCACGCCGGCGCCGGCGCCGCCCTGGCCCCGGTGACCGAGACCCTGCACCGGTGGCACGAGCGCCTCTTCCAGGTGGCTCGCGAGGGGGTCGAACTGCTCGAGCAGACGACCGGGCTGATGGAGGGAACCGGCACCTTCAACCGGGGCCTGGGCGAACTGAAGGATCAGGTGACCGGCGTGGCCGCGGCGGTCGAGGAGATGGCCGCCGCCGCCGACGAGATCTCGCGCCACGCCGCCCAGACCGCCGAGCGCGCCGGCGAGGGCTCGAAGAAGGTCGACGAGGGCAACGTCTGCGCCTCGGGTCTGGTCGGGGAACTCGACCTCCTGGAGGGCGCGATCCGGACGATGGCGCAGAGCATGGAGCAGTTCACGCAGTTCACCCGGCAGATCGACAAGCTCACCTCGATCGTCAAGGACATCGCGCACCAGACCAACCTGCTCGCGCTCAACGCCGCCATCGAGGCGGCGCGCGCCGGCGAGGCCGGCCGCGGTTTCGCCGTGGTGGCAGACGAGGTCAAGCAGCTCGCGGACAAGACGGCGCAGGCCACCACCGAGATCGAGTCGGTCACGGCGACCATGAACGAACTCTCCGAGAACGCCACCGGCTCGGTCGAAACCGGCCTCGAGCGCCTGAGCAAGAGCAACGATAGCCTGGAGACGGTCGTCGTGGCACTCTCCGATATCCACAGCGTCGTCAACGACGTCACCGAGCGCTCCCACCAGATCGCGGTCGCGGCGGGCGAACAGCAGAAGGTCTCGCGCGAGATGGCCAGCACCCTCGGCACCATCACCGGGGGCCTCGAGGAGGAGAGCCGGCGCGTCGGGGTGCTCGCCCAGCACGCGCAGGTGGTTGCCGCCGCCAGTGCGCGCCAGCTCAACACCTTCGCCGACTGGGAGGACGACCGCGTGCTCCTGTGCGGCGTCAAGGGCGGTCACCTGATGTGGAAGCTCGCGCTCGACCAGGCGCTGGAGCGCGGCGAGGCCCTAGACGAGGCCGCGGTCAAGGGGCATCGGGAGTGCCGCCTCGGCAAGTGGCTCGCGGGACGCGGACGCCGGCGCTTCGGCTCGCACCCCGCCTTCGACTCCCTGAACAGCGCGCATCGACAACTCCACGATCTCGGCGTGGAGGTCGCCTCCCTCCTCGCCGCCGGGCAGGTCGAGGACGCCCGCGGCCGGGTGGCGGAAATCGATGCCGCGCTCGACGCGGTGTTCGCGGGTATCCACGAGCTGCTGCGCCGCGAAGCCGGAGGGGACGCCTCGTGAAACCGCTCGCGGCCGCCGCCCTCACAGCCATGCTCCTGCTGCCCGCGGTGGGGACCGCGTCGGCCGGACCGATCCAGGACCTCGGCGCCATCCGCGCGGCGGCGGGCGCCTTCCTCCGCGCCCGGCACTCCGACGTGAAGCCGGCCGATCTTCGGGTCCATGTCGACGCACTCGACCCGCGCCTGCGCCTGACACGCTGCAGTGCACCGCTGCATACCTTCCTGTCACCGGGCAGCCGCGCCGTGGGCAACACCACGGTAGGGGTGCGCTGCGCCGCGCCGAAACCATGGACCCTCTACGTACCGGCGCGCGTGGTGCTGTACCGGAAGGTCCTGGTGGCCGCACGGCCGCTCGCCCGCGGCACGCACCTGCGCAAGGCGGACCTGCGCCTCGCCCGACGGGACGTCGAACAACTGCCGTACGGCTATCTCACTTCGATCCGTTCGGCGCGGGGCAAGCTCCTGCTGCGCCTGGTCCCGGCCGGCATGGCCCTGTCCCCGCAGATGCTCGCCTCCCCCGCCCTCGTGCACCGTGGCCAGCAGGTCGTGCTGTTGGCCGAGACCGGGGGCCTCCAGGTGCGGGTGAGCGGCCTCGCCCTGGGCGACGGCGCGGCCGGGGCCGCGGTCAAGGTCCGCAACCTCGCCTCCGGGCGGGTCATCGATGGGATCGTGGTCCGGCCGGGTGTCGTGCGGGTGCCGATGTAAGGCGCTCCAGCGCCCGGGCCCGCGGACACCGCGATCGAAGGGACTGATCGATAAATACAAACTACTGATCGATGCACCGCTAAAGTTCATGCAAGCCCCGCCGCCACAGTCAGCAGCAAAAAGTGCCAAGCCATAGCCGGGGTTATGCGCATGGAAATCAAAGACGCCAACAATTTGACTCATCTCATTTCGGGGCTGGCCGGTGAAGGCCGCACGGTGTCGCGCCCGGGCGCGGACGCCGCGAACCCCTCGAAGGCGGGCGCGCCCGGCGCCGGTGGACCGAACTCGGCCGACCAGCTCCACGTGACCGGGACCGCCGCACGTCTCCAGGCGCTCGAGGCCCAGCTCGCCGGGATTCCAGTGGTCGACACGCAACGGGTCGCGGCGGTCCGACAGACCCTCGATCAGGGCCGGTTCGTGACCGATAGCCACCGGATCGCCCACAAACTCGTGCAGATCGAGCAGCGTCTGCCGCCCGCAGGCCGATGAGCGCCGAGCGCCTTCGGGAGGACCTCCGGGGCCTGCTCGACGAGCAGCTCACCGGCACCCGTCGGCTCAACGACCTGCTCCAGGAGGAGCACGAGGCCCTCACGCGTCTCGACTCCGAATCGGTGGAGGCACTCGCCGCCGGCAAAGCCAGCGAGCTCGAAGCGCTGGAGAGGCGCGAGCGCGCGCGACTGCGGCTGCTCGCCGCGGGCGGGTATGCGCCCGACCAGGCGGGCATGACCGCCTTCCTCCGCGATCACGATCCCGACGGCGCCCTCGCCCGCCGGTGGGAACAGTTGCTCGAGGAGGTCCGTCGCTGCCGCCACGGCAATCGCCGCAACGGCGGGATTCTCGAGGTCAGCCGCGCCCGCATCCAGCAGGCCCTCGAGATCCTGCGCGGCCAACTCCCGGACGCCGGCGGATACGGCCCGAAGGGCAAGACGAGCGGCTTTCCCAACCGGCGCACCATCGCCAAGGCATAGGACCCCGACCGGGATGTACAGCGGGCCAGGGAGAGCCCACCGCGATGGCACAACCGAGGCATCCGCCGCCCGCCCCGACGCGGACGACGCGCCCGCCTGAACCGATGGAAGGGAACGCGACCCCAGAGGCGTTCGGCGCCGAGGAGCGGATCACCGACCCGGCGCGCATCGTCGGGCTTCTGCGAGGCCTGAAGGACGGCCACGCCCTGCTGTCGGTCGCCGTCGACGGAGAATCCGCACTCTATACCAGCGCGGTGCTCGACGTGGACCCAGAGCGGGGTTACCTGCTGCTCGACGAACTCAGCCCCCGGCGCGGACACGAGCGCCTCATCGAGACGCGCCGGCTTCGGGTCCGGGCCCGACTGCACGGCATCGAGGTCCGCTTCCCCGGGGACGTCCGCGAGGTCGGCGGCACCGCCGGCATCGCGTACTACCAGATACCGGTTCCGGACACGCTCTACTACCGCCAGCGCCGTACCCACTTCCGCGTCGAGATCGGCGCCGCACTGGTCATCCCGGTCCACCTCGAGCGCACCCCGGACGAGGCGTTCGACGGCGCCCTGCACGACCTCTCCGTCGGCGGTGTGGGCGCCTACCTGCCGGAGACCGCGCTCAAGCGCGGCGACACCGTACCGACCTGCGTCGTCCAGATCCCCAACGCCCCGCCCCTGCGCAGCGCACTCGAGGTCTGCTTCGTGCGCTTCGACGAGGCCCGCCGCAAGGTCCGCATCGGCGGGCGCTTCCTGGGCCTCACCCCTGCCCAGCACAAGGCCCTGGCGCGCTTCGTCGCGGAGCTGGAGCGCAAGCTGCTGCAGCGCCGCCGCCGCTAGCCCCGCGCGCCCGGGCGATGCTAAACTACGCCGCGCCGCCACGGCGGCGATCCGGAATCCGCATACCGGGGCCGTAGCTCAGCTGGGAGAGCGTCGCGTTCGCAATGCGAAGGTCAGGGGTTCGATCCCCCTCGGCTCCACCATTAAAACAACGCGTTACAATAAGCCATCGACAACCACCCTGCCTTTGCGACGCTCACGCGACAGCCAGAAACTCCTGAGAGTGGTCACGGTGGCACTAGCGTAGCGAGCCACCCCAGGCGGTCACCGAGAGGTGGTCCTGCCAGGCAGTGATCCTGGGCTCCGGCGAAGCATGTTTCGCCTTGTGTTTCAACCGCGCCGCCGCCCGGCGTGCCGGGAAGCAGTAGCTCCGCAAAGGCTCTATACAGCAAACGCGTAGTGCTCGATAGGTCATATACCTAACGGCAGGGCGGTTAAAGTCGCACCGCACGCAGGACGCTATCTCCAGCGGATGCCGGCGGCACAGCGGTATCGACCCGCACACCGCCGGCACGAGCGGCGCGGAGGTGGATTCATGAACATCCGTTACCTTGCCTTGTGTCCCCTCCTCTTTTCGGGCTGCACGACCGTGAACAACTACCCGGGCGCCGCAATATCGGGATCGGCAAATCAAGGGTCTCCATCTCAGCAGACCGCTTGGCAATACCAACGCGCCGTTCTGGCCTATCGGAACAAAGTCACCGTCCTGGTCGCCCGCGCCAACCGGGACATCCGCGTCGCCAAAGAACAGGCAGAAATCAGCCGGTTCGGACACCCCGTACCGCTACCGGTCGGTGTGTGCGACGCCACCATTACCATTAACGGTCAGGGCGCGATCGAACGGATCCGAACGTTCGGCTGCTCTTCCAAGGCAATGGCCGAGGTGGAACGGCAGGCCATCCGCTACGCGGCGCCATTCGGGTCGCCCCCCAGTGGGGTACACACCGTAGAAATCGAGAACTGGGACCCCGACGCAACGCCCGGAGCCTACGACCCGGAGGTGAGCGCCTACCGCCGCCGTGTTGCAGTGCGCGTCGCGCATGCCGTCAGGCGCATAGGGTCCGAAGAGGAAGGGACCGGTATCCACGGCGATGGGCATTTCGTCCCGCTGCCCGTTGGTCCGTGCCATGCCTTCATCACCGTGAGCGCCCACGGCCTGGTGCGGCATATCCGGAGCTTCGCCTGCGCATCGGCGGCCCTGGCCGACGTCGAGCGCCGGGCAATCCGGCTGGCCGCGCCGTTTGGAACCCCGCCGACCGGCGTTCACCGAGTGGGGATAACCACGTTGGTGCGCAAGACAGCGCCACCGATACAGCCGAACCGGCCCCGCGACGGAACCCAAGCCACCTTGGGAGTATAGGACGTTTACGAAGTCGCCCGGCGATAGGTTTTGGGAATCCGGCGGCCTCGCAATGCCTGAGTCGGCCGACGCAGGCCGGGCGTTTGAACTGGGCGGCCGTAGAGGCGCTGCGGGAGTAGACGCTTGCGCAGCCCCTCTACACCCCGACCGAGGCGGTGAAGCCGGGGGCGGGAGGTGGCAGCGAGCCGAGTCGGACCGAACGTGCATCCGAGTCAAGGTCGCGCGGCCCGCCGCCGGGGAACGGCCCACCGCCGGCCGTCCATAGGCAGAGCGCGCCTCGCCGGGTCGGTGCGCAACTTGGGAGCGCGCGGCACGCGCCCTTCACTCGACTGTTGCAGATGAGCGGGCACCCCTCCCCCCTTCGCAAAGGGGAGGGGACCGCCTTCGAAATGCAGAATACGCTACGCCGAAGCGTCGCTCAATCGTCCGGGTTCCAGTCGCTCTCGACGCCCTCACGACCCTCCAGATTCAGGACCTCGAGGTCCTGCGCAGCGCTGACCTTGCCGTCGAAGCCCTGGTCGCGGATCAACCGTTTGACCTCCTTCAGCCGCGGGGCGGTGATCGGCGTCAGGTGCGAGAGCAGCAGATGCCGCACCCCCGCCGCGGCGGCGACCTGGCCCATGCGCGTGGGCGTCGTATGAAGGGTGAAGAAGACCGCGTCGTTGGGGCCGTTCGGCAGCGTGTCGGTGATCGAGGTGTCGTAGATCAACAGATCCGCGCCCTGCGCGATCCGGACCATGTTGTCGGTCTGCGAATCGGTATCCCCCGAATAGACGATGGAATGACCCTTGTATTCGATGCGGAACGCCACCGCGGGTGCGGGGCCGTGCACCACCGCGATCGCCTTGACGACCAGTCCGCCCTGGTCATAGATGGTACTGATCGATTGCTTGCCGACGAGCGGCGGGGGCGGCGCCGGGATGTCACTGACGGTGTACCGGAACACGCCGCCGCTGATCGCGCGCGTAAAGATATTTACGTAACGGTCCAGGCCGGTGTCGATGTTGAACAGACCGTTGATATAGGCGCTGGTGGACGGGTACTGGGCCACCCCTGCGGCGTTGGGGAACACGGACGCCGGAAACGGAATACCGTTCGCGCCGGGACCGAAGAAATGGATCGGCGCCGTACGGAACGCATGGGCCTGACGCGCATGGAAGTAGATCGTCTTCACCAGGGCCGGTACATCGCTCTGATGATCGATATGCATGTGGCTGATCAGCATGAGATCGACGGTATGGATATTGGCGCCGCTCATGGCAAGGCTCTTGAATGTCCCTCCGCCCATGTCCATCAGGATCCTCGGCGTTCCGTCCACGAAGATCAGATAGCCGGCGCTCGCGCGACCCTGCGCGAAGGCCATGGGACCGCCGGATCCGAGGACCATCACCGAAAGCGGCCCGTGGACATGGCCGACCGGAAGCACGTCGTGCGACCCATCCGCCCGCGCGGCGAAGGAAACCGCCGTCAGGAGCGATGCCGCCAACAGCATCCACGGGAAACGAGACTTGGGAATGGCCGTCATTGTTCTGCCTCCACCATTGATTGTTGGAATTTCCGCGCACGCCGAACCGGCAGTGCGCGGCCGCAGCGGGAACCCGGGACCCCCTTCGATGCGAGTGTTCGAAACCGCGATGCACCGGTCCCGGGCTCCCCGGAGCATACCGCACCGGCCCCCGATCCCAAAATGAAGGTTCCGCTACGGAGCACACGCCGCGCGCATCCGCGGCGAGTCCATGATCGCGCCCTGCCCGGGCGAAGGATCCTATCGGCCCGCGCCCGATCCCGCGGTCCCGAACAACCCGTACCCGTCCCCACCGTTGCGCTTGACGCGATACATGGCCGCGTCGGCGAAACGCAACAGTGCGCCCACCTCCCGGGCGTCGTCCGGACAACGACACGCCCCCACGCTCGCGCTCAGGCGGATCCGCCGGCCCTGCACCACGAACGGCGCCGACATCAGATCCAGCACCCGGCGCGCGACGCCGCGGATCTCCTCGGCCGCGCGGATACCCTCGAGGACGACCACGAACTCGTCGCCGCCGAGCCGGAAGACGCGCTCGTCGCCGCGCTCGCGGACGTTGTTGGCGAGGCGCGCGGCCACCTCCTTCAGCACGCGGTCTCCGACGTGGTGACCGAAGCGGTCGTTGACCTCCTTGAAGCCGTCGAGATCGACGAACATCAGTGCGAAGCCGGAGCCGTCCCGCTCGGCGGCGTGCAGTACCCGCTCGAGGTGCATACTGCACATCATCCGGTTCGGCAGACCGGTGAGCGGGTCGTGCTGGGCGAGGTGCTGCAGGCGGCGCTGCGAGCGCCGCAGCTCCGTGATATCGGCGAACGTCAGGACATAACTGGTGGTCAGACCCGCGGCGTCGCGCACTGCGTCGATCGCGAGCCGTGCCGGGAAACGCTCACCCCCTACCCGGCACGCGAGGACCTCGCCGCGCCAGGAACCCTCCGAGTTCACCCGTTCCCAGAGGCCGCCGGCGTCGCTCCCGTCCTCCAGGGCAAACAGCCCCGGTACCGCGCCGACCGCCGTAGCGCCTTCGAAACCCGTCACCCGGTTGAAAGCACCGTTGACGCGCACGATGCGCAAGTGCGCGTCGGCGATCACGATCGCGTCCGAGGAGTTCTCGAACACCGCGGCGGCCTGGGACAGGCCCTCGGCGGCGCGCTTCTGCTCCGTGATGTCGCGGCCGAATCCGGTGATCCCGGTCGCTTCGCCCGCCCGTCCCTTCAGCGCCACCGCCACCCAATGGTACGGCACGGCGGCGCCGCTGCGGTCGGCGAGACTCACCTCGGCCGCGGCCCGACCCGCCTCCAGTGCGCCCCGCAGCAGCGATTCCAGCGCGGCGCGCTCCTGCGGCGCGAAGAGTTCGCGAATCGCCATGGCCTTCAGCGCCGTCGCATCGCGACCGGTGAACCCCTCCAGGCTCCGGTTCCAGTGGACGAGCCGGCCGTCCGGATCCGTACGGAACACGATGTCCGGCGTGGCGTCGATGAGCCGGCGGTGCTCCTCAAGGGCGTCGGTGAGTGCCGCTTCGACCGCCTCGCGGCGGCGCACGTCCTCCTCGAGGCGGTGAAACAGCATCTGATTCGTCAGTGCGTCCGTCAGCCGTTGACCGATGTCCTGCAGCAGATTGCGCTCCGCCACGGTCCAGCGCCGCGGATGCGTGCACTGGTGCATGCCGAGCAGCCACGGATGGCCCAGTCGCGGGTGCAACGCGACCATCATCTGCGAGCGGATCGAGAAGCGGCGCACGAGCGCGGGTTCGAGCTCGCTCTCGGCGCTGTCGCAAACCAGCGGTCCCGCGCTCTCGAGGGCACGGCGCATGATCGACGCCACCGTCGGGTCCATGGGTACACTGCGCCCCTCGGCGAACATGCCCGGATACTCCGCGCGCGCGGCCTCCACGTGGACCGTCCAGGATGGTGCCGTCGGGTCGCAGGGATGGATCAGCCAAGCGCGGTCGGCGCCGTAGATCTCCAGCAGCGCCTCAACGACCGCACGGACCGTCTCGCTGGTGTCGAGCGTGCGCGTGATCACGCCCGAGATGTGCGCGAGACCGCGATGGTAACTCTCCCCGTCCAGGGTCGGGGATCCGCCTGTCTCCGGATCCGCGGGATCGCGCAGAATGACCAGCGCCCCGCGGGAGTGTCTCGCCGGGGCGCCCAGCGGATAGATCTGCAGCGCGACCGCGATGCGCGCACCGTCCGGCCGCGCGAGCGTGATCCGGTCGCGCAGCGCGCGGCGCGCACCGCCCTTACGCGCGACATCGGCCACCAGCGCCGAGAGCGGTACGACGCCGAGCGTCTCGCTGTGGACCATCACACGGTCCGGGAAGTTGCGCGGGACGTCCTCACGCGCCCGGCCCAGACACCGGGCCGCGACGTCGTTCAGAAAGACGATCCGCCCACGACCGTCGCACAACAGCGCCCCGTCCCGACCGCCGTCCGGCAGCCGGTGCGCCGCCACGAAAGCCGGCTCACCTTCGATCATGGCCCCCCCCAGGGGAACTGCAGGCGTTCAGGGTACCCGATGTCCGAGGGCCGAAGAATACGCCCCTGAGGCTGTCACTCCTACAGGAAACCGTATCCGACCCCGGTTTCCGGCGCGGGCAATACCGCTAGGATCGAGCCAGGGAATCGGCGAAACCGCAGCGTAACCGTAGATTTCGAGCGTTCAGAGATCGTCGCCGAGCGAGAAGCGCACCCAGACCGCGAAATGGTACGGACCCGGACCGATGTCGCCGGGTGGCGGCGGAATCCGCGCATCCCGCACCGCCGCCAGAGCGGCGCTGTCCAGCGCCCGGATACCGCTCGAAACCAGAATTCGCGGGTGCGAGGCCACGCCGCTGCTCCACACGAAGGCGACCCTGGCCCGCCCAGTCTCCCGCAGCCAGCGGGCACTGGGCGGATAGACCAGGGCCGCCTGGATCGCGGCGCGGACGCGGGCCTCCCACGCGGCCAGCGCCGACGGATCGCCCGCGGGTTCGCGGCGCGGCGGCGGACTCGGTGAGGGGACCGTCACCGGTTTGGGGATACTGCGAACGGGAATCGGACGCGGAGGCGGCCGCACGACCCGATGTACGGGCCTGGGACGGTGCGCGACCCGCGGACGGTGGCGAACGGGTTTCGGTTCGCGCACCCGTTTCGGCTGCACGTGCACGCGCCGTAGCGGCGCGGGCCTGGGGGTCGGTGCGGGCGGCGGATGCACGACGGGGTGCGGACGCGGCGGGGGTGCCGGGTGCACCACTACGGGCGCGGGCACCGTCAACGACAGTTCGATGCGCGGCAATCCCTTGGGTCGGGCGATCGGCCGCGGGCCCACCACGAGCCACCACCCGGCGACCCACACCAGCGCCGCCTCCAACAGGAATGCGGTGAGCGCCGCGGTTGCGAGACGCCGACCCTCCCCGTGAGGCCCCCAAGGCGGGCCCGCCATCACCGCCGCGCCAGCCACCATACCCCGCCCACCAATACCGCCGTCATGGACCACACCGCTGCACCGGGATCGCCCATGCGCGTCGCCCCTTCGGCGACCGCCACCGCAACGGCGACCACGCCGATCGTCGCCCGATCGCCGAACAACGCCCGCAACAAGGCCTTCATGCCCGCTCTCCTCTCGGAACCTGCAGAACCACGCGGGAGAGCAGCCAGCCGGATCCGGCATAAACGGCCGCAAGGAGAGGGATTGTGAGGTCGCCCCATTCCCAGGCGGCGGAACCCGCAACCGCCTCCCCGGTCCAGTACGTGCCGAAGGCGAGCAACAGGGTGCCCACCGCAAACTTCAGTGTGTTCTCGGGAACGCGCGTGAGGGGACCGCGTACAACGAACGCCGCGACGGCGACCGCGACCAAGGCCGCCGCCGCCGCCGCGGCCAGGGGTGCGAAGGCGCCGGTCTGATAACCCAGGGCGATCACGATACCGCACACCTCGACCCCTTCGAGCACGACCGCCTTGAACACGACGATCCAGGAGGCACGCCGCCGGGCGTTCGCCGCCTCTGCGCGCGTACGGGCGAATGCCGCGGATTCGTCATGCAGGGGCTTGAGCCCGGCACTGCGCGCGACGGACTTGGCGAGCCAGCGCACCCCCATCAGAAGCAGGAATATCCCCACCAGCAGCCGCAGCCATCGGATCGCCGCACCGAGCGCCAGCAGGGGGCCGAGCGCCAGGGTGGCCGCCGCCAGCACGGCGAGCCCCGACCCCGCCGCGCCCAGAGCCAACGGCCAGCCGTCGGTCAGCGCGATCGCGAGTACGATGGTCGCCGCCTCCGTCCACTCCACCGCGGCGCCGGCGAACGCCGCCAGCCACGCCCCCGAGATATGCATTGCCGTCAAGGTTGTTCCTCCTCGTGGTCGTCTTCGTAGATGAACACATGCTCACGCTGCAGCTCCAGCCTCACGCTCGGGGCCGGCAGTTCCGGGTGCAGCCCGAAAAGCGCCCCGCCGACGGAGGGCAGGCGCCAATAGCATCGGTAGCGCCCGTTCTCGAACGTGTGGGTGACGCGCTGCGCCTCGATGCCGCCTCCGTGCGTGGCGATCGAGACCGCCTGCGGGCGGATCAGGGCGCTCGCGGACCGACCACCGCCCACGTTGGGGCCGACGCCGGGTATCGCCACCGGGCCGATACACAGTTCAGCCCCGTGCCCGTTCACGCGGGTCCGCCCCGCGAGCCGACCCTCCGCACCGGCGAGGCGCGCGACCAGCGGCGTAGCGGGCAGGCGATAGAGTTCCTCCGGAGTTCCCGTCTGGGTAATGCGCCCGTCCTCGAGGACAGCGACGCGGTCGGCGAGGCGCCAGACGTCGCGCGGATCGTGACTGACGATGAGCACCGCGGCCCCGCGCTCGCGCGCGAGCACCTTCAACTCGATGCGCAGGCCTTCGGCGGTTTCCGCGTCGAGGCTGGAGAACGGCTCGTCCATGAGCAGCAGGCGCGACCCGCCGATCAAGGCACGCGCGAGCGCGACACGCTGCTGCTGCCCTCCGGAAAGCGCGCCCGGACGCCGGTGCGCCGCGCCCTGAAGGCCGAACTGCGCGAGCAGCTCGCCGGCGCGGCGTCGAGAGCCGGCGAACGAACCCGGAACGACCATCGCGACGTTGTCGAGCGCACTCAGGTGCGGCCACAGCGCGTAGTCCTGGAACACCATGCCCACGGCCCGACGGCGCGGTGCGAGGTGAACGCCGCGCGCGCCGTCGGCCGCGACCGCACCGTGGATGCGGATGGTCCCGCAGTCCGCCGCCACCAGGCCCGCCACCGCACGCAGCAGCGTCGACTTGCCGGACCCGGAGCGCCCTACCACGACCAGCACCTCGCCGGGCCCGGCCCGCAGATCGATCGCGCGCAACACCGCGCGCCCGCCCAGCGCCACTCCCAGTCCGCTCACCTCGAGCACCGCGCTCACGCCCCCACCCCCGGCTGCAGCACCCCCGTGAGGCGGCGCGAAGCCAAACCGACCAAGCCCGCACCGAGCAGACCGACCACTGCCACACCCGCCAGGCCGAGTCGGGCCGCGGCGGTATCGTTCATTCCCTGCATCAGGTTGACGATGCTTACCGCGAGCGGCGTACGACCCGGCGGCGCCAGCAACTCCGAGATCGGAAGTTCGAACACCATTGTCGCGAACGCCATGAATCCCGCCCACAGCAGCGGCCCAGCGCGCAGCGGGAGGGCAATGTCCAGCAGCCGGCGCCCGGGGTCGGCGACGTGTACCACCGCGGCTTCATCGAGCGCCACGTGGATCTGTTCAAGCGGCGCCCGCAGCAACCGCACCAGCATCGGCATGACCGCGCTCGAGTAAGCGATCACCAACAGAAGCGGCGTCCCATACAGGACCACGGGTCCGCGGTTGAACGCAAAGACGTAGGCTGCCCCCAGCACCACACCGGGTACCGCCATGCCCGCGAGACTGAACCCCTCCATCGCGATTGTCACCCAGGGGATCGATCGCGACGCGCCGCCGCCGCGCAGCATCGCCATCACGATCGCGAGCGTGAGTCCCGCGCCGAGCAAGGCATACACCAGGGAACTCGCCACCGAGGACCAGGGCACGGGCACCTGCGGTTCGGAACCGAAGGCTTGGTGCATCAATGAGGCGATCGGGATCACGAAGCCCAACACGAGCGTCGCCGCTGCGCTCAGCCAGCCTGCGGCGGCGACTCCGCGGCGCGGGCACACCGGGTGCCGCGCGCGGTGGCGCGCGCCAATGAGCGTCGCGCCGAAGCGCAGATGCAGGGCGATGTGCACGGTCGCGGCGGCGACCGCGATCGCGGCGAGCTGCACGCTCAATCCAGCGGCGCCCGAAAAATCCGCCGGCGTCGTCGCCAACCGCGTATAGATGTCGTACGGCATGACGTGTAGGTGGATGCGCGCGCCGAGCGTGGCGGGGATGCCGAACTCCTGGATCGACTCGGCAAAGACCACGACCGCGCTTGCGGCCGCGGCGGGGAGCAGCGCGCGCGCCGCGATTGCGGCGGCACGCACCCGACCGACGTCGAACACCGCCGCCACCTCATCCCACTCGGCGCCCATCGCACGCAGGGTCGCACGTCCCGCGAAGCATGCGAACGGAACGCCCTTCAACGCCAGCAGGGAGACAATGCCGCCGATGCCGAAGAAGGCATCGGCCACCGCCGTATGCATCCACTGCGGTCGCTCGATCAGCGTCTGCCAACCGAGCGTGAGCAGATAGCTCGGGAGCAGGAACACCAGCCAGCACGCAAGTTCGGTCAAACCGCGCCCGCGCCACCGGCGGCACTCGCTCAACCAGGCGAGCAGGAAGCCGACCGGCAGGGCGGCCGCGGTGGCGGCCGCGGCGATCCCGAGACTGTTGCCGACCGCCTCCTTGTCCACGTGCTGGAAGATGCGACCGTGAAACAGGAACGCGCCGAGCGGATAGAGCACGGTCAGAATGACCGCAACCAGCCACCATCCGCGCGCCAAGGCCCTCCACAGTGCCGCTGCGCGTGCCGTCATCGGACCTCCCAGAGTTTCGAGAACCAGCGGTCCATGTCGCCTTGGCGCCGACCCCAGACACTGGCATCGAAGAATTTCAGGTCCGCCGGGGGCGGCGGCAGGCCCTGCACGTCCCGGGGGCGTGCGACGTTGCGGGTGAGCGGCCAATACAGGGCATCGGGCTCGTTCATCCGCATGCGCAGGTGCTGTCCGAGGGGGCTCATCACGAACCGGGCGAAGCGCAGTACCTGTGCGCGCTTGCCCGGCGCCAGCCGCGCCGGTATGACGAGGACGCTGGGCAGCGCTACCGCCGGGTCCGGAACGACCACGCGGAAACCGGAATGGACGCGGGCGAACGCAAATCCTGCGGACGACTGGACCAGCGCGAGATCGATCTCCCCGGCACGCAGCGCGGCCAGCGTATTCGCGTTCTTCGCGTAGATCCTCATGCCAGCGCCCACCAGCCCGCGCACGAAGGGCTTCCCGGCCGGCCAGCCGCCGCCCGCCTCCAGAAGCGCCGCAAGGATCGGAAACGCCGGACCCGAGATGGCCGGGTTGCTCATTCCGATCCGCCCCTGCCACGACGCCAGCGCACCCCACGTGCGCGGCGCCGGATAGGGGCTCACCGCGGGCACCACGAACACCCCGGCAAGCGTGGTACCGGTCGGAAGCCAGTCGCCGTCGGCGGGCACCAGGCGTCGTCCCAGCCGGTTCCAGTCGATGACGGCGTGCAGCCGCCCTGTCAGCCCCGCCGCGGCAAGACCGGCTGCACTCTCGGCGCCGTCGAACCATGCCACATCCCAGCGCGGGCGCCGACCCTCGGCGGCGACACGCGCCAGGAGCGCCCCGGTCGAAAGTGACACCGTCGATACCGGAACCCCGGTACGCTCCGTGAACGCGCGCGCAGCCGCCGCCCCGTAGTCTTCGGCGCTGTACAGGACCAACCCGCCGCCGTCATCGGGTTCGAGATACCAGAAGGCACCGGCCACAACCCCGGCGAGCAAGGTTGCCGCCAGAACCAGGCGCCGCATCTCAGTGCGCCCCGCCCGCGGCCAAGGGGCGCGTCGCCACGCTCACCGCCCGCACGCCCGCCTCACGACAGGCGTCCATCACCCGGATCAGTGACTGTAGCGAGGCTTTGGCGGCCCCGGCGATCACCGTCACGGTGGCGGGCTGCAGGCGTGTAGCCGTGTGGCTCCCCGGCAGGTGGTACGCCAGCCCCCGGTCGGGGATCATCTGTGCCGTGAGCATGATGAAGAAAACCAGCAGGAAAAGCATGATGTCGATCATCGGGATGATCTCGATCCGGCCTTTTCGGACTTGGTCGAAGTAGCGCATCTCAGGCCTCCGCACCCGCGAGCCGCGTGCGCTCCCGTGCCCGCGCCTCGCCCTGGGGCAGGCGCCACTGCGCCACCGGAACCCGACCCGCGGCGCGGTTTCCCAGGGCCACCTTCAGGGTCTCAAGCTGATGCACGAGCGCGCGCACCTTGTCCTGAAGCCCGTTGTAGGAAACCAAGCCGAGGATCGCGATCAGCAAACCCGATGCCGTCGCCACCAAGGCCTCGGCCACGCCGCCGCTAACGCCGCTGGGCGCCCCGGCGCTCGCGGCCAGAACATGAAACGTGTTGAACATCCCGATGATCGTGCCGAACAGGCCGAGCAGCGGCGCGAGCGTCACGATGGTGTCGAGGACCCAGAGGTGCCGATCGATCGACCGCGCCTGCCAGAGTATCGTCTCTTCCATCACGTCCATCAGACGTTCGCGCCCCATCTCCTCCGGATGGGCGCCGGCCACCCGTACCAGTTCCACGTGCGGCAGCCCGGCGAATTCGTCCTCGAGCGTCCTGCATACGACCGGATCCACCGTCTCCATGATCCGCACGCGGCCGAGCAGGCGCGCCCCTCCGGCAGCGGTGCGGTGCAGATAAATGATTCGTTCGATGGCGACCGTCAATCCCGCCAGCAGCAGAACGGCCATGACATAAAGAATGCCGCCCGAGGTCGCCACGATCTGGTGCAGTTCCTGTGTGTCCATTGCGTCGTCCTCATTCGTACCCGCATAGAGCCGCGCGGAGGCAGCACCTCCGCGCGGCCGGTAGCTTCCAGTTCCGCCGGCACTTCCGTAGACAGCCCTCTCCTCCCCCCTGCACACGCCGCGGGCCGCACACGGCGCACCTCACTCAACCCATACCGATTCCCGACCGCCGACCCTGGCGCGACCTCGTATCCCGGCGGCCCATTCACGACCCTTCCCTAAAAACGCGCCGACACACGCACGTAGTACGCCCGTTCGGGGATGGTCCAGTAAAGCGGCGTATTGTCGGCGGTGTAACCGGCAAGGGCGAAGATCCCCTTGCGGTCAAACACGTTCTTTAACTGAAAGTTGACCGTCGCATCCTGCAGATACGGGACCATCGCCGACACCAAGTGGTAGGAGAGCGTCGCGTCGGCCACGCTGAACGTCCCCAGCGGCTGCGTGTTTCCGGTGTCGCCGAAGCGCGGACCGATAGTCTTGTCAATGAACGACGCGTACCACGGCCCGTGCCGGTAGATCACCCCTTGCGCGGAGGTAAAGCTGGGCGTATTGGGAACCCATGTCCCGGCCTTGTTTTCCTTCGCGCTGTTGACGCTGCCGTTGACATACAGATCCAGGCCGTCTAGGACCCGATAGGTTAGCGCACCCTCGAAGCCCTGGTATTGCACACCGCCTTCATTGAAAAACACCTGGTTGCCCGCGACGACGCGGCTCGACGCCTTGTTATTGAAATCGATGCGATAGATATCCGCATCCAGGGCGAACCTACGCGTGTGCCACACCATCCCGAGCTGGTAGTTCGTGGTATTCTGCGGATTCACCGAACTGGCGGCCGGATTCGTCGTATAGAAGACGTTTAGGTTTGGGGCCAGGTAGCCTTTGGCGAATTGGAAGTAGGTGCTCAGCCCCCGGCTGAGCCGATAACGCAGTGCCAGCGAGGGGAGCACGCTGCTCCAGCTCTTGCTGAAGTTCAGCGGCAGACCCGTGCCCTGATTGACCTGGGCGTCGATCGACCGTCGGAAGTAGACATAGCGCACACCGGGGATAACCGTCAGCCGCGCCAGCGGGTGCCAATGCAGCTCGGCATACGGCTCGACCGTAGTCAGTGTATCGTCCAGAAGCCGGTCGACGTAGCTGGTCAGGTTCGCGGGATTCTTGGTGTTGAACGCGCCGCCCAGTGTCCAGTCGATTTCGAACTGCGACCGGTGGTTCCACTGATGATCCACCCAGATCCCGGTCTTCACCGCGCCGACCGGCGTAGGTGCGGTCAGGCGCGCGATATCCCCCACGCTCTGGTAATTCATCTCCATGCGCTGACCCGGGACGTCGTTCGGGCCGAACACCGTGCCGTTGGGTGTGGAGCCGTTCGGATCGGCGCCGTTGAAACCGGCGTGCCGATACCCGTAGGTATACAGCTTGTTGTCGACCAGCCAGTTGTTGGCGAACCGGTGTCGAACGCCGAGATAGGTCATGAAGGTCCGGATCTTGTCGAAGTTATACCCGTAGTAGTTCTGCTGCGTCGGATCCGCGCTCAACCCGAAGTTGTTCCCATATTTGGCGATCTCCGCTCGGGTGGCTCCCAGCGGAACGTTCTGGGTGAGACGGTTGTACATCCCTACCACAGTCCATAGCGTTCGCTCGCCGACGGGGCGCTGGATCTTAAGAAACACGTTGTTGCGCCGCAGACCGCTGTTGGTGAGAAACCCGTCTGCGGTGAGATGCTGAACGTCGACGTCGGCGCGCGTACCGTGATAGTTCGGCATCACCCCGGTATCCATCTCGAATCCGTAGAGGCGGGTACCGAAGCTGCCGTAGGTCAGATAGGGATTGAGGCTCGGCTGCTGCGGCGGCGCCTTGGAATGCACGGCCACGGTGCCGCCGAAGGTCGCCCAGCCGATCGTGCTCGCGGTGCCCGGCCCGCGCTCTACGGAGATCGGGCCCAGGTCATTGCCCATAAAATAGCTGGTGGTGTGGTGGGTGAAGTCGTTGGAGTCCCCCCATGGGATCCCGTCGAAGGTGACGTTGAACTCCCCGTCCTGAAACCCGCGGATCGACAGCGCCTGGGACTCCATCAACCCGGCCCCGTTCGGGGCCACGTCGAAGACACTCGGGGCAACCGATATGGCGCTGTCGTAGTTGGCCCCGGGCGCGAGATTGTGCTTGATGAAGTGCCCGCTGATCACCGAGGTGGGTTGTGTGGAGCGAATCGGCGCGGCCGCCGGTGCGCTCGCGGCCGGACCGCCGGCCCCCGCCCCACCGCCGCCGCTGAACAGGCTGCTGATGGTGCCAAGATCAATGCTCGGTGCGCCGGACGCAAGCACCGGGTGCACATTCGCAAGCACTGCAAGACCGAAGGCCGCCCGACCGACGATGCGTAATCTGCTTGTCATAAACGCCTCCTAGAATCCGGGTGATGCGGGACTGGCGCGGATCATGGCGAAGCCCGGAAGGCGTTGCCTGACGCCAACCTGACGGAAATCAAACCGTCCCGCCGAAAAGATTCGGCGTACAGGACGTTGGCGCGACGTTGAAGGTTCGATTACAGAATGAGCTTCCAGCCCCGGGTAGTACTGCACCTGTCCGACGGCGGACCCGAGCGCAGCGAGTTGCAAACGCGGCTTCTACGCGAGGGCTACCGAGTGGCCCGTTGCCGCAGACCCGAACTGCTGGTCCACTGGCTTCGCATCCGCAGGTTTTCCGCGCTGGTCGGAGAAGGTCTCGCGGCTGCATCGCTTGCCCTTTTGAACGCGGAATTCGACGCCCTGCATGGCCTCCCCATCGTGTTGTACGGACCGGTGCATCACCCCCATGCCGCGGGTAAGACGCGCGACCTTGCGATCGTAGCCGTGGAATCCGGCGAATCCGTCGATCTGGTGATCGCCCACCTGCGTGCGCTGCTGCGCCGCGCGAACGGCTATCCGCCGCACCTGCGCCTGGGCCCGCTGGGCGTCGACCTCGCACGCGGGCGCGCCAGCGTGGCCGGCCGCCCCCTGACGCTCCGGCCCAAGGAACTCGAGCTGCTCGCACATCTGGTGCAGGCGGCGGGCGAGCCAATGGCCGCGGAGGTGCTGGTGCGTCGCCTCTGGTCGGAGGGCACACGGCACCCCGGCCGCCTGAAGGTGTTGGTTAGCAACCTCCGCCACCGCCTGCGCCGCCACCCGCTCGGCAGCCGCAATCCGGTCGAGCACGTCCCGGGCTGCGGATACCGCCTTCATCGCTCGCTCTACGAACCGGCGTGCGGTCGGCCGGTTGGCCGTCCCCGCAAAGCGGAAAGGTCCGAATGACTGTCTGCGTGATCAAGCTGGGACCGGAAGCGCAGCCGCCGGCCGCGGAACTGGCCGCGACCCTACGACACGCCGGCGTCGGCGCCCAGGTCCGAACCCCCGAGGGACTCCCGCTCGCCCCGCGGCCGCCGCTGCATTTCGTCGCGCCGGTTTCAGCGGGTGTGGACCCCGCGGAGGTCCACCTGCTTCGGCGTCGCATCGGCGCGGCGGTATTCGTCGTCCTCGGCCCCGACGAGCCGCTGCTTCGAAAGCGGATGCTGGACGCCGGTGCCGACGACTATCTGCGCCTCGATACACCGGTACGCGGGCTGCTGGCACGCCTCGCCGCGCTCGAACGGCTCGGCCCGAACACGCCACCGCGCAATGGTGCGTTCGGGGACCTGCGCGTGGGCCTGTATCGCGGTGACGTCGAGGCGGGGGCACAGCCGCTATCGCTGTCAGAGCTGGAATACCGCGCGCTGAGCAGCCTGGTGGACGCGCGCGGTGAGGTGATCCCGCGCGACGAGCTCCTGATGGCGATATGGGGCGAGCGCGAGATCAGTGACAATGCGCTGGACGCCTGCATGCACCGACTGCGCGCCAAGCTTGCCAACAGTCGCTCGCGCGTGCGGCTGCTCACCGTGCGCGGCCTCGGCTATCGGCTCGACCGCGGGCGTTGACCGATCGCCGTCCGCCCTGAACGGATTCACGGCACGACCGGTCCGACGCCGGGGTCTATACGCCTCCAGCCTCGTCGGCGACCTCCATCGTCAGGACGCCGGCGTCGTAGTCGTAGTCGAGGAGTTCCGCGTAACGCGCCCACTGAATCACGACCGAGAGAACGCGTTCGGACTCCTGCTCGCTGAGGCGGTCCTCGAGTTCGCGCAGGAAGCGCTCCTCCGGAGCGCGCCGTTGCGGGCGCTCGTCGAGCACGCGCAGGATATGGGCGACCAGGGGGACGCGGCGCACCAGATGTTCGGCGAAGATGCGCCGGCGCTGGGCCTGGTCGCCGTCGACGAAGGCCTTGCCGTGGCGGGTCATGCGAATACGCCGCTCGGCCACGTGCGCCAGATCGAGCAGCTCGAGCGCATCGACGATCGCGAACAAGGTGTCGAGATCCAGGTGCATCTCCTCGGCCAGCTCCGAGAGCTCGGCCCCGCCCTGCTGCCCGGCCTGATCGAGCTGCTCCAGGACCCCGGAGATCTGCGCGACGCTCACCTCCGGCAGCCGGTACGCCAGCCCGACCCGCCCCCCGGCCGCGCCCCCTGCAGCTGGCGCCTTGGCGGTCGTCATGATCCCGTAGATGCGCTCCACGAGCGCGCGAAAGGTGGCCGACTCGCGGTCGCGCGGGTGCTTGAGCGTCACCCGCACCTCCTCCTTGACGCGCCCGGGGTTGCTGTCGAACACAAGGATCCGGTCCGCCAGCAGCAGCGCCTCCTCGATGTTGTGCGACACCATCACGATCGCCTGCGTCGGGATCAGCCGCTCGATCCACAGGTCGAGCAGGTCCGCGCGCAGCGACTCGGCCGTAGGCACGTCCAGTGCCGAGAAGGCCTCGTCCATCAGCAGGACGTCGGGGTTGACGACCAGCGCGCGCGCGAAACCCACGCGCTGGCGCATCCCGCCGCTGAGCTCCTTCGGGTAGGCCGACTCGTAGCCGCTGAGGCCAATCATGTCGATCACCTCCTCGGCACGCCGGTTGCGTTCGGCCTCGCCGACACCTTGCGCCTCCAGTCCCAGGGTCACGTTCTCCTCGACGGTGAGCCACGGAAACAGCGCAAAGCTCTGAAACACCATGCTGATCCCGGCCACCGGCCCGGTCACGGGCGCGCCACGGTAGAGCACCGTCCCGGCGCTCGGCTCGGCGAGGCCGCACATGATCCGCAGCAGGGTGGACTTTCCGCAGCCGGAGCGGCCCAGGATAGCGACGATTTCGCCTTCGCGTACCGCGAGATCGATCCCTTCGAGGATCTTGACGCGCGCGTCGGACTCGGCGGCCGGGTACGACTGACCGACCCCCCGGAGTTCCAGCAGCGGAGCGGGAGCTGCAGCGTTCATCTCGTCACGCACCCAAGGTAATGCGTTCCTCCGCGTAGCGATACAGACGCTGCCAGAGGAAGCGGTTGAAGGCAAGGACGTAGAGGCTCATCACGACGATGCCGAGCGCCACCCGCGGGTGGTCCCCGGCCGCCGTCTGCTGCGCGATGTAGGCGCCGAGACCGGTGGCCGTGAGCTGGGTGTTGCCCCAGTTGACGACCTCCGCCACCACGCTCGCATTCCACGCGCCGCCGAAGGCCGTCAGTCCGCCGGTGACATAGGCCGGGAAGATGGCCGGCAGGATCAGCCGCCGCCAGCGCTGCCAGCGGCTGAGTCCGAGGTTGCGTGCGATCTCCCGCAGATCCCCAGGGATGGTCGAGGCGCCGGCGATGACGTTGAAGAGGATATACCACTGCGTGCCGAGGATCATCAGCGGGCTGAGCCAGATGTTCACGTTGAGGTGGTACTGGACGATTCCCATGACCACCAGCGGGAAGAGCAGGTTCGCCGGGAACGCCGCCAGAAACTGCGCCAGCGGCTGCACCGCCTGCGCCATCCGCGGACGCTCGCCGACCCACACCCCGACCGGCACCCAGACCACCGAGGCGAGGGCCACGAGGACCACCACGCGCAGCGCCGTGGCCGCGCCGTAGAGGAACACCTCCCCGATCTCGCGATAGCTCACCGCCGCCGTCACGTAGCGGGCGAAACCGATACTCATCGCACTCACGAGCACGATCAGACCGTAGCGCCACAGGCGCGAGAGCAGCCGCTCCTCGCGGCGGATGAGGTCGCGTAGCAGCACCAGCGGCCGCGTCGGGCCGCGCCGCCGCGGCAGGACGGGTGCAAGGCTCGCACCGATCCGGACCGGCAACCGCGCCAGGCGCCGGAAGACCTCCGCGCGCCGCAGCAAGGTCAGCACCCAGGACTCGGAGACGCTGTCGGTCGCCAGCGCCTCGAAGCGGAAACGCTCCGACCATGCCACCAGCGGGCGGAAGAGCAACTGATCGTAGAGGAAGATCACCACGAACATCGTCGCGATCGCGTAACCGATGGCGTGCAGATCCTTGTGCTCGATCGCGAGCGCGATGTAGGAACCGACGCCCGGCAGCAGGATCTGATGCCCCGACACGCTGATCGCCTCCGAAGCGACCACGAAGAACCAGCCGCCGGAGGCCGACATCATGGCGTTCCAGACCAGCGACGGCAGCGCGAAGGGGACCTCCAGCTTCCAGAAGCGCCGCCACGGCGAGAGCCGGAACAGGTGCGCGGCCTGCGACAGGTCCTTGGGGACCATCTTCAGCGAGTGATAGAAGCTGAAGGCCATATTCCAGGCCTGGGAGGTGAAAATGGCGAAGATCGCCGCGGCCTCGGGACCCAGCAGACTCCCCTGGAACAGGTTGATGAAGCCGACGACCGTAATAGAAAGGAACCCGAGGATCGGCACCGATTGCAGGACGTCGAGCACCGGGATGAGCAGCGCCTCGGCGCGGCGGTTCTTCGCCGCAAGCGTCGCGTAGGTGAAGGTGAACAGCAGCGACAGCGCCATCGCCGCCGCCATCCTGAGGGTCGTGCGCAGCGCGTAGTACGGGAGATGCACCGGGTCGAGCGAGAGCGGCAGAGCCTCGCCGAGGTGATAGGGCGCCGCCATCTGCCGCGTACCCCAGGAGAGTACGAACAGAAGGCCCAGGACCAGTGGAATGGCCACCAGGTCCCAGCGGTTCGGGGCACCGAGCACCGCACGGGCGGCGCGTACCGGTGCGTCGAGGCGCACGTGCGGCATCGGCGGTCCGGAATGATCGGGTGACGAAACCGGGGCCGCCCACGACGCGCCGCCGGTGAAACGAACGGCCCCGCCACCCGGCGGCTCCCCGGGCCGGCGCCATGTTAGCCGAACTCCCGCGCGCCGGCATCCGGCGCCGCCGGCTTGCCAGCCGCCCGGGCGCGCGCTATGCTGACCGGACGGTCAGATCCGGACGCCCGACGGGCCCGAAAAGACCGGTCGAGGAAGGTCCATGGAAAACACCCAGCGCCAGGTCCCGGCGCCCGCGCCGGCCCCGACCCCACGGCGGCGAAAAGGCGCCGAGGCGATCCTCGAGGCCGCCGAGGTCCTGTTCGCCGAGCGCGGCTACAACGCCGTGCCGGTGAGCGCGATCGCGGCGCGCGCCGGTGTCAGCAAGGCCAACGTCTTCCACCACTTCGGCACCAAGGACCGGCTGTACCTCGCGGTCCTGCGCCGCGCCTGCGGCGCGGCCACCCAGGTCTGGCACGAGCGCATGGCTGGCGACGGGGCCTTCGACGCCCGCCTGCGCCACGCCGCGGGCGCGCACCTGCGCCACCTGCTCGAGCAGGAGGAGGTCTCGCGGCTGCTCCTGCGCGAAGTCGTGGAAAACGGTCCGCGGCGCGGTGCGGAACTCGCCGAAAAGGTCTTCGACGAACACTTCGACGGGCTCGTGCGGATGATCCGCGACGGCCAACGAAACGGCGAGCTACGCGAAGATGCCGACGTATCCGTCGTCGCCGCACTCCTGTTGGGTGCCGACGTGTTCTTTTTTCTCGCGCGCAGCGTCCTCATCCACATGAAGGCGGCGACCTTCGCGTCGGATCCGGAGCGCTACAGCGACCTGATCGCCGAGTACCTGTTTTCCGGGCTCGCCCCGACGCACAAGTAGCGGGCACGCCGCACGATCGATGTGCGACATTCGCACCGATCGTCCCGCGACGCCCCGCATAGGACAACGCCCCACGGCTGTTCTGACGTCGTCGCCCGTGCCCGACGCTGTCGCCGATTCCGGTCATCCAACCGTCACCGCACCGGCGCTATACTCCCGCCCGTCCGCATCGGGATACGGGGACAATCCTGGAATCCCACGTCACCGCTAATCGCGCGCAACCGCCGCAAGCAGGCGATCGATGCGTCTCGATTCATGCCCCACCCGATGCGGGCACAGTTCCGTTACGGCAAGGAGAGCGATGACCATGGCATGGTTCAACGACGGAATCTTTCTTCGCAAGGCGGCGCTGGCCGAGCGGCTCGAGCGCCCGATGTCTGAACTGGCCGGGCACTGTGCCCTGGTCTGGAACGAACCCGAGCGCCTCGACCGGCTGCTGGCCGACACCCTGCCGCTGCTGCCGCACTGCCGCATGCTCTACGCGCTCAACAACGCCGGCGTGCAGGTCTCGGCGAACGTCTCACCCGAGGGGACGGACTCCTCCCGCCGCGGCCAGGATCTGTCCGCACGCCCCTATCTCGCCGGCTCCCTGCCCTACCGGGGTTTCGGCCTGTCCCGACCCTATACCGGGCGCAATGGGATCTCCCCGTGCGTCACCGCGCTGCAGGCGATCCACTCCGCCACCGGTCCGCTCGGCTTCGTCGCCGCGGACTTCGACGTCAAGGACCTCCCGCCCGCACCGGTCACCGCGGCCCTGCACAACGACTGGCATCAGTACCGCGGCGATCCCGCGATCCGCGAGACCGTCTTCCAGCAGCGCCGCGTTCCGAGCGCGATGGATGAGCACCTCGACACGGTGGTCACGCTGTTCGACCTGCTGATCCGTGAACACGGCGTCTTCCACTGCAAACTGCACCTCTCAAGCTCGCGCGCGGTGCTGTGGCTGCACGACGACCCCTACCACTACCGCCTGCACACCCTGGCCGAGCTGATCGACCCGATGATGTGCCTCCCCTACCCCAAGCGGCCCTACCCCGAGGAGGCCACCTTGGCCCCGGACCTCGTGCGCCCCGTGCTCGAACAGTTCAAGGCCCTGCGCCGCGCCGACGAGACCATTTACCTGCGCTCGGCGTCGCTCAACATCATGAACGGCCTCGTACGCCTGACCTTCTCCTGCGACGGCTCCCACTACCTGCCGGCCGAGGAGTTCCTGCGCCGCGAGGTCTCCTTCTGGTTCAGTTGACCGAACCGCCGGCCCGGCCCTTTGGTTCCGCCCGTCGAGCCGCTACCATAGGCGGGCCCGCCCCGGTAGCTCAGCTGGATAGAGCATCCCCCTCCTAAGGGGAAGGTCCCAGGTTCAAATCCTGGCCGGGGCGCCACCCCCCCTTTTCGGGGACAGTTTACTAATTTCAGGTCACCATCCAGTCGCGGGACGCGCGGACACCAGTGGTCACCGATAGAGCGGCGGTCCACGGGGTACCGTAACCGCACAACGGGCAAGGGCCAAATTGGTACACTGTCCCCGAATTCAACGGTCATGGAGGACCTCTTGAGCGTCTGTGGTCCTGGACACGTCGCATTCGTCTTCGCCGGCGCCGCAGCCTACCGTTCCCGATAGAGTCTACCGCCACCAAACGCGCCGTCACTTGTGACGCCCGAGAGTCTCATGTGCCGGCAATCGGCGGACAGGCTCCCGCTATCGTCGGTGATACGCCTCTGCGGCGCGTAGTAGCGCAGGATGTGCACCAAGTTCCTATTGGTCTGATAAACGACCACTGCGTATTCCTCCGGCCTGTACTGGTTGCGAACGCCGTAGACCCGCGTCAGCCCTCCGTTCCAGCGATGCTTCAGCGTGAGGTGGAGATGGTCGGTATTCCGGTTGCGGGCCGAGCCGCTGGCCCACACGGTGCCGTCGAGATGGCACGGCCCATGATGCCCCGGCCTTGGTAATCGCGGGCGCGACGGCTGGCGCAGAACGCCGCCCCAGTCGGGCCCGCCAGCGCTGCGCGCACCGGCCAGGCCGGGCAGCAGGAGCGGCAGGGCGAATAGGACCGACAGATAGCATTTATGCATCTCCTTCCCTCCGGTTTTCTTGGCGAATTCCCGGATGCAGTCGCATCCGCCCGCCCCTTTGGATTTCCGTGAAACCCATCCGCATCAGGAGCCATGTGGGAACGGCGTCACCGAGGCCTCCGCATGCCGGGTACCCATGTAGCCCGCGTCGGTGTAACTGCCGAGCACGTCGCACCAGAAGAGCAGGTCGCCAGCCCTGGCATTCATGGTGTGGCCCTCCGGGCGTGCGCGTACCCGCTCATGTCGGAATGCGCACCGCGGCGAGTACCCTTCACCTGTCAGACACGCCGGGACACGCGGCGGCGCAGCCGCCACGGCAGGAGCCCCAGCAGGCCCAAGAGCATCCACGGCCCGAGGCCACCGCCGCCACCGCCGGCCGCAGACGGCGCCGCCTTGACCGACACCGTGAAGGTGCCGCCTGAACTCTGCCCGTAGGCGTCACTCACCGTCACACCCACCGCGGCGGTCCCGGCCTGTTGTGCAACCGGCTGCAGCGTCAGCACGCAGTTCCCGGCCGACGTGCAGCTCGCTGCGCCGCCAATATTGGCATCGGGCAACAGTCCCTGGTTGCCAGAATGCACCGTTACTGTCAGCGTACCGGATCCCGTCACCGCAAACTTTTCGCTGCCGCCGTTCGGTTGCGCGATCGTGATATTGGAAAAGCCGCTCGCGCTCGGTGGCGGCGGTGGCCCGACCGTTACCTGGAAGGTGCCTTTTCCGCTTTGTCCATGGCCATCGGTAACGGTCACGGTCACCGCTGCGGTGCCGGTCCGCCCGGCCGCGGGATGCAATGTAAGCGTGCAGCTTCCGGCCGATCTGCAAGTCGATGCGCCCGCAATGCCGGCGTCCGGCAACAGCGTTTGGTTGCCGGAACTTGCGGCGACCGTCAACGAACTCATGCCCTGAATGTTGAACGTTTCCGAACCCGGACCCGGTTGCGTCACCGTCACGGCCTGCAATCCGGTGGGCGCCGGCTGGACAGAGGCCAGAATCGAGCCGCTGAAACCGCCCATGACAGCGATGGACGCGTTGGCGTTTCCGTTCGTCGCTATCGCCAGCGGCGCGGGGTCCGCGCCCGTATCGTACGAGGTCCAGTTCATTCCGTCCGAACTGACGAATACCGGCGACTGCGGTCCTCCTGCGAAGAAATACTTCCCGTCCCATATCACGGTATCCAGGATGGCGAACGAGGGAAGCGAGTACGGCGTCCACGTCACCCCATCGGCACTGATGAGCGCCTTACCCGTAAGCTGGGTGACCGCGACGTACTTTCCGCCGCCAAAGGTGATCGCACTCAAACGTGACGTGGCGCCGGAGGTTCGTGCGTTCCATACGGTCCCGTCCGCGCTGGTGAGGATGGTTCCGTTCCCACCCACGGCCACGATGCCGCCGCCTCCCGCATGAACGCCGAATAGATTCTGCGTCGTGCCGGAACTCTGCGCTACCCAGGCGGCACCGTCCGCGCTGGTGAGAATCGTCCCGTTGGCCCCCACGGCCACGAACTGAGCGTTTTTCGCGTCCCAGGCGACATCATAAAGCGTGTTGCTCGTACCCGAAGTCTGCGGCGTCCAGGTCGCGGCATCCAGGCTGGTTGCGATGTGACCGCCGGCACCGACGGCCACGCACTCGGTGCTCGTACAGTCAAGGGCACTGAGGTTGTTGCCGATCCCGGTATCCGTGACCGACCAATGCAATCCGTCACGGCTCCTCAACACCAACCCCTGGTTGGTAACGGCGACGAACTCGCCCTTGACCGCGAACCATCCGATGCCACCGACAGAGGGTTCGTACCGCCCCGGCACGTCCAGCACGTTCTGCGTCCGAGACGTCCATACGGAGCCATCGGTGCTGACAGCGATCTTTCCGCCGTCTCCGACGGCGACGAATTCGCTGCCGTTCCACAAGAGCGCGTTCAACCTATAGGTGACGTTGTTGTGTTGCGTCCAGCTCACGCCGTCGGCGCTGGTCAGGGTGACGTTTCCGCCCAGCGCAACCAATTCGCTGCTCTTGCAGCCCACGGCCAACAGAAAATTGGACGTGACTCCGGTCTGGGCTGTCCACGTAATGCCGTCGGCGCTGGTCAGAACCGTGTTTCCGCCTACGGCCACCCATTTCGCGCCGGCCCAGACCACACCGGCGAGATCGGCCGTCGTGCCGGAGGTCCGCGTCGTCCAGTGGATGCCGTCCGGGCTGGTGCGTACGGTACCCGCCTGACCTACCGCGACGAACTGCATGCCGTTCCAGCCAACCGCGCTGAGGTTGTGCGCCGAACCCGCCCCCGGGACTATCGATGTCCATGTGATTCCGTCCGGACTGGTCAGGATGACGCCACCGCCGCCTACCGCGACGAATTCGCTTCCATTCCACACCAAACCGGAGATCCCATAGTAGTTCGAGTTCGACGTACGGGGCGTCCAATTCCCGCCGTCCGGGCTGGTAACTATCCCGCCCATATCATCCGCGGCCACGAATCTCCCGTTCCCCCATGCCGCCGCCGTGAGACGATTCGTGTTTCCGACGTTGGAGGCCATCCAGGAAACCGCATCGGGACTGGTCATCACCGTGCCGCGATCCCCGACGGCCACGTAGAGATTACTGCCGTTCCATGCAACCGCATTCAGCGTGTTGCCCTGCGGGATCGGATTCTCCCACTCCCAGTATTGGCCGACGGCAGCCTGGACCATCGACGGCAGCGCCAGCAAGGCGAACAGTAAAAGCATCGGCATAAGCGGAAGTGCGGATCGGTCTTCAACGTTCACTGGTCATTTCTCCCGAGAAAAGACATACAATGCAAAATCCGTGATGGCGACGTGGTCGATTTTGTGACCCGTTCAGCACCGTGACTCCGGGCCGCGGCCGGCCTCCGGGGCGATACACGCGGACCTCTCCGGTGGACGCCTCCGGCATCCTTCCGGAGACCCGCGCGAGCTGGCCGTGCGGGCGGCAAGTCCAACCTCAAGCTCGATGTTCCGCGTCCTTCTCGGGACACGACGCCCCTCGCCTTGCGCCGGATACGGCAATCTCCATGCCAAACGCGGGCGCTGAGAAAACATAGCGGTATTACAATGGGGTATGCAGGCCCGAGCGGTTCGCATCCGATTCGGCCTGCATGCGGATCCGTAACAATTTCGGTTTTGAAATGCATGCGCGCCGCCGCGGGCGCTACGTGGCCTGCAATCTCTCAGTCGGTGGCGGGACGGCACCGCCAGCCGCGACGACCCGTTGCCGCGCCTCGATCGGCGTACCGCAATGACCGGGCCGCGGCGACGGACGCGACGACGACGTGACATACGGGTGCGGTCGACTACGACATCAATTGCGCCATCGTGCCGCGGACGGTGAATGCACCGGCGGGCTCAAACCGGGCCATCCGTCACAGCATCGCAAGAGCGGGGTTCAATATTGCGTTACGTTCGTTTGAATGGCGTTCTGATGTATTTCGCCCTTCTCAGCCGAGCGCAGCGCCCCATGCCCTTACGCGACGCCCGCTCCGATAAGGTCTCCTTCCCGAAGTCGCCGCGCGTCCGGTACAAACGCGTGGCCCGCCCGCCATCCCAACCGCCCCCGACGGCGGGCCCGCTGAGCGGCGGGCGGATGCATCGGACCAGGCCGCATCGTCAACGTACAACCGACGATTGCGGGTCCGGCGCGGCCGTGTCGACGACGTAGGTATCCGGTCCGACGAGGTGAACCCCGATACCCAGGCGCAAGAGCGCACCCGCAGCCTGCTCACGCACGGGGTAAAACGTGACCGGAGCGGCTGCGTCCGACTGCATCGTCGTAGTCGCGGCATCATGTTGCATCACGTCCTCCAGCGCACGCACCGCGACCGGGGAACCGATGGCACCCAGAGCCTCGGCCGCGGCCCAGCGGGTCGGCCAGTCGGGCGCCTCATGCACCAGCGCGATCAGCTCACCCGTAAGGCGCGCGTCGCCGGCATCGCCCAGCGTGATGGCGAGCCAGCTCTTCGTCGGGCCGCCGGCCTCGAGATGCCTGCGATAGAGCACGCTCAGCGCCTTCTCGGGTAAGCGGGCACTGAGCCGTGCGTATTGCACACGGCGCCAGGCCCCCTGCGGCAGGTAGCCGTTGCGGATGGGCTGAGGCGCGGGCGGACCGTTCACTTCCGAGGCCAGCGCACCCAGGACCTGTTTCGCTGACGTGCCGGGCGCCGGCCCACCGCCGGCGGTCACCAAGTCGCGCAAGGCCCGCAAGCGGGTCATCGGATCGGGGCTCTTCAATCGCGTCGCAATGCCCGCGGCACCGCCCGCGGCCGGGGCGGTGGCGTTCCCGGTGTGATTGGCCTTGGAAGACGCCCCTGGCACGTCCGTGGTACGCGGGCTCGGCGCGGGCACGGCGTCCGCCATCCCCACCCCGCGCACCGAATGCAATTCATCACCCGGTGAGGCTTCCCGCGGGTTCGACCTCCGCGATCCCGTTCGTACACGAGGCGCCGCGCACCCGGGCCAGTGGCCCCCGCCGGGCGAGGGAGGCACCAGGGCGCAGTCCCCGTCGGGTTGGCCGTTCTCGGGGGCGCGTCCCTGACGCCCCGGGCAGGACCAATCCTGTCGATCCGCGGAACCGAGCTTCCAGTGTTTGGTCGAGAGCTTGTAAGCGAGGTATTCGTTGTCGTCCTGGCCGGTGCAGTGTGTATCCTTTATCCAGGGAGAGAGGCCGTATTTGCGTTCTTCGGCGGAGGTGAGGTAGTCGCGATCGGGATCGAGCTTGGCCTTCGCGGCAAGATAATCCTCGCGCTTGAAATATGAGAATCCGTACTTGTGGTACCACGACGCATCGAAGGCCCGCAGGCCCTCGTCGTAGAGCATCTTGTGCACGAACTCGTGGCGAATGGTCAAAGCGAACTGATCGATTCCAAAGGCCACTTCTCCGTAGACGTCCCTCGAGGCTGTCACACCCTTTGCGGCCGAACAGATATGCACGCGCGCGGAGAAGGGATAGTGCATGTAGAAATAGCCGAGTTTTGTCGGGTCGCAACCCGTCTCGAAGACCACATCTTTTTCGGTATGACCGGCCCCCGCCTTGCTCTGCATCCAGTAGTAGAACCAGTTCGGCTCGCGCTTGCCCTCGGGATTGCCGTGCCCGTCACGTGCGAAGAACAGTCGCACGGTCCGGCTCTCCGGTGCAACGCAGTTCGGCAGGTCGGGAATCTCTAATCGCACAACGGCCTTGCCGAAGTCGCTGTTGGTGGCCGGCATGCCGCTATACGAAAGGGTGAGCGAGGCGCCGAAGAGGTCGACGGGCTTTGCGTGGAGCGTGGTACCGGGGATTCGGGGCGGCGTCCATTGCACCATGTCGTCTATGTTCACGACCGCCTTGTCCTGGGCGTATTCAGCGCCCCCGTCGAGTCTGACGGGACCGAGCCCGGCGGGCGCGTCATGGCTGTCGAAGATCCATCGGGTGCCGGCAACGGGGTCTTCTATCCCGAGCGTCAGGTATTTGTACGAGGCGCAGTCGGCCGCCGGCGCGAGGCGCCAGCTCAGTTCGTCGCGCTCGCAGTCGCCCTCCTGCGTCGTGACATGTCCGACCAGTTGCAGGCCGGTGCCTGGCAACTTGTTCAGGCCCCGATCGTCGGTATAGCCGTCGAGCGAGCTGACGTCGTCCATCGATTCGCGGTCGTGTTCGGTCGTGCTGCCCTCGGGCGAGCTCGTGACCCTGGTGACCGGAAAGCCCTTCTCGTCCAGCGGCGGCAGCTCCAGGCTCCAGGTGCCCTGCTCGAGGTCGAAGATCAAGCGCGCCTGGCGTGAGATGGCCGCCGAACCGCTGCCGTTTTCGCTGTGCGCGGTGTCGCCGTCGCTGCCGCGGGTGCCGATGGACGCGTCCAGCGTGCCGGCGGTCAGGAACCAGCTCAGCTCGTTGGGGCCCTCCGTGTAGCCGGTCGTCGGGTCTCGCCGGATGACGACTTTCGCGCCGGGCATGCGCGCCATGGCCTGTTGAAAGACGTTCGCCGCTTTAGGGACCTGGGCCTTGATCGAGCCCGCGACCTCGGCGTTGCTGAGGTAGGGCGTGCGCTTGAGGGCAAAGCGCGCACGCACGGTCTTGGTCCCGCTTTGGTCGGCGCAGATGTAGTGCCGGGTGAGCGTCAGGCGCCCCTGCCAGGTCTCGACCTTGTCGAAGCGCGCCAGCTTGCCGAAACACTCCTCGCGCGCATGCGCCTGGCGCGCGGGACTGCTGATGCCCTGTTGGAGTACCTGGCACCACATCCGGCGCTGGCTCATGCCGGCGAACGGAGAGTTCGGGCCGGGATCGGCCTGCACCGACCCCGCCGGGGCCGGCAGCGTCGACAGCGCCACGAGCAGGGTGCAGTACCGGTGCAGGCGGGGCGAGGGCGGCATCGATTCGCTCCGGTGGGCCTGGTGACACGCTGCCTCGGGTCACTTCGGGCAGGAGGCGCGGACCCAGTGCCCGACGGTGGTGACGTCGATCTTCATCTGCTCGCCGCCGGCGTTCACGGTCATATGGGTCATCCCCTGCATGTGCGTCGGATCGGGGTACTTGCTGGTGCCCGTTCCGATCATGTGCCCGCCCTGCCCGTCGCACTCCATGCGCCAGCTCGCCGAATGCGCGTGGACCTCCACGTGGGTGAACCTACAGTGCTGGTTCTTGTTGGCCTGGAGCGCGGCCCAGGGGTGGGCGATCTGCTTCTCGGTCAGGCAAGTCTTGCCGGTCTGCGGCGGCGGCGAGAAGGGTGTGCCGACCATGACGCTGGTGGCGGTAGTCTCCCACAGGCCGGGCTTGAGCCTGGGTGCTGCGGCATTGGCGGCGGACGGCACGACCACGGCGAACAGCCAGAGGGCGGCGACGGTCATCGGGACGGTTCTCATCCTGGTTCCTCCTATTCATTTCCTCAGAACGTGTCGATAATGATTTTTGTCTTGTAGGCGTGAGCGGCCAGCTTCTTGATCACCGCCACCCATTCCTGCCAGTGATCTCTGGACTGGAGTTGCGTCACGACGTTACCGCTTCGCTCCGCCCCCTGCATGGCGACCGCCATTTGTTCGCCCAGCTTGCGTGCCTCATCCATCCGGCCCTGCCGAATCAATTGCTGCATCCGCGCTTGCGCTTGCGCCGGATCTTCGCCGTGTTGGCCCGCAGCCTCGATGGCTGCTTGTTGTGGCTTATGAATACGGGCTTCGGTCCTGGCGATCAGCCAGTGCGCGTAGTCTTCGACGCCGTTGACGGTCCTTTTCATCGGATAGAAGGCCGCCGTCAGCCACCGATACTTTCGGTAAAGCGCCTCGAGTTCCTGCTGGCGGTGACGACCGGCGAGCACTTCGTCCTTGAGTCCCTTGAACGGCATGTCCGGAATGCCTGCGAATCGGACGGTGTCCGTCAGCCCAAGACTTTTTCCTTCCGCATCCGCTTGTTGCATCGCCTGCTTGGTTGCCGCCTGCAGCTGCGCCGACATGGCGTCGAGCTGCGCCATGGTCTCGGCGGCCCGTCCCGTCAGCCGCTGCGGTTTCTGCGGCGTGGCGTGCGCAGCCGCGGGCTTCTTGGACTTGGGCGGGATGCGCCACCCGACGAGGTGTACGCCGGCATTGAAAGCGTCCACCATGCTGCCGCCGGGTGGGATGTAGTTCCATTTCAGCACGATCCCGTCCGTGCACTGCACCCACCGCCCGGCCATGGCGATCGATTCGCAAGTCTGTTTGAATGCGCCGCAGCCTTCCTTCGGATCTTTGAATGTGCATCCTGCAATGCTCTGCTTCGCCAGTCTGGGCTGATACCAAGCCCGGACCTGCTGTAGCGAATCATGCGAAATATAAACCTTCACAGCGTGTTCGCGGAGGTGGCTCTCCTGCGCACTTGCCACCGGATCGAGCGCGGCACCCGGGTAGATCGGCACCGCACCGGCGAGTGCCTGGCCCGACAATCCCAATGCCGGTCCGGCCAGTACCCAGCGCAGCATGGCCACGCCCAACCGCTTTGTGTTTCCCGACATCGGATTCATACCTGATTCGCCTGGAGTATTGCGGGTTCTCATGGCCATGGCTCACGGCTTGTGCTTCATGGTGCTGCGGGAGGAACGGGCGGCGTGTTGTAGAACCGCACTACGGAACCGCATGGGTACAGTTGATAGGTACCGCCTGAGCAATTCAGGATGGTGACTTTTGTTCCCGCGGACCGGGGCGACGTCAGGGTGGCAGTTTTACCTTTGAAGTGGAACGACACCTTCCAATCCGGGAGCCGTTCGTGATACCAGGCCAGCATGGTCTCCATGTCCTTCGGCGACACCGCATCCAGCCCAAAGGGATGCGCTGGATCTCCGAAAGCACCCGCAAGACGCAGGCTTTTTGCCAATGGAATGCCCAGCGTTTTCAGATCGAACTGCTTGATTCGCCGAAGCTGCTGCAGAACAAATTGAAACGCGTCGGAAGACAGGTTCTTGGGCCGGTGGCCCGGAAGCGGGATGCCGGCGGCCGGGGCTGGGGTCGTGACGACCGTCAGGGCCAGGCCCAGGACGAATGTCTTTCGATTCATTGTGGATGCTCCTTCATGAATATCGACGTTTGTTGGTACTGTGAGGGATCTCCCCGGCAGTCGTTCTATCGCCGCCGGGACACCTGTCCATCCTTACCGCTTGCTCGGCCCCCCGCCGTGCCCCGGAATCTTCGGGCCGGTAAAACCGCCGCCGTTGCCATAATGATTGCGCCCAAAATCGATCGCGCCCCAGTTGGCGTTGTTGGGGCTGCTGACCGCCCGACGCCCGGCGGCTCCGATGGCCGCGGCCTGGCCAGGGCCGCCCGAGCCGTTGCAGGAGCAGCTTGCGCCGGGCGCGCAATCGGTCTGCTGACAGCGCCTGTCATGGACACCGGCACGCACGAGTCTTCCACCCTGCATGGCACAGGAGAGCAGCCCGCTCGGCGCGCCCACCCCGCCAGCGGCCGGCCCGGGCATCGAGAGCGGCCCGCCGCCGCCGGCACCCGGAAAGCGCGGCCCCGATGCGCTCATCCCGCCGCGGGCGCTGCCGGTTCCCGTACAGGCAAACAGGGCCGCCACCCGCGCCGCGGCGTTGGTCCCATTGCCGCCGCAGCCGCTGCCCCCGCCGGCAACCCCGCCATTCACCGCATGGCCGCCCTTGTTCTTGAATTTCTTCAATCCGTGCTTGTTGAGCTTGGCCCGCTGCCTGTCGAAGTATGCATCCCTGGCTGCCTTCATTTGCCCATACCCAACCTGACCCGGCTGCGGTTCCGGCGGCGGCTTGCTCTGGCTACCCGACGAGGACGAGGAACCACCCCCTCCGGAGCCGCCGTTGACGAAATTCAAGTCATGAATGAAATTGAGAACGGCATCGTACCAGTGGCTTTCCTTGGCATCCGCGTGCTCGCTCCCGGCCTTCGTCTTGTCGTAATCGGGCAGTCTCGGCGCCTTACCCGACCCGTCGTTTTGGGCGCATTGTGTGTCGAAAACGCCCTGAATCTGCAGGTGGGAGGTGGCGGTCACGGGTATACGCGTCCCGCCCAGACCACCGGCGCGCACCATGCACGAAAGTGTGCCGAGACTGCCGGTGTTCATCGCGGCCGACACCATGCAGCTCAGGCCAGCGCCCGAGCCGCCGCCCATGCCGCTCCCGCCGCCGCCACCGGCACCGCCGCCACCGCCGCCCATCCAGCGGTTATCACCGCCGCCCCCGCCGCAGACGAATCCCGTGCCCGCCATGCCGAGCAGGCTGCAGTCGCCCTGCCCGAATACGCCCGGATGGGCGAATGCGCGCATCAGGCCCCGGTAGACCGCCGGGTTTGCGCGGCCGAACGTGAGCTGGTGGAGCCGCCCGTCCCGAACGTCGTACAGCCACAGCCCCAGGGCGGTACCCGGGAAGCGGCGGATCAGCGACCGCTCGGTGTTGTAGTCGTGGTACATGACGGGCAGCCACCAACTGCGTCCGCTGTATTGAACCGTATCGAAGGCGAGCAGGCCCGCATTGAACGAACCGATCACCGCCTCATCCCGCTCGCGCCCATGCAGGTCGCGCACGGCCAGGGCGTTGAACGCGGAGAGCGCGAAGTCCACTCCGTGCGCCCCGTCGGGGTCGAGGCAAAGCAGACGCCTCTGAAACTGACCCAGCGCATGGACCGCATCCCCGTAGCGGTGGCTATAGGTCGTGCCGATGATACGCTCGACGATCGGACCGATGCCGAGATCCGCCGGGCAGTTCGGCGAACCGGCCACACTCGGCGCGGGGCGCATATCGTAGTTGCGCCTCGTTGCCGACCAAACGAAACGCCACAGCGGACGCCATTGGCTGAAATGCGGTCCATTCGCCCGTGCGTCCCGGCCGATCCCTCCGCCCCAGTTGATCGGCCGGCCACGGTTCATCGCTGCCTGCGACGGTGGGATGAGCAGTGCGACCCACAACATGGCGAGCGCCGCCGCACGGATCGGGTGTTGTGCATGGACGTTCATGACGCCTCTCCTATGTCTTTCGCCGGCCACGCGTGTCCGCCGTTCCTTTCGATCGTCACCCAGGCTCAGCGCGGGTGGCCCTTCCGGCGCTCCTGGCAGGCATTCAAGCGGTTCTCGGCGCGGGTGAAGATACGGTATTTGGGCGCACATCGCCTGCGCCGCTCGAGGTAGTAGACGGTCGCGTTGCCGCCCATGACGGGCGGCTTGGTCTGCCCACCCATGCAGATGTCCCATTGGAAGAGCGCTTGTTTCGCGGCCGCCTTCTCCACGGCGCAGGCCGGCGTGGCGGGATCGACGTTCCGTCCTCCCGCCCAAAGCTGGCGCCCCGAGGCGAAACTAGGCAGCATGCCCGCCAGGGCGAGTGCAAAAAGGCCCGCGGCCATCTTCCATGCAATCGTGCATCGCTTCATGTCTTTCTCCTCGGTTACCGCCAGGCACCGGACGTCCTCGCAGGGCGACATCCAGCGTCCCTCCCACCCGCGCAAGGGCGCGACGCGCAGCCGCGCGCCCCAGGGCGTTGAGCGACCGCCCGGGTCGCCCGGTTCCGGCGGCGGCGCAGGCAGGCGCGGGAGGCTTGTGCGCAAGCCCTTCATCGTGTCCGGCACCCAGCCCCCGTCCGGCACCCCGCGGTCGCCGCGTCGATCGGCATGGCAGTGAATGCCACGGCCATAACGATTGCGGCAAGTTCCTTCATCGCGCCCCTGTTTCAATCGCCTCCGTCGGACAAACTGGCCGGCGGACGATTGACAGTCGTGGCGCAGCCAACAGATTTCACGGCCTCGCGCCCCGATGCGGTTTGTAGTAGATGTTGATGAGGGTATGCACCCCTTTCAAGTCATAGGCGATCTTGTACATCCAGAGGCTGGTGTCGTCGGCTTTCTCGATCTCGACCTGTGGCATGGACATAATTGTCCGGATACTCCAGCCAGGAGGTGCGTAGTTTCCAAACTCGGAGTTGTACTTCCAGCCCTTGAGGTGTTTTCTATACCAGCCGCGAACTTTTGCCACGGCATCATTGCTGACGAGCACGAGCACTTCCAGCGGATCCTTCCTTCCATTGCTCGAAATCGTGGTGTTTGAAACACACAAAGAACCCGGATAGATCGGCATGGCGACGTAAGCCGCATCGGGACAAACTTTTCTAGCCTTGCCATGCTGCGCCGCCAGCATCTGCTTTCCGAGCTTGCTAAGCGGAGGATGCGGCGCGACCGGCGCAGCCACAACCGGCGCCCCGTTTAGAGCCGCCAAAGCCGTTGCAATTGCATAGACCGCATAGGCTTTCATCGCATGCCTCCATTGACTTCATAGTCAATAGTGATCAGTGTCTTCGGCGTGCCCTGGAACGCGTAAATCATTTTCTTCAGTTTCACGCCGCCGGCCGTCAGCTTATGTATGGTGATATTGGTGTCGCTATAGCCGGGATACACACGGTTCAGGTCAACGCCGGGCGGCACAAAGATGACGTCGCCGCTCATAACCTTCGTATGCCGCCAGCCGGAGAGATGGCCGGAATACCAGGACACGACCGCCGCGGCGCTCGTGCCGGATATCAGCTCGACAAACCCGGAGTGCTTGTTGAACATTGCCGCTTTGGTGCACAGGCTGCCCGGATAGGCCGGCACACCGACCTCGCTTTGCGGTGGGCACGTGCCTTTCCAGTCGTAATTGATCAGCTTGCCCTCTTTGGTTACCGGCACCCGGGGGGCGATGGGCTGCGCCGCGTTTGCGGTCTGCGCGCCCAGCAGGCAGAGCAACACGAACGATGCAAGCGATATACCTGTTTTATTCATGATGTAGTACCCCAAGACTTCTGATACATTGATGTTTTTTGAACCGCTCATTGCGCCACCAGTTCCACGCGCCGGTTCCTGGCGCGCCCCGCCTCGGTGGTGTTGGCCAGCACCGGCGCCAGCGGGCCCACGCCGGCAGCGCGCAGGCGACCGGAGGCAATGCCGTATTGCTTGACCAGCACGGCCACCACTGCTTCGGCACGTCGTTTGGACAGGCCCATGTTGTAGTCGAAGGTGCCGACGTTGTCGGTGTGGCCGACCACGTAGAGCTTGAGTTTCGGGCGCGTCTTGAGCAGCTTGGCGATCGCGACCAGCGCCTGTTTCGACGCGGGCTTGACCGTGGCCTTGTTGGTGTCGAAGTAAATGCCGTAGATGGCGGCGTGGCCGGTGCGGTCGATGTCGTTGAGCAAGGCCTTGGCGTCGACCTTCACCATGCCCGTCTGCATGGGTTTGGCCTCGACGATCGCCACGTCCGTGGCGTGATTGTTCCCATCCACAATCACGGTGGCGTAGACGTCACCCTCGGGACGCGCCAGCTTCGCGGTCAGGTAGCCGGTCTGGTCGCTGCCGACCTGTGGCGGGTCGTCTCCGAACTGGTCCCGGTTGAGGACATAGCCGACATCGCCTCCCTTGCTGCAGGCCGCGGCATAACAGGAAAACAGGATCTTGAAGCCCGCCCGGGCAAGCCCCTGCTTATAGTTCTCCAGCACCTCGAAGCCGCCGCGGTCTTCCGGCGTTTCGTAATCCACGTAGGTCAGCCGCCCTTTGACCTCGATCGTTTTGGCCACAACATCGGTTTGCGTCTTGTTATCGAAATGCACCTTGCCCGCCGGCAGCATCACCCGATCAAACTTGTGCGTCCAGGTGCTGTGTACGGTGGAGCCGGGATACGGCTTGATGAAGGTCTGGACGGCGGCCTGCGCGGCACCGGGACCGAGGGCAAGGGCCCAGAGCAAGCCCAGCAAACCGACGGTTTTTCGCAACGGATGTGGAGTCATTCTGCGATCCTCTTCATCGCCCGGCAGACGGCCGAACCACATGCTCTTGCGGCTGCGCGCCCACCGGACGCCTCGGCCGGGGACGGCGCGAGCCGAATCGTGGCATGGCCCGTTCATCTCCATCCTTTGGGACATGTCTTCGGGGCAGACCACGAGACCCCGGCGTATCGGGACAAGTGCCAAGCAAGAGCCGGGCCACAAAGAAAAACCTCTGAACAACAGTAAGTTGGTGTTTATCAGTGTGGGTGGCCGCGTCTCCGGCACCGAAAGCGTTTCGATATTGAAATTCATTTTTACAAGACCCGTTCGCCGGATTCGCGGCCGGCTGCGGAAACGCCGGCCGCCGCGACGGGTCGCAAACGACGAGCCGGACTCGGGCGGCGCCCGTCCGTCGAACCGCCGGTCGTGCGGTGAACGGCAGCCCACCCGAGAAGCGACGACCTCAGCCTCCCGGGGCCGATCCCTGCGGCTCGCCCTTGAGGCGGTGTTTCCGGATCAGGCGATGGATCTTGGTCGGCGTGATGCCCAGCATCGCCGCGGCGTCTTTTTGATTTCGGTTTCGATCGAGGGCGGCGGTCAGACAGACGCGCTCGCAGGCCGCCATGATGCGCGCCCACGGCGCCTCCCCCAGATTCTCCTCACGGAGCCCGCACGCGCGGGCGAGCGCTTCGATTCCGCCGCCGCCGGCCTCGCGGCCGCCGCCGCTCGGCCCGGAGACGGGCAGGAAATCGAAGTCTTCCGGCCCGAGGACCCGGGTCCCGCTCAGGGCGACCGCACGGGCCACGGCGTGCTCCAACTCGCGGACGTTCCCGGGCCAGTGGTAGCGGCCGAGCCGGCGCAATGCGCTGGGCGAGATCCCGACGACACTGCGCCCGAGCTTTCGGCCGAACTGTTCGATGAAATGCTGCGCGAGGATGGGCAGATCATCGATGCGCTCGCGCAGCGCGGGACAGCGAAGCTCGATGACCTTGAGCCGGTAATAGAGATCCTCCCGGAAGGTGCCCCGCCTCACGTCCTCGGCCAGATCGCGGTTCGTCGCTGCGATCACGCGAACGTCGACCACGATCGGCTTGTTGCCGCCCACCCGCTGAATCTCTCCCTGCTGCAGGGCACGCAGCAGTTTGGACTGCGACTCGGGAGGCAACTCCCCGACCTCGTCGAGCAGCAGCGTCCCGCCGTGGGCGAGTTGGAACTTTCCCACCCGCTGCGAAACCGCACCGGTAAAAGCGCCTTTTTCATGGCCGAACAGTTCGCTCTCGACCAGATTGACCGGCAGCGCGGCGCAGTTGATCTTCACGAACGGTCCCGACTCCCTCCCGCTGCGCCGGTGGATATAGCTCGCGAGGAGTTCCTTGCCCGTGCCGCTTTCCCCCGTGATCAGGACGTTGATCGGGAGCCCCGCGGTCTGTGCCGCCTGTTCCAGAAGCTTTCGCACGGGAGCGGATGCCCCGAGGAATTCGGCGTCCCCGGCCATGCTCCTGAGCTGCTCGCGCAGGTCGGAATTCTCCTCCGCGAGCTGTTCCTTCAGGCGCTCGACGGTGCGAAGCTGGGTCGTGAGTTCGCGATTGAGCCCCCGGATGGTCTCCGTCGCATCGCGGTCCTTTTCTTGGAGGGCCTCAAGGTCTTTCTGCATCTGATTGAAGTCCCGGGAAAGCTGCGCGACCTCGTCGTTCCCCAGGACCGGGACGGGTTCGGGTCGTTCGCCGCGCCCGACCGCGCGGATGCGGGTGCGAAGGGTCTGAAGGCGCCGCGTCATTCCGCGCCCGAGCAGCAGCAGGATGATTCCCGACAACAGCAGAATGGGGAGCGTGGTCTCGAGCACCCAGACGACCTCCGAGCGCAGCCGTTGCTCCAGCTCGGCGGCGTCGAAACGAACCACGAGGGCGCCGAGGGTATGGCCCTGGGTTTGCAGCAGGCTCACGACCTTGAAGGTCGGCCCGGTCGAGGAAACGACCTGCGACAGGCGCGAGGGATGCCGCGCCCGCAACAGCGCAGGGACCGGGTAGTGCTTGCCGTACTCGGAGCCGATCGAGTGGGCGACGACCCGCCCGGTGGGATCGAGGACGTAGGCCTGCTGGATGCGAAGTCTACGGCGGCTCTGAAGCTCGTGGACCAGGGCGTCGAGCAGCACGAAATCCCGGCGCCCGAGCGCCTGGGAAAACGCGAGGCTCGCCGCCTGCACCATCGCCTCCGACTCGGCGACATAGGCACGGTCGACCCGGTCGCGACCGAACTGGTACACGCTGCCGGCGATCATGAACGCCGATAGCAGCGTCGAGACGAGCACGCTGAGGCCGAGCTTGACCTGCAGCCCGTAGCGGGGCGCCCCCGGCGCCTCCGCCCCGCCCGGCGTGGTCCATGTCGTGGCGCTGCTGGCCACCCCCCCTCCCGACGATGGTTCCGATGTCGGGAACGATAATGAAACGGCTGGGCTTACATCCGGCTTACAGATTCGCAAGCGCGGCCATGCGCGCGTTGCGGAACCGCAAGCGGCGCATCATTTCAACTATTTGTAATTCGCAAGATTTCTTCCCGCGCGGCCTCGATTTCCGGCCCCGGCGGGATTCCGACGCTACGCTCCAGGTTTCGCCGGCAGGCCTCGTAGGCACCCAATGCCTCCCCGTGCAGGCCCTGTGCCACGTAGATACGCATCATCCGCAGATGGGGACGCTCGGCCGCCGGCTCGAGGCGAACCCGTGCCTGCAACGCCTCCACCTCCTTGCGCCAGACCTCCTGTTTTTGCCAATACGCGGCCAGGCGGTCGAGGGTGGAGACGAATTCGCTGCGCCGCGCCGCACATGCCCCGGCAAGCGCCGCGGGCACGGATTCCGGGGTGGTGCGGGCGAGCGCGTCGGCCCAGTCGAGCAAGCGCTGCTGCAGGGCCCCCACCCGGGACGCCTCCGGCTGTCCTTGAAGCTCGGCGACCAGCGCCTGTCGCGTCGCCTCGAGCCCGCCGAGATCGCTCCACGCCAGCCCCGGCGCCAGGCCCACCCGCCCTTGCTCGAACGCCAACAGGCGATCGTCACCCAGTGCCTTGCGGAGACGGTGCGCGGTCACGTCGATGTTGCGACGCGCCGCATCCCCGTCCGCATCGGGCCACAGGCAGTCGCTCAGGCGCTCCTGACTGACCGACTCCGGCCCGAGCCACAGAAGGGCCTCGAGAAGTTGTGCCGGGCGTCCCTTGAGGCGCAGCGTCCGATATCGATCCGAGCCCAGCACCTCGACCTTCAGTCCACCGAGTACACGTACCCGTAGCATAAACGGCCATTCCGGACCGGCCTCGGCCTGCGGCGCGCGCAGGCGGTTGCGGGCGATGCGCCGCCGTACGTAGTCGGTCTCGATCTCGTGGCGCAGCGCGAACGCGCAGAGACGCGCCAGCTCCTCGCGGCGCAGCCAGAGGTTTCCATGCAAACCGGCGAGCCGGCCCGCCGAAAAGCCCTTCCGCAACGCGACGACCGCCGCGTCCTCCCGCCCGCGCTCCAGGTAATCCGAGGACTCGAACCATGCCAGTTGGGCGAGGATGAACGGGTTGTCCATACTGCGACCGATCGCGGCGGCCGCCTCCCTGAGCCGCACGGCCTCCTCCCATTCTCCCGACAGACTCCGCACCCTCGAGGCCGTCATCAGACAGGCCGCTTCCGCAAAGGGCATCCCGCTGCGCCGGGCGAATTCGAGACTTTGCTCCGAACCCCCACGCGCCGCCGCCAAGTCGCCCGAGTGACAGGCGAGGAGCGCCGAAGTGTCATGAAACACGCAGCGGTTCAACCAGGCGCGCCGATTCAATTCGGACCCCATCGCGCCGAGGTGGTGACGCGCAGCGTCGTAATCGCCCGCCGCCAGGGCACACCAGGCACCGGTGGACTGGAGTAGGAAGTCGAGCAACCGTATCCCGCTCGCCTCCGCCGCCGCGATTCCCTTGCGCACCGTCTCCAGACTTCGGGCCGGCTCCCCCTGCGCCCACAGTTCGACCACCGCTTGATAGGCCAGGTAGATGATTTGCGCGACGGGGTTGGATTCCTCGCTGCCCGCCCGTGCGGCGAGTTCGTTCACGACCGCCGCGGCCTTCTCGAAACGGCCGCGGTTGAAACCGTAGAACGAAGCCAACTGCGCGGTCCCGAACGCGCGCGCGATCTCCTCGTCCGCTTCCCGCAACCCTGCTTCGACCCGTTGCGCCCACGCGTCCGCCCGGGGCGGATAGGGGGCGCGGACCGCGACCGCCGCGAACATCGCCAGCATCGCCCGCCCGGCGAGGGGGCGCTCGACCCGCCCCAGCATCGGCTCCAGGTCGGCGAAATCCGCGATCAGCGCATCGAGGTCCCGGGGATCGCTCCACCCGAGCACCTGCCCTTCGACCATGAAGCACCAGGCCAGCAACGTCCCCGTCGCGTCCGCCTCCGGGCGCAGGAGGGCGTACGCGCGCTGCAGCGCCTCCTGTCCTGCGCCGACCTCGGCCGCCGCCGCGCAGGCGCCCGCCCACAGGGACAGCCATCCGCTGCGCCGGACGCGCTCCTGGGGAAGGGCGCCGAGCCAGTGTCTCAGGGTCTCGATCTCTCCCGACTGGTAACGTACCCACGCGAGGTCGAGCAATTCGGCCTCCGCCTGCTCCCACGCGCGCCCCGCGAGATACAACCCCACCGCCTCCTCCCGACGGCCGGATTCCGCAAGCGTTGCGGCGGCCAGAACACGGCGCCGGTTCAACTCCGGCTCACTCAGCCGCCGCGCGGCCTCCCAGTGCAGGTAGTCCCGAAACAAGGGATGGAGCCGGAAAGCCGTTTCACCCGACCCGGACTGGTAACGTGTGACGAAGAGGTTCTTCCGACATAGATCGTCGATCCACGCGGCACCGCCGGCCGGCCCCGCGATCTTGCGCGCGATCCCGTAGGTCAGGTATGAAAACAACGATGCAGTGATCAGCAGATCGAGATCGTCGTCCCTTTCACGGCTCGCGAACTCGCCCGCGAAGTAACCCAGGATCGTATCCGGTGCGGGTCCCGCCGCGTCCGCCGCCGCGCCGCCCGACAGGGCCTGTTGCACCAACAGGACCAGGCCCAAAGCCCACCCGCGTGCACGGCGATTCACGCCTTTGACGTCGATGGCCCCACGCAAGGGCGCGGGCACCCGTTTCTCAACGATGCCCCGCGCCTCCTCGTCGCTGAAACGCAAATCCTCGCCGTCGACGCACTCCAACGCGCCGCGGGCCATCGCTCGCACCAGCGTTTCCGGTGGCCGGCTCCGACTGATCACGACGCAGGACCGATGTCCGGCGAAAGCCTCCAGGAGGGCGCGAACGAGCGTGTCCATCGCCCCGCGCCCCTCGACCTCGTGGTGATCGTCGAGAACGAGGACGGCCTTCGCGGGGAGGGACTCGCAGAAGACGGCGAAGAAGTTACGCGCGAACGCCAGCGGGTCGTAGCCGAGGTTCGGGGCCCATTGCGGCAGCCCCGCGGACCCCGCTCGATCCCCGAGGAGCGAACCCAGGTGGCGGAAGAAGGTCGGCGGATCCGCGTCCTCCGACGTCAGCGTGTACCAGAACGCCGGGTTCGGTTCTGCCTCGAGATAGCTCGCAACCAGGGTCGTCTTGCCGGCCCCCGGCTGCCCATAAACCCACACCGACGCGCCCGCTTCGAGGGCCTCCCCGATGCGCCGATGTAGGCGCCCGCGCCGGTACACCGGGCACGGCTGCCGCGGTAACGACAGACGACCGGAGAAGACGTCCCCCTGCGGATCACCCCCCTGTTCCATGCGAGCCCCCCGACTCGGCCGAAAACCATCTGCGGGCGGGTACCGACCGGCACATCGGGCGCCGACCACGCGCCGCGCGCGTCCCTGCCGAACGTCCCCGTCGCATCCCGCCGCCAGGTCGCGCCGCGAGCGCGGCACGGCCGGCGCCGACGGGATCCCTCGCCCTTGACCGAATTATAGCGCCGGTGCCGGACGGGCCGCAGCCGGGAACGCCCATATGCCCGCTGGGGGATGCCGAGAGATGAAGGACGTGTCCCCGCGCGGTCGGCGCCGGGCGCGCGGCATACGGCCGTGTCGAACACGAAACGGAAAGCTGCGGCTCGGCCGCGTGGAGGGTCAGCGCCCCGCGCTGCCTCCCTGCCCGGACGCCTTCTGCATCTGCTGGAGCAGCTTGCCAAGATCCTGTGCGGCCTTGGCCGGATCCCGGGTCTGATCGAGTTGCAGTTGCTGCTGCGTCCTGGTCAGCGAATTCACCATCCGCTGAGCCGTGAACTGCATACCGATACCCGCCAGGGCCAGCACCGCGGCGATCCCGCCGAAGACTGTGATCGCGACACTCCGCCCCACATCGTGAACCTGGGTGCTGGCGGCCACGAGGATGAACGCCCACCATCCGAGGGCCAAGACGATGCCCAGATAGGGTATCAGCATAAGGAATTGCGTCAAAGGCGAAATCGCGCTGCCGTATGCAACGCACCGGTATGCGGTCTCGAAGTCCCGCTGCGAACCCATCATCTTCCAGATGATGAACAGGATCGCTGCACCGATGAAGCCGAAGATCAGGATCAGGACCGGCGCGAGGATGATTCCGGTCAGCGCCGTGGCCGTGGATCCCGCGGTGAGGAGACCGAGCATGCCGAGCACGGCACGTATGAGCCCGCCCGCGACGCCCATGACGACCATGAAGATCAGCGGTTGACCGTAGCCGCCCGTCCGGGGCATTGCGGAAAAGAACTCCGCCGGCCGGGTTACGACGGCGACGAAGGTCGCAACGATCCCGGTCGGCGCGGAAGCGTGCGGCCGGTTGCCCTTTGAAGTTGCGGTGACGCCGTGCTGCTTGTTTTCCATGACGATCCCCTCTTTGCAGTTGTCTACGACCCCGTGGATACCCACGCCGCCCGGCTACGGAACGCCTTCGGGCGGGGCCGACAGGCGGCGGGGTTCTTTCCGTCTCGGCAAGGCCGGCCGTGGAACCGGCGCAGCACCCGTGCCGGACCCGTCCGGCGGGATCGGCACAACGGGCTTCGGAATATGCGGCGATACCGGAACCGGCGCGGGCGTCACGACCGGCGCCGGGGGCTGCGGTCGCGGAGGCGGCAACCGGCGCTCCGGCGGCGGCCGCAGGGAAGGCTTCGGGCGTGCGCCGGTTCCGCCCACCGGCGCCTTCGGCTCGGGGATCGGCGCGTGCAACGCGGGCGCGGGCGTCGACGGCACCGCGACCGGCTTGGGCACCGGAAGCGGACCGGCCGGGAGGGGTTGCGACGGCGGGGATGAGGGTACCGGCAACGGTGCGGGGGCCTTCAGCGGGAGGTTGCCGGTGGCGGGTCCAGGGGCCGGTGCCCCGCCCGCGTCTGCGGGGGCGGGACCTTCACCGGCCCCGGCCGCCGGCGCGCTCGGACCGCTCCATCCACCCGGCAACGGCGGTCCCGCGTCTCCACCACCAACCGCTCCCGCATCGCCGGCGCCACCGCTATCGACGCCGCCGGACCCGGACCCGTACGGCGGCGCCCCGCCGGTGTCGTAACCGCCGTAGTCGGAGCCATCGTAGCCGGGCCCGCCGTTGTCGGGATAAGACGGCGGCTGAGCGGGGGGGCCGCCCGCACCAACGCCGCCCTCACTGCCGCCGGGGTCATACACTGTGATGCTCACCGAGGACCCCAACATCGCCATACCGCCCGGAAGCGGTAACTGGCGCACCACCGTACCCTCGCGGCCGGCATAGCGTTTCGTGACCTTGCGCAGCTCGTGGATCCGCGGGTTCAGGCCGGCCTGCTCGAGCGTCGCGAGCGCACCCTGCCGGTCCATACCGACCACGCCGGGCACACGCAGCATGTCATTGGTCGCCGGATTGACGCGCGGCGCCATCGGGCCGCGATCGAGCGGGCCCGCACACAACGGGTCCGCGGCCACCGCCAACACCAGCACGAGAACCGCAGTGCTCCAGGTTTCAATCACCCGCATCACTCGTCCCCCCTCGTATGAGATGCACCTCGCGCACCCACGCCGTCCCGGCCGTACCCGCCGACAGATCGATCGAGTCGATGTGCGCGGGATGCGACGGACCGCCGGCGAGATCGATCTGGAACCGGTACCAGGTTCCCGCCGGGATCAGGCGCCGGATACGGCCCGCGGCGACGGCCGTCGCCGCGTTTCCCTTGCCCTGCCTGAAGAACTCGATCCGATCCGAATGTCGACCGCAGTGGCGTCTTCCCGCCTCGTCGCGCAAGCACAGCGCGATCGTCAGTCCGGGGTCACCGGTCGTCCGCCCGCCATCGCCGCTCGTCGCCCGCCCGAGACGCACGTCGGCCCAAAGAACCAGCGTCCGTGCACGGGCGACGTCCGCATCGAGTTGCGAGCGCACTCCGGTGCCCGGCGCAAGACGCAGTCCCTGCGATCCAATGGTCGGCTCCAGGCCGCGACCGTCGGCGCCGGTCCGCGGCACCCAGCCTCGCAGACCCGCGCTGAAACGCCCATTGATGACCAGATCGCGCGGGGCCGTCCACACCCGGGCGGACCGGACCGGCACGGCCGGCGCGGCCGGCAGCAGCGTATAGGAGACCGCACCGGACTCGCCGGAGAGCAGCAGATCGCGCGGGCCGTCCAGATAGGTTATGCCGCGTCCGATGCGGTGGGTCGGAACGATGGGCGGCGAACGCACGAGCAGGACCGGGGCCGTCACCGGACCCGACGGCCAGGGGCGCGGAAACCACACCATGAGGTACAACAGTGTCCCGGTGCTCCGCGGGGAGATCCCGATCCGCCAGCGGTACGAGATCCGTCGTGCACGCGGCGGCCAGGTGACCGGTCCGCTCGGCAACGCGAACCGGCGTGCTCCGGCCGACAGCGGCCAGCGATCGTAGGCGTACACCCGGACCCGCTCCGCTGCGCGCGGCACACGCAGCTGCAGGGTATATTGGAGACCCGGCAACACCTCGATCGTATACAACGCCATATAACCCGCCCGGATCCCGAGACCCCGCGCCAGGGGGGAATCCGACGCGTACCACTGGCCCTCCATCGTCGGCGTATTGAGACGCAGCTCCGTCACCCGCCAACCGCCGGCCCGGACCGTATTCGCCGCGAGCGGGGCGCAGACCAGCAGGCCGACCCAAAGACCCCATCGGACGTTCATGGCGATCAATTGGAGAACCGCCTCGCGAGCTGATAGACGGCCTCTTCGATGCACTCGCGCAGCGCGCGGTCCACACCCTCCTTGTGCGCCTTGTGGAGCGAGACGTCGGCCCCCTGGAGATCGGTGTGCGTGAAGCTCTGGACGAACGCCCCGACCCCGGATACGCCGACACCACCCTGCGTCACCGGGCGGCGCACGTCGACCGCGTCGAGAACGGCGCCGGTATGCGCATCGACGACCCGCACATCGACCGCGATCACCGCCTTCTGCCCGCTGCCCTCCACACCGAGCCCGCGGAGAGTCGCGCCCACGCCCGTATCCGACGCATCCGCGTTGGCTTCGCTGACCGTCCCGTAAAAGATGTAGTCGGCGCCGGCCAGGGTGGCGCGACCGACGTTTCCGGTGGTCATGCCCTGGGAGTTCATCTGTTTCTCGCGCAACACACCCTCACTGAGCCGCTGTCGCTCGAGTACGGCGAACCGGTGAGACTTGATCAGCGCCGTCGTGAACATGTCGGTGGCCGCCCGCGCCGACACCTCGTCGACACTGGTGGTGAACCGATAGATGGTCACCGTCTTCGGCCGCGCCCGCAGCGGCGGCAGGCTTGCCAGTTCGTGACTGGTGTACGAGTTGTCGACCGTCGGTCGGCTCGCGGTCGCGCAACCGGCCATGCCGAACACCATGACGGCCGCAACCGCCCCCCGCCAGACGATACAGACCCTGTGAAAAGACATATCCGCCTCCACTGTCAGACTCATGACAGAACCGCGTTGACCGTCTCCCGAAGCGCCTCTCCCGCGCACCTCACTCCATTCCGACTCCCACGAAGCGCCGATCGGTGACCACCACTCCCGTCATCACCGCGACGTCGACCACCGGAGCCGATCCGGGGGCCGGGCCCAACGCGGCCAGCGGAACGCGCAGTATTGCCGTGTAGCCCAGGCTCAGATCCGATCTGTAGCGCCCCAACAGGCGCATTCCCGCCGGCAGCGTGCCCCGTGCCTGCCCGGTTTCCTCCGCGTGGCGTTCCTCTTCCGTCGGCCCCGGACCGGGAAGCCAACGGCGCCCGCCGCCGGACGCCGGCGGACGCGGGCGCCAGGCCGTTGCACCGGGCGTCCCCCGCCACGCCTGTGCCGCACCATTGCGTGCGGTCCTTCGCTGGGGATGCGGGTTCACGCGCCTCCAGCGGCCGAATATCCGGACCGGAGCGCGCCGCAACGCACCGGTATTGCGCAGACTCAACTCGAGATAGAGCCCGGCGCGCCCCACCGTCTCCCGGGGAGAACCCACGATCTGCGCCCTGCCGATGGTCCACCGCGGCCCCCCTGCGCCCATCGCCCACGACGCCGGACCCATGGCGAAAAGGGCCCACGCGAGCACCGCCGTCCGGAGCGGGCGCGCCGGCGGCGCCCCCCCCGCTCCGTGCCGGGACCACCGGTCTCCGCGACCCTGGCGCGCCGCCACCACCACCCCGGCGACTCATTGCACCGTCGGCTTCGAGAAGATCGGTGGCGGGGGCGCGGGCGGTGGCGCCGCGGCCGCATGGTCCTCCACCGTGTTGACGTAACCGGCGCCGATCTGCACCGTCCTGCCGAGAAAATCCCAGCCGACGGTCACGGACGACTTCGTCAGGTTGTAGCCGCCGCCGACATCGAGGCCGAAACGCCCCGTCCGCGAGAACGGAAAGTACGAAACGCCGATCTCGCCCACGGCCCGGTGCCGATGATTGGACGAAAGCAACTTGATCGTCACGCCCACACTGCGCCCGAAGTCGTAGACCAGGCCGACCATCCCGCCCGGGGCCGCGGAAGCGGCACCGGCGCTGCCGAGAAGCACCCCAAAAAGCGCGGCGCGCAGCGAATTGGCGACCGCTCCCGAACCCCGTATCCGATGTCCGATGCTCATGTAATTCCCCCCTTGTACCGACCCGTCCGCCCATTGGCCGTCGGCCCGCCGGCGCCCGTGCGGGCGCCGGCGGCGGCCTCGTCACATGCGCTGCACCTTCACGTACAGCGTGTAGTCCCCGCGCAGGCGCGAGGAATCCTGATACTGGACCTCCAGCACACCGGGCCCCTTGCCGAAGTTGCTGCGCAGCAGGCGCTCGGCGATGTCGTAGTTGAGCCGGATGATCGTCGGCCGGAACACCTGACGACCCTTGCCCGCCTCGCGCAGGCCGATGGGACGGGTGGCGGCGTGCCCGAGCACCCTGGCCAACTCGTTGCTGCGCAGCACGCCCCATGTGGCGCCGGCCGCGTCGACGAACGGCTTCGCCTCCCCGCCGCTGGCGGCGTTGATCAGAGGCCCCGCGGCCTTGTCCAGCTTCTGCACCAGCGCCGCCCAGTCGCGGACGATCGCATCTCCGCCGGCCTCGTCCCATTCCCAGATGGTCGGTACGATCAGCACGCCGCCGTCCCCCCTCCGGAGTGTTCCCTGCCACACGAGTTCCGGCGCACGGTCTTCGAAGACCCGTCCCCGCACCTGCCAGGGGCGCGTGCTGGGATACTGATCCCCCGTCGCCAGCCCGCCGCGCGGACCGCCGAAGATACCCGTCCATGCCGTCCCCGCGTGCACCCTTCCCTTCCAGCCGTTGGTATCGCCCATCACGCGTGAGCGGACATCCGAGGCGAGCACCTCCTTCCCGGATGAGCTCAGCTCGGCCACGTGCGTGAGCAGGAACACCTCGTCTCCTTTTCCGTCATGGTTAAGGGCGTCGTCCCAGGTCTGCTGGTTCACGGTGAAACCGGTGACGATGACCCGGAAGCGCGCCTGCGCGCCGGCGGGACGCCCGCCGGCCGGTGGCCTCGTACCCGCGGACCCCGATGGAGCGGCGCCGCCCATGCCGACGCTCGGCCGGGTGGCCGAACGGGTCAGTTGCGCGGTCATCAGATAATTGCGGCGCCCGGAGGCGTGCGCCGGATCGAACGCCCGAAACACCTCCGCGCTCAGCCGGCTCCCGCGGTTATGGAGCACCAGGGTCATCGTTCCGCTCGGCTCGCGGAACTGCGCCGTGAGCGCCACGTCGCGCCGTGCCGACGGCGACGGGGCGTAGATCTGCGCCGGTGCGCTCCCCCAGTCGCAGTCACGGGGGTGACAGCGGCCCCAGGCCCGGACTCGGTAACCCGCACCGGCGCGCACGATATCCACGCGCGTGAGACCGCGCGTATTGCGATCCACGTTCTGCCAGCTTCCGGCGAACCCACTCGCGGGCGCCCGCCCGGGCACCCCCATCGCGCGCGAATGCGCGGGTGTCGGGAGGTGCCACGCCGGCCCGTTCAACTCCCAGGAGCGGGCCGCGGCGTTTCCTACCCCGCCCAGAAGCAGCAGGCCGCCGGCGAGCGCTACGCCGACGCCTTTCGCCCGCGGCACGACCCGGCCGAGTCGGGCAACGCCCCTTCGGTGTCCTCGGGAACAAGTCTCCATCATCGTCTCCTCGCGAAATCGCTGTCGAAGCCCTAGTCCGCGTCTAAGCTCTGTCCGCTCTGTCCGGCCGGACCCGCGCGGCCACGCCGGCCGCCGGCACGCGTTTCGTTCGCAACGAACGTGCCAACTCCGGGATAAAGAACTTTTCTGTTTGAATTTACGAGAGTTTGAACGGAAGCCGCAGCCGGGAACACAGACCCGCGCGGGTACGGATCCGAAATAATTTCAGTATTGAAATGCGGGGACAGTTTACTTATTTGAGAGGCTCGTCCGCTCGCAGGATCGCGCCGGCGTCAACGTCCGTTCAACGGGGCCCCGGCCCACGAACTGCTGCAACCGCGCAACAGACGATCGCCAACAATTAAGTACACTGTCCCCGAAATTGGTCGCTGTCCCCGAAATTGGTCGCGAAATTCTCACTGTCCCCGAAATTGGTCGGCGAAGGTTGTGATGGGGAGGGTGTCGAGGGCCGGGTCGTCGAGGAGCGCGAGGAGGCGGGTGCAGCGCTCGCGGCCGAGGGCGGGCTCGGCGGCGGAGCGGAATTTCTCCCGCAGCAGCGGGCGCGCCTCGGCGCGGCGGCGGCGGTGGCCGAGCGGGTAGTCGATCGCGACGCGCTCGGTGGCGGTGCCGTCGGCGAAGCGGATCCTCATGGCGTTGGGGATCGCGCGCCGCGCGGGGTCGTAGTAGGCACGGGTGAACTCCGGGTTCTCGACCACCTCCATGCGCGCGCGCAGGGCGTCGATGCGCGGATCGGCGGCGCCCGCGTCGCCGTAGTCGGCGCTCTCCAGTGCGCCGCGCAGCAACGCCACCGCCACCATGTAGTCGATGGAATGGTCTCGATCGGCCGGATTGCGCAGCGGGCCGGGCTTGTGGATGATGCGCAGCGCCGGGCGCTGGGTCTCGATGCGGATGCTCTCGATCGCCTCCCAGCGTCCCTGCACCCGCGGGTGCAGGCGCAGCGCCGCCTCGACGGCGGTCTGGCCGTGGAACTCGGCGGGGAAGGCTACTTTGAACAGGACGTTGGGCATGACGTACTCGCCGAGCGGGCGCGCGAGGACCGGCTCGCGCCCGCGCAGCAGCGCGTCGCGGAATCCCCACACCGGCGTGCTCAGTGCGTGCGGACAGCCCGGCTCCCCGCGCAGGGCGAGCAGCGCCAGCCACAAGCCGCGCGCGGTCGCGTCGCCCGCCGCCCAGCCCTTGCGCGGGCCGGCGTCCGGCGCGTGGCGGTAGACGCGCAAGGGGCCGCCGTCGACCCAGGCGTGCGCGGCGGCGGCGAGCAATTGCGCGCGCTCGGCGCCGAGCAGCGCGCCCGCCGCGAGTGCGGTGGCGACGCGCACGAACACGACGTGATCGAGACCGGCCTCGTTGAGGGCGTTGCCGAGGGCGAGGCCGCCCTGGATCTCGTAGGCCTTGATCATCGCGCCGAGCAGGTCGCGCACGCTCGGGGCGGGGCCGCGACGCGCCGCGAGCAGCGCCGCGGCGAGGAGCCCGCCGAGGTTGTCGGAGGGATGGCCCCATTCGGCCGCGAGCCACGTATCATTGAAGTCGAGCCAGCGGATGCGGGTGCCGAGGTCGAAGGCCGCAGCGACCGGATCGAGCGCGCGCGTAGCCCCCGGGGGCCGGAGACCATCGCGCACCTCGAACCCCTCGGCCGGCGCGGCGAGCACGCGCCGGCAGTCGGGATCGGCGCCGGCGAGCAGCGCGCAGGCGAGGCTGTCGAACAGGCACTCGCGCGCGGTGGCGAACGCCTCCGCATCGCGCGGCTCGTAGTCGCAGGCGTAGGCGGCGAGTTCGCTCAGGAGCGCATCGGCTTCGTCCGGGACACGGCTCACCCGCGCGCCTCCAGCGGGACATAGGGTCGCGGCGCCGGGCCCGTGTAGCGGGCGAGCGGGCGGATCAGGCGGCCGACGCGCCGCTGCTCGATCACGTGCGCGGCCCAACCCGCCATGCGCGCGCACGCGAACAGCGGGGTGTAGAGCGCCGTCGGGATCCCCAGGAACCGGTAGAGCGAGGCGCTGTAGAAGTCGAGATTCGGAAACAACCCCTTCTCGCGCCGCATCACCGCCTCCACGCGTTCGGAGACGGCGAACAGCCGCTCGTCGCGCGCCTCTGCCGCCAGGCGGCGGCTCCACGGTTTGATCAGCGCGCTGCGCGGGTCCTCCCCGCGGTAGACACGGTGGCCGAAGCCCATGACCCGCCGGTGCGCGCGCAATGCGTCGAGCACCGCGGCCTCGGCGGCGTCGGGATCCGCGAGCGGGTCCAGAAACGCCATCGCGGCCTCGTTCGCGCCTCCGTGCAGCGGTCCGCGGAGCGTGCCGATCGCCGTGGTGATGCAGGAGTGCAAGTCGGCGCGTGTCGAGGCCGTCACGCGCGCGGCGAAGGTCGAGGCGTTGAACTCGTGCTCGGCGTAGAGGATCAGCGAGACTTCGAGCGCACGCCGGTGCGTCGGCGGCGGCGTTCGCCCGTGCAGCATCCGCAGGAAGGCCTCGGCCAGCCCGGCGCCGTCCGCCGCGGACCGGGGCGCGATGCCGGTATCGATACGCGTATACCAGTGCAGCAGCAACGCCGGGAGCACGGCGAGCAGGCGCTCGGCCACCGCCTCCTGGCCCTCGAAGCCGCGCTCCGGCTCCACGGCCCCGAGGACGGAGACGGCGCTGCGCAACGCGTCCATCGGGTGGACGCCCCCGGGCAGCGCGTCGAGGATCGCCGTGACCGCGGCCGGTGGCGCACGCAGGCGCGCCGTCCGCGCCTCGAAGTCCGCCAGTGCCCGCCGGTCGGGCAGCTCACCGTAGAGCAGCAGGAAGGCAACCTCCTCGAAGCGCGCGTGCGCCGCCAGGTCCTCAATGGCGTAGCCGCGATAGCGCAGGCCGCGGCCGTCGGCCTCCACCGTGCTGATCGCGGTCTCGCCCGCGACCACGCCCGCGAGACCGGCGCCGGCGCTCACACCTCCGGCTCCCCGTCGGGCCCGGCGCGTTGGGCGCGCTCGGCGGCGTCGTAATCGAGGACCTCGTAGAGCGCCGCGCGCGTCTGCATCCGTGCCAGCCAGCTCCGCTGGCTCCCCTCGCGGCGGATCGCCGTGTACACACCCTCGGCGGCCGCGCTCATCGCCCGGAACGCGCTCAACGGGTAGAGCAGCATGCGCACGCCGGTGGGCGCGATCTCGTCGCGATCGAACAGCGGCGTGCGCCCGAACTCGGTCAGGTTGGCGAGCACCGGCACCGCCACGGCCGCGACGAAGCGGCGGTACTCCTCCAGCGAGGACAAGGCCTCGGCGAAGACCATGTCCGCCCCGGCGGCGACGTAGGCGCGCGCGCGCGCGATCGCCGCATCCAGTCCCTCCACCCCGGCGGCATCGGTGCGTGCCATGATCACGAAGGCCGGATCGCGCCGTGCCGCCAACGCCGCTTCCAGGCGCACGAACATCTCCTCGGGACCGACCAGTTGTTTTCCGGGGCGGTGCCCGCAGCGTTTGGCCTCGACCTGATCTTCGACGTGCAACCCGGCGGCGCCGGCGTCCTCGAGCTCGCGCACGCACGCCCCGATCTCGTCCCCCCAGCCGGTGTCGACGTCGACCAACAGTGGCAACGACGAGACCGCGGCGATGCGCCGCGCCTCCTCCACCACCTCGGCGCGCGTCGTCAGCCCAAGATCGGGCCGGCCGAAGGCGGCGTTGGCGACGCCGGCCCCGGAGAGATAGACGGCGCGGAAACCGGCACGCGCGGCGAGCCGGGCGCAGTAGGCGTTGGGCACGCCGACGATCTGCAGCGGGCGCTCGATCTCGAGGGCCTGGCGCAGGCGCGCACCGGGGGTATTCATGCCGGCCCCGCCGCGGCTCCGGGACCGGCCGCGCGCAGTGCATCCGCCGTGAAACGCGCCAGCTCGGCGAACACGGCCTCCGCCTCCGCCTCGCGCCGCGCCTCGGGCAGCGCGAGGTGCGCGTCGAGCCGCGCGCGCAGATCCCCGGCGGCGACCGCGTCGCCCCACGGTGCGAGCCACTCCAGAAGCGCGCGGTGCGCCTGCCGGCGTTGCATCACCTCGAGGCCGTCGAGGATCTGGCGGTGCGCCGTACCCTCCCAGATCGACAGGATCATCGCCTCCCGAAACCCGCGCTCCACCGGGTACTCGGCGAGCACGCCGAGGCCGCCGTGGACCTCCATGGCCCACTTCGCGGTCTGTGCGGCAAACTCGGCGGTCCAGTACTTGGCGAGATGGGCGAGCAGGCGGAAGCGGTGGTAGCGCGCATCGTAGGGTGGGCGCAGGCGCCACACGGCGTCGAGTTCGCGCGCCGCGGCGCAGGCGAGGGCGACGGCGCCGGCGAGGCCGTCGCGGCGGGCGGCGAACTGCGCGCGCAGCAGGGGTTGTTCGAGGACCGGGAGGCCGAAGGCCACGCGCTGCGCGGCGAACGCTCGCGCCTCATCGAGCGCGCGCTGCGCCAAGGCCGCGCTCGCGACGGCGTTGGCCACGCGCGAGAGGTTGAGCACCTCGAGGATCAGGTACACACCCTGCTCCGCCGCCCCGAGCAGCCAGCCCTCGCTGTCGCACAGCTCGACCTCGCCGGTGGGCACCGAACGCGTGGCGATCTTGTCCTTGAGCCTGCGAATCCGGTAGTTGCGCGTGCCGTCCGCGCGCTCGCGCGGGACCAGGTACAGGGCAAGTCCGCGCACGCCGTCGGGCGCGCCTTCGGGGCGCGCGGCGACGACGGCGAGCTCCGCGCCGACGTTGCTCGCGAAGTATTTCTCTCCGCGCAGCCGCCAGCGTGCGCCGTCGGCGAACGCCGTGGTATCGACGTTGGAGCCGAGGTCCGAGCCGCCGCGGATCTCCGTCATCCAGGTCGCGCCCTGCCACACCTCTTCGTCGGTACGCAGCATCGGCGGCAGAAAGCGCTCGCGTACCTCGTCGGACGCGTACTTGTGGAGCGCCACGGCGGTGGCGAGCGATACCGTGTATGGGCAGTACAAGCCCGGATCGTGGTAGGCGACGAGATAGCCGAGGCGGTAGAAGGGCAGCAGGGAGTCGTGCTCGAAGACCCGGGAGATGATGCCGGCCGCGTATCCGCGCTGCAACAGTTCCCGATAGCCGCCGGGCATGCACACCGTGTCGACGCGCGCACCCGTGCGATCGTACATCCGCAGCCACGGCGTACCCGCCCGGTCCACCGCCGCCGACAGCTCCGCGCCGCGCGCCTCCCACCACCGGCGCCACGTATCCATCTCCGATGCCGCGGGGATCCCGCCCAGGAACTCGTCCGGGATCCCCTCGGGCATCCCCGTCCCGTCCGCGACCGGCATGGCTCGGCCCTCACACCGCGAGGCGGGGTGTAAACCGCCACCCGTTCAGTCTAGCAGACCCGCACCCGGCCGCGGCGCCGAATGCACCGCCACCGGGTTGCGGCGGCCCGGTGGGGCCTCTATAGTGGGCGACCTCCATCGTTTGTCCCCGACCGCCTCCCTGAATGCCGCATCGTGCATGAAACCCCGGAAATCCAGGTCTCGTCCGTATCCAAGGTCTTCGGCCCGCGGCCGGAGCGGGCGCTCGAACGCCTGCGCGCCGGCGCCGATCGGGACGCCCTGCGCCGGGAACACGGGTGGGTGCTCGCCCTCGACGATCTAAGCCTGGAGATCCGCCGCGGGGAGGTCTTCGTGGTCATGGGCCTGTCGGGCAGCGGGAAGTCCACCCTGTTGCGCCTCCTCAACGGCCTGCATCGACCCACCGCGGGGCGCGTACTGATCGCCGGCCGGGACCTCGCCTCCCTCCCCCGGCGCGAACTGCTCGCGCTGCGCCGCAGCCGTTTCGGGATGGTCTTCCAGCACTTCGCACTGTTGCCGCACCGTACCGTACGCGGGAACGTCGAGTTCGGGCTCGAAATACAGGGAACACCACGCGCCGAACGGCGTGCGCGTGCCGCAGAGGCACTGGAACTGGTCGGACTGCGGGGCTGGGAGACGCGGCGGCCCGACGAGCTCTCCGGCGGGATGCGCCAGCGCGTGGGCCTGGCGCGGGCGTTGGCCGTCTCACCCGACATTCTGCTGATGGACGAGGCCTTCAGCGCGCTCGACCCGCTCATCCGCGCCGACCTGCAACGGGAACTTCTCGCGCTACAGGCACGCCTGCGCAAAACGATCGTATTCGTCACGCACGACCTCGATGAGGCACTCAGACTCGGCGACCGGATTGCGATCCTGCGCGACGGCCGCCTGGTGCAGGTCGGAACCCCTGCGCAGATCGTAGCGTCGCCTGCGGACGACTACGTCGCCCGATTCGTCAGCGGCGTGGACCCGGCCCGTGCGCTCACCGCCGGGGTCGTCGCGGTCTCCCACGGGGTCGCGGGCGCGGCCGCCCGGCCCGCATCCGTGCTCGACCGGCTGCGGGAGGCGGGGCTGACGTGCGCCTGCGTCGTGGACCCCGGGGGTGCGCCCCACGGCCTGGTGACCGCCGATGAACTGGCGCGGCTGGCGGGCGCCGACGCCCCGATCGGCGACGCGGTTCTGCAACCGGTGCGCACCGTCCCTGCGGACACCCCGCTCGCCGAGGTCATCGTGCTCGCCGCCGCGGACGCCGCGCCGATCGCGGTACGCGAATCCGGCGGCGGCCCGGTCCGCGGGATCATCTCGCGACAGGCGCTGCTTGCGGGACTGGCGCACCGCGGTGCGACCCTGGTCGGCGACGGCAAAGGCGCGGACGCAACCGCCGACGGACCGGAGACGACCGCATGACGGGCCTCTCCGCCTTCAGGATCCCGGTCGGCAGGTGGTCGGAGGAGGCCGTCAACTTCCTCCTCGACCGCTACGACGGCGCCTTCCACCATGTCAGCTCGGGCCTGTATATCGTCATCTCCGCCCTCCAGCACGGCCTCGCGGCCGTGCCCGTACCCGTGGCGATCCTGGTGCTCGCGCTGCTCACCTGGTGGAGCGCCGGGACACGGGCCGGCATCTTCGCGCTCGCCGGCCTCGCGCTGATCGCGAACATGGGCCTCTGGGGTCCGACCATGGTCACGCTCGCCCTGGTGTTGTGCGCGGAGCTGATCGTGTTCGCGATCGGCTTTCCACTGGGGATCCTGTCGGCCGTCAGCCGTCGCGCGGAGCGCACGTTGCGCCCGTTGCTCGATCTCATGCAGACGATGCCGGCTTTCGTCTACCTGATCCCGGCGGTCATGTTGTTCGGGTTGGGCCTGGTCCCCGGCGTCATCGCCACGTTCATTTTCGCCATCCCTCCGCTGATCCGCCTCACCAGCCTCGGGATCCGGCAGGTTCCGCACGATCTGATCGAGGCGGCCGAGGCCTTCGGCGCGACCCCTGCGCAGACCTTGTGGAAGGTGCGCATCCCCATGGCCATGCCGACGATCCTTGCGGGACTGAACCAGTCCATCATGCTGGCGCTTTCCATGGTTGTGATCGCCGCCATGATCGGCGCCGGCGGGCTCGGAAAGAACGTGCTCGAAGGGATCACCCGTCTGGAGATCGGGGCCGGGTTCGAGGCCGGGCTGGCGGTCGTGATCGTGGCGATCGTACTCGACCGCATCACGCAGGGTCTGGGACACGGCAAACGACGGAGGTAATCGATGTATCAACGCGTTCGAACGGTCCTCATCGCTCTGTTGACGTTGATCGCGGCGCTGCCCGCAGCGGCGATCGCAGCGGCCGCCGCGTCCAAGCCGGTCATCCGCATCGGCTATGTACAGAGCTGGTCGTCCAACGTTGCGTCGGCCAACGTCGTCGCCGCAGTGATCCACGACGGTCTGGGCTATCCCGTGAAGCTCCTGTCCCTGGATGCGGGTCCGATGTGGGAAGGCGTCGCGCGCGGGCGTCTCGACGCAATCGTCTCGGCGTGGCTGCCCAATACGCACCGTGCCTATTACGAGAAGCTGTGGCCCGACGTCATCGACCTCGGCCCCAATCTGATCGGCACCCGTATCGGCCTCGTCGTACCCGATTACGTGCCGATCGACTCGATCGGGCAGCTTGCAGCGTACCGCAACCGCTTTCGCGGCAGGATCATCGGCATCGATCCCGGAGCCGGCATCATGATGAAGACCCAGGAGGCCATCCGGCGCTACGGGCTGCACTTCCGACTGATACAGAGTTCCGGCGCGGCGATGACGGCCATGCTGGCGCGCGCCGAACGCCACCATCGCTGGATCGTCGTCACCGGCTGGACCCCGCACTGGATGTGGGCGAAGTGGAAACTGAAGTACCTGAAGGACCCCAAGGACGTCTACGGAAAAGGGGGCTATATCGGCACGGTCGTATCGCGCCGCCTCCCGCACAAGGCGATGCCGGTATTGCTGTTTCTCAAGCGCTTCTACTGGACGAGCGCGGACATGAACGCCGTCATGCTCGATATCCGCGCCGGCACGCGCCCCGCGGTCGCCGCCCGGCGCTGGCTCGCCGACCATCCGGCACTCGTCGACCGCTGGCTGGGGGAATCTGCGCCCGGCGCGCAGACGCCCCGGCCCGCGCCCCGCCCCTGACTTCCGACACGCGCGTCAGTCGGGGCCGGCCGCCTTGCGGAACCGGAATATCCCCCAACATAGGTGCCCGGCGGCACCGCCCTCCACCCAGTGCCCGAGGCCGCGCAACATCCGCTCCATGTACTCGCCGGACACCTCGCCGGCCAGGTCCGCCCCCCGTCGGCCCAGTTCCTCCCCCACCCGGCGGTAATGCGTCGGCAGGTGGGGACTATAATCGGCGAAGGCGACCTCATCCAGACGCACGCCAGACGCCAGTTCCCGATAGAGCCCCGGGGAGCCGAGCGCGCGCAGATGGATCCGTTCGAGGATCGGGGTCAGAACTCCATCGGGACACTCGTCGCTCTGCATCGGATCCGTAAATAGCAGCGTGCCGCCGGGGCGCAACACGCGCGCGATCTCCGCGAACACCTTGTCCTTGTTCCCGCTGTGCAGGATGGCATCCTGCGACCAGACAAGATCGAACTGCGCGTCGGGAAACGGCACGTTCTCGAAGTCACCGTCCGTGACGCGGACCCGCCCGTCCAGGCCGCGCTCCGCATTCAGACGCCGGTTGCGCCGGTTCTGACGCTCGCTGATGTTCAGGCACTCGACCTGGAAACCACGGTTCTCGGCCAGAAAACGCGCAGCCCCGCCGTAGCCCGATCCCAGATCGAGTACGCGCGTGCCCGGCGGGAGATCGGCCACCAACTCCGCCATCCGTTCGACGGTTCTCCGGCTCGCAGCGCGGATCGGCTCCTCCTCCGACTCGTAGATCCCGATGTGGATATCCTCCCCGCCCCAGATCCTCTCATAGAACGTGTCGGCATCCGCACTGTCGTAGTAGTCCTGCGTCACGCGCGCCGCATCCGCTTCCCCCGTCATTCCGAGTCCTCCGATGCAGGGTGCTCATAGCGCTTCGACGCGACGTGTATGAAGAAATCCGGAACGTCGCTGCGATGCGTCTCCTGGAAGTCCCCGTAGGTTTCGATGTTCTGGAACCCGACGTCCTGCATGAGCCCGCGGACGTAGTCCTTCCGCAGCGGAAACATGTTCAGGTGGAACACGGATCCGTCCGGAAACTCGTACCGAAACCGGGCCAGACCGGGATCGACGTGCTCCGGCTCCGCACGCACGTTTTCTCCGCAGTAATAATACGTATGCCGATTTTGGTAGTCCTCGGACAGGATCGCATCATAGTTCCGTTGGTCGAGGATCAGGATTCCGTCGTGGCGCAGCGCCGCATAGAACTCCGCAAGCGCCTTTCGACGATCGCGTTCGGAGAAGAGATGGGTGAAGGAGTTTCCGAGACAGATCACGGCGTCGAACTTGCCGTGCACGTCGCGGTTCAACCAGCGCCAGTCCGCATGTACGATTTTCAGAATCTGGCCGTTGCGCCTGCCGTTCTCGAACGCCTTGGCGAGCATCTCCGCGCTGCCGTCGACGCTGGTCACCTCGAAACCCGCGCGCAACAACCGCACGGAATGGAAGCCGGTTCCCGTCGCGACGTCGAGCACCTTCGTTGCTCCGTGTCGTCTGAGGGCCTCGATGAAAAAGCCGCCCTCGCTGTTGGCGCGGGCATCCCAGTCGATCAACTGGTCCCACTTTTGAACGAACGAGTGGACATACTCCTCATGGTAGTGGTCCGTCGCGCGAACCTTCAGCGGATTTTCTCCAAATGCCTGTGCGCTCATTGCATACCCTCCAAGGCGGACGTGCCGGCGCGCCCGGCGATCGGGATCCCGGCGGCATCGAATTTTTCCCGGCGCGCGCGACCGCACGGTCCCAGAGGGATAAAAGGTCGGCGTCCGGCCTGCGTTGCGATATCGGCGGGAGACGGGCTCCCGGGCGCCGCCCCCCCACGAACCGGTGTCGCCACCGCTCGAAGCCCGACTTGGCGATTCGTGCCCCGCGACCCCGGCCTCGGGGACGCACGGCCGTCCGGGAAGAACGGCCATCGCGCGCGACGCCGGGTATCGGCGCCCTCGTCGGATTGCCGACCGCCGCAAGCGCGACACGATAACCCGGCCAGGCTACCCACTACGGGCGGCCCGTGCGGGCCGCATTTGATGAGGGGGCACCGTTGGTGTCCACCCCCGTTGCGACGGAGCCGTCCAACCGCTCGTTGAAAGGTCCGGGACGGACTTTCCAACTCGACGAATCAAACACTCCCGCGTCTGATTCGCCTGCGGGGCTTGACCGCCCGGCGGCCCACGCGACACGCTCGCCGCCGCGGCCGTAAACGGCTCCGGCAGCTACCCTACCTTATATGACACGACCTCGCAAGCCGACAGCCCGAAGCCGCCCCCCATAAGTCCAGATGCCGAAAGGCCCGGACCCCGTCACAAGGTTGTTAGCGGGGGGCAGGCGAGGCGCGGGGCCTGCGAGACGCGCGGTTCACGTTCGACCATCGAGCCTCGCGACAGGATCCGCAACACCGTACGGGGCGGCGCAGACGGATTTTGAATTGGATTCCAGGCGCAAGACGCCGCGCGGCCCGAGGACGCGGGGCGCGCCGCGGTGCGAGCGCTCACGACGAGGCGAGCCTGAGCAGCTCCGGTACGATTCGTGCGACGTCTTCGGCGCTGTCCGCGCGGACCGTGGCGTGGCCGAGCTTGCGCCCGGGCCGCGGGGCCTTTCCATAGTCGTGGAAGTGCACGTGCGGGAGCGCCAGCACCTCGGCGGCTGCGGGAAGCGTGCCGATGAAGTTCACCATCGCCGCCCATCCGATCGGATCGGTGGCACCGAGGGGCCAGCCCATGATCGCGCGCAGGTGATTCTCGAACTGGCTGCACTCGGCGCCCTCGATGGTCCAGTGACCGGAGTTGTGCACCCGCGGGGCGAACTCGTTCGCCAGAAGGCGGCCGCCGACCTGGAAGAATTCCAGGGCCAGCACGCCGACGTAATCGAGGGCCTCGAGCAGGCGGCGGGCGCCGGCCTGCGCCGCGGCCTCCATCGGGTCGTCCGGTCGAGCGACCGAAAGGCGCAGGATTCCGTCCCGGTGAGTGTTCTCGCAGAGCGGGTAGAAGGCCGTCCGCCCGTCACGGGCACGCACCGCGACGATCGAGACCTCGCGCTCGTAGGGAACGAACGCCTCCAGTATCGAGGGCGCTCCGCCCAGGCGCGTCCAGGCGGGCTCGAGATCCGCCTCGTCGCGAACGATCGCCTGCCCCTTGCCGTCGTAGCCCATACGCCGCGTCTTGAGGACCGCCGGATAGCCCGTGCGCCCGGCCGCATCGGCCAACCGGGCGGGATCGTCGACGGGGACGAAGGTCGGGGTTTCGACCCCCAGCGCCCGGAACAGTCGCTTCTCCTCCAGCCGGTCCTGCGCCGCCGCCAGGGCCGGTGCGGGGGGAAGAAGCGTTACGCGCTCGCCGAGGCGGCGCGCGCCCGCGAGCGGCGCATTCTCGAACTCATAGGTCACCACCGCGGCGTCCGCGGCGAGGCGCGCGAGGGCCGCTTCGTCGTCGAAATCCGCGCAGATATGTCGCCCCAGGGCGGCCGCGCAACTGTCGGGATCCGGAGAGAGGAATGCGAAGTCGAGACCTAGCGGGCGCCCGGCCAGCGCCAGCATCCGTGCGAGCTGGCCCGCCCCGAGTACACCTACGATCACGCCGCGGGATCCCGGGGTCTGGGCTTCTCCAGTACCGCCTGCGTCTGCCGCTCCCGAAACTCGATCAGCGCCCGGCGGTATTCCGGATATTTGTTCCCGAGGATCGCCGCGGCGAGCAGCGCCGCGTTGGTCGCCCCCGCGGCCCCGATCGCGAGCGTCCCGACGGGCACGCCCGCGGGCATCTGGACGATGGACAGCAGGGAATCCAGTCCGTTCAGCGCGCGCGACTGTACCGGGACGCCCAGCACCGGCAGCGGCGTCTTCGCCGCCGTCATCCCGGGCAGGTGCGCCGCGCCCCCGGCACCGGCGATGATGACCTCGAGCCCGCGCCCCTGGGCGGACTCGGCGTATTCGAACAGACGGTCGGGGGTGCGGTGGGCCGATACGATCTCGACCTCGTGCGGGATCTCCAGCCGCTGCAGGGTCCGGGCCGCGTGACCCATCGTCTCCCAGTCCGAGTCGGATCCCATGATGATGCCGACCAGCGCGGTCATGGTCAGTCTCCCCCGAAAACGCCCGCGGGCGCCGCCGGCCTCGCAGCGCTGCGCGACGGGCCGGCAGGCGTTACCGATCGATGAGCTTGGGGCGCAATTCTAGCACCGGATTGCGCGGATGGGCGCGCAATGCCCTCCCCGCCCGCGCGGACACCCGGGCCTGAAGCGGGCGCCGGAGGCATCGCAGACGCCGGCCCGTGCCGGGCCGGCCCTGTCGAGCGGCCCTCCCGGCGCCGCGGCACCGGCGGGCGAAAATCAGCGCCCGCGCGACCAGGCGACGGACGCCGCCTCCTGCGCCCGCGCGGCCGGCCGCGGGCGGTGGGGAGCGGCATCGTCCGCCACCGACGGAAGACTGGAGAGGCGCTCCGCGCGCGTGCGCGCGAACGCGACATAAGACGGATGTTCACGATAGGCGCCGATGACCGCCGGGTGGCAGACGCTCAACAGCCAACCGAAGCGCCGGTCGGTCTGCACCACCTCTCCGGTACGCACCGCGCGCACGCCCGGGATGGCGCTGAACGCACGCCGGCCCTCCTCGATCACCACCGCGACCTCCTCTTCGCCGAGCCCATCGCGACCGTGGAAGACCGCGTGTTCGACGGGCTCCCAACCGCGGCATTGCTCCAGAACTTCGGCGGCGCGTCCCGCGCCCCCCCACAACCGCATGTAACACTCGGCCTCCTGCTCCACGCCCTTGCGGACCTCGCGCATCACCGCACGGTAGTCCGCCCCGGCACCCTTCCTCGCGCCCGCGCGCAGCCGCTCTCCGGCGGCGTCGACGAGTACGGTCGGGTGGTGGATCTTGGCCACGCCGTTGGCGATCAGCCGGCGAAACTGGTCGTCGGAGATTCCGTCCCCACCGTGGATGACCAGGGGGATGCGGAGAGTCTCGTTGATCTGCTTGAGCCGCTGCCAGTTGAGGCGGGGCCTGCTGCGGGAGCGCCCGGTATCGGCACCGATCGACACCGCCAGAAAATCCACTCCGGTACGCTCGACATAGGCGCGCGCCTCGGCGACGCCGGTATAGACGACTTCGCCGGCGCCGTCGACACCATCGACACCGCCGAGTTTGCCCTCGACCGCAACGCCGCATCCCTGCGCCATGGACACGACTTCCCGGGTGATCCGGATGTTATCTCCCAGCTCGCGATCCGAAGCGTCGACCATCACGCCGTTGCAGCCGCGGTTGACGGCATGCACGGCAGCCTCGATGTCCGCCCCGCGATCCAGATGGATCGCGACCGGAACGACGGCCTGCCGGGCCGCCGCCTCCGCGGCGGGCAGCAAGCGATCGAAATCGGAAGCGCCACACCGCGGCTGGTCGAGATTGAGGATCACCGGCGCACGACAACGCTCGGCCGCGGCGATCACGCCGTCGAGGAACTCCAGGCCGCATAGATCGAAGGCCCCCACGGCGTAGTTGTGCCGGTAGGCGTGTTCCAGCAGATCCCGCATCGCAACCAACGACATCACACCGCTCCTGGCCGTCTGCCTCGCACGGCTCGCACCCCGACCCTCGGGTCGCCCCCAAAGACCGCCAAGCCACGTCCCAGCGACGCGGCTGTCGTCGCGCACCACGAGTGGACCCGAGGCACGGAAGCGGGCGGCGTCCCGCGGGCGGACTGGGGAGGATGACCCGGGACAAGTTGCAGTTTATGGGTGGTCAGTGATAAAATACAGTTTAATTTTATTAATTCTTGTTTAAATAATTCTTAAAGAGTTCCAAGGGACCTATGTCCATCCGACGCGCGACCCTGCATCAGTTGCGAATCTTCGACGCCCTTGCGCGGCATATGAGCATCACGCGCACGGCCGAAGCGCTTCACCTGACGCCGCCCGCCGTCTCGATCCAGGTCAAGCAACTCGCCGAAGCCGCCGGCCAGCCACTGGTCGAGCAGGTCGGAAAGCGCCTCTACCTCACCCAGGCCGGCAAGGTCATGGCCTCCGCCTGCCGCGACGTGGCCGCGCGGATGGAGCGTCTCGCCCAGGAGCTCGCGGCCATACAGGGCCTGGAGAGCGGCACACTCAGCGTCTCCATCCTGACCACCGCCAAATACTTCATCCCGCAACTCCTCGGGCAATTGAGCGCGCAACACCCCGGCATCGAGGTATCCCTGTTCGTCGGCAACCGCAAGGCGATGCTCGAACGCCTGGTGCAAAACCAGGACGACCTCTACGTCCTCGGTCAGCCCCCTGACAACCTGAACGTCGTCGCCATCCCGTTCGCGCCCAACCCCATGGTCGCCATCGCCCACCCGGATCACCCGCTGACGCGCGAAAAATCGATCACACCGCAGCGGCTGGCCGAAGAGCCGTTCATCGCGCGCGAGCGCGGCTCCGGGACCCGCCTCGGCTGCGAGGCCTTCTTCCAGCGTCACGGAACGGCGCCGCGCACACGCATGGAACTCGGAAGCAACGAGGCGATCAAGCAGACCGTGTCGAGCAAGCTCGGGATCTCCATCCTCGCGAAGATCACCGCCGAAGCCGAGCTGGCGCGCGGCGACCTCGCATTACTCGACGTTCAGGGCCTCCCGCTGGAACGCCAGTGGTACCTCGTCTATCCGGATCACAAGGTGCTCTCGCCCGCCGCCCAGGCGTTCAAGGAGTTCCTGATGTCCCGCCATGCGAGCGGAAACGCGGCCGCGACGGCCTGAATCGCCGACCTCCGCGCGACCGAGCCCGCCCGGGCACCGCCGCCCCTGGATCAGGCGAACTCCGATCCGCCGCGAACACCGTTCAGCAACCCGCCGCTGGCCGCCGCCGCGCGCCGTCGTCGCGTCTTCTCCACCATGCGGAACGTCGAGCGATTGTTGTTGTAGCGACTGACCTCGTGCAGCGGGACCCAGCGTACCTCGTAGGATTCCTCGCTGCCCCGCAGCGGGACGCCGTCGTCGATCTCGACCAGAAAACGCACATCGATGTGCTCGTGCGCCGGACCGCGCACGCTCGCCGGGATCCGGTGGATGTCCAGATCGAAGATGCGCTCGTCCAGCAGCCGGATCGCGCCGGGTGCGACACCGCTTTCCTCCGCGGTCTCCCGCAGCGCGACGGCGAGGATATCCGGATTCCCGTCCGCGTGCCCACCCGGCTGAAACCAGCGCCCGTGCTTTCGGTGATGCACCAGCAGCACGTGCGAGCGCCGCGGATTGAGCACCCACGAGGAGCCGGTGACGTGCGCCGGCCAATAGTCACAGCCGAAGCAACCCGGGTGGGCGGAAATGAACTCCCGGGCGCGTCGGACGTAGGCCGCCTCCTCCAGAAACGGCGTGCGATGCGCGGACAGCAGATCGAGCAGGCGGCGACGGTGCACGGCTCAGGTCCCCGAGGGACGTTGCACCGCCGCGATCGCCGCGGCCGCGGCCTCGTCCACATCCGCCTCGTGCCCCGACAGCGTCAGGCGCCCGTAGGCGCCGACCGCGCGTACGTCGATCAGGGTGATGTTGGCCGCCTTCTCCGCCTGATTCGCCGCATAGACGACGTACCCGGCGGGCTCCGTCTCCAGGATGAACATACTCTGCTCCGGAAGCATCATCGAACCGCGGCGGTTCTGCCGGTTGATGAGCACGGTGTGATCGGGGGTCATCCCCCGGATCACTTCCTGCCAGGCGATATCGCAGTGCTGGCGGTCCTCCACCGACGCGCCGAGGTGATGCAGGATGACCCTACCGGCTTCCTGGACGTCGCTCTGGTCGCGATGATGGATCACCATCGATCCGTACGCCCGCTCCACCACCTGCTGCGCCAGATTGACCCGCGTCGCCTTCAAGGCGATGTCCGTCAACCGGTGAATCGCCATGCCCGGAGAGACCTCCACCCACAGGCACGCGTCGCCCGGAACGGGCAGAAACCCCTGCGATACGGTCGCCATATACTCAGCGAGCTGCGGCTGCAGAGAGTCGATGTAGACGTATGTACGTAGCTGAATCATGGTCGCGCAGGGTTGGTGCCTCCGCACCTCGGGCCGCAGTCGTCCGGCCGCCGCCCCGCTCGCAGGGCCGGCGCCCGAAGGGTCGTGTCACTGTACTACCGCCGCTCGGGGCTGCTCGCGGGGCACGATGCACGCCCGGCGCTCAACCGCTGAATTTCACCAACCGGGTCACCTGAATGTCCGAAATGAACACCACTCCGGAATGCTCGTTGTAAAAGGGCGCGAGCCCCTCGAGGATCGCAGTGACCAGATCCGCCGGGACGGCCGCAATGATCATGATCAGGACATCGTCCTCATTGAACATGAGGTGTCCCTCGTGAAAGCCATGACTGCCTTTTCCCGAAAGGTTGTTGACGATCGTATAGCCTTTGACGCCGGCGCGATCCAGAACGTCGGTGGCGAACGCCTGGTGTTCGCCGCCGAGGATGATTTCCAGCTTCTTGAGGGGGCTCAGGTTCAGGTTCTTCATGATGGCACGGACTCCTCGGCCGGCTGCGACTGAACGGTCCCCGGGAACGGCCGCCGGCTCCAGGCCGCGTCCTCGTACACGTCGACGCAATGGCGCTCCGGATCCACGATCAACAGGCGAATCCAGCCGTTTCGCACGAGATACTTGACCACGGATACCTCCTCCACGGCGCGCCAAGCGTGATCGAACGGGGCCTCGATCACCGTAATCAGTCGCAGCGGCTCGTGATACGGGAACCCGCGATCGAGCACCGTCTGAGCCGGGAGCCCGGTGCGCAGATCGCTCAGATTCCCGGTCATCACCCCGAAGCGGCCGGCCACGTTGTGGTAGGCCTTGCTGCCGCTGCCGAAGCGTTCATTGTCCACGGTGGAAAAATAATGCTCCATGTTGATCCACTGGCCGACCACCAGGGGCCCGGTCAGGATGGTCTCCAGCAGCCGCCGCTTCGGATCGATACGGTAGTCGTAGGAATGCAGAAACGCGCGCCCCTCGAGCGCGAACGATTGCGTCAACGCACGACGGCCGATGATGAAGTATGCGTTGCCCGCAAGCCCCCATTCCGGGCGCACCTGGGACCAATCGAGCGCGTTGCGTGCCGCATATCGCGACGCGGCCGCCGGAGAGAGGGAGGCGGGCGACGGCAGCAGCGTCGGCATCCGCTCCTGCGTGCACAGTCTGGATGCGGCGAGCAACCCTTTGCGCAGCCGATCCATGTACACGACATGGGAGGCGGGCACCCGGTCGAGGTCGAACAGCCGCAACTCGTCGGTCGTGGTATCGTGCAGCGCCGGGAAGAACCAAGTGTCCTCCGGAATATCGATCCCCTGCTCGCGCAGCCTACGCCGCACGGCCGGCTTGTTCGCCATCTGGGCGAGGACCCTGGCGTTCACCAGTCCCTGATTCCCGCCGCAGGCGCCGCAGTCGAGCGCGGACTCGTAGGGATTGTTCTCCGACGTACTGCCGTGCCCTACCAGCAACACGAATCGCGAGAAGTTCTCCGTCAGACCGATGGCCTTGAGGGCCTGGGCGACGAAGACCACCTGCTCGTCGAGGCTGAAGCCGAGCCGACCCAGTCGCTCCATCTGGAGCCGCACCACGGATGGATTGATGCGGTATACGGTCCGCAGCCGGCCGATGAACGCCTGTTCGGACGTAGCGTCCAGCCCCAGCATCGCCGCCAGCTTCGGGGCCCCCTGGGCATGCCCCATCGCGACCTCGCGCAGCTCGCGAACCACGGCATCGTGGATCTGCTCGGCCTCCAGGCCGAACTCCTGCGCAATCGCCTTCGCAATCACGGCGCGCTGCACCGCGCGGATAACGGAATCGGCCTGCTCGCGGCTGAGCTTGTCCAGCAGCAGATGGGTGCGCGGCTTGCGCTGGTGCAACCGCTTGCGCCAGCGGTTGTAGCGCTCGGGCAGCAGGGTCTTGCCTACCATATCGAAACCGAAGAGCAGGCCGATCGCCTCGACGGTCACGAACGGACTCAGGACCGATTCCTTCAGTTCGTGGAAAGCCTTCTCCAACACGGTGAGCGCCGTAACGTCGTCGTTGCCTTGGGCGACCGCGATTTCCATTACCAGGTTCTTCGGCGTGAGCAGAACCGGGCAGAGATGCACTTCGCTGCCTTTGCCCAGCTCCATGAAACTGACGGGAACGCCGAAAAATCCCGCGATGCCGTAGGTCTCGTAGTCCCCGACGCCCTCAAGGTGACGCCGGATGCGCTCCGACCGCGTGTCGATACAAAACAGCGCCTGGGCGAACGGCCGCTTCCCGTCGGCCGGTGGGGCGCCGGGCCGGATGCCCCCGAGCAGGCGCTCGACGGCGCGATTCTCCATGGCGTTCAACCAGATCATCCCTTCGCCGCGCTCGAAGTCTCTCAGGATCCCGACTAGGCGCCCCAGGTCTTCGGCGGACAAGCGCGAGAGCGCCTCCTGCCCATCACTCATTGCGGCAAGAACCTGAAGACGCTCGGCCTGATCGCGTGCCTCCTCGGCCCGCTTCGCGGCAACATACTCCTCGTAGAGCCGCTCGATCCGTGCGGGCCGTCCGGCCGCGAGGGTACGTTCCACCCGGGCCGCCATCGCCGGCAGCACCGCCCCGGAAAACAGCTCGTGACGCAGATACGCCTCGCGCCACCGGTCCTCGATGAACCGCTCCAGTTCCGGCTCCGTCGTGGGCCCGGTCCGGGCCCGCTCGCCGAGCAGCGCGAGCCCGAGCGCCAGTCGCACAGCGAGGAAATCCACGAGATCGGCCGGATAGCGCTGCGCCCAGTAATAGTGCCTTGCGCCCGACCGCCACCGGATGAAGCCGGCCCAGCCGTGAAGACGCGCCAGCTCGCGGGTGAAGTAGGTCGTCCACCGCCCCTCGCCCACGCCGAGCGTCTCCATGACGCGTACGATCACCGCCTCCGGGCCCTCCTCGTCGCGCAGGATGCGCCCGATGTGGAGTCCGCGCAGGTACAGACGCCCGCTGCGCCGCGCAATCTCCCGCCAGGCGGCGAAAAATCCCCGCTCGCGCCCCGGCATCGACCACACCGACTGACCCTCGTCGAAGAAATCGAGGCAGCTTTTGATCACCAGTTCGTCCAGTTCCGCGCCGACCCCGGTACCGAACAGGAGGTCGACCGCCTCGTAGACCGGGCGCGAATCCAGCAGCTCCTCGCGCAGACGCGCGCGCACATGATCCGCTCCCGGAACCGTCCCGCGGATGGGACCGCCCCGCAGGGCGACCACGACGTCGGCCTCACGGGCGAGTCCGCTCCCCGCGACGACCGGCCGATCCATGCGCGTCATCAGCGCAAGAATCCACTTGGGAAGATCGATCCCCGCCACCGCCTCCCGTTGCGCCAGGAAGGCCTCCACCCCGGCGCCGAGCGCCGCCCGGTCGACCTTGCCGAGGCGCAGATACCGTTGATATCCGCTCCGCGGAAGGAAGCCGCGGGCCTGAAAGAGCCGCTCACCGCGCGCCACCGCCTCCGGAAACGGATGGTGTTCGAGGCCATGGAGCGGATTGTGATGAATGAAGGAACGCATCGGCCAGAAGAACGGGATCGGCTCGCCCGCGACGTAGGCCATGGCGCGGATCTTCAGCGTCTGCCCGAGCCTCAGACTCATGCCGTCACCCCCGGCAGCCGCAACGCACCGGCAATCAGCAGGGCGAGCGTCAGGACGTAGAATCCGAACTCGACGCGACTCAGATCCGCGACCGGCGCAACCGCCTCACCCGGACCCACGATCAATCCCTGCAGCAGCCGGATTCCGCCCCAGGTCCAAAGCAGCCACGTGAGCCCGACGCACACCGCGAGCCACGGCTGCTCCGGAATCGTCGTAACCATGACCGCCACCAGCGCGAAGAAGCCCGGAAACAACGGCACCGCGACCGCCGCCAGCACCACCAGCGCCGTCGCGCCGGCCAGCCTCGGAAGCATCCGCACGGTTCCGCCATAGAGTCCGGCGTACGCGGCCCCGAAGCGCCGCTTCAGTGCGTCGGCCACCAGTACCAACAGCGCCAGTGGAACGCTGAAACCCAACGCGTAGAGCCGCAGGGTGTCGATCGCTGCGTGATGTGCGAGAGCCGGCCACAACAGCGCCCATGCGGAAGTCGCGATGTAGCCGGTCCAGCGGTCCACATCCCGCAGCGCGATCGCGCGGAACGCGTAGAGGAGCGACCCCAGCACCGCCAACGCGACCACCCCCCCGGCTACCCGCCCGGGCGGCAAAATTCCGAACAGGACGAGTCCGACCTGCGGCCATGCGAGCAGGATAATCGCCCGCATCGGCGCATTGCCGACCCGGGCGAACAGCGCATTGAAGATCACGCTCAGCGGAAAGAGCGGCAGAAAGATCGCGACGCTCCAAAGACCCGGCGTACCCATATCAGACCCACCTCAACCATACGTTGAGCCGTGTAGCCGCAGCCTCGAGCGCCCGCGCCAGGCGCGTATACAAGTCGGTCAAAAAAAATTCCCGGGAGCCGAGGGCGTACAGGGTCGACCACCAACGCCCCGCCCGGACCTCCCGGCGCCGCCCCCTCCCCTGCTCGGAGTAGTAGGTGAACACCCAGCCGGCGACGATGGAAACGGTCACGAGGCCGACCAGGGCGTCGAATCTCACGGCACCGATATCGGCCGCGGCGAACAGTCCGCGCCGGAACGACGCGTCCGGATACAGGAAGAGATCGAAGGCGTGGCTGATCAGCGTATAGCCGACGATCACGATCGCAAACGAGAAGACGCTCAGCACCACCAGCCGCCAGAAGTTCTGCGCGCGCATGCGGTAGGTCGCGAATATCAACTGCGCTCCCGTGATCCAGCCGAAAAACAGGAGCACGATCGCGCCCTGCTCCTGGAAATAATCCTGGGACACGAGGAAGTGCGCCGCCATCAGGATCACCACCGGAACGGCGAGAGTGATCGCCGCCATCAGGATCCAGGGTCGGCGTTGATTGGCCGGGCGCTTCTCGACGACGAAGGTGTAGAGATCGTCTTTGGGCACCCCGTCGTCTTCGCGGGCCGAATGGATGACCCCTCCCGCACCCAGAAACAAGGTCCCCTTGAACAGACCGTGTGATATCAGATGAAAGATGGCCAGCGCGAAGGCGCCCACGCCGCACTCCATGATCATGAAGCCCATCTGCCCCATGGTGGAGTAGCCCAGCGACTTTTTGATGTCGTTCTGGGTCAGCATGAGGCTCGACCCGATCAGCGCGGTGATCAACCCGACGATGAAGACGCCGGGCAGTACGTCGGCCGTGTGAACGAACACGGGTGCGAACCGGTTGATCAGGAACCCCCCCGCATTCACGATCCCCGCATGCATCAGGGCCGAAACCGGGGTCGGGCCCGACATCGTGTAGGGGAGCCAGGTATGGAGGAGGAACTGGGCGGAACGCGCGAACGCGGCGAGCGCGACGAGGGCCGCCACGACCTCCGGCAACGGTACGCCCAGAACGGCGTGGGCGCGCGGATCGGTGCCGATCGCGGCGAAGATCTTCGGCAACGACCACGTTCCGTACGCGTGATAGAGCAGGCCGGCCGCGAGCACCAGCGGCAAATCGCCAAGCCGGTAGGTGATCAGGGTCCACGACGCGTAGCGGTGGGCCGCGCGGCTGCGGGCATCGTGTCCGAGCAGGAAATAGAGGAGCACACCGATCAGGTGCCAAGCGGCCAGCAGCGTGATCAGATCGCCGGCCGCCACCATCACCAGCAGCGTGCCCGTCATGAGGTCCAACAGGACGAAGAAGCGCGCATAGCCGGGCTCTTCGGCCATATAGCGGACCGAGTAGACATGGACGACGAGGCTGATTCCCGATATCACCACGGCCATCAAGGTGCTCAGGGGGTCGAAGAGAAGTATCCCCCACTGACGTGCCAGCGCGAATTGCGCGGGCGCGTGACCGTCCAACGCCAGGGCGAGCGTTGCCGCGGCGAGGACGAAGGTAAGCGCAACGGCGCCCACACTGACGCGGGCCGCCCCCCGCCTCAGGCGCGCGCCGAACAACTGAACCAGCAGCGCGGATGCGAACGGCACCGCCGCCACGGCGACGACCAGCGCCTTCATGGCTCCGCCATCAGCAGGTCAGACTCGCGGGTCGGCATCGGCTCAATCCGGCCATACCCGCCCGCCGCTTTGATAGGGATCGCCCGCTGCGCCCGCGCTCCGGGCGGCGGCACGCCGTGCCGGATTCGACCCCTTCGCCCCCGTCGCCCCCTCCGGTGACCCGGATGAGGCCTCTCCCTCCGCGGGCGATGCCGTATCTTTGCCGGCGGCCGCGGCCTTCGTCTTACGCAGCGAATCGACCAGTTTCCGGCCGGTCTTGTCGGAAGTACTCATGGTGTCGTCACCTCGCTGAGCAGCGATCGAATCTCCGCGGCTGCGGCCGCGCCGCGCCGCCCCATGTCCAGGACGCTCTTCCCCTCGAGGACGCTCGCCCGGTAGACGGCACGTCTGCGGATGGCGGTGCGCGCCGCCGGCAGCTCGAGCTCCGCCAGGGCGTCGCGCATCAGCCGCGACAGCGTGGTCCGCGACTCGAGTTGATTGATCACCAGCAATGCCCTCAATCCCGGATTGACACGCCGCGCCGCCTCGATGGCATGCTCGATATGGACCGTGGCCCATAGATCCAGCGGGGACGGCTGCACCGGCACCAGGGCGACCTCGCTCACCGCCAGGGCGACATGAGTTTGGGTCGCGTGGACCGAGGGCGGGCAATCGATGATCACGTGCCCATAGCGGTGGGCGCTGCGCGCGAACACATCCTCCAGACCGTCGGCGGTATCGACGACGATCGGCGCCCGATCCGGCCCCGCGATCGCCTGCCACTGCAGCACCGAACCCTGCGGATCGGAGTCGAATACGGCAGTGGACCCGTTCCGGGCCAGCGCGCTGGCGAGGTTGACGGCGATCGTGGTCTTCCCTGCGCCGCCCTTGTTGCCTACCAGCGCGATGACCGTCATGTCCCGGTCAATCCACCGGCGCCGGCGCCTGCAGCTTGTCGAGCGCCTCGGCGAAGCGCCGCCGGTCGGAACTCAGCTCCCCGGCCCCTTCCTCCGCGTGGATCGTCACGTTCACGTAGTCGCGCCCGAAGCCCATGTCCGGATAGAAACCCTCGCGCTCCGACAAGGCCGCCGCCCGATCGAGAAAGTCACGCAGTGCGGAGTAGTCCGCAAACCCGTAACGCCGCTCGAGCCGGGGTGGCCGGTCACGTTCCTGCCAGTGCTCGCTCATGAGGAGTCCCCTCCAATCGTTTGCTCCACCCGAAGCCGCTCGGCCTTCCCGGGGCTAAAACGTCGCCCGCTCCGGTTGGGCCGCAACCGCTTCCGGGCGTTGCAGCGAATCCAGCCAGCGATCGAGTTCGCGTCCGTGCTCCCGCTCCTCTTCGAGGAGCGTTTCGAAAAACAGGCGACCGTCGTGATCGCCCCCACTCACGCAGTAGCGGGTGGCGTCGGTGTACAAGCGCACCAACTCGCCCTCCAGCGCCCGATCCTGCTGTAGCAGCTCACGCAGGTCCCGGCCCAGACCGACCGGCCTGAGCACCGATGCGTTCGGTGCAGCGCCGAGGGCCAACATCCGTGCGATCACCCGCTCGACGTGCCCCATCTCCTCCATCGCCTCGGTACGCAGGCGTTCCGCCGGCCGGGCCAGCCCCCAGGCCGCCGCGAGGCGGGCCTGGGTGGTGTACTGCTGGACCGCGCTGAGCTCCAGACTCAGCGCCCGGCCGAGATACCCGAGTATCCGCGGATCCGATTGCGGCGAGTTCATGACGGCGGGCTCGTCAGTCGATCCATTCCCGGGCACTCAGTCAGCTGCGCGCCGGCCGATTGCCCGCCATGGCACCCTCGCCTCCCAGAACCGGCTCGACCTCCCGGTGCGGGCGGGCGATGATGTGCGCGGCGACCAGGCCGTCTCCGACACGCTCGCACGCATCGGCGCCGGCACGCACCGCCGCGTTGACCGCGCCGGTCTCCCCGCGCACCATCACGGTGACGTATCCGCCGCCGACGAACTCGCGCGCGATCAGGCGCACCTCGGCGGCCTTGGTCATCGCGTCCGCCGCCTCGATGGCGGGCACCAGCCCGCGGGTTTCGATCATGCCGAGCGCAATACCATAGGTACCGTTGGCCATGGCTGGAATCTCCTGTCGAATCAATCTTGAGTGACGCGCCGTTTAAGCCGCGGCAGCCGATTTGGTTCCGCCCGGGGGCAGAATCGGCTCGACCTCGCGGTGCGGACGCGCGATGATGTGCGCGGCGACCAGGCCGTCTCCGACACGCTCGCACGCATCGGCGCCGGCACGCACCGCCGCGTTGACCGCGCCGGTCTCCCCGCGCACCAGCACGGTGACATATCCGCCGCCGACGAACTCGCGCCCGATCAGGCGCACCTCGGCGGCCTTGGTCATCGCGTCCGCCGCCTCGATGGCGGGAACCAACCCGCGGGTTTCGATCATGCCCAGTGCAATACCGTAGTTCTCGCTTGCCATCTTCGTCTCTCCGTCGTCAGGATTGAAAAAGGATTAACGCCCTACCCCTCACCCGTTGCGGGCATCGCCGCCCGCAGTCGCTGCCGGATCGCCGCGATCGCCCGCCGCAGCCCCAACCGGTTTCCAGAAGTCGATGATTCCCCCGATGGTCAGATCGGTCAGGACATCGAAATCGCCGGTCGCGTACCGCGCCGCCGAACCGCTCACCGTGAACACCCAATTGCCCTCGCGGGCGCCTACCGGATCGACCGCCACGTGGCGCCGACCGGCGGCGTCGCGCAATACCCGTAAGCTGGTCTGTTTCAGTCCTGCGATCCGGCGCGTGCATACGAGCGGCGCTTCCACTTCCAGGATGTCCATGTCGCCCACCTCACTCCTGAGCCGTTTGCGGCTGAGCCGATTCCGGCGGCCAGTGGTCGATGATTCCGACGATCGTGAGATCGCTCGGGTACTCCTTGCTGCCCGCCGCCTCGCGCGCGGCAGAACTGCCCACGCAAATCACCCAGTCACCCGGAATGCAGCCCACCGCATCGACCGCCACCGCCAGGGCGGCGCCGTCCCGCACCACCTGCAGGTGCCGATGCTCGAGGCCGGGGATCCGGTTGGTGGCCACCAGCGGCCGCTCCACCTGACAGATCTTCATCGCCGCGTGCCTCCGCCGGCGGGGTCCGTCACCGAGCACCCCAGTACCTCGATGGCGCCCCCGGCCGCGCAATCACGGACCGACAACAGCGTGTGCAGCAGGCCGCGCCCGGCCAGATCCGCATAGCGATCGCCGATCGCCGCGGCCACCCGCCCGCACTGCGCCACCGCGCGCTCGCGCGCACCAGGCACATGCCCCTGGTAGTCGAAACGCACCACGACGGGGATCGGCAGGCCGTGAGCGACGTTCAGGCGCGAGAAGATCTTCACTCCGACGTCCAGATCCGGCACCGCCTCCTCGACGGTATCGAGATAGGCGAAATAAGTGAGGTTGCGGAGCTGTACCTCCTCGAAACCCTTTCCAACGCCGATGAACCGCTCGGCATGACCGATGTCGGAATAGCGGCCGTTGCGGTATCTGCGCACGTAATCGATCTGCGACAGATTGTGTTCGAGGAGCTGCGAGATCATGCGCCGCATGCCCGCCGGCGCATCCGGCGCGGCCTCCTGCACGCTCGCCGCGATGCGCTCGCGCCCCTGCTGCGCGGTGAGCGGACGGGTGAGATCATAGAGCCGCGCGGCGTCGATATAATTCTCGAGGGCGATTCCCCCGTCCCCGCCCGGGGCGTGAACGCGGATGGCGTCCGTGTCGGTATCCAGGCCGATCAGCAGGAGGTCGATCGAGGCCCCGCAGCAGTAGGTGTTCTGCACGGCCTGCCGGAAGCTCTCGAGCCGCTCCAGACCCGCGCGCGCGGCAACGCGTGCGTCGGAGCCGTGCGCGGCGCACCCCTCGCGCCCGGGGTCGCTCGAGCTGTAGTGGTAGACGACCGCCTTGAGGTAACGCGTCGGCGCGTCGGCGGCGTTGGGCCGACCCTCCCGATAGCGCAACAGCTCGGTCTCCGTCCACTTGTCCAGGCTGTCCTGGATGTCGAACAGGGCGCCGGCGTAGGACTTGCGCCGCACCACCCGGAAGGGAAGGCGAAACACATAGCGGATGACGTGCGCCAGGCGACCGTCCGCACAGGGCGATACGTCGAGGAGGTGGAACCCGCATTCCTGCAGAAGTCCCTGGAACCCGTCGTCGTCCCGCGCGCCGAGAGGGTCGGCCGTGAAAAATTCATCGCAGAAGCGCCGGTAGGTCTGGAAGAGGCACCAGGCGAACAGACGCCGCATATCGAGTTGCTCGACCCACGCGTCCGCGAGGATCTCCTGTGGGAGCTCGAATCCAAGCTCATCGCGCGCAAGCCCTTGCGCGCGGGCCTCGAAGTCGCATTCGTGTTGCAGCGCCGAGATGCGCTTGAGCGTGGGTACGATCCCGTCGAAGGAGTCTTTCACGCGGCACTCGTAGTCGAACAGCCGCGCATTCTCCTCCGACCGCGCGAGCGGATGCGACGCGGCGATCCGCGCCGGCGCCGGGCGCGCGGCGCCCGCCGCTCCGGGGCGGCGGCGCGGCGCGCCCGCCTGGTGCACCGCACCCCTGATCGTCGAATAACGGTGGCTCAACATCGCTTCGCCTCTACCCGTCGCTCAGCCGCCTCAACCCCGGGCGCCGCCCGAGTAGGTCACCAGTGCGCCGCGGTCCGTATTCCCGCTCCCGCCGGTCACCTTGTTGCGGGGCTCCGGCAGTTCGTCATTTCGCTTCGCCGGCTGGGAGACCGCCGGCGTGGCGCTCATCGGGCCGCCCCGCCGCGTGGGATTGCGCCGCATCGCCGACGAACCCTCGGTGCCGGTAACGCGATCGCCGCGATCCCAGTCGTCCCCGGTGATCTTCGGTCCCGCGTCCATGCCTTCCCCGGAGATCCGCGACTTCACGCGTCCCTCCACGAGCGGCGCGGTCTCCGGCGGCTCCTGCGGAGCGGACCCGGCGCGCCCGAATCGCGCCTCCTCGGTCCCCGTGACCTTGCCCGGCGCCATGCTGAACGGGCCCGTGATGTGTCCCTGCCCGTACGCGGTACCGGTCACCCCGCTCGCGGCCTCCTCCCGTTGCGCGGCATGCGCAGGCGGCGCGACGCTGAACCGCCCCCACGGGGTCCCGCCCAGGGATTGCGGGAAATCCGGGCTGCCCGGCTGCGCGGGGACCGCCGGACACGCCGCCGCGAACTGATCCGCGCCGACGTACGGCGTACCGCTCACATCCTCGCAGGCGCCTTTGTGGGCGCCGGTCAGTTTGCCGCCGATACCGGGTTGTTGGCCGGTCATCACCGGGCCCGGGGTCGATCGCAACTGACGGGTGCGGGCGGCCGCCATCTTCGCCTCCTCCGGCGCGCAGTATCCGCGGTACTGTTCCGCACCGGCATACGGGGTACCGGTGATGGCCTTGCAGGTACCCGGCTCGTCCCCGGTGACCCTGGACGAGCGACCCGTCAACGTACCGGTCACCACCTCGCCCTTCAGCGTCTGCGAAAGCCCGACCTTCCGATCCTCGGGTCGCGGGGTCGCGGGGCAGAAGTCGCGATACTGCTCTTCGCCGATATAGTCGTCCCCGGTGACGTTGCGGCAGCTCCCCGGTTCGTCACCGGTCACCCGCGCGCTGCGCCCGACGAGGCTTCCCGTCACCGCACCGCCGCGCAGTGTCCGGCTGGCGCCGACCTTGGCCGGCGCCGTGTCGTCGCCCCGCGGCATGTACTGGGTCCCCGTCGGATCGCGGTCGGCCCCGGGTTCGTCCCCGGTCACGCGCCGGGAACGGCCCACGTTGTTCCCGGTCACGACCTTACCCTTGCGGGTCTTGGAGGAAGTGATCTTCATCGGGTCCGACGGTATCGCGCCGGGGCCTCCGGCCTTCGAACCGCAGAAGGCCTCGGCCTGGTTCGCACCGACATATTGCGTGCCGGTCACGCGTTTGCACGTTCCGGGTTCGTCACCGGTCACGCTGCGACTGCGCCCCACCTCGACGCCGGTGACCCGGTTCCCGTAGCCCGTCGGGCTGACTCTGACCTTGCGCGGCGGTCGCGGGGGATCGGTCTGACAGAACTGGCGAAAGATGTCGGCACCCATGTATTCGGTGCCGGTCACGTTGCGGCAGGTACTGTATTCGTCCCCGGTCGTCCGCACGCTGCGTCCCACCATCGTGCCGGTCACGATCTGCCCGCGCGCGGTCTCGCCGGCGCCGACCTTCCACGGCGCATCCTGCGCCGGACCCACGGCGGCCCCGCTCGTTCGGCTCCCGCGCCTGCGCCCGCAGGGCTCGGATTTCTTCTGCCCGGCCGAGCCGTTCTGACTGCGCTGTGCGCGCACGACCCGGGCAAGGTCCCGGCTCGACAGGTTCGGATTCGCCGCCCGTGCCCGTTGCGCCTGCGATGCGCCGTTCCCGCGCAGGCCCGCCTTGCCGCGCGTGGACGTCGCCCGGCGCCGGGCCAGGGCCGCGGCCCGTGTGGGATTCATCGTCACCGCCGCGGCCGCGGTGCGCGGAATGCTCCGCGCCGCCGGCGCCAGGGAGGGAGCCGGCGCAGCCGCCCCGGGCGTGGGCGCGGCCACCGGTGCCTCCGGCCCGCCACGGTCGCCCGCCCGGCCGGCCTTGCATCCGCACCCGCAGCCGCCCGCCTTGGGCGGAGTCGCGCCCGCCTCACGTGGTGCGGGAGCGGCCCCGCCGGCAGGCGTTCGGTCACTGCGGACGAGCCCGGCCTTACCGCGGGCGGCCATGGCCCTGCGTCGGGCGCGGGACGCGGTGCGCGCCGCCGGGCCCACGGCGACGGGGCCCGACGCCGCACCCGCACCGCCCGCCGACGTCGACGCCGACGCCGGGCCGACCGCCCGCTCGGGTCGGCCGCCCGCGGCCCCCGCGCCCGTACGGATCCCGGCCTTGCCCTGGGCGGCCAGAGCCCGCCGCCTGGCGCGCGCGGCCGCGCGTGTATTGTTCGCAATCTGTGCCATGGCTCACCCCACCGTGTCGATGATGCGCGTTCCCCGCCGTTTCAGTTGCGACCTTCGAAGACGACGAACGACAGGCCCTGCGACTGGGTGTAGTTGTCGTAGCCGATCAGCCGGATGTGGTGATCCGGATACGCCCGGTGACAGGCCTCGAGCTCGCTTACGACGTTGCCCAGATTGGTCTCACCGAAGAACGGCAGCTTCCACATCGTCCAGTAGTCGCTGTCTGCCTGGGAGGGGTGCTCGTGCTCGATGGCCGGCGTCCACCCCTGGGCGATGATGTACGCGATCTGCTGATGAATCTCGTCCTGCGACATCGACGGCAGAAACCCGAAGGTCTCCAGCGTATGCGCAGTCTGGTAGTCACCCATCTCGAATGTGCTTGGCATGATGATCGTCTCCTAAAGGGGAATCGGTTCGGAACCGGTCAGGGCCGTCCTGCAGCACTCAGGCCAGGTCCAGCTTGTCCACCGTCTCGAACTCGAACTTGATCTCTTTCCACGTTTCCATTGCCATCGCCAGCTCCGGGCTCTTGGCGGCCGCCTCGGTGAGGATCTCGCGTGCCTCCTTCTCGAGTTCACGCCCTTCGTTACGCGCCTTGACGCAGGCCTCAAGCGCCACGCGGTTGGCCGCCGCACCCGCGGCGTTGCCCCAGGGATGGCCCTGCGTGCCGCCGCCGAACTGCAGGCAGGAGTCGTCGCCGAAGATCGTGACCAGCGCCGGCATGTGCCAGACATGGATGCCGCCCGATGCCACCGGGAAGACGCCCGGCATCGAGCCCCAGTCCTGATCGAAAAATATCCCGCGCGAACGGTCCTCCGGGACGAACGATTCGCGAAGCTGGTCCACGAAGCCCAAGGTCGATGCGCGATCGCCTTCGAGCTTGCCGACCACGGTGCCGGCGTGGAGATGATCGCCGCCGGACAGTCGCAGGCACTTGGCGAGCACCCGGAAGTGGATGCCATGCTTTGGATGGCGGTCGATCACGGCGTGCATCGCGCGGTGAATATGCAGGAGCATACCGTTCTTGCGGCACCACTTCGCGAGCCCGGTATTGGCGGTGAATCCACCGGTCAGGAAGTCGTGCATGATGATCGGCATGCCCAATTCCTTGGCGAACTCCGCGCGCTCGTACATCTGCTCCGGGTCCGGGGCGGTGACGTTCAGGTAGTGGCCCTTGCGCTCCCCGGTCTCGGCCTGCGCCTTCAATACCGCCTCGGCGACGAACTCATAGCGGTTCTGCCAGCGCATGAAGGGCTGCGAGTTGACGTTCTCGTCGTCCTTGGTCAGATCGAGACCGCCGCGCAGGCACTCGTAGACCGCGCGCCCGTAGTTCTTGGCCGACAGCCCGAGCTTGGGTTTGATGGTGCAGCCGAGCAGCGGGCGCCCGTACTTGTTGAGCTTGTCGCGCTCGACCTGGATGCCGTTGGGGGGACCGAGACAGGTCTTGATGTAGGCGATCGGAAAGCGGATGTCCTCCAGGCGAAGGTGCTTGAGGGCCTTGAACCCGAACACGTTGCCGACCAGCGAGGTCAGCACGTTCACGATCGAACCCTCCTCGAACAGATCGATCGGATAGGCCACGAAGGCGTAGAACGACTCCGAATCTCCGGGGACGTCTTCGATCCGATACGCACGGCCCTTGTAGTACTCGAGGTCCGTCAGCAGCTCCGACCACACCGTGCTCCAGGTGCCGGTGGAGGACTCGGCGGCCACGGCCGCGGCGACCTCTTCGCGCGGCACACCCGGCTGGCCCGTGCACTTGAAACACGCCAAGAGATCCGTATCCAGCGGCACATAGTCGGGGGTCCAGTACATCTGGCGGTACTCTTTCACACCCGCTTGGTAGCTCGCGCTCATCTGAGGAGTCCTCCTAGAGTTGCCAAAATTTGCGTGTTCACCCGGCGGCCTCGTGCCCGTATCCGGACTGCCCAGGGCCTTCGAACTGGGGATGCAGTCTGGGTGAGGTTGAAAATAAATAACAGTTTAAGTTTACAAATATAAACTTAAATGATTATTTAATTTCATGCCGGTAGTCGCCGAATGTACTGTCGAGGATCGAACAAGAAGACCAGCACTCGGTGTCGAGATGGAGTGTGGAAGAGGATTGCGATAAATTACAGTTTAAGTTTTTTAACTACTTCTTTTACTTTCAATAAATCTTTAGCCACGCCGCCTGATATTCCGCCCCGCGCGCGCCACAGAGACCCGATTGACCGCACCGTCAGTCTACCTGCAGACCGCTCCACGAACCGTTTGGATTTCTAAACCGTTCGTTAAATCGTTCTGACCTGCACAAACGGTTCACGCCCCACCGCAACCTGGAGGAAGGCCCGGCGCAGGTCCGGAGGATAGACCCTCCGCGTGATCGATTCGCGCGCCGGGGCTTTCCAACAACTCGGCGCGCGATACCCGAAACGCGCACGACCGACGGGCGCGCTCAAAACGGCGCGACCGGTCACCCGGAACCGTCGCCGCATGCACTGTCGGAGACCCCCAGGGGCGCTGCTTGACAAACCCGCGCACTTACTCCAGCGTAAGCGGCACGTCCGCACCGGAGGTATGCACGCGATGAGCGACGAAGACGAGAGTTCCCTGGCGCACAAGCCGCAGTTCGCCTCGGCGCCGCAACAGGCGCGCAAGGCCGCGACCGTCGAAGACTCCCTTGCCGCCGCCGCGGAACTCAAGCCGATGGTCGGTGCGGTGCGGCGGTTCGCGCGCGAGCGACGCGCGGCCATCGCGCAGCAAGGAAAGATGGCGCTGCCGCCCGACCAACGCTGACCGCTCTTCCGGCGCGGGCGCGCGGCGCACCCGGGCAGCCGTCGACTCTCCCGCTCCTACGCCCCTTGACCGCTTGTTGAAACCGTTCGGGACGGGCGTTCGCGACGCGCGGCGCCCGAGGCAGCTCCGCGCGCGGGCTCGCCGCGTGGAACATGACCGTGTCCGATCCGCGTGCGCGACGCCACTCCCCCGCCTCGGCGGGCCGTTTCTTCAAGCGTCCGTTAGGATTCCTGCGCGCACCCCCGCCGCCGCGCCATCGCCTGACCGAGAACGCGACGCTCGGAGTCTCCGAGAACGGCCCGCGCATAGGCGAACACGCCTTCCTCCTCACGAACCATGTGACCCTCGTACAGGCGTACGAGCGGATCCACCGCCGAGGCGTCCGACAGCAGCGCCGGATCACCGTCCCGCAACGCCTCCAGCCGAGGCCTGAGGGCGCACCACGCCCGATCGAGCTCCGCGTGTTCGGCGGCAAGTCCGTCGATCAGGCGTACGATCTCATCCCTGCCCCCGTCGCGCGCACGCCCCCGCAACAGCGGAAAAAGGTCCTGCTCCTCGTCGGCGTGGTGATGCGGCGCGGCGGTTTCGAAGTAGGTCAGGATCCGGCCCGCGGCGGTCCGCGCCGCGGCGTCGGCGCCATGCGCGGTCAGGTGCGCGGGGAGCCGCACGAGCGTCGCACAACGCTCGCGGATGCGGCCGTGGCAGGCCGCCAACAGCCCCAACGGGTCATCGAAATCCGGCGCCGGCATCGAAAACGACATCTCGTCACCCCCGCGAAGCCTGCAGCCCTACCGACCGGGCCCGTCCGTAGCGTCGTAGCACGCAGACCGACGCCTACGAACGGACCGGGCCAGTGACCCCGCCGACCGGACCGGGGCCCGCTCCATCCTACCACTGATCCGGCGCCTCGCGGCCCCCGCACCCGATCCGGCCGGGTAAAGACCCGCGCCCGCGTCGTCAGTCCCGACGACGGGCGGCCGGCCCGCGCAACGGTACACCGCCGGAGTCCTGCGCGACCGGCGCGAAGCCGCGGGCGAACGGGCGCAGTTTGGCGAAGATGTCCCAGGCCATCAACAACGCACCGGCCGCGAATACGACATCGCCCGGGAAGCGCAACCATTGCCACAACAGCGTCGTATCGTAGAACTTCACGCTGCGCGCGTACGCAAGCCCGTGTTCATACACCGCGGCGAGCTGCGCCCAGCCGATCGGGAAGAAGTTCAGCACGATCCACAGCACCAGTCCGAGGTTGTAGAGCCAGAAGGCCCAGATCCCGATCCGGTCGCTCCACGGGGCGCGCTCGCCGGCGGCGTAGCGCAGGCAGAAGTAGATCATCCCGATCCCGAGCAGCCCGAAGGCCCCGAACAGCGCGGTGTGCGCGTGGTTCAGGGTGAGGAACGTCGCATGTTCGTAGTAGTTGACGAGCGGGGCGTTCAGGGTCCCGCCGCCGAACACGCCGGCGCCCACGAAATTCCAGAAGGCCGCGCCGATGATGTAGGTGTACGCCAGCGAGTACGGGAAACGTCCGTGCTGGCGCCGGATGACCCGACGCTGTTCGACGGCCTCGATGACCATCAGGAGCAGCGGCAGCACCTCGATGAACGAGAACATGCTCCCCAGGGGCACCCAGATTTTCGGCTCGCCGACCCAGTACCAGTGGTGTCCGGTACCGAGTACGCCGCCCAGGAACACCAGGATCAACTCGAACAGGACGGTGCGCTCGGCGACGATGCGCGAGACCAGTCCGGTGGCCATCAGCAGGTAGGCGCTGACGCAGGCGGCGAAGAACTCGAAGGACTGCTCCACCCAGAGGTGCACCACCCACCAGCGCCAGAAATCCGTGATCGTGAACGACTTGTCGATTCCCGTCAGCGGGATCATGCCGAAGGCGTAGAGCAGAGCGACGTTGGCGGTGCTCGCCCAGAGCAGATGTTCGATGCGGATGCGTCCGCTGCCGAACGCCGCCAATGCCCGCCCGGCCTCCCCGCGGCCCGGCCACATGGCGCGGAAGACGAGTACGCTCCAGATTGCGAGGCCGGCGAAGAAGCCGAGCTGCCACAACCGCCCGAGCTGCAGATACGAGAGTCCCTGATTCCCGACCCAGAACCAGCCGCGCCCGATCCAGCCCATGATGCCGGCGTAGTCCCCAATCAGGGCTCCGCCCACGACCGCGACCGTGGCCCAGAACAGCAGATCCACGAGACGCCCCTGGCCCGCGGGCTCGCGACCGCTGATCAGCGGCGCCAAGAACAACGCCGCGCCGATCCACGCCACGCCGATCCACACGATCGGCGTCTGGATGTGCACATCGCGCAGGAACGCGAACGGCAGGAGATAGTTGATGTTGATCCCGTAGAAGCTCGCACGGTCCGCATAGTCGTGGGCCATGAGAGACCCGGCCCCGATCTGCACGAGGAATACCAGCGCCACGATCAGGAAATACTTGGCGGTCTTGCGCTGACTCTCGGTGAGGGCGTGGAAGCCGCGGAACACCGCCGTCTCGGGCTCCGCCGGATGCTCCCCTCCCTCGCTCAGATATTTGTGATAGACGAACACCACGGCGCCGAAGCCCAGAAAGGTGAACAGAAACGAGCCCCAGGTCCATATGAATGTCGCGGTCGTGGGCCTGTTGCCGACCAGCGGTTCGTAGGGCCAGTTGTTGGTATACGACGATTCACCGCTGGGCCGCAGCGCCACGGTCGTCAGCGAGGAGTAGATGAGAAAGTCCGCCGTCTGTGCTGCGGTCTTCGGGTCGAGGCTGTACGCCTTGGTCCACCCCTTGGCGAAGTCGTTGTGAAGCAGGGCGTGTGCAATCTCTCCGCGCAGGGCGGTGATGGCATCCGCCACGGCATCGGGGATCACCGTGGTTTTCGTGTCCAGCCGGATGTGGCGCAACTGTGCCTGCATCTCCCGGCGCACCTCGAAGCGCTGGCCCGCCGAGAGATCCGCGAGCGGTTTTCCGTAGCGGGCCGTGGCGATCGCCTCCTCGGTACGCCGACCGAGGCGCACCAGGTACTCGGCGGTGTAGTCCTCCCCGTAATACGAGCCCATGCCGTAGAGGCTGCCGTAGTCCATGAGGTCGGCGCGTTGGAATCCGCCCTTGCCGGCGACGATGTCCGCGCCCGTCATCACCACGCGGCCATCGCGCGTGACGAACCGCTCCGGGATCGGCGGCGACCCCTGGTAGGTGCGATACGTCCCCCATGCCAGCGCGGCGAACGTCGCCACGCCGACGAGGAAGAGCAGCCATTTGAGGACCCGGGAAACGGGGTCCGTCATGTTTCCAGATAACGCCGTGCCGCCGGTCGCTGACATATCCTTCTCCTCAAGTTCTCATCGGACCCGGCCCGGGCCCGCGGCGGGGAAGCTTAGAAAGCCGCCCCCGCCGCGGGCCTTGATACAAATCAAGCGTCGAATCGCCGGCCTGCATTCATTCCTGTTGAACCTCGCGGTTTTACGGCCCGCCACCGACTATGCGATCTGTGCCGAGGGGAGCAGCGGCGCGACACGCGTGAACGTGCGATCCACCATCTCGATGGTTCCGGGTCCCGGGGGCTCGATCCAGCGGAAGAAGGTGCCGACCGGCGGCCGCACCAGCCACGCGCGCGAAGCCGCAACACCGGCGCGGCCCCGGGACCATCCTCAAAGCCGCCGTCGCCGCACCGTTTCTCCGGCGGGCGATGACGCATCGCCGCCGTCCCGACGCAGTGGGAATGCGGCGGAGGACGCATTCAAATCCTTCGTATTGCGCCAGCGTGCCGTCGCTGGCGGCGCTACGGGCCGGGATCGACGTTTCACGACGGCACCCCGGACGACCTGATGGCGGGCCTTGACCTCGGTCAAGGCGGGAGAAGGCTCAATATTCCTAAGGTGTAAGTCGAGATGAAGTGCGCCTGCCGACATTTCGAGTGTGTGCTGTGTGAAGGGGCGGCGGAATCGCGCGGGACCCCGGCGCAGGTCTGCGAGGTCCCTCGACTCGTCAGCCGCGAGACCCTGCACCCCGGCGCGAACCTGTTCCGACAGGGGGAGCCTGCCGAGGCCGTCCACGTCCTGCGTGACGGCTACGTAAAACTCTCCAGCACGCTGGTCGACGGGCGTCAGCAGATCCTGTGCGTCAGCCGCGGCGGACACGTACTCGGCTTCGACGGTCTGCCCGACGGGAGGTACGGCTGCACCGCGCAGGCCCTTACTTACGTCACGGTCTGCACCGTGCGGGCCGCGGACCTCTGGCGCATCCTGGAGCAGAACCCCGAGGTATCGCGCCGCGCGATCCTCTCCCTGAGCGGCGACCTGCAACGCTCCCGCGCGCAGCAGTGTGATCTGGGCGCGAAATCCGCGCTCGAACGCGTCGCCTCCTTCCTGCTACGGCTCGGCTGCACACCGCAGGGCGTACCCGCGCCGGTGGCGCAGCCGCTCTCCCGTGCGGAAATCGCCGAGATGCTCGGTCTGACCATCGGCACCGTCAGCCGCAGCATCGCGCGGCTGCAACGCGAGCGCATCGTCCTCGCACCCCGCGGCCGGCTGCGGGTACTGGACGTCGCGCGCTTGCGCGCGGCCGCGGGCGAGCCGGCCGTTCCAGCGGCGGTGCCGCTCACCGTACCCCTGCCGCGCCGCCCGCGCGCCGCGCCCGCAGCGGCCGTCCGACTCGCCAACGCCTAAGCATCCGCCGCGCCGGTTTCGCGGCGTCACCTCGGCGACTCGCCAGATGGCAATGCACCTCGCCGTGCCCGGGCGATCAGCCCCGCGTCCGCACGATCTGATAACGGCGCCCCAGATACCAGATCGGTGCGCTCCAGATGTGCACCAGGCGCGTGAATGGGAACACCAGGAACACCGTCAGCCCGAGGAACAGGTGCACCTTGTAGACCCACGGCACGTGCGCCACGAAGGCGGCGGCGCCCGGCCGGAAGGTGACGATGCGCTGCGCCCAGTCCGACAAGGCGATCATCTCCGCACCGTTCAGATGCGCCGCCGAGACGGGAATCGTGAGCAGGCCGAGGATCAACTGCACGTACAGCAGAACGAGAATGAACACGTCCATGCGCGTGGACTGCGCGCGCACGCGCGGATCGGTGAGCCGGCGGTGCAGCAACACGCCGCCGCCGCCCAGGATCGCCAGCCCGAACACTCCGCCGGCCGTCATTGCCAGGATCTGCTTGCTCTCCACGGTCAGCCCGAAATACGGGTACCAGGAATGCGGCATCAGGAGGCCGATCAGGTGGCCGAAGAAGAGCAGGATAAAGCCGACGTGGAACCAGTTGCTGGCGCGCCGGAACCGCGGTCCGCTGTCGAGGAGCTGGCTCGACCCGGTCTTCCACGTGTACTGACTCATGTCGAAACGCACGAGACTGCCGACGAGGAACACCGTCCCCGCGATGTAGGGGTAATATCCGAACAGCAGATTGTTCCAGAAGTCCATCACTCGCCCCTCCGTCTCAGCCGCCGCAGCCCGGCGATACCGGTCCTGCAGGATCGCAGCCGGCGCACGCGGCGCCCGGCGCTCCGAAATCGACCGCGGGTTCGGCCCAGGCCTCGTCGAGCGCCGCGGGGGAATCGTCGCGCTCGACAAGGGGGGCGGCGGGAAGCCCCGCCTCCCCCCCCGCCAGCTCCGCCAGCGCCTCGAAGAGCAGCGTGTACCGGCTCGCATCCGCGGCGAGACGGGCGCGGATCGCGTCGAGGACGTCCGCCGCCCCTTCCAGCCAGCGCGCCGCCTCCTCCCAATCCAGCAGCGACAGGAACTCCAGAAAGGCCGGCAGGTAATCGGGCAGCTCGCGCGTGTCCATCCGGTAGCCGTGCGCGGCATACAGCCGTCCGAGCTCCACCATCGCCGCGCCCCGCGCCCGCGACTCGCCGTGCACATGCTCGAACAGGTAGAGCGAGCGGGCGCGCCCGCGGTCGAAAGTGGCCACGTACTCGGCCTGCCAGCGCAGCAGCTCCATCGGCTCGACCTCAGAGAGGAAGCGCTCCACCGGTGCCGCGCCCCTGAGGGCGCCGCAGCGCGCGGCGACGGCGGTCCGCAGCTCCGGCAGGGCCGCCCGCAACTCGGGCCCCGGGTAATGGAGCGCGGCCGCGACCACCTTCAGCAGCAGCGATCTCGTGTCCATTTCAGCGCCCCTTGCCGGGCCCGCGCACGGGAATCGCCGCGCCAACGACCTTGCGCCGCTTCGGATTCTTCGATCCGAACAGATTGACGGGGCTGAGGCCGTCGGTATGGCAGCCGTCGCCGAAGCTGAAGCCGCAGCCCGCCCGCTGCCCGTAGGGATCTTCGGTCGAGAGTTCGCGGTGCCCGGAGGGCACGACGAACCGGTCCTCGTAGTCCGCAATGGCCATGATGCGGTACATCTCCTCGCATTGCGCAGGCGTGAGACCGACCTCCTCGAGCAGCGCGGCATCCGGCTCCTCACCCAGCGCCAGGCGCCGTCGTGTGACCCGCATCGCAAGCATCCGCCGCAACGCCGTGCGCACCGGACGCTCGTCGCCGGCCGTCAGCAGATTCGCGAGATAGCGCACCGGGATTCGCAGGGCGTCCACGTCGGGAATCAGACCGTCCATGCCGAGCGCACCCGACTCTGCGGCGGCCGTGACCGGCGAGAGTGGCGGGACGTACCACACCATCGGCAGCGTCCGGTACTCCGGGTGCAGCGGGAAGGCGACCTTCCAGTCCATCGCCATCCGGTAGACCGGGGAGCGCCGCGCCGCCTCGAGCCACGAGTCGGGGACGCCGTCGCGCCGGGCCTGCGCGATCACCTGCGGATCGCGCGGATCGAGGAAGGTCTCGAGTTGGGTGCGATAGAGGTCGCGCTCGTCCGCCGTGCCCGCGGCCGCGGCGATACGGTCGGCGTCGTAGAGCAGCACCCCCAGGTAGCGGATGCGACCGACGCAGGTCTCCGAGCAGACCGTCGGCTGCCCCGACTCGATTCGCGGGTAACAGAAGATGCACTTCTCGGATTTTCCGGACTGCCAGTTGTAGTAGATCTTTTTGTAGGGGCAGGCGGAGATGCACATGCGCCAGCCCCGGCACTTGTCCTGGTCGATCAGGACGATGCCGTCTTCCTCGCGCTTGTAGATGGCACCGCTCGGGCACGCCGCCACGCAGGCCGGGTTCAGACAGTGCTCGCACAGGCGCGGCAGGTACATCATGAAGGTATGTTCGAAGCGGCCGTAGATCTCCTTGTCCACGTCGCGGAAATTGTATTCCTTCGAGCGCTTCTCGAATTCCGTGCCGAGGATCTCCTCCCAGTTCGGACCCCACTCGATCTTGTCCATCGGCAGCCCGGTGAGAGCCGAATAGGGTTTGGCCGTCGGCTGGGCCTTCGACTCCGGCGCGTTGTGCAGGCGCTGGTAGTCGAAGTTGAACGGCTCGTAGTAATCGTCGATCTGCGGCAGATCGGGATTGGCGAAGATATTGGCCAGCTCGCGCAGCTTGCCGCCGATGCGCGGGACCAGCCGGCCGCGGCCGTCCCCGCTGCGCCGCCACCCGCCGCGCCAGCGCTCCTGGTTCTCCCAGTCCTTTGGGTAACCGATCCCGGGCTTGGTCTCGACGTTGTTGAACCACGCGTACTCGACGCCTTCACGCGAGGTCCAGACGTTCTTGCAGGTGATCGAGCAGGTATGGCAGCCGATGCACTTGTCGAGGTTCAGCACCATGCCGATCTGTGCACGGATCTTCATCGCGTATACCCCTGGGACAGGATGCTCGTGTCGTCGCCCTCGAGCCAGTCCACGCGCGCCATCTTGCGCACGACGACGAACTCGTCGCGGTTGGAACCGACCGTACCGTAGTAGTTGAAGCCGTAGCTCTGCTGCGCGTAGCCGCCGATCATGTGCGTGGGCTTGACCACCGCGCGGGTGACGGAATTGTGGATCCCGCCGCGCGCGCCGGTGATCTCCGAGCCCGGCGTGTTCACGATGCGTTCCTGCGCGTGATACATCATCGCCATGCCCTCGCGCACCCGCTGGGACACCACCGCCCTGGCGACCACCGCGCCGTTGACGTTGAACACCTCGATCCAGTCGTTGTCCACGATACCGGCCTTGCGCGCGTCGACCTCGGAGATCCAGACGATCGGACCGCCGCGCGAGAGCGTGAGCATCAGGAGGTTATCGCTGTAGGTGCTATGGATGCCCCACTTCTGGTGCGGCGTGATCCAGTTCAGCACGATCTCGCGGTTGCCGTTCGGACGGCGTTCGGCGATGTTCTGCCAGGTCCGCGTATTCACCGGCGGGCGGTACTGCGCGAAGCCTTCGCCGAAGGCCCGCATCCACTCGTGGTCCTGGTAGAACTGCTGGCGCCCCGTGAGGGTGCGCCACGGAATCCGCTCGTGCACGTTGGTCCAACCGGCGTTGTAGCAGACCTCCTCGCTCTCGATTCCGGACCAGGTCGGGGCGGTGATGATCTTCCGCGGCTGCGCCTGGATGTCGCGGAAACGGATGCGGGTGTCACGTTTGGGGGCCGCGAGATGCGCGTGCTCCCGCCCGGTAACCCGTTCGAGGGCCGCCCAGGCCTTCACGGCGACCTCGCCGTTGGTCTCCGGCGCGAGGCTCAGGATCGTCTCGGCGGCCTGGATCGCGGTTTCCATCCGCGGCCGCCCCTCGACGCCCTCGCCCGCCGCGTGCCTGCCGTTGAGTTCCCCGAGCCCCTGGATCTCGCCCGCCGTCTCCCAGGAGACGCCCTTGACCGCGTTCCCCAGCTTATCGAGCAGCGGTCCTACCGAAACGAAGCGCCGGTAGGTCGCGGGGTAGTCGCGTTCCACGACGGCGAACCCCGGCATGGTGCGCCCCGGGATCGGGTCGCATTCGCCCTTCTTCCAATCGCGCACGTCCTTGGGCTGGGCGAGTTCCGCCGGCGTATCGTGGAGCAGCGGGACCGCCACGATATCCTCCTCCAGGCCGAGGTGCCCTTCGGCGGCGCGCGAGAACGCCGCCGCGATCCCCTTGAAGATCTCCCAGTCCGAGCGGCTCTCCCAGGCCGGATCCACCGCCTCCGACAACGGATGGATGAAGGGGTGCATGTCGGAAGTGTTCAGATCGTCCTTCTCGTACCAGGTCGCCGTCGGCAGCACGATGTCGGAGTACAGGCAGGTGGTCGACATCCGGAAGTCGATGGTCACCAATAGATCCAGCTTGCCCTCGGGGGCCGGCTCGCGCCAGACGACCTCGGTGGGGCGCTGCGCACCGTCCTCACCCAGGTCGCGGCCCTGCACACCGTCGCTGGTGCCCAGAAAATGCTTGAGGAAGTACTCGTGACCCTTGCCGCTGGAGCCGAGCAGGTTGGAGCGCCACACGAACAGATTGCGGGGGAAATTATCGGGATGATCCGGATCCTCGCAGGCCATGCGCAGGGTGCCCGCGCGCAACTGCTCGACCACGTACTCCTTGGGGTCCCGGCCGGCGGCACGCGCCGCGCGCACGACCTCCAGCGGATTTCGATCGAGCTGCGGCGCCGAGGGTAGCCAGCCCATGCGCTCGGCGCGCACGTTGAAGTCGATAAGGCTGCCCTGCCAGCGCTGCGGGTCCGCGAGCGGCGAAAGGATCTCATCGACCTTGAGTTTCTCGTAGCGCCACTGATCGGTGTGGGCGTAGAAGAACGAGGTCCCGTTCATCTGCCGCGGTGGGCGCACCCAGTCGAGCGCAAAAGCGACCGGGAGCCAGCCCGCCTGCGGGCGCAGCTTCTCCTGGCCGACGTAGTGCGCCCAGCCCCCGCCGCTCTGTCCGATGCACCCGCACATCATCAGAAGGTTGATGATGCCGCGGTAGTTCATGTCCATGTGATACCAATGGTTGAGGCCCGCCCCCAGGATCACCATGGAGCGGCCCTCGGTACGCGCAGCGTTGTCCGCGAACTCGCGCGCGACCCGGATGACGTCGGCAGCCTTCACCCCCGTGATCGGCTCCTGCCACGCCGGCGTATATGGCATGTCGTCCTCGTAGGTCTTCGCCGTCCCGGGATCGTCCAGGCCGCGGTCGACGCCGTAATGCGCGACGAGCAGATCGAAGACGGTCGCCGCGAGCACCTCGCGCCCGTCCGCCAGGCGCACGCGCCGCGCCGGCACCTTGCGCAGGAGGATCTCCGGGGATGCGCCATTGGCGGAGAAGAACTCATGCGCCACCCCGCCGAAGTAGGGGAAGGCCACCTCCGCCACCTTGTCGTGCGCACCGATCAGGCTCAGGCGCAGACGGACCTCCTCGCCGGAGGTGCCGTCGCGCTCCTCGAGGTTCCAGCGCCCGCTCTTATCCCAGCGGAAACCGATCGAACCCTGCGGGGCGACGATGCGGTCGTCCGCCTCCGCGCAGGCGAGCGTCTTCCAATCCGCATGCCCGTTTTGCCCGCATGCGCCGTCGAGGTCCGACGCCCGCAGGTAGCGGCCGGGCGTGAGCCCCCCCGGCCCGCCCGGCTCCAGCTCGACCAGCATGGGCATGTCCGTGTACCGGCGGCAGTAGTCCACGAAGTACGGCGTCGGGCGCTCGACATGGAACTCCTTGAGCACGACGTGACCGAGGGCCATGGCGAGCGCCGCGTCCGTCCCCTGCTTGGGCGAGAGCCACAGGTCGGCGAACTTCGTCGCCTCGGCGTAGTCCGGTGAGCAGACGACGATCTTGGTGCCGTTGTAGCGCGCCTCGGTCATGAAGTGCGCATCGGGGGTGCGCGTCTGCGGGACGTTGGATCCCCACATCATGATGAACTTGGCGTTGTACCAGTCCGCCGACTCCGGCACGTCCGTCTGTTCGCCCCAGGTCATCGGCGAACTGGGCGGCAGGTCGCAGTACCAGTCGTAAAACGACAGACACACGCCGCCGATCAGCGACAGGTAGCGGCTGCCGGCGGCGTAGGAGACCATCGACATGGCCGGGATCGGCGAGAAGCCGATGATGCGGTCCGGCCCATAGCGTTTCGCGGTGTACACGTTGGCCGCAGCGATGATCTCGTTGACCTCCTCCCAGCCCGCACGCACGAGCCCGCCGAGCCCGCGCCGCGCCTTGTATTCACGCGCTTTCGCCGGGTCCTCCACGATGGACGCCCAGGCCGCCACGGGATCCGCGTTCGCCGCGCGCGCCTCGCGCCACAGGCGCAGCAGCCTTGCGCGCACCATCGGGTGTTTCAGCCGGTTGGCGCTGTAGAGATACCACGAGTAGCTCGCGCCGCGCGGGCAACCGCGCGGCTCGTGATTGGGCAGGTCCGGACGCGTACGCGGGTAGTCGGTCTGTTGCGTCTCCCAGGTCACCAGCCCGTCCTTGACATAGATCTTCCAACTGCACGACCCGGTGCAGTTCACCCCGTGCGTGGAGCGCACGACCTTGTCGTGCTGCCAGCGCTGGCGGTAGGCCTCCTCCCACGCCCGGTCCTCGCGCGTGGTCTGCCCGTGCCCGCCCGCGAACTCCCCCTTCACCTTGCGGAAAAACAGCAACCGATCCAGAAAGTGGCTCATGCGAATTCACCCCACCCGTTCAACGAACGCCACGCGCCACACTAGGTACGGGCGGGCGCGACCCCATCGTGTTCACGGACGCCCGACCGCGTGAAGTAAAGCAGCGCGACGAAGGCGAGACTGATCAGCGCCAGGGCGACATACACGACGTAGCCGCGGGCATACCCCACCGGCCCCATCGACTGCGCGATCCGACCCAGCAACGGGGGAACCGCAAACCCGCCGAGCGCCCCGAGACCGCCCACCCATCCGGCCGTCCCGCCGACCGCATCCGGCACGTATCTCGGCACCAGCTTGAAGACGGCGGCGTTGTTCACGCCCATACCCGCTCCGACCAGAACCTCACCCACGACCGTGAGCCAGAAGGATCCGGAAACGGTCATGATCGACGCGCCGACGAGAAGGACCGCAATCGCAGCGCCCGCGACGATCTCGCCGCCGAACCGGTCGGCCCAACTCCCGCCGGGAACGCGGATCACCGAGGCGAACAGCGAGAATCCGGCGGTGAGCGCGACCGCCGTAATATGCGAGCTGCCATAGAAGGACTGCCAGAAGTTGGGCAACCAAGCCGTCAGGGCGAGGAAACCGCCGAAGGTGGTGAAGTAGAGGATCACCAGCGGCCAGGTGCGCCAGCTCGCCGCCGAGTCGATCAGGGTCCGCGTCACGCTCGCCGCCGGAAACAACTCCTGATCATGCGCGCGCGCGGCCTCGACCGCCTCGCCGGCGGGCACTCCGTGATGCAGCAGTTGAAAATACGGGGCGTTGTATCCGATCGCCCAGTAGACGCCGATGCCGGTCACGACGATGATCAGGGAAACGAAATATCCCATCCACAGGCCACCGGCCGCAATGATCAGCGGCAGGACGATCGCCACCAGTCCCGGCGAGGTATTGCCCAGCCCGGCGTAGACGGCCAGAGCCCACCCCTGGCGGCGCCGCGGGAACCAGTAGGAGACCTGACCGATCCCGACCGAGAAGGTCGCGATGCCGCAGCCGCCGAGCGCCCCGAACAGGAGCAGCCAGGGGTAGTGCGCCTGCGTCAACCGATCCGGATAGAGGGTCAGCAGCATCCAGTACAGGCCCGCGATGCCTACGACCGATGCGATCAGGAGCACCAGGAACGGCAGCTTTCCGCCGTTCCTGTCGACCCAGGCGCCGAATGGGATACGCAGCAGCGATCCAGTGAGCATCGGGATCGCCACCAGAAATCCCACTTGCGTCGGGGTGAGCTGCATGACCTTGATGAAGCCGTGCGCCGTCGGGCCGAACAACGACACAGCCCCGAAACCGATGAAGAAACCGACGGTCGACCCGATGAGGGCCTTGGTCGGGCTGCCCTTCAATTCAAAACTCGTCCCGGATTCCGACATCAGCGCTTCCCCCGCGAGCGGATCACCGACACCCGGGGACCCGGCTCGCATTCAGTGTAGGTGTGTAGTGCGTCCATTGACATTGACCGGCGTCATGAACAGGGAGACCTTGCCGAACCCCAGAATCTCCGCCCGGGCCGCGCACTGCCGCGGACCCTCACGGGCATCCTCGTACACGGGAGCCGGGCCGCGTGTTGCGCCATCGCAAGGTACGCGCGGCGGAGGGGACGACGCGCTGCGGCCTGTGACACCACCCGCCGCGGACACGTGGGACAAGCCGCCTGCGGCCCGGTCCGGTTCCGGCCGCGGCCTCCCTGCGTCCCCGGAGAAGCGGTGCGTTTAGCCAATCCCGCCTGCCGCGGCCACGAAATGCCTCCCAATGGGCGGTGTCACAAAGCCGCCGAAGGCACCGCGGCCACCACCCAGCCGGCCGCGCCGCCGACCGCATCCGCGATCTCCTTGGGGATACGCTTGAACACGGCCGGGTTGTGCCACGCCCTGGCCGGTCGCGATGAACATCTCCCGGGGCAGGGAGAGGCCGAACGTATGCGACCTGGTCATGACGACGGCGGCGACGAGCGGGCCCCACGTCGACAGCGCCAGCACGCGCCCGCCGCCGAACCGGTCCGCCCGGTACCACCCGCGAAGCGGATGCGGGATGCGGGCAGCGGCAAACCCACGGTCCAAACGCCGGCGAGCTTCATCGAGGCGCCGAAATCGCTCAGCCGCAGCGTGCCTAGGAGCCTGTCGGACTTAGTTGTTCGAAGCGAGGCGGCGGGAGATCGAGGACAGTTTTCCGATCGTTTGAGGCGAATGGTGATCGCCATTCAACGAAAACGATCGGAAAAAATGGAAAACGGGCCGATCTCCAGCCGCCGCAGTAGAACATACCTAAGCCCGGCAGGCTCCTAGCATCGGGATCGCGACCCATGCGAGGCAGGCCCAACCGATTTCCCAGGCCCCGATCACCAGCGGCAGCGCGAATGCGATCGGCCCCGGCGCGGCGTTACCCAGGCCGGCGCCTGGCCCTGGCGCTCCTGCGGAAACCAGTAAGAGATCTGACCGCAGAGAACCCATGTGTCACAACCCTCAGCGCCTCGTCGGGCATGCCCTCGAACCTCACACCATGTCCGCCGGCACTCACATCTCTCATCCCCTGTCCGTTCCGGGGTCAGGAAGACTCAGTACCGAGAGCGCCGATCGGCGCCGCATCATCCGGCGCTTGTTCGTTGATGCGCAACATCAATACATACCACCGCGGCAATCGAATTTTTTTGCGCTCGCGCAAACTCCAGATCACACCGATGCCTCGCGTTCGACGCTTGACACAAGTCAAGGCACTCGTCGATACGTACATCTAAAAACTGCGGCATTGACCGTTGCGAGCAACGGCCCGCACTCGCGATCGGAGCGGGCACAGATGCGGGCATCCTCCTGGGGGTCTTCGAAATGAAGCGAATCACCGGTAGCGTCAAGGCCGCCGCGGGCGGTTGCGCTGCCCTTTTACTCGGTCTTACACCGATTCCGGGATTCTCCGGAACCTTGTGGAACGCGGTCACGAGCGGAAAGTTCTCCGCCGATATGCGCTACCGTTTCGAGAACGTGGATCAGGCGGGTAAGTCGAACGATGCCAATGCCTCCACGCTGCGTACCCGCTTCGGCTACCGCACCGGCGGCTACCACGGCCTGAGCCTGCTTCTCGAAGGCGTGAACGTCACCGTGCTCGGCCTCCACGACTACAACGATACCGTCAACAACCGGACCGCCTTCCCCGTCGTCGCCGACCCCCCGCTCACCCAGGTCAACCAGGCCTACCTCCAGTACCGCGGCCCGCTCAACACGCGCCTTCGCACCGGGCGCCAGCGCATCAAACTCGACAACGACCGCTGGATCGGAAACGTCGGATTCCGCCAAAACGAGCAGACCTTCGACGCGTTGTCCGTCGTCAGCGGCGCCCTGCCCGCGACGACGCTCACCTATGCCTATCTATGGCGCGTGAACCGCATCTTCGGCGTCGACTCCCCCAAGGGCGTGTTGCACACCGATGCGCAGGTGATCCACGGCGCCTGGCGCGGCCTGCCCGACGCCACCCTCGTCGGCTACGCCTACCTGCTGGAGTTCGACAACGCGCCGGCCCTGTCCAGCGCCACCTACGGCGCGCGCCTGACCGGCCGCCTCCCCGTCGCCGGCGTGCGCCTGCTCTACACTGCGGAGTACGCCCGCCAGTCCGACTACGGCAACAGCCCCACCTCCTTCGGCCTGGATTACTTTCTCGGCACGGGCGGCGTCGCCTACGGCCCCTTCTTCCTGAAGGCCGGCTACGAGATCCTCGGCGGCAACGGCACCCACAGCGTCCAGACCCCGCTCGCCACTCTGCACGCCTTCGACGGCTGGGCCGACGTCTTCCTCACGACGCCCGCCGCCGGCCTGCGCGACCTCCGCCTGCACGCCGGCGCCGCGTACCTCGGCGCGCATCTGGATGCCGTCTTCCACCGGTTCACCCCCGACGACGGCGCCCCCGCCTTCGGCAACGAGTGGGACCTGCAACTCAAGCGCACCTTCACCCGCCATTACACCCTCGGCCTCACCTATGCCGATTACCACGCCAACGAACCCGGCACGGGGACCTTCAACCACGACACCCGCAAACTCTGGATCTGGGCACAGATGCACTTCACCTCGCTGTGACGCCCGCGTGCCTTGTGGGCCCGCAGTAGTTGCCGGACACGACCTGACGAAACCGAGGAGAGATGCCATGAAAGCCATCCACCTGCTACCGCTGGCCGCCCTGCTACCGTTGTGCACCGCGGCGGCCGCCCCGACCCCGTCCGGGAGCGCAATCTATCAGGACCCCGCGCATCCGAACGCACCGAAGATCACGGTCTCCGAGTTCAAGCGCGCCGAGAAGATCTATTTCGACAACTGTTCTGGCTGTCACGGTGCGCTGCGCAAGGGTGCGACCGGCAAGCCGCTGACACCGAATCTCACCCTGAAGAAGGGCACCGCCTACCTGGAGACCTTCATCAAGTACGGCTCACCGCGGGGCATGCCGAACTGGGGGACTTCCGGGGTGCTCTCCGACGCGCAGGTCAACCTGATGGCACGCTACGTCCAGCACACCCCGCCGCAGCCGCCGGAATTCGGCATGAAAAAGATGCGGGAGACCTGGAAGGTGCTCGTGCCACCGTCGAAGCGCCCCCGCCGTCAGGAGAACCGCCTCGACCTCGCCAACCTGTTCTCGGTGACCCTGCGTGACGCCGGAAAGATCGCGCTGGTGGACGGCGATCATAAACGCATCGTCGACGTCATCAAGACCGGATACGCCGTGCACATCTCGAGGATGTCCGCCAGCGGACGCTACCTCTATGTCATTTCGCGCAACGGCTGGGTCAACCTGATCGACCTCTGGATGAAGAAGCCGCAGACGGTGGCGCGAATCCGTGTCGGACTCGACGCCCGCTCCGTGGAGTCCTCCAAGTTCCGGGGTTACGATGACAAATACGCCATCGCCGGGGACTACTGGCCGCCGCAGTTCGTCGTCATGAAGGGGGACACCCTCGAACCGCTGCGCATCGTTTCCACACGCGGCATGACCTCGGGGATGAACTCCAACAACGACGAGGAGTACCATCCCGAGCCGCGCGTCGCCGCGATCGTTGCCTCGCATTTCCGTCCCGAGTTCCTAGTGAACGTCAAGGAGACCGGGAAGGTCTACATGGTCGACTACGCCGACTTGCGCAACCTGCGGGTTACGGAGATCGAGACCCCGCGCTTCCTGCATGACGGCGGTTTCGAATCGACGCACCGCTACTTCATGGACGCGGCCAACGCCTCCAACAAGATCGCCGTCATCGACACCAAGACCGATCGCCTGGCGGGCGTGGTGAGGGTCGGCAAGACCCCGCATCCGGGACGCGGCGCCAACTTCGTCGATCCGAAGTACGGTCCGGTATGGGCCACCAGCGATCTCGGTGACGACGGGGTGTGGGTAATCGGCACCGACCCGGTCCATCATCCTCGCTACGCGTGGAAAGTCGTCCGCCACCTGCACGGTCTGGGTGGCGGCGCGCTGTTCATCAAGACGAACCCGCATTCCCATCACCTCTACGTGGACGATCCTCTGAACCCCGATCCGGCCAAGCACCATAGCGTGGCGGTCTTCGACATCAACCACCTGGATCGGGGCTACCAGGTCCTGCCGATCGCCAAGTGGGCGGACGTCGGCCCCGGGCCGGCACGCGTGGTGCAGCCCGAGTTCGACCGCCATGGGAAGGAAGTATGGTTCTCGGTATGGAACGGTGCCAAGCAGCAGTCGGCGTTGGTCGTGATCAACGACCGGACACTGAAGCCCATCAAGGTCATCAAGGATCCGCGGCTGGTGACGCCGACCGGGAAGTTCAACGTGTACAATACGCAGCATGACATTTATTGAGGGCACGCCCCTCCCGCGCCTGCGCCACGGCCTGTGCGGACTGCTCGCGCTCGCCGCGGCGGGCGGGTGCGCGCCGACGCCCGGGGGCCCTTCCCGGGCGGTCGGCGCATCCTTGCCGTCCAGCGCACAGCCTTCCGCGGCGCGACGCGCCCGGCTCACGGAACTGGTGCGCGAAGACTGCGGGTCCTGCCACGGCTCAGAGCTGCGCGGCGGTCTTGGCCCTCCCCTTCTCCCCGGCTCTTTGCGGGGCAAGGATCCGCGGATGCTCGAACAGGTGATCCTCGACGGGCGTCCCGGCACGCCGATGCCGCCCTGGCGGCGCTTTCTCAGCCCGGCGGACGCCCGCTGGATCGTCGAGAAACTTCAGGAGGGGTTCCCGAATGCCGCCAACTGAATCTCCGCTCACGACGCGGCGGCACACGCTCCGCACCCCGCGGGCGTTTCCCGCATTCGTCACTCTCCTCGCCCTGCTCCTTGCGGCGTGCAGCACCGTGCCGTTGCGCGGCACGGGCGATCTCGGAGTCGTGATCGAGCGCACCACCGGCCAGGCGCAGATCGTGGACACCACCCGCGACCGCGTACTCGCGCAGATCTCCGGGCTGGGCGACTTGTCGCACGCGACCGTGGTGTTCTCGCGCGACCAGCGCTACGCCTACGTCTTCGCTCGTGATGGGGCGCTCACCAAGATCGACCTGCTCCGCGCCCGTATCGTGGCACGGGTCATGCAAGCGAAGAACAGCATCGGCGGTGCGATCTCCCAGGACGGGCGGTTCATCGCCGCGGCGAACTACTATCCCGGCGGGGTCAACATCTTCCGCGCCGACACGCTGGCCCCGGTCGCCCATATGGCCACCCGCGGCCCGAACGGAAAGCCTTCCCGGGTGGTGGGCCTGGTGAGCGCACCCGGGGACCGCTTCGTCTTCAGCCTGTTCGACGCCGGGGAGATCTGGCTGGTGGATCTCGCGCATGCGGGCGGCACCGCCGAACCCCGCATCATGAAGTTCCGCGACGTCGGCCGCGAACCCTACGACGGCGTCCTCACGCCCGACGGCCGCTACTACCTCGCGGGGCTTTTCGGCGAGGATGGGATGGCGTTGCTCGACCTGTGGCACCCAAAGGCCGGCGTACGGCGCATCCTGGAGGGCTACGGTAAGGGGCGACGCCGCCTGCCCGTCTACAAGATGCCACACCTGGAGGGCTGGGCGTTCATCGGTCGCTACGCCTTCGTTCCCGCAGTCGGCCACCACGAGGTCCTGGTCGTCGATACCGGACGCTGGCGGCTCGCCGGGCGCATCCCAGTCGCCGGCCAGCCGGTCTTCGTCGTCGGCCAGCCGTATAGCGGACGGGTATGGGTCAATTTCGCGTTTCCGCACAACGACCGCGTGCAGGTGATCGACGGAGTCCGACGCCGGGTGATCGCCACGCTACACCCCGGAAAGGGGATCATGTACATGGAATTCACGCCGCGCGGGACGCAGGTATGGATGTCCGCGCGCGACAGCGACCGCGTGGTCATCTACGACACGGCCTCGCTGCGACGCATAGCCTCGTTCCGCTCCACGCGCCCAAGCGGGATCTTTTTCACCTCGCGGGCCTACAAGCTCGGATGGTGAGCCTGCGAACCACCGCCGCCTTGCTCGCCACCGCGGCGATCGCCGTCGGCGCGACCCCGGCCCGCGCCGCTACGCCGGCCGCCGCGGCGGGGACGCTCTATCGCGAACACTGCGCGGCCTGCCACGGCGCCCGGCGCCTGGGCGACGTCGGCCCGCCGCTGCTCCCGGGAAGCCTGACGCGACTCTCGCGTGCGCGGGCGGCGCAGACCATCGCGCGGGGTCGCGTCGGCACCGGGATGCCGGCATTCGGGCACACGCTCTCGGCAGACCAGATCCGCTCCCTCACGGCACTGATCTACACTCCGCCGGCGCGCGCGCCCCGCTGGGGGATGCGCAGGATCCGCGCCTCGCACCGCTTATACTTCGCCCCTGGTAGCCTGCCCGCGCGACCCGTCTACCGCGCGGATCCGCTGAATCTGTTCGTCGTGGTGGAGAGCGGCTGTCATCGCGTCGCGATCGTCGACGGTGATCCGCCGTACACCATCCTCACGCGCTTCCCGAGCCACTTCTCCCTGCACGGCGGGCCGAAATTCTCGCGTCACGGCCGCTACGTCTACTTCGCATCGCGCGACGGCTGGGTCACGAAGTACGACCTCCACCGGCTGAAGGTCGTCGCGGATGTGCGCGCCGGCATCAATACGCGCAATATCGCCCTCTCCAGCGACGATCGTTACGTGTTGGTCGGCAACTACCTACCGCATGATCTGGTGGTCCTGGACGCGCGCACGCTGGAGCCTCTGCGAATCGTCCCCGCCGTGTCCGAGTCGGGCCGCAGCTCGCGCATCTCGGCCGTATACGATGCCCGCCCGCGCGGCGCCTTCATAGCGGCCCTGAAAGACGCACGCGAGGTCTGGGAGATCCCCTACCGTGACCGCGACCTTGCCCGACACCTGTCGATACGGCGCATCCGGCTCAGTGCCTATCCCGACGATTTCTTTCTCGACCCCTCCTATCGCTATCTGATCTACAGCGCGCGGAGCTCCGATCATGTGGAGGTCGTCGACCTCGACAGCGGGCGGGCCGTCGCGCGCATCCCGATGCCGGGCATGCCGCATCTGGGCTCGGCGATCACGTGGGACTACCGCGGAGACCCGGTATTCGCCTCGCCCAACATCAAGACGGGACTGGTCACGGTGGTCGACATGCGGACGTGGAAGGTCGTCCGCCACATCCGCACTCTCGGTCCGGGCTACTTCATCCGCAGCCACCAGGCCACGCCCTATGCGTGGGTCGACATCGTCTTCGGCCCGAACCGCGACGCCGTGCAGGTCATCGATAAGCGCACCCTGAAAATCGTACGCACGCTGCGTCCGGAACCCGGACACACATCCATGCACATCGAGTTCGACCGTTATGGACGCCACGCCTGGGTCAGCATCTGGGAACGCAAGGGCGCGGTCGTGATCTACGACGCACGCACGTTCCGTGTCGTGAAGCGTATCCCGATGTGCAAACCGGTAGGCAAGTACAACGTCTACAACAAGATCACCCTTTCGCCCGGCACCAGCCATTGACTCTTGGATGCATCCCTCGCCGTGTTCGTGGGCGCCCGCGCCGGATTCGCATCGGCGGACTCCGCCCTCGCGATCCCGAACCCCGCGCAGGGCTTCGACCGTCGGCGCTGACGCCCGAGCTGCTGAAGCGCCCGACGGCGACCACGGCCCTTGACCCTGGTCAAGGCCGGGCATCGAGCAGAAGATCAGAGTAGAGAAAAGAGATGGGCATTCCAAATCAGGAAGATCGGCGAGGACCTTAAGCCCATCGCGCCGGCGGGTCGATTTGATGTGTATAGCACACGCCACGACGTGTACCGAGACGCCCCGCCCCACCTCCGCGACGGGGGTGGGGGCGAAGGTGGGCAGCATCCCGAAGAACCGCACGGTCAGACGCTTCCATCCATGCAGACCTCCGAAGCCGGGCAGGGGCCGGAGTGCTTGCGCAGCGCGCCTCCGAAGCTCCGGGTGACGATATGACCGCCGCCGCTGCAGGCGCGCAGATGCCGCGAGACCCCCACCGGGGCGGGCGTGCCCCCTCCCTGACAGCGCTGGAGAAGCGGCTGCTGAACGAGTTTCAGCGCGACCTGCCGCTGGTGTCGCGTCCTTTCGCCTCCATCGGGCAGCGTCTCGGCGCCGGCGAGGCGACCGTGCTGCGCCATCTCGACGACCTGCAGCGGCGCGGATTCGTCAGTCGCGTCGGGCCCGTCCTGCGCCCGCAGCGGGTGGGGGCGAGCACGCTGGCGGCCATGGCGGTTCCGGCGCCGCGCCTCGACGAGGTCGCCGCCCGCGTCAGTGCGCTACCCGAGGTCAACCACAACTACGAGCGCGAACACCGTTTGAACCTTTGGTTCGTGCTCGTCGCCGACGACGAAGCGGGCGTACGGGAGCGACTCGCACGGATCGAAACCGACACCGGCCTCGCGGTGCTCTCGTTGCCCATGATCGAGGACTACCACATCGATCTCGCCTTCCCGCTCGATGCCGATGCCGGCACGCCGCCGCGCCGGGTATGCGGCCGGCGAGGACCGGCGGGGGAAGCCGCCCTGGGCACGCTGAGTGAGGAAGACCGCCGCTTGCTGCGCACGACTCAGGGCGGCCTGCCGCTGCTCCCGCGGCCGTACGCCGCCGTCGCCCGCGCCATCGGGATGCGTGAGAACGACGTCGTCACGCGCCTGGCACGCCTGCTGGAGACAGGGATGCTCAAGCGCATCGGGGTCGTGGTCCGGCATCACGAACTCGGTTACCGCGCCAACGCCATGGTCGTCTGGAACGTCCCGGACGGGGAGGTGGACGAGCGCGGGCGCTGCATCGCACGCGACGGCGTCGCGACGCTGTGCTACCGTCGCCCACGCCGCCCGCCGCTCTGGAACTACAATCTGTTCTGTATGCTGCACGGACGCGACCGGGAATCCGTGCACCGGGACATCGAGGCCCTGGCGCAACGCTGCGGGCTGCAGGACTTCGCGTATGCGATCCTGTTCAGCCGCCGGCGCTTCAAACAGTGCGGTGCCCGTTACCCACTGGCACCGGCCGAGGTACCCGGCCGTGCCTGATGTGACGCGCGAATACCCGGGCACGGAACTCGACGCCGTCGACCGCGCGTTGATCAACACCCTGCAAGGGGGGCTCGCGGTGCGCGCCCGCCCTTATGCCGCGCTGGCGCGGGATCTGGCGATTTCGGAGGACGAGGTCCTGAGGCGTCTGCGCAATCTCCTCGACCGCGGCGTCCTGACACGGGTGGGACCGATGTTCGACGCCGGGCGCATGGGCGGTGCAGCCGAGCTGGCCGCGATGCGTGTGCCCCCCGCGGAACTCGACGCCGTGGCGGGGCTGATCAACTCGTTTCCGGAGGTCGCGCACAACTACGCGCGTGACCACGAGTTCAACCTGTGGTTCGTGCTCGCGGCCGAGCGCCCCGAGCGCATCGCTGAGGTGGTGGTCGCGATCGAGGCCGGCAGCGGCTATCCGGTGATGCGACTGCCGAAGCGGCGCGAGTTTCACGTCGGCCTGTACCTTCCGGTCTGAGGTTTCAGATGAAGATCCATTCCTCCGCCACCCTGCCCCGCTCCACGGACCCGGCACCGGACAAGCACAGCAACCGCGCCGGCAACGGCCCTTTTCCCCCTTCCTCCCCGGGTTCCCCTCTCGACGCATTGGACCGCCGGATCGTCGTGGCCGTGCAGGAGGGGTTGCCGCTGTGCGCGCACCCCTATCACGAACTCGCCCGCCGGCTCTCCGTGACTCCGGAGGAGGTCATGGACCGGATGCAGCGCATGCTCGAACTCGGCATCATCCGCCGGATCGCCGCGGTACCCAACCACTACGCCCTGGGCTATCGCGCCAACGGCATGAGCGTCTGGGACGTGCCCGACGAGCGCGTCGAGGCCGCCGGGCGGCGCGTCGCCGATCTTACTTTCGTGAGCCATTGCTACGAGCGCCCGCGCCGGTTCCCCGACTGGCCATACAATCTGTTCGCCATGGTGCACGGACATACCCGCGCCGAAGTGGAGGACCAGGTGGGACGAATCGCCGCCCTGCTCGGTGCGGATGCGCGCGCACATGCCGTGCTCTACAGCACGCGGATCCTCAAAAAGTCGGGGCTGCGGATCGACGCGGTGACCCCGCGCCGGAAAGAGGACTGAATCGTGCTGCGTCTCTCCCATTACCTCCGTACTCTGATCGCGCCGACCTCGCAGCCCCCGCCCAAGCGGGCGCCGGTCGGGCCGGTGGTGATCTGGAACCTGATCCGCCGCTGCAACCTCGCGTGCAGGCACTGTTACTCCACTTCCGCCGACATCGATTTCAGCGGCGAACTGTCCACGGCGGAGGTCACGGCGGTGATGGAGGACCTCTATGCTTATGGGGTGCGCGTGCTCATCCTCTCGGGCGGGGAACCGCTCCTGCGCCCCGATCTCTTCGAGGTGTCGCGCCGCGCGAAGTCGATGGGCTTCTACGTCGGCCTCTCGACCAACGGCACGCGCATCGACGGCGACAACGCCACCGCGCTCGCGGCCGTCGGCTACGACTATGTCGGTATCAGCCTCGACGGGATCGGCGCCACGCACGACCGCTTCCGTCGCCAAGCCGGGGCCTTCGATGCCGCACTGCGCGCCGTCCGGCTGTGCCGGGACCGGGGCATTCACGTCGGCCTGCGTTTTACCCTGACGCAGGACAACGCCGCGGAACTCCCCGCCCTCCTGGCACTGATGGAGCGCGAGGAGATCGGCAAATTCTATCTGTCACACCTGAACTACTCCGGACGCGGCAACCGCAATCGCACGGACGACGTGATGCACCGCACGACGCGGTGGGCGTTGGATCGCTTGTTCGAAGCCTGCCTGCGCGATCTGCGCGCCGGAGGATCCCGCGAGTTCGTCACCGGGAACAACGACGCGGACGCCGTCTATCTGCTGCTGTGGGCCAGGGAACGTTTCCCCGAGCACTACGCGGCGTTGCGCGCGCGCCTCGTGCATTGGGGCGGCAACGCCTCCGGGGTGAACATCGCCAACATCGACAACCTCGGCAACGTGCATCCCGACACATTCTGGTGGCACCACACCCTCGGCAATGTACGCCGGCGTCCGTTCTCCGAGATATGGGAGGACCTCTCGGACCCGGTCCTGGCCGGACTCAAGCGACGCCCGCGCCCCGTAACGGGGCGGTGCGGCTCGTGCCGGTTTCTGGATGTGTGCGGCGGCAACACTCGCGTGCGCGCCTGGCAACTCACCGGCGACCTGTGGGCCGAGGACCCCGCCTGTTATCTCACGGACGAGGAAATCGGCGTCTCCAACGGCGCACCGCGCCTCGCCCTGACACCCTACCGGCGCCGCGCCGACCACGCCGCGGCTGTACTCCGACCGAACCGGGAGCCGTAAGCACCAGCCGTTCTTGAAGAACATCCCGTAACGACGGCGATTTCACCCGATCGGACCGGTACAGGCCCGCATCTAACTTTTTCCAGCTCAACTCGATTACCCAGTTGAGCCGAAAATTGAACCAGATCTTTCACTGCCGTTCGTTACAAGGGCGCCCGCGGACCGGGCGGCGCACGGACCGGCGGGCGCTGCCGGCCGTCGATCTGCAGACCACGCATCAAGAAAATCCGCTTCATGCCGACAACTCGAGACGACGCGCATCGCTCTTGGAATGGACCCGACACGCCCCCGCGCCGGGCGAGGAGGCAGCCCGGCCCGCCATGAAGACGTCGCCTGCCCGTTTTCTCGGCCTGTACGAGGCCGACTTCCGGCTGCTCGAGCGGCACCGCGAGCGGCTTGCGGGCGAGACCTCGGCGCTCGCCGCCGATCTGCTCGAATATCTGCGATCCCAACCGGAGACCGCCGCGCTGCTGCAGCGCCTGTCCCACGCCCGCGTCGAAGCCCTCATCCTAAAAACGTGTATTACCCTGCCCCTGCCAGGCGATTTGGCGGAGGCCGAAGCCAGTTCACCCCCGTCAGCATGGTCATCAGGTGTTCACACACCCGCCGCCAGACGGCAGTGGGGTCTAATGG